>JAFODP010000011.1 GCA_017380635.1 Bacteroidales bacterium | reverse complement strand
GTTGTTATCGAGTGCTATACCGCTCACTTGCAGGCTGTAAGCATCAGCGGGAACGCATTCCAGCACATCGCGGCAGGCAATGGGATAAAAAATGGTTTCTATGTTGTGATAGCCGTCGGGACGTTTGGCTACAATGTTGAGTCCCAGGTTTATTTTAGCATTAGGAAAGCAGATCATAACTATCTTGTTTTGAGTGTGACAAAGGTAGTGGATTTGCACAGAATTGTTGATAAAAATTGTTGAAAACTTGTTGATAACTAAAGGGCAAAAAATTTTTCTTCTCCGTGGCTTCGTTCTAATTTTGTGCCAATTTTTCGCAAAAGCCGCAACACTATGGATAATGTCAAAGTAGTTTATAAGAAAACACCCGTTAAACCGGAGGATATCAATCGTTTACAACCGCAGGCAAGAGAACTCGAAGAAGCCGTTCTGGGAGCGCTGATGTTGGAAAAAGATGCTTTTTCCAAGGTGTCAGAAATATTGAAACCTGAACATTTTTACGAAAAATCGCATCAGATTATTTTCGAAGCGATACAGAATTTGTCTATCAAGCAGGAGCCTGTGGATATTCTCACGGTGCAGGATGCTTTGCGTCGCAGCAATCAGCTGGACGAAGTGGGCGGTGCTGTTTATCTGATCAAGCTGGCCGACAACGTGGTGTCTACCGCGCACTTGGAATACCATTCGCGTATCGTGGCGCAAAAATATCTGGCACGCGAGCTGATCCGTTATTCTATGGAAATCCAGGCCAAGGCTTTCGACGAAACCACCGACGTGAAAGATTTGATGCAAGAAGCCGAATCGGGTTTGTTTGAGCTTTCGCAACAGTCGTTGAAGAAAGATGTGGTGCAAATCAATCCCATCATCGATGAAGCGTTGAGTCGTATTCGCGCGGCTTCGCAACGTACCGACGGTTTGAGTGGTTTGCCTACAGGTTTTGCCGAATTGGACAAATATACTTCCGGTTGGCAGAAGTCAGACCTTATTATTTTGGCAGCCCGTCCGGCTATGGGTAAAACGGCTTTCGTGTTGTCGATGGCGAAGAATATGGCGGTGAATTATGGTATTCCTGTAGGGGTTTTCTCTTTGGAAATGTCTAATGTTCAGTTGGTTAATCGTCTTATTGTAAATACCTGCTCTTTGCAGGGTGAAAAGATTAAGAATGGTAAACTCAGTCCCGAAGAATGGCAGTTGCTCGACCAACAGATCAAGGATCTTTACGATGCGCCCATTTTTATCGACGATACGCCCAGTTTGTCGGTGTTCGAGTTTTCAACCAAGGCGCGTCGTTTGGTGAAGGAACACGATGTTAAGATTCTGATGATCGACTACTTGCAGCTGATGAATGCCAGCGGTGGCAAATTCGGCAACCGTGAACAGGAAGTGAGCACCGTTTCGCGTGCCTTGAAGGCTTTGGCTAAAGAATTGGATATTCCCATTATCGCGCTCTCGCAGGTGAACCGTGCATCGGCCAATCGTACCGGTAATACCAATTCTCCCAACAGCGCCAGCGATGCCAAGCGTCCGCAACTTTCCGACCTTCGCGAATCGGGTGCTATTGAACAGGATGCCGACATTGTATGTTTCATTCACCGTCCCGAATACTACAAGATTCTGGAAGATGCCGATGGTAACTCGTTGGTAGGCAAGGCAGAATTGATTATTGCCAAGCATCGTAATGGTTCTACGGGCGATGTGCGTCTGTGTTTTGATAAGGAATTTGCTCGTTTCCGCGATGATGACAATCAGGTGAATTATGTGTTGCCGCAACAACAGGATATGCCATCGACGGGAGAAACTTTCTATGCTTCCAAAATCAATGAGCAGATCCCCGATACCAATCCTTTCTGATAATCAATAGATTTACTTGGAACGATAGGAGAGTATGTGCCAGCTGACGCCTATGGCGATAATCAGCAGCAATGCTTGTATCGGCAAATTTCCACGCAGTAGATAGATGCTGAGCAAAATGGTGGCCCACAACATCAGCATGGAAATCAGTTTGATGTGGCGAGGAATGATTTTTTGTTCGCGAAACTGGATGATGTAAGGGCCAAATCGAGGGTGTTGCAAGAGCCAATCGTATTGTTTTTGCGAACTTTTGGAAAATAAATAAGCTGCCAACAGCAGCAAAGGTGTTGTTGGCAGTACCGGTAGAAAGATGCCTAAAATGGCCAATCCTAGACTAATAAAACCGCAAATCAGCAGTAGTATTTTCATGATTACTTGGCAGCGGTCCAGTAGCAACGTTTAGGACTGACAATGGCGCCTTCTTTTTTCAATTCGGCCATAGCCTTGTCCACTTCTTTGCGGTCGATGCCGCTGATTTCTGCTACTTTACCGGCATTCAATGCTTCAGCCGATTGTTGAAACACTTCGAGTACTTGTTGTTTGATATCCATAGTTTCTTGTATTAAATCGCCGCAAATTTCGCAATATTTTTAATAATAATAGCCTTCATCTCAAAAATAATAAGCCACGCTTCGCTCTTTTTTGCAAAGAAAGCATGTGTTTGTTTATTGTAGAAGTTTATTTAATCGCATGGTAATGGATGTTTGGCTTCTGCCCATTTTGGCGGCAATTTCTTTGATACTTTTACCTTCTTCGTGTAGCTTTAATAAAAATTGATCAGCATTTCTTGTCCATCTTTTATTCGCGTTTGGGTGTTGTCTATAATTGTCGATGGATATTTTCTTTGGGTGTAAAAATTCTTCTACAAATGTAGATGGAAAATTATTGTCATAAAGAACAAATGTTTTGGCCTTGGCTCTTGTAATGGCAACATAAAATAATCTTCGTTCCTCTCCGTATGGAAATTTATCGTTTTCGGTAAGAACATGACGAAGTACAGGGTCATCATTTATCAGGGAGGGGAATCCGTAGGTATCTTTGTTGCATTGTAAAAGGATTACATAGTCTGCTTCTAGGCCTTTTGATTTATGCACGGTTAAGAATTCTAATTTTCTGTCGTTGATTATGTAATAGAATTTATTACCCTCTTTTAGAGATTTGTAGTTGAAAGACAAGTAATAATCATCAAAAGAGTAGCGTCCTAGTAGGAATATGCTTTTGTCTGACGGAATAGATGAGAGCAATTGTTCAATAATACTGCAATAATTGTTTTTATTGTAAGCATAAAACATTAATTCTGTTTTTGCTTCTGTATTAAATGGTCGTATATCCTTTTGTATTTGAATAGAGTTGCGTTGGATGAATTTTGAAGACAATGAAATTAGTGGCTCTCCGAATCTATATGTTGTTTCAATTTTGTTTATCTCGGTGGCTCCAAAATGTTTTGGAAATTGGTTGAAAAGAGCCATGTCACTTCCGGAGAAACGATAAATGGATTGCCAGTCATCTCCTACACAATATAATTTTGCCGGAGGGTTTCCGTTTCGTAACACCTTTAAGAAATTGTAACGATCAATGGAAATATCTTGAAATTCATCCACAATAATGTAATCATATGACAGGGGATGTAAAATGCGGCATATTTCTGTTGCTTGAAGAATGGCGTCAGTAAAATCTATCTGTTCACGATTGTTTAGTGTTTGTTGATAGAGTTTAAACACCGGTTGGAAAATGTTTTGTATGATAAATGAACTTCGTTTATCATTTAATCTGTTTGCCTGTAGCAAAACTTCATCAATTGATTTACAGCTTGATTTTGTTAATGTTACGAAAGTAGCAATGAGGCGAATGAAGGCTTTTTCCTGTTTACTGCCTGATGGTAAAATCATTTCAAACAATTCTTTTTCGCTCTTCTCGATAATAGGTACACCGGCCTCTGTTAATAGTTGTCTTAGGGTATTTTGTATATCAGAATATCGGAAATCTGCACTAGAAGTAGTTAAAAGTTTTGTTCCGAATTTTTTATGTGCAGCAATCTTCCATGTGATGCCATCATTATATTTTTTACAAGCCTCTTGGTATGAAATATTCATATCTTTAGCAAACCAGACCGGAACAAGTCCGTGTTCATCAATTCCGAAATGTTCTAGATAGATACGCTTCTTTATTCCGTTTTGCTCAAAATATATTGAGAAATCGGGGTGGTATTGTGAGTGTGTTTCGTCTGCCAAAGGATGTTCGTATGGTTCTTCGTATCTAAATTTAATTCCCAATGATGATAAAGCAAAGCATATCTTTTGTTCTTGGATGCTTCGGACATATATGTTTTTGCCATCCATGTCGGGAAGCATTGCTTTGATTTGATTTTTCTTTTGTGCTGATAATTGTTCTCTTCTTTCGTTCTTAGTATGTTCCCAATCAGATTCGCTAGTTTGATAGTCAATGAAATATTCAACAATACTGTTCCTGAAAGCTTTGTTTTTTAATAGTGTATGATAAATATCTATAAATACAGCATCTGTGTTGCTGCATATTGATGGTTTAATGCCAGTTTCTTTTCCTATAATATCTAGGGCTAATTTATGAAAAGTGAAACCTTTCAGATCTTCCGTGTTGATTCTTTCTGTGAGTTCTGCTGCCGCTTTGTTTGTGTAACTGATAAGCAATATTCTATGAGGTGCAACTCCTTTTATTTCTGTTAGATATTTAACCTTTCCAACAATAGAAGATGTTTTTCCGCTGCCAGCGCTACTGACAACTAAACAATTGTCTTCTTCAGAAATAATAGAGCGTCTTTGTTGAGGGTCTAAAGGATACTTTAAGCATTGATTGAAAAAATCCTTGTGTGTTTGTAGTATATAGGTAATTGCTTCTTGGTTATGTCTCTGAATAATTTCATGAATATTTTTAAAATCATGGACAAATTTTAAAAGTCTTTCTGGAGCTTTTATATGGTAGTATTGTAATTTCTTGAAGATTGAATTAGCTTCTAAAAAATAAGGTTTGTAATGATTGATAAAACATTCTGTTTCGGATGATGACAGAATGCTTGCAAAATAAAGTTCATTTAAATCTGTCTGAATATCAATAAAGGAACTTTCTTCAAATGAGGAGTTGTGTGTAAAATTGCTTGAGTAGCTTGGAATATGGCTTATTTTGTCAGCATAGCGTAAGGCTTTATTTTTGACATATTTACGTAGGATTGTTATTCCTAAAATGACAATCAAAAGGGGAATCAATGATAGGAAAAGCGAGTTGGACATAGAACTTTAATTATGGCGTAATTCTTTTATGATTTCTTTTCGGATTTTCTTTTCGGAATTTCCGACTATCAACAAAAAGATGATTCCCCAAATAGGGGTTATGAGCCAAAATAGAATAATCCAACCCAAGGCGCTACGTCCGCGCTTTTTAGCCATATTGTAGGGTAATAGTATATAAAGCCAGATAACGGCTAAGAGTGCTATTAAAATCCCAAGAATGGGAAGAATTATTTCTGTCATGTTCTTACTGCTTAATGGAATGAGTCAAAAGGTTGTTCGCAAAAGTAAACAAATTAATTGAATTATATTTTTCTTTTTCTGTAACTCGGTGTAAAACAGTGCTATTCTTTTTGAGGCTATATTTTTTTTGAAAAAAGTTGGTGGAATACTTGCATAATTAAAAATAGGGCATTACTTTTGCACCCGAATTCAGAACGGCTCCGTAGCTTAATTGAATAGAGCATCTGACTACGGATCAGAAGGTTACAGGTTTGAATCCTGTCGGAGTCACTAGACCGCTTAGCAATAGGCGGTCTTTTTTCTTTATAAGCATTTCTATTTCAGCGCAAGATATGAACACAAAACTGAAAGCCTTTATTGCACTTTCGCCGGTACTTCTGTTGATAATCGTTTATTTATCAGCCTCTTTGTTGGCTAAAGATTTTTATCTGGTGCCGGTTTCTGTGGCTTTTGTTATTGCATCTTTGTATGCTATGTTTCTTTTGAAAGGACGTAGCGTCAAAGAACGCATTGATATTTTTGCACGCGGCGCGGCGCAGTCGGATGTGATGTATATGATCTGGATTTTTTGTCTGGCGGGCGTTTTTGCCGCATCTGCCAAGGCGATGGGTGCGATAGATGCAACGGTAGCGCTTACTTTGGCCTTAGTGCCGAGTCAGTTTATCCCCCTGGGCATTTTTGTCGCAACTTGCTTTATTTCCTTGTCGATAGGGACTTCGGTGGGAACCATTGTGGCTTTGACGCCGGTGGTGTCGGCTATGGCGCCCGAATTGAACTTGTCTTTGCCTTGGTTGTTGGCCATCGTGGTAGGAGGTGCTTTTTTCGGTGATAATTTGTCGTTTATATCAGACACAACCATTGCGGCAACCCAAACGCAACATTGCAAGATGAGCGATAAATTTCGTACCAATCTGGCTATTGTTTTGCCGGCCGCACTTGTGACGATGTTGTTATATATAATTGGTAATCATGCAACGCCGGTTGCAGCCGTGTCTATGCAGGATATCGTGTGGATCAGGCTCTTGCCGTATCTTTTGGTGATTGTGCTGGCGCTCTGTGGTATGAATGTATTGCTGGTGCTATTGATTGGCATTTTCTCGACCGATTTGATAGCCTTCTTCGAAGGCGGATTTTCGCCCTTGGATATGTTTGTGTCGGCAGGCGAAGGATTGAAAGGAATGTACGAACTGATTCTGGTAACGCTGATGGCCGCCGGAATGATGAACATTATCAAAGAGTTGGGAGGTTTTGATTATCTGATTCGTTTGTTGAGTCTTCGCGTGAAAGGCAAAAGGGCCGCCGAAGCGGTGATTTCGCTGATGACGGTGTTGGTAAATATTTGTACGGCCAACAATACCATCGCCATTCTGACAACGGGAAGCATTGCCCGCGAAATGTCCTTGCGATATGGTCTGTCTCCACGAAAAGTAGCTTCGTTGATGGATACCAGTTCTTGTTTTGCACAGGGTATCTTGCCTTATGGCGCGCAATTGCTGATGGCATCGGCGCTGGCAGGCGTGAGTCCTTTGGCCATTATTCCTTATTTGTATTATCCGATGCTGATTGGTCTGATGCTGATTTTGGCCATTGTTTTCCGTTTTCCGAAAGATAAAGTGCCGGCTTAAGACAAGGGTGAGAAGTTGAGTTTGGAAAGGATGGGAAAATAAAGAAGTGGCCGCATCGAAGATGCGGCCATCGCTTTTTCATCAAGCCCAATCGCTGCTTAGAACAAATCGTAGCTGCGACGGATAAACTTGTTGAGCGCTTCGCCTTTGAGCAAACCGTTGCTAAGCAAACTCAAGTCGATCAGCTGTTTTACTTTGTCTTCGCTTTCTTCGCTCTGAACACCGACAAGTTCTTTCACCAAACGATGGTCGGCATTCAAGACCATAGCGAACGAAACCGGCATTTCGCCGTAGAAAGACATGCCCGGCTGCAATTTTGCCATTTCCTGCATGCGGCGCATAAACTCGTTTTGCGTCAATACGATGGGCAAGGAATCTTCGCCCAAAGCTTCAATCTGAACATCGAAACGCATCTTGTCCATTTCGGGCAATTGCTTGCTGAACAAGTCTTTGAGAGCTTTCTGTTCGTCTTCGCTCAAGCTGACGCTGGCTTTGTCGGCTTTCGGAATAAGGTTTTCGATAACGTCGCTGTCTACACGTACAAAGCGCGTTTTTTCACTCTTGGCTTCCACTTGCTGAATGAAAGGAACATCCAGTTCACCGTCCATCAACAGCACATCGTAGCCTTTGTTTTTAGCGGTTTCGATGTAAGTGTATTGGCTGTCTTTGTCGGTGGCGTAAAGATAAACCAGATTGCCGTCCTTGTCGGTTTGGCTGCTGTTTACCAAGTTGTGGTATTCTTCCAAATTGAAGAATTTGCCTTCACTATTTTTGATAAGGATGAACTTTTCGGCGCGGTCCCAGAATTTTTCTTCGGTAAGCACACCATATTCAATAAAGATTTTCAGATCGTCCCATTTTTCTTCGAAAGCCTTGCGGTCGTCGTTATAAAGCTTGAGCAAGCTGTCGGCCACTTTCTTGGTGATATGGTTGGAGATCTTCTTTACATTGGCATCGCTCTGCAAATACGAGCGCGATACATTCAAAGGAATATCCGGCGAATCAATAACACCATGCAGCAAAGTAAGGAAAGGCGGCACGATACCTTCGATAGAGTCGGTTACGAACACTTGGTTGCAATACAGCTGGATCTTGTTCTTCTGCAAATCGATGCTGCTCTTCACTTTGGGGAAATAAAGAATACCCGTCAAAGTGAAAGGATAATCCACATTCAAATGGATATGGAAGAGCGGATCGTCGCTGAAAGGATACAGATCCTTGTAGAATTTATTGTAGTCTTCTTCTTGAAGATCAGATGGTTTACGCGTCCAAGCCGGTTGAATATCGTTGATTTGATTGTCTTCATCCGTGCTGACTTCCTTGCCATCTTTCCATTCTTTCTTTTTGCCGAAAACGATGGGAACGGGGAGGAACTTGCAATATTTTTGCAGCAAAGCAGCTATTTTTTCTTCTTGCAAATATTCTTCGCTTTCTTCGTCGATATGCAAAACGATGTCGGTACCTCTTTCTTTCTTATCGCAGGCTTCCAGGCTGAATTCGGGCGAACCGTTGCAGCTCCATTTCACGGCCTGAGCGCCATCTTGATAAGATAAAGTGATGATATCCACTTGCTTGGCAACCATGAAAGCAGAGTAGAAACCCAAACCGAAATGACCGATGATGGCATGCGTGTCGTTCTGGTATTTTTCCAGGAATTCTTCGGCGCCGGAGAAAGCAATCTGATTGATGTATTTGTCTATTTCTTCGGCGGTCATACCGATACCTTGGTCGCTGATGGTAAGCGTTTTAGCCTCTTTGTCGATGCTGATGCTGACGCGAAGGTGCTCGGTGTTCGCCTGGCTTTGTCCGCTGGCTACGATGGTTTTCAGTTTCTGACTGGCATCCACAGCGTTAGATACAATTTCGCGCAGGAAGATTTCCTGATCGCTGTACAAGAATTTTTTGATAACGGGGAAAATATTATCCGTAGTAACCCCGATTTTTCCTGATCCTAACATGATATGATTTTTTGATTATTAGTGATTTAATTTACAATGATTTATCCATAATAGCGAACGCTTTGCAAAATCGCTTTGAGGAACTCCTGATGCATACGGCGCAATTTATTTCGATTGCCTTGGGTTTTCAGATTGCCATCATTCGCATCGAAGTACATTTCTTGGCGATAAGCAAGATAATCTTTCCAAGAACTTCCTTTTTCGTGGTGAAAAGAACCGCAACCGGCTTGTTTGGAAGCTTGACGAATGGCATAACGTTGCTGCATCTGTTGCGGACTGCGGAATTGGTAATGCTTTACTCTGATGGCTTCCGGATAGGTAAGTCCCAATGGTTGTGGTTTTTTCTGATCAATCTCCCAATGCAATCGGGGACTATGTCTGACAAAACGAGTTTCTGCCCAATTGGTTGGTTTATAATATCTTATTTTATCTTTGTCCTCTTCAAAATGTCCAGAGAAGTTGTGTTCTTGCAAATCTTCGTGGCAGAGTACATAGTCGAAGCTGGTCTTGGAAACCTGTTGATAGCGTTTGGGCACTTTTGCTAAGAAATCCTTAGGATTGTCTACATAGAATTCATCAGCATCCATACGGATACACCACCAGTCGTCCGGTGTCATTTCTTGCTTAAATGCATCGAAACTCAGAGCACGAAGGCCGATTCTAAAGGCACGTCCGTCGTGGGCATAAGGTATGATGATATCGGGATGTTGATTTGCCATATCGCAGACAATTTCCCAAGTGCCATCGTTGCTGCCATTGTCAAATACGATGATTTTATCACTCCATTGGCAGGCGTCGTTCAATACCGATGCAATGATATCGGCTTCATTTTTGCAGAGTAACAGGCTGTAAATCTTCATATTGGATTATTAAGACTGACAGAATGTCAATAAAGACAAAGCTGTCAGTCTGAGTGTTTAGATACTATTCATAACGATTTTTTTCGTCGCTTCGTCGTAGTCGGCCAAAATATGGAGGCTGCTAAGACGCTTGCTCAAAAGCAGTTCTGCCAATTCGTTTTCCAAATGACGTTGGATGGCGCGCTTCAAAGGACGGGCGCCGAACTGAACATCGTACGATTCCTTGGCCAGAAAATCGCGGGCGGCTTGGCTGAGTTCGAACTGGTATCCCAAACTTTCCACTCTGGTTTTGAAGGGCTTCAATTCGATATCGATAATCTTGTCGATGGCTTCGCGTGTAAGCGATTCGAAGAAGATGATATCGTCGATACGGTTCAAGAATTCGGGTGAGAAAGTCTTGCTTATTGCTTTGTTTATCACGCCTTTAGAATATTCGTTCATGGCGTTTTGGTCGGGCAATCCAAAGCCGATGCCTTTGCCGAATTCCTTCAGCTGACGGCTGCCCACGTTGGAGGTCATAATAATAATGGTATTCTTGAAATCCACGCGGCGACCCAAACTGTCGGTAAGGCGACCTTCGTCCATTACTTGCAGCAAAATGTTGAACACATCGGGATGAGCCTTTTCTATTTCGTCCAGCAAAAGCACGCAATAAGGCTTGCGACGCACTTTTTCGGTAAGTTGTCCACCTTCGTCGTAACCGACATATCCGGGAGGCGCTCCCACCAAACGAGAAACGCTGAATTTCTCCATGAATTCGCTCATATCCACACGCACCAAAGCATCGGCCGAATCGAACATGCTTTCAGCTAAAAGCTTGGCTAGGTGTGTTTTACCCACACCGGTAGGACCGACAAATAGAAAACTTCCAATGGGTTTATTGGGGTCTTTCAATCCGATACGATTGCGCTGGATGGCTTTCACCACCGCTTCTACTGCCGGGTCTTGTCCCACCAATTTCGATTGCAGATCTTCCTTCATTCCCAGTAGTTTGCTGTTTTCTTCCTGAGCGATTTTCTGCAAAGGAATGCCCGACATCATGGACACCACTTGGGCAATCTGTTCTTCGTCCACGGGTTTGCGTTGCAGGTCGAGTGTGGCTTCCCATTCGGCTTTGCGAAGGGCCAATTTTTCTTCTTCCTGACGACTCTTGTCACGATAATCGGCGGCCAATTCGTATTGTTGTCTGCTGACGGCTTCTGCTTGCAGGCGCTTGTTTTCGTTGATGGAAAGTTCCAGAGCCTCAATGTCTTGCGGCACATCAATATTGTCGATGTGTACGCGCGATCCGGCTTCGTCCAAAGCGTCGATGGCCTTGTCGGGGAAGTTGCGGTCGCTGATGTAGCGATTGGTCAAATTGACGCAAGCTTGCAGCGCTTGGTCGGAATAGCTGACATTATGGTGCTTTTCGTAACGATCTTTGATGTTGTGCAGAATCTGCAGCGTTTCTTCCGGCGAAGTGGCTTCCACGATAATCTTTTGGAAACGACGTTCCAAAGCTCCGTCTTTTTCGATGCTCTTGCGATATTCGTCCAGGGTGGTGGCGCCTATACATTGTATAATACCACGCGCCAAGGCCGGCTTGAGCATATTGGCAGCGTCCATCGAGCCTTGGGTGTTGCCTGCGCCCACCAAAGTATGGATTTCATCGATAAAGAGAATAATTTCGGGATGAGCTTCCAACTCGTTGATAATAGCCTTCATACGCTCTTCGAATTGTCCACGGTATTTGGTTCCGGCCACCATGGATGCCAAGTCGAGCGAAATGATGCGTTTGTCAAAAAGTACACGCGACACCTTGCGTTCCACAATGCGCATGGCCAAACCTTCCACGATGGCCGATTTTCCCACGCCGGGTTCGCCAATCAGAATAGGATTGTTCTTTTTACGACGACTTAAAATCTGAGCCAATCGCAACATTTCGTTTTCACGGCCTACGGTAGGATCCAGGCGACCTTCTTTGGCGGCTTTGGTCAAATCGTTGCCGAAGTTGTCCAAGGCGGGCGTATCTTTCTGATTCTTATCCTTTTGCTCTTTTTGTGCAGTGCTGGAATAAGCCGATTGGAAGTTGTTGGCAGACGCTTTGTTTTCATCGTAAGGAGCGAATTCGTCATCATCGTCCTCTTCTTCGGAATAGCCGATATTGGTTGGCAGCTGTTCTTTGTTGGGATTCAGATGCGAAAGGGTAGCGTCCAGACCGATGCCTTCCTGTTTCAGTAAATCGGCGGCCAGGTTGTCGTTGTCGCGCAGAATAGCCAACAGGAAATGTTCGGTATCGATAATGTCGCTTTTTTGTCCGCGAGCTTCCAGCATGCTCATTCTCAGTATTTTTTCGAGTTTCTTGCTGGCCGGAATCTGTACATCTTCCGGTATCAGATCTTGCTGTTTGATGCGGTTTTCCACGATGTATTTGAGCATATCGATGTTTACTTTCATTTCTTGCAGACATTCCATGGCGCGATTTTCCTTGTGACGGATGATACCCAAAAGCAAATGTTCGGGATCTATCGTGCGATTGCCCATTTTGTGCGCTTCTTCCGAGCTGAATTCCAGGGCTTTTCGTGCGTTGTTGCTAATGTTTTGAATCATCATAGGTAGTTCTCCTTTATTAAAAGATAGCCTTCCTATGCAAATATCAGGCCAAAAAGACAAAATGACAGCATTTTTAGGCTATTTTAATGTGTAAAAAAGCCCATTTTTTGTTTGCGATTTAGCGCAAAAAAGCCTATTTTTACATGTTTTTTTGAATAAACTTAAAAGATTATTTAAATGATTGAAGACGAAAGAATTATCCCCGTCAACATTGAGGAGGAAATGAAAACTTCCTACATCGACTATTCGATGTCTGTGATTGTTTCACGTGCCTTGCCCGATGTTAGAGACGGTATGAAACCTGTTCATCGCCGCGTGTTGTTCGGTATGAATGAATTGGGAAATAACTCAGATAAACCTTATAAGAAATCTGCGAGAATTGTCGGTGATGTATTGGGTAAGTATCACCCGCACGGCGACTCTTCTGTGTATTTTGCCATGGTTCGTTTGGCGCAGGATTGGAATATGCGCTATCCTTTGGTAGATGGTCAGGGTAACTTTGGTTCGGTGGATGGCGACAGCCCGGCTGCTATGCGTTATACCGAATGTCGTTTGCGCAAGATTGCCGAAGATATGTTGCTCGACATCGACAAGGACACCATCGATTTTCAGATGAACTTCGACGATACGCTCAAGGAACCCACCGTGTTGCCTACGCGTATTCCTAACTTGTTGGTGAACGGTGCTGCCGGTATCGCTGTAGGTATGGCTACCAATATGCCGCCTCACAATCTTTCTGAAGTTATCGACGGTACCGTAGCTTATATCAACAACAACGATATTACGATTGCCGAATTGATGCAATATATCAAGGCGCCCGATTTCCCCACCGGTGGATATATATATGGTTATGCCGGTGTGAAGGATGCTTTCGAAACAGGCAAGGGTAGAGTGGTGATCCGCTCCAAAGCTACCATCGAATCTACTTCCACCCACGATCAGATTATCGTTTCTGAAATTCCTTATGGTGTCAACAAAGCCGAATTGATCAAGAACATTGCCGATTTGGTTTCTGATAAAAAGATTGAAGGTATTTCCAATATCAACGACGAATCAGACCGCAGCGGTATGCGTATCGTTATCGATGTGAAGCGCGATGCCAACGCAAGTGTGGTGTTGAACAAGCTTTTCAAATTGACGGCGTTGCAATCGTCTTTCAGCGTAAACAATATCGCTTTGGTGAAAGGTCGTCCTATGTCGTTGAATCTGAAAGATTTGATTCATCATTTCGTAGAACATCGTCACGAAGTGGTAACGCGTCGTACGCAGTTTGAATTGGCCGAAGCCGAAAAACGTGCTCATATCTTGCAAGGTTTGATCATCGCTTCCGACAATATCGACCGTGTTATCGCCATTATCAAGGCTTCTGCCAATGCCGAAGAAGCCCGTGCCAATTTGATGGCCGAATTCAATTTGTCCGACATCCAAGCCCGCGCTATCGTGGAAATGCGTCTGCGTCAGCTTACCGGTCTGGAAATCGACAAGTTGCATAAGGAATACGAAGAATTGATGGCCAAGATCGATTGGTATCATCGCGTATTGGCCAGCGTAGAAATGCGTATGGATATCATCAAGGAAGAATTGGAAGAAATCAAAGCTAAATACGGCGACGAACGTCGTACGGAAATTATGTATGCTTCCGAAGAATTCAATCCTGAAGATTTCTATGCCGACGACGATGTGGTGATTACCATTTCACATTTGGGTTACATCAAGCGTACGCCTCTGGCAGAATTCCGTACTCAAAACCGCGGCGGCGTTGGTTCCAAGGGCGGCAATACCCGCGACGAAGACTTCATCGAATACATCTATCAGGCTTCTATGCACAACACGATGTTGTTCTTCACACAAAAGGGTAAGTATCACAAACTCAGAGTATACGAAATTCCCGAAGGCAACAAGACATCGAAGGGTAGAGCTATCCAGAATGTATTGAACATCGAAGGTGATGATAAAGTGACGGCTTACATCCGCGTGAAAGATACTTCGGAAGAATTCCTGAATTCTCATTATCTGGTATTTGCCACCAAACAGGCTGTTATCAAGAAAACGGCGCTCAGCGAATATTTCAAGAGTAAGATCAATGGTGTGAAAGCCATCATTATCCGAGAAGACGACGAAGTGATCCAAGTAAGCATGACCGATGGAAATTCTGAAATCGTGATGGCCAACCGCAATGGTCGCGCTATCCGTTTCCCCGAAGATAAGGTTCGTGTGATGGGTCGTGTTTCTACCGGTGTTCGTGGTATGACGCTCGACGAAGATGGTCAGGACGAAGTAGTTGGCATGATTGTCATCGAACATAAAGACAACGAATCTATCATGGTTGTGTCTGAAAAGGGTTACGGCAAGCGTTCTGAAGTGGACGAATACCGTGTAACCAACCGTGGTGGTAAGGGTGTCCGCACCATGAACATCACCGATAAGACCGGCTCACTGATTGCCATCAAGAATGTCAGCGACGACAACGACCTGATGATTATCAACAAATCGGGTATCACCATTCGTCTGGCTATGGCAGATATTCGTATCATGGGACGTAACACTCAGGGTGTCAGACTCTTGAACCTTGAAAAACGTAACGACGAAATTGCTTCTGTTTGTGAAGTTTTGTCCGAATCGCTCAACGAAGAAGGGGAGTCACTCACCACTGAAGAATCGGCTGAAAATACTAACGAAATTCAAGAATAATCATTGACTATTTTAATACAACCGTTATGAAGAAAATTATTTTAGTTCTCGCTGCAGCCATGGTTATGACTTGCGGTGATGCCTTTGCTCAGAAGAAGAATGTGGCACGAGCTAAAGCTAAATTGAATGCCGAAGTTCCTGATTACAAGGGCGCTCGTGAAGCTATCGAACCTGCTTTGTCAGATTCAGTTACCAAGAATCTTGCCGATACTTGGTTTACTGCCGGTAAAATTTACTACAAACTTTTTGACGAAGAACAACGCAAGTCTTGGATGGGTCAGTCTGCTGACGAAAATCTGATGGCTACTGCTTTGATGAAATGTTACGATTGCATGGAAATTGCCGACTCTCTCGATCAGGCTCCTAATGCCAAGGGTAAAGTTCGTCCCAAATTCCGCAAACAAATTGTTGAAATCGTGGATGTTATCAAGCCTGGTTTCATCAACGCCGGTGGTTTTTATTTCAAGAATCAGCAATACGAAAATGCCATCGCTGCATTCGAATATTATTTGGATTATCCTAACTTGCCTTTCTGGGAAGAAGAAAAGCGTCAGGCTTTAGCTACCGACAGCATGATTCCTACCATGCAATATTACTGCGGTGCATGTGCCTCACAATCAAACAATTCTGAATTGGCATTGAAGTACTTCAATATCCTTGACAAGACTTATCAAGCTGAAAATCGTCCCGTAAAGGAACAAGAAGAAATGTTCCAGTTTATGATTTATGAATATGGTCGTTTGAAAGATTCTGTGGCCTTGCTGGATATGTATAAGATTGGTGTTCAACGTTTTCCTTTCAACACTTTCTATGCTCGTAGCTTGGTGAACGAATACTTGAGCAAGAACGATTTGAATTCTGCTTTGGATTGGATCAATTTGGCTATCAACCAAGGTGACTCTACCGCCATCTTCTTCAATTTGAAGGCTCAAATTCTGGAACACAAGGGTGATGTAAAAGCTGCTGAACAGTTCTACTTGAAAGCTATTGAAAAAGATCCCGAATTTGCCGACGCCATGGGTAGCTTGGGTCGTATCTATTACAACGAAGCTGTAGAAGAACTCGACCGTGTAAATGCCATCAAGAACGACCGTGAATATCGCGCTGCTAAGGCCAAGATGGAAACCTTCTTCCTTAAACCGCTGCCTTACATGGAAAAAGCTCATCAGGTAAGTCCTCAGGAAAGAGACTACATCGTTGCTTTGAGAGGTATTTATTACAACTTGCAGAACATTTATTACGGTGCTAAGAAAACTGCTTTGAGCAAAGAATACGAAGCTAAGTACAAAGAAATGGATGCTAAGATGAAGAGTCTTTAATCTTGATAGCAAGTTTCTGAAAAGAATACTTTCAGCATACATGAAAATCCTCGGAATTCGTTCCGGGGATTTTTTTTACAACATGTAGATCGAATTTGAAGAGATTAGTAGATGTAAATTAAAGGTTTTGAAGAGAAGTTTTTAAAAGAGTAGATGGAACAATTATCAATTCAACATAATATTAATTATAGCACAAAAGCGGTCAAAAAGCGAAAAAGGAAGATTTTCGTAGATTGGATTTGATTTGAACAAAAACTGAGAATAATGTGATATTAAACAAAAATGGCGACAACTCTTGTCGAGTCATCGCCATAATTATGCTTACTTTATTTCGGATATCAATTTTCCTTGCAGATCAATTTACCTAGAATCTATCGTCATTCTCAGTAATATAGCAGTTCGCTAAAATTTTAGAAATAATACTGAGCAACCATTCCTAAACGGACAACGTCCTTGCGATCTGGATTTACCAACTGGCCAAGCGCCATTTCGCACCAAGTTACCTTATTATATTCCAGTTCCATACCGAGGCGCCAGTTTTCCGGATTGTAGGTATAAGCCAGCGAAACGCGGTACATGTCGCCGATATATTTATTATTGGAAATACCGAAGCCATAAAAATTACCGGTACTTGTTATTTCATCCGTGGCACCCAAGTTGGCGGTGTATCCGGCCAAAAACAGCATTTTATGCAGACTGCCGTAGCAAAGATTGGTATAAGCTGCAAAAGAATTGAATTTGTGGTAATTATGATATCTGTCGATATAATAACCACCGATGATGTTGTGGTCGCTCATGTTTTGTCCGTAAGTTGCTTTGGCAGAAATTCTGAGCAAATCTTTCTGATAATCAGCGTAAACGATGCCGGAAAAACCATGTACCAAAGCATCAACTTCTTTCATCGGTTTGATGGCTTTATAGTCGCCGCCAAGCCCTGTGCGGAAGTGTTTATTCTTATAGTCGATGCCCAAAAAAAGATTCGGAATAACGGCATCTTTCTGATATTGAATGCTGGCACCATTCGGACCTTGGCTTTTGTACATAGTCTGATAAATGGCTGCGCCGGTGAACGTAATATCTTGAAAATGATAATTATAGCGCAATTGCGGGCTGCGATTGAAAGGATTGAATGGTGAGCCGGTATTGATATTCAGCGTGCCGGGCATGATATGTTGGGTAAACATCGGATGCCAGGTCTGCCCCATCAACAAACTGGCATGTTCCCACTGCCATTGGGTGTATGCTTGACGCAAACGAATCCAGACGTAATCGCTACCGCCGCTGAAATCTGCTTCGATTTTTCCCACACTTTGCTTGGCGCCCAAAATGCCCGGAGCATAAAAATTGGCACCCATACGCGTGGTGATACTGTGCATGCCTGCCGATGGCTGATTGCCTTCGGGAGCCGCATACAGCGAAAATAAATCGTTGACAGAATTGATACAATTACGGCTTTGTGCAAAGAAATCCGTGCGGATATGGCCATAAATATCGAAACCTTTTTCCTGAATTTGTGTGTTGTTTTCGGCCGAGAGACTCAGCGCAGAAACAAGCAGACTAAGGCTCAATAAGCCTCGACGGAATGCAATTCTCATGTGGTTTATTTTATTGATTTTCAACAATTTCAGCAAACAAATCGTAAGTGTCTGCTTGCGTGATGCGAGCTTGATAGAAGCTGCCGATCTTCAGTTTTTTCGTCTTGTCGATAAAGATTTCGGGATCAACCTCGGGCGAGTCGAATTCGCTGCGGGCAATGTAATAATCTTCCTCTTCCCTATCAATAATGACTTTCAGGCACTTCCCTACTTTTTCCTGATTGATTTCTTCCGAGATATTATGTTGCAAAGCCATCAACTCGTCTAAGCGGGCTTCTTTAACTTCCTGAGCTACATCATCTTGATAATGATCGCCGGAATAAGTACCTTCTTCGCTGGAGAAACTGAAGGCACCCATGCGCTCGAAACGAACCTTCTGTACGAAAGTTTTCAAGGCTTCAAAATCTTCTTCCGTTTCGCCTGGATGACCCACCATAAGCGTGGTACGCAGATGAATATCAGGCACTTCCTTACGGATAGCCTCTATCAGCTGGTAGCTTTCTTCGGCATTGATATGACGGCGCATTTGCTGCAGCATATGGTCGCTACAATGTTGAAATGCCATATCCAGGTAATGGCAGATATTCTTGCGTTCGCGCATCACTTTGAGAATATCCATGGGAAACAAATGTGGATAGGTATAATGTAGACGCAACCATTCAAGTCCTTCTATATCAGAGAGTTTCTCCATGAGTTCGGCCAAGTTGAAACGACCGTAAAGATCTTTGCCATAATATGACAAATCTTGAGCAATCAGCTGAATTTCTTTTACGCCACCGGCAACCAATTCCTTGACTTCCTGCACGATATCTTCCATAGGGCGCGAACGGTGTCGGCCGGTAATCAGAGGAATGGCGCAATAGGCACAATGACGGTTGCAACCTTCTGAAATCTTGACAAAAGCATAATGCGAGGGCGTGGTCAGGATACGACGATGTCGTTCTTCCATGCAGTATTCGCTACCCAAATCTTCCAGGATATGATGCCAATCGAATTTGCCGTAAAAAGCATCCACTTCGGGAATTTCAGCTTTCAATTCCTCTGCATAACGTTGTGAAAGACAGCCAAATACATAAAGTCGTTCGATAATTCCTTCTTCGCGAGCCTGTGCGTATTCCAAAATGGTTTCGATAGACTCTTCCTTGGCATCCTGAATAAAGCCGCAAGTATTGATGATAACAACGCCTTCCTCGATATGGTCACTATTGTGACTTACTTGATAACCAGATCTTTGCAATTGATAAAGCAATTGTTCCGAATCGACCAGGTTTTTGGAACAACCCAAGGAAATGACATGTGCTTTGTTGCTTTGCGTATTCATAGTTAAGACATCTGATCGCCAAACAAAGAATCGACGAATTCTTTACGATTGAAGACTTGCAAATGGTCGATACCTTCGCCCAAACCGATATATTTGACAGGAACTTGGAACTGATCGGAAATACCCAACACGACACCACCCTTGGCTGTTCCATCCAACTTAGTGATAGCCAAAGCGTTCACTTCGGTTGCTTTGGTAAATTGCTTGGCTTGTTCAAAGGCATTCTGTCCGGTGGATGCGTCCAAAACCAACAAAACTTCGTGGGGTGCATCGGGTACTACCTTTTGCATCACATTCTTGATCTTGCTCAATTCGTTCATCAATCCCACTTTGTTGTGCAAACGTCCGGCGGTGTCGATCAATACTATGTCAGCATCGTTGGCTACGGCCGATTTCAAAGTATCGAACACCACCGAGGCGGGATCTGCGCCCATCTTCTGACGGATAACCGGTGCGCCGGTGCGTTCTCCCCAGATTTCCAATTGTTCGATGGCTGCTGCGCGGAAAGTGTCGGCGGCACCCAAATAAACTTTCTTGCCGTGTTTTTGGAATTGGTAGGCCAATTTACCGATGGTAGTGGTCTTGCCAACGCCATTCACGCCAACCACCATAATGACATAAGGTTTGCTGTTGAGTGGAGAATCGAAATCTTTCAATTCTTCGCCTTCGTTTTCAATCAGCAAATCAACAATTTCTTCTTTCAGAATTTTATGGAGTTCGGCGGTGTTGAGATATTTGTCTCTTTTGATGCGGGCTTGAATACGATCGATAATACGCAAAGTGGTATCTACGCCAACATCGGACGTGATGAGAATTTCTTCAAGTTCGTCCAGTACGTCGTCGTCGACGGTGGATTTGCCGGCAATGGCACGGCCGATCTTAGAAAATACGCTCTCTTTGGTTTTTGCCAAGCCTTGATCCAGATTGGCTTTTTTTTCTTTGGTAAAGAAACTGAAAATGCCCATAATTACCTTATTAAATATAAAGCAAAAATAGCTTGCTCCTATGTAAGAAACAAGCTATTTGAATGATCTCATATCAAAATTATTTCTTGATATATTCGTTTACTTTTTCGTTGGGAACCATCTCTTCGTTGAAGGCGTAAGCACCAGTCTTAGGAGATTTCACCATTTTGATGATTTTCACAGAAGTACGACCTTCACCGGTCTGCATACTTGCAACTGCTTTCTTTGCCATAGTCTATACCTTATTTAATTTCTTTGTGAACTGTGACACGTTTCAAAATAGGATTGTATTTCTTCAATTCCAAACGGCCAGTAGTATTTTTACGGTTTTTGGTGGTAATGTAGCGAGATGTACCGGGCATACCGCTTTCTTTGTGTTCGGTGCATTCCAAGATTACTTGCACTCTGTTTCCTTTTGCTTTCTTTGCCATAGTGATAATCTCCCTTAGTTAAGAATTAATACATCTTCCATACGCAAGTAACCAGCTGCAGCTGCATCTTTCATTGCTGCGTTCAAACCTTTGCGGTTAATGTCACGCAATCCAGCAGCAGAAATGGTCAGTGCAATCCAACAATCCTGTTCTACCCAATAGAACTTTTTGCTGAAAAGATTGACATTGAATTTTCTTTTCGTACGTCTCTTAGAGTGAGAAACGTTATTGCCAATCATTGCTTTTTTTCCTGTGATCTGACAAATTTTTGACATTTCAATTGATATTTATTGGTTTATATTTTCTCTAATTTTTAGCGGCTGCAAAATTCGGTATTTTTTACCTAATAAACAATTATTTCAAGGATTATTTTCCTTAAAAAATTAATTTATTTAATAAGTTGCTGATATACAGCTAGTTATTATATGGCAACACTCGAAAACGGAGCAGCTTCAATGGGACAGAAATCTTTATCTAAGTATTTGAAATATCCACAGATAGCTACCATAGCAGCATTATCCGTCGTATATGAAAATTTGGGCAGATGAATCTTCCATCCGTAGCGCTTGCTATAGTCTTGGAAAGCTGCACGTAACGCACTGTTGGCTGAAACACCACCGGCTACGGCAACTTCCTTGATGCCATAAGCTTTGCTGGCCTTGTAGAGTTTGTCCATCAAGATGGATACCACCGTGTGCTGCAAAGATGCGCAAAGATCGCATTTGTTTTCTTCGATGAAATCGGGATTTTTAGCCACTTCATCGCGCAGACGATATAAGAAAGAGGTCTTCAGTCCGCTGAAACTGTAGTTGAATTCCGGAATCTGCGGCTTGTTAAATCGGAATGCCTGGCTGTTACCCTCCTTGGCTAAGCGGTCGATGTGTGGGCCGCCGGGATAAGGCAAACCGAGCATTTTTGCGCATTTATCGAAGGCTTCGCCGGCTGCATCATCGATGGTCTGACCGATGATTTCCATGTCTTTGTAGGATTTTACCAATACAATCTGCGAATTTCCGCCCGATACCAACAAGCAAAGGAATGGGAATTGTGGAGATTGATGATCTTCGCCTTTTTCCTTGATGAAATGGGCCAAAATGTGTGCTTGCAAGTGATTGACTTCAATCATGGGAATGTCGAGCGCTCTGGCAAAGCCTTTGGCAAAAGAACTGCCTACCAACAACGATCCCATCAGACCTGGGCCTCTGGTGTAGGCCAATGCGCTGATTTCTTCTTTCTTGATTCCGGCTTGCTTGATGGCCAAATCGACCACGGGTACAATATTGTGTTGATGTGCGCGCGACGCCAATTCTGGCACCACGCCGCCGTACAGCTCATGTACTTTTTGACTGGCAATCACGTTGGAAAGCAAGTAATCTCCTTCCAAAACGGCTGCGGATGTGTCGTCGCAGGAGGATTCTATGGCTAAGATGTACACTGGTTTCATTATTTATATTCTAATGGCTTAATTATCATTCTAATAAGTAATATGCTCGCAAGGCAAGCAACTTCGTTCCTCGTGACCTCGCAAAGCAAGCACTTCGTTCTTTGCTTTCACTATCTTTCTCGGTCACTCGGAATAGCTTCCGCTATTTCCTCGCAACCTCGCAAGATAAACACTTCGTCTTTGCTTGCACTATCTTTCTCGCCCCTGCGGGGCTCGCAAGATAGGATGCGCCTCGGAAAACAAAAAGCGTGAACTATATTTTGTTTCCTTCGGATTCTAGCTCAGATAAAGCTTGATTCAATCAAGCTTTATCCGCTTTATCTTCAGCTTCGCGATGAAGCCTGATAGCAAGCTATCGCTTCATCTGCTCGCTTCGATAAAGCCTGAATCCGAGAAAACAAAATCATGTTAACATGATTTGTTTTCTCTCGACTTTCACTATCTTTGTCAGTTTTTATTTGATGGCGAAATCGCTGCAAAAGTACAATTAATTATTGTGAAAAAGAAGTCGTACATAGGGTATTTGATATTGCCGATAGTAGTCGTGCTGCTTTTTCTTTTGTCTGACAACACCCGTTTTCAACAAAAGATCTTGCGTCCTGCCCTGACTTCAGCACTACAAAAGCAAGGATTGTCCGTTGAATTGGATTCTGTTCGTTGGCATTGGAACAAGGCTTCTTTGGAATTGTATCGAGTTTCGTGCAGCGATGCCGATGGCCGCTCTTTTGCCAGTGCAGAGCAATTGGAATGTAATATTCGGGTGCTCCCCTTGTTGTGGCGACAATTGCATATACAGGCACTGCGTGTGGAGTCGCTTCAATGTCTTCCGTCGTCCGAGCTAAATTTGCCATTCCTTGTTAAGAATAACAACTCAAAACCACTGAGAATCAAGATAGATCGTTTGCTTGTTACCTCTTCGTCTGTGGTTTTTCAAGCGCTGGATATACAAGATTTTCAAGCCAAACTTTCGATTTTTGTCGCTCCTAATCAGCAACGTGTACAGATAGAAGATTTGTCTTTTGTGAATGTAACGGATGGTTTCGAACTGAGCCGACTTCATTTGCAAGCCTCTTTGGAGAATGCTTCCCTGCTGCGTGTTCCGCAATTGCGTTTGGAACTTCCATCCTCCTATATTTATAGCGATTCTATCGAATTGCAATGTCCTTCTTTCTGTTTGGATTCTTTGTCCCTTTTGAAAGAATTTCGCCTGCTGGCGCAGTTGTCAAGTGCTGATATTCCTTGGCTTTCCACTAAGTTTCAGGATGCACAATTGGAAGACGTGGAACTTCAAGTGAATGTGCAGGCGCAAGGCGATATGCACGATTTGACTATCGGACAATGTCAACTTTATAGCCAAAATGATCTTGTGGCGATGGATGGAAGTGCGCGTGTATCGAATCTTAACCAATCGAGCCGTCAATGGCAGAGTGCTTGGAAGCATATCAGCGTAGATCCTTTGCTTATCGAGTATTATAAAGCCATGTTTCCACATGAAACATTGTCTTTGCCCGAAGATATACTATATAATTTAGGTAAAAGTTCGTTCGAAGGTAATATTGCCTCGATAGACGAAACATTATCGATGAATGGGCATTTTTACACCCAACCTGGCAATTTTGAAGCGGATGTGAATCTGCAGAAGCGAACAGATGGTTTTTACGATGGAAGCGCCAAGATTGATATCCCGGCCTATCGCTTGGACGAATTGCTCGATGAGGAAATTTTCCAAGGCAATACCTCTGTGCGTCTGCAAGCGCAAGCCAAAGCATTGGGAAGCAAGTATGCGCAACTAAAAGCCAATGCCCATCTTCGAAGTTTCCCTTTCAATCAATACGAGTATCAGCATATCAATTTGCAAGCGCAGGCCGATAAGCGCGGTTGGTACAAACTTTCGATTGATGCCAAAGATCCGGAATGTCTTTTCGATGCAGATTTTCAAGTGGATAGACGCGCCTCTATGTCCGATTGGCAAGCCCACCTTGACGCGGAACATGTCAATTTACAAGCTTTGCATTTGTTGGAAGGTGATGACGAGAAAGCACATCTTTCGTTTGAGATGGATGCACATCTGAAAGGTGATACCATAGATCGTCTGTGGGGCGATGTCCGTCTGGATTCTATCGATTTTTATCATCATGCCACCTCCTATCGTCTGCCCTCTTTGCTCATAAGCAACCATAAGGAATCAAACAATTATGCTCATTTGCAAGTGCAGTCTAATCAGATTAATGCGGACGTGTATGGTGATATGGGTTGGTCGCAATTTTATCGGGAGCTGCAATCGCAAGTATTGGCCGAGTATTTGCCCAGTGTATTCAGTGCGAGCAAACGCGCCGGCGATGTCTATCTGAGCAATCAATTCGCTTTCCGTGTGGATGTTTCCTCTACCGATTCTTTGGCTAAGGCATTTTCGTGGCCGATTTCTTTGGTGGATACGGCGCATATCGAAGGCTATTATTACGATGAAAAGGATGTTTTTGCCTTGAGTATCATGGCCGATAGCCTGCGTGTACAAGACAAGGTGCTGCATCAGACACATCTGATGTTGGATAATAAGGCTTATAAGACCATGGATTTGTCCCTCTCGACGCACTTCCCCACTTCGAAGGATGATTTCCTTATTAATATGGATGCAAAGGCTTTGAGCGATACTTTGGATATGAGCATTCAAGTGGATTTGGCGCAAAGTCTGCCGTTTGCCTTAAGCAATAGCCGTCATCTTTTTGGTCGTGACAGCGCCGATATGCTTAGCTGTTGCTCAAAGCTGTATGTGCCTTATGTACAATGGAAAGGCGCTACTTGGCAACTCGATACGGCGCACGTAGATTATATCAGCAATCGTTTGTATGTTGAAGATTTTGCTTTCCACAATGACGATCAGTATATTCAGATGGACGGCCTTATTTCTGAATCGCCTTACGATAGTCTGTATCTGAAAGTTTCGCAGCTCAATTTGGCGCATATCACACAATTATTCCCGCCGAATAAAACCATTCCCAAGCCGATGTTTTTTGGTGGTATCATTTCTGCCGATGCCTCTTTGCGTGCGCTTTTGTCTAAGCCGGAATTTGATGCAGATCTCAGTGTGGCAGGCTTTTCTATGAATCAGCATGTGGTGGGCGATTTGGATGCGACAACCCGATGGAATAACGAAACTTCAAGTTTGGATATTGTTTCGCAAGTGAATTCTGGCGATATGCATACCGGTGTGATAGAAGGTTTCTATTCTCCGATGGCCGATTCTTTGTATCTGGATATCAGCGCAGAAGGTTTGCCTTTGAATTTTATTTCCTATTATCTGGAACCGATGATGACGCTCGGTGCGCAGGTGTATGGCGATGTGGAACTCTTTGGTGCCCCGCTTCGTCAATATTGGGATGTGGTGGCCGATGCCTATGTTTCAGAGGGCGATCTCTATTCTCCGGCGCTCAATGTGCGTTATACTTTTTCTGATTCTATCCGCTTGATGCCTGGTGTGATTTTGTTCGATCAGATCGATTTGTACGATGTTTACAGCAATCATGCCTTGTTCAACGGACGTATCCGTCATCGAAATTTCGCGGGTATGGAATTCGATTTGGATTTGGCCATGCAGCGTCTGCATCTGATGGATTTGCCTATGTCGGATCAGGCTTTCTATGGTGAAATCGAGGCAAGCGGCAAAGCACGAATGAGCGGTAATGAAAAGGATATCCGTATCGATTTGGATGTCCAGACCGAAGATCACACCAATTTTTATCTTTCTTTGGCGAATAATACGGCCGACAGCAATTACAGCTTTATCGAATTTGTCAATGCGGAAGATAAGAATGGCGTATCCATCGAGAAAAAGAACACAACTGTCGATGAAGAAGCGGCACAACTCTTGCCTACCAATTTATCGATTGATATGAATTTGGATATCACGCCTACTGCCAACTTGATTTTCGTGACCAATCCGGCAGCGGGCGATGAAATGCGTATGAGCGGAAACGGCACCTTGCGCTTGTCTTACGACAGTAAGGACGACTTGCAGCTGTTTGGTCGTTATGAACTGGACAAGGGTAAATACGGCTTTACTTTCCAGGATTTGATTCATCGCGACTTTAATATATTACAAGGTAGTTCTATCAACTTCTCGGGCGATTTGATGTCGGCCAATCTGGATATCAATGCCAATCATTCTGTGCTGAACGTGGAATTGTCCGATATTTTGGACGAAGCCGAGCTGAGTTCGATGAACCTGAACCGTACCAGCATTCCGGTAAATTGCCAATTGAATATTTTGGGCGAATTGCAACAGCCGGAAATCGTGTTAGGCTTGGACTTCCCTTCTGCCGATGAAGAGTTGCGTCGTCGTATCATGAATATCATTAATACCGATGAAATCTTGAATCGTCAGATTGTTTCCCTGCTTTTGCTCAATCGTTTCGCCATGACAGAGAATGTGCAGAACAGCGAAGCGGCTACCAACAACAATATGTCGGCGGTGATGGATATTGGCTTGAATTCTTTGTCCAACCAATTGAATCGTATCATTTATCAGGCGCTGGGCAGCGACAATCTCTCTTTCGATTTGAATTATCGCTACGATGATATGGCCGAAGGTCTGGGCGAATGGCAGGTAGCCATGAGCAGTCAGTTGCTCAACAATCGTCTGGTGATTAATGGTAATATCGGTTCGCGCGAAGACTTGGTAAACGACAACACCCAATTCATCGGTGATTTCGATGCAGAATACAAATTTTCGAGAGATGGCCGTTTAAGAGGAAAATTCTTCAACCGTACCAACGATAGTCGTTATTTCAAGTCGGCTATGACTACCCAAGGTGTGGGTGTGGTTTACAAAGAAAATTTCCATTCCTTCTCGGAATTGCGTCACAAGATCAATGCCTGGATAGCCCGACGCATCAAACACAGCAAAGCCGATTCGGATATCAATGTTCGTAAGAATAAAAATAAATAAGTCCTGATTGCTCCAAGAACAGTCAGGACTTTTTTATGAAAGCTAAGAAGCTTATGCTTAATAAGCCTTAGCGATGATAACGCGCTGTGCAGAAGGTTTGCCGGTAACCATACACTTGCCGGGAGTCTTGTCGCCTTCCAAAGGTACGCAACGGATGGTTGCCTTGGTTTCTTCCTTGATGCGTTCTTCGGTTTCGCTGGTACCGTCCCAATGGCAAAGGAAGAATCCGCCATCTTCGATACGGGCTTTGAATTCATCGTAAGAATCTACTTCGTAAATGCGGCTGTCGCGGGCGGCTTTAGCCTTGGCCAGCATATTGGCTTGAATTTCGTCGAGCAAATCTTTGATGTACAATCCCAGGCCTTGCATTTCGCGGGTTTCTTTGGTCAAAGTATCACGACGGGCAATTTCGATGGTACCGTTTTCCAAATCGCGCATACCCATAGCCAAACGCACGGGAACACCTTTCAATTCGTATTCTGCAAACTTCCAGCCCGGTTTCTTGGTGTCGTTGTTGTCGAATTTAACGCGGATACCCAAAGCCTTCAGTTCTGCCATGATTTGTTCGGCTTTTTCGGCCAATTGAGCTCTTTGTTCTTCGTTTTTGTAAATAGGAACAATCACTACCTG
This sequence comes from Bacteroidales bacterium, assembly GCA_017380635.1. GTDB lineage: Bacteria > Bacteroidota > Bacteroidia > Bacteroidales > UBA1402 > UBA1757. The sequence continues at coordinate 50,703 of JAFODP010000011.1, read as the reverse complement.
ATCGGGAGCGAGCTTGGGAGGCAATACCAAACCATTGTCGTCGGAGTGAGTCATGATAAGCGCACCCATCAAACGGGTAGAAACGCCCCAAGAAGTAGCCCAAACATATTCGGGTTTGTTTTCCTTGTTGACAAAGGTAACATCGAAAGCCTTGGCAAAATTCTGACCCAAGAAGTGAGAAGTACCGGCTTGCAAAGCCTTACCGTCCTGCATCATAGCTTCGATGGTATAGGTGTCGAGTGCACCGGCAAAACGTTCGTTTTCAGACTTTACACCGCGAATAACAGGCATAGCCATGAAGTTTTCGGCGAAATCTCCATAAACATGCAACATGCGACGAGCTTCTTCTTCGGCTTCTTCGCGGGTAGCGTGAGCGGTATGACCTTCCTGCCAAAGGAATTCGGCGGTACGGAGGAACAAACGCGTACGCATTTCCCAACGAACCACATTAGCCCATTGATTGCAGAGAATAGGCAGGTCGCGATACGATTGAATCCAATTTTTATAGGTGCTCCAAATGATGGTTTCAGAGGTAGGACGAACAATCAATTCTTCTTCCAATTTAGAAGCAGGATCGGCGATGAGTTGGCTGCCGTCATCGGCCATTTTCAGACGAGAGTGCGTCACAACGGCACATTCCTTGGCAAAGCCTTCTACGTGTTCGGCTTCGCGGCTCAAATAAGATTTCGGGATAAACAAAGGAAAATACGCATTAACGTGTCCGGTTTCCTTAAACATGCGATCCAATTCGTCGCGCATCTTTTCCCAAATGGAATAGCCGTAAGGTTTGATAACCATACAACCGCGCACAGCAGAGTTTTCAGCCAAATCTGCTTTGACAACCAAGTCGTTATACCATTGAGAATAATTCTCAGCTCTTGAAGTTAATTCTTTTGCCATAATATATAATATCTGCTAATTTTTCGACCCGCAAAAGTAGTGTTTTTCGATAGCATAAACAAGCAAAAATAGCGCTTCATTCATTTGTTTTGTAAAAGAAGATTTGATTAACTTCGCGTCTTGTCGAAAAATAAAAACACCGTGAAAGAAATTATTGAAAATCTGAATGATAGACAAAAAGAAGCTGTGCTTTACAACGAAGGACCATCCCTGGTGATTGCCGGTGCCGGTTCGGGAAAAACCAAAGTGCTTACCTGTAAAGTGGCTTGTCTGCTCAAGCTTGGTCTGGCACCATGGAGCATCCTCGCCCTTACCTTTACCAATAAAGCGGCTCGCGAAATGAAAGAACGTGTAGCCAAGTTGGTCGATCCGCGTTCGGCTTCGCGTCTGTGGATGGGTACATTTCACTCGCTTTTTCTGCGTATACTCCGCACAGAAGCGGCCGCATTCGGCTACCCTTCCGATTTCAGTGTATATGACATCACCGATACGAAAAGTTTGCTGAAGACCATTATCAAGGAAATGCAACTGGACGATAAAACCTACAAAGTTAGTTCGGTAGCCTCGCGTATTTCCAATGCCAAGAATGCCCTAATTTCTCCGGAAGATTATTTCAATTCGCCCGATATCCAGCAACGCGACAAAGATAGTCGTATGCCTCGCGTGGCGCAGATTTATGCCCAATATGTGGCTCGTTGTCGTCAGGCCAAGGCGATGGATTTCGACGATATTCTCTTCAATACCAATGTCTTGTTTCGCGATCATCCTGAAATTCTGGCGCAATGGCAAGAACGTTTTCAATATATTCTGGTGGATGAGTACCAAGATACCAACGCTTCGCAATATCTGATAGTCAAGAAATTGGCCGAACGACATCGTCGTGTTTGCGTGGTGGGCGACGATTCGCAGAGTATTTATTCTTTCCGCGGTGCCAACATCGAGAATATTCTTAAATTCCAAAGCAATTATCCGGAAAGCAAACTCTTCAAGCTGGAGCAGAATTATCGTTCTACAAAAAACATTGTAAATATTGCCAACAGCCTGATTGCCAACAACCAGAATCGTATCAAAAAGGAAGTTTTCTCACAACGCGAAAGCGGTAATCTTATCCAACTTATGGGCGCTATGAGCGATGTGGAAGAAGCCTATATGGTGGCCGGCAAAATTGCCGAAATGCGCAATCGTCAGTACGAAAAATGGGCCGATTTTGCCGTGTTGTATCGTACCAATGCCCAATCTCGTGTGCTGGAAGAAGCCATGCGCAAGCGCAATATTCCTTATCGTGTGTATGGTGGCATGTCGTTCTATCAGCACAAGGAAATCAAGGACATACTCTCCTATCTGCGACTGATGCTCAATCCCGACGATGACGAAGCGCTCAAACGCGCCATCAAATATCCTTCCAAAGGTATCGGCGATACCACGATGACGAAGTTGCAGGATGCTGCGCGCGCGAATCAGGTTTCGCTTTGGGCCGTGTTGAGTAATCCGATTGCCTATGCCTTGTCTGTAAATAATGGCACTTTGAATAAGTTGGCGGCTTTTTATCAGATGATTTCCGATTTGCAAGCCAAAGTTAACCAGCTCAGTGTGTACGATTTTACGCAGATGCTGTTGCAAGTGAGCGGTATCAATGCCGATTTGTTGAAAGAAAGTGGCGTAGAAGGCATCAGTCATCGCGAGAATGTACAGTCGTTGTTGGCCGGTATGCACGAATTTACACAGACTCGTCTGGAAGAAGGCATCGAAGATTGCAGCATGGCGGCCTATCTGTCGGAAGTGGCGCTGAATACCGATCAGGACGAAGAAGACAACGACGACAAGGTTTTCCTGATGACGGTTCACGCATCCAAAGGTTTGGAATTCAATAATGTATTTGTAACGGGTATGGAGGAGAATATTTTCCCTTCGCAGCGCAGCAGTGAATCACAGGCCGAATTGGAAGAAGAACGTCGTTTGTTGTACGTGGCCATTACGCGTGCGGGCAATCGTTGCGCTTTAACCTTTGCCAAGAGTCGCTTTCGCAATGGAAATACGGAATTTTCGCGTCCCAGTCGTTTTTTGCGCGAGCTCGATCCTCGTCTGATAGAACAAGGCAGCGCGTCGATTTCGGGCTCTTACGGATCTTCGCCTTTCGGCAATTCTTCCTATGGAAGTTCGCCCTTCGGCAACAGAACGCAGTCTTCTTATAGCGGAAATAGTTCGTCTTATGGCAGTCGTCCTTCGTCTTCGCCGATGAATTTGCAGCGCAAAGCAGCCTATCCTGGTTCATCGCAAAGCCGTCCGAGCACAAGTACAACTTCTGCATCCTCTTCGTTCTCATCGATAGAAAATCCTCGTGCCTGGAAGAAAATGCCGACACAGGCAAGTGTTTCTACAACGGCGACAACTCCCGCAGCAGCTGCGCAGGCTATACAGAGTTCCAAAGGCACTTTTGTGGTGGGACAGAAAGTATTGCACGATCGCTTCGGCGAAGGTTTGATTAAAAGCATCGAAGGTCAGGGTGACAATTGCAAGATTGGCGTGGAATTTGTTCATGCCGGATTCAAGATGTTGTTGCTTAAGTTTGCCAGCATGCGTCCCATAGATTGATTTTATTCTAAATAATAGTATAAACTCCTCATATCATGAAAATTAGCAAAGATATTCTCTACATCGGTGTAGACGATTTGGATCTCGATTTGTTCGAAGGTCAATATATAGTGCCCGAAGGCATGGCATACAATTCTTATCTGATTGCAGATGAGAAGATTTGCGTAATGGATACCGTCGATGCGCGTAAAGGCGAGCAGTGGGCTGCCAATCTAGCCGAAGCCTTGCAAACTCGTCAGCCGGATTATTTGGTGGTGTTGCACATGGAGCCCGATCATTCGGCCAACATTGTGCGTTTTTTGGAAACTTATCCTGATGCGCTTTTGCTTTGTACAGACAAGGCTGCCAAAATGTTGCCTCAATTTTTCGATTACGATTTCGGCGCTCGCGTGCAAGTGGTGAAAGATGGCGAAATCTTGTCTTTGGGTAAACATGAGTTGCAATTTGTCACTGCGCCCATGGTGCACTGGCCCGAAGTGATGATGGTGTACGAACGCACGGAACAGGTTTTGTTTGCAGCCGATGCTTTCGGAAAATTTGGTGCTTTGGCCAAGGAAACAGACGATTGGGCTTGTGAAGCGCGTCGTTATTATTTCAATATTGTCGGAAAATACGGAGCGCAAGTGCAAGCCGTGCTGAAAAAATTGGCCGATGCTCCCCTGTCGACGATTTGTCCGCTGCATGGTCCGGTGTTGAAAGAAAACTTGGCTTATTATCTGAATCTCTATCAAACCTGGAGTCAATATAAGCCTGAAACAGAAGGAGTTTTCATTGCTTTTGCGTCCATTTACGGAAATACCGCCAAGGCTGCGCATTATGTAGCCGATTGTTTGCGTCAGGCCGGTGTGAAAGTGTCTGTTGCCGATTTGGCTCGCGACGATCAGGCGGAAGCTTTGGAAGATGCTTTCCGTTACGATCGAATGATTTTGCTGGCTGCTTCTTACGATGGTGGCTTGTTTCCTCCCATGGAAGAATTCCTGATGCATCTGAAAGCCAAAACTTATCGTCAACGTCGGGTGGCTTTGGTGGAAAACGGTTCTTGGGCGCCTTCAGCCGGACGCGTCATGAAGGAATACCTGTCGGCCATGAAGGATATCGATCTCTACGAACCGCTCATCACCATTCGCTCTGCCATGAAGGAGGCCGACAAAGAGGCTTTGAAGGCTTTGGCACTGGCTTTCTCCGCTTCAAATATTTAACGGGAAACTTGTTTTAGCAATAGACGGCTGTGGCGTCGGGCTTCTTTCCATCGAGGATAATATTGATCCATCAGGCGATAGAATCCGGCGCCATGGTTGGCTTCGCGCAAGTGGGCCAACTCGTGCACCACGACATGTTCGATGCACCATTCCGGCAATAATAATAGGTATAAACTGAAATTGATGCTTGCCGTCTTTTTTTGACAACTCCCCCATCTGCTTTTGCTGGCGCGGTAACTGAGTTTGTTTACTTTTACCTGCATGGCTTGGCTGTAATGCTGCAACATGGGTTCGATGATCTGGTGCAAACGCTGTTTGGCTGCCCTTTTTTCTGCCGGCGTGTTCAGTGGCAAAGCTGCATAAAAATCATTCTCCTGCGCTACTCTTTGTTCGTGTCTGGCTTGAGCCTGCGCTATCCATTCCCGATGACTTTCGATAAAGCTGTCGATCTTTTTAGTTGGATAGCCGTAAGGGGCTGACACGCGCAAACTTCCGTCCTTTCCGATACGCATGGAAAGTCGGCTTGTGCGTCGATATGTTAGGATGATTTTCATAATGATGGACATAAAAATAATGCCAACTTTGCATTTTGCAAAATTGACATCCGATATGGTTGGTGCCCAGAACAGGACTCGAACCTGCACGTCTCTCAACACTCGCACCTGAAACGAGCGCGTCTACCATTCCGCCACCTGGGCATCATTGTTCGTCGTTAAAAATGTAGTACCCAGGATGAGACTCGAACTCACACGGACTAATGTCCACTACCCCCTCAAAGTAGCGTGTCTACCAATTCCACCACCTGGGTATAAAACGATAGCGACCGCTGTCGCTATACCATTTTCTAAACTCTGAGCGGAAAACGAGACTCGAGCCCGCTGCGCGGGCAGTTCTCGCGTCATGGTTAATGGGTCGCGAGTTCGAATCCACCATTTCCTAAGCTCTGAGCGGAAAACGAGACTCGAACTCGCGACCCTAACCTTGGCAAGGTTATGCTCTACCAACTGAGCTATTTCCGCAGTGCGCTATTGCCTTTGCTTTAGCGGCCACAAAAGTACAAACTTTTTTTATAATTGCAAATTATTTCATCAATTTTTCGAAAGATGCTGGAATTTTACTTTCAAAACTCATTTTTTCGCCTGTTATCGGGTGTGTAAACGAGAGTTCGCAAGCGTGCAAAGCAATACGATTGATGTCATTTTTGTGTCCACCATATTTAATATCGCCCGAAACCGGATAACCGATGCTGTTCATTTGTACACGAATCTGGTTTTTGCGCGTGGTATCCAAGTTGAATGCCACCAAACTGAATTTGTCGTTGCTGCGCAGAACCTGATAATGCGTTACGGCTTTCAGGCCTTCGTCTGGATTGTTGCTGGCATACACGATATAGGCTTTGCTTTCCCAAAGATAAGAAGTGACCGTGCCTTTGCCGCTTCCGTCGCCGGTGGTCAGTTTACCTTCGAGCACAGCCATGAATTTGCGTTGATTCACGGCAAAACGCCAATTGTCTTGCATCAAGGCTTGCACCTCTTTGGTCTTGGCGAAAAGCAACAAACCAGAACTTTCTCTGTCAAGTCGTTGAACCACAAATACTTTATTGCCGGGAGATTGCTGTTTTACATATTCATTCAGAATGGAATAAGCCGTTTTCGACTTTTCGCGCGGCGTGGCTACCGACAACAAGCCGGCATCTTTTTCCACCACCATCAGGTATTTATCTTCGAATACCACTTTGAGCTTGGGATGTTTAAGTATGCGTCCGGCAGCCTTGTCCCAATGAACCTCTACCACATCGTTCTTTTCCAAAGCATGATCGAATGCTCTGATAACAGTTTTATTGACAGTGATTTGCTGATGCGCTAACAAAGATTTCACCGTGGTCCTTGATTGATCTTTCAATGTTGACAAAAGGAAATTCAACAACTGATCGCTGGCCGCGGTAACGGTGTAAGTAGAAATACGGTTCTTTTTAGGAGTTCTGTTCATGTGTACAAATTTGCCGCGAAATTACTGCTTTAATTTCAAAAGCAAGCCTCGTTGGAAGACAAAAATCAAAATTATTGTATATTTTATGTATATTCAATCGTCTTTCGCTATTTTTTGCTTTTTGTATGCAATAATCCTTGATAAAATGTGTATCTTCGCGACTTAATTTTCAGAAAACAGACATCTATGTTTCTACATCAAGAAGAAAGCCTCGACAGAGCAGGCATTAAAGCCTTACAATGGCAGCGTTTGCAAGATACTTTGCGCCATTGTCTTCAATCCGATTTTTATCGCCAGCGCTTCCAGGAAGCGAATCTGAGCATCGATGATATTACTTGCTTGGAAGATATTCGTAAGATTCCATTCACCACCAAAGCCGATTTGCGCGCCACCTATCCATTTGGTATGGCTTGCGTTCCTTTGGAAAAATGTGTGCGTCTGCATTCATCCAGTGGCACGACGGGCAATCCGACGGTTATTTTGCATACCCAAAAAGACCTTGACGAATGGGCCAAAGCGGTGGCTCGTTGTTTGCACATGGTGGGCCTTCGTCCCGGGGATGTTTTTCAGAATTCCTCAGGATATGGTATGTTCACCGGTGGATTGGGATTCCAGTATGGTGCAGAACATCTTGGCATGCTCACCGTGCCCGCTGCAGCCGGTAACACCTTGCGACAGATCAAGTTTATCAAAGATTTTGGTACTACTGCCCTGCACGCTATTCCCTCTTATGCCACACGTCTGTACGAAGTGATGCAAGAAGAAGGTGTCGATCCGAAAAAAGACACCAAACTGAAGACTTTGATTATTGGCGCCGAGCCTCATAGCGAGGCGCAACGTCGTCGTATCGAAGAGATGCTGGGCGTGAAAGCTTACAACAGTTTCGGTATGTCGGAAATGTGTGGTCCGGGCGTCGCTTTCGAATGTCAGGAACAAAATGGTTTGCACATTTGGGAAGACTATTATATTGTCGAAATTGTCGATCCTGAAACGCTGGAACCTGTGCCCGAAGGCGAAGTGGGCGAACTGGTGCTCACCACGCTCAATCGCGAAGCCATGCCTTTGTTGCGCTATCGTACCCGCGACTTAACGCGTATTCTTCCCGGAGAATGTCCTTGTGGTCGTCAGCATGTGCGTTTGGATCGCATGAAAGGTCGTAGCGACGATATGATCATTCTCAAAGGTGTCAACATCTTCCCCATCCAGATTGAAACTATCTTGATGAAATTCAAGGAATTGGGCAGCGATTACCTCATCACGCTCGATACCGCAGAAGACAACGACATCATGATTATCGAAGTGGAACTGGGCGATCTCTTTACCGACGATTATGCTAAGCTGCAAGCGCTCAACAAAGAAATCACGCGTCAGTTGAAAGACGAAATTCTGGTGACACCGAAGGTGAAACTCGTTCCGAGAAATTCATTGCCTAAATCGGAAGGCAAAGCCGTGAGAGTTAAAGATTTACGTAAAAAATTCTAAAGCCGAACATTATGTTGCATCAAATATCTATCTTCATCGAAAATAAGCCCGGTACCTTGCACGAAACATTGGGTATCATCAAACAGGAAAACTTGCAGATTGTCGCTTCCAGTATCTCGGATACGGCTGAATATGGTATTTACCGTGTTATCACGCAAGATCCGCAAGCTGCTTACGAAGCCTTGAAAAAACATTCTCTGACGATGATTATGTCGGAAGTGTTGGCCATTTCTCTGGTAAATGTGGTGGGAACGGCTGCCGATACTATTTCTCTGTTCACGCAAGAAGGACTGAATATCGAATACCTCTACTCTTTCATGTGGCATCAGAATGGTATCCTGATTATGCGTACCAACGATCAGGAAAAAGCGATGGAAATTGTTCGCAAACATCAATTGCATTGCTTGGAATCGGCCGATCTTAAATTCTAATATTATGTTCGGAATCAGCGATTTTGGCATCAGTCTGGCCTATTTTTTGGAATTGGCTTGCTTGGTGTTCGGTGTATATTACGGCATCCGCTATTGGAACGAGGATGACGAAGAGGAAACTATCAAGAAAGAGCAAGAATGAACTATATATTATTGGGAATCATCATTATCGTCTACGTGTTTATTTTGGTGGCGCTGAGTTGGTATGCCTATAGAGGTACCAAATCGGCCAGCGATTATATGGTAGGTGGACGCAGTATGAACTCCGTGGTGATGGCGCTTTCTTATGGCGCCACCTTTATTTCGGCATCGGCCATCGTGGGTTTTGGTGGAATGGCGGCTGCTTTTGGCATGGGCTTGCAATGGCTTTGTCTGCTGAATATGTTGATGGGCGTGGTGATTGCGTTTATCTTTTTCGGCAAGAAGACGCGTCGTCTTGGTTCGGCATTGGGCGCCAATACTTTTCCCCAATTGATGGGTCGTTTTTTTCATTCGCGCAGCATCGAAATAATCAGTGCAGCCATCATTTTTGTCGGTATGCCTATTTATGCCGCGGTGGTGATGAAAGGTGGCGCGGTGTTCGTCGAAGAAATCTTTCATATTGATTATCATATCGCCTTGCTGATTTTTACCTTGATAGTGTCGGTATACGTGATTACGGGCGGCATGAAAGGTGTGATGTACACCTCTGCTTTTCAGGCAGTTTTGATGTTTGTCTGCATGTTCATCCTCTTGATAGGATTATATAAAAGTCTGGGTATGGGCTTTGTGGAAGCAAATCGCGCGCTGGATGCCATGGATGCTTTGGTTCCCGCCAATCTGGCCGCTGCAGGGCATCAAGGTTGGGCCAAAATGCCCGCTTTCAATTCGGAGCAATGGTACACGCTGGTCACTTCTTTGATTTTGGGCGTAGGTATCGGCTGTTTGGCGCAGCCGCAGTTGATCGTTCGTTTCCTTACCGTGCGCAGTAGCAAACAATTGAACCAAGGTATTTTTATCGGTTGTCTGTTTCTGGTGATAACGGTGGGCGTGGTGTATCACAGCGGCGCTTTGTCGAACCTGTATTTTTATCAACAACATGGCAAAGTAGCGGTGGAAATGAGTTCCGATATCGACAAAATCATTCCTTTGTTTATTAACGAATCGATGCCCAATTGGTTTACCATTCTGTTGATGTTGTGCATTATATCGGCCAGTATGTCCACTTTGAGTTCGCAATTTCATACCATGGGCACCTCTGTTGCTTCTGATATTTATGTGGATGGTATCAAGAAAGGTCAGGCGCCCAAACATTTTACCAAATGGATCAAATTTGGCGTGTTGGTGTCGATTCTTATCAGTTATGTGGTTTGTTATATGTTGGAAGAAAGCATTATTGCCAGAGGCACCGCTATGTTCATGGGTATGTGCGCGGCCGCTTTCCTGCCCTGCTATTTTGCCATGCTTTATTGGAAGAAGGTAACCCGACAAGGCGCTTTGTGGAGCATCGTGAGCGGCTTTATATCTTGCTTGTTCTGTATCGTTTTCCTGCATCAGAAAGAAGCTATGGCCTTGGGTTGGTGTCAGGCCATTTTTCATAAAGCCGTGCTGATTGAAGCGCATCCATTTCCCTTGATCGATCCGCTGCTATTTTCTTTGCCCTTGTCGGCTTTGGTCTTGGTGTTGGTAAGTTTGGCTACTTATGAAAAAGAGGCAAGGCAAAAATAACGTAGCCTTGTAGCTCATCCAGATTTTCAACGCCGTATTTACGGATAAAGAACGAACAGTTTGCGTATTTATCCATTTCAGATACATCTATTGTCAATAATTGCCAGCTGCCTTTACGACGCAAATCGTATTCGTGGCTGGTAAATATTTCTTTGCCTTCGCGTACGCGGAAACTTTGAATTTTCACGCCACTGCCATCGAAATCTTCGCTGACATAGCACCAGGCGCTGAATGATTTGTACGAGGTATCCGGCAAATACAAAGAAGAAATGAAGTCGGCAGCATGTTGTTTGTCGCGATAGATGGATTCTGCCCCGGCAGCAATGCGGTAACCTTTGCATTTATCCAATTCGGCAGGCACAGGAGCCGGCAAATCCTTTACGATGCTATAATGATTGCCTTGTGCGTAACTGCGCGGATTGCGGGGATCGTATTCACGTTCCATATCTACAAAACTGATCCACAGCACCGCCATGATGGCAAAAATACCATAACAGACATAATTCAGTTTGCCAATCTTGCCTATTTCTTTTGTCGTTTCCTTATCGATATTGGCGGCAAGCAAGACGAAAAACACCCAAGGAATAATACCATGTATAGGTTGGGTGAACGATTCCACCATCATCAGAATGTACAAAGGAATGCACAAAGACCACAGATAGCTGCGATGTTCCTTGCCGACCGTCAGTAATGGCCAAAGCATGATGAAAATAACTACAAGCAAGCCTGCCAATCCCAATTCCAGCCAAGTGTTGAGTAAAGTGTTGTGGGCGTGCAAGGTGCCGATATTCATATTTTCTTTGGCGCAGATCTCGTTGAATTGATCTTTGATGTCGCCGCTACCTACACCGCTCATCCAGTTGCCATCTTCGAAAATCAATTGCAGACAGCTGTGCCAAATGGCTAAACGATTGTCTTTTTCGTCCAAACTCAAAGTGGACGACTGTATCTGTTGCCATTGAACACGTTCAAATCTGGGATGAAATTGCCATAGCGCCCAGATTCCCAGCATAACGAGCAGCAAAGCCGGTATAAGCCATTTCTTGTGGCGTTTTCCTAAACCGTTGAAAATAAAAAAGATTGCTAAGCCAACCAAAGCCAACAATGGCGCGCGACCTTTCAGGAAGAAAAGATGCAGCAGCAAGAAAGCGCTATACAACAGCATGATCCACATAAAGGAACGTCTTCCCCAGGCATTCGTTAGATCTTTTCTTAAATGCCACAAGCTGGCCAAAGCCATCAGTTGGATGATGCCGAAATACGATCGATGCTTGAAACTCATGGCAATATTGACGAACTGATCGTAGGCGCTTTTCTGGAAAAGGTAGCGTTCGCCGCTTTGCATGCTGTATTCTATGAATGGTAGAGCTACCGAATAAAGCAAACTGAGCATGGAACCTATCACGAAAGCCAGCAACAATTGTTTCAGTTTGTATTTTTCATTGAAGCCGAAAATGGCCATCACAGCCGTGATGATAAAAGCCAGTCGTCTTTCCAATTGTCTGCCGGCGTAAAGCATATTATCGCTGTATAGCAAGGAAATGAGCATCAGCAGATAAAATATTCCAAAGGCGTAAGCAGCAGCATTTTTCCATTGAAAACGAGCGCGGAGATAGCCTTTATTTAGCAGCAGATCAATAAACCAAGTGCAAGCCCAAGCGAAATAGATTTTCAGCATCAAGGCGTCGGCAAAGCTGATGGAAGCGGCCATGAGCAAGGCGATGGCATAATGTATCCAGGCAATGCCCTCTTTGATTTTTGGGCCCGAAGTTATGGTGGAAGTCATGAGATTTCATCGAAAAATATGCGCAAAAGTAAGGCTTTTTTTCTAATTTCGCGCATTCATTCAAAAGCATAAGAAGTGGGAAGAAGAAACAAAGAACGTGTTATATTAGAAAGCGTTGAAATTCAGTCGGTTGCTGCCGAAGGTAAGGCCTTGGCACGCGTAGATAATATGGTGGTTTTCATGCCTTATGGCGCGCCCGGAGATATCGTGGATGTGCAAATCCTCAAGAAGCGTAAACAGCATGCCGAAGGACGTATTGTCCGTTATGTCAAATATTCCGACGAACGTTGTCAGCCATTCTGTGAACATTTCGGTGTTTGCGGCGGTTGTCAATGGCAACATTTACCTTATGAGGCCCAATTGCGTCATAAACAGCAACAAGTATTGGACAATCTCAAGCATATTGCCAAAGTGGAATTACCCGAATGTCGTCCTATTCTTGGTTCGGAAAACATCAAGCATTATCGTAATAAGTTGGAATTCACCTTTTCCGACAAACCTTGGCGCACTGCCGAAGAAATGGCTTCCGAAGTAGATTTCGCTACTTTAGACCAACATGCTTTGGGATTTCATATTCCCGGAATGTTCGATAAAGTATTGGATATTAAGCATTGTTATCTGCAGGAAACTTTTTCCGACGAATTGCGACTTTTTATCCGTCGTTTCTGCGTGGAACACGATTACGAATTTTTCAATCTTAGACAACAGGAAGGTTTGATGCGTAACATGATTGTGCGCACTGCTTCTACTGGCGAAAAAATGCTGATTGTGGTCTTTTACCGCGATGAAAAGGAGAAAATACAAGCTTTGATGCAAGCTATCGCCGATGAATTTCCGCAGATCACTTCCCTGCTCTACGTTATCAACAACAAAGGCAACGATACCATTTTCGACCGTGATATTCATGTATTCAAAGGTCGTGATTATATCATGGAACAAATGGAAAACCTGCAATTCAAGATTGGTCCGAAGTCGTTTTATCAGACCAATTCGGCTCAAGCCTATCGCTTGTATAGCGTCGTGCGTGAAATGGCCGATCTACAAGGCGATGAATTGGTTTACGATTTGTATACTGGCACGGGCACCATTGCCAATTTCGTGTCTGCCAAGGCGCGTCAGGTAATTGGTGTGGAATACGTACCGGAAGCCATTGAAGATGCCAAAGTGAATGCCGACATCAACCATATCGACAATACGCTCTTCTTTGCCGGCGACGTAAAAGATATTGTCAATGATGCATTTATCGAAAAATATGGCCGTCCCGATGTGCTGATTACCGACCCGCCTCGCGCCGGTATGCATACGGATGTCATCAACACGATATTGAAAGCGCGTCCTCGCAAGATTGTGTACGTCAGCTGCAACCCTGCTACGCAAGCACGAGATATCAATTTGTTGGATGTGGCTTATCGTGTGGATGCTATTCAACCGGTGGATATGTTTCCGCACACCCAACATGTGGAAAATGTACTTTGCCTGAGTCTGAAAGAGAACTAAATAAAAGATATCAAGCCTATTAGTGCTGCTACCAAGGCCTTGCTGATTTTTACTGTCAGGAAGGCCTTTTTTGATTCTGCAAACAAGGGCAAGGCGCTGTGTCCGTCTTGAACGATGGCGTTGGCCAGCAAAATGGCAAAAGGAATGTGTCCGCTCAGAAACAGACTGACGAAAATCAAATGTGGGCCCGATTGCGGAATCAGTCCGATTAAAATGGCCAGAAGCAGCATCAAATACTTGTTATTCAAAAAGGGCGCCATTTCCATCTCCCGATGATTGATCAGATGAATCACCATCAAGGCAGCAAATACCCAGAGGAAAATTTTCAGGAAATGATGTTTGATAACGTGTCCCCAAAGATGATGTTCCAGAAAATGATCGTTCACCACGATGAGCGTAATCAGCACCAAACAAGCCAAAAACAAGAAAATCAGATTAAACCAGCGTTCTTGCAACAACAGATGCCAAGAATGATGATGCGTTTCTGCTTGTGATAAGATTTCCGCATGATGCGAATGTTCGAAACTTCCCAACAAAAGCATTACGATGAAAGAACTGATGCCGATAAGTAGCAAGGCGCGGGCAAAACTCATGTGCTTGAGATGCTGTTTCCAATGTTTCGCCATTTCCGACAAGGGAAGAAAATCATCGTGATGTATCTCAAAATGAGCGTGTTCGTGTGAATTATGTGGTGTTTTATTTCCTAAACGCCATGTCAGCCAGCCAATAAGGATGGAGAGTGTCAGCAATATCAACATGATATATAAGGTATCTTTGGGCATTTGTACCAGCATCACGAAGGCTTCGTCGCCGATATTGCTGATCATGGCTGCCATCAAAGCACCGAAATGAATGATGCCATGCGTGTACATGGAAACCGCCGCAAATCCGCCAAAACAGCCCGGCAAAGTGCCAAGCAAGGCTGCAATAACGATTTGCCAGAACGGAGAACGTGCCAACACTTTGGCCCAAGAACCTTGGGTGGCGATATTCAACACCTCAATAAAAAGCATGATAATCAGCACAAAAGCCGTTATCATGCCCGTTTCTTTCAGTACATCACTGAGCAGATGCAACATCTTATCTTTGTTTAATCGCTTCGTAAATCATGATGCCGGCAGCCACCGATACATTCAAAGACGCAATATTGCCACGCATCGGAATCTGTACCAATTCATCACAAACACGCAGATTTTCTACGGCGATACCTTCGTCTTCGGAACCCATGACTATGGCCAAAGGTCCTTGGTATTGCGCGTTGGTATAAGATTCGGATGCTTTTTCGGTAGCGGCTACCAGATGAATGCCGGAGTCTTTCATAAAACGCAAGGCTTCGCGCAGACTGCTTTCTCTACAAACAGGCAAAGAATGCAAAGCTCCCGCCGAAGTTTTAATGGCATCAGCGTTTACTGTAACACTCTCGTTCATAGGAATAACAATGGCATCCACACCGGCACAGGCGCAGGTACGTGCAATAGCTCCGAAATTGCGCACATCGGTCAGACGGTCGAGCACCACGATAAAAGGATCTTTGCCTTCTTCGTAAAGCATGGGCACAATCTGATCCAAGCGTTGGTACGTCACCGGCGACATAAAGGCAATAACGCCCTGATGATTTTTGGTGGTGATATGGTTGAGTTTTTCTTGTGGCACACGTTGTACCGGAATATTGCTACCTTTCAGGGCAGCGAACAATTCTTTCGACAAATCACCTTCGAGATTCTTGCGAATCCAGATTTTATCCACATCTTTTCCGGCAGCGATGGCTTCCAATACGGCACGAATGCCGAAAATCATTTCATTTCCTCCTCTGGGAGCGGGTCTTTTATAATACATAAGAATAAATAATTAGCAAGAACTGAGTAATAATTGGGCATTATCCAAAGCGGCTTGACTGACATTGTCGCCACTCATCATTTTGGCAATTTCCAGCACGCGTTCTTCGTCGGTGAGTTTCAATGCCTTACTGATGGTTTGTTCGCCTTCGTCCGATTTGTATACTTTATAATGGTGACGACCTTTGGCAGCAATTTGCGGCAAATGCGTAATGCACAGTACCTGACGATGTTGCGCAATATTTTGCATCAGCAAAGCCATTCTATGAGCAATTTCTCCGGAAACGCCGGTGTCGATTTCGTCGAACAAGAGGCAGGCGCAGGAACTCAATTCGGCCATCAAGGCTTTAAGGCAAAGCATCAATCGGGAAATTTCACCACCGGAAGCGATTTGCGTGATAGACTGCACCGGCACATTCTTATTGGCCGAAAACAAGAAACAAACTTTGTCGCAACCATTGGCATCCAAGGATTTATCTTCTATTTCCACCTTGAAACAAGCATGCGGCATACCCAATTGCTGCAATTGCGTCATCATGTAGGTTTCCATTTGAGGCAAGACCGAACGACGTTTTTTGCTCAGTTGAGCGGCCCATTTCTTTGCTTCTTTCAACGACTGTTCACAATGCGCTTTGGCAGCTTGTAAACTATCATCAGCCTGTTCGATTTCCTGAAGTTTTGCTGCCAGATGATCACGAATTTCAATCAAATCGTCCGCATGGGTACAACGATGTTTCTGTTGCAAATCGTACAGCAGATTGAGTCGTTCGTTGATGCGGTCCAAGGCTTGAGGATCCACTTCGCTCTGCTCGCTCCAACGCTCCACATCTCGCTGAATATCTTTGAGTTCAATCAAACAAGTATCCAAACGCGAGTGAATGTCGTCCATGTCGGGAAGATGTTTTCGCAAACGCGCCGCCAAAGAAATAACCGTTTTCAGCAAGGCACAAATACCGCGCTCTTCGGCAAACAAGGCTTCCATTTCGTCCAAACCGGCCTTAATTTCTTCGGCATGTTCCAACAAATCGCGACGGCTTTCCAGACTTTCTTCTTCGCCGGTCTGCAAAGCAGCCTCGTGCAATTGTTGGTATTGAAATTGCATATAATCCTGTTCCTTAGCTTGTTCCTGCAAACGTTTTTCCAAATCGATCAAATCTTTGCGACTTTTTTCGTAGGCATAATACGAAAGACGATATTGTTGCAGCAAATCTTCGCTTTGCGCGATGGTATCCAACACTTCCAACTGAAAACTATCTTTTCCCAACCAAAGATTTTCGTGTTGAGAATGAATATCCAACAGTTCGGCGCCCAAATCTTTCAAAAGGCCGAGCGAAATAGGCGAATCGTTGACAAAGGCCCGCGATTTTCCGTTGATGGAAAGTTCTCTTCTGATGATGCACGAAGGCTCGTCGTATTCCAAATCGTGGGCTTCAAAAAAAGGACGCAAGCTGTCGATGTCTGTAAATTCGGCTTCTAATACGCAACGATCGCAGCCTTCTTTGATGGCTTTGGTATCGGCCCTTTGTCCGAGTATCAATCCGAGTGCGCTGATCATCACCGATTTACCGGCACCCGTTTCGCCCGTTATCACCGACAGGCCCTTATCGAATGTCAAATCCAATGATTCGACCAAAACAAAATTTTTAATGCTTAATCTGTGTAACATGGTAGATCTAATTTTCTTTAATGGCTTCTATACGATTGCTTTGACCCGGATAAATGTCAAGCAACAAATCGTAGACTTTATCTTTTTCGGCTTTAGGTGCCTTGGAATATATCTGTATCAGTTCGTCCAATTTGGCATCGGAAAAATTGCTGAGCAAAGGCGAGCGCGCATCGTTGTTCTTGATGGTTTTCAAGGCCTCCAGCGACTTGGTGATGTTGGCTCTCGCCTCTTCCATTTTATCGTACATCATATCCAGGCCCAAGCGATGATATTGATACGACAAAAGTCGATAGGCTTGTTGCGTTTCGTTGGTCAATGCGTCCATCCAGGCCCAGCAGTTGTTGTCGTCGGCATGCGCTTTCCAATTGTCGCCCAAAGAACCTTGAGCCTGTGTAACAATGTGTTGCGCTTGTTGAAAAAAGACTTCGCCGCCTTTCGGAGCAAAACTGTCAAAATCCATCCCCAGAATCATATAAACCCAGAATACGATGCTTGCCGTCAGGTTGTCGCTGATATTGTCGGGATTGAATTCGAGCGTCTGCCCTTCCTGATATTCAAATTCGATAGCTTGTCGCAAGTTGAGCATCGGACTGACGTAGGTGGCATTGAACACCGGACGACGCGACTGCACTTGCATTTCCACCGTATGGACATTGTCTACCGATTTCTGGAAAATAAACATAAAGCCGCAATCAATCTTCTCCACTTTCGAGAACTGGGCGCTGGTCCATTGACGCGTATTGAGAAACTCTGTCAGGTTATTCCGGAAGCTTTCGTACACGGCTTTGTCGGTGCCACCAATCTGATCTGTATTGATTTGCACACGACAATTCAGTTCCTGAGCCGATGCTACACCTAAGCCCAGAAAAAGCCAGCAAAATATACACTGCAAAAGTTTCTTCATCGCGGATGCTTACTTGTTTTTACGATTTTTCAAGATGTAGTCGATAATGTCGCTGGCCACTTCTTTCTTCGTTTTGAGCGGAAAATCCAAACGTTCTTCAGCCGAGAGAATGCTCACTTTGTTGGTATCGTGACGGAAGCCCGCGCCTTGGTCTTGCAAAGAATTCAACACGATGGCATCCAGATTTTTACGACGAAGTTTGGCTTCGGCATGCTGGCTTTCGTTGTGGGTTTCCAGTGCAAATCCGAGCAAATATTGACTTGGCTGTTTGCGTTCGCCCAAAGCGGCCGCAATATCTTTGTTGGGCAACAAATGAAGAGAAAGTTCGCCACTTTCTTCACGTTTGATTTTGTTGTCGGAGATTTCTGCCACTCTGTAATCGGCCACGGCAGCACAAAGTATGGCGGTTTGACAAGATGGAAAATGCTCGATACAAGCTTGATACATTTCTTCGGCGCTTTCCACATCGATGCGATGGATATTGCCTGCGGGTGTTTCCAAAGCCACCGGACCCGATACCAAATATACTTCAGCACCACGTTGGGCACAAACTTCGGCCAAAGCATAAGCCATTTTTCCGGAAGAATAATTGCCGATGAAACGAACCGGATCTATTTTTTCGTAAGTCGGGCCGGCGGTGATAAGCACTTTTTCGCCTTTCATGTCGGCGCTTTTCGCAAAATAGTTTTCCAGATATGCCACGATGGCTTCCGGTTCTTCCATGCGACCTTTGCCCTCCAAACCACTGGCCAATTCGCCGAAACCCGGTTCGATGATGTGATTGCCGTAAGTTTGCAGCAATTTCAGATTGGCCTGAGTGCTGGGATGCTTGTACATATCCAAGTCCATAGCTGGCGAAACAAATACCGGCGCTTTCATCGACAGATAAGTAGTAATGAGCATGTTATCAGCCACGCCATGAGCCATTTTTCCGATAGACGCAGCGGTGGCCGGCGCAATAAGCATGGCATCGGCCCATAAACCCAAATCGACATGACTATGCCATTGACCATCGTTGGCCGCGAAAAATTCACTCACCACGGGTTTGCCCGATAGAGGCGACAAGGTGACGGGCGTAATAAATTCCTTGGCCGCAGGCGTCATCACCACTTGTACTTCGGCACCCTTCTTCACCAGAAGACGCAAGAGATAAGCTGCCTTGTAAGCCGCGATGCTACCGGTGATGCCCAATACGATATGTTTACCTTTCAACATATTAGAACAATGTATTTTGTGTACTCAAACGAATTCTGGTAAGTACCTGTTTGGTATTCAGAGCGAAATCTCCTTGCATAATCCAAGCATAATAGCCGGGATCTTTGCGTAGCACTTCTCTGACAGGCACATCTTTGTATTTTCCGAAATTGAAAACCTCTTCGTTTTTGTCGTTATAAACGATGCGTCCGGCAAAATCTACATTGCGGGTCTGACGCGAGAAATCTGCCAAAAAATCGATATCGTTTTCCAATACATCCGAGTAACGATCCAATTGCGATTTAAGCACTTCGTAAGTGGCCAAAGTATCGGCTTGGGCGCCATGAGCACCTTCCAATTCTTTGCCACAATAATACTGATAAGCAGCGCTCAGGGTACGTTGTTCCATCTTATGGAAAATTACCTGAACGTCCACCATCTTTCTATTACTCAAATCGATGTCTATGCCATGACGCAGAAATTCTTCGGCCAACAAAGGAATATCGAAGCGATTGGAATTGAATCCGGCCAAATCGCAACCTTTGATATCGTTGGCAATTTCTTTTCCGATTTCCTTGAAAGTGGGACAATCCTTCACGTCTTCATCGCTGATATGATGCACCGCAGTAGCACCCGCCGGAATGGGAATCATCGGATTGACACGAAAAGTTTTGCACTCTTCCTTGCCGTTGGGATAGATTTTCAAATAAGAAATCTCCACGATGCGATCGAAAACCACGTTGGTGCCGGTGGTTTCCAAATCGAAGAAAACGATGGGGTTTTTCAAATGCAGATTCATGAGCGGCGATATTAAGCTTTAATCATCATCGGCATCAACAACATCAGCAAATCTTCGCCTTCTTTATTTTCGCCGGGCATCACCAAAGCGGCGCGTGCGGCATCGGAAAGTTTGATGATGATATCCTTGGTGTCGATATTGCTCAACATGGTCATCAAGAAAGCAGCTTTGAAGCCGATAATCAGGGAAGAACCATCGTATTGGCAAGCTACGTTTTCCTGAGCAGAAGTAGAGAAGTCTGTGTTCTGAGCAGAAATCTGGATATTGTTATCTTTGATTTCCAGGCGGATAAGACCGCTAGCTTCGTCGCTACAAAGCGAAACACGTTTCAAAGCAGACAGCAGCGTCAGACGATCTACCCAAATGGTATAAGGATTGTTCTGAGGAATAACGGCATTGTAGTTGGGGAAACGACCTTCAATCAACAAAGAAGAAATGCTGTAATCGGGCAAATTCATCATCCAACTATCCTGACCAAATACCAACTGAATGTCGCAATCTTCTTTAGCGAGAATCATTTTCAGCAGGTTCAAGGGTTTTTTGCGAAGAATCAACAAAGAAGATTCACCATTGGTGACATTGCCGCTGAACTGCGTATTTTTCAAACGAACCAATTTGTGCGCATCGGTAGCCACAAAGGTAACGTCCTGCTTGCTGATATCGAGCACTACCCCGTTCATAACCGGACGCAAATCGTCGTCGCCGGTAGCGAACAAGGTGGCAGAAATGCCTTTGAGCAAAGCTTGTGAATTGATAGTGAGTTCGCATTGAACTTCGGTGACAGGCTTCAAATTGGGATAGTCTTGACTGTTCAAAGAAGTTGCGGCAAAGTTGAAAGTACCGTTACGATAAAGAATATTGACGGCCAAAGTATCGGGATCGAGTTCGATACGGATGGGCTGTTCGGACAATTCCTTGATTGAATCGTACAAGCTCTTGGCAGGAATGGTAAAACAGAAATTCTCGTCGGCCTCGATCAAGGGCAAGTGTGCCACAATGGTGGTTTCCTGATCGGAAGCGCGCACGGTCAATTCCTGACCTTCGACGGTCAGCAGAAAATCGTTCAAAATAGGCAGCGAACTATTGGCAACAATGATTTTGCTCATCACCGACAAGCGGTTGTTCAAAGCCGAACTAGATACTGTAAACTTCATATTCTTATCGTTTTAATTGTTATTGTTTTCTTTTAAAAGAGTTGGCGCGCAAGCAGCGAAGCCGAACAAACAAAGATAGCGTATTTTATTTCAAAACCACCACTTCGGGCTGCAATTTTACGCGAAATTTTTCTTCGACGCTGTCCGCGATTTTTTCATAAAGATGTAAGATATCTTCACCGCTGGCCTGGCCATGATTCACCAACACCAAAGCCTGGGTTTCGCAGACGCCGGCATCGCCCTCGCGATAGCCTTTCCATCCGCAACGATCTATCATCCAAGCAGCCGAAATCTTGACGCTGCCATCGTTTTGCGGCCAGGCCGGAATATCGGGATAGTCATTCAAAATCGATTGATAATGCGCCATGTCGATACAAGGATTCTTGAAGAAACTGCCGGCATTGCCCAATTTATCCGGATCGGGCAATTTGCTGTTGCGTATCGTCAATACTGCCTGACGGACGTTTTTCAAAGAGGGCTCGCCTAGTTTTTGCACTTCTTCTTTCAACTGACCATAATCCAAACAGAATGAGGCATCTTTGGACAAACGATAATTGACGTAACAGACGATATGACGATCTTTCCAATCTTGTTTGAAGCGGCTCATGCGATAGCCGAAAGCGCAATCCTGGGCAAGTTTGGTTTCGCAAGCAAGTGTTTCTCTGTCAAGCACCATGACGCTTTCAATGCAATCTTTGGCTTCCACACCGTATGCACCGATGTTCTGCACCGGGCTCGCTCCCACTTCGCCCGGAATACCCGAGAGATTCTGCAAACCGCACCAGCCTTTTTCGATGCTCAAAGCCACCCATTCGTCCCAATTGAGACCTGCGCCCACTTGCAGCAATACCGATTTTTCGTCTTCTTCCAACAAGCTCCAATCCTTGATGCAGGAATGCAGCAAAATACCTTCGTAATCGCGACAGAAAAGCAAGTTGCATCCGCCGCCTATGGGCATAATGGGCAAGCCGAAATCATTGGCTTCGCGCAAAATCTGTTGCAACTCCTCAATAGAATCGTATTCTACCCAATATTCTGTTTTGACAGGGCAATGAAAACTATGTTTGTCTTGTAAATCAATCTCTTTTTGAATCAGCATAAAGCAAGGATTTAAAGACGCGAAGATACGTAGATTATTGCAAATTTTGTTACATTTGCGGCATATTCTTTATCAGTATGATTTCGGTAGTCGTTCCTATTTACAATCGTTCAAAAGTGTTGAAAAGATGTCTTCAATCTTTTGAAAAACAGCCATTCAGACCATTGGAATTAATCTTGGTGGACAATGCTTCGACGGACGATTCCTATCAGATCTGTTTGGATTTTCAAGAAAAATACCAATCGGAATATCTGCAGATTAAAGTGCTGCAAGAGCGCAAAGCCGGAGCCTGCGCCGCGCGAAACACCGGTATGCAAGCCGCCAGTGGCGATTATATTTCCTTTTTCGATTCCGACGACGAAGTCTATCCCGAAATGTACGCTCAATTGGACGCTGCCATAAAAGCTTATCCCAAAGCCGCCATGATTGCCTTTCGTTCGCATTTGGAATGTGCCGGCAAAAAGCGTCTGCATCCTAAAAGAACAGGATCAGATTTGACACAACATTTGCTTGATCCTCTGCTGGTTACACATTCCTTTCTCTTGCGTCGTGATGCCTTGGGACAATGGCCTCTTTGGAACGAAACGCTGGCGCGCTGGCAAGATTTTGAATACGCTTGTCGTTTGCTTGCACAAATTCCTTCTCAAGATATCGTTTGGATAAACAAGCCGCTTTATCTGATTCATGCCGGAGAAGATTCTATTTCCGGTTTCAGCTATTCCAAAGATGCCGAAGCGCTGGAAAAATCATTGCTTTCCATCGAAGATTATCTAGATAAAAATCGTTTGAACGAAGCCTCTTTGCGCGCTGCTTTAGCCTTCAAAAAAATTAGTTTGGCTTGTCTATTGCTGCGTGAAAATCAATTGCCGCAAGCACAGTTGGAGTATTGGAAACAGTATGCACGCAAGGCTCGTCGGGAAGTGGCAAAAAAATACCGCCCCTTGCTGGCTTTGCACGAAGCATACAGCAAAAGAGGCGGTAGGGCTTTTTGGAGAATCTTTGCGTTATTCGTATGACAATCTCCTATTCAAATATTTACATAACGATTTTGCAAGCTTGGGGATTCCAGTCGCCCATCACATTTTCCAAAGTATATTCCTTGGCTTCTTTCTTGCTCAATTGTTTCGACCAGAAAACGCGCTTATCGCTGGCAGCACCTTCGCCTGTGTTTTCGAATTCATAATAACGGGCGCATTGTTCATTTTCGGTTTTACCCCAGTTGTGCCAACCTTCGGGACGAATAAAGCTACCCATATCGCAATGCATAAACAAGGTCATGCCATACTGACGCCAAGGACGACCCAGGTACATTTTGCTCACGCTGGCTTCGGCTGTGATTTTACAATTGTTGAAGATATAACCATATTTTACATATTCGGGCGTTGACGCAGCCGTGATGTAAGAATCTCTTTTACAATGAATAAGACAAGCTTCGAACCAAGTTGTTGACGGACCGAAAATAAAGTCGGTGGTACCGTTGATATAGCAGTTTTCGAAATAGTTGCGCGTTTGCTCACGACCGGTGTAGATGGTATCCTGATTGCCCAGAATGTTACAATTGAAGAAAGCCACTCTATCACCTTCCACATGCAAGGCTACGGCTTGACCTTTCTGTTCGGCATTATTTTCGATGGTCAGGTTTTGGAAAGTGATATCGTTGCCTTGCACATATACGGTATGTGTGCGGAAGGTACCCATTTTCATCGCTGTGCCGGAAATGCAGATATTGGCGTGGTCGTCGTAAGTAATGATGGTGTTTTCTCTGCTTTCACCGATAAAATCGACATTGGTAATCCAAGTATGTACCGTTACTTTTTCTTTGTACACACCTTTCTTGATAAAAACTGTTGTGCGCTTGCCAGGCTTGAAGGCACGAATCGATTCAATGGCATCCTGAATGTTGCGGAAATCGCCCGAACCATCGCGAGCCACTACAATGTCATACTTTTTTTCAGCGGTCTGCTCCTGTGCATTGACGGGCAAACTCATGGCCAAGCAAAGGAGGCTCAGCACAAATAATCTAATCGTTTTCATCATCGTATAAATAAAAGTTCTCTGTATTTAGGCAAAGGCCATAATTCGTTGTCTACCATCAATTCCAATTCGTCTATCAGATTTCTGATTTTTTCGAAATAAGGTTCAACCGTGTCGTGGTAAGCAATGGCTTTTTCTCTTTCGTTTGTAATACGATTGGCCACCTTGCGCGCTTCCACCATAGCATCGGTGAGTTTTTGGATTTGGTTGATGTAGTATTCTATCTTCTTGATTTTTTCAGACTTATCAACAGAAAGTTCCTGATAATCTTCGTCTTTGTACAAGGTTTTCAGTTTGAAAAGATTGTCCAGCAAAGAAGACTGATACTTAATGGCCACCGGCACGATATGATTCAGAGCCAAATCGCCGAGAACACGTGCTTCAATTTGAATTTTCTTGGTGTAAGTTTCCCATTTTACTTCGTTGCGGGCAGCCAATTCTTTCTCGTTCAAGACTTTGGTTTGTGCAAACAGATCGATGCTCTGTGGCTTCAGATAGGCGTCATACTGCAAAGGAATACTGGTTTCGCAATCCAGTCCACGACGGGAGGCTTCGGCTTTCCATTCATCGCTGTAACCATTGCCTTCGAAACAAACCGGTTTGGCAATCTTGATATATTCACGCAAGAGCGCGTATAAAGCCTGTTCCTTGCTTTCGCCTCTAATCATTCTTTCCTTCATGGCGGCGTTGAAATCCATCAACTGACCGGCGACGGCTGTGTTCAGCACAATCATAGAAGATGCACAGTTGGCCGAAGATCCGGCTGCACGGAATTCAAAACGATTGCCGGTAAAAGCAAAAGGCGAAGTACGGTTGCGGTCGGTATTATCCAGCATCAATTCGGGAATAATGCTGACATTCAGATTCAAGCGTGATTTAGCCTTCATTTTCAGACCATCTTCGGAATCTTCTTTTTCAAAATCGGCCAACAACTGGGTTAATTGCGTACCCAAGAAAACCGAGATAATGGCCGGAGGAGCTTCATGCGCTCCCAAACGATAGGCATTGCCGGCGCTGGCCACAGAAGCCTTCAACAAAGCATTATGTTTATGAACGGCCATCAAAGTATTTACCAAGAAGGTGACAAACAATAGATTGTCTTTCGGATGCTTGCCCGGCGCAAATAGGTTGATGCCGGTATCGGTGGTCAAAGACCAGTTGCAGTGCTTACCCGAACCATTGATGCCGGCAAAGGGTTTTTCATGCAACAATACTCTGAAATGATGCTTAGGCGCCACTTTGCGCATCAGATCCATCAACACCAAGTTGTGATCGACGGCCAAATTGGTTTCTTCGTAAATAGGCGCAAATTCAAACTGATTGGGAGCCACTTCGTTATGACGCGTTTTCAAAGGAATGCCCAATTTATAAGCTTCCAATTCCAGGTCTTTCATGTATTCCACCACGCGCTTGGGAATAGAACCGAAATAATGGTCTTCCAACTGTTGATTCTTGGCCGATTCGTGTCCCATGATGGTACGTCCGCACATCATCAAGTCGGGACGTGCCGAGAAGAGCGCTTCGTCCACCAGAAAATATTCCTGTTCCCAACCCAAGTTGGAAGTAACACGCTGTACATCGTTCACAAAAAAGCCGCAAGTTTCCTTGGCAGCTTCACAAACGGCCGACAAAGACTTGAGCAAAGGCGTTTTGTAGTCGAGCGCTTCGCCGGTGTACGAAATAAAAATGGTAGGAATACAAAGCGTGTCATCCACGATAAAAGCCGGCGACGAAGGGTCCCAAGCACTATAACCGCGAGCTTCGAAGGTATTACGAATGCCACCATTTGGAAAGCTTGAGGCATCGGGTTCCTGTTGCACCAAAAGTTTGCCATTGAATTCTTCTATCACTTTGTACGGACCATCTTTCTGAATAAAAGAATCATGCTTTTCGGCCGTGCCGTCGTTGAGCGGATGAAACCAGTGCGTGTAATGTGTGGCACCTTTTTTCATGGCCCATTTCTTCATGGCAAGCGCAACGCTTTCAGCAATTTCCGGATCGATGGCTTTACCGGCCGCAATGGCTTCCTGCACTTTCTTGTAAACAGAACGCGACATGCAGCGACGCATCGTATCCAGATTGAACACATTTTCGCCGTAGAGTGCGGCTATATTCTTTGGTAAGCTCTGTGCAGGAACCACTTGATGATTGAAGGCTTCTTGCACAAGATTGAACCTTAGTGTTGACATAGGTTTTATGAATATAAATTAGGTATAAATTTGCGCAAAATTAAGCATATTATTTCTGATAATCGCACGGGCGATGCCATAATAATTTGTTTCGGACAATGTTTTTTCTTAGGCATTGCATAAGCTTTTTAAAAACTATCGTTACTTTTGTGAATGCTAAAAAATGGCCCTATCCGCCATGGATTATGCGCAATA
The DNA here is from genome assembly GCA_017380635.1 of Bacteroidales bacterium. Classification (GTDB taxonomy): domain Bacteria; phylum Bacteroidota; class Bacteroidia; order Bacteroidales; family UBA1402; genus UBA1757. Next base: position 24,051 of record JAFODP010000011.1, on the reverse strand, counting down.
CAAGCAATCCTGAAAAAAGATAATCATTATCAAAAACTATAACAATATGAAAATCAGTAAGTATTCTTTTGGAACCGGCGACCGTTTCGCACAACAAGGCGAAGCACAATTGGCCGCTATGATGAAAGCTCGTCAAGAATTGGGTATCGATTTTACGCCCGTATGGAATAAGTCGAACCGCGAACACAATATCGTGCATTCAGAACCTATCGGTACGCGTCAGGAAGCCGATGATGCTGTTAAGGCTTTGCAATATAGTGGTGCTTATTTCGTGGATGCCGACCATATCAACATGAACAATGTAGACCGTTTCATCGATTGTTGCGATTTCTTTACTTTGGACGTGGCCGATTACATTGGCAAGCCCGCTTCCGAAGAAAGTATTGCTGCTTTTGTCAAGGCAAATGAAAAATACTTGGGCGAATTGCAGATTCCCGGCATTGAACAACCTTTCGTACTGACCGAAGCTTTGTTGCGCGAAAAAGCTGAAAAATTCCTTTTTGCCGTTCAGGAAGCCGGACGTATTTATCGTCATATTGCCGAAGTGAAAGGTGCCGATAATTTCATTCCTGAAGTTTCTATGGACGAAGTGGACGAAGCACAAACGCCTATCGACATGTTCATTATTTTGCACGCTATTGCGCTGGAAGGTATTCCTGCTCAGACCATTGCTCCCAAATTTACCGGTCGTTTCAACAAAGGTGTCGATTACGTAGGTGATGTAGCTCAATTTGCCAAAGAATTCGAAGAAGACCTTCTGGTAATCGATTTTGCCGTAAAAGAATTTGCTTTGCCCGACAATCTGAAACTCAGTATCCACTCGGGTTCCGACAAGTTTAGTATTTATCCTGTTATTGGCGATTTGTTGCGCAAATACGACAAAGGTATTCATGTGAAAACCGCCGGCACCTCATGGTTGGAAGAACTGATTGGTTTGGCTATGTCTGGTGATGCTGAAGCTTTGCAATTGGCCAAGGAAGTTTACAAAGGTTCTTATGGTCGTTTCGAAGAATTGTGCGCACCCTACGCTACCGTTATCGATATTGATACCAATGCTTTGCCTTCTGTAGAAGAAGTAGAATCTTGGGATGGTGAAACTTTCGCCAACACCCTGCGCCACATTCCCGGTCATCCGCAGTACAATCCCAATTTCCGTCAGTTGATTCATGTGGGTTACAAAGTGGCTGCCGAACAAGGTGAAGCTTATATCAATGCCTTGAGACGCAATAAAGCCGTTTGCGCAGAACAGATTGTTGCCAATCTCTACGAACGTCATATCCTGAGAATGTTCAGTAAATAATCATCGGCAGAAATGAGAATCTTCATCGACGATAAGATTCCTTATGTGAGAGGCGTGTTTGAGCCTTATGCCGAAGTGGAATACTTGCCGGGCGGCCTTGCGTCGCCCGGCAAGCTTCGCCATGCAGACGCACTGCTAATCCGAACTCGCACCCTTTGCAATGAAACAAGCCTGGCACAAAGCCGCGTGCGTTTCATCGCTACGGCCACCATCGGATACGACCACATCGACACGGATTATTGTCGCCGAAATGGCATTGTCTGGAAAAACGCAGCCGGTTGCAATGCCGATTCAGTGGCTATGTATGTAGGTTGTACCTTGAAACATCTGGCGCAGAAATATTCCTTCAACCTGAAAGATAAAACCTTGGGCATTGTAGGCTTGGGCCATGTGGGCGAAAAAGTTGCAGCCGTAGCCAGCCAGTTGGGTTGTCGTGTACTGAAAAACGATCCGCTCAGACGAGCCGCCATGCTTGAAGGAAAAAGCTGTTCCGATAATGGCTTGCTGTACACCGACCGAGTCGAAGACTATATTTCTTTGGACGAACTGATGGCCAAGGCCGACATTATCAGTTTGCATCCCAACCTTCATCATGAAGCGCCTTACTCCAGTTATCATCTTTTCGACGCACAACGACTATCGCAGATGCAAGCGCATCAAATACTGATAAATGCATCGCGTGGCGAGGTGGTCGACAATGAAGCCTTGAAAACAGTTTTACAACATCGCAGTATCAAAGCGGCCGTGTTGGATGTTTGGGAAAACGAGCCACAGATAGACCAAGAACTAGTAAGCCTGGTAGCTATTGCCACGCCGCATATTGCCGGTTATGCCATCGATGGAAAAGCCAACGGCAGTACGATGAGCGTGCAAGCCATTGCTCGATTTTTTGGCATTGAAGATTTGTACCATTGGACGGCCGGCCCGCTGCCCGAATCCACGCTGCCCTACGATATTCTGCTCGACGATGCCGCCTTGCGGCAATGTCCGGAATCGTTTGAAACCCTGCGTCCGCAAGCCGCCATTACGAAAGTATTGAGCCAATGCGGTTTATAAGATTTATTTTGCGCCGGGAGCAGCTTCATTCCCTTGCAATGTGTTTTGCGGATACTCTTTTTTGACCGCATCGTCGGGAATAAACTCTTTGTGTAAACGATCGATGATGGGCTTATCCAATCCCTTGATTTGCAGCGAAGTTGGTTCGAGAATATCCATCACCACAATCTCATTCTTGCCCTTTTTTAGCCAAGCTCCAGGACAATAAAGCGTCTGTTGCGGCCCAACTTTCCAAAATCGTCCCAGGCAATGGCCATTTACCCAGACCAAACCTTTGCCCCATGTGGAAAGATCAAGGAAAGTATCCCCTATTTTATTGATGCGAAAATAGCCTTTGTAATATCCAGGTTCTAAGGATGTTATCTTTTTCCAATCTTTGTTGGGTAAAGTTCTTGCATCAATCAGACTAATTTTCCAATGCTGCAGACGCTGTTTGTGCATAGCTGTGGTGTCATCCGCCGCAATCCAGCTCACCTCTCCTCCTATTCCTTTGAAATCGTGAATTTTGCGCGAATAATTGATACGCCCCATTGCTTCGACGAAAATGCGCAGACTATCACCTTGTCTGACGGCGGGCATAGGCAGCGTGTTCTGTTCATTCGCACCGCGATACAACTCGCCCACCAAACTGTCGTTCACAAAGACGCGAGCAAAATCGTGGCAGTCCTTTATGTACAGATAACCAGCGGGCAATTCCGGTAGAACACACTCATACACAGCGCTTCCATAAGCAAAACGCATGGCCTCAAATGGAAGCGGCTCGAGGCTTTCTTCATAGCGAAGAATGTTGCTTTGCAAACTTGCATACTGCTGAAAATCAATCTTATCAATGCTGATTACCGGCATGGCTTTTGGTATATCCGGCAGCCTCACTTGTGAATAATTTTGCAATAATTCTCTCAATTGATGGTATTTTTCTGTTGCAGCACCTTGTTCATTTATGGGAGCGTCGTAATCGTACGAAGTGCAATCGGGAGAAAATGGCGTGTTGTTGGCACCGGCCCAATGAGCAAAGGAAGTGCCGCCATGCGTCATATACAATGAAAAAGAAATATTATTTTCCAGCATCGTAGCAATGCCTTTTACCATGGCCTCCGACGAACGGGTTTCGTGTTTGCGACCCCAGCCATCGAACCAGCCGCTCCAATATTCAGAACACATCAAGGGCGCATCGGGACGCAGTTGCTGCAGTTTTTTGAATTGTTGCAAGGGCTTGGCATTCGTGCCGAAATTGAGTGTCCAGATAAGATCGTCGAGGGCGTTATTTTGAAAGTTGCTCGACCAATCGCATTGAAATAGGAGCGTTTCCGTCCATCCTGCAGCACGCAGCGTATCGCGCATGGCGCTCATATAGGCTTTGTCTGTACCATAAGATCCGAATTCGTTTTCCACTTGCACCATCAGGATATTTCCGCCATTCTTAAGCATGAAAGGCTGTAATTCTTGGGCCAATCTTCGTTGAAAACGGCCCACCGCGGCCATAAAATCGGGATGCAAAGAACGCAATTGCATATTTTCTTTCGTCAGTAGCCACCATGGCAATCCGCCCATTTCCCATTCGGCACAAACATAGGGCCCAGGACGCAGAATCACCCACATATCGTGTTTTTGACACAGTTGCAGAAAACGAGCCAAATTGCGTTCGCCTTTAAAATGATAAATACCCTCTTCCTCTTCGTGATAATTCCAAAAGACATACAAACAGATGGTATTCATTCCCAGGGCTTTACACATCAATATACGATGTTCCCAATAATCGGCCGGAATTCGGGCGTAATGCAGTTCGGCAGCTCTAATCACAAAGGGTTTTCCATCCAACAAGAATTGTCCATGGCCGCTTTCAAAGCTATGCGTTTCCGCTTTAGTTGCAGCCGAAAGTTTAACACTTATAGAAATGCTGAGAATCAGGGATATAAAAATTATCAATCGTTTCATTTCGTTCTTTATTCTTTAGGACAAAGATAGTTAAGATTCTTTTTAATATCTTCGCGGCACTAAATATAATGTGGATAATAAACCTACGATAATATGAAGAAAAATCTATCTATCCTTCTGACTTGCTTCCTTTTAACAGGAAATGTCGCCCTTGCTCAAACATCTGAGGAACGTCCTTCTTTTTTCACGCATCTTGATGTAGCGGTAGAAGCCGGAAGCACCGGTATCGGTTTCGATGTGGCCACCAATTTGGGCAAAAGTTTGCGTCTGCGCAGCGGTTTCTCCGCGATACCGGAATTTAATTTAGGCATGACATTCGGTGTCGATGTGGATGAACAATTGGGTAACAAATCGGCCGAAGTACCACCTGTTGGCGAAAGCAAATTCGATAAATTATCGCAAATGATTGAAGGTATGACGGGCTCTAAAATCAGCAATGAAATAGAAATGCTGTGCAGTCCCAACTTCTACAATGCCAAACTTTTGTTGGATATTCATCCTTTCAAGAATAAGAAATGGTATATCACGCCCGGGGTTTATTGGGGATCTTCTGTCATCGGTCGTGTGCAAAATGCGCCGGAATCGATGCCCACCCTGTATGCAGCCAATATGTACAACACTATGTATCAGAATGCCATCAACGACGAACCGATTATTGTGATGGGCTCTTTCGAACTTTATCCCACGGAAAAATTGATGGAAGAAATGTTTTCGTACGGCGAAATGGGATTTAAAGTAGGCAATCGTGTCAACGACGGCAGCGTTTACAAAATGATGCCCGACGAATATTGCATGGTGCGTGCCGAAATGAAAGTTAATCGTATAAAGCCTTATCTGGGCTTTGGTTATGGTAGTAATGCGCTTGCTTCGCCCGATAAAAAACTGCATGTATCCTTCGATTGCGGTCTGCTTTTTTGGGGAGGCGTTCCGAGTCTTATCACACACGATGGCACCGATTTGGTGCACGATATCAGCGGCATCGAAGGTAAAATGGGACAATGTGTCGATTTGTTGAAGCAGTTCCAGGTTTTTCCGGTTATCAATCTTCGTCTCACGCGAACCCTTTTCTGATTCTCTCCCACTTTGACATAAAAAAATGCGGCAACGTTCCCATGAGCGCTGTCGCATTCTTTTTTGCGTAAGAAAGGCTATTCCGTAATAACTTATCGGGCCATCTTCTTCACCAATTTATTTCCGTTGATGATATACAAACCTTCGGGCAAACGATCGAAATCCTCTTCGCAAGAACCTACCTTAATGCCTTGCAAACTATAAATAGCTCTGATGCCGGTATGTAATTCTACGCTTTCCAAAGCATCGGGTTTTGCCTTGACAATAATTCTGCAAGTAGCTGATTGACTGCCACATTGAGCCGTGATAATAGCTTCGCCGGCTTTCAGCGTGCTAACAAGGCCATCGAAAACTGTGGCGATACGTTCGTCGGAACTGCTCCATACTATGCTTTTATCTGTCGCATTTTCGGGAGATACCATTGCTACCAGTGTCAAAGTTTCGCCTTCGGTCAGCTCTGCCTTCGTTTTATCGAGCGTAATACTTTCGACGGGAATTTCCTTGGCTTTAACACGAATGCTACAAGAAGCGACAAATTCGCCTGCCTTGGCCGTAATCACCACTTCGCCCATTTTCAAGGCGGTGACAGCCCCATTCACTACAATGGCAATGCTTTCGTCAGAGCTGCTCCAACTAATGCTTTTGTCGGTAGCATTGTCGGGCGTGATAGTGGCTACCAATGTTAAAGATTCGCCTTCGCTAAGTTCCGCTTCGCTTCTGTCGAGTTTGATACCCGTGATAGGAACATCTGTCGTATCGGGCAATTCGGGAGTAGCTTTGCTTATCACCGTCAGGCTACAAGTGGCGGTACAATTGCCTGATTTGGCTGTAATCACCACTTCACCGGCTTTCCAAGTGCTAACAAGACCATCCGCCACGGTAGCGATATTGTTGTCGGAACTGCTCCAGCTAATGGTTTTGTCGCTGGCATTGTCGGGAGCGACGCTGGCTTCCAATTGGAAAGTTTCGCCTTCAGTCAGTTCTACGCTGCTTTTATTAAGCGTAATGCCGCTCACGGGAATCACTTTTGCTTTTACCGTAATCGTGCAATTTGCCGAAAAATCGCCCGCCTTGGCCGTAATGACCACCGTTCCTGCCTTCAAAGTGCTAACCAAACCATTGGAAACGCGTGCTATGCTAGCATCCGAGCTGCTCCAGCTAATTGTTTTGTCGGTGGCGTTTTCGGGAGCCACACTGGCTTCCAATTGGAAAGTTTCGCCTTCGGTGAGTTCGATAGCTGTTTTATTCAGACTGATGCCGCTGACAGGAACTACTTTGTTAGCTTCGTATTCTTCGTAAGACACCACCTTGATTTCGTCGGGCGAACCTGCGGGCACTTTCAGATAAGCCTTATTGGCAGGTAAATAATCGAGCGATACCTTTTTGAAAACCAATTCACCGGCCGCATTCACACCCAACACGCGCATGGTATTGGCATCGTAAGCTTTTACATTGCGGTGAGCTTTGGTGGTATTACAGAAATACACACCACCCAATTGGTTGTCGCTGGCCACTTTTCCGCTATTTGCCTTGATATCAATTTTATTGTCGGCAGGATTGGCTCCGGCACATTTTATCAGAACCGGCATGCCGGCAGGCACCTGTTGATTGTTAATCTCTTTATACACGGCCATGCCTTGATCTACCTTATATATATAGTAGACTTTCATGCCTTCTGCCACAGTATTGAAAGGGAAAGAAGCATAGAATGAAGCAAATTGACCTTTTGATGTTTGGAATTCCGGCTTAATACCGAAGTAATTGTCTGAACTTGGCTTGACGGGATAGACATACCAATCGCGGTAAGTTCCTTTGGCGTTGGTACTTAAAGCTCCTATTACATTGTTGAGGTTGGTTTCCACATCTCCCAGATACATCATCAAGTACTCGTTGCTTTGGTATGCTTTGTACGATTCTCCGTCGTTGTTTAATTTTACCTTCAAATAATATCCGATGATTTCGTAAGTATCGGTGCCTTGTGCATAAAATTTGAAACCTCCGCCACAATCTTGAACATATAGGATAGATGCAGGATCGGAGACTACATTTTCAAAGCCCTTATATAAATAGACAGCACCGAGGTCGGCAGATGCAGCATTGATATTGATACTACCTTTATTGTCTCTTACCGTAATATAACGGCCCGAACCAACATTCTTGATACGATAATAGCCATCCCCTTCCAATTTTGCATAGGAAGATATGGCCATCAAGCAAAAAGCTAAAACAAATAATACTTTCTTCATGTAATAAAATTTATCCAACAATCACCGATAAAAACCGATGATTGCTGGATAAGTATGATAAAGGGTCAAAAATTATTTCTGAACGATGCAGATAGCAACGCGGTTTTCAGCAGGCGTTCCGTAAGGCTGTACGCTTGCACCCTTGAAATCGATGGTAATGCGTGATTCGGCAATACCTTCTTCTTTCAAAGCCTTGGCAACAGCATTGGCGCGAAGTTCAGACTTATGCATATTTACTTTTTCGGTGCCGGTAGCATTGTCGGCGTAACCGGTGATAAGCACAACAGCAGCAGGATTCTGCTTCATGTAGTCGGCAATCTCAGTTACCTTAGCCATTTCAGATTTTGTAATTTTGATGCTGCCAATACCGAAAACGATATCTCGTTGGAAAGGTTGAGCGGCTTCTCTTTCGGCAGCTGCAACAGCTTCAGCAATCACTTTGTCTTGAGCAGCCTTGGTTTCTTCCAAATCTTTTTCCAAAGCATTTACCTTGTCTTCCATAGGAGCAACCTTCTTGTCAACATATTCCTGAACGATTTCTTCTACAGACTTGGTAGGTTCAACTGCACGATGTTCGTGAGTCTTGCCGAAGCAATACTTAACACCGGCCAAAGCATTGAAATACCAGTCGGCATTACCTGCCTTCTTAGAGTTGTATTTATCAGACAAAGCCACAGCTTGCACTTCGATACCGGCGCTCAAGTTGTCGGTGATACGGAAATCGCCGGCCAAACCAACATGAGCATTCATGAAAGCTTTGGTACCATTCCACAAATATTCAAGTGCATCTCCAGGAAAATTGTTGGTGCTGCTGAGGAAAGATTTCAAATCGTCGTTGAAATTATTTGCCTGCGCATTACCAAAGGTAACGTTTACGCCCAAACCGGCAATAGCGCTCAATGAGAACAGACGATCGGGATTGTAACCGCAAACAGCGTTGGAAAGATTGAAAGTAGCATCCAAAGAAGGAGCAACATAAGTCCAAGCCCAACGATAATCGGCCTGACCGGCCTTGCTTTGCCATGCATTGATACCGAAACGAGCACCAAGCACTTCACCAAATTGACGTCCGAAAGACAATTGAGCATTGGGAGCCATCAATTTACCAAATGATACTTCACCCAAAGTATATTGGGCACCGAATTGTCCCTGTACATACCAATGAGGTACAAAAACATTTTCAGTCTTTTCTGCCTCTTGTGCGCTCAAGCCGAATACGGCTACAGCAGCGAGACACGACAATATAAATTTCTTTACTTTCATAGTTTTTCTAATTTAAATGTTTATCCCTCAAATTGATTAGTTAATACTTACATAGTACTTGGTGTTAGCCACATAACCGAAGAAGTCCATAGCTGAATAGGTGATTTCGTAGGTATAACCAGATTGACCATTGAAAGCAACAGCTCTGGTTTGGCCTTCCAATACCACGTTCAAATCACCGCTATTGGCAGCATTGATGGCAGCTTGATCAGTAGTGTTAGAACCAGTTTTATATGCATCAGTTACAACGATGTACTTTTTAGCAGCAGGAATCAAGACTTCTGCTGTATAGCTGGTAGGAATCAATGTAGCAGAACCAGCGCTCAATACAGAAGGCGCACCCTTGATAGAACTCAACATGCTGAAACCGTCGGTGGTGTTAACCAACATGGTGGGCAACAATTTGTTGGGGAGAGACTTCAATACAGAAACAAGCTTATTGTTGATCTTGTCGAGGTATTCGTTCAATTTGTTTTCAACCTTTACGATAGCACTATTGAGCTCGCCTTCAACTTGTTCAATCTTGCCGGTGACATTGCTGATCATGCTATTGATATCAGCAATCAAATCATCCATGTTGTCGAGGGTGGTACCCAACTCACCAAGAACTTGATTAGAAGGAATGAATATTGTATCATTGATAGGTACATCGATTGTTTTCTCCTCGATGGTAATCTTGTCAGTGCCCATAATATCTTTGGGATCAACAGGAACTTTAATTGTATCTGCTTCTTTTAGGATGTTGCCCAAGTTGTCCTTGATTTCAGGGATTTGCACCTCAATTTCATAAGGCGGATTTGCTGAAGGCACGGGCACTTCCATACTAGGAATGGTAACGGGAACTGAAATATTAAGTACGAAAGAAATACTATCTCCGATAGCTCCACCGAAGCTGATACCGGTAAGCTTAGCCTGCAAATCGCTCAATCCCAAATCAGGAATACTGATGGTACCAACCTTGTCAAATACCTTATTTACCAAGTTGGAGATTTGAGGAATACCGGGGACTTGGGTAATAGATTCAAGACTACTATTAAGTTTATTAACGTGACTATACGAAAGAGGTTGGATAGCTACTGCAGCCAAAGCATAATCTGAATAAACTTGATGTTCGCCCAATGAATCAACATAAGTGGCTTCTACGGCGTAAGCATCAGCAATGTCATTTACAGCATTGTACAAAGTACCGATAGCATTGCTCAAGTTAACACCATTACCGATAGATTTGAAATCTGCCAAAACATCTTTCAAGTCTCCCAATTCAACACGGATTTGAGCCTTAGAAATTTCGTCAGGATTCAAAGTAGCAGCTACTTCGTAGAAACCATTGTTGGCAGCGCGGGTGTAACCGAAATTGAGTTTCTTTTCAGATTTAACCAATGAACCCAAAACCACACCAGCTTCTTCGCCTGCACTATTTTTCAAAGCCAACTTAATACCGGTGGTATCAACATCGTTGGGGTTGATGGTGAGATACAAAGTACCAGCATTACCTTCGGCACCAACGATAAGATCGCTATTTTCGTAAGTTATGGTGTTTGCGCCAGCGGGCAAAACAGGGAAATAATCGCCAAAGAGAGTATTAACATCACTTGTGCTAGGGAAACTCATCTGAAGAACAGCACCTTCAACTGCGGCTTCACCATAGTACGCAGCCAAAATGTTTGATCTCATGCCGGTGGGCAAGTTGAAATAACCAACCACAGGGCTGTATGCACCATTCACTACCACGCTGGAAATACGCTTGTTCAAACGGTTTTCAACGATGTTCATGCGTTTTTCAAGATCGGTCAAAGCATCACGAATTTCAGAAACTGCTGTCTGCAAATCTTTGATATCGTCCTTAAGCAATTCGTCGGCATCTTGGAGATCCTTGATTTGAGAAGTGTGAGTTACCAGTGTGGCGGTAGCAGCAGCCACGGCAACATCAAGAATGTCAACCTGAATCTGCAAGCTAGAGATTTTGCTTTCGTTTTCTCTGATCTTAGCCCAAATAGCTGCGGTGTCACAATTGCAAGATTTGATCTTGGCCAATTCTTCTTTCAACCACTTGATTTCAGAAGCATTGGTAGCAACAGCAACAGCAACCTTACCTACAGAGTCGAGAGCTGCAGCATACTTAGTGTTGATTTCCGTTCTGAGTTGAACCACACTATCATTCAAAGCCTTGTCAACATAAGCAATGGTAGCATAAGTCTTAAAGATGTATTCGATGGTGTCAGCATGGATTTTCTGAATGCTATCCAAAGCATGCAATGTGCTATCAACCTTGATTTTTGCCTCTTCCAATACTTCGATGCGACCATCCAATTCAGCTACATCTTGCAAAAGAGCAACAATGCTATCAGAGTTTTCCTGGTCGGCTTTTTCCAACTCGATGTGCTTAGCAGCGCAATTGTCTTTACATTCGTTAATTGCATTTTCCAATGCGGTCTGCAAATCGGCGAGATCTGCGCTCATATCCGCATTCAAATCAGCAATCTGGCCCTTCAATTCTGCATTGACATCGGCAACGTAGTCGTTACAAGAAGAGAAGAACATTCCCACGGCGCATATCACTGATACGGCCATGATCAATTTTCCAAATTTTTTCTTCATGATTAAAAAGTTAAAAAACATATTAAAATATCTAATTATCAATTTATTACCAGGCCGATGACACCTCATGCAAAAGGCCCGTTTTTTTCTATATAAATTAGGGTGCAAAGTTATAAATTGAGAATGGTTCTGCAAGATATTTATCTCACTTTTTTGCGCTTAAAATCATCAATTTATCGAACATTTTGGTACATAATAAAAGTCTGGCAAAAAAGAAGCTCTGTCGGGAAGAATCCTATATCTTTGCCAAACATTTAATCAAAGCAAACTATGAATCCATTATTCTCCAGAAAAATCCAGACTTGCGTGTGTGTTTTGTTACTTGTTATCATGCCCATTACAGCGCAAGAAGCGCATTTTACCCAGAGCATGAAGCAAGCATACGATAAATATTTCATGATTGGCGTTGCTGTGAATCAGCGAAACATCTCTCAGCCCGAGCAGATTGCTTTGCTGTGCAAAGAATTCAACAGCATCACGGCCGAAAACGACATGAAACCGGGTCCGACGCATCCCACAGAAGAGCAATATCGTTGGGAAAGAGCCGATGCCATCGCCAATTTTTGTCGTGAAAACGGCATTAAATTGCGCGGACATTGCCTCATGTGGCATAACCAAACTTGTCAATGGATGTACGAAGACCAGCCAAGCAAAGAACTTTTGTTGGCCCGCATGCGCGAGCACATTCATACGGTGGTGAGCAGATACAAAGATGTAGTCTATGCCTGGGATGTTGTAAATGAAGCTATTACCGACGATGAAAAAGCAAGCGATCCCTATCGTCAGTCGGAGTTTTACAAGATTGCCGGCGAGGACTTTATTTTCAAAGCTTTTGAATATGCCCGCGAAGCCGACCCCGATGCCCTACTCTTTTACAACGACTACAACGAATGCAATCCGGTAAAATGTCAGCGCATTGTCGACATGGTAAAAAGAATGAAAAAAGCCGGCGTTCCCATCGATGGCATTGGTATGCAGGGACATTATAATATTTACGGTCCCAGCGAAGAATCCTTGGAACAAGCCATCAAAGCCTATCGAAAAGTGGTGAAACATATTCATGTGACGGAATTGGATATCCGCGTTACCAACGAGATGGGCGGCGCTTTGCGTTTCAAGCGTGAAGGTATGCAAATCAGCGATTCCACCGAACAATTTCTGGCCGATCAATATGCTCGCGTGTTCCGCGTACTGCGCAAATACCATAAAAATATCGACTGCGTTACGTTCTGGAACCTGAGCGACAATGATTCATGGTTGGGAGTTCGTAATTATGCCACGCCTTTCGATGCCGATTATCAACCCAAACGAGCCTACGAATATATCGTTGAAAAGAAGGCGCCGCTTTGGCCACAGCCCGAAAGACCCATGAAATAATTTATTTCAAGAGCGGCAGGATTTCCTTCTCAAAAATCTTCTTTTCTATCAGACGATAGTGAGGTTGGTAATGCAAATTATAGGCCTTGCTGTGGTGTACGGCGTAATAACCTTGTGCCAACAATGCTTCTATAGCGCGGGCATCTTCTTCGTAAATAGGCAAATCTAGCGACATAGAACGGATGATTTTTTCGATGGAAGCCCATTCTTTGGCCCAATCGGAAACATCCACGCCAGGCAAAGCTGTCACGCTACGGATGAAAGCAGAGAAAAAGACTTCGTAACTGACAAGTCCGCTTTTAATGGCTGCCAAAGACACCCGATAATAAGCGGCTCTTTCGCCAGAAGCCTCATACATAGGCACATCCAGACGCGTCACCTGCTTAAGTTCTTCGCGCAAATAAGCGCCCGCCCGCGCCGTATCGGTCACTATATGTCCGGGTCCGAAACGATCTTGAAAGAAATTCTTGTAAATATCCTGCAAAGTGGAAGCCGGATACTGCTGCATCTGACGCGACACGGCCAAACGCACTTGCTTCTTGTTGACAGCCTGCATATCAACAAGCGGTGCAACAAGAAGCAAGATAATGAGGATCAAATATTTTCGCATTATTTCTTATCGATGCTACGAAGTACATATTCGCGAGAACCCAAACCAATTTTGGCAGCGTGTTCGATAATATGCACCCCATGACGTGAATTGATACGTTCAATCAAAGCTGTGGCATCATCGCCTTTTTGAGAAGGATAATGGAAAACCAAATCGACACAAGCCTGATCGAGGGCCACAGGATCTAACGAAGCCAAAATACCGATGTCGTTCATTTCGGGATCGGCGGGATGTGAATCGCAGTCGCAATCTACCGACAAATTGTTCATCACATTGATATAAATAGCCTTTCCATCGAAATAATCGTGTACGGATTGTGCGGCAGAAGCCATCGCTTCGATAAAATGGTCTTGCTTGGCTTTTTTGCGCCAGATTTCTTCTTTCTTGTCGGTTTTACCCGCCGAATGGATATATGCCTTACCATTGGCAGAAGCAATACCGATAGATTGATTTTTCAACACGCCACCGAAGCCACCCATGGTATGACCTTTGAAATGCGCCAGGTTTACCAAATAATCGTAATTGAGCAGGTTTTTGCCTACGATATTATATTTGATATGCAGCGTATCTTTCACCGGAATGATGGTTTCACCTTCGCCGTCCAGCAAATCGATGGGAGCAATGGCGGTAAATCCATGTTCTTCAAACACTTTCAGATGCTCCTCGGTGGTGTAACGACGGCCGGCATAAGCGGTATTACATTCCACGATAGTGCCCTTCACTTCTTGTACAAAATCTTTAATCAAAGCGGGTTGCAAGAAATTGTGTCCGCCGGGCTCGCCTGTCGATATTTTAACGGCAACCTTTCCTTGCGGCTTGACACCTAAGGCTTTATACACTTCTACCAAGGATTCTGGTGTAATTTCTGTGGTCATGAACACAACGGGCTTTCCATCAACGATATTGGGATTTTTGCGGCCGGCTGCGCAGAACAAAAAGAATGCGAGCGACAGCACAATCAGGATGGAAAAAAATCTCGATAATCTCATTGTTATGTGGTTTAATCAGTCATCATATCTCAAAATCAATTCTTTGTAATAAAAATATCAGCCAAAGGCAAGAGCACCTTTATATGAATGAATGCTATCATCAATACCGCGCCGAAAGCTCCGATAGTGAGCGCCATGGCTAGGGCGTAGAGGAACGAAAGACTATGCAACAAAATAAGTGAAATGGCTATCAGGCACCAGAAACGAAGATTCGTGATTCGATACAAAAACATAGCCAAAGTGGCCGCAAACAAAGGAATAAAGAACATCAAATTCTCGTTGATTGCCAGGAGGAGTGCCAAGCTTAAGACGGTGAGAAGCAAGAGAACGCCATGCAATTGGTTGCCGGCATACATACGTGCCGCATGTTGGGAAGCACTTTTACGCAGAGAATGAGCCGATTGTTTTTGAATCACCTTGCGTTTGCGCCAATAGCAGAAGCACAACAGACAGAACATCAATACCGTAGCAATTATCATAATGATATTGTCGGCCTTCACACCTTGCACAATGCCGAAAGGCTTGAAGATAGCACCGGAAGCCAAGCAACTCAAATAAGCAATCAATTCACCTACCAAAAGTACGCCGATGGCCATCAGAAGCGTTTTCAGCGCAGTCGGCCAGATTTGAGCAAATTTTGCCCTGCCTCTGATAATATCGAGCAACAAAATCAAAAGGAAACATACAAATACCAAGATGTTTACCCAAGTATAAGTAGTTTTAGAGAAGTTGAGCAGTCCCAACAAAGGAATACTGAAGTTGATGCTATTTTCGTCCGATCTCAAAACGTCCTTATCGGAATAAAGCGGATTAGTAAGGTATTCTTTAACCAAAGGAACTATCTGAGAACCATAATGTTGAATAGATTTTGGCGTAACAAAAGAAAAATTGTCCAGATTGGTATGATAATGGTTGATGTCGGCGATGGTAGAAAAGTTCAAGCCGGGAATGTCATCCTTGACAATGGTAAAATCGGTAAAGTTTGGCATAAAACCATATACCACCGTCGTCAGAGAATAGGTATGCGGATAGCGGGCCGTTTGCTGATAAAGTTTCACCAAATTCTTGCTTCCGGGAGAAGTTTCAAACAACAAGGCGGGGCCAAAAGGTCCACGGGCTTCCACATTAATCATCAAACCCACTTCGTCAAACACTTCGCGATATTCACGCCAAAGCGCCTTCATGCCTTGCATGCCGGGTTCTTCTGCATCGGTAAACAAGATTTTAAAGGATTGTTTCCACTCTGAACGATACTTAAGCGCCTGATTGAGTGTTTCCAAAATAACCCCCACTCCGTAGCCATCGTCGGCCGCGCCATACGACCAAACCGTATCCTGGCGGGGCATGGGCTGAGAATAGCGAGAATCGTAATGCGCCACCATCATAAGCGAAGTATTCTGATTGTCAGCACTATCGGCATGAAGCGGAGCAAATTCGGCCAAAATATTATAAGCATCGAAAGTATAGACCACATGCTTGTTTTCAGGGCCTACCAAATTTTTGTGCTCGAATATTTTAATGGTATCTGCGCCCAATTCTTGCAGTCTTTCCAAGAGATATTGACGCACTTTTGCTCTTTCTGCGGGATGCGCCACCGAGTGATGCTCCTGCGAAATCACCTCAATATCTTTCACTACTCTTTCAGCAGAAAAATTCTCTGAATCAATATCTTGTACCTTCGGGCGAGTCCAAAGGCCAAAGGCAATCAGGCTGACCAAAGCCAGCGTTGCCAGCAAAATCGACAATTTAGTTTTACTCATAATGCTTCTAAAAATTTCCTCTTACATCAATGATATATGCTAAGCGGCAAAAGTAATAATTTCCGCGACACTTGCTAACCTATTCATCTAATGAAACTCATCGTAGCTTTTTCTTCGTCGGCGGGACGACCGGGCGCAGGCTTGCCTTGCGTGCATTTCAGCTGCCACGCCATGTTACGAGCCAGGGTGCGCATGGTTTGCATGCCTTCACTGTCGTTGGAAGCTTCGCCGGGCGTGCGGCCATAAACAATATTCCAATACTGCGAAGAAATCACCGGCATATTCAGGAGGTGGAAAGGCATATTGAGCGATTCGAAAGCCGCGCTTGCGCCACCTCTACGGCAAACGGCAATGGCGGCTGCGGGTTTACCCGAAATGCTTGCGGCATTGGAATAGAAAGCGCGCTGAAGAACAGACAACAAGGCGCCATTTGGCTGACCATAATACACCGGAGATCCAACAATAAGGCCGTCTACTTGGGCAAATTTTTCCGATATGCGGTTGCAAACATCGTCGTCGAAGATGCAACGGCCAAGTACTTTGGCAGCACACTGTCCACAAGCCGCGCAGCCTCTGATAGGCGCGTTGCCAATCCACATAATTTCTGTTTCAATGCCTTCCTTTGCAAGTTGTTTGGCCACTTCTGCCAAGGCTGTGGCTGTATTTCCCTCTTTGCGAGGACTTCCATTAATCAATAATACTTTCATTGCTTATAATTTATCCGATTCCCAATTGGTATTTATAGTTCTCGATATCTTTTTCGGTGCCAATAGCTTTGCCCGGGACATCACTCAACTTGACGCAACCATAAACAGGCTGACGAGGATTGATGCGGCATTCTTTCAGTTTCATAACTATGTTCATAGCTTTGACGCCCGGAATATCGCAAGTCAGATTTGTGCCGATGCCGAAAGTCACTTTGATGCGTCCGGCAAAATATTCTTTGATATCGGCCGCCTTTTGAAAATCGAGCGCATCGGAAAACACAATTGTCTTGCTTTTAGGATCGATGCCGTACGACTCGTATTTCTTGATCATCTTGTCGCCAAAGGCTTTCGGATCGCCGCTATCGTGACGCACACCATCGTAGAGTTTGGCTAGTTTCATGGAAAAATTCCGAAGAAAAGCATCTACCGTATAAGTGTCGGTGAGCACCGTTCCCAGATTGCCGTCGTATACATCCACCCAGCGTTCCATCACCTCGTAATTGGCTTCTTTGGGCGTATGAACAGCCGCCTGAAACATAAAGCATTCGTGGGCCATGGTGCCTATGGGCTTGAGGTGATATTTCATAGCCAAATAAACCGTCGAGGTGCCGGTAAAGGTGGGACAATGTGCTTTCATATATTCGACAACCAAATCTTCGGACAAACGGCTGTAACGACGACGCAGACCAAAATCGGCGAAATAAAGATTATGTTGCGAAGCAATGGCCACTTTCTTCTCCATCAGGGGAATCATCGCGGCTGAAAGTTCTTCCCTTTGTTCAAATCCATCGCCAATATATTGATGATAAAGCTCCGACACGATAGCCAAAATCGGGATTTCGTAAAAAGTAACCTTATACATCGCATCGGACACTTCCATGTGCAAATGTCGCTCTTCATCGAGCCAAACATTGATTTTATCGGGCTCAAAGCGAAAATAACAGAGCCATTCCCAGAAACATTGAGGAATATAAGGTATGGTTTTTACTGCCCAATCGAATTCCGTCGGCTGCAGCGAAATCGTAGCGAGATACTGAAACTCTTCTTTCAGCAGGCCGACAAAGTCTTCTGAATATTCGGTGTTATTTCTATCGTGAAAGCCAAACGTGCCCCAAGCATTAGGATAATGCACCTGATAGTAGTAAGACATGGAGAATTTGTACAAATCATTCTCCAGTATGGATCTGATGATCATAGTTGATAGGTTTATCTGCTTGTTTAAACAATCACAAAATTATACAATTCAGCCTTTCTAAGCAATTTGTCTGTCATATTTCGTTGGAATTCTTTACACTACTGAGCATCAATCAAAAGCTCTCGACACTGCAAATGCAGCGAGAATAGCGGAGGTCAATTGAACAAAATCAGTGATAAGCCTTTGAATTTTGCTTTATACGATTTACCTTTGTGGGAAATTTCCAACTTTTCTAACAAATTAAACTATTATGAAAACAAATGATGAAAAACACATCTTCGGAGTAGTGAAGGTGGGCGACAAAGGTCAGATTGTCATTCCGCGCGATGCACGCAAGTTGTACAACATCAAACCCGGAGATGCGCTCCTGTTGTTGGGCGATGGCAACGGCATGGCTTTGGTAAAGACTCAAATTTTTCACGACGCCATTGAACAGGTGATGGAGGGCCTGAACAAATGAGAAAGCATTGGTTAGACAATCTGCGCTGGACCTGCGTGTTGCTGGTACTTCTTTACCACGTATTCTATTTCTTCAACAATAAAGGCGTACTGGGCGGAATAGGCGGCTTCAACGACGGACCGCAATATCAGGATATCATACTTTACATTTTGTATCCATGGTTTATGGCTTTGATGTTTCTGCTAGCCGGCATCAGTTCGCGTTATGCTCTCGATAAACAAGATGCAAATGTTTGGTTCAAAGCGCGTAGCAGAAAACTTCTGGTTCCGGCCACTATCGGACTTTTCGTTTTTCAATGGGTGGTAGGCTATTTCAATACCCGCATGAACGCCGGCGATGCTTTGGCCGCCGTACCTCAACCCATCAAGTACTTCATTTGGGCAATAGTCGGTACGGGACCTTTGTGGTTTATCCAGAATCTGTGGATCTTCTCTGCCCTATTGTTATTGATAAGAAAACTGGACAGCCAAGACAAATGTTGGCAAGCCTGCAACAAAATCGGTCTCATTCCGATACTTTTGATGGTGATACTTATTTGGCTGGGCAACCAAAGCATGATTGAGCAGCCTCGCCTGGCCAGCGCCGACGGTTTGTACAACCTTCATCGACCATTGTTCTATATCATTCCTTTCCTTTTGGGCTATTTCGTATTCTCGCACGACAGGATACAAGAAATGTTGGGAAAATACTGGAAGATATGGATGACAGCGGCCGCTATTTCCGGCATCATCTTAGTGGCAACCACCTTCGGCGAAAACTTTAGCTCGCCACAATACCTAAGCAGCCCGCTCTGCTGCGCTTATACTTGGTTGATGTGCCTGGCCATGATGGCTTGTTTTAAACAATGTTTCGACAAATGCAATGCCTTCACCGCTTATATGAGTCGTGCAAGTTTTGGCATCTATATCGTTCATTATTCGATTATTGCCGTCTTTGGATATATGATGAAAGTGTACACGACATGGTCGCCAGTCTGCATCTATTCAGCTTTGACCATCGCTGTATTCGCTTTATCGCCCCTATTGTACGAAATCATCCGCAGGATTCCTTTTATCTGCTGGTGCGTCCTCGGCGAAAAGCGTTGATTTCAGAGAGCGTCCACTTGACGTGTGCGGAAAGATTCGCGGGCTTTACGGACATAAAGTTTTAGCACATCTTCGGGCAAATTTGATGAGCGAACAAAGGCTCTCGTTTCGTCGGGAAACTTCGCCAAAGCAGTAGCCAACAACCATGCCACCGCCATACGCACATAATAAGGTTCGGCGCCCTGTACGCAGCCTTGTTGCGCTTTTTCCGGCTTGCCTTTAATGCTTGTATACTCGGATTTTATCGCACCGAAATTGAGTTTATTGATGCGATGGAAAATGCGTTCGAGCCAATCTTCGTGGAGAAAATAGCACATGGTTGTGACGAGGGCGAAACGCACTTCAAATTCGCGCTGCGAGTCGAACCAGGCTTGCAGAAAAGTCCAAAGCCTTTCCTTGTCGGCACGGGCCATCCATTTCGCGTGAGCACAGTAGGAATCGCAGACCGCCCAGTTGTCGAGCACAGACACATAACACTTTAACATGGCCAAACGTTCGTCAAGCGAGCATTTTTGAAGATTGATAAGATAGCCCCAAATGACGCATTCCTCATAGCAAAGCAACTCGCCAGGCATTGCTTCGAAAGAGTTGATAACAGCAGCTCCTTCGCACGACAATTGCTTGGCGAGTTGTTTCATTTCCGGTGCATGCAAACCCATCACCTTGCGCTGTGGCAATGCATTCACTATTCTCAAATGGCCTTCTCTGTAACGCGCATCATGCAAAAAACGTTCACAAACCAAAGGCTCTATAAGATGTTCAATCATTTCTTGTTCAAGTTGGTCAATGCGCCGAGTGCGCTCATCAGGTTGCTCGATTCGTAAGGCAAATAAATCACCTTCGAATCTTGTCCCGATGCCATTTCTTTCAAGGTTTCAATATAACGGTTCACCAGCATATAAGTAGCCGGATCGGTATTGGTAGAGGCAATGGCTTCGGCCACTTTACGGATGGCTTCAGCTTCGGCAGTTGCTTGCAGAATCCGCGCATCGGCTTCGCCTCGTGCTTTCAAAATCTGCGTCTGACGTTCTGCTTCCGCTTGATTGATTTGCGATTCCTTTTCTCCTTCCGATTTCAAAATCATGGCTTCCTTTGCGCCTTTGGCTTCCAAAACTTTGGCACGACGTTCGCGCTCGGCCTGCATTTGTTGTTCCATCGAACGACGAACCGATTCGGGAGGCGTAATATCTTGCAATTCAACACGATTTACTTTTACACCCCATTTATTGGTGGCATCGTCCAATACAGCGCGCAGTTTCGAGTTGATGGTATCGCGCGAAGTCAAGGTTTCATCCAATTCCAATTCTCCGATAACATTACGAAGTGTTGTCTGGGTCAATTTTTCAATCGCATTGGGCAGATTATCAATTTCATAAACCGCTTTTACCGGATCTACAATCTGAAAATACAGCAAAGCATTTATAGTGGTGGTCACATTATCCTTGGTAATCACGCTTTGCTTGGGAAAATCGTAAACTTGTTCGCGAAGATCAATCTTGTCCGAAAGTTGCGTGATGACCACCGTGCTACCATCGAAAGCGCTTTTTTCGAAACGCGAATACACCGGACGAGCTTTATCGAGAATAGGAATAATGAAGTTGATACCCGATTTCAGCGTACGATTGTACTTGCCCAATCGTTCTACCACCTTGGTTTCAGACTGTTGGATAATGGTAAAACCTACCAAAACATATATTACCACGATAAGCGCGATAATACCGACAATAATCAGCGTTCCCATAACTATATTTTTTTAACGGTTAAAATGACACTGTTGATGGCCGTAATTTCAACGGCTTCCCCTGCTTCGATGGCAGTTGTTTCCAAAGAAATCGCTTTCCAATCGTCGCCGTCTATCTTGACACGTCCGGGACGAAGTTCGCCTTCGATACGTTCCACCACAATAGCCCGACGTCCTATCAAGGCATCGATATTGGTTTTAACATCCTTAGCTTTGTTGTAGAATAGTTTGTAGACCAACGGGCGTATCGTCATGAACGACAAGACTGTAGCGCCCGCAAAAACCAGCAATTGCCAAGTAAAATTCCATCCGAGCAAAGATGCGCCCGCAGCAAAAAGACATCCAACGGAAATACACATCACAGCAAAACCGGAAGTAAAAATCTCAATGATAACGAAAACGAGGGCCACAAGCACCCAGATATGCCAAATTTCCATAACAGATGATAGTTTTTATGGTTATTATTTCAATATGGTGACAAAGATAGCATTAATTTGATTTTTCAGCTTCTTTTTTCAATAATTGTCGTTTTAGCTCCAAAGCTTCGCCCTCGCGCCGGCCCAAATAACCACCCATACTTCCATCGGCCGACAAAACCCGATGACAAGGCACTTCGGGCGCAAAGGGATTACGTTTAAGTGCTTGTCCCACCGCTAGCGCAGAACTACAACCCACTTGACGGGCCAAGGCGCTGTAAGTGATGGTTTTTCCCGCCGGAATATCCAGCAAGGCCAAATACACTCGTCGTTGAAATTCGCTGATAAAATCTGCTCGACTGACACGTTGACGAATATCGTAAGGACTTTGTTTTTGCAAATGCCACATGGCATGACCGAAAAAATCGCGCTCGCCCACCGGCTCGAAGCCCTGCGAACGATATAATCTATCTGCTTGAGGATTTTCTTTGTCCACAATAAGGCCAATGCGGCTGTAGCCTTGTTCAAATATTTTTTCGCAAAATGCATGCAAGAGCGCTTTGCCAAGTCCTTTTCCTCGAAAAGGCGGCAATATGGCAATGGAGTCCAGGTAATATTCGCCCGCTTGCGTTTCGTCGGCAATATTCGGCCGTTTTCCCGTCCGTTTCTGAATGATATCCAAGGTGGTTTTTCTGAGTTTTTCCAAGTCTGCGCCATCATAAGCCACCACGGCACCCGCCGGAAGCCCTTCGTATTCAAGTATGAGCGCACGACGCCAACTATATTGCGTGTTGCTTGATGCCGCCACTGCTGTCAATACCGACAAATAATCTTCGCCACAATATTGTTGCAAACTCTGCTCATCACCGATAGCCATTGCCACCGCTTGCGCAATCCTTACCGCATCTTCCTTTCGTGCCTCGCGTATAATCATATTGTTGATACTTTCATTCATGCTGCAAAGATAATTAGTATATTTTCTTAGTTTTGCCTCGGCAAGTAACAAACGCCCTCTAATGCACACTAACAAACGCTAACGCCCACGAATAACGACAGAATTTCCTACAAAAATAGACGAAAAAATCCCGAAAGTTAGACTCGACTTTCGGGATTTTTCTATGCTTTAATATCTTCAATAAAAATATCTCGCCAAGTGTGCAATGGTGTGCAATGAGGTGCAATGGAGTGCAACGAACTGCAATAACAGGGCGAAGAGAATTATACTTTCTACTAAAAAGGCATTGGTTGTCGATGGCGAAAGTCGTTCACAACTTTTTTTGCAAAAAAATCACTAATTCTCAAACCTTATCACTAACGCCCCTCTATACTATATATGAATGTTTAATTCTAAAAAATAAAGACAATGCAAGAAAAAACTTTATCATTTGAGCAGCTACCGGAGCTCATTCAAAATCTGGTAGAGAGAATTGAGGCACTTGAAAAAACAGTTCGTGAGAAGCAGCAACCACAGCCGCTTAAAGGAAAATTAATGAGCGTGGAGGATGTTTGCAAGATGCTTGGCAAATCCAAATCTGCGGTGTACCGAACGGTGAGATGTCACGACATTCCGTTTATCCGCCAGGGTAACCGATTGTATTTCGATCGACCAACCATCAAGAGATGGCTCGAGAAAAAACAAAATATCGAGTGCATCACCAATATGGAGGAGTTCGAAAAGTTTATGACTCCCGATCCATGGCGCTACCGAAATCGACGCTGGTAAAGTGGGCTAATGAATTAGACAAGAGGCTGACTACAAGTTCAATTAGGACCCGAAGGTCAGCCTCTTTTATAATGATGAAATTTACTTTATAAGGTTGTTCGCTATGTACCACATCATCACAGGAGGGATTGCGTTGCCAATTTGTTTATACGACTTTGCCTCTGATGAATGCAACCTAAAAGTATCAGGAAAAGATTGTATGCGTGCAGCCTCACGAGGTGTAAAGCGTCGATACAGCTCTTTATCTGCATCAACCAATAGAATTGGATCGCGAGAGTTCATGCTAACCTTTGCCAAATGGGAAGTTAAAGTCAAGCAAGGAGCATTTAGATCTTGCCAAAGTCCTCTTTTCATATTGTTTTTAGCATTCCCTCTACGGCTTGCTTTGCTGCGATTTTAGCTCCGCCTCCAATAATTCTTAAAAACTTATAGCTTGCGAGCATATTATTTAATGCTCCTGCTGCGACCAACAAACTATTTTGTAATTGTATGATAGACATACTCTCTACAACATTACTT
>JAFODP010000010.1 GCA_017380635.1 Bacteroidales bacterium | reverse complement strand
CGTAAAAATCGCTAAAATACAGACTCAATACATTGTATATCAATGAGATATACACTTATTTAGTAGGTTTTTCTATTTGTTATTGCAGAAAGTGTAAATCGCTGATAATCAACACTATATGTTTTGCTATTTCCCGATGCAGAATTTGCTGAAGATGTTGCCGAGGATTTCGTCGGTGGCGAGTGCTCCGCCGGTGATGGCGCCGAGTTGGTCGATGCATTCGCGAAGGTCCATGGAGAGCAGGTCGCCGGGCAGCTGGGTTTGCAGGCCGTACTGGACGCGGCGAATGGCGTCGAGCGCGCGGGTCAGATTTTCGTAATGGCGCGCGTTGGAAACGGTGACGTCTTCGAGGACGTTTTCGTCGATTTGCGAGGCTTCGATGAGCATTTGGCGCAGTTGGTCGATGCCGAGACCTTGTTTGGCCGAAATAAGGCAGTGCGGATGGCGGCTGCTGAGGCTTGAAATGTCTAAGCCGGCGGCTTGTACTTTGTCTATCTTGTTGAAAACCACGATGCAAGTCTTGTCTTCGGGCACGGCGATTTCGCTTTCGTCTAAGCTGATGGTGCTAGCTTTTTCAGCAAGGAGTTCTGTGCTGTCGGAAGCCGTAACTTTTGAACTTTCGTTGAAGGATGGGCAGTCGCCAGTTTGTTCTGCGCTGTCGGATGCGGTAAGTTTTGAAATTTCGTCAGTGGATGGGCCGGCGACAGTTTGTTCTGCGCTGTCGGAAGCCGTAACTTTTGAACTTTCGTTGATGGATGGGCCGGCGACAGTTTGTTCGGCGCTGTTGGAAGCCGTAACTTTTGAACTTTCGTTGATGGATGGGCCGGCGACAGTTTTTCCAGCAAGGAGTTCGGCGCTGTCGATGAGCCAGAGAACGATTTGCGCTTTGTCGATGCTGCGGTAGCTGCGGGCGATGCCGAGGCTTTCAATTTCGTCGTCGGTTTCGCGCAGACCGGCCGTGTCGAAGAAACGGAATTGTATGCCGTCGATGCTGATGCAGTCTTCGATGACGTCGCGCGTGGTGCCGTGAATGTCGCTGACGATGGCTTTTTCTTCGCCCACTAAAGCGTTGAGCAGGGTGGATTTACCCGCATTGGTTTTGCCGACGATGGCCACCGGAATACCGTTTTTGATGGCATTGCCAAGAGAGAACGATTGGGTGAGACGCGAAATTTTGCTTTCGATTTCGATGGCTAAGGCTTGCAGTTGCGAACGATCGGCAAATTCCAATTCTTCGTGATCGGCAAAATCGAGTTCCAATTCAACCAAAGACGTGAAATCGAGCAGTTTGCTGCGCAGGCGCGAGAGTTCGTCGGAGAAGCCGCCACGCATTTGTTTCAGGGCGATACGATGTGCGGCCCGCGAGGTGGAAGCGATAAGATCGGCCACGGCTTCGGCTTGCGAAAGGTCCATCTTGCCATTGAGGAAGGCTCGCTGGGTGAATTCGCCGGCGCGCGCAAGGCGCGCGCCGCCCGCCACCAAATCTTGCAGGATGCACTGCTGAATATACTGCGATCCGTGGCAGGCAATCTCGATGGTGTCTTCGCCCGTGAACGAATGAGGCGCTTTGAACAGCGTCAGCATCACTTCGTCCAACACTTCGCCATTAGGGCGCACAAAACGCGCAAAACGACAAGTATTGGCCTTCATGGCCATAACATCCACACTGACACAAGCATTACAAATTTCCGTAGCTTTTTTTCCGCTTACGCGTATCACGGCAATGCCACCCACACCGGGAGCGGTAGAGATGGCGCATATCGTATCTTGAAACAACAAATCCATTTAAATTATATTCTGTCTAAGACGGTTTTTACCAAGACTTGCATACGTTCCTGGTAATTTACATTGGCTTCTTTGGCGTATCTGTTGGCGATAACCAAACAAACAGTAGTGGCCTTGTGATCCAACATTTTAGCCAGCCCGGCCAAGGCGGCGCTTTCCATTTCGTAATTGCAGATGCGATGCTTTTCGTAGCGGAAATTCTCCAACAGACGATTAAAGTCGGGATGCGCCAGACTTAGTCGCAATTGACGCCCTTGCGGGCCATAAAAACCATTGGCAGTGAGCGTTACACCGCAAATCATATCATCACCGGCGATGCGTTGCATCAGGTCTTGGTTGCAAGCCACCACGCAAGGGTAGGGCCATTCGCTGCGATACTGTGTTTGCTCGATGAAAGCCTGGGCAAAATCATCCTCGCAAATGTTCTTGAAATCGGCGTAATAAGGCAACAATCCGCAAGCATCTATCGACTTTTCCGACAGCAGAAAACTACCCAGGGGAATGTCTGCCTGCAAACTGCCGCAAGTGCCGATACGCACAAATTCCAAGCAACGCGGCTGCGACAATATTTCACGACTGTCAAAATCGATATTGCAGAGCGCGTCCAATTCATTTATCACAATATCAAGGTTTTCGCTGCCGATGCCGGTAGAAATCACAGACAAACGTTTGCCGGCATAGCTACCCGTAATGGTGTAGAATTCTCGGTTGGAAACGCAGCATTCACGATGGTCGAAATAGCCGGCAATCATATCCACGCGGGCGGGGTCTCCCACCAAAATCACTTTGTCGGCCACTTGTTCGGGCTTCAGGTGAAGATGGAAAACACTGCCGTCGGCGTTGATAATCAGTTCGGATTCGGCGATTCTCATTTTTGAGGCGCAGAAGAAGGTTTGGCAATGGCATCGCGCATCTGGGTGTCCGCTTCGATATTTTTCATGCGGTAATAATCCATGATACCCAAATTGCCGTTGCGGAAAGCTTCGGCCATGGCGCGAGGCACATCGGCTTCTGCTTCAATTACTTTGGCGCGTGCTTCCTGGGCTTTGGCCTTCATTTCCTGTTCCAGGGCAACGGCCATGGCACGACGTTCTTCGGCTTTAGCTTGCGCAATATTCTTATCGGCCTGAGCCTGATCCATTTGCAAGGTTGCACCAATGTTCTTACCGATATCGATGTCGGCAATGTCGATGGAGAGAATTTCGAAAGCGGTGCCGGCATCCAAGCCTTTGCGCAATACGAGTTTCGAGATAGAATCGGGATTTTCCAACACTTCTTTATGGCTGGCAGCCGAACCGATAGACGAAACGATACCTTCGCCTACGCGAGCCAGAATGGTGTCTTCGCCGGCACCACCCACCAATTGTTTGATGTTGGCGCGAACGGTAACGCGGGCTTTGGTCACCAATTGGATACCATCTTTTGCAACAGCGGTAACAGGCGGAGTGTCAATTACTTTGGGATTTACCGACATCTGAACGGCGTTGAATACGTCACGACCGGCCAAGTCGATGGCAGTGGCCATTTGAAAACTCAGATCGATGTTGGCTTTAGAAGCAGACACCAGCGCGTGAACCACTTTTTCCACATGTCCGCCGGCCAGATAATGCGCTTCCAAATCGTCGCGGCGCAATTCTTTCAAACCGGCTTTGTGACCTTCGATGAGGGCATTGCCAATCACCGTGGGAGGCACTTTACGGATGCGCATCAAAAAGAGCTGGAAGAGCGAAATGTTTACGCCCGACACCTTGGCCGACAACCAAAGGAAGAAGGGAACGTAGTAGAAAAACAATACCAGCAGCACCACTATCGCGCCCGCCAGTATGGCAATCAATCCGGGAGTCATAATAAATGTATTAAGAGTTAATGATTTGTTTTACAACGATTTGAAATTGGTCGGCGGCAATCACTTCCACTTGGCAGCATTCGTCTATCATGTCGCCTTCCGATTTGGCTTCGAAACTTTCGCCATCGATCAGCACTTTTCCCATGGGCGCCAGTCGCGACAGACAGATACCGCGGCTGCCCACTTGAACCTTGTTTCTTTTGTCGGCCACGTTAGAGTCGATTTCGGTGGTCAAAGCCATTTTGTCCAAGGCTTTCGAACGGAAAAACAACCAGATGGCGATGCCGCAAATGACGAGCACCAAACCTAAGGCTATCGTGCCCGCTAAAGCGCCGTAAAGCGTGTAACTGAGATAGATGGCTGCACCGAAACAACACAATCCGATGATGCTTGCCACCGAAATTCCCGGCAGGAAAAAGAGTTCGAGCAAGACGAAAATAACGCCTAGCACCATCAATCCGATAATGATAGCCATGTTCATAAGCCAGTGTTTAGATAAGGAATTTCGGCTTGGCGCAAGTGTTGCAAGCAAATCTGAATCTGTTCTTCGAGCGAGAGCATGTTCCATTCGGCTTGCATGATGCGTTTTCCGATCTTTATTTTTTGTTCGTTGCCGTCTTCCACTTCGCTATACAAACGACGATTGTTGTCGATGGTATTTTGCAATTGCTGACGCAACTGACAGAATTTCAGATATTGTTCGTAGTAGGCTTTGCCTTCCTTGCTGCGACAATCGGCCGGCGAAGCATAGAAAATATCGTCGTAGATGAGCAGGGTGGCGCTGGCATTTTCAATGGCTTCTTCCTGTTCCTCTTCCTGATGATAATTTTCTAAAGCAGTTTGATAATGTTCTTCTTTCAAGGCCTTGATAGAGTCTACATTGACGCCGTTCCAAGTGTCGGCAATAGAGATGATTTCGGCCATGCGCAACAAGACGTCATCGTCTTTGTCCTGCACGATGCGGCGTTGATCGTTGGGGACGAAGGTGTACACAATCAGGCTGTCGGCAGCTTGGCGACGATCGGAAACCAAATAGGCACGACCAATCACATCGTCCACGATATAAGCGTAGTCGTTGGCGGTAGAATTGAAGGGGAAGGGCAGTGCGGTGGGCTTGAAATAAGTTTCAGAAACCGTGTTGTAACGGCTTATGTACAAATCGTAGCCGCCCAATCCGCCGGGAGCGTCGCTGGCAAAATAAATGGTGATACCGTCGCTTAGCAAGTAGGGATAAGCTTCGTTATAAGCGCTATTGAGTTGTCCGTCAAGTTGTGCTCTTTCCCAATTGTCGGGCATCTTGTTGTAAAGGAAAATGTCGAAGCCTCGGCCGGCCACCGAATCGCTGGTGTAACAACGTTCGCCTTTTTCGTTCAGATAAGCTGTTTTGCCTTTCCAAGCAGAAAGTTCGCCGCAAGCGGGATGTAACTTAATGGCTTCCAACATTTTGTCGCGATGCACGATGACACTGTCCAAGATGAGTACGTCTTCAATTTGCTGCGTCATTTTGGGAAATTGGTCGCAAAGCTTAATGAGGCGGGCAATCTCGTTTTGGTGTTGGCCGGTGTTGTAGAGCAAATACTGATCGATATGGCGCAGACAAGTTTTGAAAGCCCTGCGTTCGAAAGCGGCTTCGGCCAAGAGATAACTGGCTTCTTTGATGCGACCTTTTTCGGCGATATTCAGATAGCTGACAGCTTTTTGCTTGTCTTCCAGACGATAAACACAAACACCATACCAATAATTCAAACTGGCGTCTTTGGGTTTGCGTTTCAATTCTTTTTCGAACACCGGCATCGACTGCTGGTAGTTTCCTTCGCGAAACATGGCCCTGGCTTCCTGTAAAGTCTGGGCTGAAAGGCCGATGCTAAAGGCCAATCCTATCAATAATAGATATATTTTTTTCATCCTTTCTAAACTTCAATAAAGCGCAAAAATAATGTTTATTGTGCTATTTTCTGAGGATGATGCCTTATTTTTGCGAAAAATTTCGAAGATGGGAAAGTTTACACCGCAACAGCGTTTGCGTTATCGATTGGATCGTCAGATGCGCAAGGCCATTCGCGATTATAAAATGATTGACCAGGGCGATGCTTTGCTTATCGGGCTTTCGGGCGGCAAGGATTCTTTGGCCTTGGTCGAACTTTTGGGCGATATGTCGCGCGTGTTGGTTCCTCGCTTCAAGGTCTATGCCCTGCATGTGCAGATGACCAATATTACTTATCAGGCCGATGTCGATTTTTTGCGTCGTCACTGCGAAGCGCATGGCGTGGAATTTCTGTTGCGCGAACGCTCTTTCGATGCGCATAGCGATACGCGGAAATCGCCTTGTTTCCTTTGCTCGTGGAACCGTCGCAAGGCTTTGTTCGAAACGGCGCAGGAACTCGCTTGCGGCAAGGTGGTGCTGGGCCATCATCGCGACGATTTTCTGGAAACGCTTTTGATGAATATGTTTTTCCAGGGAAGCATCCAGGCTATGCCTCCGGCTTTGCAAATGGACAAGATGCCTTTGCAGGTGATTCGCCCCTTTTGTTTGATAGACGAAGCTGATTTACAGCAATTTGCCCAGGACAACAACTATCCTCCGCAAGAGAAAAATTGTCCTTACGAAGAAAAGTCACATCGTTCGGATATGCGCGATTTGCTCGAAGAATTGGAACAACGTTTCCCTGGCCTCAAAGATAGTCTTTGGGCTTCCATGCAACACATTTATCCGCAGTATCTTCCTTGATTTTCTGATGATTAATGGCCCAATTGACGGGCGTAGAATTCGGCTTCCACGATGCTCAGCGAGGCTTTTCCATTGTCGGAAAGGGCTTCGATGCGAATTTTGCCCACCGGCGCAGATTCTGCCAAAGGTAAGGTGATGTAACCCAAACTCTTTTCGGTTTCGCCTTCCCAAAGTATTACTTCTTCGACACCACTTTCTGTAGGACAATAACCACTGATGCGTAAACGATAAGTCTTTTTGCGCCAATCACTTAGCTTAAGACAGCATTCTTTCAGTGCCACTTGTCGTGAGGGTTGGAATTCTATCCAGGCTGTTTGAACTTTGCCATCGTTTTTCCACAGCGTTTCTTCGTTGTCGTCGTAGCTGGCAGCCGCTTTTTCGCTCTGATATCCGGCGATGCTTTTGCGGATGCTTACCGGAATGCGCGACAAGGTAAAGGACGGCGTGTTGGGTGTGGCGCCTCTCCAAAGCGGAGCAATCAGTTTGTCTTGCGGGAAATATTCACTGAGGCCGTCTTTCACTTCGATGGCTTGCGATGTCAGGCGCAGGGTGTCGCTGCTCAGGCCCTCGGCAGTGGCGATGAGGGTGATGGGGCCTGCTTCGCGCGTAGCGCGAAGCAGCACGCGATTGATGCCGCACTCAACAGGTAAGTCTTTCGACAGCACATAGTTGTCTTCTCGGCCATGGGCGATGCCGCCTCTGAAATCTACCGGACCTTTTGTTTCAAAATGGATCATGTTGTTGGCCAAAGGACAACGACGGCCTTGTGCGTCGAGCACTTCTACATCCACCAAGGCCATGTCGGCGCCATCGGCGTGGAAACCATTGGGTGCGTGCGACACGGTCAATCGGATGCGTTGGGCAGCTCCGCTGGTGGCAAGAACGGCATGTTCGCCAACTTCGCGTCCACGGGCATCGTAGCCGATAGCGGTGATGTTGCCCGGCTGAAACTTGATGTCTTTAAATGTGAACAGGAATTGGTAGCTGCGCTGGCCGAAACCTTGGCTGATACCATTGACGAAAAGTTCCACTCTTTCGGCATTAGACACCACGAAAACATCCTTGACGGTGCCCGGCTCGTAGTTCCAATGACCGACGATATGCTGTTGATAATACTTGTTCTCGATGTTTACCCAACCGCCCCACATTACTTGATGCGCAAAAAATGCATCCTTGGGGATACGCATGGCGTCCACTTCGCCGCTGGTGCGGTAATTGCTTTCGCCACGGTGATGGGTGTTGGTGTCGGAGAAGATGATGTTGGCGCCTCCTGAGCTGACGCGCCGGCCGGTTCCCGGCCTGCACTCCCAATAATCGTACCAGCGACGCACTGTTTCCAGCACGTAACTGTCCATGTTCATATTGTAATCGGGAGCGGGTTCGCCCTTGTAGAGCGGGCCATCGCCATCTTTATGATAAGGATAAGAATAATTGTCCCAATATTTGCGCAAGCCCTCGTTGCGATTGTACTCGTGCGCGAAGACAGGCTTTTTGGCACTTTTGTTGATGTAGAGCATTTCACCGCCATATTCGGCCACTTTGCTGCCCAACATTTCGCGCGAACCGATGGCACGACCACCATAAGGATCGTACATATCGCGCAAAGCCTTCATTTCTGCCATGTGCGCTTCGCTGATGTTCTCGTTGCCACATTCGTAGAAAATAACACTGGGATTGTTGCGGTTGTAAACAATGGCATCGCGCATCAACTCCATGCGTTGTTCCCATTGACGACCTTCGGCATCCTTTTCAGAATCGCCGGCAGGCAAAGCCTGAATCAAGCCCACGCGGTCGCAAGATTCGATGTCTTGTTTCCAAGGTGTTACGTGCATCCAACGTACGAAATTGGCATTGCCTCTTTCCATCAGTCCGTTGCTGAAATCGCTGAGCCAAGGCGCCACTGCCGAGCCGACAGCCGGCCATTCGTTGCTGCTGCGTTGAGCGTAACCTTTCAGTTGCAGCACACGACCATTCAGGTAAAACATACCGTTGCGGAATTCGGTTTTGCGGATACCGGTGGTGGTTTCCACGATGTCGCAAGCTTTTCCCTTCACCACCAAAGAAGACGAAACATGATAGAGCGCGCCATAGCCCCAACTCCAGAATTTCACTTTGCTGATGGGCGCAGAAGCACTGACAATGCCTGTTTCTCCGGCAGCTAGCGTTAGTTCTTCCGAACGGAATTCACGTACCATATTGCGGTTGTTGTCGCGCAACACCACATTCATATAGAAGGTGACAGGCTTGTCGTTTTCATTGCGCACTTCCGAGGCAACGTGCATCACGGCGGTCTTTTCGCGCACATCCATCTGGTCGGCATAAGTATAGACCCCTTGCGTGCCCAGGCTGCTCATCAGCGGAAGCGTCTGATAGAGTTTGTCGGTGCAGTGCAGGATGACGTTTTTGGGCAATCCGCCGTAGTTGGCGTTGAAATTCCTGTCGTTCCACTGATAAGCCGTGCCGCTTTCTTTTTCCTTGTAATCCCAGCTGTTATCGATGCGCAGGGCGATGATATTTTCCTTGCCTCCGAAATTCAGATAGTCGGTAATGTCGAAGCCGAAGGCCATCACGCCGTTTTCGTTCTGTCCGACAAATTGTTCGTTGATCCAGATTTCTGCACCTTGACGGGCTCCTTCGAACTCGATGAAAATTTTCTGCTTCTTGTGCGTGGCCGGCACTTTGAAATGCTTGCGATACCATACCACTTGGTTGTCAAGATCTTTGATGTCTTTTGCGAAAGCCTGATCTTCGTTGAAGGCGGCCGGCAGATTCACCGCTTTCCATTGGCTGTCGTTAAACTTAATCTGTTTGGCTTCGGCCTGGTCGCCCACGTACAACAACCAGTCGTGGTTGAAGTTGTAGCGGCTGCGTTGGGGAGCGGCCTGCAAGGCAGAAATATGACATAAAACAACTAAGAAGCTGACAATAAAATGTTTCGTTTTCATCGGCAATTATTTTGGAAAAATATCGCGCGAAGATACGCAAAAATTCTTGCAAAAGTCAATATTATTCGTGTTCTTTGCCACCTAATAAAAGCTCGTCTGATGAAAGAAAAAGATTGGTATCTGAAAATGATAAAATGGAGGGAGACGCATATCAAAGAGTCTACTTTCATTCTGATGCTTGCTTTTGTGGTAGGCTTGCTTACGTCGATAACGGCTTTGTTGCTGAAAAGTCTTATCCATTTGCTGCATCAGATGGTCGAAGCTTTTGTGTCGGCCGGACATTCACATTATATCTACATCGTTTTTCCTGCCATCGGTATTTTCCTTGCCGCCATGTTTGTCCGTTTTATCGTGCGCGACGACATCGGTCACGGTATCACCAAAATTCTTTACGCAATCTCGCGTCGTCAGGGACGCATCAAAACGCACAATACCTATACTTCGCTCATTGCCAGTTCTATCACCATCGGTATGGGGGGCTCGGTGGGAGCGGAAGCACCTATTGTGTTGACGGGCGCAGCCATCGGTTCCAACTTGGGAAGTTTCTTCAAAATGAACCACAAAACCCTGATGATTCTGATTGGTTGCGGTGCGGCGGGCGCCATTGCCGGTATCTTTAAAGCGCCTATTGCCGGTTTGGTCTTCGCCATTGAAGTGTTGATGCTCGATTTTACCGCGGCTTCCATGATGCCTATGTTGGTATCGGCCGTGACGGCAACCGTGCTCACTTATCTCATTTCGGGAACAGAGGCTTCCTTCTCCTTTTTGTCGGAAGGCGCTTTCCGTCTGGAAAACGTGCATTGGGTCTTGCTGTTGGGCGTTTGCTGTGGCTTCGCCTCGCTTTATATTATCCGAGGTATGAATATCATCGAAGGTTTGTGCAAGAAAATTGAGAGTCCTTGGTGGCGTATGCTTTTGGGTGCTACGGTGTTAGGGGCTTTAATTTTTGTGCTGCCGCCGCTCTATGGTGAAGGTTACGATGCCATCGAATCGCTCATCAACAACAATCCGCAGTCTATCGCACACAATAGTTTCTTCGAGGCTTATTCCCATCGTTTCTGGGTGCTGATGCTTTATTTCTTGCTGATTATCTTCTTCAAGGTTTTCGCTTCGGCTATGACCAATGGTGCCGGCGGGGTTGGGGGTGTGTTTGCGCCTTCGCTTTTCATGGGTGCTTTCGTTGGATATACAGTGGCCGCGTTGCTCAATCATTTCGGTATTGCCGATGTGTCGGCCGGAAATTTTGCTTTGATGGGAATGGCCGGTGTGATGTCGGGCGTGATGCATGCGCCGCTGACGGGAATTTTCCTTATTGCCGAACTGACAGGCGGTTACAGTTTCTTCCTTCCTTTGATGATAGTGGCAGTGGCTTCTTTCCTTACCATCATCATTTTCGAGAAACATAGTATTTATTCGATGCGTCTGGCGCAGAAAGGACAATTGCTGACGCACCACAAAGATAAAGCCGTACTGACGCTCATGCGCGTGGAAAATGTGATTGAAACCGACTTCGATACCGTCGATCAGGATATGACGCTGGGCGATTTGGTGAAGGTGATTTCCAAAGCGCATCGCAATGTTTTCCCCGTGGTGGATAAAGACGGTATTTTCCTTGGCTTGGTTTATTTGGACGATATACGCAACATTATGTTCCGTCAGGAACTCTATCAACGTTTTAAGGTGCGCCGTTTGATGATTTCGCCTTCGGCCATTCTGAAAGTGAGCGATTCCATGGAACAAGTGATGCGCACATTCGACGACACCAACGCTTGGAACCTTCCCGTTACCGACGAAGAAAATCGTTATGTAGGTTTTGTTTCCAAGTCGAAAATTTTCAATTCTTATCGTAAAGTTCTGGTACATTTTTCCGATGAATAGCAAAGATTTACGCATTATATATATGGGGACGCCCGATTTTGCCGTGGCGCCCTTGCAAGCTTTGGTGGAAGGCGGCTACAAGGTGGTGGCCGTGGTGACCATGCCCGACAAGGCCATTGGCCGAGGCATGAAAATTCAATCTTCTGCCGTGAAGCAATATGCGCAGTCGGTGGGATTGCCCATCTTGCAGCCCGAAAAACTCAAAGATGAAGCTTTCCTGGAAGCCTTGCGTGCTTATCAGGCCGATTTGCAGATTGTGGTGGCTTTCCGTATGTTGCCCGAAGTGGTGTGGAATATGCCGCCCATGGGCACTTTTAACCTGCATGCTTCGTTGTTGCCGCAGTATCGTGGCGCGGCGCCCATTCATTGGGCCGTCATCAATGGCGATAAGCAGACGGGTGTCACAACCTTCCTTTTGCAGCACGAAATCGATACCGGTAATATTCTTTTGCAGGAAAGCATTGATATTGCGGCAGATGAATGTACCGGCTCGGTGCACGATCGTCTGATGGCGATAGGTGCCCACTTGGTGCCTCGCACCGTCGATTTGCTGGCTGACGGCAATTACAAGGCCTTGCCTCAATCCGATCTGGCCGATGAGGCTTCTTTGCGTCCGGCTCCGAAATTGTTCAAAGACAACACTTGTATCGACTGGTCGCGCAAAGCGGAAGATATCTATAATTTTGTGCGTGGTTTGCATCCATTTCCCTCTGCATGGTGTCCGATTACCATCGATGGCGTGGAAAGCACCATGAAAGTGCAGTCGGTATCGTTCCAATTAAAAGCGCACAATGAGCCTTTTGGCAGGGTTTTCAGCGATGGCAAGAAATTTGTAGATATAGCCGTAGCCGATGGTTTCGTGTCACTTCGACAGATTCAGTTGGCAGGTAAAAAATCGATGCCGGTGGGCGATTGGCTTCGAGGTTTTCATCATTCGCCCGAAATTATTTTATGAATAACTTTTAAAATGAAAAACAATGAAGTACGTATGTGATGTTTGTGGCTGGGAATATGATCCCGCTGCTGGAGCTCCCGATTTGGGTATAGAACCCGGTACCGCTTTTGAAGCGCTTCCCGAAGATTTCGAATGTCCGCTTTGTGGCGTAGGTAAAGACGAATTCAGTGCCGCTGAATAATTTTTCGTAAATGAACACATTGGGGGATTTCTTCCTCATAATGTGTAACATAGATAAGGCTGGTATGGCTCTCTCGGCAATAATGCTCGATGAGTTGCAATGCCAGCTTTTTTTTGCCTGCATCCAAGCCGTGCAAAGGTTCGTCCAGAATGACAACCTGTGGTCGTTTAATGAAAACGCGAATCAGCAGCACCAGGCGTTGCTCGCCGTAGGAAATTTGCAGAAAGGGACGTTCGGCCAGATGCTCGGCATGAAAGAGGCGCATCATTTCCAGTGCTTCCTGCAGTTGGCTTTCGTTGGGCTGACGATATAGGCCAATGGTGTCGAAAAGTCCGGAGGCTACCACCTTTAAACAGCTGATATCCTGACGGTAATACTGATGCATTTCGGGCGATAAATAACCGATGCGTTGTTTGATAGACCAAATACTTTCGCCACTGCCGCGTTTACGGTCGAAGAGTTTGATGTCGTTGGCGTAGGCTTGTGGATTGTCGGCGCAAACCATACTGAGCAGGCTGGATTTTCCGCATCCGTTCGCGCCCAGCAGCGCCCATTTCTCGCCGCGCTTCACTTCCCAATCGATATCTTGCAAGATTTGTTTCTGATAATAGCGAAGGCCCACTTTGTTCATTTGCAGCACGAAATCGTAGTGGTCGTTTTCGCTGTTTTTGCTTTGAAAAAAGCTCTTGGTTTCGCTCGAAAGTGTTTCGTTTAGTTCGGGAAACAACTTGATGTGCAGGTCTTTATCTTGAATAAATGCTTCGGCCGACAAACTTTTCAAACAATTTTTTTCGAGCATGGGCAGCACTTTGTTTATCCAAGAAGGAATGTCCTGCGGCTGGCTGACGAGCAAAATTACCTGCAGTTTTTTCTCTTCGATGAGCGCTTCCAGTATTTGGTTGATGCTGTCGCGGCCCGCTGCGTCCAGTCCGATGTAAGGATTGTCGATGATGAGCAGTTGGGCTTGGTCGAGTAGGGCTTCCATCAGTTGTAGCTTGCGCATTTCACCGCTCGAAAGGAAAATGAGTCTTTTCTGCAAGAGTTTTTCCACCTGGAAGCAGGCGAAGCGCCGCAAGGCGCGAGCACACTTTTCTTCGCCCAGTACCTCGCTCACCAAAGGCGAAGCTTCATTTTCGGTGGCATTCCATCGTTTCTGATAATATTGGTCGAAACCGGCCGACAACTGATGTATGTCTTTGAATGCGATGTATTTGATGGCCTGTCGAGGCAAAGTCTGGCTATGGTTGTCGAGCACTTGCACCTGGCCGCCTTTCAAGGCGATTTTTCCTAAAAGATATTGTGCAAACATGCTTTTGCCGCTGCCATTGGGACCGATAACGGCAAGTTGATCTTCGGCTGTAAGATGCAGCTCTTCGGGAAATTGCAACTGAAAATTGGCAAAACGGGCAATCGGTCGATGGATATGGATGTGTGGCATTAGTCTTGTTTTACAATAATGTGATGCTTGGCCACTTGCAGCAAAGGTAAATCGTCTGAGTGGTCGGTGATGAACAGTTCGAGGCTGGCATCGGCTTGTGCAAGCAGTTGCAGACAATGTTCCTTTTTGCTTTCGCCTCGATTTTCTTTCCATTGATTATAAGGCACTTTGCTTCTTGGAGTGGCGCAAAAACTATCGAAGTTCATGTTTTCTGCCAAGCACTCGATGTAGAATTCGGGCGCGGCGGTGGCCAAACAAAGATGATAATTCAGGGCGCGATATTGCAGACATTCTTCCCAGATTTCCTGATTGATATGCAGGCGCAAATGCAGCAGAAAGGCTTGTTTGTCGTAGCGTTTTTCCAAAACGGGCTGCAGTTGATATTTCATGCGCGCATGACTGACGAGGCGAAGTTTGCGCAAAGCAACCCATGCGGAGATGCGCAAAGCGCTAGCGATATGCCATTTTTTCAAACAGCTTTTCAGTGTCATCTTTACGCAGTCTTCGAAAGAGTTGCCGCGGTAAAGTGTTCCGTCGAAATCTACCACTACGGCTTTCATTGGCTGTTGTTTTTAAAATCGTTAGACCAAGGAAAACGCAAGAGAACGCCTTCATTATAAAGGTAAATATCTGGCATGAGCAAAGGGCGTTTTTCCGTTACGGTGAGCGCGATGTATAAAACTTTGTGCGTTTGCGGATAAGTCTGCAATTTGGCTTGGATGCTGGCCATGCTTTTGCCCGAATCGACGGCGTCGTCCACTATCCAAATGTGTTGCGGAACGCTTTGCAGTAAGGCTTCGCTTGCGGGGTCGAAACGCAGACTTTCGTGAGGATAAAGTTTGGGTCGGCAGCATCTGTGTTTGATTCTTCGGGCGTAGGCTTCGCTTATTCTCAGGAGGTTGCAAAGCCATTGCGGCAGCGACTTCAAAACCTTGTTCAGTTGGTTTTTCTTGGCGGTGCCGTTGCGTTGCAAGCCGATTTCTCCGAAAACGATGTTCTCGGGCAGCGCTGCTTTCATGGCGTTCCTCACCCAAACACCGCCTCGACGAATGCCGATGACCAAGCTGGGCTGCATTCGTTCGTAAGCTTGTCGGGCCAAGTTTTGGCAGGCTGCTTCAAAGTTTCTATCGATAAGATTCTCTACCCGCATGGCAATGCAATGTTTGGTTAAGACGATAAATACAGCGCAGACATCCGCAACCCATATACGACATCAACGACATGAAACGCGTTATCTTTCTGGCTTTTTTGTCGCCAATAACGGTGGCGCGATGTTGCTTTATTTCGGCGAAAATTTCTTTTTCGTAGGACGATTTTCGCGGCGTTTGAAACAAGATATGAAAGCACATCGACAGCAAACGGCAAGCTGCAGCTTTTTTAAGTCTTGGCGCCTGACGGCAAATGTCGTCGTACATGCTTTTGGCCATGGCGATGGCGTCCATTTTCCGTTCGCTAAAGGCTTGGCTGCTACTGCTGGTGCTGCGATATACATAATAATACACCGGCTCGGAACAATAAACGACACGCTTGGCTTTCAGTGAATAACGATATACGGTGCCTAAATCTTCGTAAATTCTTCCTTCGGGAAATACGATGCCTTGCATCAGACTTTTGCGGTAGAGTCGGCCGCAGGGCGATGTTTCGATGTTGCGTTGGTAGAGCAAGTCTTCAGTGGCGTCTATCCCATTGCGCAGCTTGTCTTGCAGCGGTGCGGCCAGATGCTTTTGCGAAGCATCTTCGGTGACGAAATAAAAGTTGCCGATGGCCAGGTCGGCCTCGCTGCGCTCGGCCTCCTCCCACAACAGCGCGATGGCATGCTCGGCCAAATAATCGTCTGCATCGACAAAACTGATCCATTCGCCTTTTGCCATGTCCAGTCCCCGATTGCGTGCATGCGCCTGCCCGTGGTTCTGCTGATGCAATACCTTGATTCTCTCGTCTTTGGCGGCCCATTCGTCGCAGATTTTTTCACTGCCGTCGGTGGAACCATCATCAATCAGGATAATTTCCAATGTGCTATAATCTTGTTGCACAATACTTTGCAGACACCTTTCGAGATAAGGCGCCACATTATACACCGGCACAATAATGGAAATCAGATCTTTCATGTCTCATCGCGGGCTTCGGACACAAAAGTACAAAACTTTATCGATAGTGGAGATTTTTTTGTTTTTTTGCTTGCGAAAAAAAGTAAAGTGATATTATCTTTGCAGCACTAGAACCCCCAAGCCTCTTAACAATGCTCAAATCGGGGGTCGTTTTATTTCTAATACCTATGCCTATAGCTTTTGAAAAACATTTTACTCCTGTGGAGGATATTGTCGATATACTATGTTGTCGTGGTTTGAATATCGATAATTATGATGAAGCTCTCCATCTTTTGACGAATATTGGATATTATCGTTTTAGTGCCTATCTGTATCCATTATTGGAAACACCGAAGTGTAATCATCAATTTAAAACAAACTCTAGTTTTAACAATGCTTTGTCTTTATATTGTTTTGATAAACAATTAAGGATGCTGATTTTTAGTGAGATTGAATCAATAGAGATTGCATTTCGTAGTGTGTTGGCCAATCGTATAGCAGATAAAACTGGTGATATTTTTTGGATGACAAATGCTTCCATGTACAAAGATGAAAATAGATTTGCAAATACGATGCTTCTATTGAATAAGGAATTAAAAGTTTCCAAAGAGGATTTTATTAAGCATTTTAAGAGTAAATATTCAAATCTATACCCTCCTGCCTGGATGCTTGTTGAAATACTTCCCTTAGGCACATTAACGCGTATATACGAGAATATATCTGATGGCTCTTTGCGTAAATTGATTGCATTTGAATTTTCATTGTCAGTGCCGGTCTTTTGTTCGTGGATGACAACGATAACATTGCTTAGAAATGCTTGCTGTCATCATGCTCGTGTTTGGAATAAAAAAAATGCAATTCTTCCAATGATTGTACGTAAGCCCATGAGACCGTGGTTAAAAAGCTATGTGGATATTAGCAGGACTTTTTACAATTTATGTATCATTAAATGGTTTGTAAATGTTATATCACCTACAAATGATATGAGATATCAACTTGAGGCCTTGTTGAACCGTTTTTCCAATGTTGATATTAATGCAATGGGCTTTCCTAATAATTGGGGAGGAGAACCATTATGGAATTAACAATGAATGTTGCAGGATCTATGATTTTAGTAGTATTTTTGTGATGAAATATTTTTTAATCATTCAACGATATGAAAAAATTATTATCAGTTCTGATATTTACGATAGCAACATTTGCTCTTTCTGCCCAATCTTTTCGTTATCAGGGATTTTCGGGTGGAATGATGTTGCATGCCGGTTATGTGCAGTCGAAGTCGTCGCAAGCATATTTCGAAGGTTATCAATCGCTTTGTCAAGGCGTGGGCGGAGCGGCCAGGGTGCATTTCGGTAAGTATCTGCGATTGGGTGGCGAAGGTTATGTGTCGAGTGCCAACTACGATGCCAACGAAAGCTATGTCAGTTTGGGTTGGGGCGGTGTGTTGGCCGATGTGGCTTTGCCCTTGAAAAAATGGACGCTATATGCTGGTAGCAGTTTTGGCGGTGGTTCGGTGCAACATTTGCAACGCAATCGTCCTTTGGAAAACGATTTTATCCCCGATCTTTCGAGCAATTATCGTCATTATGCCACCATGTTGCTGACGCCTTATGTCGGGGTGGAATATGCTTTGAACGATGGTATTCATCTGACAGCCAAGGTGGATTATGCCATGCCGATGGCCAAAGACAAACAAAGTATTTGCGATTTTCCCTTGGGGCCGCGTTTGTATATAGGCTTCCTTTTTTATCACACGAATCCTTGATAATTTTTTTGGATTCGCCTATGATTTTTTTGGAAAAATCTGTTTGATTTCCGTTTGACATGCACTAATTTTGCGGCCCATAAATAAACAATAAAACTATGGTACAAGGTAACGTTCGTCCGGCTGATATGGCGCGCATCAATACGCCCGAATTGGCTGCAAAATTCATTGAAGAACAAGTGGCTGAGCTCCGCGCTCAGATTGGTGATAAAAAAGTATTGCTGGCTCTTTCCGGTGGTGTAGATTCATCGGTTTTGGCTGCTTTGCTTATCAAGGCGGTTGGAAAACAACTTGTCAGTGTGCATGTAAACCACGGTCTTTTGCGTAAAGGTGAGCCCGAACAAGTGGTAGATGTATTCCGTAATCAGTTGGATGCCAACTTGGTATATGTAGAAGCCATCGATCGTTTCTTGGATAAGTTGAAAGGCGTTTCAGAACCCGAACAAAAACGTAAGATTATCGGTGCTGAATTTATCCGCGTGTTCGAGGAAGAAGCTCGCAAATTGGAAGGCATCGAATTCTTGGCACAAGGTACTATTTATCCCGATATCGTTGAATCTGGCGATGTTAAGGCTCATCACAACGTAGGTGGTTTGCCCGAAGATATGAAATTTGAATTGGTTGAACCTTTGAAGTTCCTCTACAAGGACGAAGTTCGCGTGGTAGGTTCTGCTCTTGGTTTGCCCGATAGCATGGTTTATCGTCAGCCTTTCCCCGGTCCTGGTTTGGGTGTTCGTTGCTTGGGCGAAATTGAACGTACTCGTTTGGAAGCTGTTCGCGAATCTGACGCTATCTTGCGCGAAGAATTTGCCAAGAATGGTTTGGAAGGCAAGGTTTGGCAGTATTTCACCGCTATTCCCGATTTCAAATCTACCGGTGTGAAGAACGACAAGCGTGCTTACGAATGGCCCGTAGTTATCCGCGCTGTCAATACGGTTGATGCCATGACTGCTACTGTAGCTGATATTCCTTTCTCATTGTTGCAGCACATTACCCAGCGTATCATCACCGAAGTGGAAGGCGTTAACCGCGTTGTTTTCGACCTTACTCCCAAGCCCACCGGCACCATCGAATGGGAATAATTGACACTCCTTTTTTTATCATATTTCAATAGCCTCAACTCTAAACAGTTGGGGCTATTTTTGTTGAATGGGGAATTATGTGTTTTCAATTTTCTTGTGGTCTCATTATCCTAAAGATCCAAGGTATAGCTCTGCGTTATAACTTTGACAAGTTTTGTCGACAAAAAGATAATTAATAAAAAAGTCATGTCATTTGTAAAAAGAGACATGACTTTTTGTTTGAATGATTATCTTTGTTAGTTTTGTTACATCGTATGTTCTGACGATGTGTTTTTACAGTTTTTGCAGAAAAGAATAAAGCATGAAAAAAATAGCCGATAATGTACTGGAACTGATTGGTTCGACGCCGATGGTGGCGCTGCAACGATTTTCGCAGAACCGTGGCTTGCAGCAGGTGTTGTGGGCCAAGTTGGAAAGTTTCAATCCTGGAGGCAGTGCCAAGGACAGGGTAGCTTTGCAAATGATTGAAGCGGCTGAAAAACAAGGACTTTTGAAGCCTGGCGCAACGATAGTGGAACCGACCAGTGGAAATACCGGTGTGGGTTTGGCCTTGGTGGCCGCCTTGAAATCTTATCAGGTGATACTGACTATGCCCGACAATATGAGTCTGGAACGCAGACAGTTGCTGAAGGCTTACGGCGCGCGCGTGGAATTGGTGCCGGCTGCCCAAGGTATGGCTGGTGCTATTGCAAAGGCTGAGGCTTTGTGTCGCGAAATACCGGGTGCTCTTATGCTGAAACAGTTTGAAAATCCGGCTAATCCAGAGGCTCATTATCTGACAACGGGTCCGGAAATCTGGCAACAGACGGAAGGTCGGGTGGATGTTTATGTGGCCGGTGTGGGCACTGGTGGAACGCTTTGTGGCACAGCACGTTATTTGAAAGAAAAGAATCCGGAGATTAAGATTGTGGCGGTGGAGCCTTTGCTG
The DNA here is from genome assembly GCA_017380635.1 of Bacteroidales bacterium. Taxonomy (GTDB): domain Bacteria; phylum Bacteroidota; class Bacteroidia; order Bacteroidales; family UBA1402; genus UBA1757. Next base: position 60,310 of record JAFODP010000010.1, on the reverse strand, counting down.
TCGCCCATGTTGAGTAGAGGAAAATTCAGTCCGCATGGTTTGCAGGGCATGGGACCCGATTTTGTGCCGCCCACTTTCGATGCCTCGCTCTGCGATGAGTATATTGGTGTTTCGGATGAAGAGGCTATGCTGATGGCCCGCGCTTTGGCTTGCGAAGAAGGTTTGTTGGTGGGCATCAGTTCGGGAGCGGTTGTGGCAGCGGCCTTGAAATTGGCTCAGGAAAAAGATTTTGAAAACAAGCGTATGGTGCTGCTTTTGCCCGATACGGGCGAGCGATATTTATCGACGGCTTTGTTTTCGCAGCAAGATGTAGATTAACAACTAAATGATACGATTATGAGAAAGATTTTTACACTGATGCTCAGTCTTTTGGCGATAACTGCCTCGCGTGCAGAATTGTCCAAGTACGATTTGAATGAGCCGATGGGTTGGGCAACTTGCAAAAGTATGACCACTGCCGGCGATTATAACCTGACTGGCGGCGGAACAGGCAAAAGCATTACTTTGAAGGCCAGCGGCGGCGACGATTACAATGCGCTGAAAAATGCCATCAGCGGTTATTCTGTCATTATTCTGGATGGCTCCAAAGGCGATTTTATTATGTCGAAGATCTTGGAAATCAAATCGTCCAATCGTACTATTGTGGGTATCAACAATGCGCGTCTGTGTACGAAGTTTTATGTAACCGAAGAAATTACCAAATTGATGGACGACAACAATGTGAAGAGTTTGTCTACCTCCAGCGGCACGGGCGGTACTTTGTCCAATGGTGTCAGTGTGGGCGAAGCGCGCGAAACCAAAGTCCGTCAGTTGCTTATCGATTATACCGGCGACAAGAGCGAAGCTTATCGTAATTCGGGCATTTTTTCTATCAAGTCGTGTAGCAATATCATTATCCGAAATATCGATTTTGCCGGCCCAGGCTCTATCGATGTGGGTGGTAGCGATTTGTTGTCCATTTTGAACAGTGCGCATCATGTTTGGGTAGATCATTGTCAATTTACCGATGGCATGGACGGTAATTTCGATATTACCAAAGAAGCTGATTTCGTGACGGTTAGCTGGTGCGTGTTCAAGTATACTAAACGTTCTTACGATCATCAGAATACCAATCTTATTGGCGGTGGCGATTCTTCAACTCAAGATGAAGACAATCTGAATGTTACTTTTGTAAATAATATTTGGGGAGAAGGTTGCGAAGCTCGTATGCCTATGGCGCGTTTCGGTACCATTCACTTGCTCAACAATTATTACAATTGTGCCGGTTGTGGCAGTTCGGTGAATCCGCGCATAAACTCTGAATTTCTGATCGAAAACAATTATTTCGAAAAAGGCGTCAAGAATATTTTCTCGCAAAGCGGTGCGAAATCTTATGTCTTCAAAAACAATCATTATACGGAATCTTTCTCTCAGCCTGCCGATAAAAATTCGGTGAACATTCCCTATGCTTATACGGCTTTCGATGTGCAGGAAGTGCCTTCGATAGTGGCTGCCGTGGAAAATGGTGCGGGTCCGACGCTGACAGCTCCTCTGACTTTTGGACGTCCTGATGCTTTGGGTGCGCCTGTTGCTGCGGCTTATTCCTACGATGGACGTTTTTTTCGTGCTGAAGGTGCCATCTCTTTGTTCGATTTGAATGGGAAATGCTTGAAAACCACTGAAAACTGTTTGGATATGTCGGCTTTTCCTGAAGGTTTGTACCTGGTGAAGTTTGATGAGATGCTTGTCAAGATTAAACGATAACGATATGAAGAAGATTTTCGCTTTGCTGCTGGCTATCACGCTGTTGATGCCGGTGCGTGCAGAATTGTCAAAGTACGATTTGAACGAACCGATGGGTTGGGCCACCTGCAAAAGCATGACCACGGCCGGCGATTATGCCTTGACCGGCGGTGCGGGCGGCGATACGATAGTGCTGAAGGCTTCCGGTAAGGACGATTACACGGCTTTGAAAAATGCCATCAACGGCTATTCGGTGATAGTTTTGGATGGTTCGCAAGGCGATTTTACTATTTCGCAAAGCGTCGATGTCAAAAAATCGAATCTCACTATCGTGGGTATCAACAATGCGCGTCTGTGTACGAAATTTTACGTTACCGACGAGATTACCAAGTTGATGGACGACAATAATGTGAAATCGCTCTCGGGCTCGGCCGGAACGGGTGGCACTTTGTCTAACGGCGTGAAAGTGAACGAGGCTTGCGAAACCAAAGTGCGTCAACTGCTTATCGATTATACCGGCGACAGCAAAGAAAGCTATCGTCATGCGGGCATCTTGACCATTCGCGACAAAAGCGAAAATATCATTATTCGTAACCTTACTTTTCTCGGCCCCGGTTCTATCGATGTGGGCGGCAACGACTTAATTTCGATTTACGGCAGCGCGAATCATATCTGGATAGACCATTGCAGCTTTTACGATGGCATGGATGGAAATGTGGATATCACCCGAACTGCCGATTTTGTTACCCTCAGCTGGTGCACTTTTGCCTACACGGAGCGTTCGTATAATCATCGCTTGACCAATCTTATTGCCGGTAGCGACGATCCTTCGGAAGGGGTTGACAATCTGAATGTTACTTTTGTGAATAATATCTGGGGAGAAGGCTGCGAGGCTCGTATGCCCATGGCTCGTTTCGGTACCGTTCATCTGTTGAACAATTATTACAATTGCGCCGGTTGTGGTAGTTCGGTAAATCCGGGTCAGGATGCAGAATTTCGCATAGAAGCTAATTATTTTGAGAAAGGTGTAACGCGCATTTTTAAGCAAGATAATGCCAAATCTTATGAATTTTGGAGCAATTATTATACGGAGCCCTTCAAGCAACCGAGCAATAGGAAAAGCGTGGAAATTCCTTATCTCTATGCGGCTTACGATGTGATGGAAGTGCCCGCTGTGCTGACATCTCCCGAAAATGGCGCCGGTCCTACGTTGCAGGATCCGCTGACGATTGGTCGTTCGGATATAGTTTTTGAGCCGAAGTATCGCATGGTGTACAAACTGAATGACAGAACCTATCATGTGGATTATCTTTCCTATGGCGACAGTATCTCGCTGCTAGATGTTCCCGCCGACCGGGAAGGCTACACTTTTAGTGGTTGGTTGATTGATGATGGTGCTCTTCCGGAAACGATGCCGCAAGAAAATATCGAGATCAATGGTTATTTTTATCTCAATAGTTACGCTCTGAATTATCATGTGGAAGATGCTTTGTATGCGGTAGATTCAGTTCCCTATAAAGGCGCTATCTCTTTGATGCAAGCTCCTGAAAAAGAAGACTATGTCTTTTTGGGATGGATGGTGAATGAAAAAATTTCCGCAACAGATTACAAGGCTGAAGCTGCCGGAGTAGATAATGAGCAGGCAGGAATAGTTTCGGGCGGAACTATGTTGTCGGAAGGAACTATTTTGGCGCAAACGGAAAGTGTTGTCATGCGGGCCGGTGCAGGCGATACTTATCGTCCTATAAACTTGTCGAACGATGGTATCACGCTGGCCAGTGTGGGCGATGCAAACTTGCCATTGACAAGCGCTTGTCAGGGTGCGACCAATCCCAAGGATGCTTCCGGCGACCAGTGCGAGGTGAATGCGACGGCGCCTGCCATGGGTGCTTTTCTGAGTTTCGATGTGCACGAGAATGGCTTTTTATATGTCTTCCACAAGGCTTCGTCCCATAAGGCTTATTTGGCGAGCGAGGAATCTACATTGATTGCTTATGATTTTGCGATGTATACCGGCAATGCTCCTTGGGGTAATACGCTGACATACAGTATGCCTGCCGATGAAGATTACTATGTGACCGATGCTTCCAAGTTGTTGACTCCCGAAAAAATTGTCTTGGGCGATGCTTGGAGTGCTGCTGCCGGCGAAGACGGTAAAATCGGGATAAATGGTGTTGCGGTGATTAAATTTCCGGTGAGAAAAGGCTTTCGCTATGCGGTGACGGCTTGTGGTTCGAAGATTACCAGCATGGGCTTCCTCTTTTCGAATATCGATCGTGATGTGATGATAGGTGATGGTAAAAACCAGCGTCTGTTGTTGGCGGCTTCTTACGATGAACGTATTTCTGCTCCTAGCATTATGCCTGCGCACGATGTGGATGTGTACGCTGCTTATGCGCTGGCTTCGGCTCTGCCGACACTCTCAGAACTCGAAGAAAAGGTGGATATCTACAACTTGCAGGGCGTGCTCTTGCATCGTCAGGTTGGGCTGAAAGAAATAGAATCGGCCTTGTTGCAGGGTGTCTATCTGGTGGACGGAAAAAAGATCTTGATAAAATAAGGCCGTTTCCGCGAGAAGTTTTCACGAGGGTTTCCACGAAGAATTTCCGCGAGTGCGTGACGGTTTAGGCTAAAAAATAAGGGTGATTGATGGGCCAGATGGCTTCAATCACCCTTTTGTTGTGAGCTTCAATCTAAGCGTCGATTATTTGTTGCAAGTTTTAGCACAAGGGCTTTCGCAAGCAGCTTTGGGGGCTTTTTCGCAAGTGCTTTCTTTTTCGCAAGCAGCTTCTTGTTGGTCGCAGTATGAAGTGCAAACCTTGATGGGCTGTTTCAGCTTGGCTGCGTAGTCGGCCATGTATTGGCTCCAAGCTTGGATATTTTCGAATCCACCTTTGCTCCATGCACCACCAGAATAATAAACGAAAGGCTTGCCGGCAATGGCTTTACCGCAGTTCAGTACGTGGTTTTCGGCAATGAGCATATCGCAAGCGCCACAAGGCATGATGCTACCCAAGAAGATGATGCCGTTTTCGGGATGATTAGGTTCGCCGTAAGCAATCCAGCCGGCTTCCTTGTTGAAAACGATGTCCTGACAATCGGCGATGCCGCGTTTGTCGACTTTGGTCTTGGCTTTTTCGGCAAAACCACGGAAGGGGAAACCGGCAGCTATGCACATGTCTTCTTTGTTATCGTACAAAACCACTACTTTGTTCAAGTGAGATCCTGCGTCCAAGGTGATGATGCGCGATTCGCTGATGGGATTGCCGGCTACGTCGTAAGCAGCATAATCCAAACGGAACTTGGTGCGGATAGGACCGTTTTCCAAAATGGTGTAAGTGTGGAAGTTATTACCTACCAAATACAATTTTCCATCGATGAAAGGAGCTACACCACCGGCACCCAAAGTCTTGCCAACGCTATAGAAATCGAGGCCTTCGCCATTGTCGTGATGATATGAAGATTTGCCGTCGAATTCGTCCTGATACCATTGTTGGCTCACCAATTTGGGCGTGCGTTTTACCCAGATATCCAAACCACCACTAATCAGCGGTTCGGTCTTGTCGGTAGCCAAAGCGGGGCCATACATACGGAAGATAGAACGGTCGTTTTCCCAAGAAATATCGTCTTTACGACGAGGCATGAAAGTGGTCTGTGCTTGTGTGGGATAAGCTTGAGGTGTGCCCACTTTGATGCTGTAGACAGCGCTGGCATTGGCGTCGAGATCTACTTGGAAAAGCAGTTTCTTGGCGTCTTTGCAATCGCTCACGATTTGAGAGGGGATTTCTTGACCTTCAGGGTTGTACACTACGAATTGTGCGTCTTCGCCGGCTTTGAGAGCAGCTTGCAGTTTGCCGAGGCACAATTCAACATTTTCACTTTTGCGAACCAAATCCGATTCGTTGGTGACGTTTACCGTTACCGTTTTGTCTTTGCAGCAGCAGGCCGACATCATCAGTGCGGCGAGTGCCAAAAGGGAGATTTTCTTCATAATTTGAAACTTGATATGTAAATATAATTTTCCCAAAAATGATTAACGATGGCAAATGTAGTAAAAACTTTGTTGTATATTCGCATCTTGTAATTTCAAATGTACACATGATGAAAAATAAAGCTACGATTCTCTTGCTCGGCTTTTTCTTGCTGAGTTGTTTTAATAGTTTGGAAGCCAAGACGATAAAGATTGCTTGCGTGGGTAATAGTATTACGCAGGGAGCTGCTATCAAGAATATGCAACGCGACTCATATCCCGCGGTGTTGGGTCAGATGTTGGGCGAAGCTTACGAAGTGCGCAACTACGGTTACAGCGGCCGAACCTTGCTCATGAGCGGCGACCGTCCTTGGATGAAAGAAACGAAATTTCAGGAAGCCCTGGCTTTTTGTCCCGATATCGTGACTATCAAGCTGGGAACCAACGATACCAAGCCTTTCAACTGGGTGTATCAGGATGAATTTCCAAAAGATTTGGAAACTTTGGTGCGAGCTTTTCAGGCTTTGCCATCCAATCCGCAAGTGATTATTTGTTATCCAGTGCCCGCTTATCGTTTGGATTGGGGTATCAACGACTCCATTATTTTCAACGGCGTGATTCCTTACATCGACCAGGTGGCTGCCAAAACCGGCGCTAAGATTCTTGATTTGTATACGCCTTTCAGCGGCAAGCCCGAACTTTTTGCAGATATGATTCATCCCAACGAAGCGGGTGCTTATCAACTGGCTGAGATTTTCTATAAATACCTGACTGGCAATGATGTGCCTGCCGATTTCAAGCCTTCGACCTATCCTGGTGTGAAGACACAATGGAAGGGTTATGATATGTATAAATTCCCCTTCAAGGAAAGGGAAGCACGTATTGTTGTGCCCAAGCAGGCTGCGCCCGGAAATCCCTGGATTTGGCGTCCGGCTTTCTTTGGTGCTTTTGCTCAGGTTGATGAGGCTTTGTTGGCGAAGGGATATCATGTAGTATATTTGGATTGCACGCACGATTTTGCTAAGCCTCAAGCACTTAAGGATGGTGATGCGCTCTATAAATATTTGACCAAATATCATTCTTTTGCCAAGAAAATGGCCATCGAAGGTTTCAGTCGTGGCGGTATGTATGCCATCAATTGGGCGGCTAATTATCCGCACAAAACGGCCTGTGTGTACGTGGATGCGCCCGTTTGCGATGTTTTCTCTTGGCCGGGTAAGGATGGTGCATACACCACCGAATGGCAACAATTTCTCGATGCTTGGAATTTGACCGACGAAACGGCTGCGAACTTTAACCAACAGGCTATCAATTATGTAGATACGCTTATTGCTAAGAATATTCCTTTGATTTTGGTGGCAGGCAAAAAAGATAAGATTGTGCCTTACAAGGAAAATGCTTTGCTGCTGAAAAAGAAATACGAAGCTTCCGATGTCGATTTTGAGGCAATCATCAAAAAACGCTGCGATCATCATCCGCATAGCTTGGACGATCCGACGCCCATAGTTGAATTTATCATGAAGCATCAGTAAGATATGAAGGGTGGCCCGAGGGTCGCCCTTTTTTGTGTTTGCCAATGAGCTGTTTTATCGACTTAAGTGCGCTCGCTAGGGCTTTTGCAGATGGATTTTTTAAGCTTTTTATGTGGCTTTTTTTGCTTTTTATACTAGGAGTGTCTATCTTTGTTCGTTTTTATGCCTTATAGGCTCGTTTCGAGATTTGAATAGAGATAAATAGCTAATAATATGAATAGTATGTTCAAGAAAATCAGTGCTTTAGTGTTGTCTGCGCTTTTGTTGGCGGGAACTTTGGTTTCGTGTCAGAAGTCTTCTCAGGCAACAGCTTCCATCGACAGAGAAGCTTTGGTGGGCCGTCACGCGGTAAAGGTGAGTGTAGTAGACTCGTTGTCGTCGCTGTCGGTGGGTAACGGAAATTTCGCCATGACGGTGGATGCTACCGGTTTGCAATCCTTCCCCGAACGTTATGCTTTGGGTGTGCCTCTTGGTACCATGTCGCAATGGGGATGGCATAGTTTTCCTAATGTGCAGAAATACACCACGGAAGAAACTTTGAGAAACTACAATTTCCGTGATAAGGAAGAGCCTTATGCCGTGCAGTTCAACGAAAAAGGTCGTCAGCAGTCGGCAGCCAATTATTATCGCGAAAATCCGCACCGCATGCACTTGGGTTATGTGGGCTTGGCCATGACGGATGCAAAAGGCAATGTTTTGACTTCGAACGATATTCAGGCCATCGATCAAAAGTTGGATATGTGGAATGGACGTATCGATAGCCGTTTCGAAGCAGCCGGTAAGCAAGTGGAAGTAAGCACTTTCTGTCATCCTGAAAGAGATTTGGTGGCAGCTCGCGTGGCTTCTTCTCTCTTGGCCGACCATCAACTGAAAATTTCTTGGAGATTCCCTTATCCTTCGGGTAAACATAGCGATGATGCTACCAACTGGAAGGCTCCCGAAAAACATCAAACCCGTATTCTGTCGCAAGACGCGCAGTCGGTGGTATTGGAACGCGTGCTGGATGCTACCAAGTATTACGTGAAAATTGCTTGGGAAGGCAAGGCAGAATTCCAAAAAGCAAAACAGGCTCATACTTTCTATTTAACTTCTGCTGAACCTGTTATCAACTTTACAACTGAATTTCTCGAAGCTGTACCTGCTCAGGAAAATCTGAAGACGGCTATCGTAGAATCTTTGGCGGCAAATCATTGGCAATCGTTCTGGAAAGAGGGTGGTGCCATTGATTTTTCTTTGTGTAAAGACCCTCGCGCTTTCGAATTGGAACGTCGTGTGGTGTTGTCGCAATATATCACTGCTATCCAGTGTGCCGGTATCTATCCTCCTCAGGAAACGGGACTTACCTACAATAGTTGGTTCGGTAAATATCACTTGGAAATGCACTGGTGGCATGGTGTTCACTTCGCACTCTGGAACCGCGACGAACTTTTGATCCCCAGTTTGAACTGGTATTTCCAGGCCGAAGATAAAGCGCGCGAAATTGCTCAGCGTCAGGGTTTCAAGGGTGTTCGTTGGATGAAGATGACCGATCCTTCTGCTACCGAAGCGCCTTCTAAAGTAGGTTCTTTCCTTATTTGGCAACAGCCTCACATTCTGTACATGGCCGAGTTGGTTTATCGCAATCATCCCACCGATACGGCTTTGTGGAAACCTTATGCTGAATTGGTGTTCGAAACCGCTGAATTTATGGCTGATTTTGCCGACTATGATGGTATGGGCGATCGTTACGTGCTGAAAGGTGCTATTCCTGCTCAGGAAACCTTGCGTGCAGCTGAAACCATCAATCCTCCTTTCGAACTTTCTTATTGGCATTATGCCTTGAACGTGGCCCAGGCTTGGCGTCAGCGTTTGGGAATGCCTAAAAACATGGAATGGGAAATCGTTCTCGATAAACTTTCTCCTTTGGCTTACAACGAAGATAAGCTCTATTTGGCTGCTGAAACCGCCACCGATACTTATCTCGACATTCGTTATACTTCCGACCACATGGCCGTTTTGGGTGCACTTGGTGTGATGCCCGAATCGCGTTTGTTGCGTAAAGATATCATGACCAATACTTTCAACTGGATCTGGGACAACTGGAACTGGGGCAAAACTTGGGGTTGGGATTATCCGATGACCGCTATGTGTGCTGCTCGTCTTGGTCTTCCCGAAAAAGCCGTTGGTGCCCTTTTGATGGACCGTCGTACCAACACTTATCTGGTGAATGGTCATAACTATCAGGATGGTCGTTTGCGTCTTTACTTGCCCGGTAACGGTGGTTTGCTTACCGCTGTTTCTATGATGTGCGCCGGTTGGGATGGCACCGAAGGTCGTCCCGGTATCAATAACGGCAAACGCAATGGCGGTTATGCGCCTGGTTTCCCCCAAGATGGAAATTGGGCTGTTCAGTGGGAAGGTCTCTCCGTAATGCCTTAGTTTTGGCGATTTTTGCTTCGGATTCCGCTCCGGGCTCTCGTCATTTAGTACCACTAAACTCCTCGAGCCCGAAGCAGCATCCGTAACAAAAATCTCTCAAAACTCCTCAAAGCCCCAACGAAATCCAAAGCAAATTTCCTAACGAATGGGAAGCTTGCCGGAAATCGAGCTAAAAAAAACGAAGAAATTGAATAAAGAAAAATAATTATCAACGACAGCATGAAACGCTTTAAGTTATTATGGGTGTGGATGGCCATACTGCTATTCGCGCAATGTAAGGACGATTACTGGGATCAGTATTATTCTCGTCCTGAATGGTTGGAGCCGCCAATTTATGAAGTCTTGAAAAATGACGGCCGTTTTAACTCTTATCTGCAGTTGGTAGATAGTACGATGTACGAACGCATTCTGAAGGAAGCTAGTTTCTACACGGTGTTCGCTCCTACAGATTCTGCCATGAACGATTATCTGAAAGAACAAGGCTATGCTTCTATCGATGAAATTTCGGCTGCCGAAGCCGATACCATCGTGGCTTACTCCTTGGTGTACAATGTCTTTGAATTTGACGAACTCACCGACGTGCTTACCAATGGTTGGGACACGCTGAGCAGTATCAAGAAGAAGACCGCTTTCTACAACACCATCTATCAGGAAATGTTGCCCGACAGTACTTTGGCTTGGGTAGTGGATGCAACGGCTAATGGCTCTTATTCGGTGGGCGATAACAATTACAAGTATGTTCCTACCTATCTCGACCGTATTTTTACCAAGCGTGGATTGCTTCCTACCGACTACGAATATTTCTATCCCGGCATTGACTATAACGGATCAAATATTCAGGGTGCTCACATCGTTACTAAGAATATGATGGCCGAAAACGGTATCATTCATGCGGTAGATAAAGTGAACAAGCCTCTTCCCAACTTGGAAAATGTACTCGAATCGGATGCTCGTTACAGCAAGATGATGGCCTTCTTCGACAGAAAGGACGTGGCCGGCGAATATCTCTACAAGTATTATACGCTTCAAGATGATGTAACCCAATATTTCCGTGATATTTATCCGGATAGAAATCTCCGCGAAGTCTTGATTAAGTTCTACGAATTCCCGGTGATGTTGAATGCTGAACGCGTGAGCAATTCTGAAAAAGAAGCCGAAACCGACGGTTACACCATTTTTGCTCCCACCAACGATGCGATGGATGCTTTCTATGCCGAACGCATCAAGCCTTATACCGATAATAAAAAGAACTCCTGGACTTCTCTCGACAAAGTGCCTAACGAAATCATGGAATATTTCATGCAGGCGCACATGACTCCCACGCAGATCTGGCCTTCGAAGTATAAAAATGCCATGTCGTATTCGGGTGAATTCTTCAACGGCGCCGGTGTGTTTGGTAAGAGTTTCGAAGATGAAAACTTCTCGCATATCCAAGTGGCCAGCAATGGTTTGTTGTATGGTACCGATAAATATATCAAGAGTAAATATTTTGAAACCGTTTATACCCAGTTGTTGATGGATAGTTCTTACACCATCGCTCGCTCGGTGTTGGACGATTTTTATGAATTTACCTTGAAAGAAGAATTGATGCGTTGTGCCTTGAATGGTTACAACTCAGAATATTATTTGGTATTCGTTCCCAAAGACCGTGCTTTCACCAATGATGGTTACACCTTTGTATATTCGGACGAAACCGGTAACTATACTTGGAGCAATGCCAATGCCGCTGTTGGTGATATCACGCCCGAAGATCGTCTGAAACGATTGATTCTGAGTGGTATCTTCGTTCGTATCAATAGCGCGGATGTGAATTCTACCATGTCGGACATGCTCACCAAAGGTCAGTCGAAAGTGGAAGGCGCCGAGGGCTATTCTCGTTGTTTCAAGGAATATGGCTGGGACATCTGGCAAAACTATTATGGCGACGTGGTTCGCGTAAAGGTGCCTGCCGGTGCTGCTAAACAAGGTAAATTGCAGATTCAATCTATGGGTGGCTTCGATGCTACCACCACCGGTACACAATTTGACGTAGCTACTCTCTTGAAAGACATGGAATTCATGAATGGTAAAGTGTATGACATGGATGCCCGTCTTATCGACTATTGTGTTCCTTCCAAATCGTACAACGAAGGTCGTTTGGGTACTTACGTGATGAATGCTTGCGATGCCAACAAATCTGTTTTCAGCGAATACAAGAAATATGCTGAAGCTGTTTTGTTCCCCTACGACAGTGATGCTAAGGCCTATATCAATCCTTGGGAAATCGACAACACGGCTACGGTAACGGTGCTCATTCCTAACAATGATGCTATGAAGCAAGCTGTAGAAGATGGTTATCTTCCTGCTTACGAAGCTGTTACCAATACCTCTTCTCCCACTTACGATGAAGATGTGGCCAAGGCCAAGAACTTCTTGCTTTGGCATATTCTGCAAGGTCGTGTGATTCCTAACGACTTGAATCCTCACAACGTGATTTACAACTATCAGACTTCAACTTATCTGCATAGTTTGTCGCAGGAAACCTTCTATAATCCCAATCCTGAAAACCCTGCTCAGTTGCCCGTTCGCATCGATATCAGCAAGAGTGCCGATGGTAACTTGGTATTTGCCACTTCTCCCGAAACTTCCGAAGTGGGTGGCGACAGCACGGCGGTTCAGGTAATTTTGGGTGCCAAGAATTCGAACTTCTATGCGCGTCATGGTATTATTCATGGTATTGATGGCTATTTGCCTTGCAAGGCTATCTTACAATAATGAAAGGAGGTTTATGATGAAGAACAGAAAATTATATAGTATCGTCCTTTTCCTTCTCGTGGCTTTGCTTCCTGCTTTTGCACAAAGCAATAAGGTGATAGTCAGAGGGGTGGTTATCGATTCTTACGACAATTCTCCGCTTCCATTCGTGAATATCATGGAAATGGATGCTGATAACCGTTTTATCTCCGGTGCCCAAACCGACATGAATGGTGAATTCTCGATGCAGGTAAGTGCCAAAGCAGGAACGAAGCTGGTGTTTACTTTTATCGGTTTTGAAAAACAGGTGGTGCCTGTAGATAGCAAAAAAGAAATGCGCATCGTTATGCGTGAAGAAAGCAAGATGTTGGCCGATGCCACCATTACCGCTTCGCGTATCGTGAACGATGGTATGATGAATATTAAAGAACGCAACATGACCGTGGCCTACTCCAAGATCGAAACCAAGGAATTGGAAGAATTGCAGGTGGCCTCTATCGATGATGCTTTGCAAGGTCGTATTGCCGGTGTGGATATCGTAGCAACTTCGGGTGAACCCGGTGCCGGTATGTCTATCCGTATCCGTGGTACGACTTCTATCAATGCTTCGAGCGATCCTCTTATCGTAGTGGACGGTATTCCTTATGAAACCACCATCGATGCCGACTTCGACTTCGCCACTGCCGACGAAGAAGAATACGCAGCTTTGTTGAACGTTTCTCCCGCCGACATCGAAGAAATCGTGGTTTTGAAAGACGCTGCCGCAACGGCCATCTGGGGTTCGCAAGGTGCTAATGGTGTATTGCAGATTAAAACTAAGCGTGGTAGCATCGGTTCTCCCAAGATTACCTATACTTTCAAAGGTACCGGTGTGTTTCCGCAGGAATCTATTCCTACTTTGAATGGTGACCAATACACCACTTTGATTATGGAAGCCAAGCAGAATACGGCCGAAGCAGGTATTGCCAATGTGATGAGCCCTGTGGCTTTCCCCGAATTCTACTACGATCCCAAGAATCCCTATTACTATTATAATTATGGTCAGAATACCGATTGGGCTGCATTGGTGCAGAAAAATTCATTCACCCAAGACCACAACGTTTCTTTGAGCGGTGGTGGTGAAAAGGCCCGTTATCGTATGTCATTGGGTTACTTGGATCAGGGTGGTACCGTTATCGGACAGAACTACAACCGTATCACGGCCCGTATGAACCTCGACTACTATGTATCAGATAAGATTAAGGTATTGACCGACATTGCTTACACCTATGGTGACAATGCTCGTAACTATACCACCACAGTTTTGTCGAGTGCTTATACCAAGATGCCGAACATGAGTTTGTACGAATGGACGGTAGATGGCCAGATGATGCCTTCGTATTTCTCTCCCGAAGAAACGCCTCAAGGTGCTTGGAGCAAGGTGTACAATCCGGTGGCTATGGCCGAACATGGTAAGCAGCGTCTGCTTTCGGAACGTATCGTTCCCAAATTGACGATGCAGTATTACATCATCCCCAACCAATTGACTTATCAGGTGGATTTGGCCTTCGACATCAACAACACCAAAACCAACAAGTTCTTGCCGCAGATTGCAACGGGACGTCCGATGTATGAAACTTCGGTGAACCAGGCTTACGACAGCGATTCTAAGTCGTTTACGGTACAGACTTACAATAAGTTGATTTATACGCCTAACTTGGGCGACGACCACGATCTTACCGCGATGTTTGCTTTCAATACCCGCGACGCTCGCAGTGAGTCGATGAATATCACTACCGCCAACTCGGCTTCTACTTCTCTGACCGATCCTTCAACGCCTTCTAAACTCACCGGCGACAATGCTTTGGGTATTGCTTCATCTTCGAGCCAGACCAGAAGTTTTGCAGGTATGTTCAGTTTGAATTACGCTTTGAAAGACCGCTACATTTTCGGTACAACCGTGCGTCAGGAAGGTAACTCTAAATTTGGTGCCAACTATCGTTACGGTATTTTCCCCAGTATCTCAGGACGTTGGCGTTTGTCTTCTGAAGAGTTCATGGGCAACTGGGAATTCCTCGACGATTTGAGTTTGCGTGCCAGCTATGGTGTGAACGGTAATGCGGTCTCAGGTAACTATTTGGCTTACAGTATGTACAATACCTATGCTTATCAGTATATGGGTATGACAGGTGTGTCGGCCAACAATATGGAATTGCAAAACTTGCGTTGGGAAAAGGTGCATCAATATAATGGAGGTTTCAAGTTTGCGGCTTTCAAGAATCGTATCAACATCGACTTCGATATCTATCGCAAGCGTACCGAAGACTTGTATTTCAAGAATGTGACTATCCCCAGCAGTTCGGGTTACAACAGCATTTCTATGAACGTGGGTACCATGGACAACCAAGGTTGGGAATTGAGCGTGCTCACTACGCCCTTGAAAACCAAGAAGTGGACCATGGAAATGAACATGAACATTGCCCGTTCGGTGAACATTATCCGCGAATTGTCACCCTATATCGCCATGGAAAGCGGTGTGACAACTTCTAATGGTAACTATCTTTCTGTGGTACAGATTGGTCAGCCTTTGGGCTCCTTCTATGGCTATCGTTATGCCGGCGTTTATTTGAACGAAGACGAAACCATTGCTCGCGATGCCAAGGGCAACAAAATCTACGATGTTGATGGCAATCCGGTGTATATGCGCTTCGGTTATCCTACCATCGACTATCAGTTCCAAGCCGGTGATGCCAAGTACGAAGACATCAACAAAGATGGTAATATCAACTACTTGGATATCGTTTACTTAGGCGATGCCAACCCGCTCTTTACCGGTGGTTTTGGTCCTACCATTCGTTACAACAAGCAATGGACGCTGAGTGCTTATTTCTATTTCCGCGTGGGCAACGAAGTGGTAAACAAAACCAAGATGGATATGGAAAGCATGTACAGCATGAACAACCAGAGTACTTCTGTGCTTCGTCGTTGGAGACATGCTTATGACAATCCTGAAGAGGCTCCGGCCGATTTGTTGCCTCGAGCGCTCTATGGTTATGGTTACAACTGGTTGGGTAGCGACCGCTACGTAGAAGATGGTTCATTCTTGCGTTGGAAATCTTTGACTTTGAGTTACAATTTCCCCAAAGAAAAACTGAAATCTATTGGTTTGAGCGATTTGAAGATTCACTTGACAGCTCAGAACATCATGGTTTGGACCAACTATACCGGTATGGACCCCGAAGTATCTATCGGCGGATCGAATATTTATTTGGTGGGCTACGACCAAACGCGTGCGCCTAAAGCCAAGGATGTTTCTTTGGGTATGACCATTGGTTTCTAATGTTGACTATATAATATATGTAAGATGAAAAATATATTGACAAAAATAAGTTTGATGCTGCTGGTGCTCTCGGCTACTTCTTGTGGAGAATGGCTGAATCTGAGCCCGGAAGACGGTGTTACCCGCGAAGACTTCTGGCAGAGCAAAGAACAGGTAGAATCGGCTGTCATCGGTATCTATTGCGAAATGATGAATACCGAATGTGTCAACCGTATGTTTCTTTGGGGTGAGTTGCGTGCCGATATGGTAATAGACGGAACCAAACCCAATGCTGCCTATACGGCTATTCGTTCGGGTGAAATCGCCAGCGATAATGTTGTTTGTAAATGGTCTGATTTTTACAGCGTTATCAACAATTGTAACTTGGTGCTTGAATATGCCGACCAAGCCGTAGAACTGGATGCTTCTTACAGTCAGCAGGAAGCCGATTTGTTCAAGGCCGAAGCCAAGGCTTTGCGTGCCATGATGTACTTTTATCTGACCCGTTCATTTGGCGATGTGCCTATGGTATTGGAAGCTTCTGTTTCCGACGATCAGGATTATCATATTGCCAAGACTTCGCAAGACAGCATTCTGGACCAGATTATTTTCGACCTTACCGAAGCTGAACGTGTGATGGAAACGAACAATCCCGCCTACAACATGGAATTCCCTAAAGGTCGTATGACGGTGTGGGCCGTGAAAGCGCTTTTGGCCGATGCTTATCTGTGGAAAGGCAATTACGATGCTGCCATTCAACGTTGCGACGCTATCATCAATTCAGAAGAATTCGTGTTGATTTCGGTGCCTCGTACGGCTTTGCCCGGTGTTGAAAATCTGTATTTCTCCGATGTCACCGCTATCGATCTTATGTTTAATAAGGTATGGGCTACCGGCAACAGCGAAGAAAGCATCTTTGAATTGAATTTCGACGAAACCAAAACCAACGGTTTTTACAATCTCTTTGCTTCTGCTCGTAACGTCTTGGTTGCCAATGTCGATTACATCGAAGGAAACTATTTCCCCTTGTACGAATTGGACGAATCTGTGTACGATGTGCGCAGCAATGGTTATTCTTATCAGGGAACCATTATCTGGAAATACATGGCTTTGACCCGTCAGGGAACGGCTCGTACTTCGCAACAATCTTATGCCAACTGGATTTTCTATCGTTATCCCGAAATCTTGTTGATGAAGGCCGAAGCTTTGATTCAGAAAGGTACCCAAGCCGATTTGCAGGCAGCTTACGCTTTGATTATGCAGGTGCGCAGCAGAGCCAATGCTTTGGAAAGCGACGAAACCGATTTTTCAGGCATTATCAATGCGGACGAATTGGAACAATTCCTTTTGGATGAACGTGCCCGTGAATTGATGTTCGAAGGAAAACGTTGGTACGATGTATTGCGTTTTGCCCGTCGTAACAATTATGCCAAGATAGATTATCTGATGGATTTGGCTTTGAATTCGGCTCCTACCGGCAAACAACAGAGCTTGCAATCGAAGTATGGCGACCATCGCAGTCATTATTGGCCCATTCACGACGATGAATTGAAGTCTAACCAGTCTTTGGTGCAGAACACTTTCTATGAAACCAGCACCACTATCAAAAAATAAACCGTTATGAGAATAAGAATTATTGCTTTAATAGTAGCTGCAGGCGCTTTGATGATGACGCTTTCCACCTGTCAGTCGCCCATGGACGACAAGACTTATGCTGTGTCGGAAGTGCCTATGATTGATGATTATCTGCTCACGCAGGATTCTCTTTTGAGCGAATTCGGCGAAATTGTGAAAGAAGCTGGTTATCAGGGAACCTTGCATGCTTATGGTGCTTACACTTGTTTTGCTCCCGATAATGATGCCGTAGCTGCATGGGCTCAGGCTCAAGGTTTCAGCTCTTGGGCAGAAATGCCGAAAACCGCTTTGGTGGAAATGGTGAAGTTTCATTTGGTGAACGATACTTTGGCAACCTCTACTTTTGTGGACGGCCGTTTGCCTTCGCCCAATGGTATGAAACGTTATCTCACCACCATGACTTATCTTGACGAAGACAACAATGCCTATATCGAAGTGAACCGTCAGGCTCGCATTACTTCTAAAGACAATCGTTGCGACAATGGTATCGTTCATCGTATCGACCAAGTGTTGACGATGGCTACCAAAACCGTTTATCAATCGATGAAGGAAGATCTGCCTGCCGGCAAGTACGATATTTTCATCGAAGCGGTAGACAACAGTTCGTACGTGGACTTGTTGCAACAACCGGCCGACTCTTCTTGGTTTACTTTGTTGGTGGAAAACGATAGCATTCTCAACGCTAACGGCATCGCTTCTTTCGACGATTTGATTGATAGTATGGCGGTGATTCGTCCCGAAGTGGTGCAACCTCAGAATCTTTGTGACATGTTTGTGGGTTATCATATCTTGCCTTCGCTCAACTATCTTACCGACTTGCGTACGGCTGGTGGTTCCAAGATGACTTGCGTGAAAGACAATGTGGTGACCATCACTTTGCAAGGTTTGAATGTGGTATTGAATCGCTTCACGGCCGATGCTGCCAATTACGATCCGGGTATCTACATCAACACCGATTCTTATTTTACCGATTATACTTGCGCCAATGGTGTGATCCACGATTTGAGTGGTTATATGCCTCCTCGCAAGCGTAAAGCTTCGCCTGTTTATTGGGATTTGGCAGAACAACCCGAAATTATGGCCCTGAAGAGCTTCCGTCAAACCGGTACTTCCGTTACCTTCAAACAAGGTGAATTGTCGGAAGTTACTTTCGAAGCTAAATCGTCGAGCAAGGGTATCACCTATACCTGCGACCAACAATTCGGTGATAAGTTCCAATATGTTTATTACGACAACTTGGTGTTCGGTGTGAATCCCAACGAATTGCTGTGGGTGGAATTCAAGACGCCGCTTTTGATTGAAGGTGAATACAATGTGTGGGTTTGCTGGCGTCGTACCGACGAAAACACTACTTTCCGTTCTTATTTCATTCAGGAAGGTTATGATATCCAGCAGTTCCCCAATGTATTCGATATGTATCAATACTTGCCTACCGGAAAGACCACTTCGCAGATGTTGGCCGAAGGTTTGAAATATTATGTGGCTAAACGTCCGAAAGATGTACAGGGTCGTGTATTCGTTTCCAAGATGTTGGGAACCATCAAGGTAAATACCACCGGTCGTCATGCTTTGCGTTTCGAAGGTTTGTCGGGTAAGGGTACACACTTCTGGGATATGATTCACTTCATTCCCAAGAACCAGGATCAGCTCTGGCCTCGTTTTGACGTAGGTGGCAACCAAATCTGGATTGACACGCCTTGCGATTCTATCTTGCCTTATGCTGCCGATTGTGCCAACGAAGGTGAAAATATTGCTAACTAAGAAATACAACGACAATGAAATATCAAATCAGTTCTGTTTTGCTCGCATTAGCCTTGCTTTTTGCCGCTTGTAATCCTTGGGACGATCACACGGCCCTCAGCGACAAGAATATGGCTAAGAATATGGTCGAGTTGATTGCCGACCAGGAAGATTTGAGCACTTTTGCGGCTATGCTGCAACAATATGGCTACGACCAGACTTTGGCCGATATGAGTTCGTGTACCGTGTTTGCTCCGGTAAATGCGGCTTGGGAAGGTGTCGACTTGAACGACAGTGTTTTGGTGAAAGGTATTCTGGGAAGTATGATTACCGACTTGAAGATCAGATCGAACGACGCTACTTTCAATGGCAAGATCTTGGCTATCAACGGTAAGGCGGTTGGCTTCGATGCCGATGAAAAAACTTTCGAAGGTATTCAAATCGTGACGGCCGACCTAGCTGCTGCCAACGGTTTGTTGCACAAGGTGGAAGCGGTTTCCAAACGTAAGGATAATCTTTGGGAAGCGCTCGACAAACTGACCCAATACAAGCAAGTGCGTTATCTGCTTTCGATGAATACCCAGGTAATCGACCTCGACAAGAGTGTGCCCTCGGGTTTGGACGAAAATGGTAAAATCACCTACGATCCCATCGTGATGAAAGATTACAATGCTTTCCTCGAAAAATATCCTTTGAACAACGAAAGAGAAGTTTTCAGCTATTTTATCGTGGAAGATGCTGCTTACGATCGTATGCTGAGCAAATATGCGCCTTGCTTCCGCATGGAAACAAAGACGGCCGATGCTTGGGCTTTCGATGCTGCGCTCACCGATTCTATTGCTGCTTTCAACCTCTGTGGCGACTATGTATTGCCTTTCTTGTTGGAAGAAGATTCTTTGGCTAAATCGCAGTTTACCAATTTCGATGGTATCAAGATTCCTTTCTCTCAAGCTAACGTGAAAGAAGTGATCGATTGCAGTAATGGTTATATCTACATCTTGAGCGATTGCAACATTTCTCTCAAGAACAAGATTCGTCCCATCCGTATCGAAGGCGAAAACTACAATGGCTGTATGAATCCTTTCAACCTGGCTACCCGCTACAAATCTTGGGCCAGCGGCGGTTACGACGTGATGCTTTATGGTAAATCGAAATTTGAAAACTTCCCCACGCAGCAGTTTACGGGAACTTCATCTTCGGCTACCAACTTGTTCAATGGTACCAACTATTACATTGAGTATCTGGCACAAGTGAACTCGGTAGATTATGCTATCTATTACGTGGCTCACGACGATTATGAAGGTCATGATGGTTTGGCTTTGGAACAGAAATTGTTTATCTCGATGCCCAATCGTGCCAAGTTGAACAAGAAGAATGCCACCGACTCTGTGGCCAACAACTATTTGGGTAATGCCCGTTGTTTTGTGGGTAGTTCTTGGGCAGCTTCTCCCAATCCTGAACGTGTTCGTCTGACGCAGTGGGATTTGGATGCATCGGCTCCTACGCAGTATTTGATTGATAAAGGCGAAGTGAAAACGCCCGAAGCAAAAGTGATGACGGTTCCCACCATGGGTGAAATTACCATGTGGCTGTGCAATACCACTCGTTACAACAACGAAAACGCCGGTTTCATGTTCCTCGATTACATCGAACTGGTGCCGATTGTGAATGATTAATCCATTGAAAACAGATTTGTTATGAAATATATGAGAATAGTAATCATGCTTATGATGGCGGCTTTTGCCTTTAGCATGCAAGCGCAGGAAGCTGCTTTGCAGGGTAAGGTTTACGATGCTGCTACAGGACAAGCAATTGCCGGAGCTTCGGTAAGTATGCCCGGTGTGGCTTCCGACTATAGCGATAACGATGGTCGTTTTCAATTGAAGAAGACGGCTGCCAATGCGGTGATTCAGGTGAAGGCACAAGGTTATGCAAGTCGTACTTTGGCTTATTTGGGTCAGACGCAGCTGGAAATCGCTTTGTACGAAGAAGGTTATATCAACGCAGAACAAAACATTGCCATGCCTTTCGACGATATCCGTAGCGACCAAATGGCGCATGCCTATTATGCTTACGATGCCAGCGGTTTCCAAAAACGTGGTGCCGTATCGGTAGAAGAACTGATGGTAGGCGGTAGCGGTGTCAATGCGGTGGCTCGTTCCGGTGCAGCCGGTAGTGGCGTGAATATGTATCTTCGCGGTTTCAACTCTTTGAATGCCAATACGCAACCTCTGATTGTTATTAACGGAATGCCGGTAGATAATCGCGCCTACGGTACCTCATTGCTCGAAGGAAATGTGTCTACGCCGCTTTCTTACATCGATGCTAAGGACGTGGAAAGCATTACGGTATTGAAAGATGGTACGGCTTTGTACGGTTCGCGTGCAGCCAATGGCGTTATTCTTATCAACACCTTGAAACCCGATCAGATGGTAACCCGCATCAATGTGTATACTTATGCCGGTTTGAACTTTGAACCTGCCAAGCAATACGACATGATGGATGCGCGTCAGTATCGTTCTTATCTGTCTGAAATCATGCAGAATAGTGGTGAATATAGCCAGGAAGAAATGCAAGCTTTGCCTTATTTCGATGCCCAGAAGCCTTATATGGAAGCTTGGGGTTGGGAAGGCAACACCGACTATTATCGCTACAATCAGGAAACCGATTGGCAAGACATGGTTTTCAACAACAGCTTGAACCAGAACTACTACATCAATATTAAAGGGGGTGACGATGTGGCAACTTTCGCACTTTCTTTGGGTTTCCTCAAACATAATGGTGTGGTGACTGGTACCGATTTCTCTCGTTATACGGCTAGCTTCAACTCTCGCATCAACATGGGTAAACGTCTTACCTTGTTCTCTAACATGGCTTTCTCTTACGGAGAAAAGAACATGAAAGACGAAGGTTTGTCTGCTACCAGTCCGGTGAATATCGCTTTGAGCAAGGCTCCTTTCATGACTTCTTATGTTTACGGTGCCGACAATTTGAAAACCAAAGACTTGGAAGAAGCTGACGTGCTGGGTGTAAGTAATCCTTATTCGGCTATCAACAATATTGAGGCTGCTGCCAAGAACTATCGTTTCGAAGCTAATTTGCGTCCTCAGATTACTTTGAATAAAAACCTTAGCTTGAATGCTGTGTTCGGTCTTACTACCAACAAGACTACCGAACGTACTTTCTATCCGATGGCCGGTATGTCTTACGAAGATCATCGCTTGGGTGCCGTGCATAACAAGATGAGCCGTCGTTCATTGCGCTTCCTGCAACTCTATACCGATGCTTACGCGCGCTATCAGTGGGAAGAAAGAAATGAACATCGTTTGGTAGCTACCGTAGGTGCCCGTTATCAGAGCAGCGATGTAGAAGAAGATTTGGCTTTCGGTTTCAATTCTCCCACCGACGATATGAAATCTATTGGTTCGGGTGATGCCGACTACGAAATCAATGGCGGTATGCTCAACAACTGGCGTTGGTTATCGATGTACGCTCATGCCGATTATAGCCTCAAAAACAGATATTTGTTTGCTGCCAGTTTGTCTTTGGATGGTTCATCTAATTATGGCAAGGATGCTGCCGGTTTGCTGAAAGTGCTGAATACGCCCATGGCGCCTTTCGCTTCGCTTTCTGCCGCTTGGTTGATCAGTTCCGAAGAATGGATGCCCGAACTCTCTTGGCTCAATCAATGGAAAGTGCGTGCCGCTTTGGGTACATCCGGCAACGATGCTGTCAGCACTTCTTATCAGGTGTATAAATTCTACCAGCCTGCTTCATTCTTGGGTCTTTACGGTATGGTTCGCGGAAATATCCCCAACACGCAGTTGCAATGGGAAACTTCTGTCAAGAAGAATGTAGGTATGGATCTTGCTTTGTTGAACAATCGTTTGAACATCAACTTCGACCTCTACGATAACAATACCAACAATTTGCTTTGCGTCAAGACTTTGCCTTCGTCGGCCGGTATCACTTCTTACCTCACCAACGATGGTAAGTTGAACAACCGCGGTTTTGAAGTGGGTGTACAAGGTCGTTTGTTGAATGGTCCGCTTAAATGGGACATGGCCTTGCAAGTTTCTCATTACAAGAATACTTTGCTGGAATATGCCGATCAACGTAGCGTGGCTTCTTATGCCGGTGCCAATATTCTTACCGAGGAAGGTCAGCCATTGGCTTTGTTCTATGGATATGAAACGGCTCCCGAAGTGGTATTTGCTTCGCAGGCCGATGCTGATGCAGCCAATTTGCAAACCGAAAAGAGCAATGGTCAGTATGCAGCTTTTGGCGCGGGCGATGTACATTTCATCAACCAGACCCAAGGCGATAACGTCATCGATAGCGAAGATATGGTGGTGATTGGCGATCCCAATCCCGATTTGTTCGGTTCGCTCAGCACCCGTTTGCAATGGAAACGTTTCAGCTTGAATGCGATGTTCAATTATTCTTGGGGCAATGATGTTTACAACGCTTTGAGACATCAGATGGAAGCTATGAGCAGCACTATCAATCAGACGGCTGCCGCTTTGAACCGTTGGAGCTACGAAGGTCACGCTACCACCATGCCTCGTGCTGTGTATGGCGACCCCATGGGCAATAGTCGTTTCTCCGATCGTTGGATCGAAGATGGTTCTTTCTTCAAACTGAAAACCATGACTTTGGCTTATCAGGTGCCTATCAAGGAAGGTTTCCCCATTTTGCGTGGTTTGGAAGTGTATGCCACCGCCAACAATGTCTTTACCTTGACGAATTATTTAGGTTACGATCCTGAATCGAATATGTCGCAAAATCCTTTGTACTATGGTATCGATACCGGTGCAACGCCTCAAGCGGCCAGTGTATTGTTTGGTTTGAGAATCGCTTTGTAATCTATGAAAGGAATGCTTATGAAAACGAAGAATATAATGAAACAGATGCAGGCTGTTTGGGTTCTCTTGCTTGCTTTGGTCATGAATGCTTGTATGGAACCCACCATCAAGGAAGTATTGCTGGAAGACGATTTCTATAAGACCACTTACGACGCCGATGCAGCCGTGATGGGTGTATACAGCAAGTTTATGGATTTGGCCGACGAAGTGATTGTGTTGAACGAAGTTCGTGCCGACTTGATGGATGTTACCGATAACGCAACACCCGATATGTTGGCTTTGAGCAATCATCAGGTGAAGAACAACAACCTTTATTGCAACGCGGGTCCTTTCTACGAAGTGATTCTGAACTGTAACGAGGCTTTGGAAAAATTCGACCAGATGAAAGAAGCGCTCATCCTCGATGCCGACAACTACAACGAACGCTATGCCGACGTGATGGCTATCCGTTGCTGGACTTATCTGCAACTGGGTATTCACTATGGCGAAGTGAAATATGTGAACAATCCTATCAACTCGGCCGAAGAAGCTTTGGATTCAAGCTTGTTCGAAACCTATACCTTGGATGCTTTGTTGCCCGTGCTGATTGCCGAAATGGAAAATCTTCCCACCATGGAAGACTACTATGTGGTGGAATTGGCCAAGAATATGGAAGCCGGTTATCAGAAGAAGATGTTGTTTATCAACAAATATTTCTTGTTGGGCGACCTTTACTTGTGGAACAACCAATACGAACAAGCTGCCCGTCAGTATTATACCTTGATGAACAAGTTCAACGAAGATGGTTACAAGTATAAAACCACTGCAGGAACTTGGCAGCAGGGTAGTACACCCAAGGGATTCTGGGTGCGCTTCTTGCGTTACAACGATGGTAATATCAGCCAGTTCCGCAATAAGTGGAAAGAAATGTTCAGTTTGCCTACCACCGATGCCGAGCTCGATTATGAAATGATTTGGGTGATGAGCTACGATTACCGTTACGAACCCAATTATCCTTTCATCAAGATGTTTGCCAATACCGGTCAGGGTGAATACCAACTGAAACCTTCGGCTTATGCCATCGACAGTTTGTGGGAAAATCAGCAACAGAGTGGTGATGGTTTGGCTTTTGACGGACGTGGTCGTGAATCTTCTTTCGACTGGGTAAACGGACAACCCGTGGTACTGAAATATCTCTACGATTACTATCAGCACAGTGTGGACGAAGTGAACAGTACGATTCATTTGGATTACAATAATGTAGAAAATCTTTATCGTTTGGAAGGACGTTGGTTCTTGTATCGTGCCGCTTTGTTGCACTTGCGTTATGCCGAAGCCGTGAACCGTGCCGGTTATCCCAAATTGGCCACTGCTTTCCTGAACGGCGGTATCCAATCAACCTTCAACGATAGCCGTAGCGACAAGAATGGTTGTCAATACACCGGTTGGCCTACTTACACGGCCGATGGTGCTATCGATCAGACGGTTGCTTACGAAGCTTACCCCGAACCTTATTATTTCGATGCTCGTAATGTGGATGAAGCTCACGGTGAATATCGCGGACCTTGGAGCGGACATTTGGGCTTGCGCTCGCGCGTTTATCTGAGTGGCCGTGGAGAACCTTCATGGGCTAAGGATTATCGTGGTGATACCTTGTTGTGGCAAGCGGCTACCAATGCGGCCGACACCTTGGCTTTGCGTGAAGTTATTCACATGGACTCTGTACGTTGGATCGAAGATTATCTTTTGCAGGAAGCTGCGCTCGAACTTGGTTTCGAAGGACATCGTTGGGGCGATTTGCTGCGCGTGAGCCGTCGTCGTATGGCCGATGCGGTGGATGCACACACCGAAGAACATTCTCCGGCCAACTTGCTCAACCGTCAGGTACAACGCAAGCATCGTGAAGCAGGTTCTACCGTGCCCGAACTGACAGAATCGAACTGGTTCTTGCCGATGAATTGATATGTATTTACTCCTTATAATAACTAACTAAATTTTTAATCAAGATGAAAAAAATCTTCTCATTGGGCTTGGCAGCTTTGATGTCTGCCAGTCTTGTAGCTGCCGAACCTGCTACTTTGGTATGGAACGGCGCTGCTGGTGATTCCATCTGGAATACCGAATCGGCCAACTGGCTGGAAGGTGAAATGGCTACTCCTTGGGTAGAAGGTAGCGTTGCTGCCATTGCTCCCGACTCTTTGGGCGCAGAACAGAGATACATCAAGGTGTACGACTCTATCAATGTTGCGAACTTTTTGTTCGACTCTCCTCAAAACTACACCTTGATTTCTGCTACCGATAGCGTAGACAAAGGTGTTCATGGTGATTTCTTGTTTGTTAAGAAAGGTACTGGTACCTTGAAATTGCAAGGTCAAGATTTCTGGTTCTGGCCTGCTCAGGGTACGGTTATCGAAGCCGGTACTATTGAAGTGGCTGGTCCTGCTGCTGCTTCTAACAACATCGAAGAACAAGTACTTGGTCCTCAAGTTACTTTGAAGAATGGTGCTACGCTTACTTTCAACACCAACACCACCGACAAGCATGGTTACGAAGACATCAAGATCGACCTTATCATCGAAGATGGTGCTGAAGTAACTGTAAACTTCGACCGTAACTTGGTTCACACCGGTAAGTTGGTAGGTGGCAAGGATGTAGTTTTCAACATGGGTTTGAAATACTTGCGCGAACACTTCATGGGTAACTGGTCTGAATTCGAAGGCCGTATCAACATGACTCCTTGGGAACCTCTGGATGGTACCGGTAACGCTTTCTTCATCATGTGTGATACTTTGGGTATCGCTGAATACGATGCTGATGGCAACTACTTGGCAACCTATCCTGCTGCTGCTTCTCCCATCGACTCTACCAAGGTGAAAGAATTGGGTTACAGCTACACCAAGCGTGTTCCTCTGGGTTATCCCAAGGCTCATATCCACTTGAACGACAAAGCTTATTTGTACACCGGTGGTAACATGTCTAACTCTGCTGCTTCTAGCGCTTATCCTTCTACCGACATTACCGTTTGTCACGTAGGTGCTTTGTCTGGTACTGCTGCTGCTGTTTTGGGTGCTGGTGGTCAGCAACGTGGTTCTTTCGAAGCTAACTGGTACATTGGTGGCTTGAACACCAACGAAGTTTTCGAAGGTACGATCAACAACTCTGGTTACAAGAAGAATGCTAAGGCTACTCATATCCACAAAGTGGGTACCGGCGACTGGCGTTTGACCAATGCAAAATTGACCAACGTAGGTAACTATTCAGTAGAAGAAGGTTCATTGACTATTTTGGGTCAGGTTACCACTACTTCTTCAGTTATCGTTAAGGAAGGTGCTTCTTTGAAGGGTAATCCTGTGTTCACCGCTGCCGGTACTGCTGAAATCGCTGGTATGCTCGAACCCGGTGACAGCACTTTGAACAACAGCATCGGTGCTATCGAATTCCAGAATGCTAACGTTAATATCAAGGAAACTGCTGTTATCAAGATCGGTTTGGGTCAAGGTCGTTCAGACCAAGTGGTTTACTATGGTACCACTACTTTGTCTGCCGGTTCTAAGATCGAATTCTTCGTAGAAGAAAACACCGTTAAGGCTGGTGACCAATTCCGTATTTTGGTTCCTTATCAAGACAATGCTAACGCTTCTGTTTTGGACGAAGGTTGTGAAGTGGTTTGCCAAGAAGGTTTGGAAATCGACTACACCAACTTGTTTGCCGATCCTCAATGGGTAGAAGGTGAAGAAAAAGCTATCTGTGGTACCATCACCGTTATCTCTAACACCGCTCAAGGTATTTATGGTAGCGAAACTGCTAAGGTGAAGGAAATGACTCCTGCCGAAGGTGCTTATGTAGGTACTTCAGGTGCTATCGTTCTTACTTACGATAAGGAAGTTTTGCGCGGTACCGGTGATATCACCATGGGTGGCGTTGCTTTCGAACCCGTTATCAAGGAAAACGTTGTCACCATCAACTTCAAGGGCTTGAGCACCGAAGTAGAAGGTTACGAATTGATCATCCCCGAAGGCGCTATTCTGGATGCTTACGACAATGTTGCTACCAAGGCTTACAAGGCATCTTTCTTGCTGGATAAGGTTAATCCTACTTTCGTAGAACAATCTGTAGCCAACGATGCTGAAATTTCTTGGGCTGACGGTAAGATCACTTTGACTTTCGACGAAAATGTTAAGGTTGCTGATGCTAAGGCTTTCACTATCAACAAAACTCAATGGGAAATGGTTAAGCCCGTTGCTAATGGCAAGACCATCGAATTGAACTACGTGGCTTTGAACTTCGAAACCGCTTACACCGTTAATATTGCCGAAGGTGCTATCACCGACGCTGTTGGCAATCCTGCTGCTGCTTTGACGCTCAACTTCAAGACTGCCGGTTACGACAAAACTATGGATGATTCTACCGCTTTGAATGGTAAGACTGCTACTACCTTGCCTATCGAACAATATCCTTTGACCGCTGGTAACAGTTCTGCTTATCCTCTTTGGGTACAGAACAAGGAAGGTAATTTCGCAGAAGGTACCGGTGTGACTTGGACTTCTAACAACTCTGGTAACAAGGTAATGGCTGCCTTCACCGGAGATGCTCAGGCTCTCTATGTTTGGGCTAAGGCTACCGGTAAGGAAATGCTTTTGACCATCCAAGAATCTCCTGCTGAAGCTGGTGTTGTTACTTGGAGAACCATCCGCGAAATCAACGATTGGGATTTGGGTGAAAACGAACGTCGTTTCGAATTCGCTTTGACTCCTGGTTGTCGTTTCATCAAGATTAAGCCCAGCCAGGCTTCTGCTACTTCTTCTATCATTATCACTGGTTACAAGGTTGACAACAAGCCCGTTGCTATCGAAAATGCTGATGCTTCAGAAGTAATGGCTTACCAAGTTTCTGGTGGTTTGATGTTGTCAGGTTTGACCGCTGGCAACAAGGTTGAAGTTTTCAACTTGTCAGGCAATCGCGTAGCTATGTTCCAAGCTGAAGGCACTGAACTTTATGTTCCTGCCGAAGGTTTCGTTCTCATCAAGGTTACTGCTCAAGACGGTGCCAAGGTGATGAAGGCTATCGTGAAATAATACGTTCTCCTAGAGAGAATACCGGCGCGGGCCTGACCGCCCGCGCCGGAACCAATCAAATTAATTAGAGAGATTTAAAAAGTATGACTATGAAAAGAATGTATCTGTGGCTGAGTATGTGTTTGCTTGGCGTGTTATCGATGACAGCCCAACAGTTGGCTTTCCCCGGTGCAGAAGGTTTCGGCCGTTATGCAGTGGGTGGCCGTTATGGTACTTTGTATCATGTAACCAATTTGAAAGACAGTGGCGCCGGTTCTTTCCGCGATGCCGTGTCTTCGTCCAATCGTATCATCGTATTTGATGTTTCCGGCGTCATCAATTTGGAATCTGCCTTGGTTATCAAGAATAATATCACCATTCTGGGCCAAACGGCTCCCGGTGAAGGTGTGCAGATTTACGGTGACAGAATTTCTTTCTCCGGTGCCAACGATGTTATTGTACGCCATTTGCGTATGCGCATGGGTGTAGGCGGTACTTCCGGAAAGGATGCTGTGGGTATTGCCAATGGTAAGAATATGATTTTCGACCATATTTCCGCACTCTGGGGTCGTGACGAAAACTTCTCGGTATCTTGGGATAACAAGGGCACCGAGCCCAGCAATATCACCATCCAGAACTCTATCATCGGACAAGGCTTGCAGACGCACTCTTGCGGTGGTCTGATTCAGACCAATGGTGGTGTAACGCAATATCGCAACCTTTTCATCGAAAATAAAACCCGTAATCCCAAAGTAAAAGGTTTGCATCAGTATGTAAACAATGTGGTGTACAACTGGGGTAATGGTGGTTGCTATATCATGGGTGATACCGAAGCTAGTTCTTGGGCCGATATCCGTAACAACTATTTTGTGAAAGGTCCTTGGGATGGCGCCACCGCTCCCTTTACCCGTGGAACGCCTACTTTCACCTATTACGGTGAAGGTAACTACTACGACAGCAATGTCAACGGCGTGCTTGATGGTACAGAAATGGGACATCCTTATTCAGGCAGTACGCAAGTGAAAGATTGGGCAAACTGGGACAACCATACTCGTCCTCAAGCTCATGCAGAAATCAAAGGCTTGATGAGCGCCCAGGATGCTTTGGCATGGATTATCGACAGTGTTGGTCCAAGTTTGCCCGTACGCGACCAAGTAGATCAATACTTGATTGATGAATTGAAATCTTATGGTAAGAAAGGTACCACCGATGGTATCACCACCGAACGCGATCTTCCTCATAAAGGTACCGGCGCTCTTTACGGCGGTTACAAACCTCAAGATAGCGACGGCGACGCCATGCCCGACGCATGGGAAACGGCCAACGGTTTGAATCCCAACGATGCCAGCGATGCTATGCAGATTGCCGCCAATGGTTATGCCAACATCGAAAATTATTCGTTCAGCATTGTTTCGGCTTATCCTTATGTGAAATCGCCTTCATCTTTGAGCGCAAGTGAAATCACCAAGGTGAGCATGCTTTTGAAATGGACCGATAATGCTAGCGACGAAACGGCTTTTGTTCTGGAACAATCTTCAGACAACAAGAGCTTTACGCAGATTGCTACTTTGGATGCCAATGTTAATTCGTATCGTGTGGAAGGCTTGACTCCCGAAACCAAATATTATTTCCGCGTCAGAGCTTTGAATGGCGAAATTCTTTCGGTGTACAGCAACGTGTTGGCTGTTGCCACCATCGGCGATCCGGAAATGCCCAAAGTGAGTGTCAATCCCACGCCGGAACATCAAGGCTCGCATGGCGTATCTTCCACGCTGAAAATGACCTGGGAAAACAAGACCAATAGCTATGGCGGCAAACTCTATTATTCGGTTTTTATCGGTACTCATCCCGATAGCCTTACACAAGTTGCCCGCAATTTATCAACGACTGCTTTTACCTACACCAAGACTTTGAGTGTAGGTAAAGTCTATTATTGGCGTGTTGATGCTAAGAACGATTTGGGTGAAACGGCCGGTGATATCTGGAATTTTGAAGCTGTTCCCGGCGGTCAGTTGTTTTATAGCGACTTTGGAAGCAAACCTGCTGCTTGGGCTTCTACTTACGGAAGCATCGGCGACAATACCAACATTATTAACGCTGCCAACACCACCAAGACGGTGGCCGGCATGACTTTCGGTGCAGGTAGCAATGCCATCCGTATCATCGCGATGTCGTCGGCCAATGTGTCTAGTGATACGGGTGCCGATTATGGCCCTTACACGGCTGCCGATGCCGGTGCCTCTCCTCGTTGTGTGCAGTTCTATACCACCAAGAGCGGCGGTTATATGACGCTTCCCGAAGTACAAGGTCCTTGCCGTATCGTGCTGTATTTGGGTAATCCCGACAAGAGTTCCAAGACGGTGAATTTGAAACAGATCATCAAGGGAACAGAAAGCCAAGCTATGGCTATGACGATGGCTTCTGCCAAACGTACTTTTAAATTTGAATATGTGTATGTGGGTAGCGAAAAGATCACTTTCAAGATCGATGCCAATGCCAAGAAGTTCAATGTTAATGATGTTTTGTTGGAAGCTTATGTGCCCGATATCAGCGAAATTCCCATCGAGATTGCTGCTACGCCCGCTGCCGAAGACTTTTCTTATGCCGATGGTAGCATGGCTATCACCTTCAATCAGGATATCAAGTATAATGGCGGTATTAAGTTGAATGGTAAACAATTTGAGCAAGTAAGCGCCAGTGCATCAGGCAAGAACCTCACCATCAACTACAATTCTTTGGCTCCGAATACCGATTATGTGCTCGATTTGGGCGAAATCATCGATTTCAATGCCACCAAGACTTTCAAGGGTGAATTTGCTTTCCGCACATGCGATTTCCCGCCTACCAAGCTCGAAGGTGAAAACCATTATGGTAAGGCTGCCACGGCTATGCCTCTCGATTTTGTTCCTTTCAACCAAACGGCTCCTTTTACAACGGTGGGAGGCTTGGTGCAAGAAGCACAGAACGATTATCCTCACTGGGTACAGGCCAGTGGTACGATTTCTGCCAATTCGGCCGTCATGACCAATACCAAAGACAAACTGATGGCTTATTTTAATCAGCCGGCTCAATCTATTACTATCAAGGCCGATTTCAGTGGTAGCAACGTTGCTTTCAAAGTACAAGAAACCCGCAATGCCGATGTAGCGCCTTATTGGCGTACCATTCGTCAGTTCTCGGCTCAGGATTTCCCCATCGATATGCAATTGCCTTTGGATGCCGAAGCTCGCTTCATCAAGATTACTGCACCCACTTTGTCGGGTAGTGTTACGGTGAGTCGTCTGCAGATTTCCAATGAGCCTGTCACCGCTTTGTCCGAAAATATGCTGGCTGCGATGAAGGTGTATTCTCCGGTAATGAATTGTTTGCGCGTAGAAGTGGCACAAGCTAATACGGTACTTCGTGTATACAACTTGTTGGGCGAACTCTGTCATCAGTCGCAGGTGGATGCCGTGAGCGAAGTGGCGCTGCCTTCTGGATTGTATATCGTTCGTTTGCAGAACGATGCTCAGGATTTGACTCAAAAAATCATGGTAAAATAAAATGAAAAAAGTAGTAGGCATTTTCATGGCACTGATGCTTGTCTGCCCCATGATGGCGCAGGAAACAAGCAAGCCGCAGGATTATCACGAAAACGTGGTCATCACTAAAAAGGAAAAAACCTTGAAGACTCACTGGGCCGGTCGTCGTGTGGCGCTTTTGGGCGATTCCATGACCGACAAGCGAACACTGGGTCCGGATATGTTGCTTTGGTGGGAATATCTTAGCCAGTTGCTTGGTTTTGACGCTACTTACAATTATGGTCGAAGCGGACGTCAGTGGCATCAGATTCATGGACAGGCGCAAACGCTGTGGAGCGAACACCAAGACCAAGTGGATGCTATCCTGATTTTTGCCGGCACCAACGACTACAATGCCGGTGTGCCTATCGGAGAATTCTTTGCCTACGAAGAAGTGCCCGTCGAAGTGAAAGGTCCCAAGGTGGAAGTGCGCAAACATCGTATTCCTCTGATGAACGATAGCACTTTCTGCGGCCGTATCAACATGACTTTGTCTTATCTGAAAACGCAGTATCCGGAAGCTTCTATCGTTATCATGACGCCTATTCATCGTGGTTATGCCAAGTTTAACGAAAAGAACGTGCAGCCCGACGAATATTATTGCAACGCGCAAGGCCTTTTCCTCGAAGATTATGTGGAAGTGTTGAAAAAGGCTGCGGCCTATTGGTCGGTGCCTGTGGTGGATTTGTATGCGAATGCCGGTATCGTGCCCAATCTCGATTCCAATATCAAGTACATTCAACGCGCTGCCAACGATCGTCTGCATCCCAGCACCGAAGGTCAATACCGCATTGCCAAGGTGATGCAATATGTTTTACCTACTATTTATTGATAGCAAATGAAAAAGATCTTGTCGGCCTTTTTGGCTGTTAGTATGTTGTTCTCGCTGTCGGCACAGAATAGTCCGGCCCGCAGAGCGTACGTGGATTTTGTGGTGATTCCTTCGCATAGCGACGCTGTGTATAATTTGGGCGATGCTGCCGCGCTGAAAGTGGTGGCTCAAGCCGGAGGTAAAGGTCTTGAAAACGTGAAGATTCATTTTACGGCAGGTCCCGACCGTATGCCGGCCGATACTTCCGGTGTGACAACTTTCTGTAATGGCGAAGCCTTGCTGTCTTTCGGTACGATGACGCAGCCGGGTTTCCGTTATTGTAAACTTTCTTTCGAAGTAGAAGGAGAGAGCTATCGCGAAGAAATGAAAGTGGCTTTCGCGCCCGAACAGATTCAACCCACCATTGCCAATCCTGCCGATTTCGATGCTTTTTGGGCCAAGACCTTGAAGCAAGCTGCCAAAGTGCCCATGGAAGTGGAAATTGTGCCGCTGCCCGAAAAAAGCTCCGACAAGGTAAAAGTGTCGATGGTGAAGATTCAGTGCTACGAAAAAGGCAACTATGTCTATGGTTATCTGCAAGAACCCAACGATGGCCTGAAGCATCCGGTGATGCTGCATCCGCCGGGAGCCGGTGTGAAGCGTATCAATCCGACGCCCTGGTTTGCACAAGAAGGTTTCATCACGCTTACCATCGGTATCAACGGCATTCCTATGGACGCCACCGACGAAGAAATCAAAGCCAAACAAGTGGAACTGAACCGCGGCGATTATGCCTATATCGGTTTGGAAAGCAAGGAACAATATTACTATCGCAAGGTGTATGCGGCTCTGGTTCGCTGCATCGATTTTCTGGTAAGTCTGCCCAATTTTGATGGCGTTAATGTGGGTGTTACCGGAGGTAGTCAGGGTGGGGCGCTTTCTATTGTGGCCGCCGCTTTGGATCCCCGTATCGATTTTCTGGCCTCGTTCTATCCGGCGCTCTGCGATTTGTCGGGTTATGCTTATGGCAATCGTGCCGGAGGATGGCCCCGTATGTTGGCGCCCGGTAGCAAAAGAGAATTGTCGGTGAGTGTAGATCAGATGTTCGAAACCTTGTCTTATTACGATGTGTTGAATTTTGCCCGTCGTATCAAGGTGCCCGGATTCTATTCTTATGGCTACAACGACAATACTTGTCCGCCCACTTCGGTTTGCGCAGCCATCAATCAGGTGACGGCTCCCAAAGTGATAGAAATTACGCCTTCGTCGGCCCATTGGCGTTTCAACGAAACCAATGTTCGTGCCAATGCCTGGATGCGTGCTCAATGCAAATAATATTCTAAATGTAAAAGATATGTCTGTACATCAGGAAGATACAAGAAAAGTGACCACACATCGCTTGTGGGAAATGAAACAAAGAGGCGAAAAGATTGCCATGCTTACCTCTTACGATTTCTCTATGGCAAAATTGATCGATCAGTCGGGAATGGACGTGATTTTGGTGGGTGACTCCGCTTCGAATGTGATGGCCGGTAACTCAACTACTTTGCCCATTACCCTCGATCAGATGATTTATCACGGAAAATCGGTGGTGCGCGGTGTGAACCGAGCCTTGGTGGTGGTGGATATGCCTTTCGGTACGTATCAAGGCAACTCCAAAGAGGCTTTGGCCAGCGCTATCCGTATCATGAAAGAAACCCATGCCGATGCTATTAAATTGGAAGGCGGTAGCGAAATTCGCGAATCCATCGAACGTATTCTTTGTGCCGGTATTCCGGTGATGGGTCATCTGGGCTTGACGCCGCAATCTATCAATAAGTTCGGTACTTATGCTGTTCGTGCCCGCGAAGAAGCCGAGGCAGCCAAGTTGAAAGAAGATGCCAAATTGTTGCAGGAAATTGGTTGTTTCGCTTTGGTGTTGGAAAAGATTCCCGCTACTTTGGCTAAGGAAGTATCTGAAAGTCTGAAGATTCCTACCATTGGTATCGGTGCAGGTCAGTATACCGACGGACAAGTGTTGGTGGCGCACGATATGTTGGGTATCACCCAGGCTTTTTCTCCCAGATTCTTGCGTCGTTATGCCAATTTGCAGGAAACCATCGTGCAGGCTACCCAAGATTATATCAAGGATGTGAAGTCGCGCGATTTTCCTAACGAAAAAGAACAATATTAACCTATAAATAGACGGCTATGAAAAAAGTTTTCTTTATGCTGATGCTGGTTTTGATGGGCCTGTCGTTCTCGTCTTGCGATGTCGACATGTACTCTTATTCCGATCAGGAAGTGATTCAGGTTAAATTGACGGCCGATAGATGGACCAAAATGTCTTCGCCCGATATGCCGGGCTATTATGCCGCCACTTTCGATGTGCCGGAACTGACGCAATGGGTCTACAATACCGGTATCGTTTCTTGTGAAATAGTGTATGACGATGCTCGTCAGCCGCTGCCTTATGTCACTCATTATAAGAATGATCTGGGTGAAATGTGGACACGAACGGTAGATTTTCAATACGGTGTCAGAAAAGTGACGGTATATGTCACCAACTCCGATTTCTACGACGAAGTGCCCGAGTTGATGCGTTTCCGTCTGACAATGACTTTCGAAGAAGATTAAAAAATAAATAACTTATTGGCGAAGAGTATTTTTTTAAAGAAAAAAAATAGCTACCTTTGCGCCGTTTTTTCGGAAAAGACTATAACGATGAGTCAATTGAGTGCTTATACGCTGCCTTTGAAGAGTTTGTCGCTCGGAAAACACGAGTACGACTATCATTTGGATAGCGATTGGTTTGCA
Organism: Bacteroidales bacterium; assembly: GCA_017380635.1. Lineage (GTDB taxonomy): Bacteria > Bacteroidota > Bacteroidia > Bacteroidales > UBA1402 > UBA1757. The sequence continues at coordinate 24,197 of JAFODP010000010.1, read as the reverse complement.
CAGATCGAGGCTCCCGAGATTCGCACGGGCGATTTGCTTGCCAAAGTCGTGGTCAATTATAATGGTCGCGAATATGAAATTAAGTTTCAGGTAGAAGGCAAAGTGCAGGTTCCTTGCGATCGTTGTTTGGCCGATATGGACATTGCTATCGATCAATCCAGCCGTCTGGTTGTGAAGATGGGTGATGAATATGTAGAAGAAAGCGACGAGGTCTTGGTTATTCCGGAAAGCGAAGGCGAATGGAATATTGCATGGTTTTTATATGAAATCATAGCTTTGGCACTTCCGCTGAAACGCATACACGAGCCTGGTCAGTGTGACAAGGCAATGTCTTCCAAGCTCAAACAGCACCTGGCAAAACGCATTGATGACGAAGAAGACGACGATATGCTTTTCGACGAAGATGATTTCGATGAGGCGTCTGACAATCAGGCCGAAGCCGCTACGAATCCCATTTGGGATGCTTTGAAAAATTTAAAATTTGAAGATTAATAACTAAATTATATAACAATGGCACATCCTAGACACAAACATTCGAACACCAGAACTGCCAAGAGAAGAACTCACTACAAGGCTGAGGCTCCTACTTTGGCTGTATGCCCTAACTGCGGCAACCACTATATCTACCACACTGTATGTGGCGAATGTGGTTACTATCGTGGCAAAGTGGCTATCGAAATGAACCAAGAGTAATCGCTCTAAGCTAACTCTTGAGGCCCAGCGTCGACATTGTTCGTCCGGGCTTTGGAATAATAACGGAATGACGCTCAAATTTTGACTGTCTTCCGTTTTTATTATACCTTTGTGGAAAATCAATTATTTCAGATGGCTACACATAAATCGGGTTTTGTCAATATTGTGGGTAATCCCAACGTGGGTAAATCTACACTGATGAATGCGCTGGTGGGAGAAAGAATTTCTATCATCACTTCCAAGGCGCAGACCACGCGTCATCGTATCACGGGTATCGTGAATGGAGAAGATTATCAGATTGTTTTTTCCGATACGCCGGGTGTGTTGAAACCTAATTACAAATTGCAGGAATCCATGCTGAGTTTCTCGGTGTCTGCACTTACCGATGCCGACGTGCTGCTCTATATCACCGATACGGTGGAAAAAATAGACAAGCATGCCGACTTTATTGCCAAAGTGCAGAAAATGGATATTCCGGTGTTGGTGCTTCTCAACAAGATCGATTTGAGCAATCCGCAAGCGCTGGAGGCGCAGGTGCAGGAAATGCACGAACTTTTGCCCAAGGCGGAAATTCTGCCCATGGCGGCTTTGCATCGTTTCAATGTGGATAATCTCTTGCGACGTATTATTGAGTTGTTGCCCGAATGTCCGCCTTATTTCGGTAAAGATGCGCTCACCGACAAGCCGACGCGTTTCTTTGTTTCCGAAATCATCCGTGAAAAGATTCTGCTGTACTATCAAAAGGAGGTTCCTTATTCGGTAGAAGTGATGGTGGAATCGTACAAGGAAGAAAAAAACAGGGTGAATATCCAGGCGGTAATCATCGTGGAACGCGATACGCAGAAAGGTATCATCATCGGACACAATGGAGCTGCCTTGAAGAAGGTGGGCACCGAAGCTCGCCGCGATATAGAGCGTTTCCTTGATCAGAAAGTGAATCTGGAATTGTTCGTGAAAGTGGAAAAAGATTGGCGCAATCGCGACAATAGTTTGAAAATGTATGGCTATCAGCCTGAATAAAAAGATAATTATGGCAAATTTAGTTACGATAGTAGGTCGTCCCAATGTGGGAAAATCAACTTTGTTCAATCGTTTGGTGGAAGGTCGTCACGCCATCGTGAGCGACGAGGCTGGAACCACGCGCGATCGTCATTATGGCAAAGTACAATGGAATGGCGTGGAATTTTCGGTAGTGGATACCGGTGGTTGGATCGTTGGTAGCGACGATGTCTTCGAGGAAGAAATTCGCAAACAAGTGTCTATCACGGTAGAAGAAAGCGATGTGATCCTTTTCTTGGTGGATATTCAGAATGGTCTGACCGATCTTGATATGGCAGTGGCCAATATTTTGCGTCGTGTCAAGAATCGTCCTATTCTGTTGGTTTGCAACAAGACCGACGAAAGCAATATGAGTTATGGCGCTGCCGAATTCTACAAACTGGGTTTGGGCGATCCTTATTGCATCTCGGCTGTGAATGGTAGCGGTACCGGCGATTTGCTCGACAAGATTCTCGAACTTTTCCCTCAGAAAGAAGATGATACGCCTGCTATGGAAGAATTGCCTCGTATTGCCGTGGTGGGTCGTCCGAATGTAGGTAAGTCGTCTATTATCAATGCGTTTATTGGCGAAGATCGTCATATTGTGACCGATATTGCCGGCACCACCCGCGATGCTATCCTGACGCGTTACAATAAATTTGGCCACGACTTCTATTTGGTAGATACGGCCGGTATTCGTAAGAAAGCCAAGGTGACCGAAGATATCGAATTCTATTCGGTGATGCGTTCTATTCGTGCTATTGAAAACTCTGATGTTTGTATTTTGATGTTGGATGCTACCCGCGGTATCGAAAGTCAAGATATGAATATTTTCTCTCTCATTCAGCGTAACAAGAAAGGCCTGGTGGTATGCGTGAACAAATGGGACTTGGTGGAAAATAAGGATAGTAATTCGCTCAAAAAGATGGAAGAAGCTATTCGTGCGCGCTTTGCTCCCTTCACCGATTTTCCGATGATTTTTACCTCTGCGCTTACCAAACAACGTATCCTTAAGGCGATAGAAGCTGCTCAGGCTGTGTACGAAGCGCGTCAGCGTCACATCAATACGGGTCGTCTGAATGAATTTTTCTTGCCGCTCATCGAAAATTATCCGCCGCCTGCAACCAAGGGTAAATATATTAAAATCAAATATGTAACGCAGTTGCAAGGACCTTCGACGCCTTCTTTCGTATTCTTTGCCAATTTGCCTCAGTATGTGAAAGATCCCTACAAGCGTTTTCTTGAAAATAAATTGCGTGAACAATTCGATTTCTGTGGTACGCCGGTGCAAATCTTTATTCGTCAGAAATAAGTATGGAAAAGCAAGATAATCATCAATTGAATATCGAACTGAGCGAAGAAGTGGCTCAAGGTATTTATTCCAATTTGGCTATCATCAGTCATTCGAGTTCTGAGTTTGTGCTTGATTTTGTTCGCTTGATGCCGGGCACACCCAAAGCTAAAGTGAAATCGCGTATCATTCTGACACCCGAACATGCCAAGCGTTTGATGCATGCTTTGCAGGATAATATCGCCAAGTACGAGCAGCAAATGGGACCGATTAAGCAGCAGGCTCCTCAGATTCCGCCTATGGGTTTTTCTCAAGGTGAAGCCTGATCGGCTTGTCATAACGCACCATCTGCGGCGTTATTTGCGATATCAAGGCTCAGTCGAGTACTTCGAGTACACTCCTTTCGCCTTGAATCTTAATTCCTAGCATCTGGCACATTCTGACAAGCCGAATGGAAGAAGCTAACGCACCATCTGCGGCGTTATTTGCGATATCAAGGCACAGTCGAGTACGGCTCTGATTTATAAGTTGACAGTGGGGTTTTTGATAGCCTCGCTGTTGCTTTATATATATAAGGTGTAAGGAAAAAATATTTTGTTGGAAAAAGCTTTGAAAAATATTTGCTTGAATTGAAAAGACTTTCTATCTTTGCGGGCCATTTTGTAGAGAGTGGAAATGTTTGAAATCGAAGGGAAATCAACATTAAATTATATAAATTTTTTTAAGAACTAAAAACAGTAAAATGCCTACAATTCAGCAATTAGTAAGAAAAGGTAGAACCAGTTTGGTTGACAAGAGCAAAGCTCCTGCCCTGGATTCTTGCCCTCAAAGACGTGGTGTTTGTGTGCGTGTTTACACAACTACCCCGAAAAAGCCTAATTCAGCTATGCGTAAAGTAGCACGTGTTCGTTTGACCAACTCTAAGGAAGTAAACTGCTACATCCCTGGTGAAGGCCACAACTTGCAAGAACACTCTATCGTTTTGATTCGTGGTGGTCGTGTTAAAGACCTTCCCGGTGTACGTTATCACATCGTTCGTGGTACTTTGGATACCGCTGGTGTGGCTTCTCGTACCCAGAGACGTTCAAAATATGGTGCTAAGCGTCCTAAAGCTGGTGCAGCTAAAAAGTAAAACAAGTAATTAACCAAGTTTTAGTATTGGTCTTGTAGGAATTGTTTTAATTCCGACGGTTGAGTAAATGTCCAAGCGAGGACGTTGAAGCTCGTAACAACCAAACAAAAACAAATTTTTTTCAACAATGAGAAAAGCAAAGCCTAAAAAACGTCTGGTATTGCCAGATCCCGTTTTTAATGACACTAAAGTCACTAAGTTTGTTAACCATTTGATGTATGATGGCAAGAAGAACATTTCTTTCGAAATTTTCTATGCTGCCTTGGATATCGTTAAAACCAAAATGGCTAACGAAGAAAAATCTCCTCTCGAAATCTGGAAGATTGCTCTCGACAACATTACTCCTCAAGTCGAAGTAAAATCTCGCCGTATTGGTGGTGCTACCTTCCAAGTTCCTACTGAAATCCGCCCGGATCGTAAGGAATCTATTTCAATGAAAAATGTTATTCTGTTTGCCCGCAAGCGTGGTGGTAAGACTATGGCCGACAAGTTGGCTGCCGAAATTATGGACGCTTACAACAACCAAGGTGGTGCATTCAAGCGTAAAGAAGATATGCATCGTATGGCTGAAGCTAACCGTGCATTTGCTCATTTCCGTTTCTAATAAAAGTAAGATAATTGATATATGGCTAAAGCAGATTTGCATCAGACGAGAAACATCGGTATTATGGCCCATATCGATGCCGGAAAGACTACTACTTCAGAACGTATTCTTTTCTACACCGGTTTGACCCATAAGATTGGTGAAACTCACGATGGTTCAGCAACGATGGACTGGATGGAGCAGGAACAGGAACGTGGTATTACCATTACCTCTGCTGCTACCACTACCTATTGGAACTATGCTGATAAGAAGTACAAAATTAACTTGATTGACACTCCGGGACACGTTGACTTTACCGTTGAGGTAGAACGTTCTTTGCGTGTATTGGACGGTGCCGTTGCTGTATTCTGTGCTGTAGGTGGTGTTGAACCTCAGTCTGAAACCGTTTGGAGACAAGCTGATAAATACAACGTTCCTCGTGTTGGTTATGTAAACAAGATGGACCGTTCAGGTGCTGATTTCTATTCTGTAGTTTCTCAGATGAGATCAGTGTTGAAAGCTAACCCTTGTCCTATTCAAATTCCTATCGGTGCTCAGGAATCATTCCGTGGTGTTGTCGACCTTATCAGAATGAAGGCCCTCTATTGGCACGATGAATCTATGGGTGCTGACTACTCTGCAGAAGAAATTCCCGCAGAAATGTTGGATGAAGCTCAAGAATGGCGTGACAAGATGTTGGAACAAGTAGCCGAATTCGACGATGTTTTGATGGAAAAATTCTTTGACGATCCTTCAACCATCACCGAAGATGAAATTCACAATGCTATCCGTAAGGCTACTTTGGCTCAGGCTATGCAACCCGTTGTTTGTGGTACTTCTTTCAAGAACAAAGGTGTTCAGCCTCTCTTGGATGCCGTTTGTGCTTACTTGCCTTGTCCTCTGGATACGGAAGCAATCACCGGTGTTAACCCCAGAACCGACGAAGAAGTTTCTCGCAAGCCCGACGAAAAAGAACCTCTGACCGCTTTGGCGTTCAAGATCGCTACCGACCCCTATGTAGGTCGTTTGTGCTTCGTTCGTGTATATGCCGGTATGTTGAGCGCTGGTAGCTATGTATTCAATACTCGCTCAGGCAAGAAAGAACGTATCTCTCGTATTTTCCAAATGCACTCTAACAAGCAGAATCCTGTTGACCAAATTGGTGCCGGCGATATCTGTGCTATCGTAGGTGTGAAGGATATCCGTACTGGTGATACGCTTTGCGACGAAAACAACCAAATCGTTCTCGAATCTATGGACTTCCCTGCACCCGTTATCGGTATCGCAGTTGAACCTAAGACTCAGAAAGACTTGGATAAGCTTGATAATGGTTTGGCTAAGTTGGCCGAAGAAGACCCCACCTTTACCGTTCACACCGACGAACAGTCTGGTCAGACCGTAATTAGTGGTATGGGTGAGTTGCACTTGGATATCATTATCGACCGTCTGCGTCGTGAATTCAAGGTTGAATGTAACCAAGGTAAGCCTCAGGTTTCTTACAAGGAAGCTATCACTCAAGAAGTTCAGTTGCGTGAAGTTTACAAGAAACAATCTGGTGGTCGCGGTAAGTTCGCTGATATCATCGTTAAAGTTGGTCCTGCCGATCCCGGTGTTACCGGTTTGCAGTTCACCAGCGAAGTGAAGGGTGGTAACGTTCCTACTGAATTCATTCCTTCTGTAGAAAAAGGTTTCAAGGCTGCTATGGAAAACGGTGTATTGGCCGGTTATCCTCTGGATAGCTTGAAGGTTACCTTGCTCGATGGTTCTTACCACGCAGTTGACTCAGATGCTTTGTCATTCGAAATCTGTGCTATTCAAGCATTCAAGCATGCTTGTGAAAAGGCTAAGCCCGCATTGCTCGAACCTATCATGAAGCTCGAAGTTATCACTCCCGAAGAAAGCATGGGTGATGTAATCGGCGACTTGAACCGCCGTCGTGGTATGGTAAACGGTATGGATACCAACCGCTCAGGTGCTCGTGTAGTTAAGGCTAACGTGCCTTTGGCAGAAACCTTCGGTTATGTGACCGCTTTGCGTACCATTTCTTCAGGTCGTGCCACTAGCAGCATGGAATTCCTTGAATATGCAGCCGTAAGCGCTAACTTGGCTCGCGAAGTCTTGAAAGAACGCAACGGTAGAGTAGAATTAATCTAACCCGAATCAGTGAAAATAGCTCTACGGATTCGAAATTAACAATAACAAATTATGAGCCAGAAAATCAGAATTAAATTGAAATCTTACGATCACAACTTGGTAGACAAGTCTGCTGAAAAGATCGTTAAGACTGTGAAGGCTACCGGTGCTGTGGTAAGCGGTCCAATTCCTCTTCCTACTCACAAACGTATCTTCACTGTTAACCGTTCGACCTTCGTTAACAAGAAGTCTCGTGAACAATTTGAATTGTCTTCTTACAAGCGTTTGATCGACATTTACAACTCAGGTTCAAAGACGGTTGATGCTTTGATGAAACTTGAATTGCCCAGCGGTGTTGAAGTAGAAATCAAGGTTTGATAATAAAAGCAATGGCGAGATGTGCTGCAAAGCGCGTCTTGCCACTGATGCTTTTATTTTATGAGTTAGAACTTTTTATTCATTTATTTTTTAAACAATAGTAGAAATGCCAGGATTAATTGGAAAGAAAGTCGGTATGACTTCTGTCTTCAGTGCCGATGGAAAAAACATTCCATGCACTGTAATTGAAGCCGGTCCTTGCGTAGTTACACAGGTTAAGACCGTTGAAACAGACGGTTATTCAGCAATTCAGTTGGGTTTTCAGGAAAAGACTGCAAAACACACCAACAAGGCTGAAAAAGGTCACTTTGACAAGGCTGGTGTAGCTCCTCAAAGACATCTGGTTGAGTTCGAAGGTTTCGCAGAAGAAACCAAAGCAGGTGATGTATTCACCGCAGATCAGTTGTTTGTTGAAAACGACAATGTAAACGTAGTTGGTACCTCTAAAGGTAAGGGTTTCCAGGGCGTTGTTAAACGTCATGGTTTCCAAGGTGTAGGCGGTCAGACCCACGGTCAGCACAACCGTCTTCGTCACCCGGGTTCTTTGGGTGCATCTTCATGGCCCTCTCGCGTATTCAAGGGTATGCGTATGGCCGGACGTACTGGTGGCGAACGTGTAACCGTTCAAAACTTGAAGGTTATTAAAGTAATTCCTGAACACAATTTGGTTTTGATCAAGGGTTCTGTTCCAGGAGCTAAAGGTTCAATCGTTATTATCGAGAAGTAATATGGAACTGAGTGTATATAATATCAAAGGAGAAGATACCGGAAGAAAGATCGCATTGAGTGATTCCGTATTTGCTATTGAGCCCAACGATCACGTATTGTATTTGGCCGTTAAGCAACATTTGGCTAACAGCCGTCAGGGTACTCATAAATCGAAAGAACGTAGTGAAATTTCTGGCTCTACCAAGAAATTGGGTCGTCAGAAAGGTGGTGGCGGTGCTCGTCATGGTGATATCAACTCTCCTCTTATGGTGGGTGGTGGTCGCGTATTCGGTCCTGTTCCCCGCGATTACAGCTTTAAGTTGAACAAGAAAGTAAAAGCTCTTGCTCGTAAATCTGCTTTGACTTACAAGATGCAAGACAGCGCTATCAAGGTAGTAGAAGACTTCCAATTCGAAGCTCCTAAGACCAAGGATTTCGTAGCTTTGATGAACAATTTGCAACTCCCTGAAAAAAAGGTAGTTTTGGTTTTGTCAGAACAAAATAAAAACGTATATTTGTCGGCTCGTAATTTGCCCAAGGTTGAAGTTGTAACTGTTTCTGAATTAGATACATACAAGATCATGGTAGCAAATTGTATCGTGTTTATGGAAGGCTCTGTTGCCGGTATTGAAAACGTTTTAAATGCATAAGGAGAACAAAACAATGGGAATTATTATTAAACCTATCGTAACTGAAAAGATGACAGCTATCTCTGAAAAGATGGCTCGTTATGGTTTCCGCGTGCAACCCGGTGCAAACAAAATTGAAATCGCTCGCGAAATTGAAAAATTGTATAATGTAACCGTTGTTGACGTTAATACTGCTAATTATCGTCCTAAAAACAAGAGTCGTTATACTCGTAGCGGTATGATTAAAGGAAAGACAGCTGCTTTCAAAAAGGCTATTGTAACCTTGAAAGAAGGCGATGTTATTGATTTTTATAGCAATATCTAAATAAAATGGCAGTACGTAAATTTAAGCCCACAACACCAGGGCAGAGACATAAAGTTATCGGTGCTTTCGAAAATATCACTGCATCTGCACCGGAGAAATCTCTTGTTTACGGAATGAGAAAATCAGGTGGTCGTAACCACACTGGTAAGATGACCATGCGCTATATCGGTGGCGGTCACAAGAGAAAATTCCGTTTCATTGACTTCAAGAGAACTAAATATGGTGTTCCCGCAACAGTAAAAACAATCGAATACGATCCTAACCGTACGGCTCGTATCGCTTTGTTGTTCTATGCTGATGGTGAAAAAGCATATATGCTGGCTCCCGATGGTTTGCAAGTTGGTCAGGTTGTAATGTCTGGCGAAAATGCAGCTCCCGAAGTTGGTAACGCTCTTCCCCTCAAGAACATTCCTGTAGGTACCGTCATTCATAATATCGAACTGCGTCCTGGTCAGGGTGCCAAAATGGTACGTTCGGCCGGTACTTTCGCTCAATTGGTATCAAAAGAAGGCGATTATGCCATCTTGCGTATGCCTTCAGGCGAAATTCGTAAGATTCTTTCTACCTGTATGGCCACTGTTGGTAGCGTAGGTAACGCCGACCACGGTTTGGAAAGCTCAGGTAAGGCTGGTCGTTCAAGATGGTTGGGTCGTCGCCCCAGAAACCGTGGTGTTGTTATGAACCCGGTTGATCACCCCATGGGTGGTGGTGAAGGCCGCGCATCAGGTGGACATCCTAGATCACGTAAAGGCTTGTTGGCTAAGGGCTTGAGAACTAGAGCTCCTAAGAAACTGTCTAACAAGTATATTATTGAAAGAAGAAAAAAATAATAAAGCAGTAATATTATGAGTCGTTCATTAAAGAAAGGACCGTTTATCAGCACCAGATTGGAAAAGAGAATTCTCGCCATGAATGAGTCTGGCAAGAAGTCTGTAGTGAAGACCTGGTCACGTGCTTCTATGATCTCTCCCGATTTCGTAGGTCACACCATCGCGGTTCACAATGGAAATAAATTTATTCCGGTGTATATCACCGAAAATATGGTCGGTCACAAATTAGGTGAATTTTCTCCTACGCGTACTTTCAGAGGCCATAGTGGAAATAGAAAATAAAAAAAGAAATAAACTATGGGTGCAAGAAAAAGATTAGCAGCAGACGCAAGAAAAGAAGCCTTGAAGTCGATGTATTTTGCTAAGTTGAACGGTGTTCCCACATCGCCTCGCAAAATGCGTCTTGTTGCCGACATGATCCGCGGTAAAGAAGTATTTCTCGCGCTGGGTATGCTGAAATTCTCTAACAAAGAAGCTGCTGCCCGCTTGGAAAAATTGCTTCGTTCCGCTATCTCAAACTGGGAACAAAAGAACGAACGTAAAGCCGAAGCCGGTGAATTGTACGTAAGCGAAATCAAAGTTGATTCAGCTATGATGTTGAAGAGACTTCGTCCTGCTCCTCAAGGTAGAGGTTACAGAATCCGCAAGCGTTCTAACCATGTATATTTGGCTATCGATTCAATCAAGAAAGAAGTTAACAACAATACTAACGAACAAAACTAATAACTAAATGGGACAGAAAGTTAATCCAGTAGCTAACCGCTTGGGTATCATCAAAGGTTGGGATTCCAACTGGTATGGTGGTGATAACTATGGAGATACCTTGTTGGAAGATAGCAAAATCCGCAAGTACCTGAACGCCCGTTTGGCTAAGGCAAGTGTATCTCGTATTGTGATTGAACGTACTTTGAAGTTGGTGACTATCACTGTTTGCACAGCTCGTCCTGGTATCATCATCGGTAAAGGCGGTCAAGAAGTTGACAAACTGAAAGAAGAATTGAAGAAGATCACCGATAAGGATGTTCAAATCAATATCTTCGAAATCAAGCGTCCTGAATTGGATGCCGTTATCGTTGCCAATAATATCGCTCGCCAGATTGAAGGCAAGATCGCATACCGTCGTGCAGTGAAGATGGCTGTTGCCTCTACCATGCGCATGGGTGCTGAAGGTATCAAGGTGCTTGTATCAGGTCGTTTGAACGGTGCTGAAATGGCTCGTTCAGAAATGATTAAGGAAGGTCGTACTCCTCTGCACACTTTCCGTGCTGATATCGACTACGCTCAGACCGAAGCTTTGACGAAAGTTGGTTTGATCGGTATCAAGGTGTGGATCTGCCGTGGTGAAGTTTACGGTAAGGTAGATTTGGCTCCCCAGTTTGCTGCTGCCAAGGACAATAGTCGTGGTAACAACGCTGGCGAACGTCGTGACGACCGTAGAGGCTTCCGTAAGAAAAAAAATAATAATAACCGTTAACGTATAATCAAAAGATGTTACAACCGAAAAGAACAAAATTCAGAAGACCGCAAAAGGGCCGCATGAGAGGTAATGCTCAGCGTGGTAACCAATTGGCGTTCGGTTCTTTTGGAATTAAGACCTTGGAATGCAAATGGATCACAGCTCCTCAGATTGAAGCTGCTCGTATTGCTGTAACCCGTTATATGCAACGTCAAGGACAAATTTGGATTCGTATTTTCCCGGATAAGCCTTTCACCAAGAAGCCTGCTGAAGTACGTATGGGTAAAGGTAAGGGTAGCGTAGAAGGCTATGTTGCTCCTGTTACTCCCGGTAGAATTCTCATTGAAGTAGAAGGTGTATCCTTCGAAGTGGCAAAAGAAGCATTGCGTTTGGCTGCTCAGAAGTTGCCCGTTAAAACTAAATTCGTTGTGAGACGAGATTATGATGAAACTCAAAATGTATAAGCCTTATGAAGATCAAAGAAGTTAGAGAATTGACGACCAAGGAACTCTTGGAACGTATCGATGCTGAGACAGCTCGCTTGAGCACTTTGGAACTTCAACACAGTATCTCTCCGCTGGACAATCCCATGCAAATTAAGGATACTCGTAGACTTATTGCACGTTTGAAGACCGTCGTAAATGAAAGAAGTAATCAAGAACAAGCTAATTAATAGTCTGATGGAAAGAAATTTAAGAAAAGAAAGACAGGGCGTTGTTGTTAGCAACAAGGGCGACAAGACCATCGTGGTAGCTGCCCAGTTCAAAGAAAAACACCCTATCTACCACAAGTTCGTCAGCAAGACTAAAAAGTACTATGCTCAAGACGAAAAGAATGAATGCAACGTGGGTGACACCGTAAAAATTATGGAAACCCGTCCGTTGAGCAAAACCAAAAGATGGAGATTAGTTGAAATCGTTGAAAGAGCTAAGTAATTATGATACAGACAGAAACTAGGCTGAATGTAGCCGACAACAGTGGCGCTAAGGAAGTTTTGTGTATCCGCGTTTTGGGCGGTACCGGCAAGCGCTATGCAACTGTTGGGGATATTATCGTGGTAGCGGTAAAGAAAGTTATCCCATCCAGTGACATCAAGAAAGGTGTTGTGTCGAAAGCCATCGTTGTTCGTACCAAGAAGGAAATCAAAAGACCTGATGGTTCTTACATCCGTTTCGACGATAACGCATGTGTAATGTTGAACAACTCGAACGAAATCCGTGGTAGCCGTATCTTTGGTCCGGTTGCTCGTGAACTTCGTGCCACCAACATGAAGATCGTATCTTTGGCTCCGGAAGTACTTTAATAATTAGCAAACAAACAATTATGAGTAAGTTACATATTAAAAAAGGTGATACCGTTTATGTAAACGCCGGCGAAGATAAGGGCAAGACTGGTCGTGTTTTGTCTGTTCAAGTAAGCAAGCAGCGTGCTATCGTAGAAGGTATTAACTTGGTTTCTAAACACACCAAGCCTAATGCCAAGAACCCTCAGGGCGGTATCTTGAAACAAGAAGCTCCTATTCATATTTCGAACTTGAATCCCGTTGATCCTAAAACTGGAAAGCCCACTCGTATTGGCCGCGTTCGTAATGAAGAAGGTAAATTAGTTCGTATTTCCAAAATTTCAGGGGAGGAGATTAAATAATGAATACTGCAAGTCTCAAACAAGATTACAAGGATCGCATCGTTCCATTGTTAGTCAAAGAATTTGGCTATCATACGGTTATGCAGGCACCTAAGTTGAAAAAGATCGTTATCAACCAGGGTTTGGGTATTGCCGTTGCCGACAAGAAAATCATCGACACTGCTATCGCTGAAATGACTGCTATTACCGGTCAGAAAGCTGTAGCTACCATCTCTCGCAAAGACATCGCTAACTTCAAGTTGCGTAAGAAAATGCCTGTAGGTGTGATGGTAACTCTCCGTCGCGAACAAATGTATGAATTCCTCGAAAGACTCGTACGCGTGGCTTTGCCCCGTATCCGCGACTTCAAGGGTATTGAAAGCAGAATGGACGGCCGTGGTAACTATACCTTGGGTATCCAGGAACAGATTATCTTCCCCGAAATCAACATCGATAACATCGATCGTCTGTTGGGTATGAACATTACTTTTGTAACCAGCGCTAACACCGACGAAGAAGGCTTTGCCTTGCTGAGAGAATTCGGTTTGCCTTTCAAGAAATAATTAAATAGAATATAGTTATGGCAAAAGAATCAATGAAAGCCCGTGAGGTAAGACGTGCAAAACTGATTGCCAAGTATGCTGAAAAGAGAAAACAACTCAAGGCTGAAGGTAATTACGAAGCATTGCAAGACCTCCCCAAGAACTCTTGTCCGACTCGTATCCACAACCGTTGCAAAATGACCGGTCGTCCTAAGGGATACATCAGACAATTTGGTATTTCACGTATTCAATTCCGTGAAATGGCATCACAGGGTCTTATTCCGGGTGTAAAGAAAGCTAGCTGGTAAGCAGAAATAATTTTTTTAGTGTTAATTAAATATTGTCCGGACGTCCGGATCAATTTAAATTCAAATTATTATGACAGATCCTATTGCAGATTATCTGACAAGATTGAGGAACGCTATTATGGCTAATCATCGCGTAGTAGAAGTTCCCGCGTCAAACTTGAAGAAGGAAATCACTAAGATCCTTTTTCAGAAGGGTTATATCTTGAACTACAAGTTCGAAGATGAGGTTGGCCCTCAAGGTAACATCAAGATTGCTTTGAAATACGACCCCGTTACTAAAGTTAACGCCATCAAATCTTTGACTCGCGTTTCTACTCCCGGTCTTCGTAAATACGTTGGCTACCGTGAAATGCCCCGCGTTTTGAACGGTTTGGGTATCGCTATCCTTTCTACCTCTAAAGGTGTTATGACCGACAAGGAAGCTAAGGAAATGAAGCTCGGTGGTGAAGTTTTGTGTTTCGTTTATTAATGTAGGAGGAGATTACTATGTCAAGAATTGGAAAATTGCCTATTGCTCTTCCTCAGGGCGTTACTGTAACTGTAGATGCTAACAACCTGGTAACTGTAAAAGGCCCCAAGGGTACTCTTACTCAGCAGGTTAATCCTGGTATCACCGTTAGTGTAGAAGATGCTCAAGTAGTGGTTACTCGTGCAACCGACGAAAAAGAACATCGTTCTCAGCATGGTTTGTATCGTGCGTTGATTCATAATATGGTAGTTGGTGTTTCTGAAGGTTTCCGCAGCGTACTCGAAATGGTCGGTGTAGGTTATCGTGCCAGCAACGAAGGTCAAGTATTGAAATTGGCTTTGGGTTATACCCACGAAATTTGGTTGGTATTGCCCGCTGAAATCAAGGTTGAAACCAAGGCAGAAAGAAACAAAAACCCGATGATTATTCTGGAATCTTGCGACAAGCAGTTGCTTGGCCAAGTATGTGCCAAGATCCGTTCGTTCCGTCGTCCTGAACCTTACAAGGGTAAAGGTATCCGTTTCGAAGGTGAAGTGGTTCGTAGAAAAGCCGGTAAGTCTGCTTCTAAGAAATAATCATCTTAAAATAGCATAGATTATGACAACGAAAGAAATAAGAAGAATTAAAATCAAAGCACGTGTTCGTGCTAAGGTTTTCGGTACATCTGAAGCTCCTCGTATGACTGTTTTCAGAAGTAACAAGCAAATTTACGTTCAGTTCATCGACGATAAGGCTGGTAAGACTTTGGCTTCTGCTTCTTCTTTGCAATTGCAAGAAAAGGTAGGTAAGAAGGAACAAGCTATCAAGGTAGGTGAAATGGCTGCTAAAAATGCAATGGAAGCAGGTATCACGAAAGTGGTTTTTGACCGTAACGGTTATTTGTATCACGGTAGAATTAAAGAATTGGCTGATGCCGCTCGCAATGGCGGTCTTAAATTTTAATCAAGATGGCAGTACAAGTTAATAGAGTAAAATCAACTAACGATTTAGAGTTGAAAGACAGATTGGTAGCTATCAATCGTGTTACCAAGGTAACCAAGGGTGGTCGTGCTTTCAGTTTCGCCGCTATTGTAGTGGTAGGTAATGAAAACGGCGTTGTTGGTTATGGTTTGGGTAAGGCTGGTGAAGTTACCGCAGCTATTGCTAAAGGCGCTGAAGCTGCCAAGAAGAACTTGATTAGAGTTCCCGTTTTGAAAGGTACTATTCCTCACGAACAGACTTTCAAGTTTGGTGGTTCTGAAGTAGTATTGATTCCTGCTTCACACGGTACCGGATTGAAGGCTGGTGGTGCTATGCGTGCCGTATTGGAAAGTGCTGGTATTACCGACGTGTTGGCCAAATCAAAAGGTTCATCGAACCCTCACAACTTGGTGAAGGCTACTGTTATGGCATTGGGCGAAATGCGTGATGCTTACACTGTTGCCAAAACCCGTGGTATTTCTGTTGAACGTGTATTTAAAGGATAAGGAGAATTTATCATGGCAACTATTAAGATCAAACAAGTAAAGAGCCAAATTGGCGCACCTGCTGTTCAGAAGAAAACTTTGGTTTCATTGGGTATCAAGAAAATGAACCAAGTTGTAGAACATGAAGCTACTCCTTCCATCCTTGGAATGGTAAATAAAGTTAAACACTTAGTGAAAATTGTGGAGGACTAATCGTATGAACTTGAATAATTTGCAACCTGCTGAAGGTTCTACTAAAACTCGTAAGCGCATTGGTCGTGGCCCCGGTTCAGGTAGAGGTGGTACGTCTACCAGAGGTCACAAAGGTGCTAAGTCAAGATCAGGTTATAGCAAGAAAATTGGTTTCGAAGGTGGTCAGATGCCTTTGCAACGTCGTTTGCCCAAATTCGGATTCAAGAACTTCAACCGTATCGAATACAAAGCTGTTAATCTTTCTTCTTTGCAAGCTTTGGCCGACAAGGGTATCACCAAAATCGACCTCGATGTATTGCAGGAAGCTGGTTTCATCAATGCAACTCAATTGGTGAAGATCTTGGGTAATGGTGCTGTTACCGTTGCTTTGGATGTTACAGCTAACGCTTTCTCTGCCTCTGCTATCAAGGCTATTGAAGCTGCCGGTGGTAAAGCTACTGTATACGGTATGACCGCTGAAGAAGCTTAATCATTAAAACAACAATCTGATGAAATTCTTAAATACATTAAAGAATATCTGGAAGATCGAAGAACTGAGAGATAGATTGCTCACGACTTTATTGTTCGTGGCAGTCTTTCGCTTCGGTTCATTCGTGGTACTTCCCGGTATAGATCCCGCATCTTTGACAGGTCTCCAACAACAAACCAGCGAAGGTATTATGTCTTTGTTGGATATGTTCACCGGTGGTGCATTCTCTAATGCCTCTGTCTTTGGTTTGGGTATCATGCCTTACATCTCTGCGTCTATCGTGATTCAGTTGTTGGGTATGGCTATACCTTATTTCCAGAAATTGTCTCGCGAAGGAGAAAGTGGCCGTCGTAAAATGAATCAGTACACTCGTTTCTTGACGGTTGCTATTCTTTTGCTCCAAGGTCCCGCTTTCTTGGCCAACTTGAGTGCTCAAGGTGTGGCTCTTCCTGCAGGTTTCTGGTTTAGATTCTCGTCAGTCATTTTGTTGGCTGCCGGTAGTATGTTTACGCTCTGGTTGGGTGAACGTATCACTGACAAGGGTATCGGTAACGGTATTTCAATGATCATCCTTATTGGTATCATTGCCCGTTTCCCCCAAGCTTTGGTACAGGAATTCCTTTCTCGTTTCGAAACTGCAGCCGGTGGTTTGATCATGTTCCTTGTGGAAATTGTGCTTCTGTTGGCTGTTACCATCTTTGCTATCATGTTGGTTCAAGGTACCCGCAAGGTGCCCGTACAATATGCTAAGCGCGTTATCGGTAACAAGCAGTACGGTGGTGCTCGTCAATATTTGCCTCTTAAGGTGAATGCTGCCGGCGTTATGCCTATCATCTTCGCCCAGGCTATCATGTTCGTGCCCCTCGTATTCATGCGCTTTTCTACCACTGGTGGAGCAAGTCCTTTCTGGCAGGCTATTACCAACATCGATGGTTTCTGGTACAACCTTATTTACGCATTCTTGATTATCGTCTTCACCTACTTCTATACTGCGATTACTATCAATCCTGTACAGATGGCCGAAGATATGAAGCGTAATGGTGGTTTCATCCCCGGTGTTAAGCCTGGTAAGAAAACGGCTGATTACATTGACGATGTGATGTCAAGAATCACTCTGCCTGGATCATTCTTCCTCGCATTCGTGGCAATTATGCCCGTATTTGCAAAAATGATTGGTATCACTACCGGTTTCTCTCAATTCTTCGGAGGTACGTCTCTGTTGATTTTGGTAGGTGTGGTATTGGATACTTTGCAGCAAATTGAAAGTCACCTTTTGATGCGTCACTACGACGGTTTGTTGAAGTCTGGCCGTATCAAAGGTAGAACTGGCAGTATTGCAGCATATTAATCGTTATTTGGATGATTTATCTGAAGACAGACGAAGAAATCGAGTTGCTTCGAGAAAGTAATCTGATTGTGGCTCGTACCTTAGCCGAGGTGGCGAAGTACATTCAGCCCGGAGTAACGACAAAATATTTAGATCAGATAGGCGAGGACTACATTCGTTCTTGCGGTGCAGTCCCGTCTTTTCTGAACTATAATGGTTATCCTGCATCCCTTTGTATTTCGGTTAACGATGTGGTGGTGCATGGTATTCCATCGGTCAATCAGGTATTGAAAGACGGTGATATCGTATCGGTAGATTGCGGAGCATATAAAAATGGCTTTCATGGTGACTCTTCTTATACATTTAGAGTTGGAGATGTCGATGAAAAAGTTGTATCTTTGCTGCGCGTTACGAAAGAGGCTCTTTACTTAGGTATTGAACAGGCTGTTGATGGTCATCGCTTGGGCGATGTGAGCAACGCTGTGCAGAATCATTGCCAACGTAAAGGCTATTCCGTAGTACGAGAAATGGTGGGCCATGGTATTGGTCGCCATTTGCACGAGGAACCTGAAGTACCTAATTATGGTAAAAAAGGTTCCGGACCGATGTTAAAATCAGGTATGGTTATTGCCATTGAACCTATGATTAACATGGGTAATCGTCATATTATGATTGAAAGAGATGGATGGACTGCCCGAACAACTGATAGAAAACCATCGGCTCATTTTGAGCATACGGTTGCCATCAGGAAGGGTAAGGCCGACATTTTGTCGTCTTTTGATTACATAAAAGAGGTTTTAGGAGATCGTTTTATTTAAGATAAATTTAAAATAAAGAAGAGAGTATGGCTAAACAAGCTGCTATCGAGCAAGATGGAACTATTGTTGAAGCTTTGTCTAATGCAATGTTCCGCGTGGAGTTGGAAAACGGCCACGAAATTACAGCTCATATTTCCGGTAAGATGCGCATGCATTACATCCGTATTTTGCCTGGTGACAAGGTTAGGGTTGAAATGTCACCCTACGATTTGACCAAAGGAAGAATCTCGTTCAGATACAAATAATTAAAATAATATAACAATGAAAGTTAGAGCATCTATCAAAAAGCGCAGTGCCGACTGCAAGATCGTTCGGAGAAAAGGCCGTTTGTATGTGATCAGCAAAAAGAATCCTAAATTCAAACAGCGTCAAGGATAATTAATTATTAATAGTATATCAGAAAATTATGGCAATAAGAATTGTTGGTGTAGATTTGCCTCAGAACAAAAGAGGTGAAATTGCGTTGACCTATATTTTTGGAATTGGACGCAGTAGTGCACAAAAAATCTTGGCTGCAGCCGGTGTTGATAAAGACATCAAGGTTAAAGATTGGAATGACGACCAGGCTGGTGCCATTCGTGAAATCATCGGTAAAGAATTCAAAGTAGAAGGTGATTTGCGTTCAGAAATCCAATTGAACATCAAACGTTTGATGGATATCGGTTGCTACCGTGGTGTACGTCATCGTATTGGTTTGCCCGTAAGAGGTCAGAGCACTAAGAACAACGCCCGTACACGTAAGGGTAAAAAGAAAACTGTTGCTAACAAGAAGAAAGCAACCAAGTAAGGCATAAGGTCTTAACTAAGTAGATTTACAGACTTAAATAAATTAAAGAACAATGGCAAAAAAGCAAGTTGCAGCTAAGAAAAGAAACGTCAAAGTTGACGCAATCGGACAAGCGCACATTCATTCGTCTTTTAACAACATTATTGTTTCTCTTGCCAACGCTAATGGTCAGATCATCTCTTGGTCATCAGCTGGTAAAATGGGATTCAGAGGTTCGAAAAAGAATACTCCTTATGCAGCTCAGATGGCTGCTCAGGATTGTGCGAAGGTCGCCTATGACCTTGGCTTGAGAAAAGTCAAGGCGTATGTTAAAGGTCCTGGTAACGGTCGTGAATCGGCTGTTCGTACTATTCATGGTGCCGGCATTGAAGTGATGGAAATCATCGACGTCACTCCACTTCCTCACAATGGTTGCCGTCCTCCTAAGAGAAGACGTGTATAATTTTTTGTTTAATTTTTAAAGAAGTAGAAAAATGGCAAGATATACCGGCCCTAAAAGTAGAATTGCTCGTAAATTCGGTGAACCTATCTTCGGTCCCGACAAAGTATTGAGCAAGAAGAATTATGCTCCTGGTTTCCAGGGTAACACTCGCAAAAGAAAAACTTCAGAATACGGTACTCAGTTGCGCGAAAAGCAAAAAGCCAAATTCACCTATGGTGTATTGGAAAAACAATTCCGTTTGACTTTTGAAAGAGCTCAGCGTACTAAAGGTATTACCGGTGAAGTTCTGTTGCAACTTCTCGAATCTCGTTTGGATAACCTCGTTTATCGTTTGGGTTTTGCTCCTACCCGTGACGCTGCTCGTCAATTGGTTTCACACCGCCATATCGTATTGGATGGTAAGGTTGCCAACATTCCTTCCATCATTGTGAAGCCCGGTCAGGTAGTAGGTGTTCGCGAACGTTCAAAAGCACTCGAAGTTATCGAAAATTCATTGTCTGGTTTCAACCACGCTAAATATCCCTGGTTGGAATACGATGCAGCTTCTAAATCAGGTAAATATCTTCACATTCCTGAAAGAGCTGACATTCCTGAAAACATCAAGGAACAGTTGATCGTTGAATTGTACTCAAAATAATAATACTTGAGATTATGGCAATATTAGCATTTCAAAAACCTGAAAAGGTCATCATGCTGGAAGCAACGGACAAGTTCGGTAAATTCGAATTCCGTCCTTTGGAACCCGGTTTCGGTATTACCATTGGTAATGCTTTGCGCCGCATCCTGCTTTCATCGCTCGAAGGATATGCCATCAACTCGATGCGTATCGAGGGTGTAACTCATGAGTTTGACACCATCAAGGGTGTACGCGAAGATGTTACCAACATTATTTTGAATCTCAAGCAAGTACGTTTCAAACATATCGTTGAAGATTTCGAATCGGAAAAAGCCGTTATCAATGTTTCCGGCATGGAAGAACTTACTGCCGGCGATTTGGGTAAAGCTTTCAGTGGTTTTGAAGTCCTGAACCCCGAATTGAAAATCTGTTCTATGGAAAAAGGCGTTGAGTTTAATTTGGAACTCACCGTTAACAAGGGTCGCGGTTACGTGCCCGCCGACGAACAGGAGTTGCAAGATACCGATATCTATACTATCGCTATCGACTCTATCTACACACCTATCAAGAACGTGAAATACGCTATTGAAAACTATCGTGTAGAACAGAAGACCGACTACGAAAAATTGGTTCTGGAAATCGAAACCGACGGTTCTATTCATCCGAAAGACACTTTGAAAGAAGCAGCTAAGATTTTGATCTATCATTTCATGCTCTTCTCTGACGAAAAGATTACCTTGGATGCTGCAGAAGCAGAAGGCGTTGAAGAATTTGATGAAGAAGTATTGCATATGCGTCAATTGTTGAAATCTAAATTGTCGGATATGGATCTCTCTGTTCGCGCTCTCAACTGCTTGAAAGCTGCAAACGTTGACACTTTGGGTCAGTTGGCTGTGCTCCAAAAGACCGATTTGTTGAAGTTCCGCAACTTTGGTAAAAAATCGCTCACTGAATTGGAAGATCTGTTGACCAGAATGAATCTTGCTTTCGGTATGGATATCTCCAAGTATAAATTAGATAAAGAATAAAGACAATGAGACATAATAAGAAATTCAATCACTTGGGCCGTCAGGCCGCACATAGACACGCTATGTTGTCTAATATGTCAGCCTCGTTGATCATGCACAAGCGTATTTTTACCACGCTTGCCAAGGCTAAGGCTTTGAGAATGGAAGTTGAACCTCTGATTACGGTAGCTAAGAACGATACCACTGCCGCTCGTCGTTTGGTTTTCAAAACTTTGCAGAACAAGGAAGCTGTTACCGAGTTGTTCCAGGTAGTTGCTCAGAAAGTGGGCGATCGTCCCGGTGGTTACACTCGCATCATCAAGACTGGTTTCCGTTTGGGTGATAACGCTCAAATGTGCTTCATCGAATTGGTTGACTTCAACGAAAATATGATGAAGGAAAAGACAGAAAAGAAAGCTCGTACCCGTCGTTCTTCTGCTAAGAAGAAAGTGGAAGCAGTTCCTGCTGTTGAAGAAGCCGTTGTTGAAACTCCTGCAGCTGAATAAGACAGATTTCTCTGTTGAGATAGCAAAAACGTCACTCAAAATTGGGTGGCGTTTTTTGTGCTATTAGGATTTTAATGTCTACCTTTGCAGCCCGAAAAATCGAGGCCTTTCTATGACTATAAAGGCCTTGTTAATTTGATAAGATTATGGAGTTTTTAAACAATTTGTTGTGGGGCTCGGAAAGCCTCTGGGGTGGAGGAGTTGCTCACTCTGTCTTGATTTTGGCGCTGGCCATTGCCTTTGGTACGGCTTTAGGAAAGATCAAAATTGCAGGTGTTTCCTTGGGTGTTACAGGTATTTTGTTCGTGGGTATTGCTTTAGGCCATTTCGGCTTGAATATCAATGAACATTTGCTGCATTTCATGAAGGAGTTTGGCCTGATTCTTTTTGTTTATTCTATTGGTTTGCAGGTTGGTCCCAGTTTCTTTTCTTCGTTCAGAGAAGGAGGAATGAAACTGAATAGTCTGGCTGCTATCGTGGTCTTGCTTGGCGTGGGAACGACCATCGCCCTGCATTACATTACAGGTTTGCCCATAACCACTATGGTTGGGGTGATGTCTGGTGCGGTGACTAATACGCCGGGTTTGGGTGCTGCACAACAAGCCTATAGTGATATTTCTGGAGGAATGGATGCTTCCGATTTGGCTACCGGTTATGCCGTGGCTTATCCTTTAGGTGTGATTGGTGCTATCCTGACCTTGCTGCTTTTGCGTCATGTGTTGAAAATCAATACCAAACAAGAAGAGCTTGACGCCAGTGCCGGTGCCGATGCACATAAACATCAGAATACTTCTCGCGTGTCTTTGCAAGTGACGAATCCTGCCATTGAAGGTATGCACTTGGCTGATTTGCATAAATTGTTGTTGCGAGAATTCGTGGTATCTCGTATCTGTCATGAAGGGTCAGATCCGGAACTGGTGGATGCCCATACTATTTTGCACGTGGGAGATAAATTGCTGATTGTGGCTTCGCCCGAGGATGCCGATGCTTTGTTGGCCGTGGTAGGACCACGCGTGGAAATGAATTGGCAAGATATTTCCAAGGATATGATTTCGCGTCGTATTGTCATTACCAAGCCCGAATTGAATGGTCGTCGTTTGTCTGATTTGCAGATTCGTTCTACTTGCGGTGTCACCATTACGCGTGTCAATCGTGCCGGTATCGATTTCTTGGCAGCCGGTAACTTGCAATTGCAGTTGGGCGACCGCGTGACGGTGGTTGGTCCTGAATTGTCGGTGAAACAAGCTGAAAAACGTTTGGGTAATTCTTTGAAGCGTTTGGATCATCCTAATTTGATTTCCATTTTTATCGGTGTGGCACTTGGGGTGATATTGGGTTCTATTCCTTTCCATTTCCCCGGTATTCCGCAGCCTGTCAAGTTGGGTTTGGCCGGCGGTCCGCTTATTGTGGCTATTTTGATTGGCCGTTATGGCCCGCAGTATAAAATGGTTACCTTCACCACTATCAGTGCGAACTTGATGTTGCGAGAAGTGGGTATTTCCTTGTTCTTGGCCGGCGTGGGTCTGGGGGCAGGTGAAAGTTTTGTTCCGACTATTGTGAATGGTGGTTATATGTGGATTCTTTATGGTGCATTGATTACGGTTTTGCCTTTGCTGTTGGCCGGTATCATTGGACGCGTATGCTTCAAACTCAATTATTATACCTTGATTGGTGTTTTGTCCGGTTCGTCGACGAATCCGCCAGCTTTGGCCTTTTCTTCAGAACAGACCTCTACCGATGCGCCTGCTGTAGGTTATGCCACGGTGTATCCTTTGGCGATGTTTATGCGCGTATTGATGGCACAGCTGCTGATATTGATATTTGCTTAATAACTTAAGCGATGTGTTAGAGCAAGACGTTTAGTCAAGAGTTTTGGTAATGTTGCCAAAAATGCTTGGTGAAACCGTCCAAAAAGAAAAGGGAAAATAGAAAGAATCGGCTATTTTCCTTTCTTTTTGTTATCCTTATTTCTGAAATAAATATACCATCTGATATAGTTCTGAGAATGTTTATAAGACATACCACCGTGGGAACTATCCTTTTTCGGCGGTGAATAATCTTTTACCGCCGATTTTATTTATATACAACACATTAGGTGCTTGCATTGTGAAATGACTTTTTATATAAAAGCCAAATAAAACAATTAGGACTCCTAAAACTTATCCAATATAAGAAATTTTTTTAGGGATTTATCGTTATGGCGGTAGATCCTATTTTTTTATCAGAGATATAACTTTCGGCGTTTGTGTGTTTTTTACCGCTACGAGAGCAAGTTTAAAAATAAATTTCTATCTTTGCACTACATAAGGAGCCTTTACGGACTACGCGTTACGAAAGGTGAAAAGGGAATCCAGTGAGAATCTGGGACAATACCAGTTGCTGTAAATCCCACTCCGTCAGGAGTTTGTTTATCGCACTCTTTGCCACTG
>JAFODP010000009.1 GCA_017380635.1 Bacteroidales bacterium | reverse complement strand
TTTTGTTCGTGCCTATAATGATGAACGAAAACCTGCACTTCCTTTTGCATGGAAATCTTATTCTTCTGCCAATGCCCAAGTTGATACAATGTTGTTGCAGACTTTGCGAGAAAATGAATATAAAGATTGGCAGCTCGATTATTGTCTTACAGATAGTTTGTCAGAATTAAAAATGACCTTAGCGGATTATGCACCGGATATAGTTTATTATCGTTTGATGAATCAATGCGAGAATCATCGCGTGGCGGAGTCTCTGGCAGAGGATGCATCTATGAAAGTGTTTATGGACGATGGTCGGATAAAAGATGTGTATTGTGTTGATACTGTGTCGTTTTACGAATGGAAGAATGATACGGTGCTGCAATTAAGGTATCACAATAAGCAAGAAGATTGGCCATTGTTGACTTTGCCCTATGAAGCGAAAATGGATAGTTTGTGTTTGCAGCAATTGATGCGTGCAGACAGTAGCTTGCTTTCCTTGGAATATTATTGGCATTCTGAAAATCAATCTTTTATGCTTGATACTTTGGCTCATCAAGATAGCTTGGTATATTTTTTGCATTATTCTTGGTTGCCAACGATAGACAGATCGATTTACGTCAATTTGTATGATTCTATTTGTTTGGGAGACCTTTATCAAGCCAACGGATTTGATTTGCCGGAGTTTTCAGAGCCGGGTGATTACCTCTTTAAAGATACATTATTGGCGGTGAATGGTGTGGATAGTATTGTCAGTTTGTATTTGAATGTCTGTGATAAACCGGCTGCTCCGGAGCAAATCTATGGCGATAGCATCGTGGTGAAAGCGGGAAGATATCTGTACACGATTAAGCCGGTGCCTAGTGCGGCGTTTTATGTCTGGACGGTTTTGCCAGAAGCTTGGTTGGCTGATTGTCAGTCGAATACAATGGTGTTGACGATTCCTTATTCGGGCAATGGCGAGATCTCTGTCAGGGCTGTCAACAGATGCGGTCAGTCGCAGGCAGCATCCATGAATGTTCAGGCAGATTTGTTGACAGATAGGCAAACGGCCAGTTTCAGTGTCTATCCAGGAAATGGATTTGAAGGTTTTAACTTGCAAGTGAATGATCTTAGCGGTAAGACGAGCGTTTTGGTACATGATACATCTGGAAAACTGTTGTATCAGGAAAGTCGCATCTTGGAAGAAGAACAGGAATATTTCCAGATTCCTATGGATGATTATGCCGGCGCCGTGTATATGATCAGCATTGTCAATGAACATTATCATTCTTCGGCCATGGTGTTGAAGGAGTAAGTTCTTTAGCTCTCGAAAGGGCGACCGGGTCGGAGGAATAAATTTGGCTATTCATTCCTTATATCTTATTTTTGTGAGTTATAAAATATTTATGATGAAAGCAGTTTTATTTGCAGCCGGCTTGGGAACCCGATTGGGAGAGATCACGAAGCAAAAGCCTAAGGCTTTGGTGGAAGTTCAGCATCGTCCGATGTTGTATCGGGTGATGGATCGCATTAGGCAGGCGGGCATCAATGATTTTGTGGTGAATGTCCATGCTTTTGCTGATATGGTGGAAGTTGCTTTGGATGAATATGTTCGTCTGTATCCTGATGTTAAAGTTCAGATTTCGGATGAGCGTGATTTCTTGCTCGAAACGGGTGGCGGATTGAAAAAGATGGCTAATATGTTGCAAGATGGACCTTTTTTGGTTCATAATGTGGATGTTCTTTCCAATATCGATTTATCGGTATTCGTATCGGCATCCTCAAAACAAGATGCATTGGCCTGTTTGGCTGTGCGTAAGATTGAAAGCGATCGCTATTTTCTTTTCAATAAGAATTTTGAATTGTGCGGTTGGGAAAATGTGAAACTGGGACAACAAAAAATATCTCGAAATGAACCGGAGTTACAGGCGTATGGATTCATGGGAATACATATGATTAATCCAGCCATTTTCTCGTTGATAGAGGAAGAAGGTGCTTTTTCCATTACAGATGTTTATCTTA
Source organism: Bacteroidales bacterium (assembly GCA_017380635.1). Lineage (GTDB taxonomy): Bacteria > Bacteroidota > Bacteroidia > Bacteroidales > UBA1402 > UBA1757. The sequence continues at coordinate 129,509 of JAFODP010000009.1, read as the reverse complement.
GACTTGCTCGTGAACATAAGATTTTTGCGATTGATTGTAGCAGCGCTCAATGGATGGATATCGGTAGCGTAGAACAATTGGCAAAAGCGGAAGAAATAATGATATAAATAGATAATTTCATGAAAATGATTAAAGGATGCTTGCTGTCAGGCATGATGATGTGGCTTATTGCTATGCCGCTCATGGCAGAAAACAAGGCTTTGGATTGGCCTGCTTTGACAACTGAAAACAAACCGGGTACCAGATGGTGGTGGTTGGGTTCTGCAGTGGATGAAGAAAATATAACTTGGAATTTGGAATCACTGCAAAAAGCTGGAATTGCTACTGTTGAGATTACGCCGATTTATGGTGTGAAAGCAAATGAATCGAATGAAATTCCTTATCTGTCGGATCGTTGGATGTCGATGTTGGCTTATGTGCAGAAAGAAGCACAACGTCTTGGCATGCAGGTAGATATGAACGGCGGTACGGGTTGGCCATTCGGTGGACCGAATATCAGTCCGGAGTATGCGGCAACGAAACAAATGGTGCAGACCTACGATTTGGATGCTTCTGTTTCGGAAATCGATTTGCAGGTGAAAGACGCCAAGCAAAAAGATGTCGCATATTTGCAAGCTTTGCTTTTTGTTTCTGAAGATGGTGTACGAGAACAATGGCCGATTGATCAAGTGCAGCAGGATCGATTGAAATTGACTTCGCCGAAAAAGGGAAAGTTGTATGCTCTATACGTGGGAAAAACCCGTCAGAAAGTGAAACGTTCAGCTCCCGGTGGTGAAGGTTATGTCATGAATCATTTGTCGAAAGACGCATTACTTCATTATTTGAAACGTTTTGACGAAGCCTTTGCGAACAATAAGGTGGCTTGGCCCACAACTTTCTTTAATGACTCTTACGAAGTATATGGTGCAGATTGGAGTCCTCAATTCTTGGAAGAATTCAAGAACAGACGTGGTTATGATTTCTTGGATTATTTACCGGAATGGTCGGGTCAGGGCGATGCGCAAACCATAGCGAAGCTGGTGTGTGATTATCGTCAGACGATTGCAGATATGTTGCTCGACAATTTTACTATTCCATGGACGCAATGGGCTCATTCTCACGGTGCAAAAACAAGAAATCAGGCGCATGGATCTCCTGGGAATCTGCTCGATTTGTATGCGGCGATGGATATTCCCGAGTGTGAATCTTTCGGTTGTACACAGTTTGACATTCCTCGTCTGAGAGTGGACGAAAATATGCGTCGTAATGATGCGGTGTCTGCCACTTTGCGTTATGCTTCTTCGGCAGCCCATGTGGCTGGAAAGCCTTATACCTCAAGCGAAAGCATGACTTGGTTGACCGAACATTTCCGCACTTCATTGGCATTGATCAAGCCGGAAATGGACTTGCTTTTCGTGAACGGAGTCAATAGAGTGTTCTATCATGGTACGCCTTATACACCTAAAGATGCGCCATGGCCGGGCTGGTTGTTCTACGCTTCTATCCAAATAAATCCCAATAATACCATCTTTAGGGATGTGGACGCCTTAAATGCGTATATTGCTCGTGTACAGTCTTTTATGCAAGCTGGTCGTCCGGATAATGAAATGTTGCTCTATTTTCCGATTTATGATATTTGGGAAAAGTACAATAAGAAAAAATACATGACTTTCGAAATTCATAAGTTGGACGATAAGCTGCCTCATTTTGAGCATATTGTGGACAGTATCATCTCTTTGGGTTATGAAATGGATTATGTGTCTGATGCACAATTGCAAAAGACGCAATGGACTGGCTCTGCATTGAATACAGAGGGAAATGTATATAAATCGATCTTGGTGCCTCGTTGTGAAGTGATGCCTTTGGAAACTTTGGAAAAACTTCTCGATTTGGCTGAACAAGGTGCTCGTTTGATGTTTTTGGGAAATGTGCCTTCTCAAGTGCCCGGTTTGTTTCAAGCTGAAGAAAGATTGGCCAAGATGCAAGATGTTTTATCGGAAATGGAGTTGGATTTCTTGCCGGATGCGAAAATTTATTCTTATGGAAAAGGCTCTATTGTGACGGCTCCCGATTTGGCAAGTCTGTTGTCTGTTTCTAACTTGACAAAGGAAGAATTGTCTGCTAAGTATGGTGCGAAGTTCGCTCGTCGTCAGTATGCAGATGGAAAAGTATATTTTGTTTCCATGTTACAGAATAAGCACATTGATGCTTGGGTGAATTTGGGATGCGATGCTAAGGCTGTGATGCTGTTCAATCCTATGACGGGTGAAAAAACTCGAGCTCAAATGAGACATCATCAAGGTAAGACGCAGATTTATTTGCAGTTGCAGGCTGGAGAATCGGTAATTATCCGCACTTGGGATCAGATGCCGCAGCATTATCAGAATGAAACATTGCAACAAGTACTTCGTCGGGACGAACAACAAGCCGTTCGCCTGAAAGGAAAATGGCAGTTTGCTTTTGCTGATGGCTGGCCGGAAACGATTTCGAAAGAGGGCTTTGCTATGTCACCGGAACCTTTCTCTTGGACAGATTTGGAAATCGATCAAGCCAAGAATTTCGCAGGAACGGCGGTATATAAATTGCGCTTCAAGATGTCGAAAAAGAAAGCGGATGATTGGTGTTTGGATTTTGGAGAGTCGCTCTACGAAAGCGCACGAGTGCGTATCAATGGTGAGGATGTTGGCAAAGTTTGGGCAGTGCCGTATCAGATGAATGTGGGTAAATACTTGAAGACAGGTAAATACAACGAAATAGAAATTGCGGTGACCAACTTACCTGCCAACTTGATTTCCGATTATGACAAACGAGGTGTGGATTGGCGTATCTTTAAGGATATCAATATTGTAAGTGTTTTCTATAAACCTATTACTTTTGATGTTTGGGATACCAAAGAATCTGGTTTGACCGCTGCACCGGTATTGATTCCTCTTTATCATGCACAACCATGAAACTAAGTTATGTTTCTCGATGGCTACTGCTTTTGATGGTGGCGCTTCCGGCTTTATCAATGACAGCCCAGCCGGTAGAATGGACGGTAAATACGCGTAAGACGATTGCCGATGTCAATCCGGATATGTATGGAATTTTCTTCGAAGACATCAATTTCGGTGCTGATGGTGGCTTGTATGCCGAGTTGGTTAAGAATCGTTCGTTTGAATTTCCGCAATCGTTGATGGGATGGAAGAGTTTCGGTAGGGTAGAAGTCTTAACGCAAGACGCGCCCTTCGATAGGAATCCTCATTATGTCAGATTGCAATCTTCGGGACATCCGCATAAACATACGGGTTTGGAAAACGAAGGTTTCTGTGGTATCGGTTTTCATCAGGATAGTCTGTATCGATTTTCGGTATGGGCTCGCACGCAAGGTAATGAGGCGCAACGTATCAGAGTGGAATTTATTGATGAATCCAATGTGGTGATGGCTCGTAAATCCATGAAGATTCAAGGTGAAAACTGGAAAAAGTACAGCATGGAAATGAAGGCGACCCGAATGGTGAACAAAGGTAAGTTGCGTATTTTCTATGAAAATCGTAATACGCAAGCTATCGATTTGGAGCATGTTTCCTTGTTCCCGAAGGCTACTTGGAACCATCATGAAAATGGACTTCGTCGCGATCTGGTGCAAGCTTTGGCCGATTTGAAGCCCGGAGTGCTGCGTTTTCCCGGAGGTTGTATTGTGGAAGGCACGGATTTGGCAACTCGTTATCAGTGGAAACATTCCGTTGGCGCGGTGGAAAATCGACCTTTGAATGAGAACCGTTGGCAGTATACTTTTGCGCATCGTCTTTTCCCAGATTATTATCAGTCGTATGGATTGGGCTTTTACGAATATTTCCTCTTGGCTGAAGAAATTGGCGCCACGGCTTTGCCGGTATTGAGTTGCGGTTTGGCTTGTCAATATCAGAACAATGACATGTCGGCGCATGCTTCGTTGGAAGATTTGCAGCCATTTGTGCAGGATGCTTTGGATTTGATTGAGTTTGCCAATGGAGCTATTGATACGCAATGGGGCGCTCTGCGAGCAGAAATGGGTCATCCTGCACCCTTCAATATGAAATATTTGGCCATCGGAAATGAGCAATGGGGTGCTGAATATCCTGAACGTTTGCAGGTATTTGTGAAAGCAATTCGTGCACAATACCCCGACATTCAAATTATCGGAAGTTCCGGACCTTCGGCCGACGGCGAAAAGTTCGACTACTTGTGGCCCGAAATGAAACGTTTGCAAGTGGATCTGGTGGACGAACATTATTACAAATCTCCCGAATGGTTTTTGGCTAATGCGGCCCGTTATGACAACTACGATCGCAAAGGACCAAAGGTGTTTGCCGGAGAATATGCTGCCCACGACGCGCCGAGTGCCAAGGCTAACAACTTCAAATCGGCACTGGCAGAAGCTTGTTTTATGACGGGTTTGGAACGTAATGCTGACGTGGTTCGTTTGGCAACCTATGCTCCTTTGTTTGCCCATGTAGAGGCATGGCAATGGAACCCAGACTTGATCTGGTTTGATAATCTTCGTTCTGTGAAGAGTGTTAATTGGTATGTTCAGCAACTGTATTCGCAATATAAGGGAGCGCAAGTTTGTCAAACATATTCTTCTGATAAACAGGCTTTAAGTGGACAGGACGGATTGTATGCATCGGCGGTGATAGATAAAGAAAAACATCAGTTGATTTTGAAACTTGCCAATGCCAATGAGCAGCCGAAAGATTGGTCGATTGCGTTAAAGTCTTTGAAGGAATATCATCCGCAGGCCAAGTTGATTCGCTTGGAATCTTCTAACGAATTGATGGGAAATACTTTGGATGCGCCCTATACGGTAGTGCCTAAAGAAGAAATGCTCTTGATAGAAGCTTTGCCTTTGCAACTGAGCATGCCGGCCAAATCTTTTTGGGTTATCGTGTTAGGTTTGACGAAATAAAACGTCTATTGAAAGTGTAATCGTATAACAATAAATAGAAAAACACATGAACATTTGGACTATCAGTATTTTGGTTATGCTGCTGGGCTCGTTGGCTCAGTTTATGTTGAAGAATCGCTTTGCGAAATATTCGAAGGTGCCTACCTACAATGGCTTGTCCGGCGCAGAAGTGGCAGAAAAGATGTTGCACGATCATGGTATTTATAATGTGAGGGTGCAGATGACTTCGGGTATGCTCAGCGATCATTTCAATCCGCAGACCATGACTATCAATTTGAGTGAGGCGGTTTATTCGTCTCGAAGTGTGGCAGCGGCAGCCGTGGCGGCTCATGAGTGCGGCCATGCCGTGCAACATGCTTGTGGTTATGCACCTTTGAAGTTTCGCTCGGCTTTGGTACCGGTGGTAAGTTTTGCTTCGAATATCGTGCAATGGGTTTTGTTGGCCGGTATTTTGTTAATCAATGTCTTTCCGAATTTGCTGTGGTTTGGTATCATTCTGTTTGCCAGCACCACGCTTTTTAGTTTGGTGACCTTGCCGGTGGAAATCAATGCGACGCGTAGAGCTTTGGCTTGGTTGCCTCGTGCCAATGTTACCGATGCTCGTACTACACCGATGGCTCAGGATGCCTTGAAATGGGCAGCTTGTACTTATGTGATTGCAGCAATAGGCTCTTTGGCTACTTTGCTTTATTACATCGGCATTGCACGTAGAGATTAATTAAAAAGAAGCGGGTAATGCCCGCCAGACTGCTTGGTGAATGCGTTTGAAAAGTAAAGGGAGCCAATCGGAAACGATCGACTCCCTTTAATTTTTCGCATTTTGGAAGTATGCTATTATTCCTCGTGGCTATGACCACCACCGCTATAGCTATCGTAGTCGCTTACTTCGCTATGACGATGCTTGTGAGGCTTGGGCTTCATGTTACCGAAGCTGTAGCTGACGGTCATGTTGATACGACGTCCGCCGTGCCAGTGGAAAGCTTCCTGGCTGAAACCGCTACCTTCGGTGTGGTTGATGTGTACGAACTTGTTGAAGATGTCGCGAACGTTCAAGCTGACGCTAAGATCGCCGAAGCCTTTGCGAACGCCCCAATCGACACGCCATGAAGGATAACGGAAACCTTGGGCCACCAAGCTCTTGGCACGATAATCGCCGCGCAACTGAATGCTCCATTCCTTGGGCAAAAGGATGTTACCGATAACGCGAGCATTCCAGGTGAAATTACTTTCAGGCTTACCTTCGATGGTGGTGCCTTCTACGGGAGTAAATTCGTAACCATCCAATTCGTAGTAAAGCATATTCAGTGTGCTGGTCAAATCCAAGAGCTTGAACAGACGATTTTTAGAAACAATTTCACCACCGATAGAGCGCGATTCGCCGATATTGAAATAAGTACTCTTCATCACTTTACCGCCCAATTCGGGAGTTGCATCCAAATAGCTGATATGTTGAACCATATCTTCGGTAGAACGATAATAAGCCGAGATAGAAAGCGTTTGCGATTCTTTCCAGGTTTTGATGTAGTTGAATTCGTAAGCGTTGGCATACTGCGGCAACAACTGAGGGTTACCATACGAAATATTGCTCGAGTCGGTGATGTTCACGAAAGGATTCAACTGACCGCCCCAAGGACGTTGCAAACGACGAGTATAATTCAATTGCAATTCATCGCTTTCCGTTAGACGATAGGTAAGGAAGACGGTGGGGAACAAGCCAAAATAGTCGTTCTTGTACCAAGGTGTAGAAGCAGCATCCTGGCCGTAGCCCAAAGATTGGGTTTCGAAATAGGTGTATTCACCACGCAAACCAAGTTGATAACCGAAATTGTCAATCTGCGAAGAATAAGACAGATACAAAGCGTGAACGTCCTGGTTGTAGGTAAAATCGTTGTAAAGCTTCGTGTCCTCTTTGGCGTCTTCGGCGGTCAAACCCGAAAAGGTTCTCGTGGGCGAACTTTCGCGCGAAATGCTACCTTTATAACCGGCTTCCACTTTCTGGGTTTCGCTGATCTTGTTGGTGTAATCCAATTGAACGTCAAAATGCTGAGGACCTACATCGCTGGGCTGACGCTGATAACTGCGCGTGGTGTCGCCATTGGCGTAGATGCTGGTCTGTTCGAAAATGCTTTCGCCCTCGTGTCCGAACGTGTTGTAGGCGGCCAACAAGTCGATTTTGTGGTCGTCGCCGTTGAATTTGTGGATGTAGTTGAATTCCACGTTACCACCCAACATTTCGGTGTTGGAGTTGGCGATACGTTCGCTGCTGACGAAGTTGCCGGGCATATTGCTTTCGTACAAACTGGGGCTGTTGTTGTAGCTGGAACCAAGCATACCGAAACCGCCGATGCTGAATTCATCTTTTTTCGTAGGACGATAGCTCATGCCGGCGCGAGCGAAGAGGTTTTCGCCTTTGCCCAAACCTTCAGAAGACTGATTCAGATAAGACAGCACGTTGCCATTTTCGTCAACATTGTTACGATCGACAGAAACCAAACGGATATGGTTGCGCTGACGATAACCCATGCTGGCATAGAAATCGAACTTGCCGGAGTTGTAGTTGATATTGGCCGAACCGTTCCAAGCCAAAGGCGCACCATTATGATGATTGAAACCACCTTGAACGCTACCATAATATCCGGCACGCGCATTTTCCTTAAGAATGATGTTGATGATACCGGCGGTACCTTCGGCGCTGTATTTGGCACCCGGATTGGTGATGATTTCCACACGTTCGATGTTTTCTGCAGGCATCTGTTCGAGAATGTCACCGCGGTTTTCGGCCGTCAAACCGGAAGCTTTACCGTTGATCCAAACATTTACAGAACTGCTACCACGCAACGAAATGGCACCTTCCTGGTCAACTTCGATAGAAGGAATGTTTTCCAGAATGTCGGTGGCGCTGGCACCCTTGGACGCAATATCCGTACCAACGTTGAACACCTTCTTGTCGATTTCAAATTTCATGGTAGATTGTTGGGCAGTCACTTGCACTTCTCTCATTTGTTGAGCATCTTCTTCGATGAAGATACGACCCATGTTCAGCACTTCGTTATCAACTTTTACATTGCGTTCAATGCTTTTGTATCCAACGAAGGAAATAACCACTTTGTAGTTTCCGGCTTTCAGATTTTCAACCAGGAAACGACCTTCGATATCGGTGGCGCATCCCGACTTGAATTCGTCGCTACCGGCTTCGCGCACCGCTACGTTCACAAATTCCAAAGCCTCGCGGCTTGAGGCATCAATAACAATACCTTTGATTCCACCTTTTGCATCGGCCGCAAAAGCCATGCTCATCATCCCCAAAATCATCAGGGTCATGCAGAATAGTTTTTTCATCAGATAATTTAATTATGATTGGTTAGTTTTGAATAAAAATCGCAAATGTCGTGTAAGATGCAATCTTTGCATAAGGGTTTAATAGCCTTGCAAGTGTATCTTCCGTGTAGAATAAGCCAATGATGCGCAATGGGCAGCAAGTGTTCCGGAAAATGTTGTAAGAGGATTTTCTCCGTTTCTCCTGGCGACTTGGAATCTTGCGTCAGACCGATGCGGTTGGAAACACGGAATACATGCGTATCGACAGGCATGGCCGGCTTGTTGAAGGCGCAAATGAGTACCACACTGGCTGTTTTTCTACCCACACCGGGCAGTTGCAACAATTCTTCCATCGTGTCGGGCACTTGTCCATCGAAGTGTTGTACCAAAGCATGCGCCATGGCTTGAAGATGTTTGGCCTTGTTGTTGGGATAAGAAATGCTCTTGATGAATGCGTAGATTTCTTCCACGGAATGTTGTGCCATCGCGGCAGCATCGGGCATGGCGGCAAACAAGGCCGGTGTTGTCATATTTACCCGTTTATCGGTACATTGAGCAGACAAAATCACCGCAACCAGCAACTGGAAGGGTGATTCGAAATGAAGTTCAGACTTTGCATCGGGCATCGTTTGAGAGAATCGCTCAATGCAAAGCCTATATTTATCTGCCACGTTTTTCGTCATCAATAAGCCGATTTGAATTCGTCTAAGAAACGGACATCGTTTTCGGAGAACATGCGCAAGTCTTTCACCTGATATTTAAGGTTGGTGATACGTTCCACGCCCATGCCTAAAGCAAAACCGCTGTATACTTTGCTGTCGATGCCGCAGTTTTCCAATACGTTAGGATCTACCATACCGCAACCCAAGATTTCTACCCAACCGGTGTTCTTGCAGAAAGGACAGCCTTTGCCGCCACAGATGTTGCAGGAAATATCCAATTCGGCCGAAGGTTCAGTGAAGGGGAAATAAGAAGGACGCAAACGAATCTTGGTTTGTTCGCCGAACATTTCTTTAGAGAAATATTCCAAGGTTTGCAGCAAGTCGGCATAAGAAACATTCTTGTCTACATACAAAGCTTCCACCTGATGGAAGAAACAATGCGCGCGATAAGAAATGGCTTCGTTACGATACACACGACCCGGGCAAATGATACGGATAGGCGGTTGGCTGTTTTCCATCACGCGGCTCTGCACCGAAGAAGTGTGCGTGCGCAATACCACATCGGGATGCTGTTCGATGAAGAAAGTGTCTTGCATGTCACGAGCCGGATGTTCGGGCGGAAAGTTCAACGAAGAAAATACATGCCAGTCGTCTTCGATTTCCGGACCTTCGGCAATGGTGAAGCCAATATTTTCGAAAATGCGGATAATCTCGTTGCGGACAATGGAAAGCGGATGACGCGTACCCAATTCGACGGGATAAGCCGAGCGGCTGTAATCGTAATGCACATCGGCGGCTTCTTTGCTTTCCATGGCTTCTTTCAGTTCGTTTAGTTTGTCTTGAGCGGCATTTTTCAGCTCGTTCAATTTCATACCCACTTCCTTTTTCAATTCGTTGGGCACCTGACGGAAATCGTTGAAAAGCGCAGAGATTTCGCCTTTTTTACTTAAGTACTTGATGCGCAAAGCTTCCAGCTCCTGAGCGTTTTGCGGAGCCCAAGCCTGCACTTGCTGAAGTATATCCTGAATTTTGTTAAGCATAGCTTTTTTAGGTTTTTGAAAAATTGCACAAAAGTAGTAAAAAATCATTTACTTTGCACGAATTTTTGCGAGAACATGTTGAAGAGAAAAGTTCAGACATATATTCGACAGGAAAGCCTTCTGAATGAGACAGATAAGCTTTTGATTGCCTGTAGCGGCGGGAGCGATTCCGTGGCACTTTTGTCGTTGATGCAAGCTTTGGGCTACGAATGTGTGGCTGCGCACATGAATTTCTCGCTGCGAGGCGAAGAATCCGATCGAGATGAAGCCTTTGTGCGACAGCTTTGTACGCGATGGAATATTCCCTTGCACGTGAAGCGCGTGGATGCCAAAAACTACGCCCAGAAACAAGGCCTTTCCATCGAAATGGCGGCCCGCGAATTGCGCTACGCCTGGTTCGAACAACTGCGTTCGGAATTGGGTTTGCAAGCCATCGTGCTGGGACATCATCAGAATGACGATATCGAAACTTTTTTCTTGAATCTTTTGCGTGGCAGTGGTGCGAAAGGCCTGGCCGGCATACCGCGAAAAAACGGCTATCTGGTTCGTCCCTTGCTTTGCGTTACGCGACAAGAAATTTTAGACTATCTGGCAGAAAATCAGTTGGATTATGTGAACGATTCCAGCAATTTTCAGAACGATTATCTGCGTAATAAAATCCGTTTGCAACTTTTGCCTTTGTTGGAAGAAATACAGCCTTCGGCCGCGGCGAGCATTCACCGAAGTCAGGCGCTGCTGCGTACGGCCGACGAAGATTTGACGCAATTGTTGGCTCCGGCTTTGCAGCGCATTTCCGAGCAAGGGAATTGTTTGCATGTGGCGGAGGCCAGCGAGAGTTTGCTCTATCAGTGGTTGAGTGCTTATCGTTTCAATGCCAAGGAAATAAGTCGTATCTGGCAACAACGTTTTGCGCCTTCGGGACAATTGTATCAAAGCGAAAGTCATGAATTGTTGCTCGACCGATCTTGCTGGCTATTGCGCGAACGCGCGTCTCAAAATAAATCTCAGGAAATCTTTTACCTGACGCGGGCTGACATCTGCAAACCGGCACCGCTGCAAGCCGAAACGACGGCATTAGATCCGACAAAAAAGGCAAGCCCCGAAGACTTGCCTTTATGCTGGAATGCGAAATTTTTCTCGCGTCCTTTTGAGCTGGAAAAATCCAAACAGATTGCCTGGCTCGATGCCGATAAGTTGCAGTTTCCCTTGGTGTTGCGTCATCCGCAGAAGGGCGATGCCTTTGTGCCTTTCGGCATGCGCGGCAAAAAACTTATCAGCGACTTTCTGACCGATTTGAAATACGCCCGCTTCGACAAAGAGAATGCCTGGTTGCTGCTGAGCGGCCAAGACATTGTCTGGGTGGTAGGCGAGCGCATTTCGCAAGATTATTGTGTCAATTCGTCCACCCAAAGCGCTTTGCGCATCGAATTGCTCTGAGCTTCCAAGCTGATTTTTCCGCCCGTTTTTCCGGCTCTCAGTATCACCAGACAACTACCATGATGCAGCGAAATTTCGTTGCCGATGTTCAATTCGTTGTTGGCGATATTGCCGTTGCCGACAGCCAGAATGCGCGCATCGCCAGTCAGCTTCAATTGAACTTTTTCCGACACTTCACGAACGCGACGACCTTGGGCATCGACAGCTTCAATGCGCAGGTGCTGGATATCCATGCCGTTGGCCTGCCATTGTTCACATTCTTCGGCGCTAATACGCAAGGCGACGGCTTTGCCCGTTGTTTGCAGACGATGTTTGGCCACCACTTTGCCATCGTTGTAAGCCCAAGCTTCCAATTTTCCGGGCGCATAAACGATGTTTTCGAAGATGAAACGGTTGCGTTGTTTTGAAATCTGGCGTTGGTTGCTTTGACGCGCAATGGCTTTTCCGTTCAGGCGCAGTTCTACTTCGTCGGCATTACTGAAGGCGTACAGCACCAGTTTTTCGCCTTTCTGACGATTCCAACTTTCGCTCAAATGAACGCTTCCCAAATTCACGTCGTTCCAATGAATGGCAGAAGAGCCTTCGTACACAGACACATGCACCATCGGCTGATCTTCCTGGAAGTAACTCTTGATGTAATAAGCAGTAGGTTTGGGCTCCAGGCTGATATCGAAAACGCCCATGTTCCAGCCCTTGTTGGGCCAGCCATGACTTTCGCCCAAATAATCGATGCCGCCCCAATAAGCCGAACCGATTACTTTGTCCAGATCCATGTCATACCAGTTTTCGCCCATACCGACGGTGTTGGCTTCACTCTGATAGAACATCATGTGCGGGAAACGACGCGCATCGCCGGGGAAATACATATAACGATAGTTGTAAGAAGCTACATCGCAGGCCATGGCCAAAGGCGAGGGCAGAGAATCGGTTTTGACATCACGATAACGAGGATGCATGGCAACGGTCATTAGGCGGGTATCGTCGTAACGTTGCACAAGCACTTTCATCATCTTGAACAAGGTAACGCCCCAGTCGGCATAAGGCATGCCCCAATATTGTTGCGTTTCGTTGCCAAGGCTCCACATCACTACACAAGGATGATTGCGGTCGCGCTTGATCCATTCGGGAAGGTTTTGGGGCCAGAGTTCCATCCAGGGTTTTCGACCGCCACAGTATTGATCCAACCATTTGTCATAAATTTCGTCCACCACCAAGATGCCGTGTTTGTCGCAAAGATCCAAGAGGCTTTGGCTATAAGGATTGTGCGAAGTGCGGATGTGGTTGAATCCGAATTGTTTCAGCAAGAGAATACGTTTTTCCAAAGCTTCGTCGTAGACGGCCGTGCCCAAAGCTCCCAAATCGTGATGGTTGGCAACGCCTTTCAGCAACACTTTTTTACCATTGATTTTCATACCGTATTCGGGCGAGAATTCCAAAGTTCTGACACCGAATGGCGTTGATACTTGGTCGGCTATTTTTCCATCAGGGTAGAGTAGGCTCACTTCGGCCGTATAGAGATAAGGATTTTCGCAATCCCACAAGTTGACATTTTCAATAACCACGCTATCCAAAGAATATTCGCTGGTGCCTTCGCGACGATAGAAGTTGGGATGTGCGATGTGTTCGGCCACCACTTGATGGTCGGCGTCGTAAATGCGTACTTGGAAATTCATCTGCGAAGGTTTGCTTTTCAGTTTGTTGGCGGCTTCGGCCTGGAAATACACGACGCCATTGTTACCTTGGGTTTCGGTGGTGATTTTCAGGGGATGACGCGTCAGATACAAATCTTTGGCAGTGAGGATGATATGAACATCGCGAATGATACCGCCGCCCGTGTACCAACGAGAATTTTTGGGCGCACGCGTATCGCACATCACAGCCACGACATTTTCTTCGTTCCAACGCAGACGCGAGGTGATATCGATTTCGAAACCAAGATAACCATAATCGCAAGCGGCAATTTTTTCGCCATTCAGATAGACATCGCCCACGTACATCAATCCTTCGAAATCCAGCACGCAACGACGATCTTTCCAGCTTTCGTCCGGTACAAAAGTTTTACGATACCAGGCTTGTCCCATGGCTTTGAAACCACGCGGGCTCAGTTCGCTTTTTGCATTGGCGGCACCGTCGCTCATATCGGCCTTTTCGTCTGCTTTGGGAGCAATCCAAGGCTGTTCAATCTGAAAATCGTGCGGCAGATCGAGAGAACGCCATTGGCTGTCGTCGAAATCTTTTTGCCAAGCATTGTCGATGTTGCCGGCTTGAAATTTCCAATCGAAATTCCACAAAATGCTGTCGCGGGAATGTTCGCTCGAAGCGGCTTGAACCTCTTGGTTGAATAAGTTGAAAATAAGGCAGATGCCTAACAGTAAGGTGGTCTTTTTCATAACAAATAAAGGCTTGAATACTAGCTTGTGCTGCCAGGTTTTGACAGCGAAGACAAAGGTATATTTTTTTTCAAAGATTTGCTACATCAAGACTTGGATAAAAGCAGGAGATTCGACTTGTTAATTCTTGTAAAAGAATATATCTTTGCCACCTTATTGAAATAGGAGATTTATGAAATATAGCTTCCCTGTAAATAAATGTATCTTGTTGATACTTATGTTGTTGATGCTTTCGCCGATGATGATGGCGCAAAGCCTGAGTGTGACAGACTTTAAGGCTCGAGAGAACGATTTGACGGCCAATACCCACGGCACGATGGAACGCGACCAAAATGGTGAAGTGGCTGCTTTGATTCGCGTGCAGACCACCCAACAGGGTTTTGTCTTTTCCGGAGGTATGATGGGTATTGTAAAAACCAAGCAAGGTGTGGGCGAAATCTGGGTTTACGTGCCGCATGGCATCAAAAAATTGGAGATTCGTCACCAACAATTAGGCTCTTGCGAATACAACATTCCCATTCCCATCGAAAAAGCGCGTACCTACGAAATGACGCTCAGCACCGGACAAGTGCAAACCATTGTCAATCATCAGGTAAACAAGCAGTTTGTTATTATCAATGTGCAGCCGGCCGAAGCCTTGGTAGAAATCGACGGAGAAATATTTTTGCCCGAAGAAGGCGTGGTGGAACAATCTTTGCCTTTCGGAAAATATACTTATCGTGTCAGCAGCGAAGATTATCATCCGCAGGCAGGCGTTTTTACGGTTGATGCTTCCGGCAAAGTGGAAATGAATGTGCAGCTGAAACCGCATTTTGGTTGGATACATGTGGATGGCGATGCCGAATATCATGGTGCCATGGTTTACTTGGGTAACGAACGTTTGGGTACGGTGCCATTTACTTCCAAAAACATGAAAAGCGGTGATTATCAGCTTAGAATCATGAAGACGAAATATAAAACGCAAGTGCTGAGCGTGCATGTTTCCGACAATCAGACCACCGAAGTACAAGTTGCCTTGCAGCCCAATTTTGCCACGGTGAACATTACGGCCGCCGACGAGGCTTGCGAAATATGGATAGACAACGAATTCAAAGCCAAAGCTTCCTGGACGGGTGCTCTCAGTCCCGGCGAATACAAACTGGAAGCGCGCAAGGAAGGCCATCAAAGCGTTTCAGAATTGCTTACCATTAGCGATTTGTCGCCTCGCCAAGTGCAGTTGTCGGCGCCGCTGCCCCTATACGGCTCGATGGAACTGACCTCGGCGCCGACCAAAGCCAAAGTCTACATGGACGGCCGGCTCTTGGGTGAAACCCCGCTCATGACCAACGATGTTTTGGTGGGAACGCATCAACTTCGCTTTGAAAAAGAACTGTACGAAACCGCTTCGGTGCAAGCGGTGGTGAAACACAACCAAACTTTCTCGCATCGTATGGTGCTGAAGAAAATAGAACAGCCGCAAGCAAATGTTGCACCCGCTGTTCAGCCGCAGGCAAGTTTGAGTCCAAGTTCGAAGCCTGCCGCCAAGCCTCAAAAAGTTCGCGTGGCCAAAAATCGTTATTACAAGAATTTCTCTTTCTATGCCGGTGCTTATTTAACACCGGTTCTCACCACCGAGCGTCGCGACGAAGTGGGGTATGTTACTGCGCAAGTGGGTACTACGATAAAATCTATCAATGTAGAATACAACTACAGTTTTGTGCCCGACGACTTCATTCAACAGAAATACGATCTTCGTTTGGGTTATGCTTTGCCCTTGGGCCGATCATTCCTGCTCACGCCGCAAGTGGGCTACGAAGGCATGGCCGGATTCTCTTTGGAAGACGGTGTTTACAAGAATTTGTATCAAGGACTTTTGTTGGCTTGCCGTACGCAAGTTTGTCTGTCGAAAGGCTTTGCCTTGGCGCTGACGCCTTCTTATGCTTTGTCCGGTGCAAGCCTGAGTGTGCAGGCCGGTTTGGTGTTCAATTTTTCTTTAGCTAAATGATGACGACGATGAAAAAGATATTTCCCTATACGCTCTGCGCGCTCGTTGCCTTGTTGATGTTTTCCTGCGAGCCGCTTATCAAACCGCAACATCACTTTTCGGTGCTTTTCGATGCCAATGGCGGCGATGGCGATATGGATGCGCAGATTCTTGCTGAAGGTGTTCTCGATCATTTGGCGGAAAACAACTTCCAACGCGAAGGTTACACTTTCGTGGGATGGAATACCGCGCCCGATGGTAGCGGCACATCGTACGACGACACGGACCTTTTCAAAACCGACCAAAACCTTACGCTCTACGCGCAGTGGGAAAAGCTGCTCTTCCCTTTGTTTTTCGAAGCCAATGGCGGAAGCGGAAATATGTCTGCCCAAATGATTAAATACGACGAATCGACAGCTTTGAACGAAAATACTTTCATTCGCGGAGGCTATCGTTTTACGGGCTGGAATACCGAGGCCGATGGCAGTGGAAAGGCGTACAAAGACAAGCAAGAAATTGTCATCACGCAAGAAAGTTATCTCTACGCGCAATGGACGATGTTGTCTTCCGGTACGGAAAACGGACATTCTTATATCGATTTGGGTTTGCCCAGCGGCTTGAAATGGGCCTCTTTCAATCTGGGTGCGAAAACGCCCGAAGGCAGCGGCGATTACTTTGCTTGGGGCGAAACCGAGCCGAAGAAGGAATATTCTTGGAGTAACTATGAATATTGTTTCAATGATGGCTCAAGTTTCCCCTTGACGAAATACAACACTAAAAGTAGTTCCGGATACAATGGCTTTACCGACAACAAAACCACGCTCGAACTTTCCGACGATGCGGCTCATGTAAATATGGGAGGCAAATGGCGAATGCCAACCGAAACTGAAATAGAAGAATTAATAAATACAAGTTATTGCACATGGACCTGGACAACGCAAAATGGCGTAAATGGATATATAATAGAAAGCAAAACCAACGGTAACAGCATCTTTTTGCCCGTGGCGGGATTTAAAGATGGCACGCATCACTACAATAGCTCTTTTACCGGCGAATATTGGTCGAGTTCGCTCTTTACGGGCCATTCGGGCTATTATTCGAACTACGCGTACAGCTTGTACTTCAGGAGCGACATTGACATGATCGACTATGATATGCGCTCCAATGGTAACACCATCCGTCCCGTCTATGCCGAATTTGCCATCGTTACTTTCAATGCCAATGGCGGCCAAGGAGAAATGCCGGCCCAACAATTTGTTATAGGCGAATCGCAAGCGCTCATGTCGAATGCTTTCACGCGTGCGGGCTACACTTTCAGTGGTTGGAACACCGCGCCCGATGGCAGCGGCACCGCTTACTACAATCATCAAATCATTTCGCCCGAACAAAATCTCACGCTCTATGCGCAGTGGGAAATCATTCCGGCCATTGTTACTTTCGATGCTAACGGAGGCCAGGGAACGATGGCGCCGCAAATTTTCGATCCGACCGTTTTGCAAGCCTTGAATGCCAATACCTTCACCCGCAATGGACACATGTTCGCCGGATGGAACACGGCGCCCGACGGCAGCGGTACTCCTTTCAACGACCAGGCAGAAGTGATGATTGGCGGCGACCTTACGCTTTATGCACAGTGGTATGCGGTTTCCGGATTTGAAAACGAACATGCTTATGTGGATCTCGGTCTGCCCAGCGGTACCAAGTGGGCTATTTGCAACCTGGGCGCCACCGCGCCCGAAGGCTACGGCGATTACTTTGCCTGGGGCGAAACGGCACCGAAAAGCCATTACAACTGGAGTTACTATAAACACAATAGACGCAGTGGTACGGTGAATAGTCTCCTCAAGTACAATAATAATGTGAATAATGGGGTAGTGGACAACAAAACCACGCTTGATGCCGAAGATGATGCCGCTACTGTCAATTGGGGCGGCCGTTGGCGTATTCCTAGCCAGACGGAACAAAACGAATTGATAACTAATTGTAATCTTACTTGGGTTCAGCAGAAAGGGGTAAATGGATACAAACTGACTAGCAAAATCAACGGAAATAGCATTTTCTTGCCGGCCGCGGGTTATCGTTACAACGCAGATTTAGTATCTGTGGGCACTCATGCGTATTATTGGGCTAATTCGCTTTATACTTTCAGTTCTTTTGATGCTGTCAATTTGTATTATGAAAGGACTTTGGTTTCGGTAGGAAAATACAGTAGTCGATGCATTGGTTATACGGTCCGCGCAGTGATTTCCGATGACACGTCACAAACAACAATCTACATCCTCACTTTCAACGCCAACGACGGCTCCGGTGCCAGGACCGCGCAACTTTTCGAAGCCGGTGTTACGCAAACTTTGACTGCCAACAAATTCACTCGCTCCGGTTACTATTTTTCTGGCTGGAACACCGCACCCGACGGCAGCGGAACCTCCTACACTGATGGCCAAGAAATTACTTTGACGGAAGATATGACGCTTTATGCGCAATGGGAACAGGAACAAGTGGCTTCCGGCACAGAAAACGGCCACGACTATGTGGATCTCGGCCTGCCAAGCGGCCTGAAATGGGCCAACTGCAATGTGGGCGCCACTTCTCCCGAAGGTTATGGCGATTACTTCGCTTGGGGCGAAACGAGTCCGAAAGATAATTACAAGTGGAGTACGTATAAATATTGCAATGGTTCAGAAACAACCCTTTCCAAGTACAACACAAACAGCAGCAGAGGTACGGTAGATAACAAAACCACCCTCGACATCTCCGACGATGCCGCCCGAGCTAATTGGGGCGGTAAGTGGCGCATGCCCACCGAAGCAGAGCAAGACGAATTAAGAAACAATTGCACTTGGACTTGGACCACCCGAAATGGAATAAATGGATATAAAGTAACTAGTAAAACCAATGGGAATAGCATCTTCTTGCCGGCGGCCGGCAACCGTCTTGGTGCTTCAGTCGGCAGTGTCGGTTCCGGCGGCGACTATTGGTCGAGTTCACTCGATTCGAGCGAACCGAACTACGCGTGCAGCTTGTACTTCAAATCGAGCTATGTGGCCTGGAGCACTGGCGGTCGCTACGGCGGTCACACGGTTCGTGCAGTCTGCCCGTAGCCCGTGCGAGGCCGAAAGGCAGAGCGCCGGGCGTTTTGCCGGAATCAATCTAATCTCGGTTCGCCATTACAGGTTATGTTAAAAAATTTACGAGCCTCAGTTGCATGCAGCTGAGGCTCGACTTAATCTTGTTTATAGTGCAGCCGGATGCTACGGGGCCTTCCGGATACACTGTCTTTGCGCCACAAAAGTACAACGCTTTTGCCGATTTGCAACATTTGGCTTAGATTTTTTTTCAATCAATCTCGAAATGTATTTGCAAAGTTTTCATTCTCAGTAAAGTTCTCTGGTAATATGATTCCTGTTTGTTTTTCGATTATTGTTTGTGTCATGGGAGCTTTTGATATTGGCACAGCGAGTTTTACGCAAAAAACCTTTGCAAAAAGTGGTTGATACTTCGCGGAAAAGATTGTATTTTTGCCTTTTCGTACGCGGAAAAATCGCGAACATAGGTTAGAATCAAAAGCTAAATATTAGAATAGATGAAAGCATTATTGTTATTAGGAGATGAAGCCATTGCCCAAGCGGCTTTGGATGCAGGACTTTCGGGTGTGTATGCCTATCCCGGAACGCCCTCGACGGAGATTACGGAGTATATACAACATTCGCCATATAGCAAACAGGAAAACATTCAGTGCCGATGGGCCACCAACGAAAAAACGGCTATGGAAGCTGCCATGGGTATGTCTTTTGCCGGCAAACGTTCTTTGGTGTGTATGAAGCACGTGGGCGTAAACGTGGCCGCCGACCCCTTGATGAACTCGTCCATTTCGGGCATCGTGGGAGGTTTGGTTTTCGTGGCTGCCGACGATCCATCCATGCACTCTTCGCAGAACGAGCAAGATTCGCGCTTTTACGGCAATTTTGCCATGATTCCCATTTTGGAACCATCCAATCAGCAGGAAGCCTACGACATGGTGTATGCCGGTTTCGAACTTTCGGAGCGCATCGGTTATCCGGTGATGTTGCGCATTACCACTCGTTTGGCCCACTCGCGTGCGGGCGTGGTTCGCAAAGCGCAACTGCCTCAGAATGAATTGCATTTTTCCGAAGATCCCAAACAATTCGTCCTCTTGCCTGTGAATGCCCGTCAACGTTATAAACAATTGTTGGCTGCGCAAAACGATATGCAGGCTTCGTCTATGAATTCGGATTTCAATCCTTATTACGATGCGGCCGACAAGAGTAAAGGTATCATTGCTTGCGGTATCGCTTACAACTATCTGATGGAAAATTTCCCGCAGGGCTGTCCTTGGCCGGTATTGAAAATTGGTCAGTATCCGCTGCCCGAAGCGCGTATTCGTCAGATGTTGAAGGAATGTAAAGAACTGATTGTCATCGAAGAAGGTGCGCCCGTGGTGGAAAATGCCATCAAAGGTTTGTGTTACGAAGAAGGAAAAATCCAAGGACGATGCAGCGGCTTGTTGCCTCGCGATGGCGAATTGAATCCCGATATCGTGGCTGAGGCTTTCGGTTTGGATCATCAGTCTGCTTATGCGCGTCCGCAAGTGGTAATGCCGCGTCCGCCGGCACTTTGTCAGGGTTGTGGCCATCGCGATATGTACGAAGCGCTCACCGAAGTGGTGCGTTCGCTTGGCGATGAGGCCCGCGTTTTTGGCGACATCGGTTGTTATACCTTGGGTTATCTGCCGCCTTTCCGCGTGCTGAATTCTGCCCTCGATATGGGAGCTTCCATCACCATGGCCAAAGGCGCTGCCGATGCAGGTTTGAAATATCCCGTAGCCGTTATCGGCGATTCTACTTTCACCCATTCGGGCATGACTTCGCTGCTGGATGCCGTGAATGCCAACGCGCCTATCACCGTCATTATTTCGGACAATGAAACCACCGGTATGACGGGCGGACAAGATTCGGCCGGTACCGGAAAGATTGAAGCTATCTGTTTGGGTTTGGGCGTGGATCCTGCGCATTTGAAAGTGCTGGTGCCGCTGAAAAAGAATCACGAAGAAATGGTGAACATCATCCGTCAGGAAATCAATTATCCCGGCTTGTCGGTGATTATTCCCCGCAGGGAATGTATTCAGACGGCAGCTCGTCGCAAAAAAATGCAAGCCAAAGAAAATCAAGCCTAATCATTCATTCAAATCGTCATGAAAATCGATATTATATTGTCAGGCGTGGGAGGTCAAGGTATTCTTTCCATTGCCACCATCATAGGAGAAGCTGTATTGAGCGAAGGTTTGCAGATGAAGCAGTCGGAAGTGCATGGCATGAGCCAGCGCGGCGGCGATGTACAGTCGAATCTCCGTATCTCCGATAAAGCTATTTATTCCGATCTGATTCCCCAGGGTCAATGCGATTTGATTCTGTCTTTGGAACCCATGGAAGCTTTGCGTTATCTGCCTTACCTGAAGAAAGATGGTTGGTTGGTAACCAGTTCCGTTCCTTTTGTGAATATTCCTTCTTATCCAGAAGCTGAGGCATTGCAGGCTGCTTTGGATGCGGTGCCCAACAAAGTGGTGCTCGATGTGGAAGCCATTGCCAAGGATTGTGGTTCGGCCCGTTCGGCTAATATGGTACTCTTGGGAGCTGCCACGCCTTTCCTTCATTTGTCTTACGAAAGTATAGAAGAAGGTATTCGCGCTATTTTTGCCCGCAAGGGACAAGATATTGTGGATAAAAATATTGCGGCTTTGCGTGCCGGTAAGGCAGTGGCCGAACAACGATAAGGATTATGTCTGTCAGGAAGATACTGCTGTTTATCTGCGCCTGTCTTGTGCTTTTGGCCGGATTGGTGCTGGTTTTTCCGGAAGATGGTATCACTTTTGGAAAATGGAAACTGCGTTTTCCTGACGCTTCGTTTTTTCTGACTTCGGAAGCAGAGCCCGCTTCGCCATCCATTCGTCCCGAGGAACAATTGGAGAAAATGGCCAAGGCTTTGGAAATGAAGCAACTCTCCGAGTTGGCCGATTCTTTGGATTATTATCAGCAGATTTTTGCTTCGGCTTCGGCCAGCATTCAGTTTCCGAACAATGATGCTTCGCTTTTTGATGCATTTTTCGCCGCCATGGAGCAGGCGCAAGCCAAGGGAGAATTGCTGCGCGTGTTGCATTATGGTGATTCTCAGATAGAACAAGATCGTATCACTTCTACTTTGCGTGGCAATTGGCAGGCGCGTTTCGGTGGTATGGGTTGTGGTTTGGTGCCCGCCCTGCAGCCGGTACAGACGCCTTACATGAAACAAGACTACAGTGGCGATTTGCAACGCTATTTGGTGTATGGTTTGGAAAGCGACAGAGCTTCGCACAAGCATTATGGCCCCATGGCACAGTTTGTCAGGGTAGAGGATTCGGCCCGCGTCATCTTGACTCCGCGACATTATCGTCAGCCGCCTTTCCGCAATCAGGCTTTGCAAATTCGTGTGTTGGTATCGAATTATCAGCCTGGTTTTCAGGCGGTCTTACATGTGGGTGATGCTTATTTGTCGAAAACTTTGCCCGATAGTTCTGCCGCCTTGCAAGTGCTGACCTGGCAATTGGAAGAGCCGGTTTCTGTGGTCGATTTGAGTTTCTGGGGCCATGCCGACATTCAGGCTATCGCGCTGGATGGATCATCGGGTGTGGCCGTTGACAATATTCCTATGCGCGGTTGTTCGGGTACCATTTTTACTTCCATCGATGCGGCTTCGCTTCGCGAAGCCTATCAAGCCCTGCAAGTGCGCATGCTTATTTTGGAATTCGGTGGAAATCGTATGCCGTCTATCCGTTCGCAAGCCGATATCGATGTGTATATGAGATATTTGGGTGCGCAGATTCGTTACCTGAAAAAAGTCTTGCCGCAAGCCGTCATGTTGTTTATCGGTCCGGCGGATATGGCACGCAGCGTAGAGGGACAAGTGCAGACGTATCCTTATCTGGAAGAAATGATCGACGCGCTGCGCACTTTGTGCATGGAAAATCAGGTAGCCTTTTGGGATATGTATCGGGTGATGGGCGGTAGGAACACCATCATCGAATGGACCAAAACGCAGCCGCCTTTGGCCGCCACCGATTATATTCATTTCAGTCGTCAGGGAGCCGATCGCATTGCCGCATTGCTCAATCGCAGTTTCGACCTTTGTTACGATTATTATTGTTTCCGTCGTCGCCATATCAACGATAGCACTTTGTTGCAGATAAGCCGTTTGGACAGCACGCGCAATTATCAGCGCGATTGGGAAGAATTGTTGGAAGCCAGCCGTTCCGATTCTTTGCTGTGGCAGGCTTTGGAAAATGGCTTGGATTCCTTGCAGTTAAATATGGATTTATGAAAACCTGTGCCCTGAACATAACTGTCTGGCTTTGCATGCTGTCGCTGCTGACAATGTTCGCGCCTTCGCTGAACGCTCAGGCGCGACCTCAATCCGCCTACTTGCAATTTCCATCCGACACGGCTGCGCTTTATCCTTTTTATCAACGAGTGGCGCAATGGCAAAACTCGGGACAAGGACGAATCAATGTCTTGCATATCGGGGCTTCGCATGTGCAGGCGGGCGTTTTTTCGCATCGTATGCGTTGGCATTTTTCTCACTTGGGCGATACGGCGGCTTTGCCTTCGCGCGGTTTGATTTTTCCCTTTTCGGCTGCTCGCACCAATAATCCACCTTATTATAAGGTACGAAGTGAAGGCACTTGGAAAACCACGCGTAATGTCTATAAAGATTACGATATCGATTTGGGAATGAGCGGGATAGCTATCACTACCCAAGATACTACTGCGCGCGTTTATGTTAAGTTGAACAAGGATTCCAGTCTGTTGTATCAGTTTTCGCGCATCCGTTTGCTTTGCAATGCGCCTTCGCCTTCGTTCATTCCTTTGGTAAACGACAGTCTTTTTGGCACTTACGACAGAGCTACGCAATCCTGGACTTTCCAATTGACGCAAGCGCAAGATTCTTTTTCGCTCTCTTTTGTCGAAAATAAAGCGGTGAAAGCCTTCATGACCAACAATTTGATGGCCTTCTCCGATAAATGTTCCGATTATTTTCAGCTGAACGGTATGCTGCTCGACAACGACAATCCCGGTATTTCGTATCATGCCATCGGTGTGAACGGAGCATCGGTGCACGATTATATCCGTTGTCGTCATTTTCAGCGCGATATCCAACTCATCAAGCCCGATCTGGTGATTTTCGGTATCGGCATCAACGATGCTACCAAGCCCGAATTTACGCAGGAATTGTTTGTGCATCAGTACGATACACTTATCAATTATCTGCAAGCGGCCAATCCCCATTTGACGATGATTTTCATGACCAACAACGATAGTTATATCCGTCGCAAAACGCCCAATAAAAATGCCTTGGTGGCGCAGGCTGCTTTTGTGGAACTGGCCGAAAAACACCAGGCCGCACTTTGGGATGTGTTCGATATGATGGGCGGTTTGGGCAGTGCCCGCCGTTGGCGCGACAAAGCCTTGATGAAGCCCGATTTGGTGCATTTTACCAATGCCGGTTACGAATATCTAGGCGATTGTCTGTTCGAGGCTATCATGCACGATTATCAACAATATTTGAAAACGAAGCCGCATGAGTAGAATTCTGGAATTTTTGTCGTTCAACGCGGAAACGCCCTTGTTGTTTACCCAATTCTATTTTTGGGCCTTCTTTGCTTTGGTTTTCGCGGTTTTCAGTTTGTTGCACAATAAGTTGCTCTTGCGCAATCTTTTCCTTTTTGCTGCCAGTGCCTTTTTCTATTACAAAACCAGCGGTATCTGTTTGCTGATATTGTTGTTTTGTACTTTGTCCGATTTTATTATCGCCAAACGCATTCATCGCAGCCAGGAGAGCTGGAAACGCAAAACTTGGCTGGCATTGAGTATCGTGCTGAATCTGAGCTTGCTATGTTATTTCAAATATTCCTATTTCGTCAGCGATTTGCTGAACAATATGTTGGGCACGCATTTGCGCGTGTTCAATGTTTTTGCCTGGGCGGGCAACGAATTGGCGGGTTCTCCGGTGTTCAGTGTGGATAGAATCATCTTGCCGGTGGGCATCAGTTTCTATATTTTCCAGACTATCAGCTATACCATGGATGTGTATCGACGTCGCATACAGCCTGTCAATTCTTGGCTCGATTATGGTTTCTACGTCAGTTTCTTTCCGCAGTTGGTGGCTGGTCCTATTGTGCGTGCCAATACTTTCATTCCGCAGATATACAAGCCATTCCATCTGAGTCGTCGGCAGTTTGGCATCGCGATATTCTGGATACTTAACGGTTTGGTTAAAAAGATTGTGCTGAGCGATTATCTGGCCGTGAATTTCATCGACCGCGTCTTTGCCAATCCCACGATGTACAGCGGTTTCGAAAATCTATTCTCGCTTTTTGCCTATTCCTTGCAAGTGTATGCCGACTTTTCGGGTTATACCGATATTGCCATTGGCGTGGCTATGTTGATGGGATTTTATCTGCCGCAAAACTTCAATTCACCTTATAAGGCAAGCAATGCCGGCAATTTTTGGAAACGTTGGCATATCTCCTTGAGCCGTTGGTTGCAAGAATATCTTTACATTCCTTTGGGCGGCAATCGAAAAGCAAGCTTCGGAACCTATTTCTGGATTATTGCCATGGCGCTGATTGCCGTTGCGCTGAGCCGAAGTTTATGGTTGCTTTTTGCGGTGGTCTTGGTTCTTGGTCTTTCGCTTTTTTCAACGCGTCGCGATGCAGACAAACGACGTCGACTTACAACCAATCTCAACTCTTTGAATACGATGCTCTTGGGCGGACTTTGGCATGGTGCGAGCCTAAACTTCGTTATTTGGGGCGGACTGAACGGCGCCGGCGTCATCATCTACAAAACCTGGAAAAATTGGTCACCGCTTACCAGAACCTTGGTAATGCTCTTGCTTTTCGTGGGCGTTTACCTTTCGGGAACATATCTTTATCCCTGCGCGGCTTTGAATATCGCCAAAATCTGGATCGGTCTTTTGTGCATCGGAACACTCGTCAGATATATGTATCATATTTTCCAGAATATGTCCGCTAAATCGCTCTCGCTTTCCGTGGAAACGGCTTTGTCGAAAGTGTGGGGCATTGCGCAGACTTTTGTTTTCATCACCTTTACGCGTTTGTTTTTCCGTTCGGGTTCCAATCTCGATCCGGCCGAGGCCAATCGGGTGGCTTGGGAAACGGCGGTGAACATGATAGAACAGATAGGTGGCGCTTGGGACGTGGAAATTATTCCGCAGGTGATACAATCTTATGCCGCTGTTTTCGTTCTATTTATACTGGGGATGATTATCCATTGGTTGCCGCAAAATTGGAAGCGTCGTTATCGTTTGGCTTTTGCTAAAATGCCGCTTCCTTGCATGGTCTTGGTTGTGGTGGCAGTGGTATTCTTTGTGTATCAGTTTATTACAGCCGATTTGCAAGCCTTTATCTATTTCCAGTTCTAATTTTAGAAGAGATATTCATCAGTATTCGAAAGAAAACTTCATTTATTTTCATTTGATTCTTCAAGCTATGAAACAACGATTGTCGACGATTTTGCTGCTTTTGATGATGCCCTTGTTGCTCTCGGCGCAAGTGTATTGCACGCAGATTCTTTCGCCCAAGGTGATGAGTTTGCAGGCTCATTTGGCCGATGCATGGAACAAAGCGCCTGTCATTGAGTTGCATAGCGAGCAGCAAGTGTCGATTTCGTTCGATGAAATGTCGCATGAATATCTGCGTCTGGCCTATCGCATCCGTCATTGTAACGCCGATTGGCAGGCCTCTTCGATGAACGAACTGGATTATCTGGAAGGCTTTTCCGAAAACGATTTGCCCGAAGGCGCCACTTCCGAGGCAACCACGGTGGAATACACGCACTACGAACTCAAACTTCCCAACGATGATGTCCGCTTGAAACTCTCCGGCAATTATGTGGTGGAAATTTTCGATCGCGATGCGGCCGAAGAGGAGGCCATGTTGCTGCAGGTGTGTTTTTCCGTTTTAGATAGAAAAATTGGTGTCGATGCCAAGGTTTCTGCTCAAACCGATCAGGCTTATAACGATAAGTATCAGCAACTTTCCTTCGAATTGCAGACGCCCATGGGCATGATTGAACGTCCCGACAGCGATATCAAAATCTTGATTCGTCAAAATCGTCGT
Organism: Bacteroidales bacterium; assembly: GCA_017380635.1. Taxonomy (GTDB): domain Bacteria; phylum Bacteroidota; class Bacteroidia; order Bacteroidales; family UBA1402; genus UBA1757. Next base: position 102,602 of record JAFODP010000009.1, on the reverse strand, counting down.
TGCGACAACCAGGTGTTCGGCATTCCGCCTTACATGACTTCCGGCAACAGCATTCGTTATCAGCATCATCCTTCTTTGGTGTTTGCCGCGGGCAATGAATACCGACGTTTCGAAATCAGCAGCCATAAAATGGCAGGCATGGGCGTAGACCGATTGTTTTTTGAACGACCTTATTATCACGCAGTTTTGTTTGCCGATGTCTTGCGCAATCGTTCCTATACTTACGATCAAGATCAGAACGGCCGTTATTATATCCGCAATCGCGAAGCCGATGCTTTGCAGACCGATTATCAGATGGTGCATTTTTCTTTGCCGGTTGACAAGCCTTTTGCACAAGCGCTTTATTTGTTGGGCGATATTCAACAGGCTAATCCGCAAGCCGCGCAATCATTGATTTATAACGAGGAAAATCGTGCCTACGAATGCCAATTGCTGCTCAAACAAGGACAATATAATTATATGTATGCCTTGGCTGTTTCTTCGCGAAATTCGGAAAATGAATCATTGTCTTTGTCGCAGACGGAAGGCGATTTCTGGCCGACGGCAAATGAATACCAAATTTTCGTGTATTATTGTCCTTTTGCGGGAGAATACGATCAGCTGATTGGTTATCAGGAAGTTGTTTTCAATTGACGTACACCGTCGGAAAATATTCTTCGAAAATACGACGGGCTCTTTCCAATTGTTCGGGCGTGTTTTCTTTTACGTCTTTTAGGCTGTATTCCAATCCCATAGCTTCGTATTTGTGCACGCCGAGTCGGTGATAGGGCAGAATCTCCACCCGTTCAATCATTTTATAATGTCCCAAGGCTTGGCCTAAAGCGCGGATGTCTTCTTCCATATCGCTGTGGCCGGGCACCAATACATAACGCAACCAGAAGGGACTTTGATGCGCTTCCAGCCAGGCGGCCGTGCGCAGTGTTTCGCTGTTGTCGTGTCCGGTAAGGGCGCGGTGATGTTCGGCGTTGAATTCTTTGATGTCGAGCAATACCAAATCGCACAGTTGCCAAAGTTTTTCTACGGCTTCGTTGTGGATGGATCCGTTGGTGTCCAGACAAATATGAATGCCGGCTTCTTTCAATCGGGAGAAAAGGGGAAGGAGTTTTACGGCTTGTAAAGAAGGCTCACCTCCACTGAAGGTGATGCCTCCTTTTTTGCCGAAAAAGGGCTTTTCGCGAACGGCCATCTGTAGAATTTCGTCCTCGCTCACTTCCATGCATGTTTCTTGCAGACCGATGGTATCGGGATTGGCGCAATAACGACAACGGAAATTGCAGCCTTGCAGAAACACCACCAAGCGTAAACCCGGTCCGTCGAAAGTGCCGAGCGATTCGTAAGAATGGACGCGAATCATAAGCCCAAAATGTTATTACATGCGTTCGTGGAAACTACGCGAAATCACTTCCAACTGATGCTCGCGGCTCAGCTTGATAAAGTTGACAGCGTAACCAGAAACACGAATGGTCAATTGCGGATACTTTTCTGGATGATCCATGGCATCGAGCAACATTTCGCGGTTCAATACATTCACATTCAGGTGATGAGCACCCTTGGTGAAGTAACCATCGATAAGCGTTACCAAGTTTTCGATGCGAGTGGGTTCGTCCACACCCAGCGAACGGGGCACAATCGAGAAGGTGTTGCTGATACCGTCCTGAGAGTCGCGATAACGCAACTTCGATACAGACGAAAGCGAAGCAACTGCACCATTCTTGTCGCGTCCGTGCATGGGGTTGGCGCCCGGAGCGAAAGCAATGCCTTTGGCACGACCGTCGGGAGTAGCACCGGTTTTCTTACCATACATCACGTTCGAAGTAATGGTCAATACCGAAAGGGTAGGACGAGCATTTTTGTACACAGGATGTTTCTTCAGCTCTTCGTTGAAGAAGTAAATCAAATCGACACCCAATTGGTCTACGCGATCGTCGTCGTTACCAAAGCAGGGGAAATCCTTTTCGATTTCGAAGCCTTCGCTCAGACCACGTTCGTTGCGTTTAACGCTAACCTTACCATATTTGATAGCTGAAAGCGAGTCGAGAACGATAGACAGACCGGCTACACCATAAGCCAAGTTGATACGAGGATTGGTGTCGATCAAAGCCATTTGAGCCTTTTCGTAATAATACTTGTCGTGCATGTAGTGGATGATGTTCATGGCGTCGTTGTAGACGCGGGCCACTTCGGCCAGCACGAGTTTGTAATTGGCCAATACTTCTTCGTAATTGAGTGAGTCGCTTGTCAATGCGGGAATGCCTTTGACAATTTGTGTACCGGTGTTTTCGCAACGACCACCGTTGATGGCCAGCAACAAAGCCTTGGCCAAGTTGCAACGGGCACCGAAGAACTGAATCTGCTGACCGATAGCCTGATAAGAAACGCAGCAAGCAATACCGTAGTCGTCAGAGAAGCGAACTTCGCGCATCAAAGTGTCGTTTTCGTACTGGATAGACGAAGTGTCAATAGAAACCTTGGCGCAGAATTCCTTGAAACCTTCGGGCAATTCGGGACTCCAGAGCACCGTGATATTGGGCTCGGGCGAAGGACCGAGGTTGTAAAGCGTCTGCAAGAAACGGAACGATGTTTTGGTTACTTTGGTGCGTCCGTCGTTGAAACGTCCACCGATGGCTTCGGTAATCCAAGTGGGGTCGCCGGCGAAAATGTCGTTGTACGATTGCATACGCAAATGTCTCACCATACGCAACTTGATAACAAACTGGTCGATGAGTTCCTGTGCGAAGCTTTCGTCAATCTTGCCGTGATCCAAATCGTATTGGATGTAAATATCCAGGAACGAAGAAACATTACCCAAAGACATGGCGGCACCGTCTTGTTCCTTAACGGCAGCCAGATAAGCCATATAAACCCATTGTACAGCTTCTTGTGCACTGCAGGCGGGACGGCTCAAATCCAAACCATAGTATTCGCCCATGATCTTCATGTCTTTCAGCGCCTTAATCTGTTCGGCCACTTCTTCGCGCAAACGAATGGTGGCATCGGTCATGGGAGAACAAAGCGCCTTCACGTCTTCTTCTTTGGCTTGAATCAGTCGGTCGATACCATACAAGGCCAAACGACGATAGTCGCCGATGATGCGGCCGCGGGCATAATTGTCGGGCAAACCGGTAAGGAAGCCCAAAGAACGGAAGTTGCGGATTTCTTCGGTATACACATCGAAAACACCGTCGTTGTGGGTTTTACGATAATGCGTGAAAATATCCTTCACACGTTCGTCCACTTCTACACCGCGTTCACGACAAGCGCGTGAAACCACGTTGATGCCGCCGAAAGGCTTGATGGCGCGTTTCAGCAGTTCGTCGGTCTGCAAACCGACAATAAGTTCGTTCTCACGGTCGATATAACCCGCTTGATGAGAGGTGATGGTTGAAACAGTTTTGTTGTCCAAAGCCAATACACCACCTTGACGGCGTTCTCTTTCGAGGGCGGCCAAACATTTGTTCCAGATATTGCGTGTGCGTTCGGTGGCGGGTTGCAGGAACGACGCATCACCGGTGTAAGGAGTGATGTTCTGTTGCACGAAATCGGCTACATTGATTTTATCGCACCATACACCGGTTTTGAATGATAAAGGTTGATTCTCCATTAGTGTGTTTTCGTCTTATTAAAAATTGTTCAACAAGAAAGTTTCAGCTTCCACGTTCCACAAACCTTGGTGCTTTTGGCAAAGTTCATCGAGGGTTTTGAAACGTTCGTCGCTTTCGCCCAATTTGGCAAAGTCGGCAATAGGCGTAAGCGGCATTTCGATATGGTTGTAAATAAGTTTCTTTCCACCGGGAATTTCGGGCAAATGCAAAGTAGCTTCGGGCACAGCATTCAAACCACCGATATGGGTTACCAAACCGGCAGGGTCTAGGCCTTTACCCATCAGGTGCAAACCTTCAATCATGTCGTCGGTGTTACCACCACTGGTACCAACCACGTGGGTGTAAGCATAATGCACATTGTAGAAGTTGAACATGGCGCTGAAATCGGCGCGGCTCGGACCGGCAAAGAAGTTCAGACATCCGTCGAAGGCCAAAATGGCATCGGCTTGTTCAACCACGGGCTTAACAGGAGCGAAGCAGAATACATCGTTGAAACCTTCGCCACCGCTGATAGCTTTCAATTCTGCCACGGGATCGGCCATATTGCCGGTGTTGATGTAGCGCAAATCGATGCCGCGTGAAGCAGCAAATTCAGGCGTGTACAACGAAGCAGCTCTATCCAAACGAGCCTGATCGACGTCGGTCACTACCAAAAGCGCAGGATGACGGTCTTCGCGATGCAAAACATAATTGATGGCAGCCAAGCCCATAGGACCTACGCCGGCCAAAATAGCCATCTTGCCATTTTCAACGATTTCCATCGTGTGGATGTATTTACCGGGAGTGGTATGATAGTTGGCGTGCATGGCTCCGATAACGCAGCTCAGCGGTTCCGACAAAGAAGCAGGGTAGTAGCCTTCGCCCTTGTAAGGCAGCAAGCAACCGAGTTCCATTACTTCGTTGGGAATGATTACGTAAGTGGCATCACCACCGATATATTGATACGAATAGCCGGGAGCGCTCAACACGCCAACGGGGCCATCTTCGTAGTTGATAGCAGGTTGGATAGAGAATTTGTCACCCACTTTGAATTGGTCGGCCCACTTGGCGCCCACTTCTACCAATTCGCCTGCAAACTCATGACCGATGATGACGGGGTTTTCGGCTACATCGTTGGGTACACGCTTGTGGTCGCTACCCTGGCTGGCGGCTTTATAAGATGACATACAAAGGCTGTCGCATACAACCTTGGCCAAAATTTCATTTTCCTTGATGGCGGGCAATTCGAAACTTTCCAAACGGAGGTCGTTCTTGCCATACAAACGTACTGCTTTCGCTTTCATAATGATAATTTTATAATGATTTATATTTTGATATCAACTTAATTGTCAACGCGATACACTTTTTCTTGCACTGTTTTTCGCCTCGCGCTAACGAACTTCAAAGATAATGCTTTTTACCGATGCAACAGCTATCCTGACCAAATAATTTTTGCAGGAAAAATGGAGGCTATACAGAAGTTTATAATTGTATGGACATTAGAAACCATTGTTTCGTATGCACAAATACCGCCCGTGTGTGGTAATAATACTTTTCAAGGTGTGGATAAAAGCAATTGCATAGTACGAGTTGCCTTGTCGAAGGTAGATGCTTATAAGGCGGCCGATACATGGGGTGAATTTGTCAACATTCAAGGCGATGAAGCTTTGTCGATAGATGGATTGCACGAGGAATCGTCTAAGGTGGATATTTACAATCTGCAAGGAAGATTATTGTATCCTAAGGCTGATATAGAAGAGGTAAAAGATGCTTTGCCCAAGGGTATTTATCTTCTCCGTCAAGGTCAACGAACCATCAAGGTGGCGTTTTAAAGCAGTCGCTTTTGTCTGAAAGTGGATTTGGTTCTCCCGACGAAAATAAGTTGCCAGAATACCTGCTGAAATCGCTCTGAAAAATCTTTGAAAAATAATTGTTTTCTGTGCATGGAAATGGCTAAGATTGTTTAATTTTGTCGACTTGTTGCGGAGGCTTTTTCGTGAGATTAGATGATATTGCGCAAAGGCCTTCCAACACGAGAGAAGAACAATAATTTTTAAAACATTGCGATATGTCAGATTACAAGAAAATTAGCAAAGCTTTGGTGTCGGTTTTCCATAAGGAAGGCTTGGACGAAATTTTGAAGAAATTGCACGAAGACGGTGTAGAATTCATTTCAACAGGTGGAACCCAGCAGTTTATCGAATCATTGGGTTATCCTTGCGAAAAAGTGGAAGACCTTACCGGTTATCCTTCTATTTTGGGTGGTCGCGTAAAAACCTTGCATCCCAAGGTGTTCGGTGGTATTCTGAACCGTCGTGCCGAAGCTCAAGACCAGGCTCATTGCGCTCAGTATGATATTCCTGCCATCGATTTGGTGATTGTCGATTTGTATCCTTTCGAAGCTACCGTTGCTAGCGGTGCCAGCGCCGAAGATATTATCGAAAAGATCGATATCGGTGGTATTTCTTTGATCCGTGCTGCTGCCAAGAATTTCGAAGATGTAGTGATTGTGGCTTCTAAAGCTCAGTATGCTGCTTTGGCCGATATTCTGAACGAAAAGGGCGCACAGACCACTTTGGCCGAACGTCGTTGGTTTGCCAAGGAAGCTTTCAAGGTTTCTTCAGGTTACGATAGCCATATTTTCAATTGGTTCGACAATAACGAAGCTTCTGCTTTCCGTTGCGCTGTAGATAATTCACGCGCTTTGCGTTATGGCGAAAATCCTCATCAGGCTGCTGCTTTCTATGGCGATTTCAATGCTATTTTCGAACAATTGCAGGGTAAGGAAATTTCTTACAACAACTTGCTCGATATCGATGCTGCCGTTTCTTTGAGCGACGAATTCGAAGAACCTACTTTCGTTATCATCAAGCACAACAACGCTTGCGGCGTGGCTTCTCGCGATACTTTGCTCGAAGCCTGGACCGCTGCTTTGGCCGGCGACCCTGTATCTGCTTTCGGTGGCGTGTTCTCTTGCAACCGTCCCGTAGATTTGGCTACTGCCGAAGAAATCAACAAGCTCTTCTTCGAAGTGATTATCGCTCCCGATTACGATGCCGACGCTTTGGCTGTATTGTCTCAGAAGAAGAATCGTATCATCCTTATCCAGAAGGAAAAAACATCTGCCAAGAAGCAATTCCGTTCTATCTTCAACGGTGTGTTGGTACAAGATAAGGATTTGCATACCGAATGTCCCGAAGAATTGACTCCCGTTACCGAAAAGATTGCCACTGCCAAGCAAGTAGAAGATTTGTTGTTTGCCAACATCATCGTAAAACACAACAAGTCTAACGCTATCGTTTTGGCTAAGGATAAACAACTTTGTGCTTCGGGCGTGGGTCAGACTTCTCGCGTGGATGCTTTGCGTCAGGCTATCGACAAGGCTAAATCTTTCGGTTTCGACTTGAACGGTGCTGTGATGGCTTCCGATGCTTTCTTCCCCTTCCCCGACTGCGTGGAAATTGCTCATCAGGCCGGTGTGGATGCTGTGATTCATCCCGGTGGTTCTATCAACGATAAATTGTCTATCGAATATTGCAACGCCAACGATATGGCGATGGTTACTACCGGTTTCAGACATTTCAAACACTGATAGACCATGGCTTTCTTCTCGTTTACGCAAAAAATTGCGATGGACCTTGGTACGGCCAATACCGTTATTCTGATGAATGACAAGGTGGTATTGGACGAACCTTCGGTGGTGGCGCTCGAAACCAAAACGGGCAAGCCACTGGCCGTGGGTCATCAAGCCAAGCTGATGTATGAAAAGGTAAATGCCAATATTAAAACGGTGCGTCCTTTGCGCGACGGTGTGATTGCAGACTTCGACGCTGCCGAACACATGATTCGTGGTTTTATCAAGAAGGTAAGTCCTCATAGCGGCGGTTTGTTCTCGACCATGCGTATGGTGGTATGTATTCCTTCCGGTTCTACCGAAGTGGAAATCCGTGCTGTGCGCGACTCGGCCGAACACGTGGGTGCCCGCGATATCTACCTTATTTATGAACCCATGGCGGCTGCCATCGGTATCGGTATCGATGTGGAAGCTCCCGAAGGTAACATGATTGTAGACATAGGTGGTGGTACCACCGAAATCGCTGTTATTTCTTTGGGCGGTATCGTGACCAACCAATCCATCCGTGTTGCCGGTGATGATTTTACTTCTGACATTCAGGAATATATGCGTCGTCAACACAATATCCGTATTGGTGAAAGAACGGCAGAACGTATCAAAATCAATGTAGGTTCGGCTTTGACAGAATTGCAAAATCCGCCGGAAGACTTTATCGTGCATGGTCCCAACCAGATGACGGCTTTGCCTATGGAAGTGCCTGTGTCTTACGTGGAAATTTCTCATTGCTTGGAAAAATCGGTTTCGAAGGTGGAAGCTGCCGTGCAGAATGCTTTGGAAGATACGCCGCCCGAATTGTATTCCGATATTGTACACAATGGTATTTATCTGACCGGTGGTGGCGCTTTGTTGCGTGGTTTGGCCGAACGTCTTACCGACAAGATTAAGATTCCTTTCATTGTTCCCGAAGATCCTTTGCACGCGGTGGCTAGAGGTACTTCGGTGGCTTTGAGTCGTGTCGATCAATATAAATTCTTGTTGCGCTAATGCATGCTCTGATACAGTTTTTCCTTCGCTTTGGCCATGTCTTGCTCTTTGTGTTGATGGAAGCCATCGGCTTCGTCCTTTTGGTGCAGGGCAACGACTTTCAGCACAGTGTGGTGTTTAGTTCGGCCGCTCGAGTGAACGGACAATTGTATGAATGGCGTGAACAGACGATTTCTTATTTCAACTTGCGCGAAAAAAACCAGTTGCTCTGGCAACAGAATAGCGATTTGCAACAGCAGATTGCTCGTCTGGAAGCAAGTTTGCAAGCATATCAAATCCAGGAGCAGGCCCTCAAGCCTGCCTTGGATTTCGATTTTATCCATGCCCGCGTCATCAAGAACAGTGTGTCGATGTTGTCCAATTACTTTACCTTGGATGTGGGTAGTCTGGACGGCGTGGAAAAGGGCATGGGCGTGGTGGCTCCCGAAGGTGTGGTGGGCATTGTTAAGGCTTGTTCGCCGCATTACAGTGTGGCGCTTTCCGTGTTGAATGTGCAGTCGCATATCAGTTGCAAGATTAAAGATTCCGATGTGGTGGCCTCGCTCTCGTGGCCGGGTGGCGATACGCATACGGCCTTGTTGCAGGAATTGCCCGGACATTTGATGTGGCAGGATGGCGATACCATTGTTACCAGTGGTTTTTCGTCGGCTTTTCCGCAGGGCATTGCCGTGGGAAGGATTATTGAATCGTATAAGGCTCCGGGTGATATTTTCTATACTGCTAAGGTGGCTTTGTTCCCGCGATTCGAAAGTTTGGACAATGTGCGTTTGATGCGCAGAAAATTACAAGACGAACAAAACATGTTAGAAGAGGAGGCTATGCCATGAAGTCGGGCGTGATGAAACATTTGCTGATATTGGCGCTTTTGCTTATGCTGCAGATTTGGGTGTTCCCCTTGGTGCATTTCTGGTCGATTACGCCTTTTATTTATCTGTATGCCTTGATTATCTGGCCGGCCCAATGGTCGGTGTATGCCAATCTGTTTTTGGCTTTTGTGGCAGGATTGATTTTGGATTTTAGCTTGGATACGCCCGGAATGCATAGCATGTCGTTCACCTTGGTGTCATATTTCCGTCTGCCTTTGCTGCGATGGCTATCAACTAAGGAAGATATAGCAGAACCCGGCGAAAAAAGCATGGGCTTCTTGTCTTTCTGGAAATACGCTGTCTTGCTGATTCTGATACATCACAGTACTTTCTTTCTCTTGGAAAGTTTTGCCTTCTTCTCTTTGCCCACTTTGCTGTTCCGCATCTTTGCCAGCAGTTTGGCAACCCTAATACTGTGTTTCTTCCTGGAACGTTTCCGTAGATAACGATAGATAGAAATGTCCAGAGGTTCAAAAGATTATGCCGGTCGTTCTGTGGTCATTATCGCGATGGTCGTGGTAGTGGCTTTGGTGTATATTGGCCGTTTGGCGCATTTGCAATTGTTTTCGGACGAATACGAACGTTCTGCCGACCGCAATGCCCAATACAAAAAAACGATTTATCCCGAACGCGGACTTATCTACGACCGTCATGGTGAGGTGCTGGCCTACAACAGTGTCTACTACGACCTGATGGTGACGCCCCGCGAAATGAAGGGTCTCGATACTTTGTCTTTCTGCCGACAATTGAATATCACGCGAGAGGATTTCGACAAGCGTATGAAGGCTTTGCGCAACCGTCGTTTGAATCCTGGTTATTCTTCCTATACGCCCCAACTTTTTCTCTCGCAACTGAGTGTGGAACAATGTGCCCCTTTGCAGGAACAACTCTTCAATTATCCGGGTTTTTCTTTGCAGCGACGCTCTTTGCGCTCCTATTCCCGTCAGGTGGCGGCGCATGCTTTGGGATATGTGGGCGAAGTGAACCGTAAAGACCTGGAAAACGATGCCTATTATGTGGCCGGCGATTATAGCGGACGTTCCGGCGTGGAACGCATGTACGAAAAACAACTGCGAGGCGAGAAAGGCTACGAACTTTATCTGCGCGACGTGCATGGCCGTATCAAAGGGAGTTATGCCAATGGCAACCGCGACCTCTCTCCCGTGTCGGGCAAGGATTTGACGCTTTCGCTCGATGCCGATTTGCAGGCTTATGCCGAACAATTGATGCAAAATAAACGCGGCGCCGTTGTTGCTATAGAACCATCCAGCGGGGAAATTCTCTGTTATGTTTCGGCGCCAAGTTATCAACCTTCGCTTTTGGTGGGCAATCAAAGTTCGGCCAATTATAAGGAACTGGGCAATTCGCCCTACAAGATTTTCTTGAATCGTCCCATTCAATCGTTCTATCCGCCGGGATCTACTTTCAAGCCTTTGCAAGGATTGATACTCTTGCAAGAAGGTATTATCAACGAACATAGTCGTTATGCTTGTCAGAATGGTTATGCTTTTGCCGGCATGAAACTGGGATGTCATTCGCACGAGTCGCCTATGGCTTTGGCGCCGGCCATATCCACATCGTGCAATGCTTATTTCGCGGCTGCTTATCGTGCGATGGTGGACGATGAAAAATATGCTTCGCCGCAAGCTTCTATGGCCGTTTGGCGCAATCATGTCACTAGTTTTGGCTTTGGAAGTCGTTTGGGCGTGGATTTGGCTTACGAACAACCGGGCTTCATTCCCGATGCCGATTTCTACGATAAGCGCTATGGTAAACGCGGCTGGAAAGGCGCCACCATCATTTCCAATTCTATTGGTCAGGGCGAAATTTTGGCTACGCCTTTGCAGATTGCGAATTTCTGTGCCACCATTGCCAACCGAGGCTGGTATTATACGCCGCACATGGTGAAAGCCATCGAAGGCGATCAGATTGACGAAAAATATACCACCCGACATCGTGTCAGTGTAGATTCGATACATTTTGAGCCGATTATTCAGGGGATGCGTGGGGCAGTGACGGCTTCGTACGGAACCTCGCGAGGAGTGGCCATTCCCGGTATCGAGGTGTGTGGAAAAACGGGGACGGCGCAGAATGCCGGTGTCGATCACTCTATTTTTATGTGTTTTGCGCCCAAGGATAATCCGCAGATAGCCATGTTGGTGTTTATCGAAAACGGCGGATTCGGTGCCACTTGGGCTGTGCCGATGGCCAGTTTGCTCTTGGAGCAGTATCTCAATGGAGAAATCGCTCCCAATCGTCGTTGGATGGAAACCAGATTGTTGAACGCTAATTTGATGGAAGTTGAACTCGAACAGGAATAATAAGCTTTTTTGGAAATCGCTCGATTATCAGATGATTCTGCTGTATCTGGTCTTGGTTTGCTGGGGCTGGATGACGATTTATAGTGCCAGTTACAATTACGAAGAGTCGGTAAGCATTTTCGATATGGCTATCGTATCGGGCAAGCAGTTTCTGTGGATGATGATTTCCTTTGCGATGGCCGCAGTGATCATGTTGCTCGACGTGCGATGGTATCAGAATGCCGCCAATAGCATATACATTCTCATTCTACTATTGCTGCTCTTTACCATAGCGGTGGCTCCCGATGTAAAAGGCTCTCGCTCATGGCTATTCATCGGGCCTTTCTCCTTGCAGCCGGCCGAATTTGCCAAGTTTGCCACCTCTTTGGCCCTGGCTAAATATATCTCCAAGAACGGATTCGATTTGAAACATTCCAAGCGCGATTATTGGGCTTTCTGTATCATCCTGATTCCGGCGATGCTCATTATCATGCAGAAAGAAATGGGCTCGGCTTTGGTGTATTTTGCGCTTTTCCTGGTGCTTTTCCGCGAAGGTTTGACACCTTGGATTTTGGGGGCCGCGTTTTCAGCGATATTGATTTTTATCGTAGCCATTCGTTTTGGAGAAATTGCCCTTTGGCAGGCTAGCGATTTGGGCAGTTTCTTGTCTTTGCTGTTTATTTGTCTGTTGCTGTGGGTCTGGTTCGCGCTTTCCAATCATCGTGAAAAACAGATGCATATCGTTTTGGCTCTGTTGCTGACCGTGCCATTGGCGCTGGCGCTGCTTTGTCAAATCTTCTGGATTCCCTTCAACTTGGCTTATGTGCTGTTGGGCGAATTGCTGGCAGCCTTGTTGTATATTTTCTTTACGGCCTTGAAACGACAGATGAAAAGCATCGGTGCCATTATCGTGTCTATCGTCTTGGCGGTAAGCTTTCTGTATGCCACCGATTTCCTTTTCGAAGAAGTGCTGCAACCGCATCAGCAGATGCGAACCAAAGTGCTGCTGGGGATGATAGACGACCCAAACAATGCCGGATATAATGTGAATCAGGCCAAGATTTCCATCGGATCGGGCGGTTTTATGGGTAAAGGTTATCTGAACGGTACGCAAACCAAATTGAAATATGTACCCGAACAGGACACCGACTTTATCTTCTGCACCATCGGCGAAGAATTCGGTTTTATGGGCTCTACTTTGCTCATTGCGATATATGTTTATTTTATTGTGCGCCTGATACTTTTGGCCGAGCGACAGCGGCATCGTTTCTCTAGAGTGTATGGTTATTGCGTGGCCAGTGTGTTCTTCTTTCATGTGCTCATCAATTTGGGCATGGTGTTGGGAATCATGCCGGTTATCGGGATACCTTTGCCATTCTTCAGTTATGGTGGATCGTCTTTGTTGGGTTTCACCATTTTGCTCTTCATTTTCTTGAGGATGGATGCCGACCGCTTGCGATTCAGTGTGTAGTGTATTATCTTTGTGCTTTCTGCAAACATTTTATAGTTAAGAATATATGGGAAAATATCAGTGGAATTTCTGTTCCTTGGGCGGAGTTGCCCGCGTTGCCATCAATAGTGGCGAAGATATCAAGCATCTGTCTGAACTGGATGGAAAGTTGTGGACGGTTTTGAGTATGCCACTCAAGGCTTTGGAATTTGATGCCAAGACTTTAGCTTTGGTGGATAGCGATCATGATGGTCGTATCCGTGTGAATGAAATTGTGGCTGTGTCGCAGTATTTGTGCAAGGTGTTGAAAAATGCCGACGATTTGCTCAAGCGAGAAGATCAGATTGCTGTGTCTGCGTTGGCCGATAGCGCCGAAGCAAAAGCTTTGCTCGATGCCGCCGCTTTGTTGGAAAAGGAAACTTTCAGCTTGAAAGATGTTGCCGAACTGAATGCCAATCTGGCTGTTTCGGTGGCTGCCTTGGAATCTCCACAAGCTCCCGTGGCTCCTTATGGCGATCAGACCGCTGCTGTGACGGCTGCCGTGGCTGCCTTGAAATCTAAAGTGTCCGATTTCTTTATGCGTTGTCAGTTGATTGCTTTCAACGAAGGCTGTGCCGCTTCGGTAGATACTTCTTTGGCTAAGATTGCCGCTATTTCCAACGAAGATATGTCGGCTTGTGCCGCACAGATTGCAGAATGTCCTTTGGCTCAACCTAGCAAGGATTTGCTTTTGCCTATCAATAAAGGTGTCAATCCGGCCTTGGCTGCTCAATTTGCTGTGGTAGCCAAGCATGCTTTGGCGGTGGATTATCCCGAGGCGGAAGCCATCAGCCAGGAACAATGGAATGCCGTGGAAGCCAAGTTGGCCGCATACGCTGCTGCTGTAGAAGCTCAAACCAAAGAACATAATGCTATTCACGATCAGGCCTTGGCTGCTCGCAAAGCGGCTATCGATGCTTGGGATAATTTCTTGCATTTGTATCGCGATTTCTATCGTCTGTTGTGCAACTTTGTCATTATGTCCGATTTCTATTCTAAGGACGATCAGAAGCAAGCTGTCTTCCAGGCCGGAAAATTGCTTATCGACCAACGTTGCTGCGAACTTTGTATCGAAGTGACCGATATGGCCAAGCATGGCGATATGGCCGGCTTGAGCGCGATGTATCTGATTTATTGTACTTGTACAAGCAAAACCAAAAACCAGACCCGCAATATCGTGGCTGTTCTCACCGATGGCGATGTGGACGGATTGCGCGTAGGCAAGAATGCTATTTTCTACGATCGTAATGGTTTGGATTGGGATGCCGTGATTACCAAAATTATCGATAATCCTATCAGCGTGTCGCAGGCTTTCTGGTCGCCTTACAAGAAGTTGGGTCGTTGGATTACCGAAAAAATCAACAAGGCCGCTACCGACAAGGAATCAAAAATCACCAAAGACCTTACGGCCGGCACCGACAAGATGATGGTCAACGCCGGTAAAACGCCCGCTGCTCCTGCTGCCAATGCTGCCCAACCTTTCGATATAGCTAAATTCTGCGGTATCTTCGCTGCCATCGGTATGGCTATTGGCTACATCGGAGGTTTCCTGACGCAGTTTGCACAAGGTTTGCTTTCATTGGGTTGGTTGATGCCGCTGGGTATCATTGCTATCTTCCTGCTGATTTCCGGACCTTCTATGTTCATTGCTTGGACCAAGTTGAAAAAACGCGATTTGGGCCCGGTGCTCAATGCCAATGGTTGGGCTATCAACGCCAGAATTTTGGTGAACATGACTTTCGGCGCTACGTTGACTTCTTTGGCTAAATATCCCAATGTGATTGCTTTGGCGGCTAAGGATCCTTATGCCAAGCAAAAGAAAAAAGGCTGCGGCTGGTATTGGGTATTGGCTATTCTGCTGATTCTGATAGGCGTAGCTGTTGCTTTGTATTTTACGGGACATTTGTCTTTTTTGAATAAATAATAGAGTATTAGTTATGAGAAAATCTTTGAAATGGGCTGCTTTGAGCTTGATGGCAACTTGTTGCCTGGCTTTCGCGCCCCAAGAACAGAAGAAAATCACCATCTTTACCATCGGCGATTCCACTTGTGCCAACAAAACTTTGGAAAAAGGTGCTTTGGAAAGAGGCTGGGGACAAATGCTTCCCTCATATTTGGATAGTCGTTATGTGGTGGTAGACAATCATGCCTTGAACGGACGCAGTAGCAAGAGTTTCCGTGACGAAGGTCATTGGCAGCCGGTGTACGATAAGATTAAGAAAGGCGATTATGTCTTCATTCAGTTCGGTCATAACGACCAGAAACCCAAGGAAGATCGTCATACCGATCCGGGCACAACCTACAACGAGAATCTGCGTCGTTATGTAAATGAAACCCGCGAAAAAGGTGGTATTCCTGTTTTGCTGACATCGATGGTGCGTCGTAAATTCGACGAAAATGGTAAACTGATCGAAACCCACGGAGATTATCTGCAAGCCGTGCGCGATGTGGCTGCCGAAATGAACGTGGTGCTCATCGACCATAATATTTCCAGCAAGCAGTTGGTAGAATCCATGGGGCCCGAAGATTCCAAGAAACTTTACATGTGGGTGGAAAAAGATACGAATCTAGCTTTGCCCAACGGTCGTGAAGACGATACGCATTTGCGTGCTTTGGGTGCCAAGAAAATGGCCAACCTCATTTTGGACGAAGTGGCTCAGAAAATTCCTGAATTGGCGCCTTTCATTCGTAAATACGATTATGTGGTGGCAAAAGACGGTTCCGGCGATTTCTTTACCGTGCAAGAAGCCATCGATGCCATTCCCGATTTCCGTAAAAACCAACGTACCCGCGTATACATCCGCAATGGTGTTTACAAAGAAAAACTGATCCTTCCCGAAAGCAAAATCAATGTTACTTTCATCGGTGAAGATGTAGAAAAAACCATCCTTACTTACGATGATTATGCGCAGAAAAAGAATGTCTTTGGCGAAAACAAAGGCACTTCGGGTTCGTCAAGTTTTTATGTGTATGGCCACGATTTCCATGCTGAAAACATCACTTTCGAAAACTCGGCAGGTCCGGTAGGACAAGCAGTGGCTATTTTTGTGGCCGGCGATCGTGCGGCTTTCCGTAAATGTCGTTTCTTGGGCAATCAGGATACCATGTATAATTATGGTAAGAACAGCCGTCAATATTACGAAGATTGTTATATCGAAGGAACGGTCGATTTTATTTTTGGTTCTTCAACGGCTTATTTCAAGAATTGCGAAATTTTTGCCAAGCGCAATGGTAGTTATATCACGGCCGCTTCGACGCCTCAAGGCAAGCCTTTCGGCTACGTCTTCGATCATTGCCGCATCAAGGTGGCCGATGGTGTAAACAAGCTGTATCTGGGTCGTCCTTGGAGACAATATGCACAAACCGTTTTCATGTATTGCGAACTGCCTGCTGCCATTACTCCCGAAGGTTGGAATGATTGGGGCAAGGAAAATTTGGACAAGACCTGTTTCTATTCGGAATATGGCTGTACGGGCGAAGGCTCTGATACGTCTAAGCGTGTGAAATGGGCACAGAAACTCAATGCCAAGAAGGCTTCGAAATTCACTTTGGAAAACGTTTTGCGTGGCGAAGATAATTGGACGGTGCCTACTGAATGGTAATTTCCAAACCCAAACGATGCAGGTTGATTAAGCTTTCGTCTTGCATCAAGTGGTAAACCACTACTTTATAAGGAAACTTATCTGCCGAAAGTCTGAAAGGACAGGGCGCGGGTAAGTTTTCTTTTTGCATCAGGTCGATGGTGTCGCGGTAAATAACACTGTCGCAATGACTTTCGACGGCTACCATCAGGTTCTGATAAGGATAATGACGCCAAGCATCTTCTTCCATTTGCCAACGATAATAAACGGCTTGGTGCTGGTGTTTGGCCGCCAAATGCGGTTCTATCCGAATATCAAAACTCAAACTGTCCTGACGATGCCAAGTCTGTTGTGGCAAATGACGGTATTGATGATAAATGCTCTCCCGATGATGGCAAGCGCAACATAAGCAGGAGAGCACGATAAAATATATCCACTTTTTCATGATTTGTTTTCGTCTTTGCGATGTTCGCCTTTAGGACGATGATGATGTTTGCCTTCGCGACGTTTCTGTTCTTTGGCTTTGTTTTCGCCTTGCGGTTGTTGGCTTTGTTGATTTTGCTGCTCGTTGCGATGTTCATTGCGATGTTCGTTGCGGGGCTTGTTCTCGCGAGCTTGCTGAGCGCCATGTTCGCCGCGAGCTTTGTTCTTGTCGCCACGCTGACGGTCTTTATGACGATGTTCTTTGTTGCGTTGCGGTTTGTCGAAACGAGTGACATCATTGCCCAAAATATCGCCGAATGCGCTGTGTTCACCTTCGTGGATGCTGTTTTCCGAAAGATTGTCCACTTTGATGCCGCGACGATTCAGTTTGATGATTTGCCATGCGCGGTCGGTGGTGATGGTCTGCGTATTGCTGAAGGTATCTTTGGAAGTAGAGTAGGTGATTTCCTTTTTCAGCAAATCGCATTTAATTTGATAATAGGTAGCATCCTTGGTTTCCAGGGTAATATCCTTGGCGGGAAACGCGCGTGAAGCTTCCACATAGGTGTCGATTTCGTAGTTCATGCAGCATTTCAACTTGGCACATTGACCGGCCAATTTCTGCGGGTTCAGACTCAAATCCTGACAGCGGGCTGCGTTGGTGGATACCGACACGAAATTGCTCATCCAGGCAGAACAACACATTTCTCGGCCGCAAGGGCCAATGCCACCGATACGTCCGGCTTCCTGACGGGCGCCGATTTGCTTCATTTCGATACGGATACGGAATACTTCGGCCAAAACCTTGATAAGTTCGCGGAAATCGACACGACCATCGGCGATATAATAGAAAATGGCTTTGTTGCCGTCGCCTTGGTATTCCACGTCGCCAATCTTCATGTCGAGATGCAAATCTTCGGCAATCTTACGCGAACGCAGCATGGTGTCGTGTTCCTTGGCTTTCGATTCTTCGTATTTTTCCATATCGGCCGGACGCGCCTTGCGATACACGCGTTTGGCTTCCTGGTCGAAACGATAGCGCGTTTTTTTCATTTGCTTCAGCACCAATTGTCCGGTCAGACTTACCTGACCAATGTCGTGACCCGGGCTGGATTCTACGGCCACCCAATCACCTTTGCGAAGGTCTAATTTGTTGCTGTTTAAATAATAAGCTTTGCGCGTGTTCTTGAATTGAACTTCTACGAAATCGGTGGCGGCTTGCGCTTCGGGCAAATCGCATAACCAATCGAAGGTGTTGAGTTTCTTGATGGTAACGCCATTGCTACCTTTGATGTTCATCAAGAATCCGGTATTCTGTAATCTGTATTCTTCCATAAGTCTTTATTTTTTGAATAACAGTATCGCCTTGAGCGCCAGATCGAAAAAGACCATGCGAGCGTTGACGTTCTGTTCTATATGTTGTTCGGCCAATTCGAATTCGGCCATGAATGATTCAATATTCTTGTCGTTGATGAAAGGAAAAAACTTCGACGAAAAGGCTTCCTGATCGGGTTGCAAATAATTGAGCTGAGGCTCGCGCAAATTCAGGATGTAGTTTTCTCGAATCAGGTTTTGTGCGTAAATGCAGAACTGTTTCTGTCGTTCCCTTCCGATTTTTGCCATCTCTTCCGACCATAATTTCAAGTCGATCAGGCTGTTTTGTTTTTCTACCTTCTTGGCAGGCGAGAAGTTGGCGATGGTATAGGCGCCTCGCATGCAGCGAATAAACTGATCCAGCAGATATTGATTGTCGGCAGTGCTTTCGATGAGCTGACGCGATTTTATCCAAGAACCTTCTGCCAGACGGATGTAAGCCTGCTGTTGATGTGCCGACAATTGCGGATAATGTTGCTGCAGGGCCTTTTCCAAAGCGGGCGATTCAATACGGCCTACTTGCAGTATTTGGCTACGCGAATAAATGGTGCCAATCAGTTGTTCGGTGTTTTCGCAAACCAGGATGAACAGCGTGTTTTGTGGCGGCTCTTCGATGATTTTCAAAAGTTTGTTGGAACAGTTGGGATTCATCTTTTCGGGCAACCAGATGATCATAATCTTGTAATCGCTTTCGTAGGCCTTGAGCGAGAGTTTGCGCAAAATTTCAGTGCTTTCCTTTTCGTAGATTTGGCCTTGTGCGTTTTCGGATCCGATAAATTCCATCCACTGGTGATAATTGAAATAGGGATCCTTCAACAATTGTTCGCGCCAAGCCTTCATGAACTGATCGCAAGTGGCTTCTCCCGCAGATTTGGTTTTGTAAATGGGAAAGGCGAAATGCAAGTCGGGATGCGCTATCTTGTTGAATTTCTGGCAAGACGGACAGGTGCCGCAGGCGTCATCCTTGCCGCGGTTGCTGCAGCAGACGTAGCGGGCGAATGCGATGGCTATGGCGAGCTTGCCGGTCCCTTCGGGCCCGGCAAGCAACAAAGCATGCGGAATGCGATTGTCTTCCACATAATGCTTCAGTTGCGATTTTATCTTGTCTTGTCCTATGATATCTTTGAAATACATTGTATCAGGCTGTCTTTGATTAACATGAAACTGTCACGATGACATTCCTTGAGCGGCACCGAAGGCGGCGATTCTATTTTTAGCGGGTCGATGGCCTGGCCGTTCATATACACGCGGAAATCTAAATGCGGACCCGATGACAGACCGGTGGAACCCACATAGCCGATTACTTCTCCTTGCGAAACTTTCTTGCCCACTTCCAAGCCTTTGGCAAAGCCGTGCAAGTGCATGTAAGTGGTGGTGTAAGTGCCGTTATGCTTGATGGTGACATAATTGCCACCGCCGTTTTTCTGATAAGCTTTCTTGGTAACCACACCTGCGCCGATACTCATTACCGGTGTACCGGTGGGCGCGGCATAATCCACGCCATGATGCGGACGACGGATGCGCAGGATGGGATGCATACGTCCGTGACTAAACTTGGAACTGATGCGGGAATACTTTAAAGGCGCTTTCAAGAAAGCTCTGCGCAGGTTCATGCCTTTATCGTCGAAATAATCCTTGAATCCGTCTTGGCTAAATGGAATGGCGAAATAATCCTTGCCAAAATGGTTGAATTGTGCCACGTGAATATCGCCAATGCCAACGGAAACCGTATCATCCACAAAATATTCGTCGTAAATTACCTTGAAATAATCGCCGGCTTGGATGGCGAAAAAGTCGATTTGCCAAGCGTAGATGTCAGACAATGAAAACGATAATTCGATGTTGTCGCCATTGTCGTGAAGCGTTTGCCACAAAGACGATTCGATGACGCCCTGGCAGGATTGCTGTCGGCAAGTGATTTCTTTCTGTTCGCGATAAACACGGATGCTGTCGGCATAGTCGAAAATGACGTAGTCGGTCATGTTTTCGCGATAAAGAAAATATTTCAGGCGTGGCAGACTGTCTTGGGTGCAAAGTGCGATGTACTGATGTCCGCTCACCAAACGACGCACGTCGAACACGGGTTTTGATATGCGTGCCGTTTTGTCGATGGTGGCCATGGAAATGCCGTACGAACTCAATATACTGGACAGGCTGGCGCCGTTCTTTACGCGACCTTCTTCCATGTGCAACGTGTCGGTGCGGATGCTCAGAAAATAAGTAGCCGGATCTTCTTCCGTGCAAGTTTCGTTGCTTGCATTTTCAGACTTTTTGTTGTTTTGTATTCCGCTTATAATGAGAAGAATTAATCCAATCAGTCCAAAAGCTCCGCCTATCATCGATACAAGCTGCCAGGGTGTTTTGGTTTGCGTTTTAGGTTTATCTATATTGTTTGACATTAATCTGTTTCGTTTTTGTTTCAAAAAGAGCGCTAAGATAAGCAAAATTGCGGGATATTCTCTTTACCTTTGTCATCAAATTTAAGAAAAAATGAAAAGATATTTGAGACTCAGTTTGTTGTTGCTGGTGCTGGCTTTTATTTGTGTTTCCTGTGCTACGCCATGTCATTGCGGATAAGATTAAAATCGGCCGATAAAAATCTGAATATTAATAAAATATAAAAGCATCGAAATAATTGGTTTTAGGCCTTTGTATTTTGTGAAAAAAAGAGTACTTTTGCGGCGATTTTTCGAAGAAAGAATAGTTATTAACCAAGAACCTTTAATGGTTCATAATTTAATTTAAAACAAAATGATTAAAGTAGGTATTAATGGTTTCGGCCGTATCGGACGTTTCGTTTTCCGTGCAGCTCAAACAAGAAATGACATTGAAATCGTTGGTATTAACGACTTGTGTCCTGTAGATTATTTGGCTTATATGCTGAAGTATGACACCATGCATGGTCAATTTGACGGCACCATCGAATACGATGTTGAAAAGAGTCAGTTGATTGTTAATGGTAAGGCTATCCGCATCACCGCTGAAAGAAACCCAGCCGATTTGAAATGGGACGAAGTTGGTGCTGAATATGTAGTTGAATCTACCGGTTTGTTCTTGAGCAAGGATAAAGCTCAGGCTCACATCGAAGCTGGTGCTAAATATGTAGTTATGTCTGCTCCTTCTAAGGACGACACTCCTATGTTCGTTTGCGGTGTAAACTTCGACAAGTATGTTAAGGGTACTCAATTCGTATCTAACGCTTCTTGCACCACCAACTGCTTGGCTCCTATCGCTAAGGTTTTGAACGACAAGTGGGGTATTGCTGATGGTTTGATGACTACTGTTCACTCTACCACTGCTACTCAGAAAACTGTTGACGGTCCTTCTTTGAAAGACTGGCGTGGTGGCCGCGCTGCTGCTGGCAACATCATTCCTTCTTCTACCGGTGCTGCTAAGGCTGTAGGTAAAGTTATTCCTGAATTGAACGGTAAATTGACCGGTATGGCTTTCCGCGTTCCTACTTTGGACGTTTCTGTAGTTGACTTGACCGTAAACTTGGCTAAGCCTGCTACTTATGCTGAAATCTGCGCTGCTATGAAGGAAGCTTCTGAAGGCGAATTGAAGGGCGTTCTGGGTTACACCGACGAAGATGTAGTATCAGCTGACTTCCTCGGCGATGTTCGCACTTCTATCTTCGATGCTAAGGCTGGTATCCAGCTCACTGATACTTTCGTTAAGGTGGTTTCTTGGTATGACAACGAAATCGGTTACTCTAACAAGGTATTGGAACTGATCGCTCACATGGCTAAGGTTAACGCTTAATCATTTAAAGCTTTATATGAAGCGTGTCGAGGTTTTCTTGACACGCTTTTTTTATTATCTTCGCGCCGCAAACAAGCAAAGAACAACTATGACATTTCCCGATATTCCTTCCAGTTGCAATCTTATTGTTGTGCTCGGGCCGACGGCTTGCGGTAAAACGCATTATGCTGTGCAATGGGCAGCTGCGCTCGATGCCGAGATTATTTCGGCCGATTCGCGACAAGTATACAAAGGTATGGATATCGGTACGGGCAAAGATTTGTCGGAATACACCTTGCCCGATGGAAAACAGATTCCCTATCATCTGATCGATATTTGTCCGGCAGGCAGTAAATACAACGTTTACGAATTTCAGCGCGATTTTGTGAAAGCCTTCGAGGATATCCGCTCTC
This sequence comes from Bacteroidales bacterium, assembly GCA_017380635.1. Lineage (GTDB taxonomy): Bacteria > Bacteroidota > Bacteroidia > Bacteroidales > UBA1402 > UBA1757. Next base: position 80,216 of record JAFODP010000009.1, on the reverse strand, counting down.
GCGGAAAAATGCCCATTCTTTGCGGAGGCACTGGCTTGTATATAGAATCGGTGTTGAAAGCTTATCCTTTGATCAATGTTCCCGATAATCCAGCTTTGCGTGCGTCTTTGGCTAATAAGACTTTGGCAGAATTGACCGAAATCTTGGCTTCGTATAAGCAGGCATCAGGACAAATGCTTCATAATCAAACCGATGTGGATAATGTAAAACGTGCTATCCGAGCCATCGAAATTGAAACCTATTATCAGGAACATGCCGACGAGATAAAAAAAGGCGTGGAGGCTTTTCCGAAAATCAATGCCTTGGTAGTGGGTTTGGAGGTGGATAGAGAACTGCGTCGTGAGCGAATTTCCAAGCGTTTGCGTGCGCGTCTGCAAGAAGGTATGGTGGACGAAGTTCGCGCATTGCTCGAAAGTGGCGTGGCTCCCGACGATCTTATCTATTACGGGCTGGAATACAAATACTTGACGCTTTACCTGACGGGACAATTGTCATACGAAGCTATGGTGCACGATCTGGAAATTGCCATTCATCAGTTTGCCAAGCGACAAATGACTTGGTTTCGTGGTATGCAGGAGCGTCGTGGCATTGAAATCAACTGGATAAATCCTTCTTTATGAAAGTGATACTTTTACAGGTGGGCAAAACTACCGATAAATATGCTATACAGGCCATCGAGGAATATGCTTCGCGATTGAAACATTATGTTTCGTTTCAGATAGAAAGTATTCCCGATTTGAAATCTACCAAAAATCTTACCGAAGCGCAGGTGAAGGCCAGGGAAGCCGAACAGATTCTGGCTTGGCATAAGCCTGAAAATCAATTGGTGCTGCTCGACGAAAGAGGACTGGAACAAAGTTCGATGCATTTTGCGCAATGGATGCAAAAGAAGATGAACAGTGGTTTGCGTCAGTTGGTTTTTGTGATTGGCGGGCCTTATGGTTTCGATCAGAGGGTGTATGATGCTGTGAAAGAGCGCATTTCCTTGTCTAAGATGACTTTTTCGCATCAGATGGTGCGGGTGTTTTTCGTAGAACAGCTTTATCGCGCTATGACCATTCTTAACGGGGAGCCTTATCATCATGAATAAGTATTGAATATTCATTCATTATGCAAAACAATATGCAAATTTTCTTGTCGATTATTTGCAGAAACAACTTGAATATTTTACTTTTGCGCCCGTTAAAAACAGATTTATGAATACTATCGTCATGTTGGTGAATGTCGTGATTCTTTTGGTCGTGGTGACGAAGAGATAAGGAAAGGCATTTGCAATAATGATGAATAAGCGATAACAAGCCTTTCCTTTGTTGGAGAGGCTTTTTTGATTGAATTATGATGAAAATTCCACTTCGCAGCGACGACTGCACACAAGGTAGAAGAATGGCCGGCGCTCGCGCGCTTTGGGCTGCCAACGGTATGAAAAAGGAACAGATGGGCAAACCGATTATCGCGGTGGTCAATTCCTTTACGCAGTTTGTACCCGGTCATGTTCATCTGCACGAAATCGGACAAATCGTCAAAGCTGAAATAGAACGTATGGGTTGCTTTGCAGCCGAATTCAATACCATTGCCATCGACGATGGTATCGCCATGGGACACGACGGTATGTTGTATTCTTTGCCTTCGCGCGACATTATTGCCGACAGCGTGGAATATATGGTGAACGCGCACAAGGCCGACGCGATGATTTGTATCAGCAATTGCGATAAAATTACGCCCGGTATGCTGATGGCATCCATGCGATTGAATATTCCTACGGTTTTTGTGTCGGGTGGTCCGATGGAAGCCGGTCAGCTGGATGGCAAGCATTTAGACTTGATTGATGCCATGATACAGTCGGCCGACAGCAGTATCAGCGATGCGCAGATAGAAAGGGTAGAGGCTTGCGCTTGTCCCGGTTGCGGTTGTTGTAGCGGTATGTTTACGGCCAATTCGATGAACTGCTTGAACGAAGCCTTGGGTATGGCTTTGCCCGGTAACGGAACGCTTCTGGCTACGCACTCGCAGCGTAAGGAATTGTTCTTGAAAGCGGCTCGTCAGATTGTGAACAATGCAATGGCCTATTATCGCGATGGCGATGCATCGGTGTTGCCACGTTCTATTGCCACTCGAAGCGCTTTCCTCAATGCCATGACTTTGGATATCGCCATGGGCGGCTCTACGAATACGGTTTTGCATTTGTTGGCCATTGCGCAGGAAGCCGAAGTGGATTTCTGTATGGACGATATCGATGCGCTTTCGCGTCGCGTGCCTTGTCTTTGCAAAGTGGCTCCCAATACGGCCAAATATCATGTGCAGGATGTTCACCGCGCCGGTGGTATTCTTTCTATTTTATACGAACTTTCCAAAGCTAATCTGCTGGATACAAGTGCTAGACGAGTTGATGGATTGAACTTGCAAGCAGCCATGGACGCCTATGCTCTGACTTCGCCTTCGCTTTGTCAAGAATCGAAGGATATGTATCGCGTGGCGCCTGCCGGCCGATTCAGCAATGTGATGTCTTCGCAATCGAGCTACTACGATAGTTTGGACGATAATCGTGAGAGCGGCTGTATCCGCGATATGGCACATGCCTATACCAAAGATGGCGGTTTGGCTATTCTGAAAGGAAATATCGCTCTGGATGGTTGCGTGGTGAAGACAGCCGGTGTGGATGAATCTATCTGGAAATTTCAAGGTCCGGCCAAAGTTTTTCATTCGCAGGAAGCCGCTTGCGATGGTATTTTGTCGGGCAAGGTGCAGCGTGGCGACGTGGTGCTGATTGTGTACGAAGGTCCGAAAGGTGGTCCCGGTATGCAGGAAATGTTGTATCCCACCTCTTATATCAAGTCTCGTCATTTGGGTAAGGAATGTGCTTTGGTGACGGATGGTCGTTTCTCGGGTGGAACTTCGGGGCTGTCGATTGGGCATGTGTCGCCGGAGGCGGCAGCCGGAGGCGACATTGCACTGGTGCAAGATGGCGACATCATCGAAATTGACATTCCTGCACGTCTCATTCAGGTACAACTCAGTGATGCTGAATTACAAGAACGACGCAATAAAGAATTGGCCAAAGGCAAGGCGGCTTATCAACCGCAACGCGATAGAGTGGTTTCCAAGGCTCTTCGTGCTTATGCCCAGGCTGTTAGCTCGGCCGATAAAGGCGCCGTTCGTATTATTTGACAAGAAAAAACAACCAATATGATCAGTGGTGCTGAAGCGCTGATGCGCTGTTTTAAAGAAGAAAAAGTTGATACGATATTCGGTTATCCCGGCGGCTTCATCATTCCCGCCTTCGATGCCTTGTATTCGTATCAAGATGTATTCAAATTTATTCTGACACGACACGAACAGGGCGCTATTCACGCGGCCCAAGGTTATGCGCGTGTGTCAGGCAAGCCAGGTTTGGTGATGGTGACTTCCGGTCCGGCGGCTACCAATATCGTTACCGGAGCGGCCGATGCCATGATGGATAGTACACCTTTGGTTATTATTACCGGACAATCGACGGTGGCTCAATTGGGAACCGATAGTTTTCAAGAAACCGACGTGATTGGCATTACCCAACCGGTGACCAAATGGAGTTATCAGGTGCGCCGTGCCGAAGATTTGCCTTGGGCAGTGGCTCGCGCCTTTTATATTGCCCGCGAAGGTCGTCCGGGCCCGGTGGTGCTCGATATTTCTAAGGATGCTCAAGTGCAAATGCTTGATTTTCATTATGAGCCTTGTCGCTTTATCCGCAGTTATCAACCATATCCCCAGCCGGATACTTCCGCTATGCGAGAAGCCGCTGCTTTAATCAATGCCGCAGAAAGACCTTTGGCTGTGGTGGGTCAAGGTGTGCAATTGGGTCATGCGATACAAGAACTATATGCTTTCCTTGAAAAAGCCGATATTCCGGCGGCTTCCACTTTGATGGGGCTTTCCATCATGGACGAAAATTATCCTTTGAATATGGGTATGGTGGGCATGCATGGCAATGTGGCGCCTAATAGACAAACCAATGCCTGCGATGTGCTTATTGCTATCGGTATGCGTTTTTCCGATCGTGTTACCGGCAATATTCAATCTTATGCACCCCAGGCCAAGATTATTCATTTGGATATCGACCCTTCCGAAATCAATAAGAATGTGAAGGTGGATGTGGCTATCGTGGCCGATGTGAAAACATCATTGCCTGCGCTTACAGCATTGGTTAACAAGGCTAAGCACCAAGATTGGATAGCAAGTTTTGCGCCATATCGTCAGCAAGAATACGATGAGGTGATTTCCAAGGATCTTCATCCGCAGCATACGGCACTCAGTATGGCAGAAGTGTTGAAATGTTTGTCCGATACTTCGGGCGAAAAGGCAACTTTGGTGGCGGATGTGGGTCAGAATCAGATGATTTCGGCACGTTATTTCAGCGCTTCGCCGCAACGACAATTCATCGCTTCGGGAGGTCTTGGAACCATGGGCTTTGGTTTTCCTGCGGCCATCGGTGCGGCTTTGGGTAATCCGGAAGCCGAAACCTATGCGGTATGTGGCGATGGCGGTATTCAGATGACTATCCAGGAATTGGGCACCATCCTGCAATATCAAATGCCGGTGAAGCTTATTATCTTGAACAACAGTTATTTGGGTATGGTTCGTCAATGGCAGGAACTTTTCTGGCAAGAACGTTATTCCTCTACACCTATGGTGAATCCCGATTTTGTCAAGATTGCACAAGCTTATGGCATTGCGGCAGCCAGTGTGGAAAAACGCGAAAATTTGCAAGCTGCTATCCAGGAGATGGTGGCACATCAAGGCCCTTATCTGCTCGAAGTGAAAGTGGAACAACATGGTTTGGTGTATCCGATGATTCCTGCCGGCAGTCCTATTTCGCATATTATATTAGGTAAAGACAAAGCTTGATGTCTCGAAACTAACACAATCGTTCAACAGATGGAGAAAAAATTATATACAGTAACGGTTTATTCCGAAAACCAGGTCGGTTTGCTCAATCAGGTAACCATCGTCTTTACGCGTCGTCAGGTGAATATTGAAAGTTTGACCGTGTCGCGTTCGGCTATTCCCGGCGTGCATAAATTCACCATTACGGCCGAAACCGACGAAGATACCATTTCTAAAATCGTGCGTCAGATTGAACGTCGTATCGATATTCTGAAGGCATTCTATTATACCGACGATGAAATTATTTTCCAGGAAGTGGCGCTATACAAAGTGTCTACCGAAACCTTGCTCGACAACAACGAGGTGGAAAAAATGGTGCGCAAATACAATGCCCGTATTCTGGAAGTGACACGCGATTATTCTGTGATAGAGCAGAGTGGTCATACCGAAGAGATTGAGGCTTTGTACGAAGAATTGAAACCTTCCGGTATTTTGCAGTTTGTCCGCTCCGGACGTGTGGCCATCACCAAATCTATCGAAGAGAAAGTAAGCGCTTTCTTGGAAGAAGTGGAGGCGCGTCGTTGCGGTTCGGAAGAAATGTTGTAAATTTGCGCTTCGCTCGTAGAAAAAAATATTCGCAAGAAAATAAATAAGTAATCAATAGTTTAAACAAGAATAAAATGGCAAAATTGAATTTTGGCGGTGTAGAAGAAACGGTTATCACCCGCGAAGAATTTCCTTTGGAAAAAGCATTGGATGTGTTGAAAGATGAAACCATCGCAGTGATTGGTTATGGTGTACAAGGCCCCGGTCAGTCGCTCAACCTCAGAGACAATGGTTTCAATGTGATTGTTGGTCAGCGTGCAGGTGCCACTTACGAAAAGGCTGTGGCCGATGGTTGGGTGCCCGGTGAAACTTTGTTTTCTATCGAAGAAGCTTGTCAGAAAGCCAGCATCATCATGTGTCTGTTGTCGGATGCCGCTGTGATGTCGGTATGGCCTACGATTAAAAACTATCTGACCCCCGGCAAGGCTTTGTATTTCTCTCACGGCTTTGCTATCACATGGAACGATCGTACCGGCGTGGTGCCTCCTGCCGATGTGGATGTTATCATGGTGGCTCCTAAGGGTTCGGGTACTTCACTTCGTACCATGTTCCTCGAAGGTCGCGGTTTGAACTCTTCATACGCTATTTATCAAGATGTTACAGGAAAGGCTATGGATCGTACTTTGGCTTTGGGTATCGGTATCGGTTCGGGTTATATGTTTGAAACCACTTTCATTCGCGAAGCTACTTCCGATCTTACCGGCGAACGTGGCTCTTTGATGGGCGCTATCCAGGGTCTGTTGTTGGCTCAATACGAAGTGTTGCGTGAAAACGGACATACGCCTTCGGAAGCTTTCAACGAAACTGTAGAAGAATTGACCCAATCTTTGATGCCTTTGTTTGCTAAGAATGGTATGGACTGGATGTATGCCAACTGTTCAACCACAGCACAACGTGGTGCGCTCGACTGGATGGGTCCTTTCCACGATGCTATCAAGCCTGTGGTTCAGAAACTTTACGATAGCGTAAAATCGGGCAACGAAGCTCAAATCTCTATCGATAGCAACTCAAAACCCGATTATCGTGTCGGATTGGAAGCAGAATTGAAGGCTTTGCGCGAAAGCGAAATGTGGCAAGCCGGCGCTGTTGTTCGTCAGTTGCGTCCTGAAAACAATTAATGATAGATAAATACGACAATAAGGAACAGGCATTCTTGCTTGTTCCTTGTTTTTTTATACCTTTACAACTCGAATCATTATCCTAAAAAGAAGCAATATGAAAAAAATAATTCTTTTGATTTTCAGCGTGGTAATGGGCATCTCTATGATGTCGGCCCAAGCGGATGATAGTAATCATTTGCGTTTGCATGCACAAGTGAACGATGGCTTTTACAAGGCTTTCGAATATCCGGAAATCAAAACAGATGTGGCCGAGACGAAAGTGAACCAAGTGGTAGATTGGCTGTTGAATTATCCATCCGAAGACAGTCTGCGTTACGAAGGTCGTATCGTGTTGCGTTTCAGTGTGTATCGCATAGGACGTATTTCTCACGTGAGCGTGGTGAAAGGTCTTTGTCCCGAAATTGATAAGGCTGCCCGCAGAGCTTTGCTCAGTCTGCGTAACGATTTGAAATTTTCCAAGGAATATCGCAACAAGGTGTACATTCAATCGTTTTATATTTCGAAAGATGGTAGTATAAAGACCGAATTGTCTGCCGACGAAGAAATCTACGCTTTGCCCGATACGCCTTCCAAGCCGCAGGGTGGAGAAGCTGCGTTGATGCAATTTTTGGCCGACGAACTGCAATATCCCCGTGAAGCTATGACAGCGCGTATGCAGGGTCGTGTGTTGGTTCAGTTTGTGGTTGATAAACAGGGTGATGTGGCTTTTGGTTACCTGAATGCCAGTGATGAAACGGGAGCACTCGATTTTGAAGCCGCTCGTTTGGTGGGCAATGTTCCTACGATGACACCGGCTTATCACGAAGGCAAACCTGTGATGAGCGCTTGGTTGGTGCCGGTGGTATTTCAGTTGTTAAGAGATTGATTGACGCGCTTTTACGGCGCTGTTGATACATAAGTAAGTTTTATGAAAGGAATGACAAGCTTGTCGTTCCTTTTTTTTGTCCATGATGCTGGACTTTGCTCTTTGCTCTATTGGCAAAAGACTGAACGCGGGGTTGATATTTTTTATCTGAGAGGAAAAATCTTGAACTGAAAGTGTTGGCAAAAGCCTAGTTGTGGCATGTATATTTGTCCGGCCGCTGCCAGTAGATAGGGTTCGCTTGGCCATGAAATGATTATCGCTTTTTTAAGGAATGGAAATGTCAAGTGAAAACAGTCTGTTCATACTATATGCTTTGAATGTGGAATATCGGCCATCGGAGGGTGCTTTGTTGAGCCAGAGTGCCAGTTTGTATTTTTCTACTTTAGACAAGGTGGAAGAAGTGGTGGGCTCATATCGTCAGCGTTATGCTTGTTTCTACGATGCGTCTGTGACGGATACGCAGTTGTATTGCCTGGTGGTAGATGAATACGAAATGGATGTGCTTTATCCCAAAAAGTTGTCTGTGCGTGTCTATTCGCCCGAAGGAAGTATGAGACATCAGATGCGTGTTTGTGAAGATGAAGAAAGCTACGAAAGGGTGTTGCCGCCATCGCAATTCTTTCCCGGCGACTTGGTGGAAGCGCCTATCGGTGATTATTTGCATACAGGCATCGTCTTGGCTTGTCCCGCTGCAGAGGAGGAAAACTACTACAGTTTATTGGTCTATCCATCCATGGAAGTGGAATATGTGTTTGCGCCCTTGCTCTTCGAAGCATCCTCTCCGATTGATAAACAAGTGCAAGTGGCTCTGCAACAAGCTTACGAGCTGCGAAAGGATAGAAACTAGAATCTAGAAGCAGATCTTGATAGGCTTGATGATTGTCCAACAAAAAAAACACTGAGTAAAAATACTCAGTGTCTTTTTTCTGTTTTCGAACAAGGTTACAAATTATCGAATAAATTTATAGAGGATTTGCAGAAAATTCACGATTATATAGAGCATTTTCACGTCAATCTGACAAGGTAGGTATGTGTAATATTTCGGGAATATGTCCTATACCCCTTTGGGGGGTGTTTATGTAGGTATCTTGTTTCTGTGAATTTTATATTCAGTCTGTGTAGTAGGTAAAAACGGTTCTTTATTTTTCTCCTGCTATGTGGACTGAAATTTTTTATCTATACTAAACTTACTTTTTTAATTAAACTAACTATTTATATAAACATTTGATAATATGAGAATTTTTAGAAAAATGGATGATGCAACCAAACTTCGCATTAGTCAGCGTTTGCGTGGACGCTCAATGAGCGAAACACACAAACAATCAATTAGCGATGGGATGAAAGCCTATTGGAAAACTATCCCCAATCGCCCAAACGAAAATAACGAAAGTAAAAATCAATCTAACGATGAAACGAGTATGTAGAAGAAAAATTCAAATTGATGCAATGACGGTATGTTTTGAGGTTATAGACCGTTATCATTATGACCAAATAACTGAACTTGATTTCGGGCAAATTTATGACCTCTATGAATTTCAACTAATCAGAACGGAAGGACGATACTACAATAATGTCTATGCCATTATTTACATGGACGGTGATTGTCAAACCGAGTTTGGTCAACTAAAATTCAACATCGGGAAAGTGGCAAATCCAAGCAATCTTCATGACAATGGTAATTTATATCTTAACTATTATATGCTGGATGAGGTTTTGCTCGAAGATATGTTCTTCTATCACCTAAATAGCGTTATCCGTTTCAAGTGTAACAAGGAGAAAATTTTATGGGAGCATCTGTTAGGTCGTGTTGCTTGACAGAGTTATAACAACCACCTCTATGGTATATGATGTTTTCTTCATAAGTTGTTATAAACTATGGCATTAGTATCAAAATAAAAATGTATCATTATAATCAGATAAAAAGACTATAATGATACATTATTTTGTTTCAATTTAACCTAAAAGATTTTATTGATAATAAGATTCTTCAATTTCTTCGTTTTCAGCCTTTTCTTTGTTCTCTTGAAAAAACTCTAAAATGTCATCAATGGTAGCTTTAAAAAAGCAGCCAAAATCAGAGGAAATACTAAATGGGGTACTAACAGTGAAACAAACTTGACCTAATACTTTTCCATAAGCCAAATTATAGTCCTTACCACAAGCTGAAAAATCAAAGACATCCCCTTTCTTCCCTTCTTTCAATGCCATTGATAAGTCTGTTAGATTCTTCAACATTTCTTCTTTATTACCAAGGTAAAAAACAATATTTTCTAGATGTTTAGAATTATTGCGCAAGGTTACTGAGTAAACTTCTCCGCTATCTATTGTTGTTTTGTGAAGGACTACTGAACCATTGGTAAAAGACTTTACTTTCTCAATGTTAGCTGCTTTTTTTAGTTGGGCATAGGTGTTAATATTCCCAAGGCATAAGACTGCTGTTAATACAGCAAAAAACTTAAACAATTTCATAAGCATATTTTTATAAAGATTACTTTAATATTACATAGTTAGCCAATCTTATTCCTTTATTAAGCTCAGTTAGGTAGCTAATCTTTATATTGGCTTTTTCTATAATTTCTTTTCTTGAATACCCATTATCAAGAATGACATTTGCGTATTTTATACCAAACAAATGAATCATTGTTACTCGGTCTTTAGGTGGAGCATTAAAATACATGTCAGAAAGTGTAATAGATAAATCTTTTAATGTCATAATTTGTTATTTTTTTGAAGTAATTGATTTAATTCGTTTATATCATTAAATTGATAGATTTTCCCTTTTATCTTGATGTAACCTTCTACCGTATCATCATCTATCGGGTCGAACAAGCTTTTGATAGATGCACCCAAAGCGTTAGCCATTTTTTTAATGGTATCAAGTCTGGCATTTCCGTACATTGCACGGTTCAGACTTGCAGGGTCAACACCCATTTCGGAAGCAAGATCTTTGAGCTGCTTCTTTTGCTCCTTACATAGTCTCTTTACGTTTTCAGCTAATACTTTCTCCATAAATCCATTCTTTGATGCAAAACTAATAGATTTGTTTTAATTATCAAATATTTTGTTTATGATTTGAATTTTGATCAATCCTGATTTGCGGGATAATTCCTGTATATGTATATTTGTAACACAATAAATGATATATAAAACAATTATGGTAAAGACGGTAATTTCGCAAGAGTTTCAACATCATCCCAAGAGTATGATAGACAAGTCAATGAACTGACCATGTTAGCCAATGCTAATGGTTGGAGTATTGAATCGGTGTTTGCTGAAAAAGTATCGGGAGCAAAGGCAAACATGAGCCGTTGATTGATGAGTCAATATATAATAAGGTAAATGGTCTTTCCAATGCTGGATATGAGCATCGAGAAGTTACGGATGAATTTCCTTTGAAGCGTCATGTAGTTTGTTCCGATTGTGGAGGTTGTCTGACGGGATATACCGTTAAATCAAGAGGACGAAATTATTATAAGTGCAACAAAAAGGGGTGTAAAAGTAATCATAGTACCGACAAGATGCACCAAAAATATACGGAAGTCTTGAACGGGTATAAAATGTCTCAGGAACTCATTCCTGTGCTTGTAGATGTACTTAAAAGGTTTTCAAGGATAACAACGATACGAAAGAAGCTCGCAGGATGCTCTTAAAACGCAAAACAGAGTGCTCTAAGAAATTAGAGAAACTTCAAGTTCGTTATGGGTTAGGTGAAATCAGTGATGAAGTTTACCAAACTACTTTGAAGCATTTGAATACGGAACTTGCTGAAATTGGTAGAGGGTTGGAAGAGGTGAGCAAGAATTTATCGAACATGGTAAAATTTGTCGATGAGGCAGTCGCAATGTCTTGTAAATTAGGGGTTTTATGGAATGACGGAAACTTTGAGAACCGACAAGGTTTGCAGAAATAGATGTTTTCAACGGGTATTCTGTATGACAAAGAAAATGACGGTTATCGAACAGATAATGAGAATGAAGTCTTTAAGATATTTTGTAGATTATCAGTAAGTTACGAGGATAAAAAAAGAAAAAGCGACATCCGAAAATATTCGATTGTCGCCTTCTGTTGTCGGGGTACCCCGACTCGAACGGGGGACCTCCTGGTCCCAAACCAGGTGCGCTAACCAACTGTGCTACACCCCGCTTAAACAACGGCGCAAAAGTAGTACAATTTGCGTAAATGCGCAAGGTTTTGGATAATTTTATTCGAAATAGCTAGAGCCGTCGAAACAGTGTGTACACAAATCTTCTTTAGGCAAACCAATGGCTTTTACCAGATTGTCCAAAGTGCTGAATTTTAGCGTTGTGATATCGAACTGTTGGCGAATGGCTTCTACCAAAGCTTCGTATTTTTCGCTGCCTTCTTTGGCATATTCTTCCAAATGCTTGTCGTGTTGACCTTCCATTTCCTGAATCTTGCGACGTGTGATCAATTCCAAATCGCTCTTGGAAGCAGAAAATTTCAAGAAAGGACAAGAGTACAAAATGGGAGGACATCCGATGCGCATGTGCACTTCCTTCGCTCCGTAACGGAACAACACAGATACATTGTCTTTCAACTGAGTACCACGAACAATGGAGTCGTCGGTGAAAACCACGCGCTTGCCTTCGAGCAAAGATTTATTAGCCATCAACTTCATCTTGGCAACCAATGCACGACGCGACTGATCGCTGGGAGTAAAGCTGCGAGGCCATGTAGGCGTGTATTTAATGACGGCGCGACGGTAAGGCTTATTGCGCACTTCGGAGTAACCCAAGCCAACACCGATACCCGAATCGGGAATACCGGAAACCGTATCTATTTCAGTGTCATCCTCTTTGCCAATGCCCATACCGCAACGATAACGAGCCGTATCCACATTGATTCCTTCGTAATCGGATACAGGATAACCGAAATACACCCACATGAACGAGCAAACCTGTTTGCGCTTGTTAGCCGGACGAAGTTGGGTAAAACCATCAGCCGTCAGCAAAACAATTTCTCCCGGACCTACGTGATAATCAATTTCGTAGCCCAAATTGGGGAAAGCACAAGTGTCGCTGGAAACCGCCATGGCACCTTCTTTGCGGGCAAGGGCAACCGGTGTACGGCCGAATTTGTCGCGAGCCACGATGATGCCTTGTTCGGTAAGCAACAACATCGAGCAAGAACCTTTTACCTTGTTATATACGTTTTCAATACCTTCCTTGAAAGTCTTGCCTTCGGTAATCAGCATGGCAATGAGTTCGGTAGGGTTGGTGTTGCCCGAACTGAGTTCTGCAAAGTGGTTGCCCTTTTCGAGCAATTCTTTTTCCAACTCGTCGATATTGTTGATGCAAGCCACCGTAACGATGGCGAATTTGCCCAAGTAAGAATTGATGACGATAGGCTGAGAGTCGGTGTCGCTGATGATACCGATACCGGAATTGCCGCTGAACTCGGGCAATTGGTCTTCGAACTTCGAACGGAAATAAGAATTTTCCAAGCTATGGATCGAACGTTTGAATCGGCCTTCGTTCAAGGTGGCCATACCGCCACGTTTGGTTCCTAAATGAGAATTATAGTCAGTGCCGTAAAATAGGTCATTGACACACGATGTTTTTGAAATCGTTCCAAAAAATCCACCCATATTACATTATCGTGTATGTTCTCTATTATTCGTATTCTTGCCAGCTCTTGATTTGGATATCATCGGCACCCATGGTACAGAAAGCTTCGATGAAAGCAGCTGCCAAACGGGCGTTGGTGATAAGCGGCGTGTTGTGGTCGATGGCAGCACGACGGATGCGATAGCCATTGGTCAATTCGCGCTTGGTCAAGTCTTTGGGAATATTGATGATCAAATCGAAAGCATGTTGAGAAATCTTGTCCAGAATCTGATCGGTTTCGCTGCCATGGCTTTCGTCAGGCCAACGAACCACTTGGGCTTCGATGTTGTGATCTTTCAGGAATTGTTGGGTTCCGGCGGTAGCATAAATCTTATAACCACTGTCGCTCAACATCTTGCAAGCATCGAGCAAATCAACTTTCGACTTGCTGCTACCCGAAGAAACCATAACGGCTTTTTCCTTGGAGGGAATCTTGAAGCCGGTGGCCAACATGGCGTTGATCAAAGCTTCGTTGAAGTCGTCGCCGATGCAACCAACTTCGCCGGTAGAAGACATGTCTACGCCCAATACGGGGTCGGCCTTGTGCAAACGAGAGAAAGAGAATTGCGAAGCCTTTACACCGATCCAATCGATATCGAAAGCGTTCTTGTCGGGTTTGGTGTAGGGCGCTTCCAGCATGATGCGGGTGGCAGTTTCAATGAAGTTGCGTTTCAAAACTTTCGATACGAAGGGGAAACTTCTGGAAGCACGCAGGTTACATTCGATAACCTTCACTTCGTTGTTCTTGGCCAGGAACTGGATGTTGAACGGACCGCTGATGTTCAATTCTTTCGCAATCTTACGACTGATTTTCTTGATACGACGAGCGGTTTCGAAATAGATTTTTTGAGCGGGGAAACACATGGTAGCGTCACCAGAGTGAACACCGGCAAATTCAATATGTTCAGAAATAGCATATTCAATCACTTCACCCTTGTCGGCAACGGCATCGAATTCGATTTCCTTGGCATTCTGCAAGAATTTAGAAACCACAACAGGATATTCCTTAGACACCTGAACGGCCATTTGCAGGAAGTTTTCCAAAGCTTCGTTGTCGTAGCAAACGTTCATGGCAGCACCCGAAAGTACGTAAGAAGGACGAACCAAAACCGGATAACCAACTTTGTCGATGAACGATTTGATGTCTTCCAAGCTGGTCAATTCTTTCCATGCGGGTTGGTCGATATCCAATTGGTCGAGCATGGCCGAGAATTTGTTACGGTTTTCAGCGCGGTCGATAGAAAGGGGAGAGGTTCCCAAAATGGGCACTGACTGACGATGCAGTTTCATGGCCAAGTTGTTAGGAATCTGTCCACCTACCGAAACGATAACGCCCTTAGGTTGTTCCAAGTCGATAACGTCAAGCACGCGTTCGAAGCTCAATTCGTCGAAGTAGAGACGGTCGCACATGTCGTAGTCGGTAGAAACCGTTTCGGGGTTGTAGTTGATCATGATAGATTTGTAACCCAATTTGTGCGCGGTCTGAATGGCATTAACAGAACACCAGTCGAATTCCACACTGCTACCGATACGATAAGCACCCGAACCCAATACAATCACCGATTTTTCGTTCTTGTAATAAGGAATATCGTGGTCGCTGCCATCGTAAGTCATATAGAGGTAGTTGGTCAGTTCGGGATGTTCCGAAGCCACTGTTTCGATGCGTTTTACAGAAGGCAATACACCTTTTTTCTTGCGATAAGCGCGTACGCGCAACAATTCTTTTTCGAGGTTGCCTTGAGGATCTTCCACATAACGGGCAATCTGGAAGTCTGAGAAACCGAGACGTTTGGCTTCGAGCAGTACTTCTGCGGGAAGGTCTTCGATATGTTCGTATTGAGCCAAAACCTTGGTATAATCGCAGATATTCTTCATCTTTTCGATAAACCAAGTAGAAATTTTGGTCAGTTCGTGGATACGTTCGATGGTATAGCCTTTTTCCAAAGCTTCTGCCAAGGCGAAAATACGCAAGTCGGAAGGATGAGACAGTTCGTAATCCAAATCTTCAAAAGTGATGTCTCTGTTTCCAACAAAGCCGTGCATGCCTTGTCCAATCATACGCAAACCTTTTTGCAGGATTTCTTCGAAAGATTTACCGATAGACATGATTTCGCCTACAGATTTCATCGAAGAACCGATTTCGCGAGATACGCCGACAAACTTGGTCAAGTCCCAACGCGGAATCTTACAAATCATATAGTCGAGTTGAGGCGCTACGTAAGCTGAATTGGGGGTGCCCATTTCGCCGATTTCGTCCAAACCATAACCCAAAGCCAATTTAGCAGCCACGAAAGCCAAAGGATAACCGGTAGCCTTAGAAGCCAAAGCAGAAGAGCGGCTCAGACGAGCGTTTACTTCGATGATACGATAGTCGTCGGTTTCAGAATTGAAAGCGTACTGGATGTTACATTCACCCACAATGCCCAAGTGACGGATGGTTCTCTTTGAAATATCAATCAACAGATCGAGTTCGGTCTGATCCAAAGAGCAAGTGGGAGCCACCACGATAGATTCACCGGTGTGAATACCCAGCGGGTCGACGTTTTCCATATTGGCCACCGTGAAGCAATGGTCGTTCTTGTCGCGGATAACTTCGAATTCGATTTCCTTCCAGCCTTTCAGCGATTCTTCTACCAAAATCTGTTTAGAGAAAGAGAAAGCTTGTTCTGCCAAAGCAGTGAATTCTTCGGGGTTGGTGCAGATACCGCTACCCAAACCGCCCAAAGCGTAAGCCGAACGAATCATCACGGGGAAACCGATTTCTTCGGCAGCCTTCTTGGCATCTTCCATGGTTTCAACCGCTTGGCTGATAGGAGTTTTCATGCCGATTTCGTCCAGCTTCTTAACGAAAAGGTCGCGGTCTTCGGTGTACATGATGGCTTCCACCGAGGTGCCCAATACTTTTACACCATATTTCTCCAAGATGCCTTGGGTATATAATTCTGTACCGCAGTTCAGGGCTGTTTGTCCGCCAAAGGCGAGCAGGATGCCGTCAGGACGTTCTTTTTCGATGATTTTTTCTACGAAGTAGGTATTGACAGGCAAAAAATAAACGGTATCGGCAATACCGTCAGATGTCTGGATAGTGGCAATGTTGGGATTGACCAATACCGATTTGATACCTTCTTCACGCAAAGCTTTCAGCGCTTGTGAGCCTGAATAGTCGAATTCGCCCGCCTGACCGATTTTCAATGCACCGGAACCTAAGACAAGTACTTTCTTAATTTCTTGATTCATAATGAATTATTAAAGATTTGGATATTTTCAAGATTTAACTGCAAAGAAAAGTGATTTTTATGACTTTGAAAAGGGAAGAAAGCTATTTTTTTAAGGCATTGCGGAAGATTTTTTAACAAGGATTATTTTTGCGAAAGGCCTTAAAAAAGTCTTGTTTTAAATAAGGTTTTATGGGGATAATTAACTACTTTTGCATCTTCTTTGTATAGAAATTCACAACGAATAAAAAACAACCGATATGTATAGAACGCATACTTGTGGAGAGCTTAGGCTCAGTCATCTCGGCCAGGAAGTGACTTTGGCCGGTTGGGTACAACGTCTTAGAAAAATGGGTGGTATGACCTTTGTCGATTTGCGCGACCGTTATGGTATCACTCAGTTAGTGTTTGATCAGGGTCTTCAGGCCGATTTGGCAGAACAAGCCAATCATCTGGGTCGTGAATATGTGATACAGGTACAAGGCGTGGTGCGCGAGCGCGAAAGCAAGAATGCTAAGATTGCTACCGGCGATATCGAAATGGTAGTCAATAAGTTGACTTTGCTCAACGAATCGGCTTTGCCTCCTTTCACCATCGAAGACAAAACCGATGGTGGCGACGATTTGCGCATGCAATACCGTTATTTGGATTTGCGTCGTCCTTGTGTGCGTCAGAACCTGGAATTGCGTCATAAATTGGCTTTCGAAACGCGTCGTTATCTGGATAGCCAGAACTTCCTCGAAATCGAAACGCCTTTCCTTATTAAATCTACGCCCGAAGGTGCCCGCGACTTTGTGGTGCCCTCGCGTATGAATCCCGGACAGTTTTATGCTTTGCCTCAGTCGCCCCAGCAGTTCAAGCAATTGTTGATGGTGGCCGGTTTCGATCGTTATTTTCAGATTGTCAAGTGTTTCCGCGACGAAGACTTGCGTGCCGACCGTCAGCCCGAATTCACTCAAATCGACTGCGAAATGTCTTACGCCGATCAGGAAGATGTTATCCAAATGTTCGAAGGCTTGATGAAGCATTTGTTCAAGACTTTGAAAAATATTGAATTCGAAGGCGATTTCCCCAGAATGACTTGGGAAGATGCCATGAAATATTATGGTAGCGATAAGCCCGATATCCGTTTCGGTATGAAGTTTGTCGAACTGAAGGATCTTTTGCCCGAAGGCAATTTCCAAGTATTCGACAATGCGCCTTATGTGGGCGGTATCTGTGTTCCTGGTTGTGCCTCTTATTCTCGCAAGCAAATCGATCAGCTTACCGATTTTGTGAAACGTAGCCAAATTGGTGCTCAAGGACTTATCTGGATCAAGAAAGACGAACAAGGTCAAATCAAATCGAGCATCGATAAATTCTATACCCCCGAAGTGATTGCAGCTTTGGTAGAACGTTTCGGTGCTGCCAACGGCGACTTGATGCTGATTATGTGCGGCCAAATGCGCAAAACCCAGAAGCAGTTGTGCGCTTTGCGTTTGGAAGTGGCCGAACAACTCGGTTTGCGCAATCCATCGGTGTATGCGCCCCTGTGGGTAGTGGATTTCCCGCTTTTCGAATGGGACGAAGAAACCCAACGTTTCTATGCTACGCACCATCCTTTCACCATGCCTAATCCCGAAGATATTCCTTTGCTCGACAGCGATCAGGGCAAGGTGCGTTCATGGGCTTACGACTGCGTTATCAACGGTGTGGAATTGGGCGGTGGCTCGGTTCGTATCCACGATAGTGAATTGCAGGCCAGAATGTTCAAGTTGTTGGGCTTCACCGAAGAAAAAGCTTTGGCTCAGTTTGGTTGCATCATCAACGCCTTTAAATATGGTGCGCCGCCTCATGCAGGTTTGGCTTTCGGTTTGGATCGTATCGTTTCGATGTTTGCCGAGCTCGACAGCATCCGCGACTGTATCGCTTTCCCCAAAAACAATGCCGGTCGTGACGTGATGATCGATGCTCCTTCCAATATTGACGATGCTCAATTGGAAGAACTTTGTCTGACTATTCAATTGCCCGAAAGTAAGTAATGAAAGTAGCTGATATCTGCCGAATCGTCGAAGATTTCGCATCGCTGGACAAACAAGAATCCTACGACAACTCCGGTTTGCAGGTGGGAAATCCTGAAGCCGAAGTGTCTGGCGTGCTTATTTGTCTGGATATAACGGAATCGGTGATAGACGAGGCCATCGCTAAGGGTTGTAATATGGTGCTTTCGCATCATCCTTTGTTGTTCAGAGGTTTGAAACAGATTACCGGACGAACTGCTGTGGAACGTGTGGTAATCAAGGCTTTGCAACATGGTGTGGCTTTGTATTCGGGACATACCAATGTCGATTCGGTTCGTCAAGGTGTCAGTGCCAAAATGTGCGAAAAATTGGGCTTGCGTCCCTTGGGCTTTTTGTCGGCCAAGACCGAAGATGCCGGCCTCGGTATGATAGGCGAGTTCGATCAGGCTATTTCCGAGGATGAATTTTTGGCTTTGGTGAAAAAGACTTTTGCTTGTGCAAGTCTGCGTCATTCGGCCAAGACTGGTTCAATGATCAAGCGGGTGGCTTTGTGTGGCGGCTCCGGTGCGGAATTTCTCTCGACAGCCATGGCGCAAAAGGCAGATGCTTATCTCACCGCCGATGTTAAATACCACGAATTTTCGGCTCCGGAAGGTCGTTTGCTTTTAGTGGATGCGGGACATTTTGAAACAGAACAATATACAAAAGAAATTTTTTACGATTTATTATCGAAAAATATTGCTACCTTTGCGCTCCAAATTTCACAAACTGAGAGCAATCCGGTTTGTTATTTCTGATATATAATTCATTCACAATATTTTAGCTATGGCTACTGAAAGTACAAAAGTAGAATTCAAGGAAATCCCTGTAGAAGAAAAACTCAAGGCTCTGTACGAATTGCAGTTGGTTGCTTCCGAAATCGACAAGATTAAGATTTTGCGTGGCGAATTGCCTTTGGAAGTACAAGACCTGGAAGATGAAATTGCCGGTCTGCAAACCCGTATCGAAAACTTCAAAGCTGATATCAAAGCTGCGGATGAATCGGTAAAAACTCGCAAGGCTGATATTGAAAACGCCAAGGCTTTGATTGAAAAATACAAAACCCAGCAGGATAACGTTCGTAACAACCGTGAGTACGATTTCTTGAGCAAGGAAATTGAATATCAGGGTCTTGAAATCGAATTTGCTGAAAAGAAAATCAAGGAAATGCAATATGCCCAAAAACTGAAAACCGAAGAATTGGCTGCTGCAGAATCTGATTTGGAAGAACGTCAGAAAGATTTGGAAGTAAAGAAGTCTGAATTGGACGAAATTATTTCTGAAACTCGTTCACAGGAAGAAAGCTTGCGTGAAAAGGCTGCCGTTTTGGAAGATAATATCGAACCTCGTTTGTTGGCTGCTTTCAAGCGTATCCGCAAGAATGCTCGCAATGGTTTGGCTGTGGTAACGGTAGAACGTGACGCTTGTGGTGGTTGCTACAACAAGATTCCGCCTCAAAGACAATTGGATATCCGTATGCGCAAGAAAGTTATCGTTTGCGAATATTGCGGTCGTATCATGGTTGACTCTGGTTTGGCCGGCAACGAAGAAGTGGCTGAATAATCCATTTATACAGATAAAGAAAAAAGTCTTGAATCGTGGGGTTCAAGACTTTTTTTATGCTCATTCTTGGCGCTTTGCCAAACTTGTCAATCGGATGTTTATTCGGTTTCTAGCAATTTGTACACCACCGATTCGTCTACGCAAAAGGCGGTACCATGGCGCATGCCTGCCGGGAATTTGATCTTGTCGTCCAACTTTTCCCATTGACCTTTTTTAGGGTTCTTGCTGCGCACACCGGTGTAACGATGATTGCGATACAAATCCCAATAAACATAGGTGTATTTGCCAATCTTGATGGCCGAAGGACCTTCTGCCCATTCTTTACCGGAAATAGGTGCCGATACTGTGGTGGGCACTTTCTTCAAGCTGCGGCTTGTTACCATACGGATGTTCTTTTCAACCGGATTCAAGTTTTCGTTCTTGAGGAAAATCTGATACTTGCCACCCTCTTTCAATATGCAGGCGTCGATGACACTAAAGCCCGGATCGTACCACAATTGGGTAGGAGCGAAGCTTTTGAAATCCTTGGTAGTGGTGTAATACAGACGATGTGCATATTGGTCTTCGTTACCGGGAGCGGCTTCATATTTTCCTTCGATGGTAGTGGCCCAGATAATGTAGAACTTCTTCGAGGCTTTGTCGTAAAACAATTCGGGTGCCCAACAATTCTGACAATTGGGTTCGTGCGCCATCACCGGAATTTCCTGCTGTTCCGACCAATGGATAAGGTCTTCCGAATAGGCGTATCCGATGTTGTTTTCTTTCCAGCCGCTGGTCCAAACCATGTGAAACATTCCATCAGGGCCTTGTACGATGCTGGGATCTCGCATCAGCTTTTCTTTGCCCACTTGCGGCTTGAGGAAAATTTTGTCGTTTTGCACGCTTTTCCAAATTAGACCGTCGAAGCTGTAGGCAAAATGTAAACCGTCGCCGCGGCCTTTGAAATAGCTGAACAAGTAGGCTTCCTGTTTGCCGTTGGTGATTTCCCAGAAAAGGCTTTTGCCGTTTTTCTTGTTTTCCTTTTTTTGTACGTCTTTGTCGGCGGCTTTGGTTTGTTCGGCAGCATAAAGGCTCGATTGCAAAAGCAATAGCGACAAAAGGCAGATTAAGAGTTTCTTCATTACTTGATATTTTTTAAGGTGTGACCCATGCGGGTTTTCTTGGTGTGCATATAACATTCGTTATAAGGATTGGTGGGCGTTTCGATGGGCACGTTTTCCACGATTTCCAAACCATAAGCTTCCAAACCGATGCGCTTCACCGGATTGTTCGACATCAAACGCATTTTATGGATGCCGAGACATTGCAGAATTTGAGCGCCCACACCGTAGTCGCGTTCGTCGGCGTCGAAGCCGAGATGCAGGTTGGCATCGACGGTATCCATGCCTTCTTCCTGCAATTTGTAAGCTTTGATTTTGTTCATCAAACCGATGCCACGACCTTCTTGATTGAGGTAAACCACCACGCCTTTACCTTCGGCTTCGATGGCTTTCATGGCCATGTGCAACTGGTCGCCACAATCGCAACGCAAAGATCCGAGTACATCGCCGGTAAGGCAAGATGAATGCATTCTCACCAAAACACTTTCGTCTTCTTTCCATTCACCTTTTACCAAAGCGATATGTTCTTGGCCTGAAGCAATTTGACGGAAAGGAATCAGTTGAAAATCGCCATATTTGGTGGGCATGTGTACGCTGGGACCCATTTCTACCAAGGATTCCTGTTTCAGACGATAAGCAATCAAGTCTTTGATGGTGAGCAGTTTGAGATTGTATTTCTGTGCCATTTCGTACAATTGGGGCAGGCGAGCCATGGTGCCATCTTCGTTCATTACTTCGATGAGCGTTCCGGCAGGATGCAGACCGGCCATGCGGCACAAATCGACAGCGGCTTCGGTGTGGCCGGCGCGACGAAGTACACCTTTGTTCTTGGCATAGAGCGGATTGATGTGACCGGGACGAGCCAAGTCTTCGGGTTTGGTGTTGGGATCGGCCAAGGCCTTGATGGTTTCAGCGCGGTCGTGGGCAGAAACACCGGTGCTGCAACCGGCAATCTTATCTACCGTTATGGTGAAAGGCGTGCCCAGCAAAGAGGTGTTGGACGATACTTGCGGAGCCAATTCCAGTTTTTGACATTGATCTTCGGTGATGGGAACGCAAAGAACGCCACGGCCCATCGTCACCATGAAGTTTACTTTTTCCGGGGTAATCAGTTCGGCGGCCGTGATGAAATCGCCTTCGTTCTCGCGATCTTCGTCGTCTACCACAATTACAATTTCGCCCAAGCGGATAGCTTCAACGACTTCTTCTACAGTATTCAGTTTGATATCCATAATGATTTATTTGTTTTTCTGTTTGAGGCGACGGAAAAAACGCGATAGCTTTCTTCGTATAAATCGCCATAATATTTTGATGTTCAGTAATTTCTTGATAACGGCAAGATAAGATTCAAAGTTGAACAAAGTGGAGTCATTCACGGCTTTCACGGTAAGGAAAATGCCCAAGGGCAACAATACCACCGTACTGAGCGACATGCCGTAAATGGCTTCCCATTCGCCACTTTTTACCAGTTTCTGTCCGGCGGTATCTATCAGATAATAAGCGATAAACAATACCACCGAAACCACAGCCGGCATTCCGATACCGCCTTTGCGGATGATGGCGCCCAAAGGTGCGCCGATAAAGAAGAAAATGATGCAGGCAAAAGCCAAAGAAAATTTCTTGTAATATTCGATGCTGCTGCGACGGAAGCGATTGTTGTCGCGTTGCAGCGAGGCTTTCAGGTATTCGAAATCGCTGCGGGCCGATTCCACGCGACGGATGGATTTTTCCAGCATCTGTTCCGCTTGAGGGATGCTCAGTGCATGATAAAGACTGTCTACGTTGGGATTGAACAAAGGCATCTTGGCAACTTTCGACAACGAATCCATGCTCAACAACTGACGGTTGGCCTGTTGGTCGCGACCCATGAAGTGACGCTCGGTAAACTGGCTTTGTTTGCGACTTTCGATACTATCGATGCGATGACCCACCGAATCGATGATGTGGCGCAGCTCTTGCGTGTTCATGCTGATGTGAGAATTATCGTACGCCGATTCATCCACGCGGGTAAAGTTGGCATCGAAAGGAATGATCAGTTCTTTTACGCGGAACATTTCCCGACGATAGGGAATGCCCGCTGTATTGGCCTGTTTTTGGTCGAAATTGCTGAATCCTTCGCCATGATAAAGCGTGAGCACCAAGTTGAGTTTGTCTTCCGTCATGCGCAGTCGGCCCGAGTCGGCAAGCGTTACAGCCACATTTTCAAAGCCTTCCGAGAAATCGTAAATCATGATGTCGAGCAACAAGCTTCTTTTGATGTCTTTGCCTTTGACATAAATGGTCATGTCTTCGATTTCCGAATAAAAAGCCCCTTCGGGAATGGAAAGCGTGGGCGATTTTTGCTGGATGGAAGCAATGAGCGATTGCATTTTCACCTGCGCCTTGGGCAAATATTTGTCTTGGAAAACAAAAGAACAACAAGCCACTATCGTCACGGTGAAGATAAGCGGCTTCATGATGTTGAACAAGGAAACGCCGGCCGCTTTCATGGCCAATAGTTCCAGTCGTTCACCAAAGTTTCCGAAAGTCATCAGCGAGGCCAGCAAGATGGCCAAAGGTAGGGTAGTGGGCAGCCATTGAGCCGATGCGTAGTAAAAAAATTCGAGATAAACGGAGATTCCTATCCCTTTGCCCATAATCTGTTCGGCCACTCTCCAAAGCAACTGCATCACTAGGATGAAATTGCAAATGAGAAAGGTCATCAAGAAAATGGGTAAAAAGTTTTCTAATACGAAGGTATGTAATCTTTTTACACGAAGCATATCTCGACCGTTTAAGGCCGCAAAGGTAAGTTAAAAAACTGAGAAATTATAGACCGATTCTTCGAATAAGCATATCAATCTCGGAGGCCCAAAGGTTGATGAGATCTTCTTTTTCGTCGCTGGCTGCAAAATCGGTAAGCAGGAGTGAAATTTCTCCGGTCAATTCAGATTTGATGATTTCGATTTCGAAATAAGTGTCTTCGGGTGCATTCATCCAACGGAAACGGATACGTTCTTCGGGTTGGATTTCCAAAAGCTTGGCTCTTTCGCTCGATTTTTTCCAAGAGAAGGTATAGATACCAGTGTTATCTTCGTCAACGTTGTCGGCCATCCATTCCGCCAAGCCGTGCGGTGTGCTGATAAGTTTCCACAAGGCTTTGGTTGAACCTTTCTTTAAGCCAAACTCGATAGTGAATTTTTCTTTCATGATCTGCGTATTGTATGGAAATCGTATAATTAAAATAGGAATGCCCAAATGTACATTTTATTTTTCGATTTTCCTTGTGTTGTCTTTGAAAGATTTTTGGAAAAACAATAAAAAACTTGCACGAACTATTTGCAGATTCAAAATAACATATTACTTTTGCAGCGCTTTTCAGGGAAAGCACATGATGGCGAGATAGCTCAGCTGGTTAGAGCGCATGATTCATAATCATGAGGTCCCCGGTTCAATCCCGGGTCTCGCTACTCGAAATTGGTTATTTGCAAGCGTACCTGCTCGGTACCGGCAGGTGACCAATTTTTTTTGTACAATATTTAACTGAACAACTATGAATCCTGTTTCTAATCGTTTGGCCGCTTTGGCTGCTTCCGAAACTTTGGCAATGTCTCAAAAGAGCAGCGAGTTGCGGGCACAAGGTATCGATGTAATTAATCTGAGTGTGGGTGAACCCGACTTTTTTACCCCCGAACACATTAAACAGGCTGCCAAACAAGCCATCGACAACAACTTTTCGTTCTATTCGCCCGTGCCCGGTTATCCCGCTTTGCGCAAGGCTATTTCTGAAAAGCTGAAAAACGAAAACGGCTTGGATTATCTGCCCGAACAGATTGTGTGCTCTAACGGTGCCAAGCAATCGGTTTGCAACACTTTGTTGGCTTTGGTGAATCCCGGTGACGAAGTAATCGTTCCTGCGCCTTATTGGGTAAGCTATGTGGAAATGGTGAAATTGGCCGAAGGTACCAATGTTATCGTGTCTGCAGGTATCGAACAGGATTTCAAGATGACTGCCGAACAATTGGAAGCTGCCATCACGCCTAAAACCAAAGCTTTGATTCTCTGTTCACCTTCCAATCCTACCGGTAGCGTGTACAGCTACGAAGAATTGAAAGCCTTGGCCGAAGTGTTGGCTCGTCATCCTCAGGTATACGTTCTTTCAGACGAAATCTACGAACACATCAACTATATCGGTAAGCACGAAAGTATTGCCCAATTCGAAGAAATCCGCGACCGCGTGGTTATTATCAATGGTGTATCGAAAGCTTATGCGATGACCGGTTGGCGTATTGGTTGGATTGCGGCTCCCAAGTGGATTGCAGCTGCTTGCAACAAGTTGCAGGGTCAGTATACTTCGGGTCCTTGTTCAGTGGCTCAGGAAGCGGCTCGTTTGGCTTACACCGGCAGTCAGGAATGTGTGGAAGAAATGCGTAAGGCTTTCCATCGTCGTCGCGATTTGATTATGTCTTTGATGCAGGAAATTCCCGGTTTGGAATTGCGTCAGCCGCAGGGTGCTTTCTATGTGTTCCCCAAATGCAGTTCTTTCTATGGTAAGTCTTACGAAGGTCGTGTCATCAATTCGGCTGCCGATTTGGCCATGTATCTTTTGGAAGAAGGTCATGTGGCTTGCGTAGGCGGTGCTGCTTTCGGTGCGCCTGAGTGCATTCGTATGTCGTACGCCACTTCCGACGAAAATATCAAGGAAGCCGTGGCACGCATCAAGGCTGCTTTGGCAAAATTGCAGTAAGGAATCATTTGAAATATATTCAGCTTCCCGGATATAGTTGAGTTTCGGGAAAGCTGATACCAAAAAAGACGATAGATTTTCGGGTCTATCGTCTTTCGTTTTATCTGTAAGGAAGCCTTTTCTAGAGTTTCAGTACGGCGAGGAAAGCTTTTTGAGGCACTTCTACCGAACCGATCTGTTTCATGCGCTTTTTACCTTTTTTCTGTTTTTCCAAAAGCTTGCGTTTACGCGAGATGTCACCACCATAACACTTGGCAGTTACGTCTTTACGCACCTGACGCACGGTTTCGCGGGCAATGATTTTTGCGCCGATGGCAGCCTGAATGGCAATGTCGAACTGCTGACGCGGGATGAGTTCTTTCAACTTTTCACACATACGACGACCCAAAGTTTCGGCATTCGAAATGTGGGTCAGGCAAGAGAGCGCGTCCACAGCTTCGCCATTGAGCAGGATGTCCAACTTGATAAGTTTCGATTCGCGGAATCCATGCATGTGGTAATCGAAAGAAGCATAACCTTTTGAAATACTTTTCAGTTTGTCGTAGAAGTCGAAAACGATTTCGCCCAAAGGAATGTCGAAGAGAATTTCCATACGGTTTCCCGAAATGTATTCCTGTTTGACGAGTTCGCCGCGCTTATCCAGACAAAGTGTCATGATGGGGCCGATATATTCCGTTCCGGTGATGATGGTGGCGCGGATATAAGGCTCTTCGATGCGGTCGATATGCGTGATGTCGGGTAGGCCGGAAGGATTGTTCACTTCCAAACATTCGCCCTTTTTGGTATAAACTTTATAAGGAACGTTGGGAACGGTGGTAATGACGTCCATGTCGAACTCGCGGTCGAGACGTTCCTGGATGATTTCCATGTGCAGCAAGCCCAAGAAACCGCAGCGGAAACCAAAGCCCAAAGCAATAGACGATTCGGGTTGGAAGGTAAGCGATGCGTCGTTCAATTGCAACTTTTCGATGCTGCTGCGCAGGTTTTCATAGTCTTCACTTTCAATAGGATAAACCCCGGCAAACAACATCGGCTTCACTTCTTCGAAACCGGCAATGGCTTCTTCGCAAGGACGATTTACATGCGTGATGGTGTCGCCCACTTTTACTTCCTTAGACGTCTTGATACCGGAAATAATGTAACCCACGTCGCCGCAAGTAAGCGTCTGACGAGGCTGCATGGAAAGTTTCAGTACACCGATTTCGTCGGCATCATATTGTTTTTGCGTGGCGAAGAATTTTACCAGATCCTTGCTGTGCAATGTTCCGTTTACAATTTTGAAATAGGCGATAATGCCTCGGAATGAGTTGAATACAGAGTCGAAAACCAAAGCTTGCAGCGGAGCGTCGGGATCGCCGGTAGGCGCCGGAATTCTTTCTACGATGGCTTTGAGAACATCTTCCACGCCTTCGCCCGTTTTGCCGCTGGCACGCAGAATTTCTTCACGTTTCACGCCCAAAAGGTCGATAATCTGATCTTCCACTTCTTCCACTTGTGCGCTGGCCAGGTCGATTTTGTTCAAAACGGGAATGATTTCCAAGTCGTTGTCGATAGCCATGTAAAGGTTGGAAATGGTCTGCGCCTGAATACCTTGCGTGGCGTCAATCACCAGAAGGGCACCTTCGCAGGCGGCAATGGAGCGCGATACTTCGTACGAAAAGTCAACGTGTCCGGGAGTGTCGATCAGGTTGAGCGTGTATGCCTCGCCATTGTGCTTGTATTGCATCTGAATGGCATGGCTTTTGATGGTGATACCGCGTTCTTTCTCAAGATCCATATTGTCGAGAATCTGATTTTCGGTAATGGCTACGGTTCCTGTCTTCTCCAGCAGACGGTCTGCCAAGGTGCTCTTTCCGTGGTCGATATGCGCGATGATGCAGAAATTTCTGATATGTTTCATTGAAAAAGAATGTCGATAAAAGATGAATATTAGTTAAACGCTTAATTGGCTGCAAAAGTACCTAAAATCTTTGTATTTTTGCGCTTGTAAAAGATATTTTATGAATCAGAAAGAGATTAATAGTTTGTACGGCAAAATTTTTCAATTGCTTGCCGAAAACCGCTTCCGCGAAGCCTATTCGCAGATAGCTTATTTAATCCAGCAAAACACCGATCCCTCGCTTTTCGAACAACTTAATACTCAGGAAAGTATTTATCGAAATATTTTGCATTACGGCATGCAGGGCGTGCAAGATCCGCAGCAGGAAAATATCCTCAATCACATGCGTCTGGCTTTGTTTTCCATTGCCGACAAGGCTTATCGCGCCTGGAATGCGGCCTATTCGTCGCGTTGGTACGATGCCCAGTGGCGTTATCGAAAAATGAATAACAAGCCGGCTGTGAATCTGGTGCAACTTGCTCGCGTTATGCAGGATAGTAGGGAAGAACTCTCCATGTTGGCCGCTTCGAAGAATGATTTTGTCACGGCGCCGCGACGCTTGCAGTTGCATAAACAGATGGCTGGCGCCGAAGCCGATTATTTTCACTCTATTCTGTTTTCCGAAGCCTGGAATAAATCGGACAGGGAAGCTTATCAAGCTTGTTTTTCGGAAATAAATCTCTCCGGACAAGCCATGGCTGTATCGGCATTGTTGTTGAGCCTGCAGGAATGTTTCGACGAATACAAACTTCATTTCCTGATGGATCTTTGTCTCAACGAGCAGCCGCAAGTGTCCATGCGAGCCCTGACGGCGATGCTGATAGTGCTTTTGCAACACGATGCCCGCATGGCCTATTATCCCGCGCTGAAAGCGCAATGGTCGTTGATTCTGGATGTGCCGCAAATGTCTTCCCGTCTGACGGTGATTTATTCGCAACTTCTTCGCGCGAAATTCAACGATTTGATTACCAAGAAAATGCAGGACGAACTCTTGCCCGAAATGAATAAACTTAGCGAAAGTCTGCAAGATAAATTCGAAGGACAAGACAAATTCAGCATCGACAAGGAAGACTTGAACGAGCTGTTCTCGGACGGCGTCATGAACGATGCCATGCAAGAGTTTTCCGAACTGCAGACCCAAGGCGAAGATGTCTATATGAGCACTTTCTCGCAAATGAAGTTTTATCCTTTCTTCAAGGATATCCAGCATTGGTTTGTGCCATTTTATCAGGAACATCCTGTCTTGACTGAAATTTTTGGCAAGGATGCGTCCGAAGGGCTGGGCTTGCTCAAAGTGGTGACCGGCTCGATGTTTCTCTGCGATTCCGATAAATATTCTTTCTGTCTGAATATGACGCAAGTGCCCGAACAATACCGCGCATCGATGATTGGAAATATGGGCGCCGACAGCGAGCAGTTCAAAGAAATGATGGAAATGGAACAAAATGGAAACAAGCAACTTAAGATGGAAAGCATCAGCAATCTATACATCCAAGACTTGTACCGTTTCTACCGACTGTTTCCCAGTCATCGCGATTTTGCCGATCCATTCCTTGCTGCGCTTGATTTCTTTTCGGTAGAGGCTGTAAAGGCTGTTTTCATGGAAGAAGACAACTTGAAGAAATTGGCCGCCATGTACTTGAAAAAACAACAATATGCTTCGGCTTCGCGTCTGTACGAATATCTGCTGGCACAAGCGCCCGACCATTACGATTACCTGCGCTCGCTGGCTTATGCTTACGAAAAACAACGCTATTACAACCAGGCTGCCGATACCTACGCCAAGGCCGATATGTTGCGCTCCGATCAGCTCTGGGTCTTGAAACGCTGGGCTTATTGCTGCAAACAGGTGGATAATTATGCCAAAGCCTTGCAACTTTATCAGCGTTTGGCGGCTTTGCAGAGCGATCAGGCTTCGCATTTGATGAACCAGGCCCATTGTCTGATGCAGATGAAAGATTATGACGCCGCCTTGAATGCCTATTACAAAGTGGATTTTCTTTTCGGCGAATCGCCCAAGACCTGGCGACCTTTGGCGTGGTGTCTGCTGATGAAAAAACAATATGAACAATCGTCCACTTATTACGATAAAATATTGGCGGCTCAAGCCACCATGGAAGATTATCTTTGCTACGGACATTTGAAGGTGGCGCAAGCGCAATATCGTGCGGCGGTGGATGCTTACGAACAAGCCTATCGTCTGTCGGCCATGAATCTGCAAGATTTTTATCGCCGTTTTGATCAAGATTGGAAAGACTTGGGTATCTTTGGGCTGGATAAATCGCAGCTCGCGCTTTTGTCGGATGCTTTGCGTTATCGTCTGGAAGAAAGAGTATGAAAGTTTTACAAACCAAGAACTTGACAGCTTTGGCTTGTCTGCTGTTGTGGATGCTTCCCTTGGTGGCTCAGGAAAATGCCGCGCAGGAAGCCGTCTTCAACGCGCATTGGCTGAAACACGAATATCAAGTTTATGTCTTGCATTATCAAAGCTATAGCTTGCAAAAAGGCGATACCATCGACACGGAAAGTTTGCGCTGTTCGGCCGATGTGATGGTGCAGGATTCTTCTTATCGCGCTTATCGGATGGAATGGCGTTTTGGCAATTTTCAGTATCAAGGCAAACATTATCTCAGCAAGCGTTGGTTGGCTTCCCTGAAAGATGTGCGCCTGTCGTGTCAGACCTCGCCGCATGGCTTGTTGCAGGAAATTAAGGAGCCGGAAACCTTGCGCCGCGCTTTGGACGAAAGCATCGATGAGTTGTTCAAGCATTACGAAGGTTTGCCCGACTTGGCCGATCGCGAGCGATTGTATCGTTTGCGCGAAGATGTGGAAGCATGGTTGTTGTCGTCGCTCTATCATTTTTACAAGAATTATGGCTTGGCCTATCG
This sequence comes from Bacteroidales bacterium, assembly GCA_017380635.1. Lineage (GTDB taxonomy): Bacteria > Bacteroidota > Bacteroidia > Bacteroidales > UBA1402 > UBA1757. The sequence continues at coordinate 49,730 of JAFODP010000009.1, read as the reverse complement.
TTTGGGCGAAGTGGTGCAAGTGCCCGATAAAATGGCGCTCGACCAGCAAGCTTTCGAGGTGACGCGCTATAAGAAACTGGAAAATTATGCAGACAACATCGCAACTTTGGTAACGGCTACGCTGCCAACGACAACGATTTATGCGAAAGACTCTCTTCCTATGCAGATGGAAAATACTTCTGCCATGATGATGCATATTCCCAGCGGATGGCCCGTGTATACCTACGATCATCTGGAATATGGCGTGGCCGACAACAAAGAAGGAATTTTGAACGAAATAACACTTAAACAAGAATAATTATGAGTTTGACTATTGAACAGTTGCCTTTCGGCGCAATGCCCGACGGCACACAGACAAGTTTGTTCCGCATGACCAACGAGAATGGCGCAATTGCCGAAGTATCTTCTTATGGTGCCACTTTGGTGGGCGTTATCATTCCCGATAAAAACGGCAATATGACCCGCGTGGTGAAAGGTTTCCCTTCGATTGAAGGCTATTTGGCCGACCTGGAAATCAACAGTTATCTGGGCGCTACTTGCGGTCGTTATGCCAACCGCATCAACAGAGGTCGTTTCACCCTCGATGGCGAAGATTATCAGTTGGCTTGCAACAATGGCGAAAACCATTTGCACGGCGGTCCTACGGGTTATCATTGCAAAAACTGGGATGCTAGAATCGAGGACGATACCATTGTTTTCAGCTTGACTTCGCCCGACGGTGAAGAAGGATATCCCGGCAATCTGAAGATGGAAGTGCGCTACGGCTGGTCTATCACCAACGAATTGAGTATCCATTATTCGGCTGTCGGCGACAAGAATACCCCGCTCAACCTTACCAGTCATGCTTATTTCAACCTGGCCGGACAGGGCGATATCCTCGAACACGAAATGCAGATTTTTGCCGACAAGTTTGTGCCCATTCATGCCGATGCTATTCCCACGGGCGAAATTCTTTTGGTGAAAGATTCTGCTTTCGATTTCCGTCAGCCTAAGGCCATTGGTTGCGATATCAACAAGGACGAAGAACAATTGAAAAACGGTAGCGGTTACGACCATTGCTATGTTATCAACAAAAAGGAATTCGGCGATTTGGCTTTGGCTGTAAGCGTAAAGGCTCCTTCTACCGGCTGTTGTCTGAATGTTTGGACCACGCTGCCCGGCGTACAATTCTATAGCGGCAATTACCTGAGAAGCGATGTGCTTTCTTGCGATGGCAAGCCTTTGGCTTATCGTCATGCTTTCTGTCTGGAACCTGAATTTTTCCCCGATAGCCCCAACCAGAGTGGTTTCCCCAACTGTATTCTGCCTGCCGGCGAAGAATTCGACCAGACCATTATTTATCAATTCTCTACCGAAGAATAATAACGCTCATTGCCTTGTCAGATAAACCCTTGTGATGAAAAGATTAGTGATCTTGACCTGCCTGCTTTGCTTGTCTGCCCAGGTGGGATTGTTGGCTCAACAGAAGCCGCAAGCGAAAGTCGATTTGAGTTTCAACCGTAGCAATATGGACGAAATTCTGGAACCCGGCTATGTCAATTGGATAGTGCCGCAAGTGCAGTCGGAAAGCAAAACGATAGAGGGTATTACCTTCACTTGGAGTACACCGGCAGAAGAGGGTGCCAGCTTGCGTCCGGGTTGGAACAAGACCAGCATCCAGAATGCCGATAATAAGTCGAAGGATGGTCGTCTCACTTTCGACGGGCTCACCATCGATCCGCGTGCCTTTGGCTCCATGTCGCTGACTATTTCCGGCTTGCCTGTGGGTAAACATAGCTTGCAGACCTATCACAATTGTTGGGAAAATCCGGCCAATTTCTACGCAGTGCCCATGACGGTGAGTCTGAACGGACAAGTGGTGTACGACAAGGTAGAACCTACCTTTAATCAGGCGGTGGCCGCAAATGCGCGTATTCTTGTTTTCGAACTGGATATTGCCAAGGCCGGCGATGTGGCCACCATCACTTTTACCACTACGCCCGAAAATATCGTTGAACCCAGCGGCGGTCAGAGCAATATGTTTGCGCCTCCTTTCTGCAATGGTTTTGAATTGAATACCGACAATGTCAGTTCGCAAGCCAAGGAGCCTTATCCTGCCGCAGGCGATATGCATGCCGATGCCGATCAGGGTAGTGTGTTGCTTCGTTGGTCGCCGGCCAATGCCGAAGTAAAACAGCATAAACTCTACGTGGGTCGCGATTCTATGACGGTGGCTCGTATGAAGACGCCTACCGCCGTGTTGGAAAAAGGCGATACCACTTATCTGCTGGAAAATCTCTATTCGATGAACACCTACTACTGGCGCGTGGACGAAGTAGATGCCGAAGGCTATGTGGCCAAAGGTAAAATGTGGCATTTCAAACCGCGTCAGTTGGCTTTTCCCGGAGCAGAAGGCTATGGACGTTTTGCCCAAGGTGGACGCGGAGGCCAGGTGTATCACGTTACCAATCTGAGCGGCGAGCGCATTCCCGGTTCATTCCTTTATGGCTTGTTGGATGTGAAAGGCCCGCGCACCATCGTCTTTGATGTTTCCGGTATCATCGATTTGGGCTTCCAGGCTGTTTTTACGCAATCCAACACCACCATTGCCGGACAAACGGCTCCGGGTAAAGGTATCTGTATCAAGGGTTCGAATATTAATATCGGTTCGGATAATATCTGTCGTCACATGCGTTTCAAACATGGTTATGGCGATACGGGCAATGCCATGGGAATGTCGGGTTCTAACCACGCTATCGTAGATCATACCACCGCGGCTTGGGGTACAGACGAAACCGTTTCCGGACGCGGAGCCAAGAACGTCAGCTTCCAATACTCGATGATTGCCGAAGCCTTGGGCATAGCCGATCATAAAAATTATGGCGAAGGCTCCAATCACGGTTTTGCGGCCACCATCGACGGAAAAATCGGTTCGTGGCATCACAATCTCTTGGTTCACTGCAATGGTCGCAACTGGAGTATGGGCGGCGGCATGGACGGACAAAACAAGGCTATCGGCCAGATGGATATCTTCAACAATGTGGTGTACAACTGGAACGGACGTACCACCGACGGCAACTGTCACGAAGTGAACTTTGTAGGCAATTACTACAAGATGGGTCCCGATACGCGTCGTACGCAGTTGTTTACCCAGCAATACGAAAATGTGGGTCATCCCGAAAGTACTTGGCGTGCTTATATTCATGGCAACATCCGTGAAAACAAGAACGGCAGTCTTAGTGAAGATCGCAAGGGCGATACCTATGGTATTCAGTTGAGTAATGGCGATCCCGGTCCTAGTTACGAAACGGTGGTGAACGAGCCTTTCTTCCCCTCGTATGCCAAGATTCATTCGGCCAAGGATGCCTACAAAGTGGTGTTGAGCGAAGCCGGTGCCAGCATGCCTATGCGCGACGACCAACATCTGCGCGTGATTGACGAAACGCTCCATCGTACTTACACCTACGTGGGTTCTCGTTCGGGCATTAAGGGTGAAATCGACCACGAAAACGATGCCGGTGGATGGGAAGCTTATCCCGAAGAACATCGTTCGAAAGATTTCGATACCGACCAGGACGCTATGCCCGACTGGTGGGAAAACCTCTGTGGTAGCGATGCCAACAAAGCCAATCACAACGACGATCCCGATGGCGATGGTTGGACCTTGCTCGAAGATTATCTGGAATTTATGGCGCATCCTTATCTGGTACTCGAACCCGGTGCCCAGGCCGATTTGGATGTGTTGCCGTATTTCAAAGGTTTTACCAAATCGCCTCAATATAGTATCGAAGGAGAAAGTACTTTGGTGAATGCGGCCATTTCTGGATCGACCATTCATCTGCAAGCCGGCAACGACGGCGGTGTCGCTATCTTTACAATGAAGGTTCAGGACAGCGAAGGTACAACCCACGAAAAACGTTTCAGTGTAGCGGTGACGGGCAATCCCAATGCTATTCACAAAGTGTGGAGCGAAGACGATATCCAAGTGGTGAAACGCGAATTTTTCACCCTCGGCGGTCGTCAGGTATACGAACTCCATCCGCAAGAAATCTATGTGATGCGTCTCACCGACACCGATGGCAACGTTCATAGCGTAAAAATCATCAAGTGATATGAGACAATTATTTTCAACCCTGCTGATGCTGTTGCTCTTGTGTGAAACGGCATCAGCGGATGCTTTTTCTTCGGATAATAATGAATGGGTGCCTGTGCCCTTGCAGCGTGAAATTGAGCATGTGCAACCTATGACAGGTGTAGTGCTTTGGCCTGGGACTGCAAGGTATTATCATGCCAAGTATGGTGATTGTATTCAATTGGAATTTAATTACTACGAACCTTGTGCTCTGGTGAAGGGCTGCAACGAAGAAGGCTCGATTATATACGATTGGACCCTCTTTGATAATGCGCTTCGAGATGTGGCTAGTCGTGGTCATCAGTTGATTGCAAGATTTTTCTATATCTATCCGGGTGATCCGGCCGAAGAACCGGCTCCCACTACAGTGCCTCAATACATCAAAGACTTGCCCGATTATCAAGAGTCATTTTCTCGGAGTGCAGCTACTTATTATCCCGATTGGAGTCATCCTGAACTCGAGCGTTTCACCATGCAATTCTATACCGATTTTGCCGAACGCTATGCCGATGATCCTCGTTTGGCTCTTTGGGAAATTGGTTTCGGTCATTGGGCTGAATATCATATTTACCCCACGCCGGTGAAGTATGGAAAAAATATGCCGTCCATGGAATTTCAAAAGAAATTCCTCTTACGCATTAGCGAAGTTTGCGGAGATCTTCCCTGGCTGGTCAGTAAGGGCGCTGCCGACGATTCTCCTATTCCCGGCGATGAAGAGTTGATGTCGTTGCGTTTTGGTTTGTTTGAGGATTCATTCATGGGCGATTATTTTGTGAACGGAGGTTACAAGGATCGTTGGGAAAGTCTGTCTAAAGGAGTTCGTTGGCATACGGGTGTTATCGGCGGAGAAATTGGTCCGGGTCATGAGGAACGCTTGAATTTTCTGAACCCTGAAGGCTTGTTTGGTCATACTTTCGAAGAATTGGCGGCCGAATACCATTTTAGCTTTGCTATCAGCGATTTGATCGTTGAAAGCCCTTATGGAACGCCCGAGCGTGTTAAGCGAGCCTCTATGAGCATCGGTTATCGTTTTGCGGTGAAGGAATGTCTCACTGACGGAAATGTTACCAAACTTCTGGTTACAAACCAAGGTATTGCGCCCATTTATCGTGATGCTTATTTTGCCATTGGCGATATCCGTTCGGAAACATCGTTGCGAGCGCTGCTGCCCAACGAAGAACGATGGGTAGAAATTCCTGCAGTTTCGCTTCCCGACGGATCTGACATTCACATTGTGTGTGATAATATTTTGCCGCAGCAGGAAATTGAGTTCGAAGCACGGCTTTCTACCAACACCTCCATTCGTCCTGTTTTTCAAGCTACTACTTCCGACCCGCTTTCCGATGAACTTTCTGGAAAATCGATGTTCTCCATCACGGGCCAACCCATCGATTCGCCACGAAAAGGGCTTGTCATTGTGAATGGCCAAAAGATTCTGCTTGAATAAGAATCATCGTGTATTTGGCATTATCTTGTCGATTATAAACCATTTGCTTCCGTTCTGCCAACGTGGAACGGAAGTTTTTTTATGAGCAAATTTTTTACGAGCAATCTTACCCGGAACTTACAAGATAAATCTGACTTGCTTTGAGAACGAGTCTCTATGTCGAAATGGAAGTAAAAAAATATCCCCCGTTGAAGGACGAACAAGTTCTTTACAAAATAAAATAGCTGCGATATGCACTTTTTGAACGTGGTATCTAATATAGAAGGTCTTGGAAAACAATTTTTTACAAATAAAACTTGCAATCTGATATCTTTCCGTATATTTGTGAGAAATAAATAAGGCTCGGCATAGTATTGGATACGCTGTGTTTAATGACATTGCTTTTCTTTTTTTGCAGAAAATATTCAAGATATAATCGTTATGAAGAGAATCTTCGCCCTCGATGGTCGTCAGGTGTACGAACTGCAATCGGGCCAAGTGTACATAATGCGCCTCACCGACACCGAAGGCAACATACACAGCGTGAAAATTCTAAAAAATTGACTCCTATATGATTGCCAATAAAAAGGAACTTCGCTTTTATATCATGGCCGATCGCATGATGAACAGGGGCTATTTCAAACTTCCCTTATCGAAGCGTCTGTTGCGAATGCTCTATCCCGATCATGTGATGAATTATCTGGAACACATGCGTAAGTTTTCTTATTACGAAAATCATCGTTCAGGGATAGTGGGCAAATGGCGATATTTTTGGCATAAGTCGCGATACTATCAATTGGGCCTGAAATGCGGTTTTTCCATTGGCAAAGATTGTTTCGGCTATGGATTGACGCTTTTGCATTATGGTTCCATAGTGGTGGGTCAACGTAATCGTATCGGTAACTATGCCATCGTCTTTCCGGCCTCCTGCATCGTGGACGATGGCTCTGTTATCGGTGATGGCTTGTTTATGGCTACCGGCGCGGTTATCAGCAAGCAACTGGTGTTGGGCGATGCCGTAAATGTGGCAGCCAATTCGGTGCTCGCACAATCTTGCCCCGATGGATATGTTACTTTTGCAGGGGCACCGGCCAAGCAGGTGAAAGAAAATCCACAGCCTTGGTACTCAGGTATTTGGGGTAGCGATACCCGCTGGCTCGACCGTGTCTCCCGCGTCGAAGACCTCCGACAACAACTCTTGGGCTGACCCACAAGCCACTAAATCAATCTCACTTGCTGCAAGTCTTTGGCAAAAGCATGCAGGGCCGATTCTATTTTCCTGATAGTCTTGGCCGAGGGATGACGATATCCATTCATATAATGCGACAATTGCGCCTGCGATACACCGGTGATTCTTTCCAATCCGGCCAAACTCAGGCGCTTGCTGTAATAGGCCAAGAACGAGGCAATGTCGTAATGAAAGCAAAACTGCAGTTCTGTGAAAGGCTGCTTTTGCTGTGAATAAAATTCGCGCATGCCATCGTAGGCGGCTTGAAAATCTTCCAAGGCCTCTGTGGCCGAATAGCCCACGCCGCTGAGTCCGTAGTCCAAACCATACTCGTCAGGCATATACGTAGAAAATGAACCATCGTCGGCTCGCTCGATATAGACTTTAACTTTTTTCATTGTGCCCTTAATTAATTCCTGCCAATTTTTTTATGCTCTGCAAAGTTCCTTTGGCTACTTCCATTTTCTCGTGATGACTGGTAGTGAAGTGTTTACCCGTTATGGGGCTATACCAAAGGGGATGTCCTGCACGGGTTTTACCCGTAGCATAACAATGGTTTTTACATAGTAATCTGTGCAATTCACTATATTTCATTACTTCCGTGTGCAAATGTAATGATATTAATTTTAATATCAAATTCTATCAAAAAAATACCCAAATCGGTCAAGAATTCTGTTTCAAAATTACATCCCAACCATAACCTTTTCCAAACACTCTCAAATCAAGTTTTGCACTCTCCGGCATTTTTTGTCGTGGGAGGAAAATACCAAGATATTAAGCATCGCTTGTACCTCATAAGTATAGAACTTATCTTAATCTCATAAACGTAAGATTCCACACTGGTTGTTTAGAACGTATGGAGTTGTACAGATTTATAAATAAGAGGAGTTTGTTCTGTTATATCTATTTTGTGATGAACCTGTGTGTAAAAAAGCGTTTAAAAATAAGTAGTTATAAAAATCTTTTGTATTCCAATTATTGTAATTGAAATATATTTTACTTTTGAGACAGAATATAACTGATAAAATTAGTATTCAATGAAACGATTTAAGAATCTTTACCCGCTTAGCAAGACTTTGCGTTTTGAATTAATACCCCAAGGTAAAACACTTGATAATATACAATCTAGTGGATTGTTGGAGCAAGATGAACATAGGGCGGAAAGCTATCAAAAAGTTAAAACTATTATTGATGAATATCATAAGGCTTTCATTGAAAGAGTGCTTGATGAATTCAACTTAGTATATAGTGATGAGGGAAAAAAGAACTCGTTGGAAGAGTTCTATTCTTGCTATATGTGCAAATCGAAAGATGAAAATCAACGAAAATTGTATGAAAAGATTCAAGATGAATTGAGAAAACAAATAGCAAATGCTTTTAATAAAAGTGAATCTTTAAAACGTATCTTTAGTGAGAAACTTATAAAGGAAGATTTGAAAAGGTTTGTATCAACTTTAAATGATTATGATAAAGATAAACGGGAACAAGAAATTCGCTCTATTGAAGAATTTCAAAATTTTACTACCTATTTTACGGGTTTCTACGAAAACCGCAAGAATATGTATTCTTCAGAGGCGCAATCGACAGCTATTGCTTATCGCTTGATTCATGAAAACCTGCCAAAGTTTATTGATAACATTTTAATTTTTGATAAGATAGCAGCTTCGCCTGTAGCTGAAAAGTTAGGAGAAGTATATGTTGATTTCCAAGAGTATTTGAATGTAGAAAACATTGCAGAAATGTTCTCATTGAGCTATTTCAATAAAGTACTTACTCAAACACAAATAGATGTATATAATGCAATTATTGGCGGAAAAACACTAGAAAACACAAATAGAAAGAAAATTAAAGGCTTGAATGAATATATAAACCTTTATAATCAGCAACAAAAGGATAAATCGGCCCGTTTGCCCAAACTTAAATCATTATATAAGCAGATCTTGAGCGACCGAAATGCAATTTCATGGTTGCCTGAGCAATTTGAATCGGATGAAAAATTATTGGAAGCGATAGAAATAGCTTACCAAGAATTGAATGAACATGTACTTAATAAAAGTTCAGAAGGAGAACATTCATTGAAAGAACTTTTGTGCACATTGGCTGATTATGACCTCAATAAGATATACATCCGCAACGATTTGCAGATGACAGATATTTCACAAAAAGTATTTGGACATTGGGGTGTTATTTCCAAAGCCTTGTTGGAAGAATTGAAAGGTGATAAATCGAAGAAATCGAAAAAAGAGTCGGATGAGGCTTACGAAGAACGCTTAAATAAGATTATTAAGTCGCAAGGAAGCATCTCTATAGCGCATATCAATGAGAGTGTGTGCAAGCAAAATGCTGAAGAGCAGAACACTTTACAAGGTTATTTTTCAACATTAGGAGCTGTAGAAAATGAAGCTACTCAAAAGGAAAATTTGTTTGCACAAATAGAGAATGCCTATAAAGAAGTGAAGGATTTGTTGAATACGCCATACCATGGAAAGAACCTGGCGCAAGATAAGGTAAATGTTGAAAAAATAAAGAAACTTTTAGATGCAATTAAAGCGCTTCAATATTTTGTTAAACCATTGTTGGGTGATGGCACAGAACCCGAAAAGGATGAAAAATTCTATGGCGAATTTGCTGCTTTGTGGGAGGATTTAGATAAGATTACACCTCTTTACAATATGGTGCGCAACTACATGACACGCAAGCCATATTCGACAGAAAAAATAAAGCTAAATTTTGAGAATTCAACATTGATGAATGGTTGGGATTTGAATAAGGAGCACGACAATACTTCTGTTATTCTTCGTAAAGATGGCTTGTACTACTTGGCAATTATGAATAAAAAATACAACCGCGTATTTGATGTGAACAACATTTCAGAAAGCGGTGAGTGTTTTGAAAAGATGGAATATAAATTGCTTCCAGGAGCCAATAAAATGCTGCCAAAGGTATTTTTCTCAAAATCAAGAATTGAAGAATTTGCTCCGAGCAAACAATTGTTAGAGAATTATAAAAACGAAACTCATAAAAAAGGTGCAACATTTAAACTAAACGATTGTCATGCGTTGATAGATTTCTTCAAAGCCTCAATCAATAAACATGAAGATTGGAATAAATTTGGCTTCCAATTCTCTGATACAAATACCTATGAAGATTTAAGTGGTTTTTATCGAGAAGTAGAACAGCAAGGTTATAAAATAACATTCCGTAATGTTTCTGTTGACTATATCAACTCTCTTGTTGAAGAAGGGAAAATCTATCTTTTCCAAATATACAATAAAGACTTTTCGCCCTATAGCAAGGGTACACCAAATCTACATACTCTCTATTGGAAAATGTTGTTCGATGAAAAGAATTTGGCTGATGTTGTATATAAATTGAATGGCCAAGCTGAGGTGTTCTTCCGTAAGTCGAGCATCGAATACAAGCACCCAACGCATCCAGCAACTCAACCAATAGATAATAAGAATGCTTTGAACAAGAAAAAACAAAGTACTTTCAAGTATGATTTGGTGAAAGATAAACGCTATACAGTAGATAAATTCCAATTCCATGTACCTATTACGATGAACTTCAAGAGTACAGGAAGTGATAACATCAATTTGTTAGTGAATGAGTATATTCAACAAAGTGATGATTTGCATATCATTGGTATAGATAGAGGTGAGCGTCATTTGATCTATTTGACGGTAATAGATATGAAGGGTCAGATAAAAGAACAATACTCTTTGAATGAGATTGTCAACACCTATAATGGTAATGATTATCATACAAATTATCACGACTTGTTATCGAAACGTGAGGAAGAGAGGATGAAGGCTAGACAAAGTTGGCAAACTATTGAGAATATCAAGGATTTGAAAGAAGGTTATCTGAGTCAGGTTATTCATAAGATATCGGAACTGATGGTGAAATACAATGCCATTGTAGTATTAGAAGATTTGAATATGGGATTTATGCGAGGCCGACAAAAAGTGGAATCGTCTGTATACCAGAAGTTTGAAAAAATGTTGATTGATAAACTGAATTATCTGGCAGACAAGAAAAAGCGTCCTGAAGAAGAGGGCGGTATCCTCAATGCTTATCAATTAACCAACAAGTTTACGAGTTTTCAAAAATTGGGTAAACAAAGCGGATTTCTATTTTATACGCAAGCTTGGAACACAAGTAAGATTGATCCGGTGACAGGTTTTGTAAATCTATTTGATACCCGTTATGAAACCCGTGAAAAGTCAAAATCTTTCTTTGGAAAGTTTGATTCTATCCGATACAATAACGAAAAAGACTGGTTTGAATTTACATTTGATTACACAAACTTCACCACCAAAGCAGATGATACACGAACAAATTGGACACTTTGTACCTATGGAAAACGTATAGAAACATTCCGTGATGAAACTCAAAATTCAAATTGGGTGAGCAAAGAAATTGAATTAACAAACAAATTTAAAGAGTTCTTTGGCAAGTATCATATTGATATTCAGTCAAATTTGAAAGAGGTTATCGTGCAGCAAGATACTGCCGAATTCTTCAAGGGTTTGTTGCATTTGTTTAAACTGACACTCCAAATGCGAAATAGCGAAACGGGAACCAATGTTGACTATATGCAATCGCCAGTAGCAGATGCTAACGGAAACTTCTACAATAGTGACACTTGCGATGATTCTTTGCCTAAGAATGCTGATGCAAACGGAGCGTACAACATTGCACGGAAGGGGCTTATGATTATAGATAAGATTAAACGGTCTGACGATTTGAAGAAGATAGATCTTAAAATCTCTAACAAAGAATGGTTGCACTTCGCACAGAACAAGCCATATTTGAGTGAATAAATACTAACAAATAAAACAATAGTTATGATTAAAAATGGTGCGATAAGACTTCAGTTCTCGGTATATGAACTCAATAATACAAATCGCATTATTGATAATTTGAAATTAAAGATTGAAAAGTTTGCTACTCGGTTTTCCGGGAGCGATAGCGTGATAATATTTGACGTGAATCCATCTTCGATGATAAAATACGGAAATGCAATCCATCGTGATACGGATATTGTATTTTTTTAAGAAGCAAGCCTTCGTTTGTATAAAAAGACGGGCTTGTTTGTAGCACTCTTAATGTCAGGGTGTTGGCTGTAAATTTTGTTTGTTTTGTATATGGGGTGGGTAAAATAAGGATGTAGATTTGCACATGAAACCCTTTTATAATTCATAAGAAAATCAGATATTTGCACCCGTACTAGTGAAAATAGAGTATCTAGTACTGTTTTAAAATTTCGGAGGTTGTAGATAGAACATCGGCCACTTGCGGCATATTCCTTATCTAGTACTGTTTTAAAATTTCTACTATTGTAGATTTCTTAACTTGTCTTAGTTCCATAATCAATCTAGTACTATTTTAAAATTTCTACTATTGTAGATCACAAGAGTTATACCGCAATGGCGAAGTGGATCTAGTACTATTTTAAAATTTCTACTATTGTAGATTCCTCAATCTCAGATAGCTGTTGTTGCCTATCTAGTACTGTTTTAAAATTTCTACTATTGTAGATCCACCATGACAGCGGCGTCGGCTCCTCGATATCTAGTACTATTTAAAATTTCTACTATTGTAGATAATAATGTTTTCGTTCATTTGTTATGAGATCTAGTACTATTTTAAAATTTCTACTATTGTAGATTCAATTAGCACTTATTTGACAAGGATTCTATCTAGTACTATTTTAAAATTTCTACTATGGTGGATATTTGCCAAGAAGTTAGAAAAGACAGATTGGATGTACGGACGGAAAGGGATCCGTCCTCTTCCTTGTTGGTAGGCTGTATGAGGAGTTGCCCGTTCTTACATTCATTCTTTGTGTCGCGTGTCAGTAGTTTGGCATGCGATTTTTATATTCTTTCTTTTTACGACAGAATGGTCTTTATAGTGTAAAACTTGGCGTGAAAGTGTTTGGTAAAGAATGAGTTGGTCTTGTATATTTGACCTGAGAATATCATACAATATGATTCACAATGTTTTTGTGAAGAATAGAAAAATTTCTACTTTTGTCACGTCGAATTATTGCAACGAAACGATGAAAAAGATAGAAGCTATTATTGAACGTAATCCCGATGGTGGATATACCGCATACTGCGTGGATGAACCTTTTTTCGGAATGGGAGATACAGCGCAGTCTGCTAAGGAAGAAATGCTCGAAGGTATGCGCTTGTTGGTGGAAGTATGCAAAGAGGATGGTGGCGAGTATCCTGCCTGGCTTGATGGCGAGTATGAAATTGTGTATAAATTCGACACCCAGTCGTTGTTGGAATACTACGCAGGCATCATTACGCCTGCGGCTCTTAGTCGGATGACCGGGATTCATGCCAAGCAGATTTGGAGCTATACCAATGGTGTGAAGCCCAGAGAAAAGCAGGTGCGAAAAATTGAAGCAGCTTTGCATAAACTTGGTCAGGAACTGACGGCATTATCTTTGTGAGGTGGGGCTTGCTATTTCGCTACTTTCTGGTTTACTTTGCGTGAACAAGATGTTAGTAATCCCAAGAAGTATGAAAAAGATGAAGTGTATGTTTTTGATGCTGGTGTCGATGTTGATGTCGATGCTGACGGCTTGCGCGGCAGGCCCGAATCCGAAAGATTTTGATGTGGTGGTGCGCGAAGGCGAGAGTATTCAGGCAGCGATAGAGCAGGCGCCGGAAATGCCGGAGAAGCCCTTTACCATCTTTATCGGAAAAGGTTTGTACGAACAAAAAGTGATTATCGACCGTCCGAATATTGTGCTGGTGGGCGAAGACCGCGAACACACGCGCATAGTGTATGCCGAAACGGCCAAGACGCGCCGCATCACCGAATATCATGGCAAGCCGGTGGGCAATGGCGTCATTGTGTTGCAGGAGGGCGCCGACGATTGCGTTATCAGCGGACTGACGGTGTACAACAATTACGGCACTACGGTAGAGAATACCACCACGCATCAGATGTCCATTTACGGACGCGCCACGCGCACGATAGTGGTGAATTGCAATGTCTGGGCCGATGGTAACGATGCTTTGTCGCTTTGGGCACGCGGAGGTAATGGAATGTATTATCATGCCGATTTGGATTTGCGTTGTCCGGGAGTGGATTTCCTCTGTCCGCGCGGTTGGTGTTACGCCACGCGTTGTCGTTTTTATGGCGACAGCCGTGCGATGATTTGGCACGATGGCCGAGGCGACAAGAGCAAACGATTGGTTATCACCGATTCTTATTTCGATGCTAAAACGCCGACACTATTGGGTCGTTATCATCACGATGCTCAGTTTTTCTTGCTCAACTGTCATTTGACGGCCAATGTGCTCGATAGCAATATTCACTACGCTTATTCCGACAAAGTGTTGGATCCTTGTCCTTGGGGCCTGCGCACCTATTATCACCAGTGTACGCGTGAGGGCGGCCACAGCGGTTGGCTCAATGACAATCTGCACGAAGCTGAAAATGCGCCTACGCCTAAGCAATTGCAAGATGCTCGCTGGACCTACAACTATCAATGGGATCCCGAACAACGACTGCGTGAGCTTTGGAAATGGGTAGGGTATAAGAAATGATGCAACAAACCCGGAAGTCTGTAAAGATTTCCGGGTTCGCTTTTTATGGGGGAGGCTTGCGGCCCGCAGGGCCGCAAGCTTCATTATTCGCAAATGGCAATATTGAGCGTCTGTTCGAAGCTGTCGCCTTGGGCATCGGTCACTTTCATGACAATCTTGCCCAAGCCTTTTTCCTTGGCATTCACCTTGATGAGGCTGTTGTCGATCTCGGCTGCGAAGATGTCGCTTTGGCTGTTGATGCTATACACAGGCTGTTTGTCGAAACCTTTAAAGCAGATAGACGCATCGAAAGTGGCTTGACTGCCGGCCTTCATCAGCAAATAAGGATGCGATAGGAATTCCAGATAATCTTCGAGCAGGGTCCAACCGTCGTGGTCGGGATCGTCGTTGTGGTTGGCTTTCTTTGCATTGCTGCCAATCATCTTTTCCCACCAATCGGGCATACCATCCTGGTCGCTGTCGTAGCCTTCGGGACGCTGCATGAAAGGATATTCTTCAAAACCGCCGGCATCTTGTTCGTGGTCGATTTGGCCGCTATAACCGGTTTTTGAACCCGTGTAGGTGTACGTGCCTTCGAGTACTTCGCGGATGATACGTTGATGTTGTTCGTCGCGGATAGGCATGGTGGCGCCCACATCGCTCAAAACAATTTTATAGGCATGTTCTGCGCTATGAATGTTGGCATAAGAAGGATAGAAAGGCTCATTAACCACGGTTTCGTAATCGGGCGTTTTGGCGCCGCGGCTCACTTGAACGGCATAAGTGTCGCCTTGCTTGTCGGGGCTGAGGCTGCCGTCCAGGTTTTCACGAATATTACCGTTTACATAAGCTCTCCAGGTACTCCAGGCCGAACCGGCTCTTTCGTATTGTTGGGTGAAGAGCGTGGTGCGACGACTCATGGGGCCCATCTTGTAGTAGTTGTTGACGAAATTCACTTCGTGCGCGTTGCCGTCGGTGGTACGGATGCACCAGTTGTACACCACATTGTTGAAGATGTCCAATTGTCCGATGGCGGTGTTCGTGCCGTCCATACCGCCGCCCATGCTGAAGTTGCGGCCGTAGCTGTGTGCAATGAGGTTGTGGTGCCATGAACCAACTTTTCCATCGATGGTGGCTGCGTAACCATGGTTTTTGCCGGCGGGATAACCCGTGTGTCCGGTGATGCCCAAGGGTTCGGCAATCATACAATATTGGAAGGAAACATTCTTGGCGCCACGGCCGGAAACGGTTTCGTCGGTGCCCCAAGTAGCGGTACAGTGGTCGACAATGGTATGGTCGGTACCGGCTACGCCCATGGCATTACCCGTGATACCGAAACCGCGCTTGGCGCGTACAAATCGACAGATACCATCGGCACCGATATTGATGTTGGAATGTTGCAGACAGATACCTTTACCGGGAGCGGTTTGCGCCGCAATGGTGGTGTAAGGCGGAACGAAGATGGCCTGGAATTTCATATCGATGATACCCGATACGTCGAATACGATGGTGCGCGGGCCTTGCACATCCAAAAGTCCGTAGAGGAACGAACCGGGAATACGTTCGCTGCTCAGGTTGGTTACATGATAAACGATACCGCCACGTCCACCTTGGGCGAAACGTCCGTAACCTTCGGCTCCGGGGAAAGCCAATTGACGCGGTTTGAAATGCCAAACAAGTCCGGGTGTGACCTTTCCGTTTGTATAAACTTCGTCCACGCGCCAGAAATAAGTGTTCATCGAATAAATATCTTTCAACAGATACTGGCATTCGCCGGCGGGCAAAACAGCCGTAGGCTTCTTCATGCTTGCGAGTTCGTCTGCCGAAAGGGCCAGATACAAACGATGCTCTTTTACTTGTTCATTGGCGGCTTGCCATTGCAACAAGATTTGCTTGCTATCGCCGTCGGCATGTAAGTCGCCGTTGGTGGGATAGGGAGCCTTGGCTTGTTTCAGGATTTCGGGTGTGTTCAGTTCGAATCCGTTGCAGAGCGGCGATTTGAAAGCTTGTTTGCCTTCTTCTGCCTGGCCTGCATTTTCGGGCGAAGTGGTAAACGTCAGGCAAATGCGTTCGCCTTTTTTCTTCACGTTGAATTCGGTGGTCAGGATGCAGGTGTTAGCGGCAATGGCTTGTCCGAAGGTGCTGACAACGTTGCTGTGCATCACTTTTCCGTTGCAAGTCACCGTCATGGGCGTGGCGTAGAAGCGAGCCGGATTTTCCCAACAATTGTGATAGGTCTGGATGCGGTGTTTGCCCTTGGGTAAGCCTTCCAGGCAAAGGCTGAAACTACCGAAATCTTTCGACGTCAAGGTAAGACCGTCATAAGTGAGACGACCGTTCTGAGCGGCATTTTGGGCATCGCGCACGTAGGTTTTGTTCCACCACGCCACCAATTTGCTCTCTTCGCTTTGGATGATGCATTTGATGCCGTTGATGGTCATTTCCTGGCTTCCGCCTTCGTTTACCACCCAATTGATGAATCCGGGTTCTTTAACTTCTTTTTCGCTACGTCCGGAGATGCTGAAATCAACTTTGAAAGAGGGTTTCGTTTTTGTTTGTGCCTGAGCTTGTGCAAAACAGTTTCCGGCTAATAGCCAGAACATTGATAAACAGATTAATTGCAATCCTTTTTTCATATTCTTTTTGTATTTAGTTGCCATGTATGCTCAAAGTTGCTAAGATACTTAAAAAAGACGAAGGTTTAATGAAAGACGATAAAAAACAAAACCCCGAAAGCCAATGACAGACTTCCGGGGTTCATAGCTAAAAGATACTTGATTATTCTTTTACGAAGCGATAGATGCTTCCGGGCTCGGTTTCAATATCGTACAATTGATAAGGCTTCAGTTCCACACCTTTCATGGGCGCTTTGGGACTGATCATCGGACGGGCAATTTCTTGTTGAACAAAGAGCGGGTTGCTGTTTTCGCCCTTGGCGGCTTGCAGTTTTTGTGTGCCTTCTGCCGTTTGCAAAACGATGTCGCTATGCGTTCTCAGACGCAGGTTTCCTCCGATATTCGATTTGATTTCCAAGGATTTGATTTCGCCGTTTTCCCAAACCAAAGAGATGATGTCGAAAGCACCGCGGGCGCGCAAACCACGAATTTCACCATTGGGCAGCGCCGAAGGCAAGGCGGGCAAAATATGTACGGCATCGTCGTGGCTTTGCATCAACATTTCGGCAATACCGGCCGTGCAACCAAAGTTGCCGTCAATTTGGAATGGCGGATGCGCGTCGAAAAGGTTGGGATAGGTGCCGCCGCCTTGTCCTTTCTGCGATTCGGGAGAAACCAGACTCAACTGATTCTGAATGAGTTTATAAGCGTGGTCGCCATCGAGCATACGGGCCCAGAAGCAAACTTTCCAGCCCATCGACCAACCCGTTGAGGGGTCGCCTCTTTGGATGAGCGTGTTGCGTGCGCCTTCGAAAAGGATGGGCGAGGTGTAAGCCGAAATCTGGCGTCCGGGGAAAAGTCCCCACAAATGCGAAATATGACGGTGATGATCGTTGGGATTGTCCCAGTCTTCGAACCATTCCTGCAACTGTCCGTACTGACCAACTTGCATGGGTGGCAATTGATCGCGCAAACGGGCGATGGTGTCGCAAAAAGCGGCGTCGCGTCCCAGCAATTCGGCGCTGTAGATGCAGTTGGAGAAAAGATCGAATACCAATTGGTTGTCCATGGTGATGCCGGCAAACAAATTGGCTTTGCCTTTCCACTGACGGGGTGCGTTTTCGGGCGAGTTGGAAGGACAAACCACCATATAACCGGTGTTGGGGTCTTCTACCAGAAAATCGACGAAGAATTCGGCTGCGCTCTTCATGATGGGATACACTTCGGCCAAATAGGCTTGGTCGCCATTGTAGAGATAACGGTCGAAAAGATGCTGGCAGAGCCATGCGTTGCAAGTGGGCCAAGGGCCGCAATAAGCGCGGTCTACGGCGCCGGTCATGCGCCAAAGGTCGGTGTTGTGGTGCAATACCCAACCGCGGCAACCGTACATTTCGCGGGCGGTCAGTTGTCCGGCAACGGAAAGTTCTTCAATCATTTTCAGGAATGGCTCGTGACATTCGCTCAGGTTGCAGACTTCGGCGGGCCAATAGTTCATTTCGGCATTGATGTTGGTGGTGTAGCGACACGACCAGGCCGGATTCAGTTTGTCGTTCCATTTACCTTGCAAGTTGGCAGGCTGACATCCTTCTTGCGACGAAGACATCAACAGATAACGGCCAAATTGGAAATAAAGTTCGATAAGTTGCGGGTCGTAGCCTTGGGCAAATTCTTGTACGCGGATATGCGTGGGCTTGAGCGCTTGCTCGTTGCTACCCAGTTTCAGCGTCACGCGATCGAATTGTTGTTTGTAAGCGGCGGTATGTGCGGCCAAAGCCTTGCTGTAAGGCTTGTTGGCGTTTTTCATATAAGCCTTGTTGCGGGCCACGGGATCGCCGGAAATATCCTGATAATTCACAAAGTTGGTGGCCATGGCAATGTAGATGATGGCTTCGCTGGCGCCGCTCACCACGATGCTGCTATCGGTAGCGATGCTTTTTCCGCCTTTGGTTTTCAGTTGGAAATCGGCGCGGAATTGCAAACCACCCTTAAAATTTTCTTCTTCGCCTTTGCCAGAATGTTTGGTTACACCGCTCATGGTAATGTGTTTGTTGTCGGGAATTTCAATCTCAACTTGCTGCGGACAAGTGCTCTGCATTTCGAAATTGAGCATGCCGGCTTTGCTGGCGGTGAGTCGTACAATGATGAGCTGGTCGGTGAAGGAAGCGAAGCTTTCACGTTGGTATTTTACGCCATCCACTTCGTAAGAAATCAGGGTTTTGGCATTGTTCAAATCGAGAATGCGTTGCAGGTTTTGGAAGTTTTCGTGTCCGGGAAAACGCAGGTGCAAACTTCCCACCGTTTGATAAGGTTTACCATGGCTCTTTTGCGAGAGGATGGCTTTGCCTGCCAAAATCTGGGCTTCGGGATAAAATCCATCGAAAATCAACTGACGGATGCGGTCGAGCGAATCTTTGCCCATGGGGTTGTGGTTGCGATGGGGCACGCCGGCCGATACGGTTTCTTCGTTCAATTGTAATTCTTCTTCCCAAGGATTGCCATACACCATGGCAGCAATACGTCCGTTGCCGATGGGCAGCGCTTCTTCCCAATATTGGGCGGGCGAATCGTAGAACAGTTGTAAAGGATAATTGTCTTCAGCGGCCGATGCGCTTGCGCATATCGACATCAATAGGCTGAGGAATAAGATTTTAGAAAGTTTCATAAGTATAAATATTTATTGATGATTGATTTCGTTGTTCATCTTTTTTCGGGCGATGCCTGTTATCCAGATGCAGGGAATACAAGCAATCATCACCCAGATAAAGAAGGCGGTATAGCCACTCATGATGCCGCTAAACCAAGTGTCGAAAAGGCTTTGCAATTTGCCTGCAAACATGCCCGGAATCATCATGCCCAGTGCCATGAATGCGGTGCAGAAGGCGTAATGAGACGTTTTATGTTCTCCTTGACAAAAATGCAGCAAATAAGCCGTATAGGCCGTGAATCCGTAGCCGTAGCCTAATTGTTCCAATCCGATGCAAGCGTAGATGCAGGCTTGGTTCTGTACTTGCGTGAGCGCCATAAAAAGATATACCAGATTGGGCAGACAAAGTGCGATAGCCATGGGCATCATGCTTTTACGTAATCCGATGCGGGAAATAACGATGCCTCCCAATATGCCGCCCATCAAAAGGGCAACAACGCCCAATGTGCCGTAAGCGAATCCTACCGAAGCTGTGCTCAAACCCAAACCGCCGGCTTCTATGCTGTCGAGCAGGAAGGGCGAACTGAGCTTCACCAATTGCGCTTCGGCAAAACGATAGAGCAACATGAAGGCAATGGCAGTGATGATATATTTTTTCTGAATGAATGTGCGGAAAGTATTGCCCAAATCTTGCAGAATCTCGCCGGCTGTCTTGTTGATTTTTTGGCTGTCGCTGGCAGGGCGGGGCAAGCAGAAACTATGATAAAGGGCCAAAGCGCCGAAGATAATGGCCATCAGCAAAAAACAAAGCATCCAGGCGAAAGCCACTGAGTTGATGCCCAAGGGATTGTTCTGCCAGCCTTCCCATCGTCCGGCCAACATCACCAGCAAGCCTTGTCCGCAAATCATGGCGATGCGATAGAAAGTATTGCGTACGCCGATAAAGAATTGCTGCTGTTTGCTTTCCAGTCCGTGCATGTAAAAACCGTCGGCAGCGATGTCGTGGGTGGCCGAAGAAAAAGCCATCAGCCAGAAAAATACCATGCTCCATTGTAGCCATTTCGGACCGGGCAAACTCAGCGCGATACCGGCCATGGCTGCTCCGATAAGAAATTGCATGCTGACAATCCACCAACGTTTGCTTTTGAGAATATCCACAAAGGGACTCCACAAAAATTTGAGCGTCCAAGGCAAGTAGAGCCAGCTGGTGTAGAAGGCTACTTGTGTATTGTTCAGTCCCAAATTCTTGTACATGATTACCGACAGGCTCATCACGGCAACGTAGGGCAGGCCTTCGGCAAAATAGAGGCTTGGCACCCATTGCCAGGCTTTGGCGTTGGTGGATATGTTGTTCTTTTTCATCATCATTGAGGGCAAAGATAGTGTGATGCTTTCTTATATAGGTGGATGATTCTTCCCGATAGGAAGATTATTGTTCAATATAGTTGAATGATATCCGTATGTGGATAATAATGTTTCAGAATCTGTTGATGCTGATAGCCTTGATGGCTCATGACGGCAGCGCCGATTTGACAAAGTCCTACGCCATGTCCCCAACCGGCACCTTTTAGTACAAAGTGGGAAATCTGACCTTGGCTGTCTTTTATTTCGTCCATCACAAACGCAGAACTGTACAAATGTGTCCGTGAGAGAAATTTTCTGATTTCCAATTCTTTTCCAACGATAAGGCTGCGCTTGTCACCTACGATTTTCAATTTAACCAAACGGCCCGAATCGCTTCTTTCCACAGGCACCAGGGCGAGGATGCGACCAAAGTCGATGCCGGAACGTTCCTTGACAATTTGCGATAATTCTTCGGCCGAGTAGCCTTGTTCCCAGCGATAGAAATCGGCGGTTTCCTGGTCGTAGTCGTTGAGTACTTGTTGCAGGATGGCTCGGTTGGAAGTGTTGCAGAAGGCATCGGGTGCACTTTCGATGAAACTGCGGGCCTGGGCTTCGTCGCGGAGATTGAGGATGGCCCCTGCCTGCGCGTCATCCACCACACTCTTCAAATAAAGCTTCGGCTCATCGGCCCAAGCCGCTTGGAAATGCTCCGTGCGGCCACCGCAACATTTGTAGAATCGGGCATCGCAAATCTCTCCTTGGCAAGCCAACACCATGCCTCTGGTCGAGCGTAGGGCTTCTTTCACTTGTGGCGTGGTGGCTTGTTGCAATCCTTGGTATCTTTGACAATGGTCGTCGGCGCAGACATCAAACAACAGATGTGCATCGCGTTCGTACCAACGGATATGTTCAGTTTCAGTGTCGTAACCACAAACGCTTCTTTGTTCAGTTGTCTTGGCTTGCGGCTGCAAATGTTTGCCCAAACCTTGTGCCAACAACCAGCTACGCGAAATGATGGCATGCGCACGCAAAAGTTCCAAACCCGCATGAGCACTCATTTCCGAAGCAATCACACTAAGCAGATAATCTTCCAAGGGCAAACGATTGATGGCAATTACCGAGTCCTCGTCCATTTGCAAATGCAATTCTCCCACAAAACATTGTTCCTGGGTTCTATCCCAATGAAAATCAATGCCGATGCGCACTTCATGCAAACTGAAAAATGCCTCTTGCCCGGCTTCTTCCAAGGCAACAAAACGATAACGATGGCCGGCTTGCAGCAAAAGTTGTTCTCCGTAATATAAGCTCAATCGACCATTTTCTACTTTCGCGCAATATTCTCCTTCGGGCAACAGAATTTTATCTTCGCAAATCAGCTTTTTGGCTTTGGTGCTTCTGTATACTTCCAAACAAGCCGCTTTATGCAGGCAAAAAGCGATTCCTTTTGCCGTCACCACACCGACATCGATGCGGGGCTCTTCCTTTATTTCATTTACTTTCATTGTCAATAAGCAATAATGCAAATAGTTGAGACATAACTTCTTGGCTTAGACATACATCTCGATAAATAGCTTTCAGGGCAGCGGCATCGGCTTTGTGGAAATCTTCCGCTCGTGGAAAAATATAATAGCCCATCATCTCTACCGAGGCCGGACTGGTAATCATTCGTTTGTTTTCGTCTTCGCTGTAAAAGCATTGCGGACGATGCGCGGCGCGCGGAAAAATCAACAACAAATATTCCGAACCATCTTTCCAAGCTACCACATTGATATGCTTTTCGGCATCGTCCAAATGGCAGAGGTTCGCAAAAGTCTGTAAAAACAATTTGAGCACCTCAAGCACATTCTCTTGCGTCGCATTTTCTGTGGCGCGAAGCAAGCAAGCCTGACGATGATAATGCTGCAAAGCATACAGACTGCAGTTTTCGTAATGTTTGATACATTGCAGATTTTCAGAGGCGAAAGTATCCATTTGCAAAGGCATCACATCTTTCAGACCTATCTGAAAATGCAGATGATCGGGCGCCGAAGCACCACAACAAGCGCCATTGAAAAAGACAACATAATCCTGAGGTATTTCCTGCAAGAGTCGATAAAAACTGGGCCATTCATCCAATAGACTCTGGTCTTGATGCTTTTTGCTGGGCACGGTAAAATGCTCTTCGAACACCGGAAAAGGATTTACCAGAATGTCGCAGTGGCCGAAATCCAAATGCTGTTGCTCGGCCGGCAAGCGATGACTGCATAAGAAACAAGGTCGGTCCACTTCGCCTTTGGCTGTGATTTTTGCCGAAGAAGAGGCGATGCGCGCCGGCAGACAAACCAAGCGGATGCGTTCAAAATCAGAAAGATAAACATCCTTAATTAAAGCCTGCTTCAAGTTGTTGTAATTGGCTTGTGCCAGTGGCCATAAAGGCAGTTGCTGCGAAAAGAAAGCGTGTAGGTCTATCATCGTTTCATGCATTGACGCGCCATGATTTCCATGCTACGCAGTGAATCTTTGTATTGATTGTTGGCATTGAGTTTTTCCAAACTGATATCGGCATCGCTGTTGTCTTCCCAACGACGGCAAAGATAAAGTTCTTCGTAAATGCGTCCCAGGCGATAGTTTCGAGTGATGGCCAAACCGATCGCATAATCTTCGCCATAACTGGTGTTGGGCAAATGCAGTTCGCGCAAAAGCGGCGTGAAGAAGGCTCTCGGAGCGCCCAATCCGTTGATGCGCAAAGCATTGTTGTGTCCGTTTTCGGCCGTCCATTCGCGGTGATCGATCAGGCCCGGAGGTAAAGTCTCTTTTTGGAAATTGCAGATGCGATAACTTCCCACCACCATGGCACATTTCTCTTCGTGAAAAACATTTACAATTTTTTGCAAACTGTGTTCGTCGCTGTAAAGATCGTCGCTGTCGAGTTGCACGGCATAGCGTCCGCAGTAAGCACTGTCGATGGCCGTATTCCAGCATCCGCCGATGTTTAGGTCATCTCTTTCGGGAAAAATTACTTGCAAATGCGGATAAGTGTCGGCCAAGGCTTCCAAGGCTTCGCGCGTGCCGTCGGAGGAATGATTGTCCACCACGATAACGTTGAAAGGAAAATCGCATTGCTGTTGCAGGGCCGAAAGCACCGCTTCGCGTATGGTTCTGATGCGGTTGCGCACCGGAATAATCACACTGGCTTCCACGGGAAATTCGCCCGCCTGCGTATCGATACAAGCTTTGCGTTCAGGTAAATAGGCGCCGATGGCTTGCAGATGTTGTGTGCAGACGGCTTCCATTTCCACTTGGTAAGCTCGCTGACGCGGATCTACATAGGCAAACTGTCGTGCTTCTTTATCGATGTTTTCCTGTGGCAGCAGACGATACAGACATTCGCGCAGATGCAAAATCGGATAACGGCGGCTCAATGCCAGACGCAAGGCATAAAAAGCGGCAAATTCCAGCTGGTCGGGCATCTCGTTCAACACCATTTTGGCGGCAGCCGTATTGATCCACACTATTTTACCGAAATCGAAATCGTCGCGCAAACTGCCCACCTGACAATCGATGAGCGGATGTTGGTGATAATCAGCGTAAATCATGCCGGCTTGGGTATTCAAGCCCACTTGTTGCAGTCTTTCTTGGGCATGCTGCTGCCATGCGATGTCTTTGGCTTGGATGGAAGCATCCGTGAGGAGGAAAAATCCATCTTCTTCGATAGATAAGATGGTGTTTTTTAAATCTTTGCTTCTGCTTTGAAAAGGTAGGATTGTCATCGTTTCTTACAATTTTGTTGAAAGATATAGGATGGCATAAAGATAGACAATTATCTTAAACCTAATAGCGGAAGCATCTCGGAAAGTTGTGTGATTTCGTGAAAAAAATTGTCGGGACAAGCGCGTTTTTCCCATTCCCAAACGCTGTCGTCTTTGGTGTGGATGGCTTGCGCACCAATTTCCAGCACCGGAATGATGTCCGATTTATACGAATTGCCCACCATCAGGAAATGTTCGGGCGATATGCGCAAGCGCGAAAGTATCTCCTGGTATTGCTTGGGATGTTTTTCCGTCACTATTTCAATGTGGTCGAAATAAGCTTGCAGCCCCGATTTGTGCAACTTGCGTTCCTGGTCGAGCATATCGCCTTTGGTGATGAGAATCAGTGGATAATGTTCGCTCAGACGGGCCAAGGTTTCGCGCACGCTGGGATACAGTTCGATGTCTTGTGCCAACATTTTGCGTCCGATTTCCAGGATTTTCTCCATATCCTTGCCCGGCAGACGATGTTGGCTCACTTTCAGCGCACATTCCATCAGCGAAAGGGTATAGGCCATTACGCCATAGCCGTACCAAGGCATATTTTTGGCTTCGATGGCCGTGAGCTCGCGGTGCAGACTATCCGCATCGATGTATGGCGATAGTATCTCGGCCAAGGCTTTTTCGGCGCGGATAAAATATACGCTGTTCAGCCAAAGCGTGTCGTCGGCATCGAAACCTATCAGTTGTATGTCGGCAATAGAGGGCATCGATAAATTTGTTTAGATTTCGGCGCAGGCCGGACCTCCGGTGATTTCGAAAATGTCGGCATCTTTCCAAGAGGGGAATTTCTCTCTCTGATGACGCAAACGATCCAGGTCGAGATCGAGCGTAAGCACTTCCTCCTGGTTGTCGCGACAGCGTCCCAATTCTTCGCCGATGGCAGAATACACCGCCGAAGCACCATTGTAATGAAGATCCAATCCGTCGTCGCCCACGCGATTGACGCCGCAGGCATAGGCTTGGTTTTCGGTGGCACGCGCTTCCAACATGTTGTTCCACGATTTAATGCGGCATTCAGGCCAGTTGGCGGCACAAATCAATAAATCGTAGCCTTGCTGAACATTGCGGCACCATACGGGGAAACGCAAATCGTAACAGATAATCAGACGGATATTCCAACCTTTGTAATGCACAATGCAGGGCTCAATAGAGCCGGCTTGATAATCTTTGCCTTCCACGCCCACGCGGAAAAGATGACGTTTGTCGAAAAAAGTGGTTTTTCCGTCGGGATAGATAAAGAATCCGCGGTTGAAGTAGAGCAGCGTCTTTTCGCCATTAACTTCGGCATCTTCCTTGGCAATGAAGCTTCCCACGATGGCAATATCATTTTCCATGGCCATGGCGCGCAAAGAACTGATGGTGAATCCGTCGGCATATTGGGCTACTTTCTGGGCCTGGCTGCCAAAACCGTTGGCGCACATTTCGGGCAATACCAATAAGTCGCTTTTTCCTTTCAGCGAAGCAGCTATTTCTTTGTATTTCTGCATGTTGGCTTGGGCATTTTCCCAAATGATATCCACTTGTGCTAAACTGATGCGCATATTTTCAGATGATTAGATGGCAAAATTGGCAGGAATCTTGCCGGTGATATTCTTGAAGAAATTTTTGATGTATTGCAAGTCGGCGGCTTCGTCGTCGGTAGGAACAAAGATTTCGGCGATGCTGGCTTTCTTTTTGGCGTAATCGATGTAGGAAAGCAAGATGGGCACATTGGCCTTTTTGGCGATGTAGTAGAAACCTTTTTTCCAATCGGGATTGGCTTTGCGTGTGCCTTCGGGCGTGATGCCCAGACTGAGTCTTTTCTTGTCTTTGAAATATTGCGCCACGCGGTCGGTCATGCTGTTGTTTTTCTTGTTGCGATACACGGGAATGCCGCCCACCCATTTGAAGAAATAATTCATGGGAAAGAAAAACCAATCGCTCTTAATCAGGAAATGCGTTTTACGACCTACGGCCAAACTGCTGAGTTTGCCATAGAAAAAGTCCCAGTTGCTGGTGTGGGGCGCTACAGCAATGACGCATTTTTGTATATCGGGAAATTTGTCTTCAAACTTCCATCCCAATAATTTGCTTAAGCCGATGGCCAATCTTTGTTTCAGTTTCATAATTCAGGTCTTGTTTAGTTTGCTTGTTGTCCGCGGGCCAGTTTTTGCTGTTCACGGATTTGCGTGGATGAAATATCCATCAAGGTGGCATCTTCAAAGAGTCTTACTCTCTTCCAATTTTCAGGAACGATATTCGGGCTGCCCGGACGGGGATAAACCAGAATGTCGTAGTTGTCCAGTATCTGACGATAATCTTTCCATCGTTCGAAATGTGCCAGATTGTCGCCGCCGATAATCAATGAGAATTGTCTGTCGGGATAGCGTTCTTGCAGACTTTTCAGCGTTTGCGCCATGTAAGAGGGACGCGGCAATTCAAATTCTATATCGGATACTGTCAGGTAGGGATAATCTTTCAAAACTTCGCGACAGGCTTGTAAACGTTCTTCGGCATTGAGCGAAACTTCGCTCGTTTTCAGAGGATTTTGCGGACTCACCACAAACCACACTTCGTCCAGTATGCCGCTGCGGTGAAAATACTCGCCAATGGCAATGTGGCCGCTGTGAATAGGGTTGAATGAACCTCCGAATATGCCTGTTCGCAAAAGCATGATTTTTATTATAAAACGTTGAGTATCTGTTCTTTCATTTGCTCCAAGCAGTCTTTCATGCATACCACGATGCGCTGCATTTCTGCCTGATTCGATTTCGAGCCCAGCGTGTTGATTTCACGACCCATTTCCTGGATGATGAAGCCCAGTTTCTTGCCTTTTCCGCCTTTGGTTTCCTGCTCGTCGTCCATGGTCTGACGGAAGTAGTCACAATGATTGCTCAGGCGGGTTTTCTCTTCGGTGATGTCCAGTTTTTCCAGATAATAAATCAGTTCCTGTTCGAAACGATTCTTGTCGTAATTGTCCGGACCGAGTTTTTCCAAAGCATCCAACAGGCGTTGTTTGATTTTTTCCACGCGTTCGTTTTCGTAAGGTTCCACTTGCGCCAACAAGTTTTCAATCTGGTCGATACGTTCGTTGAAAAATTGGTAGAGCATGTTGCCTTCTTGCGTTCTGAAAGAAATCAGCTGATCGATGGCCATGGCAATCACTTCCTGCACTTGCGGCCATTCGTCCTCGGGCAAATCGAAACTGTCGCCTTGCATCACGTTGGGCATACGCATCAACAAACTCCAGATATTCTCGTCCAAAGGAAGCTGCAGGCTGGCTGAAGCTTGCATGAATTCCTTGTAGTAGGCTTGCATAAGCGGAATGTTCAGATGCGAGTTGTTTTGTTCGCCCAGGCTTTCGGTGTAGAGTGCGAAATCTACTTTGCCTCTTTCCAAACGACGCAAAATCTCGTTGCGGATTTCGTTGTCTTTTTCTTTGTAGTAGGGCGATACGCGCGTGCTCAAATCGAGTTGTTTGCTGTTGAGCGAGCGGATTTCCGCCGTCACTTTCTTTCCGTTGATTTCGGCCTGGAACTTGCCATAGCCGGTCATTGATAGTATCATTGTTGTGAATCTTGTTTACGAATTTGTACTCGACGAATTTTTCCGCTGATGGTTTTGGGAAGTTCGTCCACGAATTCCACCACGCGGGGATATTTATAAGGAGCGGTCGTCACTTTGACATGATGCTGGATTTCCTTGGTGAGTTGCTCTTTGTCGGCATCGCGGTATTCCTTGGCCAAAACGATGGTGGCTTTCACTACCTGGCCGCGTACTTCGTCGGGCACGCCGGTGATGGCACATTCCACCACGGCCGGATGCGTCATGAGTGCACTTTCCACTTCGAAGGGACCGATACGATAACCAGAACTTTTGATGACATCGTCGGTGCGGCCCACAAACCAGAAATAGCCGTCTTCGTCGCGCCAAGCCACGTCGCCGGTGTGGTAAACGTCATCATGATATACTTCGTTGGTTTTCTGGGCATCGCGATAATATTCCTTGAAAAGTCCGTAAGGTTTGCGCTTGTTGGTGAGCAGTACGATTTCGCCTTGTTCGCCATCTTCGGCTTCGCGTCCGTCGGGTGTGAGCAGGCTCATGTCGTAAGCGGGATTGGGCACACCCATCGAGCCGGGCTTGGGTTCCATCCAGGGAAAAGTACCGATGGTCATGCAGGTTTCCGTCTGTCCGAATCCTTCGCGCATCTTGATGCCGGTAGCCTGATAGAACGCTTCGTATACCGAAGGATTCAGCGGTTCGCCGGCAATGGTGCAATATTCCAGGCTGCTCAAATCGAAACGGCTCAGGTCTTCGCGTATCATGAAACGATAAATGGTAGGCGGCGCACAGAAAGAGGTGATATGGTATTTTTCCATCATTCTCAAGATGTCGCCTGCGGCGAATTTTTCATGATCGTACACAAATACGCAAGCGCCCACAAACCATTGTCCGTAGAGTTTTCCCCAAACGGCTTTTCCCCAACCGGTGTCGGCCACGGTCAGATGCAGGCTGTTTTCGTGCAGGTTGTGCCAATATTTTGCCGTAACGATATGTCCGATGGGATAGCAATAATCGTGGGCCACCATTTTGGGTTGTCCGCTGGTGCCCGAAGTGAAATACATGATGGAAATATCGCTGTTGTTGTTCACGAAATCCGGACGCACGAAAGCGGGCGCTTTGGCAATGCCTTCCTGGAAATTTTCCCATCCTTGGGGATATTCTCCGCCCACCGATACCAAAATCTCCAAACTGGGCGATTCGTCGCGGGCTGCTTCGATGTGCTGAATGATTTCGCCTTCGCCGGCAGCCACTATCATTTTGATGTCGGCCGCATTGGCGCGATACACGATATCTTTTTTAGTGAGCAGGTGTGTGGCGGGAATCACCACGGCGCCAATTTTATGTAGTGCCAAAATGGAGAACCAGAATTCCACGCGACGTTTGAGTATCAACATCACTTTCTCTCCAGGCTTGATGCCAAGTTGTTGAAAATAAGAAGCGCTGCGGTCGCTGTAATCTTTGATATCTGCAAAAGTATATTCACGATATTCGCCTTGGTCGTTGGTCCAGATCAGGGCTTTTTTGTCGGGCGCGATTTCGGCCCAGGCATCCACTACGTCGTAGCTGAAATTGAACTGCTCCGGAACTTTGAATTCCAGATGCTGTCGAAAATCTTCCATCGAAGAAAATTCGACTTGTTTCAGAAATCTGTCTAAAATCATCATCAATCTTTTAAGGTCTTCTTAATATCCTCTGTATTAAATCTTTAATTTGTGGTAATCGCCTTTGCGACTACAAAATGATAGCGAAAAATTTCACCGCTTTTCCGTTGAGGGCTTTCATGCCGTGGGGACGGCTGGCGTCGAAATAAATGCTGTCGCCTTCGTTCAAAATCAGTTCTTTACCATCGATTACCAGCAGCAGAGTGCCTTCCAATACCATGTTGAATTCCTGATCGTCGTGGGTGTTCAGATGCAAGGCTTCCTTGGGCGTGTCGTTGGGCTCTACCGTCACGATGAAAGGGTCGGCTTTCGCGTTCTTGAAACCCATGGCAAGTGCTTGGTATTTATAGGCTTTCTGTCGTTCTACAGACAATCCTTTGTCCTTTCGTGTCAGGAAATAATGGCTCATGTAGGCCTGCTCGCCCGACAACAATTCCGATGGTTGTATCTTGAAATAGTCGGCAAAATGACAGATGAAACTCATGGGAATATCCACTTCGCCGCTTTCGTAAGAGGCATAATCTTGTTCGCTAATCTGGCATGCTTCTGCCATCTCGCTGATACTCATGTCCAAAGCATCGCGCATTCCGCGCAAACGCTCCGCAATTTGTCTGATTTGTTCGTTCATATGCTAAACGCTTTTTCGTTGTAATGAATCTGCAAAAATAGCTCTTTATTTTCACTTGACAAGGCCTATCTTTTATATTAATTTTGCGACAAGTTTCGTTAGCTATTTACCTTAATCAATCAACAAAACCAATGACAATGGAAAGTCCTCAACTCAACGCACACAACAAGGCGGAATATCCGCCTATGCATACGGCAGAACATATTTTGAATCAGACCATGGTGAGAATGTTTGGCTGTCCGCGCTCGAAAAATGCACACATCGAACGCAAGAAAAGCAAATGCGATTATCTGTTGGAAACGGCTCCCACGCCTGAACAAGTGGCCGAAATCGAAGCCCGCGTGAACGAAGTGATTGCCGCCGATTTGCCGGTGACCATCGAATTTGTGACACACGAAAAAGCAGCCAAGATAGTGGATATGAGTAAGTTGCCCGAAGAGGTGTCGCAGACGTTGCGTATAGTTCGCATTGGCGATTATGATGCTTGTGCTTGTGTGGGCGCTCATGTGGAACACACTGGCGAAATTGGCCAATTTGTCATTATTTCATCCGATTGGGAAGAGGGTCGCTGGCGTGTTCGTTTTAAATTGAAAGGGGAAAATAAATGACAGTCATCGAATTGATACTCACAGCGATAGCTTTGGCGATGGATTGCTTTGCTGTTTCCATCGTCTGTGGCATGGTAATGAAGCGCGTACAGCTGTGGCCCATGTTTAAAATCGCTTTCTTTTTCGGTCTTTTTCAGGCAATGATGCCATGTATTGGTTGGTTTTGCGGCACGCAATTCTATCACCTGATTTCGCGTGTCGACCATTGGATTGCTTTCGGGATATTGGCTTTCTTGGGCGTCAAGATGATTATCGACGATTTGAAACCCGATTGCGACGAAGCGGAGCACATCAATCCTTATGCCTTGAAAATGATTCTGACCATGGCGGTGGCTACCAGTATCGATGCTTTGGCGGTGGGACTTTCGTTCTCGATGGTGCAAGTGAAACTATGGCAAAGCGTGGTGATTATCGGTATCACTTCTTTTGTTTTATCATGGATTGGCATGCTCTTGTCGGTTTTCTTGGGGAAAAAATTGCATCTGAAAGCCGAATTGATAGGCGGTATTATTTTGATAATTATTGGATTAAGAATTCTAATAGAACATCTTTGCGCTTGATACAGAAAGCCTTTGGCTTTGCTCTGGCAAAACGATGTCGATAAAACGTTAAGATTATGGAAGATGAAGCATTGATTAAAGCGTATTTGCAACAATACGAAGATAAATTGCAGGAAGCCTTGGTGGCAGTTTGTAAACAAGCGAAGGTGTTGCCTTTGGAAGGTCCATTGCCTTTTACCGACGATTTATTGGATAAATGGAACGAAATCGCTCCGGAATACATGGCCGATGCGGTGCCTCAAATTGCTGAATATCCGGAAGTTTCTGTTGCTTGGGCAGCATATCTGGGTATGGCTTTTGCCAATGTCTGGCATCAGGATTGGACGCAAGGTAAAAAGCGCCCTTACAATAGTTTTTACGGACCTCGCGCCTTCGACGATATGGATGAGTATATTCTTTTCGAAGAATTGGGCATTCAAAAGGGTAGTGAACCGCATCAATTTATTGAATCCTTGATTCTGAAACTTTCCTCGCTTGCCGTTACGCTGATTCGCCGCGAACAAGTGGAACCTCAGTCTATCATGGCTTTCCATGTTTTTGCTCGTACCACCAAGGTGATGTTCCTTATCGGAGCGGCTATTCGTCTGGCGCAGTTGGGATACACGATGGAACATTGTTAAATAATCAAGAGGCTACATCCACGAAAGATGCAGCCTCTTTACTTTTTGCGATAATCGCTTTATGTGAAGTCGCTTTGTTTACTTGGCAACGATCTTGTAAACTTCACTACCGGCGATGAGGAAACACCCCAATGCGTAGTCTTCAAAGTCGGGTTCGTGGTCGTAAGCCACAGGCTGACCATCTTTAGGCTCTTTACCGGTGCCCTGAACGTAACCCAAGAATCCGGTATCGGGATGAACGGCTTCCGTCAAGGCTTGCCAACCTTTCAAAACTGCCGGCATATATTCTTTCGCGGGAAGGATGCCCATGCGGATACCCCAAGCAAAACCTGCTGTAAACAAGGCAGTTCCACTGGTTTCTTTGCCACCGAAATGATTGGGATCGTGCAAGCTGACATTCCAATAACCATCTTCTCTTTGCAAGGGCAACAAGGCTTTACACATGGCTTTGAAGTCGGCCAGATATTGTTTGCGGTGAGCTTCGTTTTCGGGCGTGCGTTCCATGTAGCGGGCAAGTGCAATCAGCACCCAACCATTACCGCGGGCCCAGTAGCAATCTTCGCCGTTAGGTTCGGTGTAAGGAGGACAGAAATCGGCATCGCGCCACCACAAACCATCCTTGGCATTCCAAAGGCCGCCACCAATTTCGTTGCGGGTGCACATATACATATCGTAAGCCTTTTCGTAATAGCGGGTGTCGCCGGTGAGCGTACCGAGTTGCGCAAAAATAGGCATGGCCATCTGGATGGCATCAATCCAAGTCCAGTCGCCGTTTTGAGGCGTGTTCACCAACATATCCATACAAATCTTGATATCCTTGATTTTGTGAGGTTCGGGACACATGTTGTACAAGTCGATGTAAATCTGGCCGGCACATTGGTTGTCGGCATTGCGGGTGGTATTGCCACGGTGCAAACCCCATTTGTGGAATTCGGCCCAATCGTAGGCGTATTGATAATATTCGCTTTTGGGACAAATCTGGTGCAAAGCCATCAATCCTTCGTAATACACACTGCGCGTCCAGATATGGCTGGGACGATGTTTTTTACGCACATAGCTTTCAGCGCCCACGTCACTGTACTTTTCCATGAAATACTTGTTGGCCAGTTCCATGCTAGCCAATACTTCTTTGCCGGAGGGTTGTGCCGTCATCGTCAAGCTGATAAGGCACAAAGCTGCGATAAGTAATTTCTTCATAAAATGTATTTTATTGGTTTTTAATAAGTTTAATATCTATTCTTCCAACGGCTTTTCAGAAAATCGCGCATTTTGTTTTCGGCCGGATTATCTTGCGTTTGCCAAATACGATTGCCGTCAAGACCTTCGGGCAGATAATCTTGCGGATAAAAATGACCCGGATAATCGTGCGGATAATGATAGTCGGCGCCATAACCAAGATTTTTCATCAGTTTGGTGGGCGCATTGCGCAAATGCAGCGGCACGGGCAAATGTCCTGTTTGTCTGACGATGTTCAGCGCATTGTCGATGGCCAAATAAGCCGAATTGCTCTTCGGACTCGATGCCAGATAAATAGTGGTTTCTGCCAGAATGATGCGGGCTTCGGGCCAACCGAGTTTATGAATGGCGTCGAAACAGGCATTGGCCAGCAATAGCGCGTTGGGATTGGCCAGGCCGATATCTTCGGACGCCGAAATCAACAAACGACGGGCAATGAATTTGGGATCTTCGCCGCCTTCCACCATGCGGGCTAGCCAATAAACCGCCGCTTGCGGATCGCTGCCACGAATAGATTTGATAAAGGCAGAGATGATATCGTAATGCATTTCGCCGTTCTTGTCGTAGGCCAGGGGATTTTCCTGCAAACGTTCCACCACCGTGGCGTTGTTGATGATGACAGGCTCGCTATCGTTTTCGGTCTGCGTCATCAAATCGATGATATTCAATAGTTTTCGGGCATCGCCGCCGGCAAAACGATAAAGGCTTTCGCGTTCTTCAATGCGGATGTCGCGTTTCTTTAGTTCGATATCTTCTCGCAAAGCGCGTTCCAGCAGTTCGTCCAGGTCTTTTTCATCAAGCGCCTTGAGCGTGTACACCTGACAGCGCGAGAGCAGGGGCGTGATGATTTCGAATGATGGATTTTCGGTGGTGGCGCCAATCAGCACAAAAGTGCCGTTTTCTACCGCGGCCAAAAGTGAGTCTTGCTGCGCTTTGTTGAAACGATGGATTTCGTCGATGAAAAGCACCGGTGGCTTACTGTCGAAAAAGCGGCTGTTGCGAGCGCGATCTATCACTTCACGAACTTCCTTAACGCCTGAAGCAATGGCACTTAAAGTGAAGAACGGACATTCCATCTGGGAAGCAACTATACGTGCCAGAGTAGTTTTTCCAACCCCCGGAGGTCCCCAAAGAATAAAAGACGACAGACGACCGCTTTCTATCATTTTACGCAAAACAGCACCCGGTCCGACCAGATGTTTCTGTCCGACGTATTGATCCAAGTGTTGTGGGCGCAGTCTTTCTGCCAAAGGTTGTGCCATGATTTGCGTTTTGTTTTCGGCCTGCGAAGATAATTCAAATTTTCAGACAATAATCGGAATATTTGCTTTTTGTCGAGGAATAAATTTTAATGCGGTTAATGCTTGACGAAGGTAAAAATAATATGTACTTTCGCGGCGTTTTATACATTATTATCATTTAAGACTTATGAAAAAACATAATTTTTCTGCCGGTCCCTCTATTTTGAGTGAGTATGCCATTAAAAATACGGCTGATGCTGTGTTGAACTTTGCCGGAACCGGACTTTCGTTGATGGAAGTTTCCCATCGAGGAAAAGAATTTATGGCCGTTAATACCGAAGCTAACAAGCTGATTAAAGATATTTTACAGATTCCTGAAGATTTCGAGGTACTCTTCTTGGGTGGCGGCGCCAGTATGCAGTTCTGCATGGCTCCCTACAACTTCATGGAAAAGAAGGCTGCTTTCCTCGATACCGGTACCTGGGCCAACAAGGCTATCAAAGAAGCTAAACTTTTTGGTGAAGCAGTGGTGGTTGCTTCGTCTAAAGCCGACAATTATACCTATATTCCCAAGGATTTTGAAGTGCCTGCCGATGCCGATTATTTCTACTATTGTACCAATAATACCATCTACGGTACGGAAATTCACAAGGATTTGTCTTTCGGTGATATGCCTGTTATCGCAGATATGTCTTCTGATATTTTCTCTCGTCCCATCGACTTTACGCATTACGATCTGATTTTTGCCGGTGCACAGAAGAACTTGGCTCCTGCCGGTGTTACCGTTGTGATTGTTCGTAAGAGCGCTTTGGGTCGTGTATCGAGAGCTATTCCTACCATGTTGGACTATCGTACACATGTTGACAAGGATTCTATGTTCAATACGCCTCCTGTATTACCTATCTATACCGCATTGCAGACAGCTAAATGGTATCAGTCGCTGGGTGGTGTGGAAGCTATCTACAAATTGAATAAGGAAAAGGCTGCTTTGCTTTACGACGAAATCGACAACAACCGTATGTTCAAGGGTACGGTTACTTGCAAAGAAGACCGTTCTATCATGAACGTTTGTTTCGTGATGGCCGAAGGTTACGAAGCTTTGGAAGCCGATTTTGCTCAATTCGCTACCGAAAGAGGTATGGTTGGTTTCAAGGGACATCGTTCGGTGGGAGGTTTCCGTGCATCCATTTACAATGCTATGCCTATCGAAAGTGTTCAAGCTTTGGTAGATACAATGAAAGAATTTGCTGCTAAGAAATAATTGATTGATTATGAAAGTTTTAGTTGCTACTGATAAACCTTTTGCTCCGGTGGCTGTTGCAGGCATCAGAGAAGTGGTGGAAGAAGCTGGTTACGAATTGATTTTGCTCGAAAAATATGGTGATAAAGCCAAGTTGTTGAGCGCTGTTGAAGACGTGGATGCTATCATCATCCGCAGTGATATTATTGATGAAGAAGTGTTTGCTGCCGCCAAGCAGTTGAAGATTGTAGTTCGTGCCGGTGCCGGTTACGACAATGTGAATCTGGACGCTGCTACTGCCAAGGGTGTTTGTGTGATGAATACGCCCGGACAGAACGCCAACGCTGTGGCCGAATTGGCTTTGGGCCTGATGGTGTATGCTGTGCGTAATCTGTACAATGGTACTTCCGGTACGGAATTGAAAGGCAAGAAGTTGGGTATCCATGCTTATGGTAATGTGGGTAGAAATGTGGCTCGTATCGCGAAAGGTTTCGGCATGGAGGTCTATGCTTACGATGCTTTTGTTCCCGCTGCTGCCATGGAAAGCGAAGGTATTATTCCCGTAGCAACGGTAGAAGGTTTGTACAGCACTTGCAACATTGTTTCTTTGCATATTCCTGCTACGCCCGAAACCAAGAATTCTATCAACGCCGATTTGGTGGGCAAGATGCCTAAAGGCGGTGTATTGGTGAATACGGCTCGCAAGGAAGTGATTGACGAAACTTCGCTCATCATGCTGATGAATACTCGCAGCGATTTGAAATACATGACCGACATTATGCCGGCTGCTCATAATAAATTCGAAGAAAGTTTCCCCGAACGCTATTTTTCTACGCCTAAGAAAATGGGTGCACAGACGGCCGAAGCCAATATCAATGCCGGTATTGCCGCTGCCAAACAGATTGTGGATTTTCTGAAAAATGGTAACGAAAGATTTCGTGTAAACAAATAATCTTTTGTATGTTTGTGGGCGATTGAATTTACCCTAACAACATAATACTGACAATTATGGCAAAAGTTAAACCTTTCCAAGGTTGGAGACCACCTGTAGATTTAGTCGAACAGGTGGTTTCGCGTCCTTATGACGTGTTGAACTCCGAAGAAGCCCGCGCTGAAGCCGAGGGCAATGAAAAGTCTTTGTATCACATCATTAAGCCGGAAATCGATTTTCCTGTGGGTACGGATGAACACGATCCTAAGGTCTACGATAAGGCTGTCGAAAATTTCAACCATTTCCGCAAAGAAGGTTGGTTGCAACAGGACGACAAGGAAATGTACTACATCTACGCTCAGACTATGAACGGCCGTACACAGTATGGTTTGGTGCTTTGTGCCAATGTGGAAGATTACATGAGCGGTGTCATCAAGAAGCACGAACTTACCCGTCGCGACAAGGAAGAAGACCGTATGAAGCATGTGCGCATCAATTCTGCTAATGTAGAGCCGGTGTTCTTTGCTTATCCTGCTCAGGCTGAGCTCGATGCCATCGTGGCAGAATGGACCGCTAAGCCTGCCGTGTACGATTTCGTGGCTCCCGATGGTTTTGGTCATCATTTCTGGGTGATCGACGATGAGGCTGCCATTGCAAAAATTACGGCTTGTTTCGAGGCGATGCCCGCTTTGTATATCGCTGATGGTCACCATCGTACGGCTGCGGCTGCTTTGGTGGGCAACGAACGTCGTCTGGCTAATCCTAATCATCGTGGTGATGAAGAGTACAATTACTTCCTGGCTGTTTGCTTTCCCGACAATCAGTTGAATATCATCGACTACAATCGTTTGGTGAAAGATTTGAACGGTTTGACCAAGGATGAATTCCTGAAGGCTTTGGAAGAAGATTTCGAAGTGACTTTGAAAGGTTCCGATATTTATAAACCCGCTGCTTTGCACGAATTTTCTTTGTACGTAGAAGGCGAATGGTATGCGCTTACTGCTAAGGCTGGCCGTTACGACGATGCCGATCCTATTGCAGTGCTGGATGTAACTATTTCGTCTAATCTGATTCTTGACAAGATTTTGGGCATCAAGGATTTGCGTAGCGATAAGCGTGTCGATTTCGTGGGCGGTATCCGTGGCTTGGGCGAACTCAAGCGTCGTGTGGACAATGGCGAAATGAAGGCTGCTTTGGCTTTGTATCCTGTGTCGATGAAGCAATTGATCGATATTGCCGACAGCGGTAACATCATGCCTCCCAAGACCACTTGGTTCGAGCCTAAGTTGCGTTCGGGTTTGGTAATCCATACCTTCTGATAAGGACGATTTTATATTGGATAAGTATAATACGATACAGAACCCTTCCGAGGGGATTTACAAGGAGAAAGGCAGTAAATTTCTGTCTTTCGCCTTTTCTGTGTATAGCGTCGAAGAAGCGATGTCCATAGTGGAGTCGTATCGCAAGCGTTTTTATGATGCGCGTCATGTTTGTTATGCTTATTCGGTAGGGACGGATAATCCGCAAACCCGTGTCAACGACGACGGCGAACCTTCCGGAACGGCCGGACGTCCGATTATGGGGCAGATTCAGTCTTATGGTCTGAACAATATTCTCATCATCGTGGTGCGTTATTTTGGCGGTATCTTGCTGGGAACGGGCGGTTTGATTGTGGCCTATAAGTCGGCGGCGGCAGATGCTATTGAAAATGCGCAGATCGTGGAAAAAATCGTGGAGATTCCCATGCATCTGCAATTCGATTACCTGGTGATGAACGATGTGATGAAAATTATCAAGGATGCGAATCTGTCGGTGATGAATCCGGTCTACGATTTGGATTGCAGTTTTGATATTCTTTGTCCGAAAAGTTGTTACGAATCGCTGAAAAACAGATTGTTGAAAGTTGAATCATTAGTTTTGGAGTAGATGAAAGTAGAACGTTCCATAGTGATTAAAAACAAGAAGGCTTCCTTCGATTATATTTTGCTCGATACCTTTACGGCCGGCATGGTGCTGACGGGTACCGAAATAAAATCTATACGTCTTGGAAAAGCCAATTTGACAGATAGTTACGCTTGTTTTTACGGTGACGAGCTTTGGGTGAAAGGCCTGCAGATTTCGGCCTACGAGAATGGTTCGTACAACAATCACGACCCCAAGCGCGATAGAAAATTGTTGCTCACGCGTCGCGAGTTGCGCAAGATAGAACGTCAGACCAAGGAAACGGGATTTACCATCGTTCCCACCAAAATGTTTATCAACGAAGGCGGTTGGGTAAAATTGGAAATCGCGGTGGCCAAAGGTAAAAAGGCTTACGACAAACGCGAGAGTCTGAAGGAAAAAGACGATAGACGCGATATGGATCGTGTGTATAAAAGTCGTTTGTAATACTGAAAATGAATCGTTTAAGGCTTGTAGATCTTTGCTCTGCAAGCCTTTTTTTGTGTTGGGAATCAAACTTAAAAATCGGTCTTAATGCTTGCTAAAGCAAGAAGGATGGCTTATATTTGTAGGTTTTGATAAGAATCTATAAAAATCAACCAGATATGAAGAATATTGTTTTGGCAGCCGGTTATGCCACAAGAATGTATCCGCTTACGGAAAATTTTCCCAAGCCTTTGTTGGCCATTGGTGACAGTACGATTTTGGACAAGATGCTCAAGGATGTCGATGCGATGTCTTGCGTGGACGAACACATTATCGTGACCAATCACAAGTTTTACCATATTTTCGAAGCATGGGCCGCCAAGGCTGCCGAAGAAGGTCGTTATGCCAAACCTATCAAGCTGGTGGACGATGGCTCAACCAACAACGACAACCGTATCGGTGCGGTGGGCGATTTGATTCTGGCGCTGAAAACCTACGATGTGCAAGACGATATTCTGGTGGCTGCTGCCGACAATTTGCTCGATTTCTCGTTGACTTCGCTTATCGATTTCTTCCAAGAAGCCGGCAGTTCGGTGATTTTCTATTACCACGAATTGGATCCTGCCCGTCTGAGAAAATGTGGTGTGGCCGAACTCGATGCCGATGGTCGTGTATTGTCGATGGAAGAAAAACCGGCTGAACCCAAGAGCGATTGTGCCGTTCCTCCTTTCTATGTGTACAGCAAGGAAGATTTGCCTCGCATTTTGAAGGCTATCGAGAATGGTTGTCGTTACGATGCTCCCGGCAACTTGGCCAAGCATATTTCCGAAGTGAGTGTGTTGCATGCCAAGGAAATGCCCGGCAAGCGTATCGATATCGGCAGTTTGGACAATTATTTGGCTCTCAAGGACGGAAAATAAATTCATAAACAACGCAATACGATGAAAGGAATAGTTTTGGCAGGCGGAAGTGGAACGCGTCTGTATCCGATTACCAAAGGCGTTAGCAAGCAATTGCTGCCCATTTACGACAAGCCGATGGTGTATTATCCCATCTCTGCCTTGATGCAAGCCGGCATCAGAGAAATTCTGATTATTTCTACGCCGCAGGATTTGCCTGGTTTCAAGCGTTTGTTGGGCGATGGTAGCGATTACGGTGTGCAATTCTCTTATGCCGAACAACCCAGTCCCGATGGTTTGGCCCAAGCTTTCATTATCGGCGAAGAATTTATTGGCGACGATTGTGCTTGTTTGGTTCTGGGCGATAACATTTTCCACGGTAATGGCTTTACCTCGCTCTTGAAAGAATCGGTGCGCGCTGCCGAGGAAGATCGCAAGGCTACGGTTTTCGGCTATTGGGTGAACGATCCCGAGCGCTATGGCGTGGCTGAATTCGACAAGGATGGCAATTGTTTGAGCATCGAGGAAAAACCCAAGCAACCCAAGAGCAATTACGCGGTGGTGGGTTTGTATTTCTATCCCAATAAGGTGGTGGATATAGCTAAAACTATCAAACCTTCTGCGCGAGGCGAATTGGAAATTACTACAGTAAATCAGCGTTTTCTGGAAGATGGCGAATTGAAAGTGCAGGTCTTCGGTCGTGGTTTTGCCTGGCTCGATACCGGTACGCACGATTCACTCAGCGAAGCTTCTACTTTTGTGGAAGTGATAGAAAAACGTCAGGGCTTGAAGGTGGCTTGTTTGGAAAGCATTGCCTATCGTCAGGGATGGATTACCGAAGAACGTATGCGTGAATTGGCACAGCCGATGATTAAAAACCAGTATGGCCAATATCTGCTCAAGGTGATCGACGAAATGAAGGAAAATCATTATTACGCTCAGGATTGATTTTGGCGGTATTGATATACAAAGAACTTTCTGCGGAAAGTTGTTGATAAAAGTATGGAAGTAATTAAAACTAAGATAGAAGGTCCTCTCATTATTGAACCTAAAGTATTTGGCGATAACAGAGGCTATTTTTACGAAAGTTACAATGCGAAGGAATTTGCCGAAAAGGTGGATCCTTCCATTGTCTTTGTTCAAGATAATCAATCATATAGCACCTATGGCGTGTTGCGAGGTTTGCATTTTCAGCGTCCGCCGCATGCGCAGGCTAAATTGGTGCGTGTCATTCAAGGTAGGGTGATGGATGTGGCGGTGGATATCCGCAAGGGCAGTCCCACCTACGGACAATATGTGAGCGTGGAATTGTCGGGCGAGAATCATCGTCAGTTGTTTATACCTAAAGGCTTTGCCCATGGTTTCGTGGTGTTGAGCGAAACGGCTCTGTTTCAGTATAAATGCGACAATCTGTATGAACCTTCTTCCGAAGGTGCTTTGGCCTGGGATGATGCTGATATCGCTATTGAATGGCCTTTGTCGGAAGAACAAATTAAACTTTCAGAGAAAGATAAGCATCATGCGGGATTGAAAGATTTTGACAGTCCCTTTGAATACGAACAGCTATGAAGATTCTAGTGACAGGTGCCAACGGACAGTTGGGTAGGGAAATGCGTTGCGTGGCAGCCGAAAAGCCTCGTCATGACTATGTTTTTACGGATATCGACGAATTGGATATCTGTGATGCGCAGGCGGTGATGAATTTTGTGCTGGCTCAGCAGGTGGATGTGATTGTCAATTGTGCCGCCTATACCAATGTGGATGCCGCCGAAAGCAACGAGTCGTTGGCGGAAAAACTGAATGCTGAGGCTCCGGAAAATTTGGCCAAGGCTGCCGCTGCCGTAGGTGCTTTGCTGATTCATATTTCTACCGATTATGTCTTTGGCGCTGAGCCTTATAATAAGCCTTGTCGTGAAGAACAGCAAGGAACGCCCACGGGTGTGTATGGCTTGACCAAACTGCATGGCGAAGAACGAATCAAGGCTGTGGGTGGCGATTTTGTGATTATTCGCACAGCTTGGCTCTACAGCGAATATGGCAAGAATTTCTGTAAGACCATGATGCAACTCACCGCAAGCAAACCGCAACTGAAAGTGGTGTTCGACCAAGTGGGAACGCCCACCTATGCGCTTGATTTGGCGCGTGCTATCGTGACAATTATTGCTGATTATGAGCAGGAGCGGGCGGCCTCGCTGACGCTCGGCCTGCCCGCCGCATCTCTTTCAGCAACGCAGCCCGCTGCAAAGCCCGCCGCAAGTGAGGCCGCCTCGCAACCTTACAGCAAGAGCGGCATCTATCATTACAGCAACGAGGGTGTGTGCAGCTGGTACGATTTTGCCAAGATGATTCAGCAAACGGCTTTGCAACAGGCTTTTTCCAACGCGCAGCAGATGGCTCAATGCGACATCCGGCCCTGTCATAGCGAAGAGTTTCCCAGCCCCGTGAAACGTCCTAGTTATAGTGTGTTGGATAAAACTAAAATCAAGGAGACATTCGGCTTGCAGATTCCTTATTGGACCGACAGTCTGAAGAGGTGCATCGAAAATAGTAAAAAGTTGGGTCAATAAAAGCGCAGCAAATTCCTTTCCATGCAAGCGCAAGACCAAGGCAAACTTACTTGAAACAGCAAAGTCTGGAATAAAGCATAACAGGATATAGCGAATAGAACAAAGTATTCATTATCAAAACTATACATATATGAATAGCAAACGAAGCATCGTCATTACCGGAGGCGCCGGATTTATTGGCAGCCACGTGGT
Source organism: Bacteroidales bacterium (assembly GCA_017380635.1). GTDB lineage: Bacteria > Bacteroidota > Bacteroidia > Bacteroidales > UBA1402 > UBA1757. The sequence goes on along the minus strand of JAFODP010000009.1, from coordinate 6,725 downwards.
CAGATTGTTTGTGAACAAGTATCCCGACTACAATATCATCAACTTGGATAAATTGACTTACGCAGGTAACTTGGCCAATCTCAAGGATATAGAAGACAAGCCCAACTATAAGTTCGTGAAAATGGACATCTGCGACTTCGAGGCTTTTTATCAGCTGATGCAAGACGAAAAAGTGGACGGCATCATTCATTTGGCCGCCGAAAGCCACGTGGACCGCAGTATAAAAGATCCTTTCACTTTCGCCAGAACCAACGTGATGGGAACACTGAGTTTGCTGCAAGCCGCGAAGCTCTATTGGGAATCGCTGCCCGAAAAATACGAAGGCAAACGCTTCTATCATATCTCCACCGACGAAGTGTATGGCGCGCTGGAAATGAACCATCCCGAAGGCATTGAGCCGCCGTTTAAAACCGTGGCATCGTCAGAAGGACACAAGGCTTACGGCGACGAATTTTTCTACGAAACGACGAAATACAATCCGCACAGTCCGTACAGCGCGAGCAAAGCGAGCAGCGACCATTTCGTGCGCGCTTACCACGACACCTACGGCATGCCCACCATCGTGACGAATTGCTCGAACAACTACGGTCCGTATCAATTTCCAGAAAAGCTGATTCCGCTCTTTATCAACAACATCCGTCACGGCAAAGCACTGCCCGTCTACGGCAAAGGCGAAAACGTGCGCGACTGGCTCTTTGTCGAAGACCACGCCCGTGCCATCGATGTCATCTTCCACCAGGGCAAAACGGCCGAAACCTACAACATCGGCGGCTTCAACGAATGGAAGAACATCGACCTTATCAAGGTGATGATTAAGACGGTAGATAGACTTCTCGGTAATCCCGAAGGCCACAGTCTGAAGCTCATTACTTACGTCACCGACCGTCTGGGTCACGACGCTCGTTACGCCATCGATAGCACCAAGTTGCAAAAAGAACTCGGCTGGGAACCAAGCCTGCAATTCGAAGAAGGCATAGAAAAGACCGTTCGTTGGTATCTCGACCACCAAGACTGGATGGACAACATCACCAGCGGCGATTACGAAAAGTATTACGAAGATATGTATAAGGGAAGATGAGCCACGAGAGCCCACAAATATCGGACAACACGCAACGCGGTGCCACCATTGCCAAGAACACCCTCTTTCTCGCACTGAGAATGTTGGTGGTGCTCTTTGTGGGCCTATATGCGACGCGTGTCATTCTCGATGTCTTGGGCGAGGTGGATTTCGGTGTGTATCAGGTAGCCGGTAGCGTGGTGGTGCTCTGCACCTTCCTTTTGGAAGCGCTATCCAATGCCTCGTATCGTTATCTGGCTTACGATTTGGGCCGAAACGATAGGGAAGCGATGAACAAAACCTTCTCGACCAGCGTGAACGTCCATGTTATCTTGGCCATCATCGTGTTCATTCTTTGTGAAACCATAGGGCTTTGGTACTTCAACAAGTACTTGGAGATACCGGAAACCAGAATGTATGCGGCTCGCATAACCTATCATTTCTCGGTGCTTTCTTTCTGTGCCCGCATTATCAAAACGCCTTACGACTCGGTGATCATCGTCAACGAGAAAATGAATTTCTACGCCTTTACCAGCATCATCGAAGCCGTTTTTAAGCTGGCCATCGTGTATCTTTTGTTGGTGATCGCGCAAGACAAACTCATCGTCTATGCCTTTTTGGTTTTTGCCGTGGCCGTGTTGATGATGCTTTGGTACATGCTTTATTGCAGGTTGAAATTCAAGGAATATCGCTATAAATGGTATTGGAATGCACAGATAATCAAGAAGTTTGTCACATATTCCAATTGGAGTATGCTGGTGAATCTCGTCATAGGCGTGGTGGAACAATTCATCGTCTTTTCCGTGAACAAGTTTTCGGGCATTCTGGCCAATGCGGCTTTGGGCGTGGCCAATCAGGTGAATTACATGCTGAACCAGTTCCTGCAGAGTTTTACCAAATCGTTTAACCCGCAGATTGTCAAGTCGTATGCGGCAGGCGAGAGAGAGTATTTCATGAAACTAATTTTTTCTTCGTCCAAGTTGTCTTTCTACTTGATGCTGGCCATGGTGGTGCCCCTGATGCTGAATGTGGATTTCGTCTTGGATCTTTGGCTGAAAGATGTGCCCCAAGGTGTTACCTCGTTTCTGATTTATATCTTGTTGTATTCTCTCATCGATGCCTATTCCGGTCCGCTTTGGATGGCCGCTTATGCCACGGGCAATATCAAAACACATCAAATCATCATTGCTTCCATCCGCATCTTGAACATTCCTTTGGCCTACGTGATGCTGAAAATGGGCTGTCCGGCTTGGAGCGCCTTGGCCGTGAAGGCGGCTCTCAATTTCATTTGCTCTTTGGCGCGTCCGCTGTACATGACCCGGCTTATTGGCTTGGATTTCAAGAAATATGGCAAAGAAGTTTTGTGGCCCATTCTTTTGGTGTTTGTTTTGTCAGTCCCTTTGCCCTGGCTTTTGTCGCAAGTTCTCACGCAGCCTTGGATTCGCTTGATGGTGATTTGTCCTTTCTCTTTGCTGAATCTGCTGACGGTAGCTTATTTTTTGGGGATGGATGCCTCGGAAAGAGCACTTTGCAAACGATTGTTGAATAAAATGATTAAACGAAAATAATATGTCCAAACTGCTCTCCATCATTATTCCGGTGTACAAGGTAGAAGCCTATGTGGAACAATGTTTGCGCTCTTGCGTGGAACAGGAAACCCTTTCGCCCGACGACTACGAAATTGTCGTCATAAACGATGGTACGCCCGACAATAGTTGGCCCATCTGTGAGCGTCTGGCAGAAACCTTTCCGCAGATACGTCTCTTTACGCAGCCCAATTCGGGTGTGAGCGTGGCGCGCAATAAGGGCATCAACGAGGCAGAAGGCGATTTTGTCTGGTTTGTCGATTCCGACGATTGGATAGAGCCCGGCTGTTTGCCTAAGTTGCTCGATTTTCTGCGAAAACATCCGCACTTGGATATTCTCTACATTCATGGACAAGTGAATTACGAAGATGGTCGCGTGGACAATGAAAAATATCGCTGTATATTCGAAGGCGAAATGGATGGACCGGAACTGATACGTCGCAGTGCGCTTCCCACCACACCGCAATGGTGTCTGTATCGTCGGGAGCATTTGTTGCAACATCAATTGTATTTCTTTCCCGGTATCTATCACGAAGACAGCGAGTTTATTCCACGAGCCGCTTATGTGGCCAAGCATATTGCCTGTCTGGATGTCTTGGCTTATCATTTGCGTCGAGGTTCGCGCGAAGGCACGACGGCCATTTTTCGCATGAAGAATGCCATGGATACTTTGGTGGTGATGAGACATCTCTACGATTATGCCAAAGATTTGCCCTTGCCCGATAAACAAGGTTTCTATCGTCTGATTTCCAGAACGATGAACAATATTCTCTTTGGCGCTTTCCAATTGACTGTGGCCGAACGAAAAATCTTGTACAAGGAACTCAAGCAACATGCGTATCTGTTTGATGCCATGCGACATAGCGGCCGAAGAAAATATCAACTGGAAGGCTGTTTGCTGAAGATGTCCATTCCGTTGGCATTCCGTTTGTATCGAATAATCAAATAAAGTAGGGGAGTATGTTGCTGCAATCGTTCATCGTATATTCCTCGCTTACTGCCGTGATGCTGATTTTGGCATGGCAGGCCGGCCGATCCAAAGACTGGAGTTTCATGCTGTTGGCTGTGCTGGCTTTCTCCGTGATTTTCGGTTATCGCTATGGCGTGGGTCGCGACTTTTTCATGTATCAACACATGTTCAATAAAGTGGTGGAAGGCCTCGACCGCGATTGTGAATGGGGCTTCGAACAACTCATGCTGCTGATACACCAGATAGGCTGGGGCGAAACCTTCTTTTTTGCCATCACCTCTTTTATTCCGCTCTATCTCGTTGTGAGGGTCGTGAAAGACGAACCCGATATGTACGTGCCGGTGATAGCCGTTTTTATGCTTTATGCTTTCTGGCAACCCACGGCCAATGTGGTGCGACAGGTGTTTGCTTTCGGATTTTTTGCTGTCAGTATCAAGCCTTTACAGCAACAGAAATGGCTTTTGCATTATGCCTTGATAGCTATCGCGTTTTTATTTCACAAATCGGCGCTGGCATTGGTGATAGTCTATCCCATCTATGCGCTCAATCGTCATGAGGCTTATATCAAAGACGTCGGTTCGCAGCTGATAATCTTTGCCTTGGCTTTTTTGCTGATGCAATTTGGCTTGGTAGAATGGCTTATCGATGCCTTTTTCAATGTGATTGTGCTCCTTGGTTATGCCGATTCTGCAGCCTTCGACACCCACATGTATTACGAAGATTTTTCTTTGGGGCTTGGTTTTATTATCCGCATGTCGGTGAATCTGATGATAATTTGTCATAGCAAAGAAATTAAAGAACACTTCAAATCGACGCCCGTGGCTATTATCTACGATATCTGGTTTGTGGGAATGATTCTGAGCGTCATTTTTGTGCAAAGTATGAGTATCACGCGAATGCTGCTGTATTTTACGCAACTGGCGATATTCGTCATGGCTTATGCTTTGGAATATTTCCGTCGCGAGAAGCCCGATTATTTTTGGGTGATGTTGGCGCTGATGCTGTTGACTTTCGTGGCCACCATCATGGATGGCGATTCCAATACCGCTACTTATATTTTCAATTGGCAGGACGAACATTTCCATCTGAAAAAAGCCTTTATGAAACTCTGATTTTGCGCTATGAAAATATCTGTCATTATACCCACTTTCCGTCCGCAATCCTATCTATGGGAATGTCTCGATGCTTTGCGTGCGCAAACACTTTCCGCCAACGAATGGGAGGCGATTATTGTGCTTAACGGCGAGGAACAACCTTATCGCCTGCAGATAGAAAATTATCTTGCACAACATCCATTGACTTCGTGGCGTTTGCTGTATAGTTCGCAAGCCGGGGTGTCGAATGCGCGTAATTTGGGTTTGCAAGCTTCTCAGGGCGACTATATCTGCTTTATCGACGACGACGATTACGTGAGTCCGACCTATTTGGAAGCTTTGCTTGCGGCTGCCGATGAAAATACCATGCCTCTTTCCAATCTGCTTTGCTTCAAAGACGATGCCGAAGGCTTTTATCCCGATCATATCTCGGCCAATTATCAGCGAATAAAAAACGAGGCTTTTGTCTCTACCATGCAGGCTCGCAAGTTTCTCTCCGGACCTGTGGCCAAGCTGATTGCCCGTGATAAGGCGCTGCAAGAATCTTTCAATCCGCGTTTTGCCAATGGCGAAGATGCACTCTACATATTTTCCATCACGCGTTTCTATAAGCAATATCGTCCGACAAGCGCCGATGCTGTTTATTACCGTCGTGTTCGCGCTCATTCGGCCCGACATCATTTGAAGGCCAGGATAAAAACGATGTTTGCTTTGATGTGGGCTTATCTTTGCTTGTGGATAAAGCATCCCTTGCAATATTCTTTTCCTTTGTTTGCGTCGAGATTTCTGGCAATACCTAAAGGAATATGGGATATTTATCGTGCAATTTCAAAAAATAAGTAGTACCTTCGCGGGCCTTTTAGCAAAGAAGATATGCAGGATTTTGGCTTGGTCTCTATCATAACGGCTACCTACAATTCATCGAGATTTGTGGTTGAAACCATCGAATCTATTTTGGCTCAGACTTATACGCATTGGGAACTGCTCATCACCGACGATGGCTCTACCGATGATACTTTGTCTGTGGTTCAATCGTACATGGCCAAAGACGACCGCATCAAACTTTTTTGCTTGGATAAAAATTCCGGTGCAGGCGTGGCGCGTAATCATTCCATTGCCCAGGCCCAAGGCCGATTCATTGCCTTTTGCGACAGCGACGATTGTTGGTTGCCCGAAAAACTTGAAAAGCAATTGGCTTTCATGTTTGAAAAAGACGCAGCCTTGAGCTACACTTCTTATTACGTTCAAAACGAACAATCTCGCCGCACCGCCAAAGTGATCTGCCAAGCCACCATCAATTATTGGGCTATTCGTGCCGACGATGGTATCGGCTGTCTGACTGCGATTTACGATACGCAAAAATTGGGCAAAATCTACATGCCGGAAATGCGTAAGCGTCAGGATTGGGCGCTCTGGATTCTTATTATCCAACGTTGCGGCATCGCTTATGGCTTGCAAGAACCTCTTGCCTTATATCGCGATCTTCGACGTTCTCTTTCTTCCAATCGATTCTCTCTAATTAAGTATAATGTAGCGGTTTACACCGATATTTTGCATTATTCCAAGTTGAAGGCTTATGCGTGGTTTGTGTTCATTTTTATGCCGACTTATCTTACCAAAAAGCTTCGCATCCGCCTTACCAAGCTTGTATAGCACGCGAGCTGCAAAGCGCTGTTCGTTCGCGTCCTCGGTCATTTGCGAAAGCAAACTCCCTTCGGTTGCTCACTCCATCACTTCACATCTCACGCACTCTCCAAGCTTGGCTCTTTCAGTTTTGTATAGCGCGCGAGCTGCCGCGCCCGCTGCAGCTCATCCTCAGTCACGTACTCAAGTACGCTCCTGTCGTCTTCGCTTTGTGGACGCGACATCTCACGCACTCTCCAAGCTTGGTTCCTTCAGATTTGTATAGCGCGCGAGCTGCAAAGCGCTGTTCGTTCGCGTCCTCGGTCATTTGCGATTATACATCTAATTACGCAGCGTTATCTACAGATGAAAAAGCACAGTGGATTGTTATGGCT
>JAFODP010000008.1 GCA_017380635.1 Bacteroidales bacterium | reverse complement strand
TGCAGTCGAAATAAAAAATACTAACATGCTACAGATTATCAAAGATAAGGAATATACCGAATGGATTGCCGAGTTGAGCCATCGCTATCGCCAAAGTCATCTTTGTAATGGACGATGCCAGAGCTTCTGGTCAGGATATACGTCCGCTAAAATTGGTTATCCTTAATTTGATGCCGATTAAAATTACCACCGAAACCGATCTTATCCGTTTGCTGTCCAATTCGCCCTTGCAGATAGAAGTGGATTTTCTCAAGCTGAACAGCCATACTCCCAAAAATACTCCCGTTGAACACATGATTGCTTTCTACAAGGATTTCGAAAGCATCAGAAAGCAGAATTACGACGGAATGATTGTGACCGGTGCGCCTGTGGAGCAACTCGATTTTGAACAGGTGAATTATTGGGAAGAACTCAAACAAATCTTCGCATGGTCGCGCGAGCACGTCACCTCTACCTTGTATATATGTTGGGCCGCGCAAGCTGGATTGTATTTTCATTATCAGATTCCTAAATATCCACTCGAAAAGAAATTGTCGGGAGTGTACAAGCATCGCGTTTCAGATGCCAGTTGTCCGATTTTCAGAGGTTTTGACGATGAATTTTTCGTTCCACACAGCCGTTATACGACTTTGCGTCGTGAAGATATTCTGGCTAATCCCGAATTGACATTGCTCAGCGAGTCCGACCAGGCCGGTGTGTATATGGTGATGGCCCGCAATGGCCGCGAATTCTTTATTTCAGGCCATTCCGAATATGCGCCCGATACTTTGCACAACGAATACGTCCGCGATATCAACAAAGGTTTGGAAATCGATCCGCCCTGCAATTATTATCCTAATGATGATGTCAGCCAAAAGCCAATTGTTAAGTGGAGAGCGCATGCCAATTTGTTGTTTAACAATTGGTTGAACTATTATGTTTATCAGGAAACGCCTTACGATATTTCGCAAATCAAGTAAGAGAAACAATCAAGTAAGCGAAACAATCAAATAAGCGCGCAGATTCAGTGGGCGATAGATAAAGTAAGCGATTGCTTAAATCGGCAGAAAGTTTGACTAACAATCAAATCAGCTTATCCGTAAAGAGCCTTTTGCAAAGAAAATGAATCGTATGGGAAAAATCAGGCAAATAGAATTGCTGGCTCCGGCCAAGAATGTGGAAAATGCCAAACAAGTAATCTTGCATGGCGCTGATGCGGTGTATATCGGAGCGCCCAAGTTTGGTGCACGAGCAGCCGCTTCCAATACGATAGAAGATATTGCCGAATTGGTGGAGTTTGCGCATCAGTATTATGTGCGTGTGTATGTGGCGCTCAATACCATTATTTACGAGGATGAATTAGCCGAAGTGGAACAACTTATTTGGCAACTTTGGCATATCGGTGTGGATGCGCTCATCGTGCAGGATATGGGAATCACCAAGTTGAATTTGCCGCCTATTCCTTTGCACGCCAGTACGCAATGCGACAACAGAACGCCCGAGAAAGTGAAATTTCTGCAAGAGGCCGGTTTTCGACAAGTAGTTTTGGCCAGAGAACTCAGCCTGCAACAGATCAAGGAGATTTCTTCGCAGACGAACGTGGCTTTGGAAGCCTTTATTCACGGCGCTTTGTGCGTGAGTTACAGCGGACAATGTTATATGAGCTATGCTTTGGGTGGACGCAGTGCCAATCGCGGCGTATGTGCGCAATTCTGTCGTCTTCCTTACGATTTGGTCGATGCCAAAGGCAAAGTGCTGATGCGCGACAAATACTTGCTCTCTTTGCGCGATTTGCATCGTTCTAAACAAGATATCGAAGCGATGATTGATGCCGGTGTCAGTTCGTTCAAGATTGAAGGTCGACTCAAGGAAATGGCTTATTGCAAAAACGTGACGGCCTGGTATCGTCAGACGATAGACGAGATTATTGCTTCGCGCAGCGATTTGAAGCGTAGCTCATCCGGCAAGGAGCAAATCAATTTTCAGCCACGTCCGGACAGAGTTTTCAATCGCGGATTTACCGATTATTTCTTGAAAGGACGCCCCAAGGATCTCTACAATTTCGATACGCCCAAGTCGATGGGCGAAGAGATGGGCTTTGTGCGAGCACAGAAATTACAGCATTTTATCTATCTCGGAAAAGAAGATTTGAACAATGGTGACGGCCTGAGTTATTTCGATGAAAACGGGAAATTTGCCGGATTTCGTGTCAATAAAGTGGAAGGAAACAAGGTTTATCCGGCGAATGCTTCCTTGCGTCTGAAAACAGGCATTAAGCTATATCGTACCGCCAATCAGGCATTTGATGCTGCCATGGAAAAGACCACGGCGCAACGACGCATCGATGTAGAGATGGCTTGTTGGGAAACGCAGGATGGTTTCGCGCTGCAACTTTCCGATGCAGAAGGACATCGTGCTGCCATACAATTTGCTTGTGAAAAGACGCCGGCTCAGAAACCACAGAAAGAACACCTTCGCGCCTTGTTGAGCAAAGCCACGCATCCGCTTTTCTCGGTACAGGATTGCCATATCGATTGGAAGGGCGAATATTTCCTGCCCTCGTCGCATTGGACCGAGCAACGCAATCGTTTGTATGAATTGTTCGTGAAAACCAGAAAGATACAATATCCTAAGGAAGAATATCGATTGCCACAGACGCAGCATGCTTATCCGCAGGAAAAATTGAACTATTTAGGCAATGTGCTCAATTCGCAGGCCAAGGCTTTCTATCAGCAACACCAGGTGACGCAGGTTGAACCCGCGCTGGAAGCCGACGAGAATATTCAGGGAAAGATTGAGTTGATGCGATGCAAACATTGTCTGCGTTATGCCTTGAAAGCTTGTCCCAAGCAAGCCGATCATCAAGTGTTGGATGAACCTTTGCACTTGGTTTACAAGCAGTATCGTTTGCCTTTGGCTTTCGATTGCCGTCGTTGCGAGATGATTATTTTGAAAGCTTAGGACGATAAAGCGACAGACGCAAGATTTTCTCCGAATCCACTTCCATCATCAGTTGCAAAATGTTGCAGTCTTTCTGCTGACGCATGTACTCGCTGACGATACGATAACCCAACCAAATAGCCGCGCGCGCCGGCGACTCTTCCGTAAAATAAATGGTGGAGGGTGCATCGCCGATGTATTTTTGCAGCACCAAAGGATCGCGGCTGTAAAGATGTTCGTAATATTGAATTCTTTCCCACATGGGGCTTTCGTTTTGCTTGCACCACAGATAATCTTCTTTGCTCCAGGCAGCCAATTGTTCGAAAGACATTTCCGGCATGATTTTTTCCAGCAGAAAGAGCAATTTTCCTTCGTATATGAGATAATCCAGCAAACGATAATCGTACATGAGCGATTCGTGGGTGAATTCCGAGCGCAGCCATCCGTTCAGGTAGTCGGTAGCCAGTTGTTCGGGCTTCATGCGAGCGCACTGATATTCATAGAAAAGATCTTGGTAAACAGGATAATCTTCGCCCAAATATTTGTCGATGCTGGCCGAAAGAATGCCGGGCGCCGACACGATGGATTGACCGAAACCGGAAATGTGCATCGACACACGCGGCAGCGGCATATCGGGAACATAATGCTGCAAACGAAAGAAGGCTTTGCTTAAAATCGCTTCCAAATCCTCGTTTTCATCGAACATAATTTGCGCTTGGCGATAACTTTGGCAGATATCAGAGTCGTTGCGGAAAAGTTCAAGATAGCACTGCGTTTCGTGCGCATCCACCGGACCAAATTGCATGATGTTTTCGCAGTATAGCGTCCAAAAAGTGCTGTCGGCAATGCGGTTGTTTTCGAAAAATTCGCGATCGTAACGGAGAATATCGATGTTCACTTGCTGACGGAAACTAGGCAAACGATAACGATCTTCGCTCTGCTGACACGAACAACACAGACACAACATCAACAAGCAAAGAGTGCGGAGCAATTTCAACATGATTCAGTGTTTGCTTTTGACGTTGCTGGAAAAATGGCTGTTGCGCGGCTTGGGCTTGCTTTGATGCACTTTCTCTGTCAATTCATAATGAACCGGCTCGCGTTTGAAGGCGCGAATCATGAAGAAAATACCGATGAGAACGAAAGGAATGCTCAAAATTTGTCCCATATTCAGCAGCATGCCGGCTTCGAAAGCTTCTTGGTCATTCTTGATGAATTCGATAAAGAAACGGGCCGCAAAAATACAAGTCATGAACAAGCCGAAGAGGAAACCTTCGCGATATTTGATTTCGCTCTTGAAATACAATCGGTACAGCACGATGAAGGTAATCAGATAACAAAGTGCTTCGTAAATCTGCGTGGGATGCGAGGGATCGGTGTATATTGGCTCTGCGCCCATCTGTTTGACGGCAAACCAGTTGGTGATGAATCGGAATCCCCAAGGCAAATCGGTGGCGTGTCCGAAAATTTCGTGGTTCATCAGGTTGCCCATGCGGATAAAAAAGCCGGCCAGCGCCACAGAAAAGGTGAGTCGGTCGAAAGTCCAGCACATGGAACGATGGCTGACGCGCTTGCTGTACAACCAAACGGCCAAAATAATGCCGATGCCGCCGCCGTGCGAAGCCAGGCCGCCTTCCCAAATCTTCAGAATATCGAGGGGATGTTGTGAATAATAATCCCAACCATAAAATAGGCAATGACCCAGACGGGCGCCCACTGCGGTGGCAATGATGATATAAACGAAAAGGCTGTCGGTCCAGCTATCGGGTACTTTTTCATCTTTGAAAGCCTTGCCGGTCATAAGCAAACCCAGCGCGAAAGCGATGGCGAAAAATAGTCCGTACCAACGGATTTCCTTGCCGAAAATACTGAAGATGGCAGGGTCGGCATTCCAAATGATTTCGTTCAACAGTGTCATGGTTGTAAAACTTGATTTTTTTAGCGTCGCAAAAGTAATATAAGCGCTTTTCAAAACAAAATTCTGCCAAATTATTGTTACCTTTGAAGCCGAGTATTTTAACCCTATTTACGACAATAAAACAAAGACTTATGGAGCAGTTGGACGATAATCTTTTGCAGGAACAACCGGTTGCTTATGACGACGATAGTATTAAAACGCTAAACTGGAACGAGCATATCCGCTTGCGTCCCGGTATGTACATCGGACGTTTGGGCGACGGATCGCAGGCCGAAGACGGTGTGTATGTGTTGTTGAAGGAAGTTATCGACAATAGTATCGACGAATTCATGATGGGCTGCGGTAAGGTTATCAAAGTGGACATCAAGGAAGGTTATGTGTCGGTGCGCGACTACGGACGTGGTATTCCTTTGTCGAAATTGGTGGCAGCTTCGTCCAAGATGAACACCGGGGCTAAATACGACAGCAAGACTTTCCATAAGTCGGTGGGTTTGAATGGGGTAGGTATCAAGGCAGTGAATGCGCTTTCGTCGTATTTTCGTATTCAGAGTTTCCGTGAAAACCAAACCCTCGTGGCTGAATTTGAAAAAGGCGTCCTGTTGAAAGAATCGCCCATCGAAGCAAGCACCGAAGCGAGCGGCACCTTGGTAGAATTCCTTCCCGATAACAGCTTGTTTGTCAACTATTCCTACGATGAAACTTTCGTGGAATCGATGTTGAAGAATTATGCTTATCTCAACACGGGGCTTACCATCATCTTCAACGGAAAGAAATTCAATTCGAAAAATGGTCTGGAAGACTTGCTCAACGATAAAATGACGGCTGCGCCGCTCTATCCCATCATTCATTTGAAAGGCGACGATATCGAAGTGGCTTTTACGCATACCAACCAATACGGCGAAGAATGTTATTCTTTCGTGAACGGCCAGCACACCACCATGGGTGGTACGCATCAGACGGTGTTCCGCGAAGCGGTTTCGCGCATCATCAAGGAATTTTTTGCCAAGAACCACGATTACGCCGACATTCGTATGGGGATGGTTTCGGCTGTCAGCATCAAGGTGGAAGAGCCTATTTTCGAATCGCAGACCAAAACCAAACTTGGCTCAAAGGATGTTTCCAAAGATGGTCCCACCATCAACAAATTCATCAACGATTTTCTGAAAAAAGACCTCGACAATTTCATGTACAAGAATACGGATATTGCCGACATCATGCTCAAGAAAATCAATGCTTCGGAAAAAGAACGCAAGGAAATCGACGTGGTGACCAAAAAATCGCGCGAAGTGGCCAAGAAAGCCAACCTCAACAACCGCAAACTGCGCGACTGCCGTTTCCATTTCACCGATAGCCGCGGCAAAAATCTGGAAGATACTTGTATTTTCATTACCGAGGGCGATTCGGCCAGCGGTTCCATCACCAAGAGTCGCGACGTAAATTATCAGGCGGTGTTCTCGCTGCGCGGTAAGCCGCTGAATACTTTCGGTAAAACCAAGAAAGTGGTGTACGAAAACGACGAATTCAATCTTTTGCAAGCAGCACTCAATATCGAAAACGGTCTGGAAGATTTGCGTTACAACAAAGTGATCATTGCCACCGATGCCGATGTGGACGGTATGCACATTCGTCTGCTGATGCTCACTTTCTTCTTGCAATTCTTCCCCGATTTGGTGAAAAAAGGTCACGTGTATATTCTGCAGACGCCGCTTTTCCGTGTGCGTAACAAAAAAGAAACACGCTATTGTTACACCGAAGAAGAACGTTTGGATGCCATCGCCTCTTTGGGCGCTAATCCGGAAATCACCCGATTCAAAGGTTTGGGTGAAATTTCTCCCGATGAATTCAAGGCTTTTATCGGTAAAGATATGCGTCTGGACCAAGTGAAGCTGCGCAAAGAAGATGCCGTGAGCGAATTGCTGGAATTCTACATGGGTAAAAATACCTCAGAACGCCAGAATTTTATGATAGAAAATCTTGTGGTTGAAGAAGATATCGTATGAGAACTGCCATTTTTCCCGGAAGCTTCGATCCTTTTACGCTGGGTCATGCCGATATTGTGTCGCGCGGCTTGCGCCTGTTCGACAAGGTGGTGATTGCCATCGGAGTCAATCCTGATAAGAAAACCTTGTTTAGCCCCGAAGAGCGTTTGCAGCAGATTCAGGCTTGTTATGCTCATGAGCCGCGCGTGGAGGTGCTGCTTTGGCAAGGTTTGATGGTTGATTTGGCCCGCCAATGGCAGGCCGATTGTTTTTTGAAGGGCGTTCGTTCGGTGGTGGATTTTGAGTACGAAAGAACCATGGCCTCCATCAATGCAAAAATCTCGGATGCATCGATAGAAACTTGTTTGTTGTATGCGCGTCCCGAGTTGGAGGCAGTGCAATCGTCGGTGGTGAGAGAATTGTTGCATCATAAGGCCGATGTGAAAGCATTTCTGCCCGAGGCGCTGCATTATTTGTCCAAATGAAAAACCAGAAAACCAGCATGAAAAAGTCGATTGTTATCTGCTTGTTGTGTCTGTTGATGCCCTTGATGCTGCCGGCGCAGAAACAGGCCGACGCCGCCTTTGCGCAACATGCCCGCAAAATGTATTCCACGCTCTATGTTCTTTCTGAAATGTATGTGGATACGGTGAATGCTAAAGCCCTCACAGACAAAGCTATCGATGCGATGATTAAAGAACTCGATCCGCATTCCGACTATATGACGGCCGAAGAATTGGCCGAAATGAACGAACCTTTGCAAGGCGGTTTCGATGGCATCGGGATTTCTTTCAATATGATGAACGATACGCTTTTCGTGGTGGAAGTCATCGTGGGCGGCCCTTCCGAAAAAGTGGGTTTGCAAGCCGGCGACCGCATCATGAAAGTGGATGGCGAAAATATTGCCGGCGTGAAAATGTCGAGCAAAGAAGTGATGAAACGTCTGAAAGGTCCGAAAGGCACCGAGGTGACCATCAGTGTGAAACGTCGTGGTCAGCAAGATTTGATCGATTTCGTCATTGTGCGCGACAAGATTCCCATGTACAGTCTGGACGCTTCTTTCATGCTCGATAAGAATATCGCGTACATCAAGATTAGTCGCTTTGGCGCCACCACGATGGACGAATATCATCAGGCTTTCAAAGAACTGCAGGCCCAAGGTATGAAGCATTTGATACTCGACTTGCAATCCAACGGCGGTGGTTATATGTCGACTGCCATCGATTTGGCCGATGAATTCTTGACGGCCGGAAAATGTATCGTATACACCGAAGGTTTGCACAGCCCGCGTCAGCAGGCGAATGCCAGTGCAAAAGGCGCTTTCGAGGAAGGCAATCTGGTCGTTTTGATCGATGAATTCTCGGCCTCTTCCAGCGAAATCGTGTCGGGTGCGGTGCAAGATTGGGATCGCGGACTCATCGTGGGACGTCGCAGTTTCGGTAAGGGTTTAGTGCAGCGCATGCTGCCTTTGGGCGATGGCACCGTTATCAAACTCACCGTGTCGCGTTATCATACGCCCAGCGGACGTTGTATCCAGAAGCCCTACGACGCTGGCGACGAAGCTTATGCCAAAGATTTGGTAGATCGTTACAACCGCGGCGAAATGATTTCGGCCGACAGCATACATTTTCCCGATTCGCTGAAATATCACACTTTGACCAAACATCGCGTGGTGTACGGCGGTGGCGGTATCATGCCCGATGTGTTTGTGCCGATGGATACGACCCGTTTCACGCCCTTGCATCGATTGTTGGTAAACCGCGGCGTGCTGAATCGTTATTGCCTGAATTATGTGGACGATCATCGTTCCGAATTGAAGAATGCTTATCCCGAAGCCGATATTTTTATCGATAAATTCGAGGTTTCCGACGAAATGATCAACGAAATGTTGGCATTGGCCGAAGCCGAGAAAATCAGTATCAAAGACGAAGATCGTGCTTCCGACAAGACGGTGTTGAAATTGCAAACCAAAGCCTACATGGCGCGCGATTTGTACAAGACGGCGGCTTATTACCAAGTGATGGCGCCCGAAAACGAAGCTTTGCAAAAGGCTTTGGAAATCTTGAAATCTGCCAAGTTGCGTAAAGAATACGGATTGAAATAATGAAGATTGCTACGATAGAATTTCCCGAACGCTCGGTGTTTCTGGCACCGATGGAAGACGTCACCGATCCGTCTTTCCGCCTGATGTGTAAGCGTTTTGGCGCCGATATGGTGTACACCGAATTTGTTTCTTCCGATGCCTTGGTGCGCAATGTCAACAGTACCATGCGCAAATTGCAAGTGTCCGACCAGGAACGTCCGGTGGCCATACAGATTTACGGCAAAGATCCGCAGACTATGGCCGAGGCGGCTCGAATGTGTGAACAGGCTCATCCCGATATCATCGACATCAACTTTGGTTGTCCGGTGAAGAAAGTGGCCGGAAAAGGCGCCGGTGCGGGCTTGCTCAAGGATATTCCCCGCATGTTGGAAATCACCAAGGCGGTGGTGGATGCGGTGAAAGTGCCCGTAACGGTGAAGACGCGTCTGGGTTGGGATATGGAAAATCGTAACATTGTGGATATTGCGGAAGCTTTGCAAGATCAGGGCATCGCGGCGCTCACCATCCACGGACGCACGCGCTCGCAAATGTACACGGGCGAGGCCGACTGGAGCCTGATTGCGGCGGTGAAGAACAATCCGCGTATGCATATTCCCATCATTGGAAACGGCGATATCACTTCGGCCGAAATCTGTCGTCAGCGTTTCGATGAAACGGGCGTGGATGCAGTGATGATTGGTCGCGCCAGTTTTGGTCGTCCGTGGATTTTCAAGGAAGTGAAGCATTATCTCCAAACGGGCGAAATCTGGGACGAAAGTAACGCCTGGAAACTGGAAGTGTTGAAAGAGCAAGTGTTGCAAGGCGTGCAAATGATTAAAGATCAGCGAGCCGAGAAATATTCCGAAGCCAGTGCCGAGAAAAGCGGCATCATGCACATCCGTCGTCATTTGGCGGCTACGCCTCTGTTCAAAGGCATTCCCAATTTCAAGGAAACGCGCATCGCCATGCTTCGTGCCGAAAATCTGACAGATTTATTCGCCATTATGGATACCATATTTTAAGCCATCACTATGAGAAAATTTTTGATTCTTTCGATGTTTTGCTTGGCTCTTTTGTCGGTGAATGCCAAGAGCAAACAAGTCTTTCCCGACGGAACGCCTATCGACGATTGGTTTTTGCAAGCCGAGATTCCCGATTTGTCTAGCTTGGGTCCGGTGTATAATATTGCCAAATTTGGCGCGGAAAGCAGTACGGAAAAAGTGCAGACAGCTTTGATTCAGTCGGTTATCGATAAAGCAGCCGAAAAAGGCGGTGTGGTGTACATTCCCGAAGGTATCTACAAAAGTGGTGCGCTCTACTTTAAGCAAGGCACGCATTTGCATTTGGCCAAAGGCGCGGTGTTGCTGGGCAGCGAAAGTATTTTCGATTTTCCGCTCACCACGACCCGTATCGAAGGCGAAGTGTGCAAGTATTTTCCGGCTTTGGTCAATGTGATTGGTTTGGACGGTTTCACCATCAGCGGCGAAGGCACCATCGATGGAAACGGCAGCGATTATTGGAAGGCTTTTCGTTTGCGCCGTCAGTGGAATCCGCAATGTACCAACAAAGATGAAATGCGTCCTCGCCTGGTGCACGTGGCTTATTCCAAGAATATTCAGTTTTCGGGCGTGAGTTTGCAGAATTCTCCTTTCTGGACTTGTCATTGCTATAAAAGCGAATATCTGCAGATGTTGGGTTTGCGCCTGTTTTCGCCCATCGAACCTATCCGCTCGGCCAGTGCCGACGGCATCGATCTGGATGTTTGCCAGAATGTGCTGATTAAAAATTGCCGTATCACCGTCAACGACGATGCGGTTTGTTTGAAAGGCGGCAAAGGCCCTTATGCCGATCAGGATACAACCAATGGCCCTTGTAAACAGATACTTATCGAAGATTGTCATTTCGATCATACCACGGGAAGTGCGCTCACTTGCGGCAGCGAATCGGTGCACGTGCGCAATGTGTTGATGCGCAATTGCCGTATGGACGGTGCTTTTGCTTTGTTGCACCTGAAAATGCGTCCCGATACGCCGCAGATTTACGAATTCCTCACCATCGATGGCGTGAAAGGTCGTTGTCAGCGCTTGTTCTATGCTTCGGCCTGGAAGCAGTTCTTCGATTTGAAATCGCGTCCCGATATTCCCAAAAGTTATAGTCGGAACATCACGCTCAAGAATCTGGACATCGAGTGTAAGAACTTCATTCATTTCCGTCGTAACGACGAGCAATACGAAGTTTCTGATATTCTGTTCAAAAATATTCATGTGAAGGCGCAAGATATCGAGCGTCGTTCGGAAGCTTTCCACAGCGTGAGTTTCGATAATGTACATTGTGTTAAAATACCAACTGAATGAAACAACTTGAAATCATGTCGCCTGTAGGTTCGTACGAAGCTTTGCAGGCAGCCTTTCAGGCCGGTACGAATTCGGTGTATTTCGGGGTTGAAGCCTTGAATATGCGTTCACACTCGGCCGCCAATTTTACCATAGACGATTTGAAGCAAATTGCCCGACTTTGCCATGAAAAAGGTGTAAAGTGCTATCTTACAGTAAATACTGTGCTTTACGATGGCGATTTGCCCACCATGCGCAATATCATCGATGCTGCTGTCGAAGCCAAGATTTCTGCCATTATCGCTTGCGACGTGGCTGCCATGCAATACGCATTTTCGCGTGGAATGGAAGTGCATCTGTCTACCCAATTGAATATTTCCAATGTGGAAGCATTGAAATTTTATGCCCAATTTGCCGATGTGGTGGTGTTGGCCCGCGAACTTAATCTGGATCAGGTAGCCGAAATCTCACGACAAATCGAGTTGCAGGATATCCGTGGACCGAAAGGCAATCTGGTGCAGATAGAAATGTTTTGTCATGGTGCGCTCTGTGTTTCCATCTCCGGAAAATGTTACATGAGTTTGCATGAAATGAATGCTTCGGCCAATCGCGGCGCCTGTATGCAAGTGTGTCGTCGCGCCTATAGTGTGAAGGATATCGAGACGGGCAGCGACATCGAACTGACGGTGGACAATCAGTATATTCTTTCGCCCAAAGACTTGAAAACCATTCATTTCATCAACAAGATGATTGATGCCGGTGTGAGTGTGTTCAAGATTGAAGGTCGTGCCCGCGGCCCGGAATATGTCTACACGGTGGCCCAATGTTATCGCCAGGCTATCGATGCTTATTTGCAAGGAGAATTCTCGAAGGATAACGACGAGGCTATTTCGGCCAAGATTGCTGCTTGGGACGAACGTTTGGCTCGCGTGTTCAATCGCGGTTTCTGGAATGGTTATTATCTGGGACAACGACTAGGCGAATGGTCGCATCGTTATGGCTCGTCGGCCACCACGCGTAAAGTGCGCATCGGTAAGGGTACCAATTATTTCTCTCGTCTGGGAGTGGCTGAATTTCAGTTGGAAAGCTTCGATCTGAAAGTGGGCGATGAAATCCTGGTTACCGGTCCTACCACGGGCGTTATCGAAGCTGTTGTCAGTGAAATCCGTCTCGACGACAAATCGGTGGAAATGGCCAAGAAGGGCGACCGTATCTCCATTCCGCTGCCTCAAAAGGTGAGAGCTTCCGATTCTCTTTACAAAATAGTGAAAGTAGAAGCCGAATAATCAAGCTTTTTTAGTAAATTCGCACGTTTTTTCGTAAAATAGATAAGTATGACAAGTATTGCCATTATTTCTTCTATCCTGACTTTGATTGCAGGTGTGGGGGTGTTTCTGATCGCGTGTCAGATGTTGAGTAATAGCCTGGAGTCGGTAGGTTCAAACAAGTTGAAATCTTTGTTTTCCAAGGCCTCCAACAATAGATGGTTGGGCGTTGGAATTGGTACGGTAGGAACGGCTGCCATTCAGAGTTCAAGCGCCGTAACGGTGATGGTTATCGGTTTTGTGAATGCCGGTATTCTTTCTTTGGCTCAAGCTGCCACGGTGATTTATGGTGCCAACATTGGTACCACGGTGACGGCTCAGATTGTGGCTTTGGGTATGTCGGGCAAAAGCGCCATTTCCACTTCCTTGATGTTTTCTACGCTTACCGGTATCGGAGCTTTCA
Source organism: Bacteroidales bacterium (assembly GCA_017380635.1). GTDB lineage: Bacteria > Bacteroidota > Bacteroidia > Bacteroidales > UBA1402 > UBA1757. The sequence continues at coordinate 154,231 of JAFODP010000008.1, read as the reverse complement.
TTTCGCTCTTTTCCAAGAAAGATATGCTCAAGAAAATCGGTGGCGTGCTCACCGGTTTCGGTATGCTTTTCGTGGGTTTGGCCATGATGAGCGGCGCGATGAAAGAATTTTCGCAACTCGATTCGGTGAAGGTTTTCTTGGCGGGTTTCCAAAATCCTCTGGTGTTGGTTCTGTTGGGTGCTTTGCTCACCGCGCTTATCCAAAGTTCTTCGGTGATGACTTCTATTGCCCTTACCATGGTAGTGACGGGTTTGGTGAATCTGGAACAAGGTATTTATCTCTCCATGGGTTCCAATATCGGTACTTGCGTGTCGGCGCTCATGGCTTGTATGGCCAGCGGACGTAACGCCAAGCGTGCTGCTTTGATTCACCTTTTCTTCAATGTTAGCGGTGTGCTTATCTTCTTGATTGTGGGCTTGTTCATGTCGATGTTCACGTCGGGCGCTCTTACTTATGGTGCTATTTTCGAATATTTGTTCCCCGGTGTGCCTCAAGTACAATTGGCTATGTTCCACACTATTTTCAATGTGTGTACGGTGCTTATCGTTTTGCCTTTGACCAATCTGATGGTTCGTTTGGTTACTGCCATTCTGCCCGATCGCATCGAGGCCAACGACAACGAAGTGCTGCGCTTGCATTATGTGGACGACAACATGTTGTCAACGCCTCCCGTGGCTGTGGAACAGACCAAGTACGAAATTATCAACATGGCCGATATTGCGCACAAGAATTTCAATCGTTCTTTGGATATCATCAGCAGGCTCGATTTCAGCGAAGAAGAAGCTTTCCGTTTCGACGAACGTCAGTTGAACTTTATCAATAAGAAGTTGATTAACTTTGTGGTGCGCCTGTCGGAATTGCCTATTTCCGAAGCCGACCACATTTATTTGGCATCGACTTATCGTACCATCCGCGACTTGGAACGTATTGGCGACTATGCCGAAAATATTGTGGAATATGCTCAGACCATGCGCGATACGCACATGAAGTTTTCGGATATGGCGGTGGATGAAATCGAAAAGATCCGCGAGTTGGTGAACCAATTGTACGAAAAAGTGATGTTGGCCTACACCAATCTCGATTTCGAAGCTTTGGGCGAAGCCAATGCCTTGGAAGAAAAAATCGACGAACTCACCGATGCCATGGAAAACAACCATATCGTTCGTTTGGGTATGGGTATTTGCGGTTCGGATGCCGGTGCACAATATCTGTCTTTGTCGTCGAATGCCGAACGTATTGCCGACCACTTCGTGAACGTGGCCAAAGTTATCAGAACATTAAAACACTAAAAGTTATCGCATAAATTATGGAATATAATTTCAGAGCCATTGAGCAAAAATGGCAAGCCGAGTGGACGAAGCGTGGCACTTACCACGTAAAAGAAGACAGCAGCAAACCTAAATATTATGTACTCGATATGTTCCCTTATCCTTCGGGAGCAGGTTTGCACGTAGGTCATCCGCTGGGTTATATCGCTTCGGATATTTTCTCTCGCTTTAAACGTTTGCAAGGTTACAATGTGTTGCATCCCATGGGTTACGACTCTTATGGTTTGCCTGCCGAACAATACGCCATCCAGACCGGTCAGCATCCGGCAGTGACTACGGCCAAGAATATTGCACGCTATCGCGAACAGCTCGACAAGATTGGTTTCTGCTACGACTGGGACCGCGAAGTGCGCACCTGCGAACCTGAATACTACAAATGGACGCAGTGGGCTTTCATCCAAATGTTCAATCATTATTACGATAAACAAGCTGAAAAAGCGCTTCCTATCAGCCAGTTGGTAGCTCATTTCGAAGCAAACGGTAGCGCCGGTTTGCAAGTGGCTTGTGGCGAAGAATTGTCGTTCACGGCCGAAGAATGGAAAGCTTATTCTCAAGAAAAACAACAACAAACTTTGATGAACTATCGCTTGGCTTATCTGGGCGATACCATGGTGAACTGGTGTCCGAAATTGGGTACCGTTTTGGCCAACGACGAAGTAAGCGAAGGTTTGTCTATCCGCGGTGGTTATCCCGTAGAACAAAAAGTGATGCGTCAATGGTGTTTGCGCGTATCGGCTTATGCTCAACGTTTGTTGGATGGTTTGGATAAGATCGATTGGACCGATTCTCTGAAAGAAACCCAACGCAACTGGATTGGTCGCAGCGAAGGTTGCGAAGTGCAGTTCAAGGTGAAAGACAGCGATATGGAATTCACCATTTTTACCACTCGCGCCGATACGATGTTTGGTGTTACCTTCATGGTGCTGGCTCCCGAAAGCGAATTGGTGGCTGCGCTTACCACCGCCGAACAAAAAGCCGAAGTGGAAGCTTATTTGGATGCAGTGAAAAAACGTACCGAACGTGAACGTATTTCCGATCGTCGTGTAACGGGCGTGTTCTCAGGAAGTTATGCTATCAATCCTTTGAGTGGCGAGGCCGTTCCCGTTTGGATCAGCGATTATGTTTTGGCCGGTTACGGTACGGGTGCCATCATGGCTGTGCCCGCGCACGACAGTCGCGACTACGCTTTTGCCAAGCATTTCAATTTGCCCATCATTCCACTGATTGAAGGTTGCGATGTGTCGGAAGAAAGCTTCGATGCCAAAGAAGGTATCATGATGAATTCCGGTTTCCTGAATGGTTTGACGGTAAAAGAAGCCATTGCCAAGGCAAAAGAATATGTGTCTGAACACAAGTTGGGTCGTGTCAAGGTGAATTTCCGCTTGCGCGATGCCATCTTCTCTCGTCAACGTTATTGGGGCGAACCTTTCCCCGTATATTATAAAGATGGAATGCCTTACATGCTGGACGAAAGCCAGTTGCCTTTGGAATTGCCCGAAGTGAGCGACTTTAAGCCCACCGCACAAGGCGAACCTCCATTGGGTCACGCTATCAATTGGCAGACGCCCGAAGGTTATCCGCTCGAACTGAATACCATGCCAGGTTTTGCCGGCTCATCGGCTTACTATCTGCGTTATATGGATCCGCACAACGACAAGGCTTTGGTCTCTAAGGAGGCCAACGAATATTGGCGTCAGGTGGATTTGTATATCGGTGGAACAGAGCACGCTACGGGTCACCTTATTTATAGCCGTTTCTGGAACAAGTTCCTTTTCGACCTCGGTTATATCTGCGAAGACGAACCCTTCAAGAAGTTGGTAAACCAAGGTATGATTCAAGGCCGTTCTAACTTTGTTTATCGTATCAAGGATACCAATACTTTCGTAACGCTCAGTAAGAAAGATCAATACGACGTAACGCCCATTCACGTGGATGTAAACATTGTCAGCAACGATGTGCTGGATGTGAATGCTTTCCGTGCTTGGAACCCCGAATATGCCGATGCAGAATTTATCTTCGAAGATGGCAGTGAAAACTACGTTTGCGGTTGGGCAGTGGAAAAGATGTCTAAATCGATGTTCAACGTGGTAAATCCCGACCATATCGTTGAAAAATTCGGTGCCGACACCTTGCGTTTGTACGAAATGTTCCTCGGTCCGCTCGAAGCTTCCAAGCCTTGGGATACCAATGGTATTGACGGTGTGCATCGTTTCTTGCGTCGTGTGTGGAATCTCTGCGCTCATGGCGACAACTTCACTTTCAGCGACGAAGAAGCTACCAAGGCCGAACTCAAGAGTTTGCACAAACTTATCAAGAAACTTACTTGGGACATCGAACACTTCTCGTTCAATACGGCGGTGAGTGCTTTCATGATTTGCTTGAACGAGCTTGGCCGTTGCAACAAACGCGCCATTTTGAAACCTTTCGTAACGCTTTTGGCTCCGTTTGCGCCGCATATCAGCGAAGAAATCTGGCAAGCTATGGGTCAGGAAGGTTCTGTTTGCGATGCACAATGGCCGCTTTGCGATGAATCTTATTTGGTGGAAGACAGCGTAGTATACAGCATTTCTTTCAACGGAAAGACTCGTTTCTCTTTGGAATTCCCCGCCGATGCCGACAACGAAACCATTCAGAGCACTGTTTTGGCGCACGAATCTACCCAAAAATGGATGGACGGCAAGCCGGCACGCAAGATTATCATCGTTCCGAAAAAGATTGTCAATATTGTGTTGTAAACGGCTAATATCCCGGCCGACGTTGATACAGACCGCCGGGTAAGCTGATGATGGCTTGTTTCATTTCCAGCATCATCAAAGTGGACAACACTTCTCCGATATGGCGGGCGCAAGACCCCTCTTGCTGAGCGAAGCTCAGGTCAAGCAGGTCTTGCGCCTGATATTTTTGTCCGGCGCGCATCAATTTGAGTAGTGCGTTTTCTTCGGGGCTGAGGCTGTCAAAAAGCGAGGGCTGCAACACTTGCGCTCCGGCCGCCAAACGCTTGCCTGCAGCGGGCTTCTCCCAATTCATTTCGCGCATAATATCCTCGGTCGATTCCGCCAAACAAGCGATTTGCTTTTTAATGAGAAGGTTGCAGCCGCGGCTCATTTCGTCGATGCTGCGGCCGGGAAAAGCGAACACCTCACGATCGTAGTCGCGGGCCATGCCTGCCGTAATCAGCGAGCCGCCTTTTTCCGGCGATTCCATCACCACGCAAGCATCGCACAGTCCGGCCACAATGCGGTTTCTTTGTACGAAATGTTGTTTGAAAGCTTCCGTCCCTTTCGGAAATTCGCTCAGTATGCCACCGCCCGAAGCAATCATCTCTTTGGCCGTTCCCCGATGCGAAGAAGGATACAGCTTATTCAAACCATGCGCCACCACCGCCAATGTCGGCAAGCCATTCTGCAACGCCCGTCGATGCGCGCAAATATCTACGCCGTAAGCTAATCCGCTCACAATCAGAATGTCTGGGAAATTGGCAGCCAAATCGTCTATTAGTTTTTCCGTCTGACATTTTCCCTCGATGGTCATTTTGCGCGTGCCTACCACAGCCAGCGTTTTCCTGACCTCCAGATTCACATCGCCCTTTACATAAAACAGCAAAGGCGCATCCACGCAAGCTTTTAGTCGCGCGGGATAATCCTCGTCGTCCCAAAAGAATAGCCTGATGCCGTTTTTCTCGACAAAATTCAATTCTTCTTCGGCACGACACAAGGCCTTTCCGCTTTGTAAGTCGCTTAAAATAGCGTCACCGAGTTGGGGGATTTCTTTTTCGATGCCATCTTGAAACAGCAATGAGATATCGCCATTTATAATAGCCAACAAAGCCTGAGCCTTCTTCAAGCTCATGTTGGGCAGCATGCTCAATGCTACCCGATAAAGTGTTTTCATGGTTGTAAATCAATAAATTGGTTTAAAAATATTCCGGCAGGCGCTCGTGCAATTGCTCCATCAGTTCCGGACAATCTTTAGGCCTTCCGTTCACCAAAGCCACGCAGACCACTTTGGCCATCACGCAAGTTTTTCCCGTCGCCTTGTTCACGATTTCCTGTTCGAAAATCCAACGAATGCCATCTTTTTTCAAATGAATTCTCACCAGAAATTCGTCGCGGCTGCGCAATGGTGTCTTGTAATCGATTTCAATTCTGTAGACAATAAAGTCGATGCCTTTTTCATGATAATCGGCAAAGCTGATGCCTACCGACAACAAAAATTCGTGGCGCGCGTGCTCCAGATAATGTTGATAATTCGCATTGTTCACCACACCCTGAATGTCGCATTCGTAGTCGCGCACCTTCATGGGCAATTCATACACATAATTCGTCAGACTCATCAGATAATATTTTTCAACGTTGATGCAAAGATAATGTTTTGCTTGCTACATCATACATACCCAACCGAATTTACGAGCCAACTCTTTGAGCAAGTGACGGTCGCGCACGGGAATGTTCAGTTGCACGGTCTGGCTTGGTTCGTTGCGTCTGGCAATATTGGCAAGGTCGAGTTTATATTGCGTCTGCATATTAAGCCAAATTTCGATAGGAATGTCGAGCGCCTTTTCCAGCGCTTGCGCAACCTTCACCGAGATGGCTCGTTTTCCGTTGATAATCTCACACAACACAGAGGTTTTGATGCCGCTTTTTTCGGCCAGCTCCTTTTGCGTCATTTTTCTCTCAAGCAACTCATCTTTAATCATTTCGCCAGGATGAGTAGCCATAAAAGGTGTATTCATTTCTTTATTCATAATGTTTCGCTGGTCAAGATATTGTCTTTTTTCGATGCACGAAGATAATGTAAGAAGCACCCCCATGTCAAGAGTTGGCTTCAAGTTTTTTCGAAGAAGAGAACGCAAAACGATTCTTGTAAATAATCATGAACCAAAGTGTACTATCACGACAAGCTTTGCCAATGATAACAATAGATGAAAAATGAGCTATCCGATAGAGCCATGCTATGCAGCTTGCCTTGCGGCGCAAGATAATTACAAAGCCTTGTTGGATTACTTCAAGATTAAATATTAGGATAATATCCCTTTTTCCTCCAAAAAAACATTATCTTCGCTGCTTCGAAAGGAACACCATTATTTATATAATATTATGGTACACAAATACGATTATTTGGTTATCGGTTCGGGTTTGGCCGGTATGAGTTTCGCCCTGAAAGTGGCTGAAAAAGCGCGAGTTGCCCTTATTTGCAAGGCGGGAATGGAAGAAGCAAACACCCATTTTGCGCAAGGCGGTATTGCTGCCGTTACCAATTTGGCAGTCGACAATTTCGAAAAGCATGTGCAAGACACCATGATTGCCGGCGACCATATCAACGATCCGGAGGCGGTGCACAAAGTAGTGTACAACGCGCCCGAACAGATTCAAGCCTTGATCGATTGGGGCGTCAACTTCGATAAACAAGAAAATGGCGAGTTCGATTTGCATCGCGAAGGTGGACACAGCGAGTTCAGAATCTTGCATCATGCCGATAATACCGGTGCCGAAATCCAACGATCGCTCATCAAGGCAGTGCAACAACATCCCAATATCGATATTTTTACCAATCATTTTGCCGTTGAAATCATCACCCAACACCATCTGGGCATCATTGTGACGCGTTATACGCAGGGCATCAGATGTTTTGGTGCTTACGTGCTGAACGAAGAAACGGGCCAGGTGGATACTTTCCTTTCGAAAATTACGGTGATGGCCACCGGCGGTTGCGAAGCGGTTTATCGTTCTACCACCAATCCTTTGGTAGCTACCGGCGATGGTATTGCCATGGTTTACAGAGCAAAAGGTGCGGTGAAAGACATGGAGTTCATTCAGTTCCATCCCACGGCTTTGTACAATCCCGGCGATCGTCCGGCTTTCCTTATCACGGAAGCTATGCGCGGTTACGGCGGTGTGTTGCGAACCCTCGATGGCAAGGAATTCATGCATAAATACGACGAACGACTTTCTTTGGCTCCGCGTGATATTGTGGCTCGCGCCATCGACAACGAAATGAAACATCGAGGCGAAGATCACGTTTACCTGGATGTGACGCACAAAGATCCCGAAGAAACGCGCAAACATTTCCCGAATATTTATAAAAAATGTCTGTCTATCGGCATTGATATCACCAAAGATTATATTCCTGTGGCTCCGGCGGCGCATTATCTCTGTGGCGGCATCAAGGTAGATTTGGACGGACAAAGCAGTATTCGTCGTTTGTATGCCATCGGTGAATGTTCTTGCACGGGCTTGCACGGCGGCAATCGTCTGGCCAGCAACTCGCTTATCGAAGCCGTGGTGTATGCCGATGCTGCAGCCAAGCATTCTCTGTCGATAATCGATCGTTACGATTTCAACGAAGATGTGCCCGAATGGAATGCCGAAGGCACTATCTCTACCGAAGAACGCGTGCTTATTACTCAGAGTATGAAGGAAGTAAACCAGTTGATGGAAGCTTACGTGGGTATCGTTCGAAGCAATACGCGTCTTACGCGCGCTTGGAATCGTCTGGATATTCTCTACGAAGAAACCGAAGCGCTTTTCAAACGCAGCAAGGCAACGCGCGAACTCTGCGAACTGCGCAATATGATCAATGTAGGTTATCTCATTACGCGTCATGCGATGGAACGCAAAGAAAGCCGCGGCCTGCATTACACTATCGATTATCCGCCTAAGAAACAGTAGTTTATGGCTACGGTGTTGTTTCCTGATATTGTTTTTGGGCCCATTCATTCACGACGTTTAGGAATTTCTCTGGGCATCAATTTGCTGCCGCTCAAGCGCAAGTTCTGCACTTTCGATTGTGTGTATTGCGAGTGTGGCTTGGGAGAAATGTTTACCGAAAATCCTTTGCCGACTGCCAGCGATGTGGAAGAGGCTTTGCGAGCTAAATTGCAAGCTTTGAAGGCCGAAGGCGTCACGCCCGATGTCTTTACTTTCGCGGGCAATGGCGAACCGACGTTGCATCCCGAATTTCCGCAAATTATCGAAGTGGTGACGGCGCTGCGCGACGAATATTTTCCGCAAGTCAAAGTGTCGGTGTTGTCGAATGCCACGCAGATTCATCGCGACGAAATCCGTCAGGCTTTGCTCAAAGTGGACAACAATATTCTGAAACTCGATTCAGCTTTCGACGATACCATGCGTCAGATGAATCGTCCTTGGAATCCGGCCTATAACGTGGCCGATTTGGTGAAAAATCTGCAAGCTTTCCAGGGAAAGCTTATCGTGCAGACTATGTTTCTGAAAGGTTCGTATCAAGGCCGTTCGTTCGATAATACCACGCCCGAGGAAGTGCAAGCATGGATACAGAAAGTGGCCGAAATCAAGCCTTCGTCGGTGATGATTTACAGCCTCGATAGGGAAGCGCCGGTAAAGACGCTCGAAAAAATTCCGGTGGAAAAACTCCGCGAGATTGCCGAACAATTAAAAAAGGCCACGGGCATTGCTGCATCCGTGGCCGGCTAAACTCTCGTACTTTAGGTAGTGGTATAGATTATTGTCTTGGACCTCTCTGACCTTGGCCTCTTTGTTGGCGTTGTCTGGCCAATTCTTCCAACCAAGCTTCGTATTTCTTGCTTTGTTCTTTGGTGAAAATCTTGTTCAAAGCTTCTTTCTTGGCGGCTTCTTTTTCTTCGTTTTGTTTTCTGAAGGCTTCTCTGTCGAAATTCATCGCTTCGCCACTTGCGCGTTTGGCACGCATTTCTGCCATCTGGATAGAATCTTGCTTGGCGCAAACATACACCACCTTATATACATTGGCGATTTGTTTGTCTGTCAAATTGACAGCTTCGTGGATTCTAGCAGTTTCTCTTTCTGCGCGATCGGCAACTGTCCATTGGGGACGACCTTCTCTGGGGCCTCTTTGTCCTTGCGGACGATCTTGCGCCATCAAACTTAAAGACGCAAAAGCCAAGATGAGTGATAATAAAGCTTTCATAATAAAGTTGTTAAGTTCTTTGATAAAAAAAACGTCTGCTTTGTAAATTTTGCAAAACAGACGCTTAGATGGGTGTATGATAAAAAGGTTTAATTCATGCCGCGTTCTTTTTTAATTTCTTCGTAAGCGGCATTGAGTTGCTGGAATTTTTCCTTGGCCTGGCGTTGTACATCTTCGCCCAAATGACTCACTTTGTCGGGATGATATTTGATGGCCATTTTCTTGTAGGCTTTCTTTACTTCTTCGTTGCTGGCTTCGGGGCTGATTTCCAGGATCTTGTAAGCGCTTTCGGTATTCTTGACAAACATTGCCTTAATCGATTCGAAATCGACCGAAGAAATGCCCAGATAGCTTGCGATTCTTTTAATCAATTGAATTTCAGCTTCGCAGGCCGATCCGTCGCTGAGGCTCAATCCGAACAAATAATGCAGCAATTGCAGACGCGAAGCGTGGTCCATCATCATGCGAATCTGTTGGCAAACTTCCGGCAAGTTGATGTCTTTTTGCAGAATTTCTTTGAGAATGAGAATGTATTGCGCGGCTTTTTCTTGTCCGAATTGATGTTTGAAAAAGGCTTTGACGTAATCGAGTTCCGAACGTTTCACCGAAGCATCGGCTTTCATCACCGCAGCCGACAACACCAGCAAGCTGATGCCGAAATCGCCTTCGTGTGTCTGTTGACGTTTGTAGGTATTGCCGTAGCTTCTATCGTTTTCGACGGCGTATTCTCCGGAGTTCATGCCATCGAACATTTTGCCGATGAAATAACCGATAATACCGCCCAACGGACCGCCCAGGGCCCATCCGGCAACGCCTCCTATCCATTTAAGTGCACTCATGTGTTAAAAATATGTTACAAAGATAAATCAACTAGCGATAACGGGCAAAATTTTGTTCCTTTGCTTCTCTTTGCAAATATAATGCCAAGAAATTTTAACATAATCCGTGTAACATTTTAAGATGTTTTTGGTCTATCATGTCCGAGTTGGAAGAAAATAATATGGGTTGTACTCAAGCAGAGCGTCTTTTGGTGGAGGCTTGCCTTCGTGGTGAGCGCTCCGCACAACGGCGTATGTACGAGATGTATGCCCAGCGCATGATGCCCATTTGCCTGCGCTATACCAACGACCGCGAATCGGCGATAGATTTGTTGCACGATGCTTTTGTGAAAGTTTTTGCGCATCTCGCCGATTTTAAATTTGAAGGCTCTTTCGATGGATGGATTCGCAAGATTTTTGTGAATACGGCTTTGGGACAATTGCGCAAAACGGCCGATCAGCCTTTCACGGTCGATGTGGAAGAGGCGCGCGGACTTTCGCAAGCCGATTATTCCGTTCTCGACAAGATGTCGGCCGAAGAAATTATGCAATGTGTGGCGCGTTTGCCCGAAGTTTATCGGACGGTTTTCAATATGTTCGCCATCGATGGCTATTCGCACAAAGAAATTGCCGATAGTTTGAACGTTAGCGAAAATACCTCGAGGGTGTATTTTTTACGCGCCAGGAAATTGTTACAAGAAATGTTGGAGAAAAACAGATAAGAATATGACAGACAAAGAATTACAATCATATCTGAAACGGCGTTTGTCGGAATACCAAGTCTCCGATTTGCCCGATTTCGACAGTTTCTTCACTCCCGAAGAGCTTCGACCTGAGCCTGTGCCGATGCCGCGTCCTAAAAAGACTTGGTGGCCTTGGCTGACGGCTGCATCGGCGGTGGCGGCAGCGATTGCTTTGTTGCTGATTTTTGCTTCGCCCTCCGATGAAACGGTTGCGCCTTTGCTTTCGCAAGAGGCGGCGTTTTCCGATTCGATTTTGTCATCTGATTTTGTGGCTCGCGCAGAAGATTTGTCCTCCTCTCGAAATGAGCGCTCGTCGGCTTTGTCATTGGAACCCGTAGCCGAAGCGAAAAGCGAGTCGGAAACCGTGGCGGAAATGAAAAGCGAAGTGGAAGTCGTGGCAGAAGCCGAGGTTGCGGCGGAAACGGAAGCTTTGATACGCATTGGAAGTCATCCTTCAGTTGATGAAAGTGTTTTGGCCGATTTGCTGGCCGTTTCGGACGATGAGCTGCTTTCGGAAGATGTCATGGAAACTCAATTCGGATATTCTTCGACCTCGGTAAACAAGCCTGCCGATTTGCTGGCCGTTTCGGACGAAGAAGATCCTTCGGAAGAGGCTTATTTGGACGATATGATGACGCCTCGATATATTGGTATTACTAAGCCGAGACCTAACCCCGAAAGTTATGACGAGGGAAATTTTAAACTCGAGCAGCATCCGGGTGGTTTTACGGGGAAAATTCAGTATCAGTTGCAATTGCCACGAAAAGAAGAGTTTGTGTATGAGCGCAGTATAGAAGAAGCTTATGCTGATGCGCGTCGTCAGAAGAAAAAATCGAAGAAACGTTCGCTGGCTTATGGATTGTCTTTTTCGCAGAACAATGGCTTGCTGGCTTCGGCTTCGCCTCTGAATCAGAATACGGTGATGAATATGTCGCCGGTGACGGGCATTACGCGACAGAATGCGTCTGTGGCCTTGCGCTCGGCTAGTTTGGAAAACGAATGGAAAGTGCCTGAAAATCTGAGTGTCGGACAGATGAAATCGTATACGCCAACTTTTCATTATCCTATCACTTTTGGCTTGACGTTCGATATTCCTTTGTCGCGCTTGTTCTCTTTGCAAACGGGTTTGACTTACACCTATCTTTTGTCGGAAATTCAAGGAAATCAGGAAAATGCCACCAGTTGGACCCTGGATCAGTCTTTGCATTATCTGGGTCTTCCACTTAGTTTGGCTGTAGATATGGTGAATCATCGTTCTTGGCGCGTGTATGCGGCAGCTGGCGGTGGGCTTGAAAAAGCTCTTTGTGCCTTGCAACATTCCGAGTTAAGAAACTCGCTTACAGGAGAATATTCTACGGCAAATACCACGCAGTCGGTGTCGGGAGTGCAACCGTATGCGGCGGCTTCTTTTGGCTTGGCCTACACCTTTTCTTCGCGTTGGCAAGTGTATTTCCAGCCTGCGCTGAATTATTATTTCGACACCAATCAGCCTATGAGTATCCGTACCAAAAAGCCTTTCAGCTTGAATCTGGGTGCCGGTTTTCGCTTTGTATTATAAGGAGATTGAAATTTTTGGCCAAAAAATTTGTGACATCAATAAAAAGCTGTACTTTTGTGCCCGCAAAACAAAACAATTGCTCCGTTGTGTAATGGTAGCACTGCAGATTCTGGTTCTGCCTGTCTGGGTTCGAGTCCTAGCGGAGCAACTAAGCTTCAATCGATGTCGGTTGGAGCTTTTTCTTTTTAAGAGGATTTTGTTTCTTTGCCGATGATTAAAAAAACTGTTTCTTATGAAAAGCTTCGTTGCAAACCTTTTGCTCTGTGTCTCTTTGTCGTTTTGTGTCTTTAAGGCGACGGCGCAAGATACCATTCTTATTGAAACCAATTTGGGAACGATGAAGGCGGTGTTTTTGCAGGAATCGCCCAAACATGTGGCGCTGTACAAAGAACGCATCAAGATGGGCGCTTTCGATGGAACGCTTTTTTTTCGTGTGGTGCCGGGTTTTATGATTCAAGGCGGTTCGCCCGATTCTCGCAATGCTGAGCCGGGAAAACGCGTGGGCATGGGTAGTACGCAATATCTTCTCTTACCGGAATTTAACAAAAATCATGTGGCTTTTAAGGGAATGATTGCGGCGCCACGTCAGCCGGACAATATCAATCCGCAAAAGAAATCCGATTGCAGTCAGTTTTTTATCGTGCAGGGCAAGCCTTATCGAAGCGGTTATCTGGACACCTTGGAAATGGCTAAAAATAATCCGCTGAAAAATGCCTGGTGGAAAGAAAATTACATGCCGCACAAGGCGCAGATGGATAGTTTGAAAGCGGTCGATCGCAAGGAATTTGCCAAACGCTACAAGGCCTACCGTGCCGATTTGCAAACTTATCTGGAAAATCATCCGCAAGCTCTGATTTTCAGTCAGGAAGAACGACGAATGCTCACCACTTATGGCGGCGAATTGAAGCTCAACAACGAATACACTTTTTTTGCCCGCGTGGTGGAAGGCTTGGAAATTATCGATCAGGTGGCGGCTTTGCCTTGCGACAAGAACGAGCGACCTTTGCGCGATGTCAAGATTATTTCGGTGAAATTGAAGTAATTAAGGACTTTTATATCAGCGCGGCTTGTTCGGCGCAAAGTTCTCCATCGATGGCCGAGCTGACGATGCCGCCGGCGTAGCCGGCGCCCTCTCCACAAGGAAACAATCCTTCATAACCCAACAAATGCAGTTTTTCTCTGTCGCGCGGAATGCGGATAGGCGATGACGTACGCGTTTCGGCAGCAATCAATTGCGCCTCGTTGGTGAGGAATCCTTTCACGTTTTCATTGAATTGACGGAAGCCGCTCTGCAGTCGTTTGCGAATAAATTCGGGCATCCAATTATGCAAATCCGAACTTTGAATGCCGGCCACGTACGAAGTGCTTGGCAAAGACTTCGAATGTCTGTTGTTCACGAAATCGTCCAGGCGTTGCGCCGGCGCAATCAAACCTTGCTGAACCTGCTGATAACAAAGACGTTCGTAAGCCTGTTGCAAACGCAGCATCTGCAGGTAATCTTCCGAAACTTTGGGTAGGGCTTGCTCTTTTTCGTACTGCGACCTAAGAGTTTGGAATGCAGGCAAATCCTCCGGCAAAATCTCCACCACCATTCCTGAATTCGACCATTTTGATCCACGGTTCGAAGGCGACATGCCGTTCACCACGATGATGCCGTCTTTTTCGCCAGCCGGCACGATAAAACCGCCCGGACACATGCAGAAAGAATACACGCCGCGTCCATCGGCTTGTTTGACGAAACTATATTCGGCAGCAGGAAGATATTCGCCGCGGCCTTTCGGGCTGTGATACATCAATTGGTCGATCAGGGCTTGCGGATGTTCCAGACGAACGCCCATGGCGAAACCTTTGGCCTGGAGAGGAAGTTGTTTGCGGTGCAGCAATTCATAGACATCGCGGGCAGAATGACCGGTGGCCAGAATAACGGGGCCTTGCCAGCTTTTTCCGTTTTCGCAGACGATGCCAACAATGCGGTTTTCCTTGACAATCAGTTCGTTCATCTTGGTTTCGAAATGAACTTCGCCGCCGCTGGCAATGATTTGTTCCCGCATGTTGGCGATGATGCGAGGCAATTTGTCGGTACCGATATGCGGGTGTGCGTCACGAAGAATGTTTTCGCTGGCACCGAATTGATGGAAGATTTGCAGGATGCGCTGTACATTACCGCGTTTCTTGCTTCGGGTGTACAATTTTCCATCGGAATAAGCACCAGCGCCGCCTTCGCCAAAACAGTAATTCGATTCGGGATGAATATGATGCATACGCACGGCCGAAGCCAAATCGCGTTTGCGGTCGCTGACATTCTTGCCGCGTTCCACCACGATGGGTTTGCGTCCCAATTCTATCAGGCGCAAGGCAGCAAAGAGTCCCGCCGGACCGGCTCCCACCACAATAACCGGAGCTTTCTGTGAAACGTCTTGGTAATGAATGGGTTCTATTTTCTGTTCCTGAGGAAGTTCGTTGATAAACACCCGCACTTGCATTTGAAAAAACACCTTGCGTTGACGCGCATCGATAGAGCGTTTAATCACTTGTATGGCCTTGACGCTTTGTCCTTTCAATCCTTTTTCCAAACAGATGAAATGTTTGAGCGAAGCCTCGTTGGCGGCTATTTGCGGCTCTACGCGCAGGTTGAATTCCTTAATCATGATGCGGGAAATTATCAGTGTTTATCCGAAAAGCAAACGGAAGGATTCTTCCACTTTTCTTACTTGATCTATCTGAATGTCAAAACGTTTGAAGTCGATGCTGCCGGCGGCGAAATGCGGCACGATGATGCGTTCGAAGCCCAATTTCTGTGCTTCCATGATGCGCTGTTCGATGCGGTTCACCGGGCGGATTTCTCCGGCCAAACCAACTTCTCCGGCCAGGCAGGTATTCTTGTCGATGGCAATGTCCAAGTTGGACGAAAGGATGGCAGCCAGTACCGAAAGGTCGATGGCAGGGTCGTTCACTTTGATGCCTCCGGCGATGTTCAAGAAGACGTCTTTCTGGGCAATTTTGAAACCGGCGCGTTTTTCCAGAACGGCCAACAGCATGTTCAATCGACGCACTTCGAAACCGGTGGTGGAGCGTTGTGCCACGCCGTAAGCGGCTGTGCTGACCAAAGCCTGGGTTTCTATCATGAAGGGACGTATGCCTTCGATGGCGGCTGCAATGGAAACGCCGCTCAATCCGAGATGTTGCTGAGTAAGAAGTAGTTCCGACGGATTGCTTACTTCGCGCAAGCCTTCACGACGCATTTCGTACATGCCGATTTCCGCGATGCTTCCAAAGCGGTTTTTTACTGAGCGCAACAAACGATAAACAAAATGCGAATCGCCTTCGAACACGAGTACGGTGTCTACAATATGTTCCAGTACTTTGGGTCCGGCAATGCTGCCTTCTTTATTGATATGTCCAATCAGGATGACAGGCAAAGATTTGGTTTTGGCCAAGCGGAGTAGGGCAGCGGCGCATTCTCTCACTTGTGTTACACTGCCGGGCGAAGATTCCGCGCTTTCGCAACTCATGGTCTGAATGGAGTCCACCACCAACAAATCCGGTTTGATGTTATCTACGTGTTGCAGAATGCTTTCCAGGCTGGTTTCCGAAACGAAATAAGCGTTGGGATTGTCGATGTTGATACGTTCGGCGCGCAGTTTTAGTTGTTGCAAGCTTTCTTCGCCCGATACATACAGAATGGTTTTGGACGACATTTTAAGCACGGTCTGCAGTACCAATGTCGATTTTCCGATGCCGGGTTCGCCGCCGATAAGCGTAACAGAACCAGCCACCAATCCACCGCCCAATACGCGATCCAATTCGGCGCAAGAAGTGGCAATGCGACTTTCGGTGCCGAGCGACACTTCCGACAATCGCTGTGGTTTTCCGCTGCTTTCAATCAATCGGCCGGCCGGGCCGGGTGCTGTGTTTCTGACGATTTCTTCGTGAATGGTGCTCCATTGTCCGCAGGAAGGACATTTGCCCATCCATTTGGCGAAATCGGCGCCGCAGTTGCTGCAGACGTATATGCTTTTGTTCTTGCTTGCCATAATTATTCTTCGGGTCGATGAATGCTTCAAGTTGCGTGCAAATCTACATAAAAAAAACAGACCATCGATATGGATGATCTGTCTTCTCTATTTAGTTGCGGAGAAAGGATTCGAACCGATGACCTTCGGGTTATGAGCCCGACGAGCTACCACTGCTCCACTCCGCGATGTTTTCGGCTGCAAAAGTACTGCTATTTTTTGAAAAAACAAGCGAAAGTTGAAAATTAATTTTTCTCGAAGTGGATTTTATGCAGAAAAAAGCCATCGAAACGCCTTGGATTTGCTCGAAAATTTATCTATATTTGTTCGTTTTTTCGGCGTCTTGAACAAGATTTGGAAGTGTCTGCGTCGAGGTTTTACTAAATGATTGAAAGATAGCAAATTAACAATATGATTAACGAAGAATTGAACAAAGGAGTACAAGAAGAATATTCTGCGAAAAATATTCAGGTACTCGAAGGTCTTGAGGCAGTGCGTAAACGTCCTGCCATGTACATTGGTGATACCAGCGAAAAAGGTTTGCATCACTTGGTAAACGAGGTGGTCGACAACTGTATCGACGAAGCTTTGGCTGGTTTTTGTACAGATATTCAGGTTTGGATCAACGAAAATGGTTCTATCACGGTAAGCGATAATGGTCGTGGTATTCCGGTGGATATGCACGAAAAAGAACATCGTTCTGCTTTGGAAGTGGTGCTCACCGTGTTGCATGCCGGTGGTAAATTCGATAAAGGTTCTTACAAGGTTTCCGGTGGTTTGCATGGTGTGGGTGTTTCTTGTGTGAACGCTCTGTCTAAAGAATTTCATGTGGAAGTGTGTCGTGGTGGTAAGCGCTACGAACAAGATTACGTCAAAGGTAAGCCGCTCTATTCGGTTCGCGAAGTGGGTCCTGCCGAATCGACGGGTACTTTCATTACCTTCCTTCCCGACGATACTATTTTCTCTACCGTCGAATATAAATACAACATTCTCGAAAACCGCTTGCGTGAATTGGCTTATCTGAATGCCGGTATCAAACTGACACTCACAGATAAACGCGTGGCTACCGAAGATCCCGAACATCCTTACAAATCGGAAACTTTCTATTCGGAAGATGGTTTGAAGGAATATGTTCGTTATATCGATGCTTCGCGTCCTGCGCTGATTGGCGATATTATCCATATTTCTACCGACAAATACGGCACGCCTGTGGAAGTGGCCATGGTGTACAACGATTCTTACACCGAAAATGTGTACTCTTATGTAAACAACATCAATACGCACGAAGGTGGTACGCACTTGACCGGTTTTCGTATGGGTTTGACTCGTACGCTTAAGAAATATGCCGAAGACGAAAAATTGCTCGATAAGGTAAAAGTGGAAATTTCCGGCGACGACTTCCGCGAAGGTTTGACGGCGGTGGTTTCTGTGAAAGTGGCCGAACCTCAGTTCGAAGGTCAGACCAAGACCAAGTTGGGTAACAGCGAAGTGTCTGGTATTGTAAATCAGGCTATTGCTGAGGCTTTGCGTACTTATCTCGAAGAACATCCCAAGGAAGCTCGCGCTATTGTGGAAAAAGTGGTGACGGCTGCTACCGCGCGCCATGCGGCACGTAAGGCGCGCGAAATGGTGCAACGCAAATCGCCGCTCTCTGGTGCCGGTTTGCCCGGTAAGTTGGCCGACTGCTCTAACCGCGATCCTGAAAAGTGCGAAATCTTCTTGGTCGAAGGGGACTCTGCAGGTGGTACGGCAAAACAAGGTCGTCATCGTGAATATCAGGCAATTCTGCCTTTGCGCGGTAAGATTCTGAACGTGGAAAAAGCCATGCGTCACCGCGTATTCGAAAGCGATGAAATCCGCAACATCTACACTGCTTTGGGTGTTACCATCGGTACGGCCGAAGATGCTAACGAGCTGAATCTCGAAAAGTTGCGTTATCACAAGATTATCATCATGACCGACGCCGACGTCGATGGTAGCCACATCGACACGCTCATCATGACTTTCTTCTTCCGTTACATGAAGCCCATCATCGAAAAGGGTTATTTGTATATCGCCAATCCTCCTTTGTACTTGTGCAAGAAGGGTAAAATTGAAGAATACTGCTGGACCGAACAGCAGCGTCAAGCTTTCATCGACAAATATGGCGGTGGTAGTGAATCGGGTATTCATACGCAGCGTTACAAAGGTTTGGGTGAAATGAATGCCGAACAGTTGGCTTCTACTACCATGGATCCCGACAATCGTGTGTTGCGTCGTGTAACCATCGAAAATGCCGCAGCTGCCGACTACATCATCTCTATGTTGATGGGCGATGAAGTGGGTCCTCGTCGTGAATTTATCGAAGCCAACGCTACTTACGCTACTATTGATGCTTAATTTTTAATCGATAAGAATATGAAATCTATTAGCAAATTGATGACTGTCCTGTTGATGAGTGCCTTGTTGTGGTCTTGTCAAAAACAAACTTGCGAGTTGAAAGCCGACTTGGATGCGTTGTACAAAATGGATATTCCTTTTGACATGCCTGCGTATCAATTGCCTGAAATCCCCGATTATCAGGTTAGTTTGAATGACTTTGGCGGCAATGGCAATGGTGTGGCCGACAATACCAAGGCTTTTGCTGATGCGATTGCTCATATTAAAGCTAAAGGTGGTGGTACTTTGTTGGTGGAGCCTGGTATTTATTCAACCGGTCCTATTGAATTTGTCAGCAATTTCTGTTTGAACCTGGAACGTGGCGCAGTGATTTTGTTCAGCACCGACCACAGCAAATATCAATTGCAGAAAACTACTTTCGAAGGTCTGACGGCTTATCGTTGTCAGCATCCTATTTCGGGTGAAAATCTGGAAAATATCGCTATCGTGGGCGAAGGTGTCATCGATGGACAAGGCGATGCTTGGCGTCCGGTGAAGAAGGGCAAGATGACCGCCGGTCAGTGGAAAAATCTTTTGGCCAAAGAAGGTAGCATGACCAACGCCAAAGGTGATATTTGGTTTCCCTCAAAAGGTGGTCATGATGGTTATGTAGATGCTGCTTGGCGCAATAGCCAAAACCTTGATTCTCTGGAAATGATTAAGGATTTCTTCCGTCCGCAATTGCTGAACTTCCGTTATTGTAAGAATATTTTGCTCAGCGGTGTGTCGTTCCAAAATTCTCCCTCATGGTGTCTGCATCCCTACTGCTGCGAAAATATCGTGCTCTACAAAGTGTCGGTACGCAATCCTTGGTATTCGCAAAATGGTGATGGTCTCGATTTGGAATCATGCACCAATTCTATCGTGTACAAATGTAGCTTCGACGTAGGCGACGATGCCATCTGCATCAAGTCGGGCAAGAATAAAGAAGGTCGCGACAGAGGCATGCCTTGTCAGGATGCGCTGATTGTGGGCAACATGGTTTATCATGGTCATGGCGGTTTTGTTATCGGTAGCGAAATGTCGGGTGGCGCTCGTCGTATGTATGTGAAAGACTGTACTTTCCTTGGCACTGACGTTGGTTTGCGTTTCAAGAGTACCCGTGGTCGTGGCGGTGTAGTGGAAGATATCTGGATTGACGGTATCCGCATGGTGGATATTCCTACCGAACCTCTGTCATTCAACTTGTATTACGAAGGAAAATCTCCCGTTCCCGAAGAAGGTGACGAACCTACCAAGCAGGTTATCGCTGCTAAGCCCGTGGACGAAACCACGCCTGTTTTCCGCAAAATCTATATCAACAATATTACCTGTAACGGTGCTGCTTGCGCTTTCTTGTTCAATGGTCTTCCCGAAATGAAAATCAGCGAAGTGGAAATCAAGAACAGTTTGTTCAAAGCTAAAAAAGGTGGTATTCTGGCACAAGTGGACGGCGTTTTGTTGGAAAATGTGGAAATCGTTCCCGAAGAAGGTAGCGCTTTACTTTATCAGGATGCACATAATGTTCTGGTGAAATAATCAGAACCTATCATAACTATATTCCGGTTTTGGGTTACATTTCGGTGGGCCTGAAACCGGATTTTGAAATATTAGTAAAGAAATCAAATGGATAAGACTAAATCAGTTGGCTCGAAAATTAAACGCCTCCGCGAAACTAAGATGATCAGTGTGGAAGAATTCGCAGAACGTTCCGGTTTGAGCGTTGAGCAAATCAATCTGATCGAAAACGACAACCAGTTGCCTTCATTGGCGCCCCTCATCAAGATGGCGCGCGCTTTGGGTGTTCGTCTGGGCACTTTCCTGGACGATAACGATCATCTGGGCCCGGTTATTTCACGTAAAGAAGATCTGGCCGAAGGTATCAGCTTTTCAAGCAAAACGGCAACTTCGCATAATAATCTCACTTTCTTCTCTTTAGCCGAAAAGAAAGCAGGTCGTAGCATGGAACCATTCTTCATCAACATTGATTCTGCTTCGAAAGATGGTTATGAATTGTCTTCGCACGAAGGAGAAGAATTTGTCTTCGTTCTGAAAGGAAAAATCGAAGTGACTTACGGTAAGGAAAATTTTATCGTGAACGAAGGCGAAAGCATTTATTACGATTCTATAGTCAACCACAATCTTCATGCGGCCGACGATCAGGGCGCACAGATTTTGGCAGTGGTATATACACCTTTTTAAGCTATGGCATATCAATTGACAGAGAGAACCATTGGCGGTTTTCTGGAATATTGGGCCGAGCAGACGCCCGACAAAGAATACCTGGTGTATTCCGACCGCGATTTGCGCTTCACTTACAAGCAATTCAACGAGCGTGTCGACAATATGGCCAAGGGTTTGATGTCTATCGGTGTCAGACGAGGTTCGCATGTGGGCATCTGGGCAACGAACGTTCCCGACTGGCTCACTTTTCTTTATGCGACGGCTAAACTTGGCGCGGTGGCCGTGACGGTGAATACCAATTACAAGCAGAACGAACTGGAATTTCTGGTGGAAAACTCCGACCTTCATACGCTCTGTATCACCGAAGGCGTTTTTGACGGAAGCTATATCGATATGGTTTACAAGATGTTGCCCGAATTGCGCGAAACGCAGCGAGGCCATCTCAAGAGTGAACGTTTCCCTTGCTTGAAAAATGTGGTGTTCATCGGTCAGGAAAAATACCGAGGCATGTACAACACGGCCGAATTGTTGCTCCTGGGTCAGAATATCGACGACGATGAATTGTTGGCTATCAAGCAGAGTGTCAGCTGTTACGATGTGGCCAATATGCAATATACTTCCGGCACCACGGGTTTCCCAAAAGGCGTGATGCTGACGCACCATAATATTGTGAACGACGGATTTTTTACGGGCGAACACATGGCTTTCACTTCGGAAGACAAGCTTTGCGTGCCGGTGCCTTTGTTTCACTGTTTCGGTGTGGTGTTGGCAACCATGAACTGCTTGACGCACGGCTGTACTCAGGTGATGATAGAATCTTTCGATCCTTTGGTGGTGTTGGCTTCGGTGCATAAGGAACGTTGTACGGCGCTTTATGGTGTGCCCACGATGTTCATCGCCGAACTGAATCATCCGATGTTCGATATGTTCGATGTCAGTTCTTTGCGTACCGGCATCATGGCAGGCGCGCTTTGTCCGGTCGATTTGATGCGTGCGGTGACGGAAAAACTTCATATCAAGCACATTACCAGTGTGTATGGTTTGACGGAAAGTTCGCCCGGTATGACGCAGACACGATGGAACGATTCTTTCGAAACGCGTTGTACCACCGTTGGTCGCGAATATCCTTTCACCGAAGTTAAGGTTATCAATCCCGAAACGGGCGAAGAATGTGCCGTGGGCGAACAAGGCGAAATGTGTTGTCGTGGTTATCTGGTGATGAAGGGTTATTACAAGAATCCGCAAGCTACCGCCGAAGTAATCGATGCCGATGGTTTCCTGCATTCCGGCGACCTTGGCGTGAAAGATCCCGATGGCAATTATCGTATTACCGGTCGTATCAAAGATATGATTATCCGTGGTGGCGAAAATGTTTATCCGCGTGAAATTGAAGAGTTTCTGTACAAAATGCCAGGCATCAAGGATGTGCAGGTGGCCGCTGTGCCTTCGCCCAAATACGGCGAACAAGTGGGCGCTTTCATCATTCTTCACGATGGTGTAGACATGGACGAACAACAAGTGCAGGAATTCTGTCGTGGCAAGATTGCGCGTCACAAGATTCCGAAATATGTGTTCTTCGTCAAAGAATTTCCTTTGACGGGAAGCGGTAAGATTCAGAAATTCAAGCTGAAAGACCTTAGTCTGAAATTGTTGGCAGAAAAAGGTGTTCAGCCCATTTAATAGATGTTGACGGGCAAGCTTTCGGAAGATGTTGAGCTTCTTTCGGGGCTTGCTTTTTGATAAATACAGTGTCTAACGATGTTTGCCAGTCCGATCAGTCTTTCCGAGTTCAACGCCTTGGTGAAGGATGTTTTGAACGAAGCATTTCCTGAAAAGTATTGGGTGACGGCCGAAATAGCCGAATGTAAAACCAATGCTTCGGGACATTGCTATCTGGAACTTATCGAGAAAAAGGCTGGCAGCGATCAGTTGTTGGCGCGTTCCAAGGCGGTGATTTGGGCCAATGTCTGGTATTTTCTGTCGGCACAATTTCAGCTCAGCACCGGTGTGGCTTTGTCGCGCGGGCAGAAAGTCTTGATTGAGGTTTCCTTGACTTTTCACGAGCTCTATGGCATGTCTTTGGTCATCACCGATATCGATCCGGCTTACACCTTGGGCGACTGGGCCAAGCGACGTCAGGAAATTCTGCTTCGTCTGAAAGCGGATGGCGTACTCGATTTGAACAAGGAATTGCCTTGGCCCCTTTTGCCACAGCGTTTGGCGGTGATTTCCTCGGCAACGGCCGCGGGTTACGAAGATTTTTGCGTGCAGTTGAAAGAAAGCGGCTTCGCGTATCAATGGCAACTGTTTCCGGCTATCATGCAGGGCGAACAAGCCGAAAGTTCCATCTTGCAAGCCTTGGATGCCATCCTCGATAAAGCAGATCATTTCGATGTGGTGATCTTGATTCGTGGAGGCGGTGCGACGGCCGATTTGTCTTGCTTCGATAGCTACGAACTGTGTGCATCCTTGGCGCAATTTCCTTTGCCGGTATTGACGGGTATTGGTCATGAACGCGACGAGTCGGTGGCAGATATCGTGGCGTATCGCGCGCTGAAAACGCCTACGGCGGTGGCTGAATTTCTGAACGGCAAGATGATGGATAATTGGGAACAATTGTCTGATTATCAGAATTATTTAGAACAATATACGCAGCAGTTTCTGCGTCGCGAAAAACAGACTTTGCAGCTCTTTGCTCATCAACTGAAAAGCTCTACCGATGGGCAAGTGCATCGTCAGCGGATGGAATTACAGAAAAAGACTTTGCATTTGCAGACCTATTCGCAGCGCAGTTGTCAGCAGCAACAACAGAAATTGTCCACTTTCAAGGAGAGTTTGCATCAACGCAGTTTGCGTCAGATAGAAGTGAATAAGCATGCTATGGCCTTGATGCAGACCACTTTAAAAATGTACAATCCGCAAGAGCAATTGCAGCGCGGCTACAGCCTGACTTTGCATCGGGGAAAGATTGTGAAGTCGGTGCAGGCTTTGCAGGCGGGCGATAGTATTGAAGTGCGTTTTCGCGATGGTAGTTTGCTGTCGCAGGTAAAAGAAGTTAAATCATCTTCGGAAAGAAAATCATCTTCGGAAGAATAAAAATAAAGCATATGGCAAAGAAAGAAAATCTTAGTTACCAAGCCGCCATGACCGAATTGGAATCGATCATGAAGTTGTTGGAAGCGGGACAATTGGATGTGGACGATATGGTGAAGCAGGTACAACGTGCCAGCGAACTGATAAGCTTCTGTCAGCAGAAATTGAGCAAGACAGAAGAGGCAATTGCAGCAATTTTTAAAGAAGATAACGAAGCATAAAACTATGAGAAAGACTACTTTAACAATGTTGTTGGCGCTTTTTTCGCTGACGATTTCTGCCGCCAAGCCGGTGAAGAATGTGATTTTTATGATTGGTGACGGTATGGGACTCAATCAGGCTTATTCGGGCGTGATGGCGCAAGGCAAGCCTTTGGTGATGATGTCGCAGGCCGATGCCATGGCTTTGCAGGAAACTTGGTCGGCCAACAAAAAAATTACCGATTCGGCTGCCAGCGGTACGGCTTTGGCTTGTGGCGCGAAAACCAAGAACGGCATGATTGGTATGGGCCCCGACAGCACCGAGATTCAGTCTATTCTCGAAAAGGCTGCTTTGAACGGAAAATCTACCGGTATCGTGGTTACTTGTTATCTGTTCCATGCGACGCCGGCGGCATTTTTTGCGCACAATGTCACCCGCAAGGATTACGAAGATATTTCGCGTGATATGTTGACTTTCTCGCCCGATATTATGATTGGTGGCGGTCGTAAGTATATGGAAAACAGAAAAGATGCTTTTCCTTTGGCGGCTGAATTGCAAGCGCAAGGCAAACAGCTTTTCTATTCTTGGGAAGCTCTTCAACAATCGGAAGCCTTGCAGGGACGTCCTGACAAGCAGGAAAGTCTGATTGCGCTCTGTGCCGACGAAAATTTGCCTTCGATGACGGAAGGTCGTGGCAATTATCTGCCTGAAGCGGTGGCCACTGCCATCGATTATTTGAGCAAGGATAAAGATGGTTTCTTCTTGATGGTGGAAGGTTCTGCCATCGATTTTCGTTGTCATGCGAGCGATATCGACGGAACGGTGGCCGAAACCATCGATTTCGATAAGGCTGTGCAAGTGGCCGTGGATTTTGCCCGCAGAGATAAAAACACTTTGGTGGTGGTAACGGCCGATCATGAAACGGGCGGCTTGTCGCTTTTGCAAAGCGAAGACCTTCAGCCGGGAAAATCGTTGAAGCATAAATTCAATGTATCGGGACATACGGGCGTGGCTGTGCCGGTGTATATTTTTGGTGCCGGAGCGGAAGATTATCCCGCGTTTATGCAGAACTCCGATCATAAGGCCATCATGTCGAAATTGATGAAACTGAAAAAATGAAAAAGTTTGCCGTCATCGTGGCCGGTGGTAGCGGGAAACGCATGGCTACCCAAGTGCCCAAGCAGTTTTTGCCCTTGCAAGACAAGCCCATCCTGATGCATACGCTCGAGGCTTTTCATGCTTACGATGCGCACTTGCAGTTGGTTTTGGTCTTGCCTGAAGCACAAGTGGATTACTGGCTGGAGCTTTGTGAAACTCATCAGTTTGCTTTGCCTCATACGATAACTTTCGGCGGAAAAGAACGCTACGATTCGGTGAAGAACGGCTTGTTGATGGTGCAGCAATTGCGTGGGCCTCAGGCGGAAAAAGCTTTGGTGGCGGTGCACGATGCGGTACGACCCTTTGTGGATGCAGCTCTGTTGGAACGTTGTTATGCCAAGGCAGCCGAAACCGGTGCTGTGGTGCCCACCATTCCGATGGTAGACAGTCTGCGTCGCGTGTTGCCAGATGGAAGCAATCAAGCCGAAGACAGAGCCGCTTTCTGTCATGTGCAGACGCCGCAGGTTTTCGATGCCGACGCACTTTGGGCCGCTTATCGATTGCCTTATCAAGAGAGTTTCACCGACGATGCTTCGGTGATGGAAGCCGCCGGTGCAAGCATTACTTTGGTGGAAGGCAGTCGTCACAATACTAAAATTACCACGCAAGAGGATTTGGATTTGGCGACATTTCGCCTATCGCAGCGCTAAACTTCGTTTGCAGACAAAATGGATTTAACACAGGAATTGACCTATCTGAAAGGCGTGGGCCCTTCTCGCGCCGAGATTCTGGCAAAGGAATTGAACATCACTTGTCAGGAAGATTTGCTGTATTATTTCCCCTACAAATATATCGACCGCAGCCGCATACATAAAATCGCTGAATTGCAACAAGGCATGCCCTATATCCAGGTTTGCGGACGCATTCTCGATTTTCGCATGGAAGGCGAGGGCCGCGGAAAACGACTCGTAGCGCGCTTGGCCGACGATAGCGGCATACTGGAATTGGTCTGGTTTAAAGGTGTTAAATACGTAGAAAGCCGATACAATACCAAGGACCTTTATCTGGTGTTTGGCAAGCCGGCGCAGTTTGGCAATAAAATCAGTTTGGCGCATCCCGATTTGGATGTGGCCAACGAGGGCAATTTGCGTGTCCTGACCGGCGGTTTGCAAGCTTATTACAGCACGACGGAAAAGATGAAGAATTCTTATCTGAACAGTCGTGCCATCCAGAAAATAGTGGTGTCGCTTTTTCAGACGATGAACGAGCGTTTGCCGGAAACCTTGCCCGATTATCTGCTTGAACGACTGCGACTTCGTCCCTTGAACGAGGCTTTGCGCTTGGTGCATTTTCCCAGCGATTCCAAGGCTTTGAAAGAAGCTCGCTATCGTTTGAAACTCGAAGAATTGCTCTACCTTCAGCTGCAAATATTGCGTTTTGCGCGTCAGCGGAGCCAGAAACTGCAAGGTTTTCCTTTCAAACTTATTGGTCGGTATTTCAACGATTTCTACCATCATCATTTGCCTTTTCAACTTACCGGAGCGCAGAAACGCGTGCTGAAAGAAATTCGAGCCAATGTGGCCGGACAGGTGCAGATGAACCGTTTGATTCAGGGCGATGTGGGCAGCGGTAAAACCTTGGTGGCTTTGATGTCGATGCTGATGGCTATCGATAATGGTTTTCAGGCTTGTATGATGGCGCCTACCGAAATTCTGGCGCAACAGCATTATGCAAATATTTCCCGCTTGCTCAAGGATATGCCGCTCAAAGTGGCCTTGCTGACGGGGTCCACCAAAAAGAAAGAACGTGAAGTGCTGCACGAACAGTTGCGCAGCGGCCAGCTCCATATTCTTATCGGAACACACACGCTCATCGAAGATACGGTGCAGTTTCACAATTTGGGCTTGGTGGTGATAGACGAACAACATCGTTTCGGTGTGGTGCAGCGCAGCAAACTCTGGTCGAAAAATGTGACGCCTCCGCATGTGCTGGTGATGACGGCTACTCCCATTCCGCGCACTTTGGCCATGACGCTTTATGGCGATTTGGATGTGTCTGTCATCGATGAATTGCCGCCGGGACGCAAGCCTATCCAAACTATCCATCGTTACGAAAATCAATTGGCCGAACTCTATCGTTTCATGCACGAAGAGTTGCAGCGCGGCCGACAAATCTATATCGTTTATCCGCTTATCGAAGAGTCGGAACGTTCTGATTATAAAAATCTTAAAGACGGTTTTGAACATATTTGTCAGGCTTTCCCCGAGGTGAAAGTTGGTATGGTGCATGGCAAGATGAAGCCCGCCGAGAAAGACGAGCAAATGGCCATGTTCTCCAAGGGCGAAACCCGTATTTTGGTGGCTACCACGGTGATAGAAGTGGGTGTGGATGTGCCGAATGCTTCCATGATGCTTATTCAGAATGCCGAACGTTTTGGTTTGTCGCAGCTGCATCAGTTGCGTGGACGCGTGGGACGTGGTGCCGAGCAGTCGTATTGTGTGTTGCTCAGTTCGTTCAAGTTGTCGGAAGATGGTCGTAAGCGCCTCGAAATCATGACATCTACCAACGATGGTTTCGAGATTTCCGAAGCCGACCTCAAGCTGCGCGGGCCTGGCGATATTGAAGGCGTGCAGCAAAGTGGTATTCCTTTCGATATGAAAATTGCCGATTTGGCCCGCGATGGTCAGTTGGTGGAATACACCCGCAACCTGGCCAAGCAGATTCTCTCGGACGATCCCGATTTGCTCAAGCCGGAAAATGCCATTCTCCGAAGGGAGCTTAAAAAACGTTACGCTCACAAAATCAATTGGGGAGTCATTAGCTGATAAAGGAAAAAAGCAGTACTTTTGTGCCCGAAAAAATGCGATGGGCATTGTCCCTCAAAATAGTATCATCATGTCTAAAACCAACGAACAATTCGATGCTGTGGTAGCTTCCTGTAGAGAAGTGTTTGCCAACAAGTTACAAGATTATGGCGCGTCTTGGCGCATCTTCCGTCCCAGCTCGCTCACCGATCAGCTCTTTACCAAAACCAAACGTATCCGCACCCTCGAAATTACCAAACTCAGCAAGGTGGGCGAAGGCATCGTGTCTGAACTGATGGCTTTGGTGAATTACGGCATCATCGGAATGATACAGCTCGAGAAAGGTTTTGTGGACAAAGTAGACATGACGCCGGCCGAAGCCTTGGCGCTCTACGATGAAAAAATGGCTTCTACCCGCGATTTGATGTTGGCCAAAAACCACGACTACGGCGAAGCTTGGCGCGATATGCGCGTTACTTCCTACACCGATTTCATCCTGACCAAACTCAATCGTATCAAGGAAATCGAAGATAACGAAGGCCAGACTTTGGTGTCGGAAGGTATCGATTCCAACTATCAGGATATTATCAATTACGCCATTTTCGGCCTGATCCGCTATCAATTTAAATAAAGCGATGAGCAAGTTCCACCGAGCATTGTCCCTGATTGCCCGTTTCTTGTTGGGCTTCACTTTTCTGTTTTCCGGATTTGTGAAGGCCGTCGATCCCTTGGGAACGGTGTACAAAATTCAGGATTATCTGCAAGCCTTTTCCTGGGGATTCTTCGAGGAATATGCGGGGCTGTTGGCGGTGGCGCTTTTCTCTTTCGAGATGTTGTTGGGCTTTTCGCATCTTTTCGGTTTCCGTCAAAGACGTACGGCTCGCCTTAGCACGCTTTTTATGTTGGTGATGACGGCGCTCACGTTGGTGGTGGCTCTGACCGATCCGGTGAAAGATTGCGGTTGCTTTGGCGATGCGCTGAAATTGAGCAATTGGCAGACCTTCGAAAAGAATGTCATTTTGCTTATTTTGTCGTTGATTCTTTTGCTCTATAAGGGCGATTTGTATCATACTTTTGGCAAAAGAACTTCGCCGGCAGCCTTTATCCTGAGCATGATTGTGCCTTTGTTTATTGCTTCTTACAGTCGTAATCAATTGCCATTCATCGATTTCCGTCCGTATAAAGTGGGTTCGCATCTGCCTTCTCAGATGATGGTGCCCGACGATGCGCCGCAAGATTCATTTGCCGTGACCTTTATCATGGAAAAAGACGGCCGACGCAAATTCTTCGACGAAAATGAATATCCCACCGATACGGCTTGGCATTATGTAGATAGAAAGGAAGTTTTGGTGCGCAAGGGCTATCAGGCTCCCATTCAAGATTTTATCATCATTCATCCGCAAGAAGGCGATATCACCATGCGAGTGCTGAGCGATACTTCCTATGTTTTCTTGGTGTCCATGCCTTACTTAGAAGATGCCGATGCGGCCTTCATGAGTGATGTTCACGACTTGCAAGAATATGCCAAACAGCATCATTATCCCTTGTATCTGCTCACGGCTTCCTTGCAAGCGGAGCAGGAACGTTGCGCCTACGAATTCGACCTCGACCAGCCTTTCTGCCTTAGCGACGAAATCGCGCTCAAAACCATGGTTCGTTCCAATCCGGGCGTGGTGCTGCTGAAAAATGGTGTGGTGTATGCCAAATGGTCGGCCGAAAATATTGAGGGTTTTATCCAATATGTCGATGGAGAAAGCCTTGCGCAGAAATTTTTGTATCATCAGCCACGATATATGAAAAAGACCATAGAGACGGTGTTGGTGCTCGGACTGATTGTCTTGGCGTATTTCATTGTTTCTTTGTTCCGCGCCATTTCGCTTATCGTGACGTTCTATAGAAAAAGAAAATTGAATCGTTTAACCAATGGAGTCGTAAAGGCGAACTCCGACAATAATGTTTTAAATCAATGAGAAAGAAAATTGTAGCAGGTAACTGGAAAATGAACAAAAACCTGCAAGAAGGTCTTGAATTGGCCAAGAATCTGGATGCCGTTTTGGCTAATGAAAAAGTGAATTGCGATGTGATTATCGGTACTCCTTTCATTCATTTGGCAAGTGTTTGTGCAGCTGTTGATACCCAGCGTTTGGGTGTTGCTGCTGAAAACTGTGCCGATCACGCTTCTGGTGCTTATACCGGCGAAGTTTCTGCCGAAATGGTAAAATCTACCGGTGCCAACTACGTGATTTTGGGTCACAGCGAACGTCGTGCTTATTATGGCGAAACTCCCGAAATGTTGAAAACCAAGGTTGAATTGGCTTTGGCCAATGGTTTGACTCCCATTTTCTGTATCGGTGAAGTGTTGGAAGAACGCAAAGCCGGCGAACATTTCAACGTAGTGAAAGCTCAGATCGAAGGTTCTTTGTTCTCTTTGAGCGCTGAAGATTTTGGTAAAATCATTTTGGCTTACGAACCCGTTTGGGCTATCGGTACCGGCGAAACTGCTACTCCCGAACAAGCCGAAGAAATCCATGCTTACATCCGTGGCGTTTTGGCCGAAAAATATGGTCAGGAAGTGGCCGACAATTGCTCTATCCTTTATGGTGGTAGCTGCAAGCCCTCAAATGCCAAGGAATTGTTTGCCAATCCCAACGTTGATGGTGGTTTGATTGGTGGCGCTTCTTTGAAGGTTGAAGATTTTATGGGAATTGTTCGTGCTTGGTAAGGTGCTTGAAAAATTCAAAAGAATACTGAAAACCGCCACGCCGCGGGCTTTTAAAACGATATGGTGGATCTTTAAAATAACGGCCACCGTATCGTTTGCCATTTTTGTGCTGAAATATACCGGCATCCTTACCTGGATTTCCACTTGGGTGAGTCCGGTGTTTTCTTTGTTCGGTTTGCCCGGCGATGCAGCCATGGCTTATGTGAGCGGTTATTTCATCAATGTGTATTCTTGTGTAGCGGTGATTTCCACCTTAGATTTAGGGGTGCGCGAAATCACCATCCTCGGAACCATGTCTTTGGCGGCGCATGCCATGGTAGTGGAATCGGCCGTGCAGCAAAAAACGGGAACGCCCATCTGGTATAGTTTCGTGTTGCGAAGCCTTGGTTCGGTGCTTTTGGGCCTGGGCTTGAACTGGATACTTCCCGGACGTCCCGAAGTGGTGCAGGCTTCTAGTCTTAGTTTGGCAGAAGTTCCTTTCTTTCAATTGCAAGGCGCTTTCGGGCCTTTGTTTCTCGACTGGCTGATTGGCTTGATTAAGCTTGGCCTTTGGATGACTTGTCTTATCTGGGCACTAAATATCCTGCAACGTTCGCTCTACGAATTTGGCGTGATGAAAGCTATTTCGCGCTTTTTCCGTCCTTTGCTTTGGCTTTTCGGCTTGCCCGAGAAATGTTCTTTCCTTTGGATTATGGCCAATATCATCGGTCTTTCTTACGGCTCGGCTGCCATTTTCGACGAATTGTCGCGAGGCAATCTCAATCGACGAGAAACGCATTTGCTCAATACGCACATCGGCATCTGTCA
Source organism: Bacteroidales bacterium (assembly GCA_017380635.1). Classification (GTDB taxonomy): domain Bacteria; phylum Bacteroidota; class Bacteroidia; order Bacteroidales; family UBA1402; genus UBA1757. The sequence goes on along the minus strand of JAFODP010000008.1, from coordinate 122,542 downwards.
CAGCAACTTGGAAGATTTGCTGCTCTTTGCTGCTTGCGGCGGCATGTGGTGGGTGATGCTGGTGGCCCGCTGGGCAATAGTGACGATATTGGTGTGGCTGTTGCGCGCGTATTATTTCCTGATATCGAGCAATTCGATTTCGAAAACCAAGGTGGAATAAGCGGGAATATCTTTGCCGCAATCGGTGGCGCCGTAACCTAAAGGATAGGGAATCCAAACCATCCATCTCGATCCTACATTCATGGCTTTCAGGGCATCCTGGAAGCCTTTTATCAATTGGTTCACTCGGAATGTCTCCGGCTTTTTGCGTTTGAAGGAATTGTCGAATTCCTTACCATTGATCAGTTTTCCGCAGTAATGCACCAATACTTTGTCTTTGCCCGAAGGACGTGCGCCTTTGCCTTGTTTGAGTATTTGATACTGAACGCCCGAAGACAATATGCCAATCTCCGGCTGTTGGGCATTTTCTTCTAAGAATTGTTCGTTTTTTTCGCGATAGGCGTTTATCTCCTGAAATGTCTTGGCCATAATGATGAATCTTTTATTGGGCAAAAGTATAAAATTGTTGTACCTTTGCTCACCAAACTTGTGGACAAAGCATTCATTTTAACAATTAATTATAGTTTTATGTTACAATTTGTTTCCAATTTGTGGATAAACAATCGTCCGATGGCTATTCTTATCGCCATTCTGATTGTCATTATCCCCTTTATGATTTTTTACATCTCGAAAGCGCGTAAGGAACATCCCAAGGGATTGATTGCTGCTGCATTGAGTAACATGGGCGAACGCTTCGGCTACTACATCATGAATGCCGTGCTGCTTTTGTTCATCTGCTCTAAATTCGGTATCAGCGATTCGGCTGCTGGCTGGATTTACTCTGTATTCTATTTCTTGATTTATGTGCTCAGTTTGCCGGGTGGTATCATTGCCGATAGAACGCAAAACTATAAGGCAACGATTATCTCGGGTTTGTTGGTGATGGCTGTGGGTTATGGCATTTTGTCTATTCCCGTATTTGCTGCCAACACCGGTTTCTCTTGGGTGCTCGTGCTCACTTGTATTGCTTTGTTCATCATTGCTTTCGGTAATGGTTTGTTCAAGGGCAACTTGCAGGCATTGGTAGGTCAGATGTACGACAACTTCGAAGCTGAAGCTGCCAAGAAAGGTCCTGAAGCCTTGGCTGCTGCCAAAGACAAACGCGATGCTGGTTTCCAGATTTTCTACGTGTTCATCAATATTGGTGGTGTGATTGCTCCTTTTATTGCGCCGCTGCTCAGAAGTTTCTGGTTGAAAGTGCACGATTTGGCTTACAATTCCGACCTGCCTCGTCTTTGCCACATGTTCATCAAGGACAATACGGCTATGTCTGCCACCGACGCTGCCAACTTGCAGAATCTGGCTCAAGAAGTAGGACATAGCGGTGCTGTGGATGCTGCTTTCTGCAATAGCTATCTGGAAATCTTCAATACGGGTGTTCACTTCTCGTTCATCGCTTCTGTGGTGGCTATGTTGATTTCTTTGTTCATCTTCATCGCTATCAAGAAGAGATTGCCCAATCCTGCCAAGAAAGAAAAGAAAGAAGTGGCCGATTATACTCCCGAAGAAAGAGCTGCTAATGCTAAGGAAATCAAGCAAAGATTGTATGCTTTGTTTGCTGTTTTGGGCGTGGCTGTGTTCTTCTGGTTCTCTTTCCATCAGAATGGTCAGTCTTTGTCGATTTTCGCTCGCGACTTTGTGACAACGGCTTCTATTCCACCAGAAATCTGGCAATGTATCAATCCTTTGTTCGTTATCATCCTGACGCCTATTATTATGTGGGTTTTCGGCGCTTTTGCTCGCAAGGGTAAAGAAGTTTCGACACCTCGTAAGATTGCTTTGGGTATGTTCATCGCAGCTTGTTCTTACATTCTTTTGCTCTTTGTGGCCATCGCTCACAATTATCCTTCAGGCGAAGAATTCCGCGCTTTGAGCGATGCGGTGAAGATGTCGATGAAGTCGAGCCCGATGGTGCTGATTGCTACCTATTTCTTCTTGACCGTGGCTGAATTGTTCATTTCTCCGCTGGGCTTGTCTTTCGTTTCGAAGATTGCGCCTCGTCATTTGCAAGGTATTTGTCAAGGTTTGTGGCTTACCGCAACGGCTATCGGTAACTTGTTCATTGCTATGGGTGTTACCATGCTCAACTCTTTCCCGCAACAATGGATGTGCTGGGCTGTATTCGCTGCATTCTGCCTCATTTCGATGGGTGTGATGCTCGGTATGGTAAAATGGCTCGAACGTGTGGCTAAGTAAGCGTTTGCTTCCATGAAGATAGAGAGGGGGCCGCGCCAAAGGCGCGGCCCCCTCTTCTTGTCAAGATACATGTATCGAGTGGTGTGGAATCGCTAAATGGAAAGTACTTGCAGTACGTTTATCAGTTCCTTGTCGATGGGTTTGTCCATCTTGATGGCTTTGTTGAAGGGTACATATACAATTTCGTTGTTTTTGATGCCCACCATCACATTGCGTTGCCCGTCTTTCAAGGCTTCGATGGCAGCCACGCCTAGGCGACTGGAAAGAATACGGTCGTAAGCGGTAGGCACGCCGCCACGTTGCAAATGGCCTAAAATAGACACTCTTACATCGAAGTCGGGATATTCGTTCTTGACACGGTCGGCATAGTACATGGCGCCGCCGCTGCCATCTTTCTGACTTTCCGACACAATAACGATGCTGCTGTTCTTGCTTTTGCGGATGCCCCTTTCAATGAAGGCTGCCAATTGGTCGACGTTGGTTTGGTCTTCCGGAATGATAGCGGCTTCCGCGCCGGCAGCGATGGCACTGTTCTGCGCCAGAAATCCTGCGTCGCGTCCCATCACTTCGATGAAGAAAATACGATTGTGCGATGTGGCTGTGTCGCGAATTTTGTCCACGCAGTCTAAAATGGTGTTCAAAGCTGTGTCGTAGCCAATGGTGGAATCCGTGCCGTAAAGATCGTTGTCGATGGTGCCGGGCAAGCCGATACAAGGCAAATCAAACTCGTGAGCAAAAGTCTGTGCGCCGGCCAAAGAACCATTACCGCCTATCACTATCAGTGCGTCAATGCCATGGGCCTTCATGTTTTCATAAGCCTTGCGTCGTCCTTCCACGGTCATGAATTCTTTCGAACGCGCTGTTTTCAGAATCGTGCCGCCTCTTTGAATGGTATTGCTGACACTTTCGGTGCTTAAATCCTTGATTTCGTTATTGATAAGACCCTCGTAGCCGCGATAGATGCCTTTCACTTTCCATCCGTTGTAGATGGCAGCACGCGTCACCGCTCTGATGGCGGCGTTCATGCCGGGGGCATCACCACCTGAGGTCAATAGGCCGATACATGTAATGTTGCTCATAGTTGTAAGCTGTTAGATTATTCCATTGTCAAGTCGAGCTTTTGGTAAAGATCCACCAAAGCGGGATTCTTTTCCAGCATGGTTCTCAGCTGATCTTGAGGCGTCAATGCTTTTTTATTCTCTTCGCCTTCGCTGATACGAAGGTGCATGCAAATGTGGCTGTTGTGCAGTTTTTCGCGCAGATATGCCTCGATGTTCACTTTCAGTTCGAGCAAACTTTTTTCCGTGTAAGCTTGGAATACGGTGAATTCGAAATCGGTGGCCGTTTTCAGTACCGGACGATTGTTGGTCATAACGGTCATGATTTGCGGATTGTCTTTCAGTCCGCGGGCAAATTCATTCCACACCTTTACTAAGGCATCTTCGCTGAACGCTTGGTTTTCTTCTATCACAACAGCCTGAATCTCTGTTTCTTCCTTGCTTTGCTCGCTGTCTTTATTGCCGCTCAGAGAAATGGTTTTCAGACGATGGGCTGCGCCAGGCTTGGCCGATGCTGATGCAGAGGCTGAGGCTGTCGGTTTGGGGGCGGCAGGCGGGGCTTGGTTTACTCTAGGTTGAGGCGCGCTATAGTTGGTGCTTGGCGCGGTCTGGACTTGAGGAGCGGGTTGTGGAGCGGGCGCCGAGGCCGCAGGACGAGGCGCCGCGTTGGCAGCCGACGCAAGAGGTTGAGGCGCTTGAACGCTTTCCGGACCCTGACAAAGACGAATCAGGCAAAGTTCCACCAAAAGACGCTTATTGCGGCTGACATTGTATTGCAAACAACATTCATTGGCCAGTTTCAAGGCCCAGACAAGATAGTTGAAATCGCAAGATTGGGCCTGTTGTTGATAATGCAGTTTGATGCTGTCGCTCACTTCGAGCAAACTCAGTGTACGGGCATCTTTGCACACCATCAGGTCGCGCAAGTGCGAAGCCAGTCCGTTAACAAAATGCATGCCTTCGAATCCAAGGTTCAGCACTTCGTTGAATAACAATAAGGCTTCGCTGCTCTGATGTTGCAGAAAGGCATTAATCAATCGAAAATAATAATCGTAATCGAGCACATTCAAGTTGTCGATGACGCCTTTGTAAGTGATTTTCCCTTCGCCGAAACTGCTTACCTGGTCGAAAATGGAAAGGGCATCGCGCATACCGCCGTCGGCTTTCATGGCGATGATATTCAAGGCTTCCGGTTCGAAACTGATGCCTTCGCTCTGAGCTACATATTGCAAATGTTCCTGAATGTCGTTTACGCCGATACGATGAAAATCGTAAATCTGGCAGCGCGACAGAATGGTAGGAATAATCTTATGTTTTTCGGTGGTGGCCAAAATGAAAACGGCATAGGCCGGCGGTTCTTCCAAAGTCTTAAGGAAGGCATTGAAAGCCGCTTGCGAAAGCATATGAACCTCGTCGATGATATAGACTTTGTATTTGCCTAATACCGGTGGAATGCGCACCTGTTCGTTGAGCAGACGAATGTCTTCAACCGAGTTGTTGGAGGCGGCATCCAACTCCATGATATTGAATGATCGCTGCGTGTTGAAGGCCTGGCAAGATTCGCATTCGTTGCAAGCTTGTCCGTCTTCGCGCGGATTCATACAGTTGATGGTTTTGGCGAAAATACGCGCACAAGTGGTTTTGCCCACGCCGCGAGGTCCGCAGAACAGGTAGGCATGTGCCAGTTGTTTGTTCTTGACCGCATTTTGCAAAGTGGTGGTTAAAGCCTTCTGTCCCACTACGGATGCAAAAGTATCGGGGCGATATTTTCTGGCCGAAACGATATAATTTTCCATAGCAATTAATTTGTCGCGAAGATAGTCAGAAATGAAAAATATTCTGTTCCTTTGCAATGAAAAATTTAGCTATGAAAAAAGCGAAAGAAATTTACCTGAAGATCAAGCCCTATTTGCCCAATAAGTACATTATTGCGATAGTGGTTTTTGCCGTGTTGATGGTCTTTTTCGACAGCAACAATCTGATTAAGCGTTTCCGTTACGACCGTCAGGCGCAGGAATTGCGTCGTGAGATTCGTCAGTATGAACAGCAGCGCGACGAGACTTTGCGTCAGCTGGAAGATTTGCGCGTGGGAACGCAAGAACTCGAAAAGATTGCGCGTGAGCAGTATCTGATGAAAAAAGACAACGAAGAAATTATTCTCCTCGAACGATGAAAAATCAAAAGAAAATGCAGCCGGCCGATTATTTGTTTCTGTTGTCGGCCTTGTTGATGTTGGCTGGTATCATTCTGACGAACGAGACCGATTTTCCTTGGGCAAAATTCGTTTTCTGCGCCGGTGGTGCGGGCTATATCGTGTATCGCATCAAGATGGCTTATCACGGGGATGATTTTCGCTTGAAAAGGCTGAATCGTTTGTATGGATTCTGTGGATTGCTGGTTATTATGACTGGTTATCTGATGTTTATCGACAATAACGCTTTTATTGTATTGATGTTGCTGCTTGCTTTGCTCGAACTCTACTTGAGTTTTCGTAGCGAGAATTATCGCAAGAATAGCGACAAAAATTAATCCCTAACATGCCGACTCCGAATTTCCGTTTCAAACAATTCGAAGTGTATCACGATCGCTGTGCCATGAAAGTGGGCATGGATGGCGTTACTTTGGGCGCATGGGCCGAGTTGCCTGCTTTGGTGAACGCTTCTGAGGCTCGGATACTTGATATTGGAACGGGCTGTGGATTGATTGCTTTGATGCTGGCACAGAAATATCCTTTGGCGCAGATTGATGCCATTGAAATCGATCCGGAGGCTGCGGCGCAGGCATATGAAAATGTGCAGGCCAGCCCATGGAATCATCGGGTGAAGGTGCATCAGGGATCTTTTCCGGAAATAATGAACACTGGCGCCCTTGGCGCCGCGGCGGGCGGCTATCATCTTGCCGTTTGCAATCCGCCCTTTTTCAAAGGGGAGTTGCGGCCCGCGGACGCGGGCCGCAACCTCGCCCGCCACGTCGGCGCCTTGACCTTCGCTGCGCTCGCCCAAGGCGCCGCAGCCAGCCTTCATCCCCAAGGCCGTTTCTCGTTGATTATCCCTTACAGCGAAGCAGAAACTTTCGACAATTTGGCTTATCAATCAGGACTATACGCCATCAAAGCATGCAAGCTCATTCCGGTAGAAGGCGCTCTGCCCAAAAGAATTCTGCTCACTTATTCCCGCACGCGCTCCCTTTTGCAACGCGAAGAATTGGTAATCAAAACAAAAGATAATATTTATACCGCTGATTATCAAAATCTTACAAAAGATTATTACCTCGAAAAATAATGCTTGGTTTTCTCTTGGAAAAGTGCTACTTTCGCAGATTCAAATAAAGTAAAGTATTATGTCCAAGAAATTTGCAGAATATTCGCAATTCAATCTCTCTGAAATCAACAAGGAAATGTTGAAAGAGTGGGGAGAAAAAGATTTATTCCATAAAAGCACGGCCTTGAGAGAAGGCTGTCCGTCTTTCGTTTTTTACGAAGGTCCGCCATCGGCTAATGGTATGCCCGGTATTCACCACATGATTGCCCGTTCCATCAAGGATATCTTTTGTCGTTACAAGACGATGAAAGGTTATCAGGTAAATCGTAAGGCAGGTTGGGACACGCACGGATTGCCCGTCGAACTTGGCGTGGAAAAAGCTTTGGGTATCACCAAAGAAGATATCGGCAAGAAAATTACCGTCGAAGAATACAATGCGGCTTGTCGCAAGGATGTAATGAAGTACACCAAAGAATGGGAAGACCTGACTCGCAAGATGGGTTATTGGGTGGACATGAACGATCCTTACATCACCTACGACAACAAATATATCGAAACGCTTTGGTGGTTGCTCAAGCAACTCTACAACAAGGGTTTGCTGTACAAGGGCTACACCATTCAGCCTTATTCTCCTGCGGCAGGTACCGGTCTTAGCTCGCACGAGTTGAATCAGCCCGGTTGCTATCGCGACGTGAAGGATACCACCGCAACGGCTTTGTTCAAAGTGCTCGATCCTAAACCCGAAATGACTGCTTGGGGCGAAGCTTACTTTGCAGCTTGGACTACCACTCCCTGGACTTTGCCTTCTAACACCGCACTTTGCGTAGGTCCGAATATCGAATATCTGGCCGTTCAGACTTATAATCCTTATAACGCACAGAAAATCACTTTGGTAGTGGCCGAAGCTCGCTTGAATGCCTATTTCAAGGCCGAAGGTGCCGAAGCCGATATGGATGCTTTCCAGGCCGGCGATAAAGTGGTGCCTTACCGCATCGTAGGTCGTTATAAAGGTTCAGATTTGGTGGGTATGCATTATGCTCAGTTGATGCCTTGGGTGAAACCTTTGGAAAAACTCGACGACAATGCAGCCGATTTTGTGAAAGAAGCTGCCAAGCAACATCCTGCAAGCGTTTTCGCCGTTGGTAAGGATCAGTTTGTGGAAATGTCTGCCGAAGCCTTCCGCGTTATTCCCGGCGATTATGTTACCACCGAAGACGGTACCGGTATCGTACACATTGCGCCTACTTTTGGTGCCGACGACGCCAAGGTGGCCAAGGCTGCCAATATTCCTTCACTTTTCATGATCAACCTCTTGGGCGAAACCCGTCCTATGGTGGATATGACCGGTAAATATTATCTGCTCGAAGAATGTGCACCTGCTTTCGTGGACGCTTGTGTAGATAAAGCCGCTTATGCTCATCACGAAGGTGCTTACGTGAAGAATGCTTACGCTCCCGAATTCAATATCGATGGTAAATACGACGATGTGGCTGCTGCCAAAGCCGAAGATTTGAATATCCAGATTGCTTTGGAAATGAAGCAAGCCGGTCAGGCTTTGAAAGTGGAAAAGCACGTGCACAATTATCCGCACTGCTGGCGTACCGATAAGCCCGTGTTGTATTATCCGCTCGACAGCTGGTTCATTCGCTCCACTGCGTGTCGCGAACGCATGATGGAACTCAACAATACCATTCTCTGGAAACCCGAATCTACCGGAACAGGCCGTTTCGGCAAATGGTTGGAAAACCTCAACGATTGGAACCTGAGCCGTTCACGTTATTGGGGAACGCCGCTGCCCATTTGGCGCAACCGCGACAGCCGCGAAGAAATCTGCATCGGTTCGCTCGAAGAATTGTACAACGAAATTGAAAAATCGGTGGCTGCCGGATTCATGACGGAAAATCCCTACAAGAAACTGGGCTTCGTTCCCGGCAACATGGATAAAGCCAATTACGACAAAATCGACTTGCACCGTCCTTACGTAGACGACATCATTTTGGTGAGCGAAAGCGGTTTGCCCATGAAGCGCGAAAGCGACCTTATCGACGTTTGGTTCGATTCCGGTGCCATGCCTTATGCTCAGATTCACTATCCTTTCGAAAATAAAGAAGCTTTCGACAGCCGTCGCATCTATCCGGCCGATTTCATCGCCGAAGGTGTAGACCAAACCCGTGGATGGTTCTTTACTTTGCACGCTTTGGGAACGATGATTTTCGATTCTGTAGCTTACAAGAGCGTGGTTTCCAATGGTTTGGTTCTCGATAAGAATGGCAACAAGATGTCAAAACGTCTGGGCAACGCCATCGATCCTTTCGGTGCTATCGAACAATACGGTTCCGATCCTTTGCGCTGGTACATGATTACCAATGCTTCTCCTTGGGACAACTTGCGATTCGATACCGACGGTGTGGAAGAAGTTCGTCGTAAATTCTTCGGAACGCTCTACAATACTTATTCGTTCTTCGCCTTGTATGCCAATGTGGATGGTTTTACGGGTCAAGAAGCCGAAGTGCCTATGTCGCAACGTCCTGAAATCGATCGTTGGATTATTTCTTTGCTCAACGATTTGGTTCGTCAGACCGATAGTTATTATGCTAATTACGAAGCAACCAAGGCCGGTCGTGCCATCGCCGATTTCGTAGGCGAAAACCTCAGCAACTGGTATGTACGTCTGAATCGTAAACGTTTCTGGGGTGGCGAAATGACTCAAGATAAATTGGCTGCTTATCAGACGCTTTACACCTGTTTGGATACCGTGGCCCGTTTGATGGCGCCCATCGCTCCTTTCTATGCCGATAAGTTGTTCCTCGATTTGAATGCCATGAGCGCACGCGACAAGAGCGAATCTGTTCACTTGGCACTCTATCCTGTGGCCGACGAAGCGCTCATCAACGAAGATTTGAACGAACGTATGCAGATGGCGCAGCAGATTTCGTCCATGGTATTGGCCTTGCGTCGCAAGGTGAACATCAAGGTGCGTCAGCCGCTGCAAGCTATCATCATTCCCGCTTTGGACGCCAAGCAACAAGCCGCTATCGAAGCCGTGAAAGATTTGATTCTGGGCGAAGTGAATGTGAAAGAATTGCGCTTCGTGGAAAATGCCGCCGGTATTTTGGTAAAACGTATCAAGCCCAACTTCAAGCTCCTGGGCCCCAAATGCGGCAAGCAGATGAAGCAAGTGGCCGCCATGCTCACCTCTCTCGATCAGGAAACTATCTTCGCTTTCGAAGCCGCCGGTTTCTACGATTTGAATGTCGAAGGCAACGAAATCCATATCGAAAGCAGCGACGTTGAATTCATCTCGGAAGATATTCCCGGATGGTTGGTGGCATCCGAAGGTCGTCTTACCGTGGCGCTCGAAGTGGAAATTTCGGAGGCTTTGCGCTCGGAAGGTATCGCCCGCGAATTGGTAAATCGTATCCAGAATATCCGTAAAGATCAACAATTTGAAATTACCGACCGCATCAGCATCGAACTGTCGCATCATCAGGCTACCGACGCAGCCGTGCAGGAATACGCTTCTTACATTGCTTCGCAAACCTTGGCCGACAGCTTGCAACTTTGCGATGCTATCGAAGGTGGTATCGAGTTGAATCTGGACGAAGTTGTATTGACCATCAAGGTAAGTAAACGCTAAATATTTAACTTATAAACTTTAATCGCTATGGCAGAAATTGTTCGCTACTCAGATGCTGAATTGGAAGAATTCAGAGTACTGATTCAAGCTAAAATTGACAAGGCTCGTGCCGAATATGAACAGTTGCAACAGAGTATCATGGGAGACGAAACTTCCGATACCGCACCCACTTTGAAGGCTTTCGAAGATGGTGCCAGCTTTTTGCAGAGAGAAGAAATCTCGCGCTTGGCGCAACGTCAGTTAAAGTTTATCCAAAACTTGGAAGCTGCACTTGTTCGTATCGACAATAAGACCTATGGAATTTGTCGCGAAACCGGCAAACTTATTCCCAAGGAAAGACTGCGTGCAGTTCCTCATGCCACTTTGAGCATCGAAGCTAAAGGTAAATAAAGCATGAAGCTGACCTTATCAAAAGCTTGGAAATCGACACTGATCATCTGCTTGATGATATTGATAGATCAGGTAGTCAAAATTTACATTAAAACCAATTTTCAGTTGCACGAGAGCGTTCGTGTAACTGATTGGTTTTACATTCTTTTTGTCGAAAACGAAGGCATGGCTTTCGGTTGGGAATTCTTCGACAAAATCTTCCTGACGCTGTTCCGTATCGTGGCTTCGGGTGTGCTTATCTGGTATTTGCATCGTTTGTGTAAACGTCAGGCACCGATGGGCTATATTGCTTGTGTTTCGCTTATTACGGCCGGAGCCATGGGCAATATTATCGACTGCGTGTTCTACGGACAGATTTTCGATCATAGTTACGGACAAGTGGCGCAATTCTTGCCGGCCGATGGCGGCTACGCTCCCTGGTTTTATGGTAAAGTGGTGGATATGCTCTATTTCCCCATCATCGATACCTATTGGCCCGCGTGGATGCCTTTCTGGGGCGGCGATCGCTTTATTTTCTTCAGTCCGGTTTTCAATATTGCCGATTCCTGCATTACCATCGGGGTGATATTGTTGCTGCTGTTTTACCGTAGATTTTTGTCGGACGATCTCGAACCCAAGAAGGAGACGACCAAGTAATCATGCGTTTTTTCGTGAAACATATACGAAGCCTTGCCTTGCTTTTGGCGCTGTTGTTGCTTTTGCCGGCTTGTCAAAGGAAAGATACTCGCATTCTTTCCAAGCGCGAGCTTTCGCAAGTGCTCTGCGATGTATATCTCACCGAAACGATGCTCAAACAATTGGATGCCAAGACGCGCCGAGAATGGTCGAAAGGCATGCGCAACGATTATTTTCAGGACGTTTCTTATCATTGGATTCTAGATAAGCATCAGATAAGCGAAGATGATTTTTATGCTTCGATATCGCATTATTCGCGTCATGCGAAAACAATGATAGAAGTGCTCGATCTCACCACCGAAGCGCTGAAGAAGATGCAACAAGATTTGGCGATTCGCGAACAAGCCGAGATTGCCGCTCGCGAAAAAGCGGAATTCGATAAGAAATGGCAGACGGTTTCCATTGATGAAGATTTTGTGGCGCTCTGGGCCAAGAGTTTACGTTGTTATCCCGATAGTGTGGCCGCAGATACGCTCGCACTGGCCGCTTTGCCTTACGATAGTTTGGCTGTCGATAGTTTGCCGCGTCTGGATTCGCTCGATTATGTGGCTCAATATTATGCTTATTGGTTGAACGATAATGATTTGACTCAGCAGATTTCCAGTGCCACGCGCTATGCTTTGAGCTTGGAGAACGATACATTATCGCATAACGATACTTTGGCAACCATCGATGCTGAGCCCGCAAAAGAAGCGCTCAAGCAAATAGAAAAGCCTAAGATGGAACTCAAAGCCAAAGATTCTATACAGCCTTTGCGCTCTATCAATCAGTTGAATACCGGTCGGGAACTGTTATTGGATGCGCCTACGGAACTCCGAACAGACGATCGCCGTAGCCGTTGATACATTGAGCGATTCCGAACCTTGACGTTCGAGCGGGAAATTGGGAATGAAAAGTTTCTCGTCCACCAAAGCAGCCACCTCCTTGGATACACCTTTGCCTTCGTTGCCCATCACGATGATGCCCTGAGCTGGCAGCGTTTTGCGGTAAATATTTTCTCCTTCCAGAAAGGTGCCAAAGAGGGGCACTTGCACTTGCTTGAACAATTCCGGCAGCACGCCATAATGCACTTTTACTCGACCGATGGCGCCCATGCTGGCCTGTATGGTTTTAGGATTGTAAGCGTCCACCGTATCTTTCGAACAAATCACATTTTCAATACCGAACCAATCGGCAATGCGGATAATGGTGCCCAGATTGCCCGGATCTTGTACGCCATCCAGCGCTAACGATAAACTATTGTTCAATTCGTCGATAGAGAGTTGATGCTGAGGAATTTCGAAAACGGCCAAGACTTCTTGCGGATGTTGTTGAATGCTGGCTCGACGCAATTCTTCGTCGTTCACTTCGCAAATTTCGTCGGCTTTGACGGCCGGATGTTGCGCCAACCATTTGGGCGTGGCTGCCAGAAATCTGCAAGAGAGTAAGGGAAGCAAATCGCCTACCAACTTATGACCTTCGGCCAAAAACAGCCCGTATTCGTTGCGAAACTTTTTCATTTCGAGGCTGTGAATCCATTTTATCTTGGCTTTGCTGAGCATAACATTCATTTTGGGCAGCGAATGTACAAAAGAAATTGTATTTTTGCGCAAACATTCTCAGAAATGAAACGTCTCATTTTCCTTTTGTTGGCATTCATTCTGCTGCAGGCTTGTAGCAGTACTAAATACGTGCCCGAAAATGAGGAATTGCTGTTTCACACCAAAGTGAAGGTCGATAAGCCGGAACTTTCCAAATCGGAATTGAAGGCGCAAATGCGTCAGCAGCCCAACCATCGCTTTCTGGGTTTGTTCAACATGGATTTGGCTCTGTATAATCTTTCGGGACAGGATACCAGCAAATGGGTGAATCGTTTCTTGCGCAAGATTGGCGACGCGCCGGTTATCTACGACGAACATCAGTCGGAACGCAGCCAGCGAGCCATGGAGCAATATCTGTTCAATCGTGGCTATTTCAATGCTTCGGTCGATGTGAAGGCCGATCATCTTCCCAAACAGAAAGTGAAAACCTTGTATTCGGTGAAGGCCGGTGCTCCCTATTCCTTCCGTCAGTATCATTACGACAACAACGCTTCGGCTTTGGATTCCATTATCCACGTTTCCATGAAGCAATCCGACATTAAGCAAGGCAAACCTTTCAATAGCGATTTGTTGAATGCAGAGCGTTCCCGTTTGGTGAATATTGCGCGCAATCAAGGATATTACGCCATCAATCGCGACCATTTCAGCTACTTGGTAGACAGTGCGGTGGGCCATCGTCAAGTGGATGTAAATTTGCAACTCAAGCCTTACACGCGCATGGTGACCAACGAAGTGAAATACGAAGAACATCAGGTATATACCATCAACAAAGTGTATTTCTTGCTAGATGTTCAGACTTCGTCTTTTTCGCGTGCAGAAAATCGCTTCATGCTTTCCGATTACGATACTTTGCAGATTGCCGAGAATAATTATATGGTGTATCGCAACGAGCCTTTTCTCTCGCCCAAGACCTTGTTGCAACAATGTTTCATTGAGCCGGGCAGTCTTTACCGCGTTGACGATGTGTCGCGAACCTATACGAATTTCAATCAGATAGAATGTCTGAAATATGTGAATATCCGCTTTTTGGATGTTTCGGCCCAAGAACCTTCCTTGGATGTGTATATCGTTCTGTCGCCCAATCCTTATCACGTTTTTTCTATCGATGTGGAAGGCACCAATACGGCCGGCGATTTGGGCGCGGCTTTGCTGGGAAGCTACATGCATCAGAATATCTTTGGCGGAGGTGAAGTTTTCAATATCAATGCCCGTGGTGCTTACGAAGCTTTGTCTGCCTCTTTCAGCAACGATTATTGGGAATATGGCGGCGAGTTGCAATTGGCTTTCCCCGATTTGCTTTTCTTCCCCGATAAAAAAACGAGCAAGACGCGTTCGGCTTCATCTACTACTTTCTCTTTGAATTACGACAACCTTGCGCGTCCGGAATTCTGGCGAACCACGGCGGCGCTCTCCATGGAATATGCTTGGCAGAATCCCCGCGTTCGACAAAATTTCAATCCGATCGATTTTGCCTACACGCACATGCCTGAAGAACGCATCGACTCGGCCTTCAAGGCTAATTATCTGAAAGAAGGTTCGTATTTGCGATATAGTTATGAAGACCAGTTCATTGTAAGTTCTTCGTACGGCATCAGTTATTCAAGTATTCCCACGGGTTTGGACAAAGACAATCGTCGTTATTATACCTTGCGTGCCAATGTGGAATCGGCAGGAAATCTTTTGTATTTGGCTTACAAACAATTGGGACATCCGGATGACGAAGGACAATATAATATAGGTAAGATTCCTTTTTCGCAATATCTGAAAGCTGAGTTGGAAGCGACGCGCCATATTCCGCTCACCGAAAATATGCGTCTGGCAGCTCGTGCCGGCGTGGGCGTGGCTTATCCTTATGGCAATTCCAAGATTCTTCCTTTCGAAAAACGTTTTTATTCGGGTGGCGCCAACTCGGTGCGCGGATGGTCGGTGAGACGTCTCGGTCCGGGTAGTTTCCGTTCACCCTTGAGCGGCATCGACTTTATGAACCAGTCGGGCGACGTGAAGCTCGATTTGAACCTTGAATTACGACACAAATGGTTTTGGTTGCTCGAAGGCGCTTACTTTATCGATGCAGGAAATATCTGGACTTTGCGCAATTACGACAACCAACCCGGCGGACAATTTCATTGGAATAGTTTCTACGAAGAAATTGCTTGCAGCGTCGGAATGGGTATTCGTTTGAATTTCAATTTCTTCCTGATTCGTATCGATGGAGGTATGAAAGTTTACGATCCCAGTGGATTGACCTCAGACGAAAGATGGCGCATCAAACACATCGACAGCTGGAACGACTTTGCCGCTCACATTGCCATCGGTTATCCTTTCTAAAAATTTACTTGGCTTAGCCTTCGTATTGCTGTATCAATTCGAGCAATCGGGCCAGGGCTTCTTCTTCGGGAATATTCTTTTCGATGCAGTTTTGTCCTTTGTACAAGCTGATTTTTCCGCGTCCCGCACCTACATAACCATAATCGGCATCGGCCATTTCGCCCGGGCCATTCACGATACAACCCATGATGGCGATTTTTAAGCCTTTCAGATGGGCGGTGCCGGCTTTTACGTGCGCAATGGTTTTCTGCAAATCGAAAAGGGTTCGTCCGCAGCTGGGACAAGAAATGTATTCCGTGCGCGAAATTCTCAGACGGGCTGCCTGCAAAATGGCAAACATCGTACTGATGCAACTTTGTGTACTCTGACTATCGGCCTGAAGCATCAATCCGTCGCCAAAACCATCGAGTAGGAGAGCACCGAAATCGGCGGCCGCAAACAATTGCAATTCTTCCAGCGTTTTCACTTGATAATCGGCCTGCAACACCACCGGACAAAGACAATTTTCACGCAACAGACGATGGAAAAGAGCACGCATTTCTGCCACCGGATTGATATGCGAAGAACGAAGCAACAGCACTACATTTTCCTGCTGCGAAAGCCATGACAACAACTGGTCGTCAAGTTCTTGATAACTCAGTTGCAAGAAACGGATGTCGGCTTGGCTTTGCTGGAGCGCTTCCCATTGCGCCAGGGTAAACAGGGGATAAGTCTGTGCTTGTTGCTGATACACTTGGCTGTCGCAGAGATAACGTTTGCCTGCTTCGGCTTGCTCGGGCAAGTGTTGTCCGACATAATAGAAATCGGCTTCCAGCGCGGCTTGGCTTTTTTCTTCGGTTTGGATATGGCTGATATCTGCAATCACCACGGGCGCTTGTGCGCCGCCCACGATGCCGCAACGATAACTGTCGCGTCTATGAAATTGGAATGGGTCGAAAGGCTCGTAAGCTTCGGCTGCAATGGTAGCATGATTTTCGCGTCGGGCAATGTAGTCGCGCAACTGTCGCGCAACGGGCACTTCCACTTGCGGATCTTCGCTCAGGCTGACGCGAATGGTATCGCCGATGCCGTCGGCCAACAAGGCGCCTATGCCCACTGCCGATTTGATGCGTCCGTCTTCACCGTCTCCGGCTTCGGTAACGCCCAGATGCAAGGGAAAATCCATGCCCTCTTTTTCCATTTCCTGAACGAGCAGTCGTACGGTCTGCACCATCACCAAAGTGTTGGACGCCTTGATAGAAATCACCACGTTGTAAAATTGTTCCTCGATGCAGATGCGCAGATATTCCATGCAGGAAGCCACCATGCCTTGCGGCGTGTCGCCATGGCGTTTCATCATGCGGGCCGAAAGCGAACCATGGTTCACACCGATGCGGATAGCGGTTTGATGTTCTTTGCAAAGATTAAGAAAGGGCACGAAACGGGCACGGATGGCGGCTTGCACGTCGTCTTCGCTTTGTACGCCGGCCGGCATGGGATCGGCAAAGTTGCCCGGATTGATGCGTACTTTTTCCACATGACAGGCGGCTGCTTCGGCGGCTTTTGGATTGAAGTGAATATCGGCCACCAGAGGCGTGGTGTATCCTTTCTCTCGCAATCCTTGACGGATATTAGCCAGATTTTCTGCTTCTTTCACGCCTTGGGCTGTGAGACGGACCAAGGCACCACCCGCTTCGATAATGGCTTGCGCTTGAGCGATGCTGCCTTCGGTGTCGAGGGTGGAAGTGTTGGTCATCGATTGCAGACGAACCGGATTCGATCCGCCCAAAAGCAGCGAGCCGATTTTTACTTCTCGGCTCTGACGCTTTTGATAATGGAAATAATCTTTGCAATAAGACATAATGTCACACTTTGTATTCGTAATGAACAGCTTGTAATTCTTCGTCGGCTTTGACGATTTTCTTTTTCAGACCTTCTTTGTAGATGGCGAAACGGGCAGCCAAGTCAGCGTCGGCCAAGGCCAACATTTCAACGGCCAGGATGGCAGCGTTCATGGTACCATTGATGGAAACCGTGGCTACGGGAATACCGGGAGGCATTTGTACGATGGCCAAAAGAGCATCCATACCGCTCAGCGTGGCGGCAATGGGCACACCGATAACGGGAAGTGTGGTGTTGGCGGCAATCACACCGGGCAAAGCAGCAGCCATACCGGCGCCTGCAATAATCACCTTGATACCACGATCGGCAGCTTCTTTGGCAAAAGTTTCCACCTCGCTGGGCGTACGATGAGCCGACAAAGCATGCATTTCAAAAGGAATCTTGAATTCGTCGAGCAGCTTGGCTGCTTTTTCCATGATGGGCAGATCGGAAGTGCTACCCATGATAATGCTGACAATAGCTTTCATAATTATTTGAATTTTACTGTATTAAATCTTGATAAGCAGCGGCGTCCATCAAAGCATCTGCGGCGGTGGCGGCATCCATCAGACGAATCTGTATCATCCAACCTTTGCCGTAAGGATCTTCGTTCACCCATTCCGGATGTTCTTCCAGGTCGTTGTTGATGGCGATGATTTCGCCGGCGCAAGGCATAAATAAATCGGAAACCGCTTTGACGGCTTCAACCGAGCCGAAAATATCGTCTTTCTGCAAAGGCCTGTTCATTTCGTTCACTTCGACAAAAACAATTTCGCCCAGTTCGTCTTGGGCAAATTCCGTGATGCCGAGCGTGGCAGTTTCGCCTTCGATGCGCAACCATTCGTGGTCGCGGCTATAAAGTAAATCGTTGGGAATATTCATTTTGTTTTAAGCGTTAGATCGTTGACGGGAAGTGGGAATGTGCAATTGTTCGCGGTATTTGGCCACCGTACGACGGGCAATTTTGTAGCCCTTTTCCTGCAAAAGTTTTACCAAAGCATCGTCGGTGAGCGTGTTGTTTTTGTCTTCTTGCTCAATGAGTTCTTTGATGATGCTCTTTATTTCGCGCACCGAAACTTCTTCGCCTTCGGTGGTTTGCATCGATTCGGAGAAAAAGAACTTCAAGGGAAAAATGCCGAATTCGCTCTGCACATATTTACTATTGCTCACGCGCGAAATGGTGGAAATATCCAAACCGGTGTCGGCAGCCACATCTTTCAATCGCATGGGACGCAATTTGCGCTCTTCGCCACTCAGGAAAAAGGCTTCCTGACGGTCGAGAATGGCTTGCATGCTGTTCATCAGTGTTTGTTGACGTTGTCTGATGGCGTTGATAAACCAGTTGGCAGCTTCCACTTTCTGTTTGGCAAATACCACGGCTTCTTTCTGCTCGCGGCTGATGTTCTTCGATTGTTTGCTACTGCGTATCAGCTCTTTATAATAGGCGCTCACGTGCAAGTCGGGCAAGTTGGTGTCGTTCAGGCTTAGCACCAGTTTTCCATCGATGTTGTCAACCAGAAAGTCGGGTGTGATGGCGCGTCCGGTTTCGTTCATCAGCGAGCTTTCCCAATCGTTGCCGGGCTTGGGATTCAAACGACTGATCACTTTTTTGGCAGCGTCCAAATCGGCTTCGCTGATGCCCCATTGCTGACTGATTTTCTGCAACTTCATCGAAGAAAAATCCTCGAAATAATCTTCCAGCAGACGGATGGCGTTCTGCACTTCTTTGGTAGGATTCTTGCGCTGCAACTGCAACAACAGGCATTCTTGCAAATTGCGTGCTGCGATGCCGGCCGGCTCAAAATCCTGTATCATGGTCAAGACTTCTTCCATTTGGCTTTCTTCCACATCGAGCGAACGATGAAACGAGAGCTGGTCGGCGATGGTGTCCAATTGAATGCGCAGATAGCCATCGTCGTCGAGACAACCGATGATGTATTCACCTATCCAGTTTTCCGTTTCTTCCAAATCCAAATCCGACAACTGACGACGCAGAAAGTCTTGCAAACTATCGGTCTGAACACCCAAGAAAGTCTTACGGTCGCTTTCGGCATTAGGATCGTACGCTTGGGTTTCGGCATAATCGGCAGCGCGATCGTCGTAATCGTCGTCGTAATCGCTGAGCTCGTTTTGGCTTTCGCTCTGATTGTTTTCGTCGGGATATTCGTTTCCCAAATCGAAATCTTCTTCGGTATTGACCTGCGGATCAGGCAGTTCTTCGCCCAATTCCAAGGCGGGGTTATTGTCAATTTCGCGCAAGATGCGTTCTTCCATTTCCAAAGCAGGAATCTCCAGCAGTTTAATCTGTTGGATCTGCATTTGGGTGAGCCCTTGCTGCTGTTTCAATACTTGTTGTTGTTTCAACGCCATGGTGATAAATTTAGAGTCGCAAAGTTACAAAACTTCCATCAGATTCTAATAATTAAACGAGCTGCCGCCCACAAATTCGCGCAAGAGCGAAGTGGGAGGAATATCGTTGTCGGGAATGGTGGCGATATAATCCAAAAAGCGCAGCAAACGTTCGGCTTCGGCATATTCGGGGCAATTCTGCGGCACGGTACGCAAAGAGGGTTCGGCATAACGTTTCAACACCAAAAGTTCGAAGGCCATGGCCGAGTTGAAGAACACGTCGGCATTTTCCTGATAGGGGAAGATCCATTTGTCTTCGCCGGCGCGGACACTTTTCCAGCGTGCGATAGTTGAGCGCGCCGGCGTGCCTCTATATTGTGCATCGCGTATCATGCGACGAATGAGTCGGTTGTCGGTGGTGGCAATGCGGTTGTGATCGTCCAGCGAAATGGACGTGAGGGCAGAAACGTAGATTTTATACAGCACTTCTTGCGGTACAGAAGGCAGAAGTTCCGGGTTCAAGGCATGAATACCTTCCAAGATAAGTACCTGATTGTCTTCCAGATGAATCTTTCTTTCTTCGAGAAATTCTTTTTGTCCCGAAGCGAAATTGTATCGCGGCACTATCACTTCTTTGCCTTGCAGCAAATCGTTCAGTTGTTGGTTGAACAGCTCTAGGTCGAGCGCGTAGAGCGATTCGTAGTCGTAGTCGCCTTTTTCGTCGCGGGGCGTCTGATGACGTTCCAGGAAATAATCGTCCAAAGAAATAGCCAAAGGCTTGATACCCATCACGGCCAGTTGTACCGAAAGACGTTTGCTGAAAGTGGTTTTTCCCGAAGACGAAGGTCCCGAAACCAAAATGATGCGTTTGCGCTGCGGCTGCGAGAGCATGTTGTCCACGATTTGCGAAACACGCTTTTCCTGCAAGGCTTCCGACACTTTTATCAGCGCTTCGGCTTCGCCTTTGGCGCAACTTTCGTTGATGTCGCCGATGGTGCTTTGTCCCAAGACTTCGTTCCAATGTACAAACTCCTTGAAAATGCCAAACATCTTGGGTTGCTCCACGTAAGGCTTCAATTCCTCAGGCTTTTCCGGATTGGGAAGTCGCAGCAGGCAGCCGTTTTCGGCATCGGGATACAAACTCAAATCGAAAGTGCGGATATATTTGGTAGAGGCGGCCAAAGGTCCGGAATAATGGTCGAGATGTTCGCCCATTTTGATGTAATGCGTGTACAAATGTCCATAATGACTCAGCAATTTCACCAGATCCTGACGTCCTTTGCTGCGGAAAATTTCCAGCACGTCGGCCGTTTCGTCTTCAATTTTCAGTATGGGAATATCGGCTTCCGCCAAAGTTCTCACGCGTTGTTTGATTGCTTCCAAATCGTTGTTTTCCAATGTTTTTCCAAGATATAAATGACAGAAGAATCCATTCGATACGGAATGTTCTATGCAGAATCGGCTTCCGGGATAGAGTTCGTTCACGGCGGCGGCAATCAGAAAACTGAGCGTTCGTGTGTACACGCGCATGCCTTCCGCGTGGCGAATATCGATGAATTCCACCAAAGCGGGATGATAGAGCTCTGTGTTCAGATTTTCCGATTTATGATTGACAAGTGCAGCGATGGGCTCGAAGTCGAGGCCCTTTTCTTCCTGCAAGATTTCACTCATTTCCATCAAAGAAACTCCGATGGGGAACAAACGGCTTTGGCCGATGTTGCTGCAATTGATTTTGACGCTCTTAGACATGATTCAAATATTTGTTAACGATGCCACTAAAGTAGTATTATTTTCCATTCTTTATGTTATCTTTGCGGAGTTTTTTGCGACACATTAACGACAATTTAAAATAACAAAACACATGAAAAAGAATCTCTTTAAAGCAGTAGCTATGGTTTTGGCTATCTCTACCATCGCACTGACTTCTTGTGGCAATAAGGCCACTACTGATGCAGAAGGCGCAGTTGAAACTCAGAAAGTTGTAAAAGCTAAATCTATCGGTTCTCTCGAAGATTCATTGAGCTATGCTTATGGTGTAGGTTTGGGTGACAATCTCCGTCAGAATTTCGAACAAATGCCCGTGGATCTGAACTTGGATATGTTCCTCAAGGCTTTCGAACTCACTTTGAAAGGACAAGATGGCAAATTGCGCATCAAGCCCGAAGAAGCTTATCAGGTATTCCAACAATGCATGATGGCCGTGATGGAAAAAGAAGCTCAGAACAACAAGAAGATGGGTGCCGAATATATGGCTGAAAATGCCAAGAAAGATGGCGTTGTTACCACCGCTTCAGGTTTGCAATATGAAATTTTGACTCCTGCCGAAGGTGCTAAGCCCGTTGCCAGCGACCGCGTAAAGGTTCATTATCATGGTACTTTGTTGGATGGCACTGTTTTCGATAGCTCTATCGAACGTGGTACTCCCGCAGAATTCGGTGTTACTCAGGTTATTGCCGGTTGGCAAGAAGGTTTGCAGCTGATGAATGTTGGTTCAAAGGTTCGCTTCGTGATTCCTTCAGATTTGGCTTACGGCGATCAGGGTGCCGGTCAGATGATTGCTCCTGGTACTACTTTGATTTTCGAAGTTGAATTGCTCGAAATCTTGAAATAAGACAAAAATTTGCTTCAAGCATACGAAGAACGCAGTTTTTAGGAGCTGCGTTCTTTTTTGTTTTAATTTGTTTTTGCTGAGGCTTCGTGTTATCTTCGCGCGACAAATCACCTATCCGATGAAAGAATTTTTCCGCTTGTTGTGGCGATTGGTGCCACCATATAAGAAATACGTGTTTTTCAACGTGTTGAACAACCTTTTATCTACCATTTTCAGTCTGTTTTCTTTTGCGCTGATTATTCCCGTTCTGGAGATCCTTTTCCAGCTGAACGAGGGCGCGAGCTATACCTATCACGAAAATATCTGGTCTTTGCCCTTGGCCGATTTGGGCACTGCGCTCAAAGATAATTTCTATTGCTTTTTGCTGAATATTGTGGAAACCAAGGGCGGAGGCTTCACTTTGCTTATTCTCGGATCTTTCTTGGTGGTGATGACTTTGCTGAAAACGGGTTTTATGTACCTGGCTTCGGTCAATATGATTGCTATTCGCACCTCGGTGCTTAGAGATTTGCGTAACACTATCTATGCCAAGATTTTAACTCTTCCCTTGGGCTTTTTCTCGGAAGAACGCAAAGGCGACATCATTGCGCGTATGTCGGGCGACGTAACCGAAGTGGAAGCTTCCATCATGAGTTCTTTGGATATGTTGTTCAAGAACCTGATAATGTTGGTGATATATTTTGCGACGATGGTGTTCCTGAGTTGGGAGTTAACCCTATTCGTGCTGGTTTTGCTGCCTATTGCCGGCTTTTTCCTGGGACGCGTCAGCAAGCAACTCAAAAAACCTTCGCGCGATGGACAAAACAAGTGGGGCGAAATTCTTTCGCAAATCGAAGAAACTTTGTCCGGACTTCGTATCGTTAAGGCTTTCAACGCCGAAAAGCGTATCTTCGATAATTTTGAAAGACAGAACAATCAATTGCGTCGTATCACGGCTCGCATTTTCCGTCGTCAGCAGTTGGCGCATCCGATGAGTGAGTTTTTGGGCACCTTTATCATTGCCATCGTGTTGTGGTTTGGTGGAACGCTCATTTTGGGCAATAATACCGGTCTGTCGGCGCAAGTGTTCATCTATTATCTGATTATTTTCTATAGTATTATCAATCCCGCCAAATCCTTTTCGCAAGCTTGGTACAGCATAGAAAAAGGCTTGGCTTCGATGGAACGTATCGATAAGATTTTGCAGGCTGAAAACAAGATTCAAGATCCTGCGCAGCCCAAAACCTTGACGCAATTCGCTTCGCAAATCGAGTACAAGCATGTGGATTTCCGTTATCAGAACGATTTGGTTTTGAAAGATATCAACTTGGTGATTCCCAAGGGAAAAACGGTGGCTTTGGTAGGACAATCGGGCTCTGGAAAATCTACCCTTGTCGATTTGTTGCCGCGCTTCTACGATGTTGAAAATGGTGGTATTAGCATCGACGGCGAGGATATTCGCAATTATCGCGTGAAGGATGTGCGCGCGCTCATGGGCAATGTGAACCAGGAAGCCATTTTGTTCAACGATACCTTCTTCAATAATATCGCTTTCGGTGTGGAAAATGCTACGATGGAACAAGTGATAGAAGCGGCCAAAATTGCTAATGCTCACGACTTTATCATGGCCAGCGAACATGGCTACGACACTTATATCGGCGATCGTGGCGGCAAACTTTCCGGAGGTCAGCGTCAGCGTATCAGCATTGCACGTGCCATTCTGAAAAATCCGCCTATCCTCATTCTGGACGAAGCTACTTCGGCCCTCGATACCGAATCGGAACGTCTGGTGCAAGAAGCTTTGGAAAATCTGATGAAAAACCGCACCACCATTGTTATTGCGCATCGTTTGTCTACCATTCGCAATGCCGACCTTATCTGCGTGTTGCGCGATGGCGAAATTGTGGAACGCGGTACGCACGAACAGTTGATGCAGCAAGAGGGCGCCTTTAAACGCTTGTACGATTTGCAATTGTCTTAAAATCGGATAGTTACTCTATGAAGAAATTTTCGTTGTGGATCTTTGCCTTCTGCTTGTTTGTCTTTCCTTTGCGGGCGCAGGAATATGTGAAAACCTGGCTCGATATGGGAACTAAACAAGGTTTTTATGCTTCGTATTCAGCGCTTTACAATTATCCCTTGGCTGTCAATTACGATCTGAGTGCCGCTTTCTCATTTCAATGGGAAGACAATCAGGCCGGCTCTTATGATGCCACTCATGCCATTGCTGTTCAGGGACTTGCGTATTTTCCATTGAACGAATCTTCAACCCGTCATTTCAACAGTCTGGCTTTGCATCAGAAATTTCTTTTCCGCGATTTGTCGGTGTGGGGCATATACGAGTACAATGCGGCCTTGAGTCTGTCGTATCGTCGGGCCAGGTGGTATGGCGAAATCGGTTGCATGCATCGCATTTTGCAGGATATTCATTGGACGGGACATGATGCATCGGCACGATATCTGAACGAGCCTTTCGGGTTGGTGTACAAATTGGCATTCCAGTGTCGCGATCCGCGAACATCCCCCGCATGGAACCTGGGTTTTGCTTTGTCCGATTACGACGATTTTTTGTGGGAGAGAATCTATACGCCTAATGTTTCGCTTTATGGTGAATGGAAATTTTCGGAACGTAGTCGTTTGATTTCCAAATTGATGTACATGCCATCGGGCGTTTTCAATCTGGCCTCGTCGGTGTATGAATGCTATATTAGAATGGGGGTAGTATGCGAAATTTAATCTTTCTTGTCTCTTTCCTGCTTTTGACATCCTGTCAAGAATTGGATCTTCTGGGATTGATTATTCCTTGTCAGTACGATGCAGAAGAACGTTTCCATCAGTCGATGGCTTACAATGAACGGCTTGGCGATTTGGTGTTGGAACTTCCGCACGATGGCTATCATATCAATGTGGCGGGCGATATTCATGTGGTGGATGAAACGGCTCGTTTGGATTCGTTTTTGTTTCTGACGCGACAAGATTCTCTCACTGTCTGCAATTTGTTTTTAGGTGATATTGTTTCGGTGAACGAAGCTTATCCTCTTGTCTATGAACGTCTTCAAGAACATTATCGTCAAGGCGGCGATACGGTTTTTACCATTGCCGGCAACCACGAACTTTATTATAATGGTTGGCCTTTGTACCTGAAATATTTCGGAAGTTCCATTTATACGGTCAGTCTTCGTACGCCTGAGGCGCAAGATTTGATCATTTGCTTGGAATCGACTACGTCCACTTTGGGTAAATATCAGAACGAGTGGTTGTTACATGTGCTGAAAGAAATTCGTCCCCAATATCGTTATTGCATCGTGGCTACGCATGCCAATTTTTTCGATACCGACAACTCTAATTTGTTCGGAAGCAATCCGCCTGTAAATGAAGTGCTTCGCCTCACAGATTTATTTCAAACCTACCATGTGGATGCCTGTCTGCAAGCCCACGATCATCGTGCCGAATATTTGTATTTCAAGGGTGTGCGCTATGTGCAGACCAATCCTTTGAAAATGGGCGCCGAGCCTCATGGCTACCTGCAAATCAAGGCCGATGCCGAAGATCTTAAAATAGAGATAGTTGATCATCTTCGTCCAAGAGTCTGAAACTCAAACGATGATACGGACTGCTGCCGGTTTCTGCTATCGCCCGACGATGGGCCGGAGTGGGATAGCCTTTGTTTTCATTCCATTGATATGGAGGAAATTGCTCATGCAGCGCCAGCATGGCGTCGTCGCGGTAAGTCTTGGCTAAAACCGAGGCAGCAGCAATGGATAGAAATTTTCCGTCGCCTTTGACGATGGTGGTAGCAGGAATTTCGGGATAATCGTCGGGTAATCCGCTTTGCAAGGCTGTCGCTTTCGATTTGCCATCTTCGCTGAGACGATGCAGTTGCAGTTGTGCCGGCTGACGGAAACGGTTGCCATCGATGAGCAGGTGCTCGGGCCGCAGTTTCAGTTGCGCCACGGCGCGGTGCATGGCCAAAAGCGAAGCATTCAGAATATTCAGTTTGTCGATTTCTTGCGCGGTCACTTCTCCCACCGCCCAGGCCAAAGCTTCCCGCTCGATGATGGGTCGCAGGCTATAGCGTTGTTTTTCTGTTAGTTGCTTGGAGTCGTTGAGCAAATCGTTGTGGAAATCTTCGGGCAAGATGACGGCCGCTGCAAACACCGATCCGGCCAAACATCCTCTTCCGGCTTCGTCGCAACCGGCTTCGATTCTACCTTGTTGTAAATAAGCTTCCAGCATATTATTCCGAGTAAAGTACACTTAAAACCGTATGACCCACCGCTTGCAGCGTGGCTTTGTCGATGTGGCGCATATCGTCGTGTTGCGTGTGCCATCCTTCGAAGAAACCGCCTCGGCTTTCGTCATAATCGATGATGTCGATGCTTGGGATTCCCGCTAAAGTGTTGATATACAAATGATCGTCGGTAAGCACGCCGCCGTCTCCCTGGATGAAATATTGTCCGTAGCCCAAGGCTTGTGCCTGGTTCCAAACTTTATATAGCGCCTGGGAAGCATAATGTTTCGAGAATAATTCCCACATGAAACAAGCATTCTTGGTGCCAACCATATCCAGCAGGATGCCATAACGGGCGTTGTAAGCGTTTTTGTGCGGATGCTTGGCCCAATATTGCGAGCCCAGACACCATGAATTCTTCACGTCACGTTCCCAATCGGGCACGCCGTAATCTTCCAAATCGAAAAAGATGATATCTACACCGATGGGCAGAGTTTGCTGTTTTCCCAATTGTCGGGCAATTTCCATTAAGACACCCACGCCGCTGGCGCCGTCGTTGGCGCCGAGCACGGCCTTCATTCGCTCTTTGGCATCGCTTTCCATATCGCTCCACGGGCGACAATCCCAATGAGCAAAAAGCAGTACACGCTCTTGTTTCTCAGGCTGATAACTGGCGATGATATTGCGCATGGGGAAAGTTTTTCCATCCCAAGTGGTGATGTCGGCCTTTTGTTCCTGCACTTGCGCACCGAAACTTTGCATTTTGGCGTACAAATAATCGCCGCAATCCCGATGTGCTTTGCTGCCCGGCGTTCTTGGTCCGAAAGCTACTTGTTCGGCAATGTAGCGATAAGCGCTGTCGGCAGAGAATTCAATCTTGGGAAGTGGCTTGGCCGAAACGCTCGGCTTGCTTTTTTTGTTGCTTTGGCAAGCGCTGAAAATCAATAAACAAAGTAGGGTATAGAGAAAAATTTTCTTATTCATGTTGATAGGATTTGGCGTATGATTTTACTTTGTTCCACACTCTTAGGAAGTTGCCTCCCAATAGTTTATCCAAGTCTTCCTGGCTGTAACCTTCGCGCAGCAATTCGCGTACCAAGTTGAAAATTTCAGCGCTGTGATTGCATCCGACAATGCCGCCGCCACCATCGAAATCGCTACCGATGGCAAGGTAATCGATGCCCACTAAATTTCGTACATAATTGATATGCGCCACGGCGTCCTTGATGTTAGCCTCGCGACCTTTGGCCAAAAAGCCTCCGTAGAGACAAATGCCCATCACACCGCCTTTTGCAGCTAAAGCCTTGATTTGCTCGTCTTTCAGATTGCGACGATGTTGGCAAAGCTGCCATACCGAAGAATGCGAACAGATAATGGGTGTTTGTGAATATTGCAAGGCATCGTAGAAGGACTTTTCGCTCGCGTGGGACAAATCGACGATGATGCCGGCGCGGTTCATGCGTTCAACAATTTCTTGTCCGTAAGCTCCGATGCCGTTATGTTCGGGTTCGTTGGCCTGTGAAGCAGAATCGCAGACGTCGTTGTGGCCATTGTGACAAAGGGTGATGTAGCAAAGGCCCAACTTGGCGAATTCGTCCACCAGACTGGCATCTTTTCCCAAGGCGTAAGCATTCTCGATGCCCAAAAGAACAGCTCGGCGGCCGCTCGCCTTGCAGGCTCGCAGCCCGCCCTCGTCGCACACAAGCTCGCAATCGTCGGACAAAGCTTGTGTGCGGGCAATCGTTTCGTGGAGCAGTCTACGGGCTTTTTCTGTGGCCGCTTGCAAGCCGGCTTCGTCTCTTCCCAGTTGCTTGATGTAAGCCGCCATGACAACGGCATCCAGGCCGCCGTCTTGCATTTTCTGCAAATCCACCCGATTATCAACCAGTTCCAAAGCCTCTTCGCCTTGCGCGTCAAAATCAATCTTGCCTCTTTCGATGTTGCCACCGCGCAGTAAATCGTAGTTTCCTTCGAAGAACATCGGAGCGTCGCAATGCAAGTCTATGCTGATGGAACGCTTCATAACTTCGCGCGTGTTGCGATAGAGCAAGGCTTCGTTGCGCAACCATTCAAACAACGCTCGCATCTCTAATTGGCTGTCTACCAAACATTCGGGATGCCATTGAACACCGATGATAGCTTTGCCCTCTGTCGATTCTACGGCTTCGATGACGCCATCTTTGCTCCAGGCCACGCTGCGCAATCCTTTGCCGACGCTCTTCACCGCCTGATGATGAAAACTGTTCACTCTCAGATTTTTATTCTTGGCGAAATTTTCGAGGCCTGTCTGCTGATGTTTCGAAAGATAAGAGTCGAATATCGAAAATAACAAACTGTCTTCGGCCAATTCTACGCTGTGTGAGCACTCTTCGCGCGCCTGGCTTTGGCTATGTTGCAACAAGCTTTCTGCATCGGCTTTGTATTCACTGGGCAAGTCTTGGTAAATTTTTCCACCCAAAGCCAAATTGAGCAATTGCTCGCCACGACATATTCCCAAAATAGGCATTTGCAGATCTAAGGCCCTGCGTATCAATGGAAATTCAAATTCGTCGCGCAAAGGATTGAGGCTGCCCAAAGCTTCGATGCGTTCTTCTCCGATGAGTTCCGGCGTAAAATCGCCGCCACCGCTGAAAACGATGGCGTCAAGCGGAGCCAATATCTTATCGATGAGGGCTTGCGAAAAAGTTGGGTCGGTGTTGGCGGCAGGAAATGCCGGCAGAATGACCGGGCAAGCACCGGCTTTCAGAATGGCGTTCACATAGGTCTTGGCCAGCAAATGCTGACCTTGCTCCTCGTTGAAGTTTCCACTGATGCCGATATAGGGAATTTGCTGATGTTTCATGTTTCGTCGATTGGCTGCAGTGCATTTCCCAGCACCTGCTAAAATTGGCTGTAAAGATATTGCATTTCGCGAAAAATTGTACTACTTTTGCCCTCGATTTCACCGAATAAAGTGACATCGGGCCTATAGCTCAGTTGGTTAGTAGCACCTGACTCATAATCAGGGGGTCACAGGTTCAAGCCCTGTTGGGCCCACCCCAAGCACTCGGAGTCTTTCTGGAGTGCTTTTCTTATTATTAAGGCTTTCGGTAGTAGAATTTAAGCTTACGGCAATGGATTTAAGCGGCATCAAGAACATTGTTTTCGATTTTGGCGGCGTGTTGGTGAATCTCAATCAGCAGGCATGTATGGACGAATTGACGCGATTGGGCGTTCCTAATATCGAAGATTACCTGACGGCATACGGGCATGTGGGTATTTTCGGCGCATTCGAAAACGGCGATGTCGATCTGCCTACTTTCTGTCGCGGCGTACGCGAACAATTTCATCTCGATTGCGAAGATATCGACGTGGAAAATGCATGGGCCAAGTTTTTGGAAAATATTCCCTACAAGAAATTGAAATTGGTGTATGCCTTGTTGAAGAAATACCGCATTTTTATTCTGAGCAATACCAATCCTATTCATATCAAGAGTTTTAGCCTTTTCGATCAGGCGGGATTTCCCTATAAGGAATGCGTAGAAAAGCCCTATTATTCGTTCCAGATTCGTCATTCTAAGCCCAGTTTGGAAATTTTTCGTCATGTAACCGATGATGCCGGCGTTTTGCCCGAAGAAACGCTTTTGGTGGATGATAGTCCCAAGAATTGCGCTGCGGCTGCCAGTTTGGGTTGGAAAACCTATTGTCCGGGCACTTCGGAAGATTTTTGCGAAGATCTCTTTCCCGAAGAAACGGCTTACATCATGAGTGAAGATTTTCAGGCGCCGCCTTTCCAGGCATGCGTGGCTACCATGGGCTTTTTCGATGGTGTTCACCAAGGACACAAATTCCTGATAAACAAGTTGCAAGACTTGGCCGACAAGAAACGTATGCCCTCGCTGCTGCTGGCTTTCTGGCCGCATCCTCGCAAGGTTTTGCAAGCCGATTATTGTCCGCAGCTTTTGTCAACCCAGGCAGAAAAGAAGCAAGCTTTGCGTCAGACGGCGGCCGATAAAGTAGAAATCTTGCCTTTTACCGCAGAAATGTCTGTCATGTCGGCCCGCGATTTTATGGAAAAAATCTTGCGCGATACCTATCATGTGCGTTGTTTGCTGATGGGCCACGATCATCATTTCGGAAAAGATGGACGACAATTGCAATTTGAAGATTATCAGCGATATGGACAAGAATTGGGTATTGAAGTGTTGCGTGCTGAACCTTATTATCAAGGCCAGGAACTGATCAGTTCGTCCTTTGTTCGCGTTGCTTTGCAAGCGCACGATATCGAGGCGGCCAATGCGGCTTTGGGCTATGCTTATTTCTTGCAAGGAAAAGTTTGTCAAGGTTATGGCAATGGTAAGAAAATGGGGTTCCCGACGGCCAATATTCGTGTGGAAGACGAAAACAAACTGATTCCGGCTCGTGGTGTGTATGCGGTGCGAGTGTTTGTCGGCGAACAAAATTATCTGGGAATGCTCAACATCGGTACGCGTCCCACTTTGTGCGATGGCGGCGAAGCCAGTATCGAGGTGCATATCTTTGATTTCGAACAAGATATCTACCATCAGAATATCCGTATCGAGTTTCTGCACTATTTGCGCGAAGAGCGTCCTTTTGCTTCTTTGGACGAACTGCAAGCGCGTTTGGCTAAAGACCGAGCTACGATTTTGGCCGATTTTTCTTAGGAGATCAATAGAATCCGAAGAAGAATCCTGCTATGCTGATAATCATCGAGAAAACGGTAAATGCTAAAATTTGTTTTCTGCGATTGATGTAGCGCAAAATCTCATCAACGCTGGAGAATCTGTCTTCCGGATTTTCTTGTGTGCATTTATTCAGAATTTTCTTTCGGAATAATGAAATGTGCTTAATGACACAGATTTTGTTGATATGAAGCATCAACTTTCCAAAAGAATAGATGTCGCTGCGAGCATCAATATCTTTGCCGTTGTTGTTGAATAGTTCGGGTGCGGCGAAATCTTTGTTGTATCCGGCAGTTTGACCGTAAGTGTCGTCCAAACAGAATCCTAAATCGATGATTTTTACGTCGTTGTTGACTTGCGTCAGGAGAATGTTTTCCGGCTTCAGGTCGAGATAGGCGATGTTTTTGCTGTGCAATATGCGAAGCCCCTTCAGTAGCTGAATGAAAAATTTTTCGTAGTTGTGGGCTAGGGTAAAATAGCCAGGATTAACCTTGAGTGTTTCTTCCAGGCATTGTCCGTTGATAAAATCCATAATTAAATAGATATCATCTTTGTTCTCGTGTAAAGAGAGATAGTTGGCAAAATACTTGTTGCGAAGGTTTTTTCCGATTTCGAGTTCTTTGTGGAAAAGCATGCGATAGCGTTGATTATCCCTGAACTCTGGGCGGAGTTTTTTCATGAAGTAGTCTTTCCCGTCCTTGCGCACGCGATAGCAGAGCGAAGTGCTGCCTCCGCAGGGAAGACTCTCGATTTGCTCGAAAGGCTCCGTTTCCTTAAGAAATTCGGATGTAGCCATGCTAAAATCCCCCCTCCCCTCATTTTATTTGATAATGAGATATTTAACTCCATCAATTCTGCCGCATACATAATGACAAGGCTCTCCGCCTTCGTGAATCAGGTTGCTGAGATAGAGCGGTTCGTTTTCCAGAATCAAGCTGCAAGTGAAGGTGTCGTTCGCGCTAAGCTTACTGTTGATGCTTTCGATGATGGTGAAGTTGTTGTTCCCTTCGTAACGTACATGCAGGCAGCGATCGGGATGCCACATGATGCGGAGTTCTGCGCCGGCTTCCAGGGAAGAACTGCTCAGATAGTTGTTGAGTATAAAGTCGCTTTGCGATTTGGTGTGATGTGAATCGCTACTGCAATAGCTATACCAATCGGTGTAGCCTAAGGTCTGCGCCAAGATGTTGAGTGTATCCAGACGCGGTTGACGCATATTCTTTTTTCCTAAATATCCCCAAAAACGTTTCAGCGTCATGGCGCTGATGCTGCAGTTGGTGCGTTCTCGTATACAAATAGCCAGATAGTCGAAATCTTTGGTAGTATGCATGCTTCGGCCGATGGTATTTTCGACGGCCTTTTTGATTTTCTCGTAATAAAGTGTAGCTTTCTCCATCTTCTCTTTCAATAACAGAATCAGCCAATTTAGTTAAATTGTAATTTCTTCGGTGGCAAATGTAGGGATAATTTTAACTAAAAAGGTGTAAAATTGTTCAGAAATGTTAAAGTGTACCAATTTGTATTAATGGTGTGGATGGATTTTTAGATGATAAATTCAGATTCTTGGAGGTTTTGGCGTTGGTTTTCAGGATAAAAAGAAAAAGCAGCTACAACATCGTTGTAACTGCT
Source organism: Bacteroidales bacterium (assembly GCA_017380635.1). GTDB lineage: Bacteria > Bacteroidota > Bacteroidia > Bacteroidales > UBA1402 > UBA1757. The sequence continues at coordinate 89,978 of JAFODP010000008.1, read as the reverse complement.
TTGGGTTGTGGGCGCTGACGGATTCGAACCGCCGACCCTCTGCTTGTAAGGCAGATGCTCTGAACCAGCTGAGCTAAGCGCCCGTGTTTCTTTCGAAAAGCGGTGCAAAGATACGGCTTATTTTTATATCTGCAAATTATTTGATGATTTTTTTTGAAAAAATGTTGTTTTGGGCGTTTTTTTGGCTTTGGCACTGTGTTTTTCGTCAGTGATGGGGGTGTTTTCGGGCTTTGTACTAATTTTCTCGCCCTTGCGGGCTCGCGATGCAAACCTCTTTTCGCTCACTTCGTTCTTTTTGAGCTTTGCACTAATTTTCTCGCCCCTGCGGGGCTCGCGATGCAAACCTCTTTTCGCTCACTGCGTTTTTTTCGAGCTTTACACTAATTTTCTCGCCCCTGCGGGACTCGCGAATTAGGCTGCACCTCGGAAAAACAAAAACCATCGTTTTTGTTTTTCTCCATCTTCTCGCTTCGATAAAGTATGAGGCTGACTATCCGTTTTATTTCTCGCTTCGATAAAGCCGGAAGCAGTATTTCAATTTTATTTTTGCTCAATAAAGCGGGAAGCAAGCTTCCCGACTTTATCAAAGCCTCTATAAAGTTTGATAGCAAGCTATCACTTTATACCGGCTTCAATAAAGTTTGATAGCAAGCTATCACTTTATATCGGCTTCAATAAAATCCGATAGCGAGCTATCGTCTCATCTGAGCCTCGATAAAGTTCGATAGCAAGCTATCGCTTTATCTTCGCTCGAATCTGGAAAATATCATACAATTTATTTTGTTCTCCGCTCGGTTTGCACTAATTTTGCACCCCCTATTTATACAAGGTATATTAATAAGCTTATTATGATGAATTTGAATTCTTTGACTGCCATTACTCCTGTGGATGGAAGATATCGCAGTAAAACCGAAGCCTTTGGCCATTATTTTTCGGAATACGCCCTTATCCGTTATCGTGTTCGCGTAGAGGTGGAATATTTTATCGCATTGTGCGAAATGCCTCTTCCTCAGTTAAAAACGGTTCCCGCAGATGTATTGGAATCTTTGCGCGATATTTATCGTCATTTCAGCTTGGACGATGCGCAACGCGTGAAAACCATCGAAGCTACTACCAATCACGATGTGAAGGCGGTGGAATATTTCATCAAGGAAGCTTTCGATCGTTTGGGCTTGGCTGAATACAAGGAATTCATTCACTTTGGTCTCACTTCTCAGGATATCAACAATACTTCGGTGCCTCTTTCTATCAAGGAAGCTTTGGAAGATGTGTATTATCCTGCTTTGCAAGAACTTATCGACTGTTTGGATAAATATGCCAACGATTGGTCGAATGTGGCAATGTTGGCAAAGACGCATGGTCAGCCGGCTTCTCCCACACGTTTGGGCAAGGAAATTAAGGTCTTCGTTTATCGTTTGAACGAACAGTTGGCTTTACTGAAACAATTGCCTTTCTCTGCTAAGTTTGGTGGTGCCACCGGTAATTTCAACGCACATCATGTGGCTTATCCCAACGAAAATTGGCCCGAATTTGGTGCTAAGTTCTTGTCTGAAAAATTGGGCTTGAAGCGCGAAATGTACACCACACAGATTTCAAACTACGACAATCTGGCCGCTATCTTCGACGGCATGAAGCGCATCAACACTATCGTGAAGGATATGAACCGCGACTTCTGGATGTATATTTCTATGGAATATTTCAAACAGAAAATCAAAGCGGGCGAAGTGGGTTCGTCGGCCATGCCTCATAAGGTAAATCCCATCGATTTTGAAAACTCGGAAGGTAATATCGGCGTAGCCAACGCATTGCTCGATTATCTGGCTTCTAAATTGCCTGTATCTCGTTTGCAGCGCGACCTTACCGACTCTACCGTACTTCGTACCATCGGTATGCCTTTCGCTCATTCGTTGATTGCTTTCACCAGCAGTTTGAAAGGTTTGAACAAGCTCTTGCTCAACGAAAAAGCTTTGCAGAACGACTTGGAAAATCACTGGGCAGTGGTGGCGGAAGGTATCCAGACCATTCTCCGTCGCGAAGCTTATCCCAATCCTTACGAAACTTTGAAGGCGCTTACCCGCACCAACGAAGCTATCACCGAGCAGTCAATCGCTGCTTTCATCGAAACTTTGAACGTATCTGAAGCCGTGAAGGCCGAATTACGCAATATTAAGCCGGATACTTATACCGGTATGTAATTAATCGATTAATTTTTAAGTGCTTAAACAATGACAACTGGAAACGAAAAATGGCAGGGAAAGCCTGAGGAAGGTGCCTACAATGCCGGCCGTGAAGGTAATGATTTCCGTAGCAGTTACGGAAGAGAAAGAAATTTTGATCGTCCGCGTCGTAATTTCCGCGAAGGTGGCGAACGCAGTTATGGTGAACGTCGCTCGTACAATGGCGGTGAACGTTCTTTCAATTCAGAACGAAATTTTGGCGAACGCAGAAGCTTCAACAACGATCGTCCTCGTCGCAGTTTCAATAACGAAGGTGGCGAACGCAATTTCGGCGAACGTCGCTCGTACAATGGCGGTGAACGTTCTTTCAATTCGGAACGCAATTTTGGCGAACGCAGAAGTTTCAACAACGATCGTCCTCGTCGCAGTTTCAATAACGAAGGTGGCGAACGCAATTTCAACGGCGAACGCAATTTTGGCGAACGTCGCTCGTACAATGGTGGCGAACGCAAATCGTATAACAACAACGAACGTGCTATCGGTAAGGAACGTACCTTCAACAGAGATCGTTCTTTCAATGGTGAACGCTCTTTCAACGGCGAACGTCGTTCTTTCGACAAGAATAATTTCGATCGTCCTCGTCGCCCCAGAATCGGTGGTAAGAGAGAAAACCCCGAATGGTTGGCCGAAAACGATTTCAAAGCACCTAAATATGCGCCCAACTTGGATCCCACAACGCCTATCCGCTTGAACAAATTCTTGTCTAACGCAGGTATCTGTTCTCGTCGTGAAGCCGATGAATATATCCAGGCTGGTGTGGTAAAAGTGAATGGCGAAATCGCTACCGAATTGGGTGTTAAGGTAATGCCTACCGACGAGGTGATGTTCCACGATCAGCCCGTACGCATCGAACGTAAGGTGTATGTGCTTTTGAACAAGCCCAAGGATTGTGTGACTACTTCCGAAGATCCCCAAGAACGTCTTACCGTGATGGATCTGGTAAAGAATGCTTGCTACGAACGTATTTATCCTGTGGGTCGTCTCGACCGCAATACCACTGGTGTGCTCTTGCTGACCAACGATGGCGACTTGGCTTCTAAATTGGCTCATCCCAAATACGAAAAGCGCAAAATCTACCAGGCTACGCTCGACAAAGATCTGCCTCAGGAAGTGATGGACGAAATTGCCAAAGGTGTTGATTTGGAAGGCGAAATGATTGCTATCGACGAAATTAGCTACGTGAACGAAAAGCCCAATGTGATTGGTTTGGAAATTCACTCAGGCCAAAATCGTGTAGTACGTCGTATTTTCGAAAAATTCGGTTACAAAGTGTATAAACTCGATCGCGTGTACTTTGCCGGTTTGACCAAAAAGAATCTTCCTCGCGGTAAATGGAGACATTTGACAGAACGCGAAGTTGGTTTGCTCAAAATGGGAGTATTCGCATAAAATCAGATAATTATGGAAAAAATTAAAAGAACCAAAGTGGTCGATTTGCTGCAACGCAACGACTATGGCAGCATGGTAAATGCCAAAGGTTGGGTGCGTACCCGCCGCGGCAACAAGCAAGTGAATTTCATTGCCCTTAACGACGGTTCTACCATCAATAATATTCAGATTGTTGTCGATTTGGCAAACTTCTCGGAAGAATCGCTGAAAGATATCACCACCGGTGCTTGTATTAGTGTGAACGGTGAGTTGACGGCTTCTCCTGGTAGCGGCCAAGCTGTTGAAATCCAGGCTCGTGAAATTGAAGTGCTGGGTACTTGCGACAATACTTATCCTTTGCAGAAGAAAGGTTGCTCGATGGAATATTTGCGTAGCATTGCGCATTTGCGTCCTCGTACCAATACTTTCGGCGCGGTGCTTCGTATCCGCCACAACATGGCCATCGCCATTCATCAATATTTCCACGAAAGAGGTTTCTTCTATTTCCATACGCCTATCATCACCGCTTCCGATTGCGAAGGTGCCGGTCAGATGTTCCAGGTAACCACGATGAATCTCTACGATTTGAAGAAAGATGAAAACGGCTCCATTATTTACGACAGCGACTTCTTTGGCAAACAGGCCAGCTTGACGGTGTCGGGTCAGTTGGAAGGCGAATTGGCAGCTACGGCTTTGGGTCAGATCTATACTTTTGGTCCTACTTTCCGTGCTGAAAATTCTAACACGCCTCGTCACTTGGCCGAGTTCTGGATGGTTGAACCCGAAGTGGCTTTCGCCGACAAGGACGATTTGATGGATTTGGAAGAAGACTTCATCAAGTATTGTGTTCGTTGGGCATTGGACAATTGCAAAGACGATTTGGAATTCCTCAACAAGATGATCGACAAGGGTTTGTTGGAACGCTTGCAGTCGGTAGTTGATACAGAATTCGTTCGTTTGCCTTACACCGAAGGTATTTCTATTTTGGAAAAGGCTGTAGCCAATGGCCAGAAGTTTGAATTCCCTGTGTATTGGGGTTGCGATTTAGCTTCTGAACATGAACGTTATTTGGTGGAAGAATATTTCAAGAAGCCCGTCATCATGACCGATTATCCCAAGGAAATCAAGGCTTTCTACATGAAGCAGAACGAAGATGGCAAAACCGTACAAGGTACCGACGTTCTCTTCCCGCAGATTGGCGAAATCATTGGCGGTAGCGTGCGTGAAGAAAATTACGACAAGCTGATGACCCGTATCGAAGAAATGAATATCCCCATGAAAGATATGTGGTGGTATCTCGATACCCGTCGTTATGGTTCTTGTCCTCATGCCGGTTTCGGTCTTGGTTTTGAAAGATTGTTGCTTTTCGTAACGGGTATGTCGAATATCCGCGACGTGATTCCTTTCCCCAGAACGCCGCGTAACGCTGAATTCTAATTAAATAGGTGAGCAAAATCAAACTCCATATCTTGGGTTGTGGTTCGGCTTTACCGACCAGTAAACATCACTTATCCTCGCAGGTTCTCGACTTGCGAGGTAAGTTGTTTATGATAGATTGTGGCGAAGGTACGCAGCTTCAGTTTCGTAAGACTCGGCTCAATTACAATCAGATAAGCGATGTGTTTATTTCGCATTTGCATGGCGACCATTGTTTTGGTCTGATTGGCCTGATTTCAACGTTGAGTTTGCTGGGTCGGACGGCGCCTTTGCGCATTCATGCTCATCCCGATTTGGAGGCTTTGATTCGTCCGCAGATGGATTATTTCTGTCGCGAAAATAAGTTTGAGGTTCAGTTTCAGCCATTTAACCCTCGGGAATATGCGCTCATTTACGAGGATCGCAATTGGGAAGTCTACACTTTGCCTTTGATTCATCGAGTTTGTTCCACCGGTTTTCTTATTAAGGAAAAGCCTCGTATGCCGCACATTATCAAGGATAAAGCCGATTTTTATCAGATTCCATTGCCGCAATATCCGGCCATTAAAGCAGGTGCTGATTTCGTAACGCCCGATGGCGAAGTGATTCCAAATCGATTTTTGGTACGCGAGGCTGAGGCTCCCAAGTCTTATGCTTATTGCTCAGATACGGCTTATAATGAGAAACTTATTCCTTATTTACAAGGTGTGCAAATGCTCTATCACGAAGCAACTTTTTCTCAGGAACATTTGTCTTTGGCGGAATATACCCAACATTCCACGGCTTTGCAGGCGGCTCAGATTGCCAAGGCCGCTGCTGTGGAAAAATTGATTCTCGGTCATTATTCGGCTCGTTATCCCGATGAAAAAGTTTTGTTGGACGAGGCACGAAGTGTTTTTCCATCAAGTTTTGCTGCACAGGAGGGTGATGTTTATGAATGGTAAAAGTCTGATACTTACGATTTTGCTTTCGCTGATGACTTTATTACCGGCCTCGGCTTCCTCGTCTTCGGCGGCGTCAGCTTCTGCTTCGTCTGCGTCAGCTTCTGCTTCTGCTTCGTCTTCGGCGGTTTCGGTTTCGGTTTCAGCTTCGGCTTCGGTGTCTGCTTCTGCTTTGTCTTTGTCTGCTTCGGTTTCAACGGAGTCTGTGCTTCCGCCGAAAGCGGAATTTCGAGGTGCGTGGATCAGTACCATCAACCAAACTAAGTATGCGCAGATGACCGACTTCCAGATGATGATTTATTTTGAGAATCTGCTGGATAGTCTGCAAAGTGCCGGTATCAATGTGGTGTTGTTTCAGGTGCGTCCGCAATGCGATGCCTGGTATAAATCGTCCTACGAGCCTTGGAGTTGCTTTATCACGGGCAAGCAAGGCAAGAACCCCGGCTGGGATCCGCTCTTTTATCTTACCGAAGCTTGTCATCGTCGCAATATGGATATTCATGCCTGGATTAATCCTTATCGTGTCAAGTTGACGGTGAAAGAGGCTGATTATAAGGAGCCTTTCGTGCGCAAGAACCGTCATTTGATGTTGCATTACGGACGCAGTCTTTGGTTGGATCCGGGTTTGCCCGAGTCGCAGCAGCATATTCTGAAAGTGGTGCGCGAGATTGTCCGCAATTACGATATCGACGGTATCCACATGGACGATTATTTTTATCCTTATCCGCAGGCCGGTTTGGAATTTCCCGACGATAAAAGTTTTGCCAAATATGCTGCGTCACAGGGATTTACTTCTTCGCAGAAGGCCGATTGGCGACGAAACAATGTGAACACTTTGGTGCGCGATTTGCATCGTGTCATTCGCGAAGAGAAGCCTTGGGTGCGTTTTGGTATCAGTCCTTTCGGTATTCATCGCAATCTGAAACAAGATCCGGATGGCAGTCGCACGAATGGCCTGAGCAATTACGACGATCTTTATGCCGATGCGCTCACCTGGATGCGTGAAGGATGGATAGATTATTGTATTCCACAGCTTTATTGGGAAATTGGTCATCCGCTTGCCGATTATAGTACTTTGCTTGAATGGTGGGCCAATCACAGTTTTGGAGCTGCGATGTATATTGGTCAGGATGTGGTTCGTACGATGAAGCCTCATCAGCTGAGTGCCAAGATGTTACAAGCGCGTGAGCAGGCAGGTGTGCAGGGCAATTGCTTTTTTCCGGCTTACGAGTTGGAAGCCGATTATGGCGGTGTTTGTGATAGTCTGAAAAATACCTGGCATGCTTATCCGGCTTTGGTTCCCGCCGACAACCGTGATTATCAGGTGCTTCCCGAGCCTGTTTACGCTTTGGACTTGCATTACGATTTTGAAAAGGGAACGCATTTGGCATGGAAGACGCTTCGTTCGCGTCAAGAAATGAAACGCGCCAAATATTTCGTTATCTATCGTTTCCCTTTGGGAGAGGCTGAAAATCTGCAAGATCCGCGAGCTATTGTGGGCATTGTTCGTCAGCCGTATTTTAGTTTGCCTTCACATCCGCATGCCGGAGAGTGGGTATATCATGTCAGCGCTTTCAACCGTCTGCATCAAGAAAGCGCAAGCGAACGCATGGTGATTCGCGTCAAATAAAACTCAGACAATAGACACAGCCAACAGCCAGCGAAAGTATTATCAGTATTCGGCTGAATAGATGTTGCACGTCGTTGAAGTACATCCCCAAAATGATGGAGAAGGGCAGTGCGGCCAAAATCAGGTATTGATGTCGCAGCGGCGAAAACAGGAACATCATGGCCACGCAAAACAATCCGATGATAATCAGGAAACTGTTGAAATAGCGAATGCTGTTGCGTCGGCTGCGTTGTCCTTGATTCAAAAAGTGAAAAATCCCGATGATGGATAGCACTGTTAGGCCGGCCAGAAATATCCATTCTTCGGCTTTCAGAAAGATGGCGGCATAGAAATTCTCTACACTGCGGGTGAAAATCAGGAGTAGGCGCTGTTCGGCATCAAAGACAAAGGCCAGGGCGCAGATGCTTCCAACTACCGTGATGACGGCCAATAAAGAGGCTAGCCATCTTTTGATATTCAGTGTGTTGATTAGGTTGAAGCTGATCCAGATGATGGGAATCAGTAGCAGTAAACCCGGAATGAAAATGCCTGCCATGCACAAGAAGAAATAAGCATTGTACACTTTTACCCGACATTCGTTCTGCTGATAACAATTGAAAATACTCAGGCAGGTCATCATCAGGCAGGCCGAGGCCAGGTAGGCTTGCGGCTCCGGAATGAAGTTGGGGCAGAAGGCGTTTAACAGGAAATAGATGGTGGCCGGGAAAATACTGAGCGATCCCAATAGTTCGAATTGTCTTACCAATAATTGCAATAAAACGGCATTTCCGCCCACCAATACGGCGTGCAATAAGATGCGCCACCAAGCTAAATCGCTACGAAAGAAGGCAAATAGCCCACTGCTTAGCATAAAAAGCAGGAAGGCTACTTGCCATAACCAATTCGCACGTGTCAGCCGATGAGCCATACTTCCGTTTTCGCAGAATCAAAGGTCGAAACCGATATCGCGGCGATAGTAAGCAGCGTCAAAGTGAATCTTCTTGACGTTTTCGTACGATTGAGCCAGTGCACTTTCTTTATCCTTGCCATAAGAGCTGACAGCCAAAACGCGGCCACCGGCACTCAGGGTCTGATTGTCTTTCAAGCTGGTTCCTGCGTGGAAAACGACACTATTTTCAACTTGTTCCAAACCGCTAATTACTTTGCCTTTTTCGTATGCTTCGGGATAACCGCCCGATACCATCATCACGGTAACGGCAGCTCTTTCATCGAATTCCACTTGTTTGCTGTCGAGATTTCCTTCGGCAACGCCTTCGAACAAATCGACGATATCCGATTTCAGACGCAACATCACCACTTCGGTTTCAGGGTCGCCCATGCGAGCGTTGTATTCAATCACGTAGGGTTCCATGCCCACTTCGATCAAGCCGAAGAAGATGAAGCCTTTATAGTCGATGTTTTCGCTGGCCAAACCTTCCACTGTGGGACGGATAATGCGGTCTTCCACTTTCTTCATGAATACTTCGTCTGCGAACGGAACGGGTGAAACAGCACCCATACCACCAGTGTTCAAACCAACATTGCCTTCGCCGATGCGCTTGTAGTCTTTGGCTTCGGGCAGAATCTGATAATGCTTGCCGTCGGTCACTACAAATACAGAGCATTCAATTCCCGACAAGAATTCTTCAATGACAACGGTCTTGCTGGCATCGCCAAACTTTCCTTCCAACATGGTTTTGAGTTCGTCAATGGCTTCGTTGATGTCGTCCAGAATGAGTACGCCTTTACCGGCGGCCAAACCATCGGCTTTCAACACGTAAGGCGCCTTCAAACTTTTCAGAAAAGCAACACCTTCTTCGATATTTTCGGCGCTGACACTCATGTATCCGGCGGTAGGAATGTTATGACGCATCATGAAAGCTTTCGAGAAGTCCTTGCTTCCTTCCAGACGGGCACCGCTCTTAGAGGGACCAATCACCGGAATGTGCTTCAATGCTTCGTCTTGTACAAAAAAGTCGGCAACACCTTTCACCAGCGGATCTTCCGGACCCACCACCAACATATCGATGGCATTGCTCAGAGCAAATTCTTTCAATGCGGGAAAATCGTCCGCTTTGATGTTTACATTTTTGCCCACCAAGCAAGTGCCCGCGTTACCCGGAGCAATATAAAGATTTTCAACTTTAGGACTTTGGGCAATCTTCCATGCCAAGGCGTGTTCGCGGCCGCCGGAACCGAGCAGAAGAATATTCATAGGAATATGTTTTTATAAAATGCGTTTAGTATTTGCGTAAAAATGACCAAGTCTGCAAAAGTATAACAAAAGTCTGCAACCTCAAAACTTAAATGTAAGAAGCATGCCAAGGCTTGTCAGAGCGTTTTTTTCGTGATAAGCTTGATGTCGCACGCGTAGCTGCCACTGACAGTACTTCGAACATTGGTATTTCAGCATAAGACTTGTCATTTGACCTTTTCCACTTAGATTGACAAAAGGCATTCCGCCCGCCAAATCGTTAGAATAAAGATAGGTGCTCAAGCCCTGATCTCCGTCGAAAACCGCATGTTGCAAAAAGCAACTCAAGCGACTATTCCTTTGTTGGTAACGCAGTTCTTGCGAAAAGCAACAAGCCCTTTTTTTCTCACTTGTGGCATATAGCAGCGACGACTGGAGCCTAAATTCTTCCGATGTCATCATTAGCTGTACACGTCCCGATTGCGTGCACAGTTGTTGCAAAGGCCGTACGCCAATTCCTGACAAGTCTGCAGCCACATTCTTTTGTTGATGTTTCGCTTTGTGTCGCCACTTGATGCTGAACATCTTATCAATCCTCCACTCGGATTCTATTTGTGCGTCCCAACCGACACTCAGTGCAGAAACACCGTAACGCAACCACGGAAAACGATAAGCGTCCACATAACAGCGCACAATGCAGTGTCGCAGCATTCGGAAATCGGCAGACAGAAACAAACCCTCTTCATTGCTTACCATGCTTTTCTCGCTGAAAGTCATCGCAAAAGGCGCTTGATAAGCTCGCTGAAAACGCCGTAATGACGCAAACAGATTGATGTCTCCATGCGGTTTGGCATTCAGGTGCATAATGAAAGCCTTTTGTCCGTTATGGTCTAAAGCATACTCTCCACCCAGAAAACATTGTTTCCAGCGCCATCGCCAGTCTACCGAGAAATTTGCGCCCACCTTGCCACGAAAATAGTAATTGTTGTAGGCTTGCCATTCCGGCATCCAAGCATGACTGAAATGATAAAACAATCCGTTTAGTGCCCATTGAAACTGCTCATGCATCGACTCGTAGCGCAAAGCAGATGTCAATTGCCAGACATTCTTTCGTTTATACATGTCCTTTTCGTAGGCATGCTTCCCGTCCGTTTTTATCGAGCTGAAAACACTGTCTTTCAGGTTGCAATCTATCCTTTGCCAGGCTGCACTTATCGCCACAGACGCTTTCTTGGCAGAAGGCAAAGTCGGCGCATCCACCAACGCAGCAATTCCTCTCAAATAGTTGCTTTCGGCATAGGAATTCTGTGCGCGAAACACTTTGTTCCTGTTCAGCAGAGAAGTGCCGGCATGGCTCTTTCCACCGAATAAAGCCCCCGAAAACACCAATCCCTGACCGAAATAAGCTCGGTAATCGCCCAAAATCAGTTGTTGCAGCGCTTTGTACTTGCCGATTTCCACGTAACCGCCGCTATGATCGCCCCACACTTCACCTTCGTCCTTGTCAAAACAGAAAGCTGCACGCAAGTGCTGATGCTGCCGATAGGACAACTGGTAAGAATGACTCAGGATACTACCACGATATGCGCTGTCTCTCACCCCTTCTCCGATGCGATAATTCAGCTTTTGCTTCACTTGCCAAGCACCGATGCCAGGTGTATGATGCCGATCCTCAGCTTTGTCCGCATCGCTTACGCAGACGAAAGATCTCACTTTCTGCAAACTGAGCGCTGTCCATCCTTTCACCAAAAGCAATTCGGCCACAGCATCCAAAGGTCGGTAACGTGTTAGATAATCGAGCAAGGCCTCTTTTTCTTGGGGTGTCAGCATGAACAATTCCTGAAGATCTTCCTCTTTGCAATGGTTCAAATCGATAGGATTTTCCCACAGGAAGAGAAGTTCATCGTATAGGTGGCTCAGGTTGTCTTCGCCAAGCACTTCCGCATAATCTTCCAAGTAGCTCTCAAAATCTTGCGCAAGCAAGTTGCCATAGCTCATCCAACAACACAATAAACACAGCCAAAACTTCTTATTCATGGCGGTAATGGTAGCTGATGCCCAAGCAGGCGGATAATCCCAAATGCCAATCGTAAACCAAGGCTGAATCCAATCTCAATTGTTTGAATGGCCAGCTTACTCCAACAGAAGGACGCGCTTGCGGCAAGCTACAACCCAATTGCACAGAGGCTTTCTCAAACGTGAACGCAAGTCCGTAATGCGAAGATAAAGGCTGTTTTCCATCGTAAGCTAAAGCAGCGCAGAGGCTTAAACGCTCATTTTCGTACATGCCTGCAAGTTGAAACCCGCTTTGCCATGCGCCATCTTTTTTCTGCCACCATGCCAAATGCCAAAGCAATACATGAATTTGCCAGTAAGGACGAGGACGATACAAGCAATGACCTTCCAACAAACTCGCCGAAGCGCTCGCTTTTGTCCAATATCCATAGTGCAGTGCTAAGCCCGCTTGCCAATAATCGCTGAAAAGATGTTCTTTACGAAGTCCCAAGCGAAGCCAATCATGACCATCAAGAGCTAGGTCGCAACGCAAGCGTCCTGTCGATTTCTGATATTGATAAGCAAGTGTATTTTGCCACAATGCGCCCTGTAAGTAAGGTACATACGTTTGCCATTGCCAAGCATGCTCATGCAATGTACTATCGATGGGTGCATAATGCTCTGCCGCGCAGTCGTTTTCGCCCAAAGCCAAGCTGCGGGTGTCGCCTAAAATCCACGAAGGAGAACTAATCTGAGCTGCTACAAACAAGGGTAGGAGCAAGCCGACGAAAAGAATCAGTGTTTTCATTTCGAGCATCTATCATAAGGCTGTCGGTATAGACGTATTGGTTGCTGCAAAATTAAGATGACCAAGCAGCCTTTTGCAAACACTCTCGCTTCATAAAAATAACTGAGGAGAAAAAATAGTAACTCAAAGTGAAAAAACGCAAACTTGCAACCAAGAAGACAAGATTATGCATCTTTTGCCGTATCTTCGTCCCCAAGATCATTAGAAAAACATGAAAGGAATACGATACATAAAAATAGGCTGCCTGCTATGTTTGTTGGCGAAGGTTTTTGTGTCTTATTCTCAAACGGAGTTTTCTCCTCAAAGCGAAAAGCAAATTTCTCGCAATCAGCGTGTTCCTGCCTATATTGATATTGCGGGCGATACCATTCCTACTATTTTGTTGCGTCCCTATGTTAAATATGGCAACGACGGAAATATGTCGGCCAAGCAAGAACGTTATTATTGGAAATTGGTGCGCGACGTGCGTAAGTGTCTGCCATTGGCTAAGTTGGCTGCAAGCACGATGATTGAAACCACCGAGTATATCCGCACGCTGCCCACGCAAGAAGAACGCGAAAAACACCTGCGAAAGATGGAAAAAGATTTGGTGAAAGAGTACGAACCTGTGTTGCGCAAAATGACCTACAGTCAGGGAAAAGTTCTCTTGAAGCTTATTGTACGCGAATGTAACTCAACACCTTACGAAATTCTGCAAGCCTATTTGGGCAACTTCGCTGCCGACTTCTGGCAAGCCATTGCCCGCCTATTCACTGCCGACCTCAAAATGGACTACAATCCCGACGGCAAAGACGCTCTCATCGAAAAAATTGCCACCAAAATCGAACAAGGCGAGTTGTAAATAATAAGGAGTGGTATAAAAAATAGAGTCACCCGAAAGTGACTCTACAAATAGGATTAATGTCTTTCTTTACAACCCGAAAGCGGTTTTTACTTTGTCGACGTAGTCGAGTTTTTCCCAGGTGAAGAGTTCTACTTCGATGTCGATGTCGCCTTCGTAGCGCGAGCGGAAATGCTTGGTGATTTTCTGCGGTTCGCGTCCGAAGTGGCCGTAGGCAGCCGTTTCCGTGTAGATGGGTTTGCGCAATTGCAGGCGTTCTTCGATAGCCTTGGGACGAAGGTCGAAAATTTCGGCCACTTTTTGGGCAATCTCGCCGTCGCTGATGGCTACATTCGACTTGCCGTAAGTGTTCACGTAAATATTCACGGGTTCGGCCACACCGATGGCGTAAGAAACTTGGATCAGCATTTCGTCGGCCACGCCGGCAGCTACCAAGTTTTTAGCAATATGACGGGCCGCGTAAGCAGCAGAACGGTCTACTTTCGAGGGGTCTTTTCCGGAGAATGCACCGCCACCATGAGCACCTTTACCACCATAAGTATCGACGATGATTTTGCGTCCGGTGAGGCCGCTATCGCCGTGAGGACCACCAATCACGAATTTTCCCGTGGGATTCACCCACAAAATAAGTTTGTCGTCGAGCAGGGCTTTGATTTTGGCATCGGCATTGAAAACGCGAGGCAGCAGAATATTCTTTACATCGGCGTAAATCTGGTCGAGCATGGCCTTGTCGTCGGGCAAGAATTCGTCGTGCTGGGTAGAGATAACGATGGTGTGAATGCGCAAAGGATTGCCGTTATCGTCGTATTCAACGGTTACTTGCGATTTCGAGTCGGGACGCAGGTAGGTCATTTCCTTGCCTTCGCGACGAATTTCGGCCAAAGCCAACAACAGGCGGTGCGACAAATCCAGCGGCAGCGGCATATAACTATCGGTGTCTTTGCAAGCGTAACCAAACATCATACCTTGGTCGCCGGCGCCCTGATTCATCGGATCTACCTGAGCAGCGCCATCCACGCCGCGGTTGATATCTTCCGATTGTTCGTGCAAAGCCGACAAAATACCGCAAGACGAAGCATCAAACTGATATTCGCTCTTGGTATAACCGATTTTGTTAATCACTTGACGGGCCACTTCGGGCACATCTACATAAGCTTTAGACTTAACTTCGCCAACGACAACCACCTGGCCGGTAGTCACCATGGTTTCGCAAGCGGTTTTAGATTGAGGGTCGTAAGCCAGAAAACGATCGACAAGCGCGTCTGAAATCTGGTCTGCTACTTTGTCGGGATGTCCTTCCGACACGGATTCTGAGGTAAACAAATATCCCATAACATCATTCATTTATAGCCATTTGGCAGGTAAAACATAAAGTTATAGGGAAGGGGAAAGTTTGCGTGAGTCTTTAGCATTTTTTTCACGTGGTTGCAAGCGTTCAAATCCTTCCACAAAAACGCCGCAAAGTTACATAAAAATGTATTAACTTTGCAGCTTTCAGAAAATTTTTAGGACGATGGTAGTAGATTTCGGAAAAGATTACGAATTGATAGACAGTGGCGATTTCGAGAAATTGGAACGTTTTGGCGCTTATGTGCTGCGTCGTCCCGAGCCGCAAGCCGTATGGAAAAAGGCTTTGCCGGAAAAAGACTGGCAAGCTGCCGATGCCTATTTCAAGCGAAGTTCGGCCAATGCCAGCGAAGAACGCGGCCAATGGCAAAAGCGTTCGTCCATGCCCGATCAGTGGTGGATTTCCTATCGTCCGCAAGATATGAAGCTGCGTTTTCGTCTGGGAATGACTTCGTTCAAGCATGTGGGCATTTTCCCCGAACAGGCTTACAACTGGAATTTTATCTACGACAATCTGAAAAATTATCAGGCTGCCGAGGCTCCTAAAGTGCTGAATCTCTTTGCTTATACGGGCGGCGCTTCTTTGGCGGCCAAGGCTGCCGGTGCCGATGTGACGCATTTGGATGCCGTGAAACAGGTGCTCAATTGGGCGCACGAAAATATGGAAGCTTCCAACCAGAACAATATCCGCTGGATGCTGGAAGATGCTTTGCAATATGTGCGTCGCGAAGCCAAGCGCGGCAAGCGTTATCAGGGCATTATCATGGACCCGCCGGCTTATGGCCGTGGCCCGAAAGGTGAAAAATGGGTGTTGGAAGAAGGCATCGCGCCGCTCATGGAAGCTTGTTCGCAATTGCTCGATCCGCAGCATGGTTTCCTGATTCTGAATCTTTATTCCATGGGCTTCTCTTCTTGGGTGGCCGACAATTTAATTAAGTGTTATTTTCCTAATGCTCAAGAAGTTGAAAATGGTGATTTAAGTTTTGTGGATCGTGCCGGCCGTCGACTTCCTTTGAGTGTGTATGCTCGTTTTGTCAATAAATAAACATCAAATAATATGAAAAAATTACTTTTTGCTTGCTCTTTGCTTTTGTTGCTTACGGCTTGCCAAGACCGTTTCAGCGTGGAAGGTTGCGTGGAAAATGCAGAGAAGCAAACGCTTTATTTCGAGTGGCAATCTTTGGAAGGCACTCAATTGCTTGACTCTGTGGTGTTGAAGGCCGACGGAAAATTCTCTTTCAAACAGGCTATGCCCGAAAGCCCCGAGTTTTATCGTCTCCGTTTGGGAAAACAAAGCATTCCTCTTGCGGTAGATTCTGTTTGTCAGATTGTTATCAAAACAGATTCCGCTCAATTCAACACGAATTATCTGGTAGAAGGATCTTTGCAAACGCAATATTTGCGCGAATTGTTCCTGTTGCAAAAACAAACTTTGGCCAAGTTCGATTCCATCGATGCGCTTTGGGTATCAGGTAAATTGAAACGCGAAGATTGTTTGGCGCAGATGTTGGCTTGCGTGGAAGAATACAAAACCGAAGCTACCAACTATATTTATAACGATCCGAAATCGCCGGCAGCTTATTATGCGCTGTATCAGCGTCTGCATCGCTATCTTATTTTCAATCCCAGCGACAAGGAAGATTCTAAATTGTTTGCTGCCGTAGCCACCTCTTGGGAATTGTTCTATCCGCAGGCCAAGCGTACCCAGAACCTGAAACAATTGACGCTCTCTGGTTTGGCCGATATTCGCAAACAGCGTGAAGCTGAGGCTGCTCCGCAACAGGATATCATTATCAACGAAATAGAATATTTGTCGTATTTCCCCATCGCGTTGCCCAATATTTTCGGCGAAAAACAGGCTTTGTCCGATTTGGAAGGCAAGGTGATTCTGCTCGATTTTACGGCTTATCAGACCGATTATTCGGCTGCTCGCACTTTGCAGATGCGCGAATTGTATCAGCAGTTCGAAGGTCGCGGTTTCGAAATCTACCAAGTGTCGCTCGATACCGACGAACATTTCTGGAAAACTTCGGCTTTGAATTTGCCCTGGGTTTGCGTACGCGACAGCAGAAGTTTGGCATCGCCTTACTTGCGTATGTATAATGTGCAGCAGATTCCTACCTTCTTCCTCATCGATAAAGAAGGTCATTTGGTGGCCCGCGACGAGACCATCAAGGATTTGGCTAAAGAAATTGTCGATTTGCTCAGAAAGTAAAAATATTTAGGTATAAAGTTTTTTATACTCAAAACTTTAACTACTTTTGCCTGCGTATGATGATTTGGGTTCCGACCGGTAAGATGCCGGCCGGGATTCTTTTTCTGTTTGTTGTGGAAATAGTATTAACAAATTTTATCAAAAAATAAGATGGCTATCAATTACATGACCGAAAGCGGTTACAAAAAACTGCAAGAGGAAATCGAGTTCCTCGAAACCGTGAAGCGTCCCGAAGTGGCTCAGCAGATTTCTGAAGCACGCGAAAAGGGCGACCTTTCTGAAAATGCCGAATACGATGCGGCCAAAGAAGCACAAGGTATGCTCGAGTTGAAAATTGCTCAATTGAAAGAGTTGGTGGTGAACGCCCGTATTTTGGATCCTAGCAAAATTGATACCAGCACGGTGCAGATTCTTACCAAGGTTCATTTGCTCAACGTGAAGAACAACCAGGAAATTGCTTACACCATCGTGCCCGAAACGGAAGCCAATCTGCGCGAAAAGAAGATTTCTGTAGGTTCGCCTATCGCTAAAGGTCTCTTGGGTCACAAAGTGGGTGAAACCGTGGATGTTAACGTTCCTGCCGGCGTGCTCACTTTTACTATCAAGAATATCACTATCGACTAATTTATTTGTTTATGGCAAGCATTTTTTCACGCATTATCGCAGGCGAAATTCCCTGTTATAAAATTGCAGAAAACGAACGATTTTTTGCTTTCTTGGATATCAATCCTTTGCAAGAAGGTCATACTTTGGTGATTCCCAAGCAAGAACAAGATTATCTTTTCGACTACGATGATGAAACGATAGCCGATATTATGGTGTTTGCCAAACAAATTGCCAAGGCTTTGAAAGCCAGCATCGATTGTCAGCGCGTGGCGGTGGCTGTGTTGGGTTTGGAAGTGCCTCATGCACACATTCATCTGGTGCCCATCAAGACAGAAAAGGATATGATTTTCACCAATCCGAAAAAACAATTCTCGCCCGAACAGATGCAGGCGATTGCCGAAAAAATCAGACAAGCTTTGTAAGTTTCAGTACTTTTGGCAGTAACGCGGAAGATTTCCGCTTCAAGAATATTGGCATGGCTCATCGCAGTCGTGCCAATTTTTTTATGCTTGTGGGTGGCTTAGACGATGATAATAAAGCGCTTTCTCTATGCAGGTTTCCGTGTCGGCGCCACGTGCCTGGGCGTAGGCTGTTACCATAACTTTGAGTGCTTCCTCGTTGATATGGAATCGGTCGAAATTCGCACAGCCGCGCTCTACTGAAACTTTTCCAAAGCGCATGCGGTTCAAATCGAGAATTTCCAGTTCGGCTTGCAAAGGCTGCGCTTCTTCATGATGAAAACTTACCAGAATATTTCCACCGGAATAATCTTTGTGATAGATGCCGGCTTCGTGCAAACGGGCGGTGAGAATGCCTACGGCTTTCAGGAAACAATCTTGCTGTTCGGGGCTCAAACTATCGATGTCCTTGAAATGTATCGTCTTTTCAGAAGCCAAGCTGACATAATAACTCTTGTCGAAAAGCAAGCCGCTGCGTTCTTGATAATAAGCCACGGGCTGCGGTGTGAGAATGCCCAGTTGCAAAAGTTTTTCGGCGTATTCGTACGATCGTTGTGCCTTGGATTTACGCAGGAACCCGTAGGCGATGCGATTGGCCAGATTGGGTTTTCGGAACGATTTTATTACATAACTTTTTCCATCTATCTCGAAGCGTCTCAGTTCGTTACGACCTTGGTAAATGATTTCACCTTTGTTGTACTCAAACTGACGCGGCAAAGTTTTGACGAACATTTCTAGGGCAGGGTAGGCTTCGGACACTTTCCATTTGCGCGGATGCAAGCAACGATGACAAACATTCAGGAACTTCGACCAGGAACGATGATAATGCAAAGGTCCCAGCAGCATGGCTTCGTAAAATTCGGGATGCAATTCGTTCAGTTCTTCGATAAGTTGATGTTTGCGTTTTTGTGTAGCTTTGCGTTTGGAATTGGCATGCACGCGGTAATGAAATCCCAGCATTGGCAGACGATGAAACTCGCCGCCCCTTTTGAACATGGCAATCCAGAAAGCCCAATCTTCTCTTCCTTTGATGTGTTCGGTATAGCCACCGCAAGCTTCCCAATCTTGCTTGCGATACATGGCGCAATTGTCTATCATGTTCTTGCGCGCCAGCATCGGCAGGCTGAAAGGCACAAAATGCATCGGGCCCGATTTGTCGCCGCAATAGTCCACCTGACAGCTCACCACTTTTACTTCGGGATGCGCATCTAAATAAGCGGCCGCTTCGCGGATATAATCGGGCGTGATATTGTTGTCGGCATCAACTGGCAGAATATAAGGACCTTGTGCCAGACGAATGGCGTGATTGCGTGCGGCAGAAGCACCGGCATTGCTTTGCGAAAATACCTTGATGCGCGAATCTTTTTGGGCAAATTCGCGGGCGATGGCCAAAGAATCGTCTTGCGAACCATCGTCCATGAGGATTACTTCGAAGGCATCGTAATGCGAAGCCAGGATGGAAGTGATGGTTTCGGCTAGGTAGCGCTGCATATTATAGATGGGCACTACGACAGATACAAAGGTAGATTCGCTTGCCATGTCTTAGATTTTATCGAGCCCTTTGGTAAATTTCAACCAATAATATTTAAGCGGATGCGTGTATTTCAACTGTTTCCAAGGACGGCTGCCGTGCGGTTTATGCAAAACGGTGTTGTCGCACATCAGGAAATTGTCGAAGCCAAGCGCGCAAGATTGATGCGAAATAAACACATCGTACCAATTTTTCTCCGGATCCAATTCGTGGAAATCGATGGCTTTCAGAAACGCGGGCGTCAGCAAAGTGCAGCAGAAACTCAGACGTTTGTTGGTTTTGTGCGTGCGGCGCGACCATTTCTGCGCGTAAAGATAAGGAAAGTTGATGTCGCCCTTTTCGTCCACGGTGACGGCGGCCACCATGCCGGCTTTTTCTTGCGATTGTGCGCATTGATACATTTTCTGCAAAGTGTCATGCTTTACCACCACATCCGATTCAATCAGCAGCAAATAAGCTTCTTCCGCCAAAGCGCGTTCTTGCGAAAGTTGCAAAGTCAGGCGATAATTGGGCGAAGGATGATCGGTGAGCTCTTTTAGATTCACCAAATCGAAAGCATATTCTTGCGAAAGTTGCTGCAGAATGGCGGTGTTTTCCTCGCTGCTGTAATCGTTGAAAATACGATAGCTGTAAGGAATGTCCAAGGTCGACCCACTCACTGCGGCAATGGTTTGTCGCGTACTATCAATGGAATCCTTGACGGGCGTGATGATATGCAGAAGAGCCATAATTTACAACAATTCGAATTGATAACCTTTTGATAAACAGTATTCAATGTATTTCGGCAAGGCATAAGTCATGTTCTTCTCGGCCTTGATCGAATCGTGAAAAACGATGATGCTGCCGTTGCGCGTATAGCGACAAGCTTTTTGCAATACTTTTTCGGGCGACAACTTGCGATTGTAATCGCGCGGCACTACATCCCACAAGATGATACGATAATGCTTGCGCAATTCTTTTATCTGTGAATATCGCATCAAGCCATGCGGCGGACGAAACAACTTGCTGTGAATGAGCGAGGCGGCTTTTTCTACATTGGCAAAATATTCCTCGTTGGGCGTACATAAAGCCTTGATATGCTTGTAAGTATGATTGCCTGTCTGATGTCCGCGGCGCAAAATTTCCTGATACAACTGCGGATGTTTGCTCACATTCTCGCCCACGCAAAAGAATGTTGCCTTGATGTGGTACTTGTCGAGGAGGTCCAATACCCAAGGCGTAATCTCGGGTATCGGGCCGTCGTCGAAAGTGAGATATATCGTTTTCTTCTTGTGCGAAAAACGCCATTTGATGCCTTTGATAAAGCGCAACCACACAGGAATTTGTTCGATAAACATAATTATCTGATAGATTGATACAGACGTGCGTATTGCTGGAACATGTCGCCGTAAATCTTGATGAGTTCAGGATCTTTGCTGCCCATGTTGCTCAACAAATCTTGCATCACATACAACTGATTGTTGGCCAGACGCAAACCTGATGCCCACAAGCCTTCTCTTTGACTGAATACCCAGTTGAGACAATCTTCGCTGGTGCTGAAGGCTTCGGCAATCAAAGCTCTGGCTTCCTGCGTTTTACCCATCATATAATAGGCTTCGATGATTTCCTGATAACCGGACAATCCGGCATCGACGAAGTTCACGGGGAACAAGTCTTTGGGGAAGATTTCTTCGCAACGGGCAATGGCGGCTTCGGCCTTTTCAAACTTGCCTTCCTGACAGAGTGCCTTAATCAAAGTACCGAACATCTGACGCTGCGTGCGACACATTCTCAGGTTGTTTTCGTCCAAATAAACGGTAGAATCCTGGATGTTACCCCAACGGAAGTTGTTGCAAAGATTGTCGTACATCTTGTCGGTATCTACGCAACGATTTACGGGTGCGATTTTGTATACCAGACCTTCGTGAATGAAATAACGTTGATAGCTTCGCATCAGCGCGGGATCGACCGTTACAGCAAAGTAGAGCGGACGCTTCCATTCGCCTTCTTCGATGAGCTTGAGCAGCATCAGTTCGTGTTTGCCCAAGTAAGATTTTCCGTTGAAGTTGAAGTCCATCTTTTCAACGATTCTGTTGGCGTATTTTTCGTCCACGTACTTGTTGTCCAGTACTTGTTGTTTGTCGATGTTGAGATACAGACGATTGGCCGGGATGTAGTCGATATCTTCCTGATAGCCTTGGATGCGCTTGGTGAATTCCTTGTCGCTTTCCAACCACGACATGGCCTGCTGCAAGGAAATGGAATCCTGACGACGCGGAATGATGCGTGCCACATCGCGTTTGCCGTTCTTGTACATGGGCTCGGTCCAATCCACCGGGAAGGCTTCCGATTCGTAGTAAGGACGCAACATCTGGCTGTAGTACCAGTCTGTTTGCAGGTAAGACATATTGCAGACGCGAACGTCGGTGCGAACACCTTCCACTTCTTGAATGTACCAAAGCGGGAAAGTATCGTTGTCACCATTGGTAAAGATGATGGCATCTTCTTCGCAACCAACCAAATAGTTGTAAGCAAAGTCGCGGCAAGTGTAGCGTCCGCTGCGGTCGTGGTCGTCCCAGTTTTCGCAAGCCATCAGCGTAGGAACGCCCAAGCAAAGAACGCTAACCAAAATGGCGGCTACGGTCTTGGGCATGATTTTTTCCACTAAACGTACCAAGGCGGGAATGGCCAATCCTATCCAAATACAGAATGCATAGAACGAACCGGCATAAGCATAATCGCGTTCACGGGGCTGATTGGGCGTTTGGTTCAGATAAAGCACAATGGCCAAACCTGTCATGAAGAACAAGAAGAAGGTAATCCAGAATCCTTGAACGCCTTTCTTGCCGCCGTAAGCTTGTGCCAAAATACCCAGCAAGCCAAGTATCAAGGGAAGCATGTAATAGCGGTTGTAGCCTTTGTTTTGTTTCAATTCGTCGGGCATTTCGTCCATGTCTCCCACCAACATTCTGTCGATGAATTTGATACCGGTAATCCAGTTGCCGGCGTGCAATTCGCCCATGGTGCCTTGAATATCGTTCTGACGTCCGGCGAAGTTCCACATGAAATAACGCCAGTACATATAATTCACCTGATACGAGAAGAAGAAGCGAAGGTTTTCCACCATGGTGGGTTTCATCACCGTTTCTTTCTGTCCGCATTTGTCGTAAGTAACTTTTTTGCCTTGGAAATTGCTCCATGCCTTATAAGCGGCAATGTGATCTTCGCGACCGCTGTGCATACGCGGGAAGAACATGTTCAGTTCGTCGGCCATCACCGGGCGTTCGTTGTAGCCGGTAATTTCGTAACGATCTTTCTCGTCGGGCGAGTTTTTGGCTTTCTTGTTCCAAACAGCTCCGCGTTTTTCGTAAACGGGGATGCAGTTGTTGCCGCTGCGTTTCCATTTTACTTCAGAAACAAAAGTCTGGCCGTAGAGCAGCGGCGTTTCGCCATATTGTTCGCGGTTCAGATAGCGTTCCAACGAGAACATGTTGTCGGGCGAGTTTTGGTCCATAGGCGGCTGTGCCGAAGAGCGGATAACGGTAAGTCCGTAAGAGAAATAACCAATCAGCATCACCATCAACGAAAGCAAAATGGTGTTGATGAGGCTGCCGCTGAGTTTTTTCCATTTGAAAGCGAACACAACGATGGCGGCAATCAGCACGATCCACAACCAAGCCTTGTAGCCGACAAAAGGAATGCCCACGAAAATCATATTTACGCAGAAGGCGATACGTGAGCGCAGTTCACTTTTGCCTTTGTAGCTTTCCCACAATCCCCAAACGATGGCGGCTATCATCAACAGAATGTAAACAACAGCGCCCGTGTTGAAGCTGCAACCCAACACATTTACAAACAACAAATCGAACCAACCGGCCATGTTCACGAATCCGGGAACGATGCCGTAAAGCACCACGGCTACCAGCACGAACGAAATCAGCAGCGCCAGCAAAGTGCCTTTCAAGTTGGGTTCTTCGTATTTCTTGTAGTAGAAAACCAATACCAAAGCGGGAATACACAGCAAGTTGAGCAAGTGTACGCCGATAGAAAGTCCCATCAGATAAGCGATGAAGATGATCCAACGTTCGGCCAAAGGCTCGTCGGCGCAATCTTCCCATTTAAGGATGGCCCAGAAAACCACGGCGGTAAATAAGGACGAATAAGCGTAAACTTCGCCTTCCACAGCCGAAAACCAGAAAGTATCGCTGAAGGTGTAAGCCAAAGCGCCTACCATACCTGCGCCCAACACGGTGATAATTTCAGCCAAGCTGGGTTGGTCTTCGTTCTTGAAAACAATCTTGCGGGCCAAATGAGTGATGGTCCAGAATAGGAAAAGAATAGTCAAGGCGCTGAAAATGGCCGACATGGCGTTGATGCACATGGCTACCATTTCGGGGCTCGAGGCAAAATGTGCAAACATGCGTCCGGTGAGCATGAAGAAAGGTGCGCCTGGCGGGTGTCCGACATCGAGTTTGAAGGCGGCTGCAATAAACTCACCGCAGTCCCAGAAACTGGCTGTCGGTTCGATGGTCATTAGATAGGTAATGGCTGCAATAGCAAAGGCTACCCATCCAAAAATGTTGTTGTACAGTTTAAATTGTTTCATTATGATGGTATTTGTTTTATAATCAAACTAAAAACTTGCAAAGATAATAAATTTAATCTGTACTTTTGTGCTCCGATTAAGGAAATGCACTAAGACTCCCTCCAATGGAAATTATCAGTAGTTTACAGAATCCGAAAATCAAGAATCTGGTTAAGTTGCAAACCAAGGCTAAAGAACGTCGTCAGCAGCAATTGGTAGTGGTGGAAGGCGCTCGCGAGTTGTCTATCGCCATGTCAAACGGCTATCAGCCGCAGGCCGTTTATGTCTGTCCCGAATTCTTTGCCAAGAGCGATTATCCCAATTTGCTCGAGCGGATTAAACCGAGTTTGCAGACCGCTTTGACGCCCGAAGTTTTTCAGAAAATCGCTTATCGTGAGGCCTCCGATGGTATCTTGGCTTTGCTGCGACCCAAATCGCACGAACTGGATGCTTTGCAACTCTCTGATAATCCTTTCCTTATTGTACTTGAAGCAGTGGAAAAACCTGGCAATCTGGGTGCCATTTTGCGTACGGCCGATGCCGCCGAAGCCGATGCTGTGATTGTTTGCGATCCGCACACCGATTTGTACAATCCCAATGTGGTGCGTTCCAGTATAGGTTGTTTGTTTTCTGTGCCCGTGGCAGTGGCTACTTCGCAAGAAGCGCTTGTTTGGATGAAGGCGAGAAATATTAAAACTTATGCGGCTGAATTACAGGCTTCCAACTGGTATCATCTGAACGATTATACCACGCCATCGGCCATCGTTATGGGTACCGAAGCCGACGGCCTCAGTCAGTTTTGGCTCGATCATGCCGATGCGCGCATCAAGATTCCCATGCGCGGTTTGATAGATTCTTTGAATGTGTCTGTTTCGACGGCGGTTTTGGCTTTTGAAGCCATGCGTCAAAGAGGATTTTAGTCTGTTGCGTGTTCTTACAGTTTCACTTGTGAAACGCTGATTTTTCCATGGCTGAACACGCAAGCCATGTCTTCGAATTTCTTGGAAGCTTCGGTGGTAAGATATTGTGTTACACCATTTTTGCTGCATCGTTCATCCATCTCGGGATGTCGTTGCAGGTAATCTTTCAGACTTTCGGCCACTAAATCACCTTGTGTAATAATCTGAACTTTTTCGGGAACAAATTTGCGAATGCTGTCGATGAGCAGCGGATAATGCGTGCAGCCCAAAATCAAACTGTCAATTTTCGGATCGACGGCAAAAAGTTCGTCCAAGTACTTCTGCACAAAATAGTCGGCACCCTTGGAGTGATGTTCGCCGCATTCCACCAGTGGTACCCACATGGGACAAGCCTTCGAAACCACTTGGATATCAGGATAAAGCTTGTTTATTTCGATGGGATAAGAGCCCGATTGCACTGTGCCTTCCGTGCCCAAAAGCCCCACATGACGGCTACGAGTAATTTTATCCAAGGCTTCCACAGTTGGGCGTAAAATGCCGAGCACCCTGCGCTGCGGATCCATTTGGGGAAGATCGAGTTGTTGAATGCTGCGCAAGGCTTTGGCCGAGGCGGTGTTACAGGCTAAAATAACCAAGGGGCAGCCCCTACTGAATAAGTAGCGGACTGCCTCCAAAGTATATTCGTATACCACTCTGAATGAGCGGCTTCCGTAAGGTGTTCGGGCGTTGTCTCCTAAATAGAGATAGTCGTATTGGGGCAGACTTTTCTGGAATGCTTCCAAAATGGTCAGTCCACCGTAGCCGGAATCGAAAACACCTATCGGACCCATAAGGGAAAATTATCTGATACCTAATTTAGTACGGATGGCATTGGTGACATCCTTGCATTTAGACTTAGAGTAATACATCAAGGCGCTGGGAGTAGAAATGTCGAAGATGTATACCAAGCCTTGTTCTTCGCCCACGCTTTCAACAGCTTTCATCAACTTGTCGCTGATAGGAGCCAACAATTCTTGTTCTCTCTGTTGCAATTGGGTTTGAACGTCTTGATAGAATTCCTGAATACGTTGTTCCAAATCCTGAATTTCAGCCATACGACGAGCACGGATGCTTTCGGGCAGACTATCTTTTTGAGCGATAAATTCAGAACCTTTCTTTTGGTATTCGGTACGCATTACCAACAATTCGTCTTCGAGCGTTTTGGCCAATTGGTCCATTTTCTTGATAGCTTCCTGGGTTTCAGGCATAGCCTGGAAGATTTCATTTCTGTTGAAAATACCGAACTCTTGTGCAAAAGCCATCATGGGCAAGATGCACAGCATCATTACTAAAAATTTTTTCATGTCAATATGTAGTTAAAATTTAATATCCCATTTTTTTAAGAACATCTTCGCTTACATCGATGGTGGGCGAAGCAAAGACGATATTTACGCCCGAAGCACGATCGAGAATCAGCACATAACCTTTTTCTTCGGCCAGAGTCTTCACCGCATTATATACTTCGTCTTGAATAGGCGCCAACAGACTTTCTCTTTTCTTGTAAAGTTCTCCTTCCGAACCGAAATACTTGCGATTGAGGTCGGAAACTTCCTTTTCCTTGGCCAAGATTTCATTCTCTTTGGTTTTCTTCATTTCTGCCGACAGGTAAACCATTTCCGATTGATATTTGGCGTACATTTCTTTGGCTTCTTTGGCTAAAGCGTCCACTTCGGCTTGCCATTTCTTGGAGATTTGGTTCAACTGCTCGTTGGCCATTTCGTAACTAGGAATACGAGAAAAGATGTATTCCATATCGATCAAAGCATACTTCTGTGCAAAACTGCTGCCCATAGCCATCAAGGCAATCATGGCACTTACAACTAACTTTTTCATAATGTTTGATATTTAAAGGTTAAAGTTATCAGAATTCTTGTCCCAAAACAAAGTGGAATTCTCCACCATTGGCCTTGCCCGTACCATCTACCGAATCGAAACCATAAGCCCAGTCGATACCCATCAAACCAATCATTGGCAAGAAGATACGGATACCGGCACCGGCAGAACGCTTCAACTCGAAGGGCGAGAACTTCTTCACGTCGCTCCAAAGATTACCGGCTTCCAAGAAGGCTGAG
The DNA here is from genome assembly GCA_017380635.1 of Bacteroidales bacterium. Classification (GTDB taxonomy): domain Bacteria; phylum Bacteroidota; class Bacteroidia; order Bacteroidales; family UBA1402; genus UBA1757. Next base: position 62,817 of record JAFODP010000008.1, on the reverse strand, counting down.
GCCCAAATGGTGGTGCTTCCTTCCAAGAGCAACGGATAACGCAATTCCATGCCGATACGTTCATAGAGATAACCTACACCGAGTGAACCATTTCCATAACCTCTCAAGGCAATCACGTCGTAAGCGTAGGCGCTGGAATAACCGGTCATACCGTCACCACCCATGTAATAAGCTCCGAAAGGCGTCAGCTTGCGTTTGTTATACGAACCCAACAATCCCAAGTCGAAGCGGGTTGCCAAGACCAATTTCTTGTCGGGCGAAATTGGGGTAAAAGTTTTGGATTTGAAAGTAATCTTGTAATTTTCTTGCCAAAGCATCAATTCTTCGTTGGTCATCTTGGCATAATCCTTGTCGTCCAATCCGTCGAACAAAGAGTAGGGCGGAGCCAAACTTGCCGACAGCGTGAAGGTAGAACCGCTACGCGTAAACAAGGGATTATCAATAGAATTACGACTCAGCGTGATACCCAAGTGGAAGTCGTTGCTCAAACCATTGTTGATAACGAAATAGGCCCAGTCGTGCATGTTGTACTGTTGGAAGGCCAATTCGGTATACAATTGGAAATAGTCGTCGGGCCAAGTGAGTCGCTGGGCGATACCGGCCGAAACGCCCCAAAGCTTGATGGATTTGTTGGGGTCTGATTCCATTTCGTAATAGCTTCCGTCGTCGTAACCATAGCCATATCCGTAACCGCCGCCATAGCCATATCCATAACCACCATAATAATTGTTGTAGTAGTTGGCCATGTTCTGGTAATAATTCTTGTAGTAACGGTCGCTCACACCGGTTTGGTAAGAGAAGAAAGCACCCAACGAGAAAGCATTGGGTCGCTTGCCGCCCAACCAAGGTTCGGTGAACGAGAAGCTATATGATTGATAATAACGTCCATTGGTGCGGCCCGTCAGGCTTAAGGTTTGGCCATCGCCCTGTGGCAAAATCTTGTAAGTGCCCAAGTTGAGCAGATTGCGCAAAGAGAAGTTGGTAAATTTCAAGCTCACCGAACCGATGATACCCGTTGTACCATAACCCAAAGAAAATTCCACCTGGTCGTTGGCCTTGGTTTCCAAGCTCAAATCGATATCCACCGTTCCGTCTTCGTAATTGGGAATCGGGTTGATACCCATGGTTTCAGGGTTGAAGTGTCCTGTCTGGGCAATTTCACGAGCCGAACGACGCAGCGCCGACATATTGAACAACTGTCCGGGTTTGATGTATAATTCTCGGCGGATGACATGTTCGTACAAACGATCGTTACCGCTGATTTCGATGCGAGAAATGGTGGCAGGATCGCCTTCGAACATACGCATTTCCAAATCGATAGAGTCGCCATCTACGCGCACTTCCACCGGATTGATTTGGTAGAATAGATAACCATTGTCCATGTAAAGCGTCTGGATGGCATCGTATTCGTCTTCTTTCAGTCGCTTGTTGATGCGCTTTTGGTTGTAGACATCGCCTTTTTTAATTTGCAGTACTTCGTCCAGGAAATCGCTGGAGTAGAGCGTGTTGCCCACCCAAGAAATGTCGCGGATAAAATATTGGCGACCTTCGTCTATTTTCATGTACACGTTGACGCTCTTGTCGTCGTAGGCGTAAACAGAGTCTTCCAAAATGATAGCGTCGCGATAACCGAATTCGTTATATTTGTCGATAAGCGTGTACTTGTCGTTGGTGAAATCTTTGTCGATGTATTTCTTCGAACGGAAGAAGTTGAGCACCTTGCCACGACGGTTGGTTTTCTTCATTACCCAGTCGATGCGGCTGTCGGTGAAAGCATGGTTGCCTTCGATAATCAGGTCGTTCACCTTGATTTTGTCGTGCTTGTCCACGTTGATGTCTACTATCACCTGATTGTCTTTGGTGATGTCATCGCGTTGAATAACAGAAACTTCGGCGTTCTTGAAGCCTTTGTCGTCGTAGTATTTCTTGATGAGCGTTTCGGCGCGTTGGATGATGTTGGGCGTAATCTGATTGCCTACCACCATGTTGAGACGAGTTTCCAAATCTTCGCGTTCCGATTTCTTCATGCCGTTGTAGTTGACAGCCGAAATTCTGGGACGAGGACTAAGCTTGATGCGCAACCAGATATTATTGCCTTCGGTTTTGTCGGCCAAAATCTGCACATCGGAAAACAATCCATGACGCCAGAAACGTTTGATGGCATCGGTGATGTCCGTACCGGGCACCGCAATGGTTTGTCCCACCGACAAGCCGGAAATACCAATCAATACATAGTCTTCGTAGTTGTCGATGCCTTCTACGGCGATATCGGCAATCTTGTATTCTCTGGGCGATGAATAGTAGATTTGAGGGCTGTCTTGCGCCCATGCAACAAGTGTGCAGGCCGACAGCATCCATAGACATAAGGTCTTCAGGCAGAATGGTATTATCTTATTGTGCATCATGTTGAATTTGTTCACTGGTTTTACCGAAACGTCTTTCTCTCGATTGGAAATCGACGATAGCTTCGTAAAAGGCCTCTTCCTTGAAAGCGGGCCATGGTGTCTGGCAGAAATACAATTCCGAATAAGCAGCTTGCCAGAGCAGATAGTTGCTGATACGGTATTCGCCGCCGGTTCTGATCATCAAATCGGGATCGGGAATTTGGGCGGTGGTCAGATAAGAACTGAACAACTTTTCGTCGATGGCGTTTTCGTCTATCTTGCCGGCTTTCACATCGCGAGCGATAAGCTTGGCTGCCTGACAGATTTCCCAACGAGAAGAATAGCTGATGGCCAACACCAAAGTAAGCGATTGACAATGAGCTGTGCGTTGCATGAATTCGTCGGCTTTGGCTCTTACCGAGGGCGATAATCTATCCAAATCGCCGATAATCAGTCCTTTCACGTCGTTCTTGATGAGGTCGTCGGTTTCGCGGTTGATGGCGTCGATGAATAAATCCATCAAAGCGCTCACTTCGGCTTGCGGACGATTGAAGTTCTCGGTAGAAAAAGTATAGAGCGTCAAATAAGAAACCCCGATGCTGCGGGCTGCTTCCACGATGGTTCTGACACTGGCAACACCTTCGATGTGTCCGAAAACACGTTCCTTACCCTGAGCCTTGGCCCAACGTCCGTTACCGTCCATCACGATGGCGATGTGACGCGGCAAACGCGCTTGGTCTATCTGATCCTTAAAGGTTTTCATTCTTTATAACAATTTGAACCTATGTACCATAGGTCGTAAGTGATAAAACATTTCAATTCGGCGAAGTGGTCGTTGTTCTTGTTCCACGCGCTTTGTCCCATCCAAGGAGTATCCAACTGGAAATCTGCCGAAGATGCTTCGTTGTCGAGCTGGTCGCTGAAACTCATGCGGTAAGACAGTTCCAATCCGATGTTCACGCGGAAGGGCGTTTTGTATTTGATGCCGATGCCGATGGGCATGCAGGCCGTTGTTTTCCATTGTTCGCCTTTTTCGAAAAGCAGCATGCCGATGCCGGCTGTCACGTAGGGCGATATTCTGCTCGAACCGGGTTTGTAGTCGGGAGCGCCGTATTCGTAAAAATTGAATTCCATTTGGCAAGTGGCGTCCAAAAGATTGTTGTGGAAGCTGATTTCCTTGCCATTAGGATAAAGTTCGCTGCGACCGATGGTGTTGCCCGAAATGGCCGCGTAGCCTAAATCGGCTTTGAGTGAAAAACGTTGGTTCAGATGATAACGACCCACTAAAGATAAAGCCGGCTCGCTATTGTGCATGAACTTCGCGTTGGCATCGCCCATATAGGAGGAAAGTCCGCCCATGGCTCCCAATTCTGCACGATAACCCTGAGCTTGCAGCGCGCCGTAAGCTCCGGATAACAGAATGACGAAAAACACAACGAAAGATTTCATGCGGAATAACTTTTGCGAAATTATTTTTGTTCAAACAACATGCGGTTCAACCAGGCTTGCCAGATTTTCTTGTCGCTTCCTTCGTTGCCGCCGAATACATAGATGTAGTTTTCGTCGCTGATAATCTGTGCGTTGGTCAACGGAGTTGTGATGGCTTTCAATTGCTTGCGGCTTTCGGCCAATTCCCAGTTGATGCCGTGGTTTTCAGAGATATACAGTTCTTTGTACGCACCATTCTCGTTGGCTCCGCCCAACAAATACAAGTTGCTGTCGTAATAAAACATGCAAGCGCCGCGCAAGAGTAAATCGTTGCTTTCGTTGTTGGAGATGCGCGCCCAATACAAACCATCCATGCTCGACCAAGTGCTTTGAGCGTAAGCGCTGTCGCGTGTCAGGCCGGTGGTGATGACGATAAAATCTACATCGGTAACGGTGGTACTCTGTACGGAAGCGTATTCACTGATGGGGAAATCGGCGGGAACCACGTCGCCCAGTGTCCAGGATTGTTCGTAGCGGGCAAAATGCCAAGTGCCGTCGCTGGCTTCCACGATACCAATCAGGGCATTGTTGCTCAAATGTTTTCTGCCGCGTAATTCTCCGTGAAGATCGATTACTTTGTAAGCTAGACTGCTTTTGTTCCATTGAATGAAATCGCTGCTGGCAAACATCGCGCCGCTTTTGTTGATAACATAGAAACTATCCTGATAAGCGCAAAGTGAAGCAACAAGAATCTCGCCTTCCAAACCCTTGGCTGCGGCGGCTGCCGACCATTGCATGGCATCGCCCGATTGATAATGAACCAAGCTGTTGTCCTGACTGTTGATATAGAAACAATGCAGATAATCACCTACTTGCAGCAATTTTTGCTGACCTTCGTAGGCGGGATATTGTCCTGCAATTTCTTTGGAACGCATCGAATCGGGATCCACTTGATGGATGTTTACATACACTTGGTAAGTTTTAGTGTAAGTGCCGTCTTCTGAATGGTTTACCAACTCGAAAGGACCGCCCGTGCTCCAATCGCGGATACCTTTGTCTTTCCAGGCTTCTCCGTCGATGGTGATTTTGTCGTTGGTGGAAAGTGTTGTAATCGAGGGGAATAACGAATCTACATCCGACTGAAAAGGAAATGAATCCTTGTTGTAGATCTGATTACCGAAGTTGTCGATGTAAAAAGCGTATTCTTTGAATTTCGGGAAAGAGTCGAATCCGAAATGGCTCACTTCGGCCGGGTTGTAATCGTTGTCGCGACTTTTGTTACAAGCGCTGTAAAAAATGGATAAAATACAAAGGCTCAATATGATAACGATACTCTTTGTCACTGTATAAAACTGATTCATCTATCTTTTGGTTTTTGATGGTGTGTGCGATTTTTGCATAATAAGGCGCAAAGATAGTGAATTTTTTTATATTAGGTATGTATCTACTTATAAATTTTGCGGACGATGTGGCATATCTGTCTATCGGAACTTCCGGCCTGTTTTTGGACGATGATGAAATCGTCTTTTTTCTCAGTCAAATGCAGTTGAGGAGCATCGATGCCATCGCCTATCTCGAATGGCGCGGTCTCTATTTGAATCTCGTCCCACAAGTTGCTGTCTATCAGAGATTGATGGATTTTTCTGCCGCCTTCCACCAAAAGCCTTTGAATGCCTTTTCGGTACAAAATTTCCATGATTTCGGGCCAGGTGTAAGCCTGTATCCATTCGTTGTTTTCTTCCTGTTTCGAGGCTTGTTCTGTGAAAATCAGCGAAGCCTGACTGCCGTCGAAAATCTTGGCTTGGGCAGAAAGTTGATTGTTGCGGTCGAAAAGGATGCGAAGAGGCTTGTTTTCCGATGGCCAATGACGTATGGATAAAGATGGATTGTCCATGTAGACGGTGTTTCGGCCCACCAGAATAGCATCGCTTTCGTGGCGTAGTTTGTGTACCATCATGGCGGTGTAATGGTCGGAAATTTGCAAGGCGCTTTCTTGCGGTTCGCGGATGCGGTCTATCTTGCTGTCGGCCGTCTGAGCCCACTTCAAAGTGATGTACGGACGATGCTGTAGATGGTAGGTGATGAAGGCTCTGTTCAGTTGAAGACACGCTTCTCGCTCTACGCCGACAACTACTTCGATACCAGCTTCTTGCAATTTTCGAATGCCTCTACCGCTAACCTCAGGGAATGGGTCTTCGCAGCCAATGACCACACGCGGGATTCCTTTCTCGATGATAAGGTCGGCGCAAGGTGGTGTCTTGCCATAATGCGAGCAAGGTTCCAGACTGACGTAAAGTGTTGATTCTTTGAGTAATGATTGGTTTTTGACGCTTCTGATGGCATTGGGCTCCGCGTGAGGCTGTCCGGCCTTGCGATGCCAGCCTTCTCCGATAATTTTTCCTTGATGCACCACCACGGCTCCCACCATAGGATTGGGGGCGGCAGTATCCACAGCATGATAGGCCAGTTGAAGGCAACGCTGCATGAAAATTTTGTCTTCTTCAGACTTGGAAATCGGGGCTTGAAGCATTATGTTTGTACTCTAAAATCGGCGATATGAAAACGATATTATCTCTTGCTCAGGAAAGTTTGCAATCACGCTACGACAGCCGCGAAATCAGGGCTTTGTCGAAGTGTTTGCTGCAGCATTTCTGCCACTGTTCCTCCAGCGATTTTTACGCCGGCAAAGATATAAATATTTCCGAAGAACAGCGCAAGTCTCTGCAGGGCGCTTTGGTGCGATTGTCGCAGGGCGAACCTTTGCAATATATCTTGGGGGAATGTGAGTTTTATGGCGCAATTTTCAAGACGCGTCCGCCGGTGCTTATTCCGCGTCCCGAAACCGAAGAACTGGTCGATTGGATAGTTAAAGAGCAAGCCGGTTGTAGGGGTTTTCTTTTGGATGTTGGAACTGGAAGTGGCTGTATAGCAGTGTCTTTGGCTTTGCATACAAGTTTGCAGGTGGAAGCTTGGGATATTCTGCCGCAGGCTTTGTCGCTCAGTGCTGAAAATGCTGCCGCTTTGGGCGCTTGTGTCGATGTTCATCATCAGGATTTATTTGAGGCGCTTACGCTCGATTTGCCGAAAAAATACGATATTATTGTAAGTAATCCGCCTTATGTTTGTCAGAGTCAAGCGGCTGATATGCAAGAAAATGTTCTGTCGCACGAATCGCATTTGGCGCTCTTTGTTCCCGACGATGATGCCCTGAAATATTACGAGGCTTTGGCGCAGTTGGGTCGTCGTGCTTTGAGGGAAAATGGCTGTTTGTATGTGGAAATCAATGAGTTGTTCGGCGAAGCAACGCTCGATGTTTTCCGTAGGGCTGGTTATAGAGAATGTGTTTTGCGTCAAGATTTATCGGGACGCGACAGAATGATAAAAGTTTGTCTATGAGTGCGTATAACGATGCATTGTCTTGGGCGGCCGCTTATTGTTCCAAGTCGGAACATTGTGCTGCCGATGTCTTGGCCAAACTGGATAAGTATGAATTGTCGTCGGCTGAAACACAGCGACTTATAGCTTATTTGGAGCAAGAGAAATATCTGGACGAAGCTCGCTACGCTCGCTCTTATGCCATGGATCAGTTTCGCTTTGCGCATTGGGGACGTTTGAAAATAGCTCAAGCGCTGAGAATGAAGCGAATAAGTGATCAAAATATTCAAAATGCCTTGGAAGAAATTCCTCATGAAGAATATATGCAGCTGCTGAGGCATTTGCTGCAGGAAAAACAAAAGAAAATTACCGCGAAAAACGATTACGAATATACCATGAAATTGCTCAGATTCGCTTATGGACGCGGCTTTGAGCCAGAACACATCCGACAATGTATCAACTTTTCAGACGATTTTTAGACCTTTGGTATCCGCCTTGTTGCTTGGTGTGCGGACGACCGCTTTTGGAAACAGAAACACATATCTGCCTGTCCTGTCTGTATCATTTGCCCCATTTATCATATGCTTCTTTTCGTGAAAATGAGGCGGTGGCACGATTGGCCGGACGTTTGCCTTTTGACAAGGCGGTGGCGGCTTTGCGTTATCAGAAAGAATCGAGTGTGCAAACTTTGTTCGAATCTTTTAAATATCAGGGAAACAAAGACTTGGCTTATTATTTGGCCAAAGTGGCGGCGCGGCCTTTGTATCAACAATCTTTTTTCGATGATATAGATGTTATTGTGCCATTGCCTTTGCACGATAAGAAATTGAAAATGAGAGGTTACAACCAGGCTGCTTGTATTGCGCAGGCCTTGTCTTCGCTCAGTGCTTTGCCGGTAGATGAAAATATTGTACGGCGTGTCAAGGCTACCGATACGCAGACGCGAAAAAATCGTTGGCAACGACAAGAGAGTGTGAATGAGGTGTTTGCGCTACTTCCTGAAGCTAATTTGAGTGGCAAGCATGTGCTTTTGGTGGACGATGTTTTGACTACCGGAGCGAGTCTGAGTGCTTGCGGTCGTGAACTTTGGCGAGCGAATCCTGCAAAACTGAGTTTTTTTGCTTTGGCTTTGGCTTGATATCGCAAAAAGAATTGTTATTTTTGCACCTCTATAAAAAATGTCAAATCAAACTAGTAGAAATATGAAAACTGTAGAAAAAATGATTGCCGAAAAGTTGCTGGCAATCAAGGCTGTAAAATTGCAACCCGAAAATCCTTTCACTTGGGCCAGCGGATGGAAATCGCCCATTTATTGCGACAACCGTAAAACCTTGGCTTATCCTTTCGTGCGTAACCTCATCAAGATTGAATTGGCTCGTTTGGTGCGCGAACTTTATCCCGAAGCAACGGCTATTGCCGGTGTGGCTACCGGTGCCATTGCGCAAGGTGCCATGGTGGCCGAAGAATTGTCGATGCCTTTTGCTTATGTTCGTCCCAAGCCCAAGGATCATGGTATGGGCAACCAAATTGAAGGAGAATTGAAAGCCGGTGAAAAAGTGGTGGTTATTGAAGACTTGATCTCTACCGGTATGAGTAGTTTGAAGGCTGTAGATGCTTTGCGTCAAGCAGGTTGCGAAGTTTTGGGTATGGTGGCCAACTTTACTTATGGTTTCCCCTTGGCCGAACAACAATTCAAAGAAGCCGGTGTTACTCTGACCACTTTGAGCAATTACAATGCGGTGCTGGAAGCTGCTGTTGAAACCAACTATATTGCTGCTTCCGATGTGGAAACTTTGAAAGAATGGCGTAAAGATCCCGCCAACTGGGGTATCTGATTATGAACGAATTTGTCAGTCCGATAAAATATATTAACGCTCCGGCGCAGGATGTCTATGCCAAGTTGTCCGATTGGAACAATCTTGCGCAGGTGGCTCCGCTTTTACCGAGCGATAAAGTGCAGGATTTTCAGTACGATGCCGATTCTTGTAGCTTTCAGGTGAATGCGATGGGCGTGGGAAAAATCGCGTTGCGTATTATCGATCGCGAGCCTTTCAAAACCATCAAGATCAGTTCGGAAGCTTCGCCCATTGCCTTTACGCTTTGGATACAGATCAAGGAAAAAGACGAGGCCTCTTGCTATATCAAACTGACACTTAGAGCTGATATTCCTTTTATGTTGAAGGCTATGGTTTCCAAACCTTTGCAGGAAGGAATGGACAAGATTGCCGAAACTTTGGCACATTTGCCTTACTGATAGAATTTTAGACGATGAATAAACTTTGGCAGAAAAATACGGTTGTTGATAAAGATATCGAACGCTTTACAGTGGGTCGTGATACGGAAATGGATATGTATCTGGCTGAGTACGATGTGCTTGGCTCGATGGCGCATATTCGTATGTTGGAAAGTATCGGTCTTATCGAGAGCGAAGAATTGCCTGTACTTTTGGATGAATTGCGCAAGATTCATGCCCAGATCAAAGCGGGCGATTTTTGTATCGAGGCAGGCGTGGAAGATGTTCATTCTCAGGTGGAATTGCAACTGACCCGCGCTTTGGGTGATATGGGCAAGAAGATTCACAGCGGTCGTTCGCGCAACGATCAGGTGTTGGTGGATTTGCGTTTGTTTATGCGTGCCAAGATAGAAGAAGTGGCGCAGGCGGCGATGCATCTTTTCCAGGTGCTCAGCGAGCAAAGCGAGCGTTATCGCGAGGTATTGATGCCGGGTTATACGCATTTGCAGATTGCCATGCCATCGTCTTTCGGCTTGTGGTTTGGTGCTTACGCGGAATCTTTGGTGGACGATATGCAGCTGCTGCAGTCGGTGTACAAAATCTGCAATCGTAATCCTTTGGGCTCGGCCGCCGGTTATGGCTCGTCTTTCCCGCTGAATCGCCAGATGACGACCGATTTGCTTGGTTTCGAGGGTCTTAACTATAACGTGGTGTATGCGCAGATGGGCCGTGGCAAGATGGAACGTCTGACGGCTTTTGCTTTGGCGGCTATGGCGGGAACTGTTTCCAAATTGGCTTTCGATGCTTGTATGTTCAATTCGCAGAATTTCGATTTTATTCGTTTGCCGGCCGAATTTACCACGGGATCTAGCATCATGCCGCACAAAAAGAATCCCGATGTTTTCGAACTGACGCGCGCCAAATGCAATAAGATTCAGGCTATTCCGCAGCAGATTTCCAGCATTATCCAGAATTTGCCTTCGGGTTATTTCCGCGATTTGCAGATTATCAAGGAAGTCTTCCTGCCTTCTTTCGACGAATTGATCGATTGTCTGAACATGACGGCTGCCATGATGTCGAAATTGCAAGTGAAGGAAAATATTCTTGCCGACGATAAATATCTCTATCTTTTCAGTGTTGAAGAAGTGAACAAGCGCGTGTTGGCCGGCGTGCCTTTCCGCGAAGCTTATCGTCAGGTGGGCTTGGAAATCGAGGCCGGAGCATTCCGTACGGACAAGCAAGTGCATCACACACACGAAGGTAGCATTGGCAATTTGTGCAACGAGGCAATACGTCAGCGTATGCAGGAAGTGTACGAAGATTTTGGTTTTGATAAAGTAAATCAAGCAATTAAAGAACTTTTAAAAGCATAATGATATGAGAAAGATGATTGTAGGCTCTTTGTTGGCCATCATGGCGTTCTCGATGAACGCGCAAACCGATATCAGCCTTTTCTGGCGTTCTGACAGTGTTCAGGTGAGTGAAATTTTCAGTCCGGAAGGCGATTTGTATCGTAAGGTGGGACATCATGGTCCGGCGGTCGAAAACGATTATATGGCTTTGCGTATCTACTTCAACCACAGTGGTTCTATCGATGTATATTCTAAGCAGAAACCTCAATTGGAATTGGCAACGGCACATTGGTATCCCACGCTCGAAATGCAGGCTCAAGGTTATGGCTGCGACGAATATAAAGTAGGTTCTACCGTGGGTTTGGGCGGTTACAATCTTTGGGATGGCAAGGAAGTGATTAAACTGACGGCTACCGAAGGTCGTACGGCCAGTGTGAAGAAAATCAAGAATGGTGCTGTGGCAGAAATGTTGGCCAAAGGCATTCCTTACAAGAACAAGAAAGTGGATATCCTTATTCGTGTTACCATGCTTGATGGCCAGCGCGAAGCTATCGTGGAAGCTTTCAGCAAGAAAGGCGGTAAGGTTCAGTTCGTTACCGGTGTCAATTTCCACGATGGTAAAGAACTCTTCACCGACGAAGCGCATATTGCTACCTGGGGTCGTCATCCGGCCGATGTGAGCAAAAATCCTATCAACATTGGTGGAGGTATGGTGTATAAGCCCGGCACTTTGGAACAGAAGAAAGTTACCAAGAATGCAGTGATGCTTATCTCTAAGCCTTGCAAACATTACAAAACCAAAGTGGTATCTGCCGGAGAAAAAGAAGCCGAGCTCAATAATGCGGAAAAATTTACCAACTACGTTAAACAATTAAAATTCTAAACTCATGGAAATCGCTTCAATTGTGGCTATTGCCAAGAATTACGGCATTGGCAAGAACAACGAATTGCTTTGTCATTTGCCGCAGGATTTGAAACATTTCAAGGAAATTACGAGCGGACATACGGTGGTGATGGGTAGCAATACCTTCTATTCTTTGCCCAAAGGTGCTTTGCCCAATCGTCGCAACATCGTGTTGTTTCCCGAAGAAAAAACTTTTCCCGGTTGCGAAACGGCTCATTCATTCCCCGAAATCATGGAACTTTGCAAGAACGACGACAAGGTTTTCTTTATGGGAGGCGCAATGGTTTACCGTCAAGCAATGGAATATGTCAACACATTGTACATCACATGGATACACCATGAATTCGAAGCTGATGTATTTTTCCCTGAAATTGATTTGAATATTTGGCAGGAAGTGGAAAGAGAAGATCATTTGGACGCTGAGCCTTATGCTTTTTCTTACGTTCGCTATGTCAGAAAATAAAGAATGAAATGAAAAAACTTTGGAGTAGTGCTTTGATGCTGCTGTTTTGCTCGTGCTTGATGGCGCAGGAAATCAGCTTCAAAAGCGATGTGTATAACTATGGCAATGTGCGCGAAGAAGGTAAGGTTTATGGCGATTTTGTGCTGACCAATACCGGCGATGCGCCACTTATCATCCGTCGTGTAACGGCTTCTTGCGGCTGCACCACTCCGGAGTATCCCAAAGTGCCTATCGCGCCCGGCGATTCAGCTATCATCAAGGTGGCTTACAATACCGAAGGTCGTCCCGGCAATTTCAACAAAACCATTACCGTGTATAGCAATGCGATAGCGCAACCTACTTATACGCTGACGATTCGTGGCACGGTGGAAGGTCGTAACAATACGGCAGCTTCTTTGTATCCCAAGGAAATCGGGCCATTGCGTTTGCGTTCCAATCAGCTTTTTCTGGGTGAAGTAACTTTGGGTAGTCTACGTACCGAAACCATTCCTGTGTTCAATCAGAACGAGGATTTGCCTGTCAAGATTTCTTTCCAGTCGGTGCCCAAACATATTCGTGTAAGTGTCAGCAATTCAGTGCTCGAAGCCGATGAAACAGCTATCATCACTGTTAATTATGTGGCCAGTGATATCAAGGATTACGGTCGTCGCGAAGATTTCTTTTATGTGACGGTGGAAGGTTCGCAAAAGTTCAGTGGAAAAATTAGGATTAATGCCTATCTGAAGGAAGATTTCTCCAAGAAGAAAAACGCGAGCAAGAAAGCGGTGGCAAACTATACGGCTCCCCTTGTCGATTTTGGCGAACTGAAGAAAGGCAATCAGGCGGAACTCTCTGTTAAACTGACCAATACGGGTACGGAAACGCTGTATATCCGCAAAATTGATTGTCCGGCAGCGCAATTGCAAGTGAAAGCCTCCAAAGACGCTGTTCCGGTGGGCAAATCGGCCGATTTGACTTTCCGCTTGGATGCCACCAAGTTGAGGTCTTCTGTGAAATATTATGTCGATGTTATTACCAACGATCCTGTGCATCCGCTTCATCGTATCACAGTGAGCGCAACCATAGTAGAATGATGCAAGAACATATCGAAAACGATCCTCATTATCAGGGCTTGACCGTCAACGAAGGTGTTGAACGTTTGCCTATCGTAAACCCTTATCGCAAGAAAATTCGTCGTCATCAGTATACGGTAGACGAATATGTAAATGGTATTCTGGCAGGAGATAAAGTGATGCTCAGTCAGGCAGTTACCTTGGTAGAAAGTACTTTGCCGGCGCATCAGGAAATTGCCGACCAAATTATTGAAAGATGTTTGCCTTATGCCGGAAAATCGGAGCGTTGGGGTATTACCGGTGTGCCCGGAGCAGGAAAGAGTACCTCCATCGAAGCGCTGGGAATGAGCTTGATACGTCAAGGTAAGAAGTTGGCTGTTTTGGCTATCGACCCCAGTAGCGAGCGCAGTAAGGGTAGTATTTTGGGCGATAAAACCCGTATGGAAGAATTGTCGGTGCAAGACAATGCCTTTATCCGTCCTTCGCCCTCGGCTGGTTCTTTGGGCGGTGTGGCCCGCAAAACACGTGAATCGATAGTACTCTGTGAAGCAGCTGGTTACGATACTATTTTTGTGGAAACGGTAGGCGTTGGTCAGTCGGAAGTGGCTGTGCATTCCATGGTGGATTTCTTCTTGCTTATTCAGATTGCCGGCGCCGGAGACGAATTGCAAGGCATCAAGCGTGGTATTATGGAAATGTCTGACGGTATTGCTATCAACAAAGCCGATGGCGATAACCTGAATCGTGCCAAGTTGGCGGCCGCCAATTATCGTAATGCGCTGTTGTTGTTTCCGATGCCCGAAGCCGGTGTGCGCCCCGAAGTGCTAACTTATTCGGCCAAGACAGGAACCGGCGTGCAGGATGTTATTGATATGGTGCAGAGACATATTGCGTTGTGCAAGGAAAACGGTGTGTTTCAAGCGCGTCGTCATCGTCAGGATAGTTACTGGATGCAGGAAACCATCGAAGAGGCTTTGCGCAATAACTTCTATCATAATCAACACATTATGCAATTGATGGAATCCAAACAAATGCAAGTGATGAACAGCGAAATGACGGCTTTCCGTGCTGCGCAAGACTTGCTGGATGTCTATTTCCATCAACTCTAAAATATTAGCGCTGGCTCGCTCGATTATAGTTGGGCGATTTTGTCTTTCACTTGTTCCATCAGCCAGGCAGGTGTGGAGGTGGCTCCGCAAATGCCGATGTTGTTCTTGCCTTCTATCCAGGCGGCTTCTACGTCTTGAGGTCCGGATACGAAGTGCGAGGCGGGATTTACTTCTTCGCAAGCTTTAAACAGCGCCTTCCCGTTGGAACTTTTGGCGTCGCTGACAAAGATGATGCAATCGTGCGTCGAGGCAAATTCCTTGATCTTGGGCATGCGATTGCCGAATTGTTGACAGATAGTATTGTGATACTCAAATAGTTCGGGTCTTTCTATGCGGGCTTGTATCATTTCCACCAATTCCATATAAGCCGCTTTCGATTTGGTGGTTTGCGAGAACATTACGATGGCTTTGCCGAAATCGAGTTTGTCCAAATCTTCCTTTTTCTCAATGACGATGGCGGTGTTGTTGGTTTGTCCCACCAAGCCGTTCACTTCGGCGTGTCCCGATTTGCCGAAAATGAGCAGTTGAATCTGTTCGTCTTTGCGTTCTTCGTAAATGCGTTTGATGCGTTTTTGCAAATTCAGTACCACCGGACAAGTGGCATCGATCACTTCGATGTGATTCTGTTTGGCCAGTTCGTAGGTTGATGGCGGTTCGCCGTGGGCACGGAACAATACGCTGGTGTTGTGCAGTTGTGCCATTTCCTCGTGTGTCAGGGTTTTAAGTCCTTTGTTGCGCAGGCGTTCCACCTCGATGGTGTTGTGAACGATGTCGCCCAAACAATAAAAACTATCGCTTTCCTGCAATTTATCTTCCACTTTTCGAATGGCATTCACTACACCGAAGCAGAAGCCGGAAAACTGATCTATCTCGATGTTTCTCATTTTATCAACTGATGATATTTGTCTAACAACCAGGCATTTTGTTCTTCGATGCTCATGCTTCCGTTGTCCAAAACCAAGGCGTCTTCCGCTTGTCGCAAGGGGCTGATAGGACGATTTAAATCCATGTGATCGCGCATTTCGATGTTCTTGCGGATATCTTCCAAACTAGCATTCTCACCTTTGGCTAAAAGCTCGTCGTAACGACGTTGCGCTCTGACAGCGGCATCGGCTGTGACGAAAATTTTTAGCTCTGCATCGGGGAATACCACGGTTCCAATATCGCGGCCGTCCATCACTACTTGTGCGTTTGCTGCAATATGTCGTTGAAGATCAATCATCTTCTCGCGAACCTCGGGCACTTGCGCCACGATGCTCACGGCGTTGGAAACTTCTAATCCGCGGATTTCTTTTTCCACTATTTCGCCATTCAAACAAATCAGACTTTTACTTTCATTATCGCTTTGACAGAACGAAATTTGCAGTTCGTTCAGGTGTTCGCATAAAGTTCCTTTGTCTAAAATCCCATCGCGCAGCCAGCCTTGTCGCAGGGCGAATAATGCCACGGCACGATACATGGCGCCGCTGTCTATGTAAATGAATCCCAATTGTTTAGCCAATTCTTTGGCCATGGTGCTTTTGCCGCACGACGAATATCCGTCTATGGCGATGACGAAATGTTTCATTATAGAGAAAAATGATTTAATGGCGTTGATATACTGAATGATAAAGAATTGCCGCTCAGATGATAGCTGGCGTATGCTAATCCGATGCGCACTTGTTTTACCGAGAAACTGCAGCCGGCACTCAATCCGTTGAGCAGGTTGCGTTGTTCTATACTTAAATCTACCCGACGGCGCACATTGTATCCGATATGAAGATGAAACGCTTCGCTTGGCAAGAATTCAACACCCAAAATGCAGTGTCGCAAGATTTGTTCGTGCCATTTCAACTCTGTCAGACCCCATTCCCACAGGCGTTCGGTGGTTAGAGAAAAACGGAAAGGTGCGTGCTCGAGTTTTTTGCTGATACCCAATTGAATATCCCAAGGTAATCTTTCGTAGCTGTCTTGGTAGGCTTTGAATTGGCTACCCAAATTTTTGGCGGTCAATCCGGCCCAGAATAGTTTCTCTTCGTTGAAATAATACAAGCCTAAATCGACGCTCATTCCCAGCGAAGAATACTCATCGAGTACGGAATAGATAAAATTCGCATTGATGCCACCACGCAGATAATCAGTCATTAAGAAAGAATAACCTCCGCTTATTGCCATGTCTCTGGCAGCAATGGCTCCCGTGCTGTTGCCATGAATGTCCATGCCGGGAATGTGACCATAATCCAAATAGCGAACGGCTGTCATCCATGCACTTAAATCGTTGATTTTTCTAGCGTAAATAGCCGAGCCTACATGGATATCGGCCACATAATTCATATAACTTAAACTGAGTTGATGATGGTAATCGCTTGATAATAAGGCGGGATTATGAAGACTTAAACTTAGGTCTTTTTCTGGTGTGGCTATCTGATTTCCGCCCAAGCCCGCCGCCAACGATGAACTTGGCAGGGAAAGGAACTCGTAGACAAATGAATGATTCTGCGACCATCCTGCCAGCGAGTAACAACAAATAAGAAATGCGAAAATCTTGGATCTCATAGCCTGATTCTGTCTTTTTTTCAGACGACAAAGATAGTCCTTTTGCGAAAATTTGACATAAAGTGAGATTTTTTTATGCGGAAAGATTTTTTATTCCCAAAAAAATGTATCTTTGCGGGTCGAGAAAATTCAGAAAATAAAAACAATATTATGGAAGAGAAAAAAGCTGCAAGAGTCAATCTTGAGAAAAACCGCGTGACCTACTTCTTGTTGGGTCTTACTGTGGCTCTCGGCTTCCTTTTCATTGGCTTCGAATTGTCAAACACCGAAGTAAATGTGGCTGAAGTTGACGAATCGCAGGGCGTAGTGGAAGAAGAAGTAATGGTAGAAATTACCAGACAATACATTCCGCCACCACCACCTCCACCACAAACTGTTCAATCAGACTTGATTCAGATTGTAGAAGATAATACTTTGGAAGAAGATGTCGAATTCGAATCTATGGAAGACGACCCCGAAGAAGCTATTATCCAAAACTACGATGGCGAATTTTCGGAAGATTATGACCCAGAAGGTGAAGTATTTGTTGTAGTAGAAGAAATGCCTTCGTTCCCCGGTGGCGAATCTGCTATGCAGGCTTTCATCAGAAAGAATTTGAAATATCCTCAGATTGCTTTGGAAAACGGTATTTCAGGTCGTGTTATCTGTACTTTCGTGATTGATGGCAAGGGTAAAATTACCGGTGTTGAGGTATTGCGTTCAGTAGACCCCAACCTTGATAGAGAAGCTTTGCGCGTTATCAACATGATGCCCGATTGGAAGCCTGGTAAGCAACAAGGTAAGCCCGTTCGCGTACGTTACACCTTGCCCGTGGTATTCCGTTTGCAGAACTAATTAGCAAGTATTGCTACAAATATCATAAATGGCACACATCATACCTAGTGTATTTTGTGTGCTGTTTTTATCTATGACTCTCAGATTTTTGCCCTATGAAATCTACCAAAGAACTGATTGCTTTTCTTCAAGAAGCTGTTAATCATCTGGAATTCAAGTCTCAGCCTGCCGGTTTGTACGAGCCTTTGGCTTATACGATGAGTCTTGGCGGCAAACGTGTGCGTCCTTTGTTGTGCTTGATGGCCTACAATCTTTATAAGGAAGATGTGGAAACTGCGCTCAATCCTGCTTTGGGTATCGAGCTTTTTCATAATTTCACCTTGCTTCACGATGATGTAATGGACCGCTCTTTCATGCGTCGTGGTAAGGCTTGTGTGCATGTGAAATGGGATGAAAATACGGCGATCCTTTCGGGCGATGCATTGCAAGTGGTGGCTTATCAGTATGTGGCTCAGGCGCCTGCTGCTGTATTGCCAGCTTGTTTGGAATTGTTCAGTCGTACCGCTTTGGAAGTGTGTGAAGGTCAGTCGTATGATATGCTTTTCGAAACAAAGAAAGATGTAGGCGAAGAAGAATATCTGGAAATGATTCGTCTGAAAACGGCGGTTCTTTTGGCTTGTAGCTTGAAGATGGGCGCTATTTTGGCCGGAGCGTCCGAAGAAGATGCGCAACATCTGTACGACTTTGGTATCCATATCGGAGTTGCTTTCCAGATTAAGGACGACTTGCTCGATGTTTGGGGCGATCCTGCTATTTTCGGTAAAGCTATCGGTGGCGACATTATGTGCAATAAAAAGACTTTCCTCTTGATTCATGCTTTGAAAAATGCTGACGATAAGCAACGAGAATCATTGTTGCACTATATTACTTCCGACGATATCGACCGTGCTGAAAAGGTGCAAGCTGTTACGGCTTTGTACGAAGCGGTGGGTGTAAAAGAAGAATGTGAAGCTAAAATGTTGTATCATCAGCAATTGGCTATGGATGCTTTGGATGCGCTGAGTGTGAGCGAGGAAAAAACCGTCCATTTGAGAGAATTGGCCGAAAGTATGATGAAACGTCAAATGTAGACCTATGCCGTATCGCCGTTTGCCAAATACCGATCTGGCCCGAATTCAGTCGCTGACAAGGGCAGTAGAACAAGGAGAATCCTTGGGCTATTTAGATTTGCCATATGCCTATTCTGTTCATACGCAGGCGGTTGATCTTTTGGAAAAGATGGAGCGTGCAAATGCCGAGTATCAGGTGGCGTACGAAAGACAAGTGAATTTCGCCAAGGATTATCAGAAGAAAATGAAGATGGCGAAGCTCTATGTTTCGCATTTTATCCAGGTTTTTCAGCTCTCTGTTATCCGTGGTGAGATTAAAGAAGAAATGCGGGCGCTTTATCATTTGCCGCTCAAAGGTTTTGCTGTGCCTGAACTGAACACGGAGGCGGCTTTGTTGGAATGGGGCGAATACATTATTGCCGGAGAAAAGGAACGAACCGAGAAAGGCTCTTCGCCCATTTACAATCCTTCCATTGCTAAGGTGCGCGTCTTTTACGACAATTTTGTTGATGCGCGCAATGCCAAGAATGTGCTGCAGGCCAATACCAAACGCGCGATGCTTACGCTCGACAATCTGCATGCGACGGTTGATGCCTTGATTCTGGAAATCTGGAACGCAGTGGAAAATCATTATAAGGATTTGCCTTTACAAGACCGTTTGGATGCTTGCAGAAAGTTTGGCATCAATTACTATTATCGTAAAGGAGAAAAAGCAGAATAAGTATGATTGATACGCATACGCATTTATATTTGCCTGAATTTCAAGACGATATTGATGAAGTGATGGCCCGCGCCGAAGGCGCGGGCCTGCGTCGTTGTTGGCTCCCGGCCATCGATGCCTCCAGTCTTCCCTTGATGCAAGATTTGGATAGACGCTTCCCGGGATATTTCAGTTTGTTTGCGGGCTTGCATCCTACCGAAATCACCGACGATTATCAAGCGCAATTGTCGCTCATTTACAAGGCTTTGCAGAGCGGTGCCTATAAAGGAATTGGTGAAATCGGCATGGATCTTTATTGGGATACTTCCCGCAAGAAAGAGCAAGAAGAAGTTTTGCGCACGCAACTCGATTGGGCCGTGGAAATGGACCTGCCGGTGTTGTTGCATGTGCGCAATGCCTTCGACGAAACTTTGGCCATCGTCCGCGAATATTATAACAAGGGTCTTCGTGGTGTTTTTCATTGTTTTTCAGGAAATTATGATCAGGCAAAAGAAATTGTGGAGCATGGTTTTCTTTTAGGAATAGGCGGCACGATTACCTACAAGAACTCGGCTCAACGCGCATTTATTTCTCATATTCCGCTCAGTTCGATTGTGGTGGAAACGGATGCTCCATATCTGAGTCCGGTGCCCTTTCGTGGCAAGCGCAATGAGCCTTCTTATGTGCCCTATGTACTTAAGGCCTTGGCCGATTTGTATGCTTTGGATGTTGATTTTGTGGAAAAACAGACCGAAGAAAACGCAATTTCTCTCGAAAATCAAAAAAAACATAAATAAAAGGCTTTGTATGTCGTGAAAAATGCCTAACTTGCGCAGCTTTTATTGGAGAGATGCTCGAGTGGCTGAAGAGGCACGCCTGGAAAGCGTGTAAACGGTGTGGAATCGTTTCGCGGGTTCGAATCCCGCTTTCTCCGCGGATAATGAAATTTTAAATTACTAGAGATATTTTTTATTAATTAATCATTTAAACAATAATCAAAAATGAAGAAGTTTATTGCTCTGTTTTCATTGTTGAGCATCATGACTTTAGGTTTGTATGCTCAAGAACCTGTTGCTATTGCAGAAGGTCAGGACACCGCTACCGTGGTTGCTGATTCTGTTGCAGCTCCCGTAGAAGAAGTAGTAGAAGAAGCCGCTGAAGAAGGTCCTATCGGTGGTATCTACAAAACTCTGAAAATTAAGTTTATCGAAGGTTCTGCCGGCTTCATGAGCTGCGTTGCTTTGGCTTTGGTGCTCGGTTTGGCTTTCTGTATCGAACGTATCCTTTACTTGAACCTTTGTGCAGTTGACACCAAGGCTTTGTTGGCTAAGGTAGAAAAGGCACTCTTGGAAGAAAAGGACGTTAACAAGGCAATGGAAATCTGCAAGAACACTCGTGGTCCGGTAGCTTCTATTTTCTATCAGGGTATCAGCCGTTTGGATCAAGGTATTGAAGTTGCTGAAAAGTCTATCATCTCTTACGGTGGTGTTCAAACCGGTTTGATGGAAAGAAACTTCCCCTGGATTTCATTGTTTATCTCTATGTCTCCTTCTTTGGGTTTCTTGGGTACTGTAATCGGTATGATCTCTGCATTCGACAAGATCCAACAAGTTGGTGACATCAGTCCTACCGTTGTAGCTGGTGGTATGAAGGTGGCTTTGATTACGACCGTATTCGGTTTGTTGGCTGCTATGATTCTGCAAGTATTCTTCAACTATATTCTTTCAAAAGTTGACTCTTTGACCGGTGATATGGAAGATGCTTCTATCTCATTGCTCGATATTTTTGCAAAAATGGATCTTGCTCAAAGCAAATAAAACATTTGAATTATGAAGTTAATGAACGTCCTTCCCAAAATTTTGCTTTGGGTTATGATGGCGGTGTCTGTAGTGGCTATCGCGCTGATATTCTTGGGAGGAAGTGTAGATCCTTCTGCAGAATATCTGGAGCCCGTTTACACAGATGTACTGCTGTATTGGATTGGCATAACCGTGGGTATCGCTTTGCTGATCACCTTGGGTTTTGCTGTGGTGCAACTTGGTAAGGGTCTTGTTAAAAATCCTTGGGAAACTATCAAGTCTTTGTTGTTCCCCATCCTTCTCGTTGCTCTCTTGTTGATAGGTTTCTTCGGAATGAACAACTATTGTTTCTTCGGTCCCGATGCAATTCCTACTTTCGATGGTACTATTACTCTGTTGATGAACCAATTGGCTAACATGTGTATGTTAGGTATTGGTGCATTGTCAGTAATTGCTATCCTCTTGATTATTTTTGCAGGCGCATTTAAATCTAAAGTGAAATAATAATGGCCAAGAAATTACCACAACCGAACACTAGTTCTACAGCGGATATTGCGTTTTTGCTGTTGATCTTCTTCTTGCTGACCACTACGATGGACACCGATACCGGTATCACTCGTCGTCTTCCACCTCCTGTAGATGAGGACGTTGAACAGAAAGTAGAAGAGCGCAACACGCTGGTTGTATTGGTAAGTTATGACAACCGTATCATGTGCGAAGGCGAAGAAATTCAGCTCAGCGAGTTGAAGGACATTGCTAAGGAGTTTATCGACAACCCTAACAATAGTTCTCGTTTGCCTAAAAAAGTACCTGTAACGATTGAATTCTTGGGTGATGTGGAAATTACTAAACCTCACGTTATTTCACTCCAGAACGACCGTGCAACCAAATATTGGCGCTATATGGATGTGCAGAACGAGTTGATTGCTGCTTACAACGAATTGCGTGACGAATTGTCTTTGCGTGAATTCGGTAAGCCTTTCGATGAACTCGATGAACCACATCAGAAAGCTGTAACTGCTTATTATCCTCAGAAAATTTCTGAAGCTGAACCAAAGACTTATTAATAAAGAAAACTATGGGTAAATTTAAAAAAGGCGAAAAAGTTGAAGTTGGCGAACTGAATATGTCGTCTCTGTCCGACATCGTTTTCATGTTCTTGTTCTTCTTCATGTCTGTAACGACTATGAAAGAAGTTGACTTGAAGGTGGAAGTGAAGGTTCCCCAAGCAACTGAATTGACCAAGTTGGAAAAGAAGTCGCTGGTTACTTATATTTATATCGGTAAGCCTAATCGCCAAAACCGTGCTCGTATGGGTTCTGAAACCCGTATCCAGCTCAACGACAAGTTTGCCGAAGTGGACGAAATTCAAGATTATATTGCTCAGGAAAAGGGTAGTATGAAAGAAGAGGACCAGCCTTACATGACTGTTTCTTTGAAAATTGACCGTGAAACCTCTATGGGTATTGTCAATGACGTGAAACAAGCGCTACGTAAAGCTTATGCTTTGAAGATTAACTATTCGGCAGGTCGCCGCGATAACTCTCAGATGCAGTAAGCACACTACTGATAAGTAAAGAATCGTGATGGCTTTCCAAAGCTGTCACGATTTTTTTGCAAAATAACAAAGCTATACTACTATTATATATATGGTATCGGTTGAAAATATACTGGTTGAATTTGGCGGTTTCACCCTTTTGGATGAAATCTCTTTTGTGATTAATAAGCGCGATCGTATTGCCCTAACAGGACGTAATGGCGCTGGGAAATCGACCTTGTTGAAGATTATCGCTGGCGTACAAGTGCCCACGTCAGGTGTGATAAGCATGCCCAAAGATTTCACGGTGGGTTATTTGCCACAGGTCTTGAAAATCACCGATACATGTAGTTTGCAAGAAGAAGCGGCCAAGGCTTTTGATCATATCTTTGCTTTGCAGCGTCAGGCGGAAGCTATGCAACAGGAATTGGCTGAACGCGAAGATTACGAATCAGAATCGTATCATCAACTTATTGATAGACTGAATCATTACAACGATATGCTGGAAATGTCCGGTGTGTATCAATATCAGTCTGAAATAGAAAAAACATTGTTGGGACTTGGTTTTAAGCGCAGCGATTTCGATCGTCAGACCAGTGAGTTCAGCGGCGGATGGCGAATGCGTATCGAGTTGGCCAAAGTGCTTTTGAAGCGTCCCGATTTGATTTTGCTCGACGAACCGACCAACCATTTGGACATTGAGTCGATACAGTGGCTGGAAACTTTTTTGTCGCAGCATGCCAAGGCAGTGTTGTTGGTTTCGCACGACCGTGCCTTTTTGGATAATGTTACCACGCGAACCATCGAAATCTCTTTAGGCAAGATTTACGATTATAAAGTGCCTTATACTCAGTTTCTTGAATTGCGCAAAGAACGACGTGAACAGCAATTGCGCAGTTACGAGAATCAGCAAAAAATGATTCAGGATACCGAGGCCTTTATTGAAAGATTCCGTTACAAAGCTACCAAGGCTGTGCAGGTGCAGTCGCGCATCAAGCAGTTGGAAAAATTGGAGCGTCTGGAAGTGGACGAAATCGATAACTCGGCAATGAATTTGCGCTTTCCTCCGGCACCTCATTCGGGCCAATATCCGGTGATTATCGAAGATTTGCAAAAAGCTTACGGCGATCATGTCGTTATCAGTGAGGTGAATCTGAGAATTGAGCGCGGCGAAAAAGTGGCCTTTGTGGGTCGTAACGGCGAAGGAAAATCAACCTTGGTGAAATGTATTTTGGGTGAAATTCCCTACCAGGGAAATTTGACGCTTGGCCACTTGGTGAAAATTGCCTATTTCGCTCAAAATCAGCCATTACTTCTTGATGAAAATCTGAGTGTTTTCGATACCATCGACCGAGTGGCGGTGGGAGATATCCGTACCAAAATCAGAGATATACTCGGAGCTTTTATGTTTGGTGGCGAGAATATCGACAAGAAAGTGAAAGTGCTTTCCGGTGGGGAACGTAGTCGTCTGGCAATGATACAACTCCTGCTCAGTCCGGCCAATCTCTTGATACTCGACGAACCGACCAATCATTTGGATATCAGATCGAAAGATGTTCTAAAACAAGCCATCAGAGAGTTTCAAGGCACTGTAATCGTCGTTTCGCACGACCGTGATTTTCTAGATGGATTGGTGGATAAGGTTTACGAATTTGGTGATGGAAAGGTGAAGGAACATTTGGGCGGCATCAGCGATTTTCTGCAAAAGAAAAAGATGGAGAGTCTGCGTGATATGGAACGTCAGCAGAGCAGCCAGCCGACGCAACGTGCTACGGATAAACCGAATACTGCAGCCAAGCAACCAACTGTTTCCATAGAGAAAACGATAGATAGAAAACAACAATACGAGGCACGTAAAGAAGAAGCCAAGCGTTTGAAAAAATTGCAGCAGCAAGTGGCTAAATGTGAGGCCGAGGTGCAAGCCTGCGAAGAGGCTCTCTCGAAAACCGAACAAGAACTTTCGACGCCCGAAGGCGCTGCCAATCAGGAACTTCATGCTAAGTATGCGCAGCAGCAAAAGGCCTTGGAAATGGCTATGAGTTATTGGGAAAATGCTTATCAGGAATTGGAGGCGCAAAGTGCTCAATCATAGTGAGTTGCTCTTCTGTTTTCTGAAGATTTTTTTGAAATGGCAGTTTGAATGAAACGCAATAAATCGAAACGAGATAATTTGATAACAGATAATATTTGAAGAATAATAATTTAAAACAATAATAATGAAAAAAGTATTGACAATCTGCATGATAGCTTTTGCTTTGGCTTCGTGCAACGAAAAAATGGCTCCCGTTATGGTAGATGGATTACAATTTGATTATCTGGACGAAAGTGTCGATCCGAAACAGGATTTTTATCAGTATGCCAATGGTGGTTGGATGGAGAAGAATCCGCTGCCCGCAGAATATGCCCGTTTTGGTAGCTTTGATATGTTGGCTGCCAATGTGCAGAAACAATTGAAAGAGTTGGTCGATACCTTGTCTTTGCAGTCGCATGAACAGGGCAGTGCCGAACAAAAAATTGCCGATCTCTATCGTCTGAAAATGGATAGCCTGCGTCTTAACCAAGAAGGCGATGCGCCCATTCAGCCTATTCTGAAAACTATTAAAGCGCTGGAAAACAAGGCACAAGTGATTGAAATGATGGCGCAACTCAACCAAGAAGGCATTTGGCCTTTCTTTGCGATGTATGTTTCTGCCGACGATATGAATTCGAGCATGAATATTTTGCACACTTATCAGGCCGGTATCGGTATGAGTGATCGCGATTATTATCTGAAAGAAGATGCTCGCAGCAAAAGTCTTCGTGCTAAGTATCAGCAATTTGTAGCTAAGATGTTTGTATTGGCTGGATATCCGGAAAAGACGGCGAAAACGGCAGCTAAGGAAATTATGCAAATTGAAACGGCTTTGGCCAAGGCTCAATTTAACCGTGTGGAATTGCGCGATCCTTACAAGAATTATCATAAAATGTCGCTGAACGATTTGCAACAATTGGCACCTGAATTCGATTGGCAAAGTTATTTCAAGGCTTTGGGTATGCCCGTCAATGAGTTGAATGTTTCGCAAGATGTTTTTATGAAGGAAATGGCTAAGGTGTTCAGCAACAGTTCAATGGCTGCAATTAAATATTACTTGGCCTGGAATGTTATCAGCGATGCCTCCTCTTCTTTGAGTGATGATTTCGCCAACTTGAGCTTCGATTTCTATGGCAAGACTTTGTCGGGTCGTCAGGAACAATCGCCCCGTTGGAAGCGTGCCGTTTCTACGCTCGATAATGCTGTGGGTCAGGCACTTGGTATTACTTATGTGAATCGTTATTTCCCAGCTGCTGCCAAGGAAAGAATGGTGGAATTGGTGGCCAACTTGCAAGTAAGCTTGGGTGAACGTATCGATCAACTTGCTTGGATGAGCGACGAAACCAAGCAGAAAGCTCACGAAAAATTGGCTGCATTCCGCGTGAAAATCGGTTATCCCGACCAATGGAAAGATTATAGCGCTTTGCAGATTGATGCAACTAAGTCGTTGTACGACAACTTGAAAGCTGTGGCTCGATTCAATTTTGAAGAAGAAAAAGCCAAGGTGGGCAAGCCCGTCGATCGTGATGAATGGCTGATGACTCCTCAAACGGTGAATGCCTATTACAATCCCACCACCAACGAAATTTGTTTCCCTGCCGGTATTCTGCAACCGCCTTTCTTCTTCCAGGAAGGTGATGACGCGGTGAATTACGGTGCTATCGGTGTGGTGATTGGTCATGAAATGACGCACGGATTCGACGACCAGGGAAGTCGCTACGATAAGGATGGTAACCTTTCTAATTGGTGGACCGAAAGCGATGGCAAGCAGTTTGCCGAACGAACCAAAGTGCTGGAAGAATATTTCAACCATATCGAAGTGGCTCCCGGTGTGATGGCCAATGGTGCATTTACTTTGGGTGAAAATATTGCCGATAACGGCGGCTTGCAGGTGTCTTACAATGCTTTCAAGAAAACCGTTCAAGGTAAAAATAATATTGCTGTGGATGGCGTTCCCGCCGATCAGCGTTTCTTTATCGCTTATGCGCATGTTTGGGCCAACAATATCCGCGAACAGGAAATTTTGCGTCGCACGGCCGAAGATCCTCACTCATTGGGCCGCTGGCGTGTAAACGGCACTTTGCCTCACGTGGATGCTTTTGTGCAAGCCTTTGGTATTCAGGAAGGTGACGCAATGTATTTGCCTCAGGCTGAACGTGCTTCCATTTGGTAATCGACGAAGAAAATGACTTTATTAGACAAGGTAAAAAATATATCCATCAAGGATTTTAGCTACGATTTGCCGGATGCTCGCATTGCCAAGTATCCGGTAGATCCACGCGACCATTCTCAGTTGTTGCTATATCGCGATGGCGAGATTTCCCGTAGTCAATTCAAAAATTTGCCTCAATTTCTGCCCGAAAACAGTTTGTTGGTGTATAACAATACCAAGGTAATCAGGGCAAGAATGTTTTTCCGCAAAGAAACCGGCGCTCAGATAGAGATTTTCTGTCTAGAACCTTTGATGCCAGCCGATTATGCGCAAAATTTTCAGGCACAAGGCTCTTGCGAATGGCTTTGTTTGGTGGGCAATCTCAAGAAATGGAAAGGCGGAAAACTGCATCGTCAATTGTCGTTGAACGGACAAGATGTCGTTTTCTCGGCCGAGCATGTAGGCGTGGAAGATAAGGCGCAACGTATTCGTTTCTCTTGGACGCCTGCCGAGATTCCTTTTGGCGATTTGTTGGAGCAGGCTGGTCAGATTCCTATTCCGCCATATTTGAATCGCGAGTCGCAGCAAAGCGACGAGCGCTCGTATCAGACGGTGTATTCGCGTATCGAGGGTTCGGTGGCGGCACCTACGGCAGGTTTGCATTTCACGCCGGCGGTGTTGCAAAGCATCGACGAGAAGCAGATAAAACGTCAGGAAGTGACTTTGCATGTGAGCGCCTCCACTTTTCAGCCGGTTAAGTCGGAACAGATGGATGGACATCCCATGCATCTGGAGTTTATTTCGGTAGAAGCCTCATTGATAGAGGATTTGCTTAAGTACGAAGGACGAATTACTGCCGTTGGAACTACCTCTGTTCGCACGTTGGAAAGCTTGTATTGGTTTGGTGTTCATCTTTTGGAATCCAACATGATGCAGCCGAATTCGCTTGAAGAATCTGTATGGACGCTTCATCAATGGTATCCCTACGAAGAACATCAGGATTATAGTATGCAACAGGCTCTGCAAGCCTTGCTGGACAATATGCACGCCAAGGGCGAAACGCAGTTCACGGCCAGCACGCGATTGTTGATTGCTCCGGGCTATACTTTCCGTGTGGTCAGCGATATTATTACCAATTTCCATCAGCCGCAGAGTACTTTGCTGCTTTTGGTGTCTGCTTATGTGGGCGAAGATTGGCGCAAGATTTACGACTATGCCATGGCCAACGATTTTCGTTTTCTGAGTTACGGCGACAGTTCGCTGCTGCAAGTGCGCAAGGCACAATAAAAGACGCATTTCTTCGTTAGTATAGCTAAAGATTTATTCTCTATGAAATGCCTCAAATACATAATACTCAGTATGATAGTTTTGCTTTCTTCCTGTTCCGTGATGCGGGATGTGAGAAAAGCCGACAAGCATTACAGTTATGGGGAATATGTAGAGGCGGCCAAAATTTATTCCAAGGCTTATCGTCGTATCGATTCCAAGGAAAAGGCGCTTCGTGCGAAAGTGGCTTATAATCAGGGAGAATGTTATCGCATCAGCAACCAAACTATCAAGGCGGAAAATGCTTACGCCAAGGCGATTCGCTACCAATATCCCAACGATACGGTCTATCTGCATTATGCTTTGGTGTTGCACAAGAATGCTAAATACAAGCCGGCTATTGTCAATTACGATAAATTTTTGGAAAATCATCCGGAGAATGTCCTGGCACTTAACGGTTTGTTTGCTTGTACCCAAATTGAACAGTGGCGCGAAGAAGCCAAAGATTATGAGGTGAAAAAATCGGCCAAGCTCAATTTGAAGCGAGGCAATTTTGCGCCCATTCTTATTCCGATGGAGTATCAGTCGCTTATTTTTTCTTCGTCGGCTACCTTGAAAGAAGGTGCCAAGTTGAGCAAGATTACCGGGCTTCCCGAGAACGATTTCTATCTTTCGCAACTCGATCAGTATAATCAGTGGGAAAAGCCCATCCCGATTGAAGGTGCCATCAATAGCGAGTTTGACGAAGGCGTTGGTTGTTTCGACAGTAATGGGACGACGCTATATTTTACACGCTGCGTGACTAAGTCGACCGAGAGTGGCGGCAATTCCAAGGCGGCTATTTATCGTTCGCGTCGTTCGGGTGAAAAGTGGAGCGAGCCCGAATTGATGGAGGTGAGCCGCGATACTTCCTTTATCTATGCGCATCCCGCGCTTTCCAACGATGGTAAGTATCTGTATTTTGTGAGTGATATGAAGGGCGGCTTTGGTGGCAAGGATATTTGGCGTGCAGAAATGATGGGTAATGTGTTTGGTCCGCCCGAGAATCTGGGTCCCGATATCAACACGCCCGGTGATGAAATGTTTCCCTATTTCCGTTCCAATGATGAATTCTATTTTTCTTCCAATGGCTTGCCTGGCTTGGGTGGCTTAGATATTTTCCGCGCTATTTACAACCAGGAAGATTCTCTTTGGAGGGTGAATAATGTCTTGGCGCTCAACTCTAATGCCGACGATTTCGGTATTGCTTTTTTTGGTAACGAAGAGCGAGGCCTTTTTTCTTCTAATCGCAAGGAAGCCAAAGGCGTTGATAAAATCTACGAATTCGGCGAACCTAATCGCATGGTGGAAGTTTCCGGCATGGTGATCGATCGTAACGGCGAGCCTATTCCTGATGCTACCATTCGCATTGTCAACGACAAAGGTACTAATACCAAAATTCGTTCACGCAAAGATGGTAGCTATAGTTATCAGATTGAAAAGGCGGCACAATATGTGATGCTTGGTGCTTCGCGCGGATATTTGAATTATTCTAACCAATTCTATTCCAAGGATAAAGATACTTCCTACGTGATGGATTTTATTCTTACTTCCTTGCATCTTCCGGTGCGTCTCGACAATATTTTCTTCGAATTCGATCGTGCTACTTTGATGAAGGAATCTTTGCCTGCTTTGCAGGAACTTCTGAAGCTTCTGCTTGATAATCCGCATGTTACCATCGAAATTTCTGCACATACCGACCGCAAGGGAAAAGACGAATACAATCTTAATCTCTCTGCCAAGCGTGCCCAATCTGTTGTCGATTATTTAGTGTCTTTAGGTATTGAAAAAGAACGACTTAGTCCGCAAGGTTATGGGGAAACCAAACCCACCAAAGTAACAAAGGCGATGGTTGAGCAGTATCCATTTTTGAAAGAGGGAACAATTTTGTCGGAAGATTACATAGAATCATTATCTTTGCAGCAACAAGAAATTTGCGACCAGATAAACCGACGTTGCGAGTTTAAAGTATTGAAAACCACCTATAAATTATTTTGATATGAAGCAGTATTTGGATTTGTTACAACGTGTATTGGACGAAGGTCAGGTAAAACACGATCGCACCGGCACCGGCACCAAGAGTGTGTTTGGTCATCAGATGCGTTTCAATCTGGAAGAGGGTTTTCCTGTATTGACAACCAAGAAGTTGCACCTCAAATCTATTATCTACGAGCTGCTTTGGTTCCTTAAAGGTGATACCAATGCGCGTTACTTGCAGGAAAATGGCGTGCGCATCTGGAACGAATGGGCCGATCCCGACGGCAATCTTGGCCATATTTATGGTTATCAATGGCGTTCATGGCCCGATTACAAAGGTGGTTTTATCGATCAGATTTCCAATGCTGTCAACGATATTAAAAATAATCCCGATTCGCGTCGTATTATTGTAAGTAGCTGGAACGTAGCCGATTTGGACAATATGAACTTGCCGCCATGTCATGCTTTCTTCCAATTCTACGTCTGCAATGGTCGTCTGAGTTTGCAACTTTATCAACGCTCTGCCGATATTTTTCTCGGCGTTCCGTTTAATATCGCTTCGTATGCTCTCCTCCTCAAAATGATGGCGCAAGTCTGCGGTTTAAAAGCCGGCGATTTCATCCATACATTGGGCGATGCGCATATCTACCTCAACCACATGGAGCAAGTGCAACTCCAACTTTCCCGCGATCCTCGTCCGCTTCCCGAAATGCTTATCAATCCTTCTATCGATAACATCTTCGATTTTAAGTATGAGGATTTTGAGTTGGTTAATTACGATCCGCATCCTCACATCAAAGGTGTCGTCTCTGTATAGTGCGCGATCTGCGGCGCCCGCTGCTGCGGCTCTGTATAGCGCGCGATCTGCAATGCGCTGTTCGTTTTCGCCCTCGGTCATTTACTTCAGTAAACTCCCTTCGGGCTCAAACTCCATCACTTCACATCTCACACACTCTCCAGAGCCGACTGTTGTCTCTGTATAGCGCGATCAGCAAAGCGCTGTTCGTTTTCGCCCTCGGTCATTTACTACATCTCCATGGCCGACGTAGCGCGCGATCTGCAAAGTTCGATGTGGATCGTTTTTCTTGTTCTAGAGATTTTTTGTCACTAATGTTTACTTAGCGTAAACTGAATATAAAATAATATTGTATTTTTGTGTCCGGCTTTATGTGTCCGGTAGTAACCTTGAATCAATGCCTATTGGAAT
The DNA here is from genome assembly GCA_017380635.1 of Bacteroidales bacterium. Taxonomy (GTDB): domain Bacteria; phylum Bacteroidota; class Bacteroidia; order Bacteroidales; family UBA1402; genus UBA1757. The sequence continues at coordinate 31,351 of JAFODP010000008.1, read as the reverse complement.
AACATTCATCACTAGGGCTTTGACTTGAGTGCTTTCAAGTGTGATGTTCGAAATGTTTTCGCTCCCTATTTGAAGAAGAATTGTCATCAGAGAAAAATCATTGCAAAAAGGCTATCAAAAGTTACAATATATTGAAACATTATTTATATTTGCACCATGAAAAGGAGAATTTTCACCTTTGGCCGATATTTTGCCGAATTTATGGAGGGCTTGACTGCCAAAGAACGCGAGAAAGTTGATTATGGTTTGGTACTCTTGAAAACACAAGATCGCTTACCCTCGAAGTTTGTAAAACATATCCGGAATGGATTGTATGAGTTAAGAACTGAATATGATGGTAATATTTATCGCGTTTTTTTTGTTTTTGATGAAGATAAAATTGTCGTACTTTTTAATGGTTTTCAAAAGAAGACCCAAAAAACACCATTAAGAGAGATTAATATGGCACTAAAAATAAAGGAGGATTATTATGAATACAAAAGAAAGCATGATACAGAACTATGATGCAGTATTGGATGCCAGATATGGAAAAGAAGGTTCTTTGGAACGCTTGAAATTTGAGGAAGATGCCTACGCCTATTATACCGGGCTTATTTTGAGAGACGCCCGAAAGGAGGCTAAAGTGTCGCAAGCTGAATTGGCGAGACGTACCAATACTACCAAATCTTACATTTCTCGCATCGAAAACGGGGTGATTACGCCGAGTGTCGCAGTGTTTTATCGAATGGTTGCTGCTCTTGGAATGAGTGTTGCGATTGTAAAGTTGGCGTAATTAAAGCTCTAAAAATATGAAAGGCTGTATCGTGTGCTTATACATTGATACAGCCTTCTTCTTACAAGATATTAATTCATCCGATACGTCCAATCTCGTCTTTCCATGTTAACGAATCTTTTTCGCAGGCAATTTGTTTTTGAGACAGGCAGAGATAAATGATTTTCTTAGTAATGCAATTTGCAACTTACAAAAAAACCGAATCACGTTTGTGATTCGGTTTTGTTTTTGCTTGGTAGCTCGATTATTTCTTGCGGTTACCGTAGCGGCTCATGAACTTATCTACGCGACCGGCGGTGTCAACCAACTTAGACTTACCGGTGTAGAAGGGGTGAGAGGTAGAAGAAATTTCCAATTTTACCAAAGGAAGAGTTTCTCCTTCATACTCGATGGTTTCTTTCGTCGCAATAGTCGAGCGAGAAACGAACATATCGCCGTTTGACATGTCTTTGAAGACTACAGGGCGATAGCTTGCGGGATGTAAATCTTTTTTCATTGTTGTTATTTTTATAATTATAATATTCTAAATCCTTATGGCTCAACTATTAAAATGAATTTTCCGTTAGAGCCTTTTGCGCACAGAAAACTAAAATCTGTATTGGCCCGCAAAAGTAGACAAAATTTATCAAATACAAAAAAATACTTTCACATTTTTGCCATGCGTATAGATAAAAAGAGTATTTTTGCACTTGATTTTGAAAAAAGATATTCATTTATAAAACTTTAATACAATGGTTAATTACAAAGAACTTGGCTTGGTTAACACGAAAGAAATGTTTGCCAAGGCTGTTGCAGGCGGTTATGCTATTCCCGCTTTCAACTTCAACAACATGGAACAGTTGCAAGCTATCATCATGGCTGCTGCTGAAACCAAATCTCCCGTTATTTTGCAAGTATCGAAAGGTGCCCGTAACTATGCAAACCAGACTTTGTTGCGTTACATGGCCGAAGGTGCTGTAGAATATGCAAAGGAATTGGGTTGGGAAAATCCTCAAATCGTGCTTCATCTCGACCACGGCGATAGCTTCGAAACTTGCAAGAGCTGTGTAGATATGGGCTTCTCTTCTGTGATGATTGATGCTTCTTCTAAGCCTTTCGAAGAAAACATCGCTATCACCAAGCAAGTAGTAGAATATGCTCATCAACACGGTGTTACCGTAGAAGCAGAATTGGGTGTTTTGGCAGGTGTTGAAGACGAAGTTGCTGCCGAAGAATCTCATTATACCAAGCCCGAAGAAGTAATCGAATTTGCTACCCGCACCGGTTGCGACTCTTTGGCTATCTCTATCGGTACCAGCCACGGTGCTTACAAGTTCAAACCCGAACAATGTACTTTGGATCCTCAGACCGGTCGTTTGGTTCCTCCTCCATTGGCATTCGACGTATTGCACGAAGTTGAAGCTAAGTTGCCCGGATTCCCCATCGTATTGCACGGTTCTTCTTCAGTGCCTCAAGACGAAGTGGATACCATCAACAAATTTGGTGGTAAGTTGGAAGCTGCTGTAGGTATTCCCGAAGAACAATTGCGCGAAGCTTCTAAGAGCGCTGTTTGCAAAATCAACATCGACTCAGACTCTCGTTTGGCTATGACCGCTGCTATCCGCAAAACCATGGCTGAAAATCCTGCTGAATTCGACCCCCGCAAATATTTGACTCCTGCTCGCGAAAGCATGAAGAAACTTTACATCCACAAGATTGTAAACGTTTTGGGTTCAGACGGTAAGGCTCTCTAATTGAATAGATTGCGACCTAAATAAAAGCAGGCTCTTGGATTTTTCCGAGAGCCTGTGTTTTTATGCGAGTGTTGTTTGTTTGCTGATTTTGTGAAAAAAATTATCGGCTGATGATGGCGCCGCTTTCTGCATCGAGTACGACGCTCATGTCTTTGCTGCTTTTCAGTCGGAGCAATTGGCCCATTTGTGCCAGCATCATATCCTTTTTCCAAAGCGTCTGTTGACCGTCCTTCAGGCTGATGCTGACCATTTCCGGTTGATAATAATACAAGCCGGCGGGTTCTTCTTTCTTGATGATTTCGGTTCTTTTTTTGCCGCGAATGCTGATGCTGTCGGGCGTTTGGACGATGTTTTGTCTGTTGCTTTCGATGAGGCAATAAATGGGGCGGCCGCTCAAATCGTTTTTATCGAGAAGTCCGCTTTGAGAAGAAAATCGACAAACCACTTCGTGATTGCTGTCTTTGTTGGGAACAAACTGAACATAACATTGATATACTTCTTCCTGACGACTGCCAATGAAAAGTTCTAGGTATTGTTGTTCCATGTTGTTCAATTCTTGCAGGAATTTCTTGAAGCCTTCGCCATCGCTGGGATAATTTTCGAGTTCGCCATGCAAAAGGGCCAAGCGGGTTTCACGAATGCTGAAAATCTGACGGGCGGCCAATTCTGCCATTTTCATGCTGGAGTTGGCAAGTTTCATTTCTTGTGTCAGATAAGCTTGCGAAGACAATTTCGACTTTTTCGCTTTACGGTTTTGATGACAAAGGGTGATGGGATCGGCATTTTCGGTGGCTTGCGCTTTTGCATTGACGGCCAATAAAATACCATCTTTGTTGCAATAGGTTTTCGCGGGAGCGGTGATATAGAAACGCATCTCCGGATCAGCTATCGTATAGCTGCAAACCTCAACGGAAACTATCTCCTGCGTATTCTGAGCTTCGGTGATGATGTCGCTTTGTCCCAAGAATCTTTCGGCATAGCGAGCCAGTTCACCGGGTGTTTCCTGTAGATGGCGGATGGTAAAGCAAAGGTTTAGACCGGTTTTTGGCAAATGATACACTTGCGCATCGTTGGGAAGACTGTCCACCAAAGGATAGCTGTAGATTTGCGCGGCCAGAAAACAAGGTAGAGCCAACAAAAGGCTTGTCAATAATTTTTTCATAATTCCTTATTTTAATGTCTTGAAAGCTTCTCCCAGATAACGATATAAATCGCTGGCAACGAGGCTTTCTTCCGATTCGTGTTTCAATGCGATGTCGCCGCTGAGTCCGTGAATGTAAACGCCCAAAAGCGCTGCGTCGGAGCAACAATATCGCTGAGCGAGCAAAGATAGCAAAATTCCTGTTAAAACATCGCCGCTGCCACCGCTTGCCATGCCCGGATTTCCGCTTGTGTTGATGTGATATTCTCCATTAGGCTGAATAACAGCGGTTTGAGCGCCTTTAAGGACAAGATGCACTTGGTGTTTTTGTGCGAAGGCAATGCCTTTTTCCAAACGTTCGTCGTAGTTGAGCTTTTGGGACGATTGTATCAGTCGCTCGAATTCTTTGGGGTGCGGCGTCAGAATGCAGTGTGGGCCAAGCAAGTGGAGCCAATCTTGTTGCGAGGCTAGGATGTTAAGCGCGTCGGCATCGATGACCATCGGTTTTTGGAACGAGGCGTTTTGGTGGAGCAGCGCGTGGATGGCGCGCCCTTGGTCCGGGCCTTGGCCAAGGCCCGGACCAAGGGCCACCGCATCAAACTTTTCAATGTCCAGTTGCTCATCGGCGAAGTGGTCGTTGTGGCGGGCATCGCGTTGTACCATGGCCTCGGGAACGGCTGCTTGCAGGCAGTCGTAGATGCTGGCTGCGGCGTGCACGTGCAACAGTCCGATGCCGCTGCGAAGCGAAGCGCGCGCCGCCAGAATGGCGGCGCCGCACATCTCCCGACAACCCGCAATCAGCAAGCCTCTTCCAAAATCGCCTTTGTGTGCAAACGGATCTCGGCGGTGCAGTATACCTTGTAAATAAGAGATATTCACGCTAGTCATTTTCCGAATGAATTAATGCGGAAACAAAAGTAATACTTTCATATTTTATTCGTAAATTCGCGCGATTTTTATTTTTTTAAAAGAGCTATAGCAACGATGATACAAGTATTGGACAAACACTTTCGTAAGTTGTTCTCTGAAAGCGAGATACAAGAACGCATTACGAAAATGGCGGCCGAAATCAAAGCCGACTTGGGCGACAAATCTCCCTTGTTTATCGCTGTGTTGAATGGCGCTTTTATTTTTGCGGCAGATTTGATGCGCGCGATGGATTTTCCTTGTGAGATCACTTTCGTCAAACAAAGTTCGTATCAGGGAATGGATAGCAGCGGAAAAATTACGCAACTGATTGGTTTAGACCGAGATATCAAAGATCGTCATGTGGTGATTATCGAAGATATTGTAGATAGCGGCCTGACGATGTATCATTTGCGCGATCAGCTTCTGCAACAAAATCCAGCCTCTTTGCGCATTGCTTGTTGCACGTTCAAACCGGATGCTTTGAAATGTCCTTTGAAGCTCGATTATGTGGGTTTCGAGGTTTCTAATCTTTTCTTGGTGGGCTATGGTTTGGATTACGATGGTTATGGCCGTCAGTATAAAGATATTTATGTATTAGCAGAATAACACTATATTATAAAGAGATGTTGAACGTTATTATTTTTGGTGGCCCTGGTTCCGGTAAAGGTACCCAAAGTAAATTGTTGGCCGAAAAATATCAAATGACCCATTTGTCTACCGGCGATTTGCTGCGTGCCGAGATGGAAAAAGGCAGCGAATTGGGCCGTATTGCTAAATCGTATACCGATGGAGGAAACTTGGTTCCCGATGAAATGATTATCAAGATTTTAGCAGCAACTATCGATGAGAAAAAAGATGCCAAAGGCTTTATTTTCGACGGATTTCCCCGCACGGTGGCGCAAGCTGAAATCTTTGACGACTTGTTGAAAGAACGTGGCTACAAATTGGACGCTTTGTTCGAATTGGTAACGCCCGACGAAGTGTTGATAGAAAGAATGTTGTCTCGTGCGCAGACTTCCGGTCGTGCCGACGACAATCCAGAAACCATCAGAAAACGCGTGGAAGTGTATCATCAGCAAACGGCTCCAGTCTTGGATTTTTACAAGGCTCGTTCGATGTACACGCCTATCGATGGAACGCTCAGTATCGAAGGTACTGCGCAAGCGGTGGCAGATGAAGTGGCTGCATTGTTATAATTGATAAGTATGGCTGAAAGCAATTTTGTAGATTACGTAAAGATTTTTTGCCGTTCTGGTAAAGGTGGCGCAGGTTCCACCCATTTTCATCGTGAAAAGTATGTGGCCAAAGGTGGTCCTGATGGCGGTGATGGTGGTCGTGGCGGTCATGTGATTCTGAAAGCCAATCGTAATTACTGGACTCTCATTCACTTGCGCTATGCTCGCCACGTCTTTGCCGAAGCAGGACAAAACGGAATGGGCTGTCGTGCAACTGGAAAATCGGGTGCCGATAAAATTATCGAAGTGCCTATAGGTACCGTGGCTTACGATGCCGAAACAGGTGAATTTCTTTGCGATGTCAATGAAGACGGTCAGGAAGTGATTTTGCTGAAAGGCGGTCGTGGCGGTTTGGGCAACTGGAATTTCCGTAATGCGGTGAACAAGACGCCCCGTTTCTCTCAGCCCGGCGAACCTATGCAGGAACGTCATGTTATTCTGGAACTGAAGCTTTTGGCCGACGTCGGTTTGGTGGGTTTCCCCAATGCCGGAAAATCAACTTTGCTTTCGGTGTTGTCGGCGGCTAAGCCTGAAATTGCCGATTATCCTTTCACCACCTTGGTGCCCAATCTGGGTATCGTTCCTTATCACGACGATAAATCTTTCGTGATGGCCGACATTCCCGGTATCATTGAAGGTGCTAGCGAAGGTAAGGGTTTGGGATTGAGATTCTTGCGTCACATCGAGCGTAATGCTATCCTCTTGTTTATGGTGCCTGCCGATAGCGACGATATTACCAAAGAATACGAAATTTTGTTGCGCGAATTGCAACAATACAACCCGGAATTGCTCGATAAACAGCGCGTTTTGGCCATCACCAAATGCGATATGCTCGACGAAGAACTTATCAACGAAATTCGTCCCACTTTACCCGATGTGCCCGCGGTGTTTATTTCGTCGGTGGCTAATTTTGGTTTGGAAGAATTGAAGAATGTGCTTTGGCGCGAACTTATCGACGAACGTAATCAGATTCGTGAAATCGTGCATCGCGACCTGGATATCGCCACGGCTCCTTCCGACGACGATTACGACGATGATTACGACGATGATTACGACGATGATTTCGACGAAGACGACAACTACGACGAATACGATTTCGATGAATAAGTCTGTGATATGAATCCCAAAAGTCAGCAAAAACTTTTGGGTTTTCTTTTTTTTGCGAGAATGTGAAAAAGATTATATCTTCGCCCGTTGCATGATGTTTTACGAAGACAATATACAACCTTATAAATCATTGTTTTATGAAGAAAGTTTTAATTTCACTCTTGGCATTGACGGCTTCTATGGCTGCATTTGCTCAAACGAATGATGCCCAAACTGAAGTAAATCAGTATGGACAGAAAGTGGTTTCGGTTCCTGTTCATCCTACTTTGCAGGATGGTATTCTTGTGTTCCAAAACAAAGATGCCAATTACAAAATGTGGTTTGACGTGCGTATCCAAGGTGATGCTGCTGCCTTTTTCGGTTATGACAAGAACTTGACCCAAATCGGTAATGGTATGAGCTTGCGTCGTACTCGTTTTGCTGTGAAGACCCAGATCGACAAGAACTGGTATGGTGAATTCGATACCGACTGGACCAGCGGTACGCCCGAAATCAAGGACGCTATCTTGGAATACACCGGTGTTGAGAACTTGTCTATCAAGCTCGGTAACTTCAAGGAAAACTTCTCTATCCAGCGTAACACCACTTCTCGTCACCTCCAGTTTATGGAACGTGCCATGGTTACTTACTTGGCTCCTTCTCGTCATCTTGGTGTGAATGTGAAGTACGATCTGCCCGCATGGTGGTTCAGCGCAGGTGTTTTCGGTCCTGAATTGGAAGGTGCTGAAGCTCAGACTTCTTTCGAAGATGGTAACAAGGATTATGGTTTGAGCGAAGGTTTGTCATACACCGGTAAGATTGTTTGGCGTCCGCTCCACAAGATGACCAATGCTTCTTTGCACGTAGGTGCTGCCGTTTCTTATCGTGAACCCAAATTGACTACCGGCGAAGGTTACAACGTGGTTCGTTATAGCACGCGTAACTCTACCAGCATCAACCGTAAGAAATATCTCGATACCGATGCTATGAAATATCTCGATCATGAATTGGCTTACACTGGTGAAATTGCCGGTCACTACGAAGGTTTGCGTTACGAAGCTGCTTATATTGCTCGTACTCCTTATTTCGATCCTGAAAAGAGCTCTGTTAAGGTGGCTCATCCTGCTTATGGTTGGTATGTGCAGGCCGGTTATATGCTCTTTGGCGGTAAGCAAAACTACGATGCCGGTGGTGCTAAATATACCCGCGTAAAACGTGGTCAGGATTGGGGTGATATCGAATTGTGTGCTCGTATCGACCATATCAACTTGAACATTGCTAGCGAATACATGGGTGGTTCTGCTACCGGTTATACCCTCGGCTTGAACTTCTATCCTTCTGAAAACGTGAAGTTTGTTATCAACTATCAGTTCAACGATCAGGATATTTATGCCAACGGTAAGGGTGCTCAGGATGGTACTGACAAGACTGCCAAGAATCCTTATAGCACCGGTTACGACGAAGCTGGCAATGTTACCAAATTCCCCGGATTGGTGGCTAAGAACTCAAAGAGTAAAGGCGTTGACTATCATATGATTGCTTGTCGTTTCCAAGTTGCTTTCTAAAAGAATTTATCAACTATTATTAACTAATAAACAATTACAATTATGAAAAAGTTTTTCATGTTTGCAGCTTCTGCTGTTGTAGCTATGGCTATGGTTTCTTGTGGTGAAGATCCTAACACTGGTGGTGGTGACGAAGGTGGTGGCGAAACCATCGACGGTATCGTTTTGAACGAACTTTCAGGTGCTGATAAGTACATCGAATTGTACAACACTACCGATGCTGAAGTGTCTCTCGAAGGTGTTATGTTGGTTAAATATGACAGCTCTAAGGAAGGTGGCAAGAGCACGACTTGGACTGGTGCTGCCGGTATGAAGATTGCTGCTAAGGGTTATGTTGTTTTGGAAAGCTCTGACTTGGCTGACGAAGCTGAAGGTGGCGATCCCGCTTATGCTTATGAAAGCGAAAACCATGTATTTAAAGGTGGTTTGTCTGGTAAGAAGAACGTTTACATCGAACTCGTTGCTGCTGACGAAACTCTTTTGGACGATTTCAAACGTGGTGAGGAAGGTGCCGGTTGGAACCAAGTTAGCGGTTTCAAGAACGACAAGACTCATACTTTCTCACGCGTTCCCAATGGTACCGGTGAATGGGCTTATGCCGATCCTACCAAGGGTGCTGCCAACGGCGAAAAGGTTGCCGATATCGAACAAGCTCCTGAAATGTAATTAAGACTTTGCAGAAACTATCATGGCAAAAGAAGAAATGAAAATTGGCGAAATCTCAAAGCCTCGTTTTGAGTTTCGTTCATTCGGACAATGTTTCTGTGAGGCTCATAAAAGAATGGCTCGTCTTTCTGTTCCTGTACCCGAAAAGGTATGGGAACGCGAAAGCGACGAAATCTATATCATCTCACGCAAGAACGATATCAATAATACCAAGATTCGTAATGGTAAGATGGATATCAAGACTTATGTGCAGACTGTTGACGGCTTGGAACAATGGAATCCTCTGATGAAGGGCGAATTCCCCATTTCTCGTGAAGTTCTCGAAAACGAGGTTTTCCCCGCATTCATGGTAGAAATGCCCGAACTTACCAAGGATGAATACACTTACGAAGAATTCATCGCTATGGTAAAGGCTAATCCCGATTTGGCTGCTGTTCGTGTACACAAACAACGCTTCGGTTATATGGTGAACGATACCATCTGCGAAGTGGGCAATGTACTTATCAACGGTGCTAAGGTGGTTACCATCAACTCTGAATCAACCGAAATCGAAGACATTAAGAAGACCATCGCCGACTGTGGTTTGGAAGGTGTAGAAAACATCAACTATCTGCAAGCTATCAAGCGTGTCATCGGTATGTCTGACAAAGCTCTTGCTAACGAATAAGACTATGGCACAGGAAATTGAAAGAAAATTCCTTGTTGCGGGCGAATTCAAGTCTTTGGCAAAAAAGGCTACCCGCATCACCCAAGGTTATCTTAGCTCAGTGCCCGAACGTACCGTACGTGTACGCGTTAAAGGCGAAAAAGGTTTTATCACCATCAAGGGTATCGGTAGCGAAAGCGGCGCAAGTCGTTTCGAATGGGAAAAAGAAATTCCCGTAGCCGAAGTGCAGGATCTTTTGAAAATCTGCGAACCTGGTGTTATTGACAAAACCCGTTATTTGGTACAAGCTGGTGAACACACCTACGAAGTGGACGAATTCTATGGCGATAACGAAGGTCTCGTGGTGGCCGAAGTAGAATTGTCATCAGAAGACGAAGCTTTCGTAAAGCCCGAATGGTTGGGTCAGGAAGTGACCGGCGATGTGAAGTACTACAACTCTATGTTGATGAAGAATCCCTACAAGAACTGGGGAAAATAATCTAATCTTTCACTCTCACGTGGATGCGTCGCGGCTATTGCTGTAGGCGTCTCTGCGTGAGGGTTTTATTTTAATCTGAATGTTTATGACCGAAAAGAATAAGGAATTGGATCAGGAAGTACAGGCTTTCGATCCGCTGGATATGAACAATTATAAGGTGGAGAAACTTCCTAAGATGGAGAAATCCGGCTTCGAGAAGTGGATGGCTCGTTTGGGCGGACCTTTGGCTATTCTTATCTTTATTTTGATTTATTGGGTGGTTGATATTCCTCTTTTCGACAATCTCGATTTTGAATCGCTTTCGGATAAGGCGCAAAAGAGATTGGCCGTGATTGGCGAAGAGGCTTTTATTCGTGCCTGTTACGCCATGTTGGCTATTTTTTGTTCGTCCATCGTTTTATGGATTACCGAATCGGTGCAAAGTTATCTCACTTCGCTGATGGTGATTCTGGCTATTGTGCTTTGCGGTGTTACCACGCAGAAAGAAGCTTTTGCGCAACTCGGACATCCGGTGATGTGGCTGAATATTCTTTCATTCGTACTGGCGAGTATGTTGGTTAAAACTAAAGCGGCCAAGCGTTTTGCTTTGTGGTTTGTGCTGAAATTTGGTAAAAGTGCCTCCGGAATCTTTTTCAGCTTCTTGGTAATCAACGTGGTGCTGTCGATGTTTATTTCGGCAACTACTGTAAAAGCGACCATACTTCTTCCTATTTTCATGGTGATAGCTGCCATTTTTGGTGCCAGTCAGGGAGAACGCAATAATTTCGGTCGCAACCTTGTTTTGCAAAATCTTTTCCAAGTTAATATAGGTGCCAGTGCTTTTATGACGGGTTCCGGTGCCAATCTTTTGGCCGTTTCGCTCATTATGGGCGCTTACAGCAGTTATTCTTTCGGTTATACCGATTGGCTCGCAGCGGCTTTCCCCTTGGCCATGATACTTCTTTTGCTCGGATGGTTTATCGGTGTGAAAGTTATTTTCCCTTTGAAGCCCGAAGAAAAGAAGCCCCAAATTGAAGGGGGTATGCAGCGCTTGCGTAGCGAATTGGATGCCATGGGCAAGATGACTGTTGACGAACTGAAATCTATCGCCATTTTCGTGGGTGTGCTTCTGATGTGGGTTACCGGCGAATGGCATGGTATTGACGAAACTACCGTTGCATTTATGGGTGCTATTATCGCTTTGATGCCTGGTATTGGTGTTGTAAAATGGAACGATGTGGATATTCCTTGGCATTTGATGCTCTTCTCGGCGGGTGCTTATACCCTTGGCTCGGGCTTGAATGCTACTGATCTTCCGGCTATTATGGTGAATGCCGGTATGAATGCGCTCGGTATTACCGGACAAACGCCCTTCATCGTGCTTTATCTCCTTTTTACCGGATTGATGCTTTTCAGCGGTTTGCTTTTCCAGTCGAAGACCATGCGTGCGCTCATTTTCATTCCTATCGCCATCGGTGTGGAACAACAATTCAACTTGCCAGCGCTTAGTTTGTCTTTCCCTGTGGCTTTGTTGATTGAGCATGTTTACGTGTTGCCCTTCAATAGTAAGCCTGCAGCCCTGCTGTACACCACCAATCATTATAGCTGGAGCGATACCTTTAAATATGGTATCACCATGATGATCATTGCTTGGGTGATGATTCTTGTTTGGGGTGAGACGGTGTTGCAATGGCTCGGCTACACGCCCGGCTTGTTTTGAGCTTTGTGATAACGGCTGAACTACAGCGCCGATATCGATATTGAGGCATGCTCATTTACTTCAGTAAACTCCCTTCGCCTCAAATCTCATCGCCACAGTATTTCAGTCATTCTGACAAAGCTCGCTGAAAGGATGGTCGTGCCTCAAATCTCAACAGCATAGTATTTTATTAATTCAAACAAGCCGGAAAATGATGCTTGATGAGTATACAGCGCCGCTATCGCCACAGTATTTCAACCATTCTGACAAAGCTCGTTGAAAGGATGGTCGTGCCTCAAATCTCAACAGCACAGTATTTTATTAATTTAAACAAGCCGTTAGGCGATAATGCAGAACTACAGCGCCGATATCGATATTGAGGCTCGGTCGTTTACGAGAAGTAAACTCCCTTCGCCTCAAATCTCATCGCCGCAGTATTTCAAGCATTCTGACAAAGCTCGCTGGAGTGATGGTCGTGACGCAAATCTCAACAGCACAGTATTTTATTAATTTAAACAAGCCGTTATTCGATAATGCTGAACTACTGTGTCGCTGTCGATGTTGGGGCTCGGTATTTCAACCCTTCTGACAAAGCTCGTTGAAAGGATTGACGAAACTAAAATCTCATCAGCACAGTATTAAACAGACCCTTAGGCGAGAAAATTATAAGGAGTTCGGTTCATGTCATTGAGCCGGACTCTTTTTCTCTTTTACAGAAATGATTAGAAACGACTCGATTTTCTTGCGTGATGTTTTTCTTTGGCGGCATTTGTGAAATGAATCTTCCGGAAATACTCTGGAAGTATCTATCTGTGAATCGATTAAACTGAGAGGAAATATTTTCTTTGAAAAAAGAATAACTATAATATTGCGAAACGATAACTTAACATTATATTTGCATCGAATTTAAAAGCGCCAATGAATTCACAGCCGGAATCTCCGAGAAATCTACCGATGCAAGACGAGGCCTCATCCCTTGTGAAGTTTGATGCCGAGGAGTGTTCCAAACAATTGTATAACCTTAAAACAAAAACGATGAAACATTTTTTCTCTTATGTAAACCTGTGTCAGCCATCTGATTGCCGAAAATCCGTAGCTCTTTGCCTGTTGATGTTCTTTGCTTGTTTGTCGCTGCGAGCCGAAGTGATTACTTTGGAAAATGCCGATTTTGAACAATGGAACGATAGTATTCCTGTTGCCTGGTATGGCGAAACCTCCAATATCGATTCTTCTGCTGTGGTGCCCTCTGAAGATGCTTATGCCGGAAAGTACGCTTGTCGACTGATAAAAACGCAAAAGACACATGCCCGTTTTTCCAGCCATGCATTTCCTTTGAAGGCCGGCTATTATCAGCTGTCGTATTATGCCAAAGGCGAAGGTGATATCCGTAACAGCTATTACAAAGGTTCATCTTACGATGCCTATAGCGAGTATGTCAGCTTGTCGGGCAATGAATGGAAGAAAATTGATTATGTCTTTCAAGTAAAGTCCGATTTGAAGGCGGTAGAGTTGATCTTTTCGGTGGCTTCCACTTCGAAAGAAGGTATCCTGATCGATGCTTTGAGCTTGCAGACTACCGAGAAACCCGACGCTTTGGAAGCTGTTAGCATGCAACATTTGGCTTTTGCTACGCAAGATGGAAAACTCTTGGTAGAGGCTTATCAGCCTTGTCGCTTGCAGCTGTATGATGTGTTGGGAAAATTGCTTGTGCAAGAAGAATTGCAACAAGGATCTACTTCTTTCGATTTGGAAGGTGGCGTATATCTGATGCGTGTGAACGAATCGGAAATGGTACAGAAAATCAACATCCATTAATATCCTTATACCCTTATTACATTAAGTTCTTCTCTATTTTGTCAGCTTAAACCCCCAAAAAAAGCTGAGAAAGCCGCCCGAAGTGATTTCGATGCGGCTTTTCGTATTGCCCAAATGGGCTAGAGGTGGAGGCGGAGGGGATCGAACCCTCGTCCAAACGGAAAACCTATAAGGTTTCTACATGCTTATCTTCGCTTAGGTTTTCGTCGTCAAGCAAAACCGAAGCCATCCACTTGACGCTTATCTCTTAAAACTTCAGAAAAGAATCAGAGCGCTCCTTTTCCTATTTCCGATATTTCTGCACCACCTTGTCCGAACGCTTCGGAACCACAGCAACGGGGTGATGTCTCGTCCCTGCCACTTTGGCAAGGATAAAGCGCTAATCTACTATACTTCGATTACGCAGCAAGAGCGTAGTTGTTTTCGCCAGTTATAGCTTTACCACATGGATTAAAGTGATTTGTGGCCGTTCACTGCATGCTTGCTTATCTGTTTTGACCGCTGTCAAAACCAGTCGCCCCCTGACGAGCTTATTTTGCGTAGCTGACAGCTCGAGTTTCGCGGATAACGGTAATCTTGACCTGACCGGGATAAGTCATTTCGTCCTGAATACGTTTTGCGATTTCTGCTGACAGTTGTTCAGTATCTTTGTCGTCGACCTTTTCAGCACCTACGATAACGCGCAATTCGCGTCCGGCCTGAATGGCGTAGGTTTTCACTACACCGGGATAAGACATGGCCAATTGTTCCAAATCGTTCAAACGTTTGATGTAGGCTTCGGCGATTTCACGACGGGCACCCGGACGAGCACCAGAGATAGCGTCGCAAACCTGTACGATTGGAGCCAAAAGAGTCTGCATTTCAATTTCGTCGTGGTGTGCACCGATGGCGTTGCAGATATCGGGTTTTTCCTTGTACTTTTCGGCCAGCTTCATACCCAACATGGCGTGTGGCAATTCGGGTTCGTCTTCGGGCACTTTACCGATGTCGTGCAACAGACCGGCGCGACGAGCTTTTTTAGGATTCAAACCAAGTTCGGAAGCCATTACTGCACAAAGGTTGGCCGTTTCGCGAGCATGTTGCAAAAGGTTCTGACCATAAGACGAACGATATTTCATACGACCCACCATACGAATCAATTCGGGATGCAAACCGTGAATACCCAAATCGATGGTGGTACGCTTACCGGTTTCGATGATTTCTTCTTCGATCTGTTTGCTCACCTTGGCTACCACTTCTTCGATGCGAGCCGGGTGAATACGACCATCGGCCACCAATTGATGCAAGGCCAAACGAGCAATTTCACGACGAACAGGGTCGAAGGCCGAAATAACGATGGCTTCGGGCGTGTCGTCCACGATGATTTCAACACCGGTGGCAGCTTCCAAGGCGCGGATATTTCTACCTTCGCGACCAATGATACGGCCTTTAATTTCGTCAGAATCGATATGGAAAACCGTAACGGCGTTTTCGATGGCGGTTTCGGTGGCTACACGCTGAATAGACTGAACTACAATGCGTTTGGCTTCTTTGTTGGCCGTCATCTTGGCTTCGTCCATAATTTCGTTGATGTAAGAGGCTGCCGCCGTCTGGGCTTCTTCCTTGAGCGATTCCACCAAGCGGTTCTTGGCTTCTTCGGCCGACAGACCCGAAATGGCTTCGAGACGTTCCACTTCCAAGCGATGTTGTTTTTCTACTTCGGCTTTTTTCTTTTCAACCACTTCCAACTGAGCATCCAGGTTTTCGCGGATGATGTCCAGTTCGTTTTTCTTGCGGAGCAATTCGTCGTTGCGTTGGTTCAGCTGCAGTTCGCGCTGTTTAAGACGCGCTTCGGCCGATTGCATTTTTGCGTTACGTTGTTGCATTTGTTTGTCAAAGTCGCTCTTCAGGTTGAAGAATTTATCCTTGACTTCTTGCATTTTTGCCTGACGAATCGATTCCGATTCCAATTCGGCTTGCTTTATCTTTAATTGGTATTGTGCCTTCAGGATGTAGCGAAAGACAATCCATCCCAGCAATCCACCAATGAGCAAAGCTGCTACAGAAATAATGATAGATAGCGTATTCATTTGTTGTTCAATAATTTATAAAACAAAAACCACACCAAGCCATAAAGGCAAAGTGCGGTCGATAATTATTTTTTCGATAAAAATGCTTCCAAATCTTTGTCCAGTTCAGCAATGCGCTGCAGACAATGACTGTCGTCTTTCAAGCCTTGAAGCATCATCTTGTCTTTGGCAAGATGCAATGCAGTCATGGCCAATAACTTCTTGAAATCCAACTCTGTATTATCGGAATGCTTGTACTTGTCGCGATAAGCTCTGATAAGTCTGTCCACCTCTTTAACGGCCTTGCGATACAATAATTCTTCGTTTTCGTCTTTCGGAATCTCAACGTAAAAATCTTCGTCGGCAACGTATAAGTGTATCTTGAAAGTATCTTCTTTCATCATTGCTCATTAACAAGTGCAATGCAAGCATTTATTTCCCGCACTAATTTCGACAACTCCAAACGCGCTTCGTGCAATTCTTTGTCGCGTCCGGCCATACTTTTGGCCAATTTTAAGTTGTCGTATTTCTCGGTGACTTCGTCGAAGGCTTCCACCATCATCGCGTAGGCCTCTTCCTTCTGAGCCAAAGCTTCGCTAAGTCTATCGTTCTCTTTTTGAAGCTCTTCGCATCGCAACATGGTTTGTCGTATTCTTGTTTCGAAGTTTTTCAACAAACGTTCTTGCTCGGCTGTCATGGAAATATCGATTAATAAATCACCAATAATGGGCAAAAATATAGATTCTTTATGCAAATAACAAGCAATGATTTCGAAAAATAATCGATTTGCCCGAAAAAAGAAGCCGCGTCTTCGCAGACGCGACCTCCAACTAAACTAAATGAGAAGAATATATAGAGAAGAGAGGAGAATTGTTGCTCCAATAGTCATGGCCTTTTTACAAGATGATGATTTCCTCTATGCTCTGTTCGCGCAGCAAATCCATCGGGAAAGATTGGTATTCGATCTTGCCGAAATCGATGAGTTTCATGTCGATGCAGCGAATGCTGTTGTTGTAGGCGGTTTTATAGTAAACCAGTCGATTGCTCAAGTCGATGACCGATGTCCATTGCGTAGCACTTGGCAAGATGGTACGTTGATGTTTGCCAATTTCGATGCCGATGGGAATGTCGAAGCTGTTCAACAGATGAAAGGCTTGCATGGCCGTGGCAACGCCATTTTCCAGTTTTGGCGCGGTGGCAACATAGAACGCGGCTCGAACAAAACGTGAGGGCGGGGTGGCATCGCCGGGCAGACCCAACATGCCGGAATTGTGACCCAGGGCATGCAAGGGTTCTTTGCCAAGTTTCTGTTCGTCGGCATTGCCGGGTTGCAGGTTGATGTAGTTGTTCAGGTTGGTCAGATGCCAGTCGAAGCTGGGAGCATTGGTGATGACACCCACAGTGTTTTCGTGGAAGTGGGCCTTGCCATCGATAAATTCAAGCACCACCTGACGACCCGAAGCATCGCCAATGCGATAATGAACCACCGAATTGGGTTCCAAGCCTACCACCCGGACATTCTTCAAGCCTTCTTTTACTTCGTCGACGGTGGCAAACTGCGTCAACATCCACTGATTCAGTTGCAAATCGCCGATGCTGCTCTTGCGGCTGTCGCTGTTGTAAGCCTGATAACTGCCATAACGAGGAAAGAAGAACAAACCGCTTTCCAAGCCGGCTTCGTTGATGCCTTCGGCAATGAATTCCTTCTGCACCACCGACAATCCCAGCACACCATATTTGGCGGTAAATTCCAAGCCTTTTTCGCCGGTAGGGGTGAATGAAAAGAGTTTTTGTCCGCGAGGAATAACAACGTATTCGCTGTACAAATCGTTTTGAGAGTCTTCGATGGTACGGGCAAAGATGATGCTTCCGTCCTTGGCTTTCAGGGAGATGCCTGTGCAGGCAAAAGCAGGCGCTACGAAGACAGATAGTGCGAGCACTCCTAAGATTGATTTTTTCATGGTAAAAAGATTTATTGGTTTACGGCCCAAATGTATAGCAATAAAAAGTAAAGCGATACCAAACGATATCGCTTTTTATACTTTTTTATGGCTGATTAAGATATGCTTACTCTACGTCTCTTACGCAACGCTGACGACTTGTGGTCTCGTTGGTCATCATGTGGACGGTTTTGTTGCCATTGTTGTAGGCCCATCCTTTCTTGGAGTAGTCTTTCTGGCTACCATACATACCGAAACTATACCAGGTTCGGCTGGCATGACGAGAGGCGGAAAGATTGTCTTCGGCATAATAAGCCAGAATGGTCAGTTCTCGTTGGTTGGGCAGACGATAGCCCGGAGGACAGAATCGGTTACTGCCCATTCCCGACAATTCGTTGTTGATGCCGTCAAATCCAAGTCCACCCGACGACCAGGTCTGATCTTGCGGAGCCGATTCAAAAGCAACGGAAAGACGGTTTTGGATAGCATGCTCGTTGTGGTATTCCAGTTCGGAAAGCGTGCTGTAGCGGATGGCATTCTCGTTGAGGTGAGTCATTTCGAAAAGATAAGAGCCATCGGCGCGTTTGGTGGTTTCGCAATAATCAGTAGGAACAGTGCTCAAATTGGCGTAGGTGATATCTTTCATTTCGGGCGTTGCTCCCAGATTGCGGATACATCTTACCGAGAAAATGGGGGAGAAGCTATTGTTCGTTCCGTAGATGATACTCGTGGTCAGGGCACCGGTGGAAGAAGCTTCTTCGGCCCACACAACCAGCGGATTGTTGCTGTTGGTGCCGTCCTGCGTGCTGGAGATGATATGCTGACGCCAATTGAAACCATCTTCGGTTCCCGTTTTCTGATAAAGCAAAGCAGCAGCATTAAGCGCATCGGCACCCATCCAGATACCCACCAATTGGCGGATGGAAGCTGTGTACCAACGCACTTCGTCCGGATCGATTTGGCCGTTGCCATTATTATCGCGGTTGCGGGTCATGCAGGAATATCGCAAGGCACGGTATTGCGTCTGCAGTTCGGGCGTACTGTTGTCGGTGTGATAATTTAGATAGGTTTCCCAATCGTTGCGCGGGTCGCCATCCAGAAATTGCGAGAACACCGTGGCGTTGGCATTTACCAAACCCCATTCCTTGCAAGAGTTCAGACGGCCGTTGTAATAGTCGTTGTTGCCACGGTTCTGAACATTGTTATCGGGATTGCTATAATCCGTTGCCGAATAAGCCCAGATATTAGGATATTCATCTATGGTTTCGCAACCCCAGGCCGAATGCAAGTTGTCGTCGTGAACATTGTAGATGGTCTGGATAGAACGCTGCTGAATGGAAATGGTGGTAGCGATGGTAGAACTTTCCTTGTCTGGACTGCGTTTTACGTCGCTCAAAATATGCATCACGCGACGCGGCTGGTCTACAAACTGTTTCCACAAATCGGGAATATATTCGCCACTCAAAGGATGTTTCTCGTAATAAAATTCATCGACGAAAGCCGTTACCTTGATATCGTGGTTGCTGTCGAAAATGCTGCTTTCGCCATTGCTCAGTTTCTGACGTTCCACGCGCAGCAGTTCCACCAGTTCGGCAACATTCATCAGGCCATCTTCCAAAGGATTGTAAGCCATACGCTGGTCGGAATAGACATTGCCGTTCATCTCGTTGATGCGGAAATGTACCCAGTTGTAGTCCAAACCGCTGGGGTCGCCATTCTTGGGTTCACCTTCGCTGAAAGGCGTTTTTACGTACCAGGTAATGCCATCGGAATCGACATTGTTCGAACCGAAAGTGAACACGTACGAAGAATAATGCGCATCGCAATCGTAGACTTCTTCCGATACCACTCTGACATCGCCGGTGGCGCCCGGCGCATTTTCGGGATTTCCGGCTACTTCCACTTCGGTACGGATATCTTCCACGCCGTTGATGGTAATATTATAGGTATAGGACGTGTTTCGGTAGATGTTGAAATCGCCGTAGCCATTGCCGCTGAAATCGCCCAAATGCACTTTGTAACGCACATCCGCATCCACAATTCGGGAAATGCCGTTCGCATCGGTCTGATTGATTTTCAGTCGGCCGGTAAAATACACCCAAGTGGCGGTTTGCGGCGCATATTTCCAATCGCCATTCAAGCCTTCGGTATCTTTCAACTGCTTCTCTCTCAGGGCCTGCGAAATAAGGTCGGCATGATTGACGGTATAACGGTTTTCGAGCGAATAGAACGAGAAGGCAGCGCCGTTAGCCAAGTCTTCTTCGAAATTTACTTCGTTGCTGTTGAAGAAATTACGCGTGGGATAATCGCTGCTCTTCTCGAAAAGGTAAGCGTTCTGCGGCAAATTGAAAACCTGCCATTTTTCGGGTTCGAAATCGACAATCTGAAAACGGCTGCCATCGGCTTGGTATTTGACGGCGTTGTTCACTTGCACATTGAAACGGATTTTGGCATCCATGCGGGTAAGCAATAAGGTGCCCGAAAGATGTTCCGTATCGACGCCGGCCATTTGTCCCGACATGACGAAGCGTCCTGTACGGGCCGTGTGCAATTGGTTCAGCGTGGCCACCATAGTCTCCAAACTGTTGATATCTTGAACCAGCTGCAGACGTTCCGGCGAAATATTCATCATATCGGCCGAAGGACTGATGTTGGTCACCGCAAAAATGGTGCAGCTTGTCTTCTTGATGGTAGTGATGTGCAGTTTGCCGGAGTTGTAATTGCTGTTGTTGTGCGTCCAATAGTCGTCTTGAGAAGTGGCATTCAGGTTGCTGCTGTCGAACAGACGGCCGTAGATGCGCTTGCCATCGACGTCGAAAATCATCACATAGAGGTTGTACACGCGATTTTCCTGTTCTTCGTCTTGGGTGGCTCGCGTACTGACGGATACGTCGAAATTATCGTAAGCGCCAAAATTCAATTCCAACTGCAAAGGCGTACCTTCGGGCAGATGATCCGGCTTTTCGAAAATATCTTCGTTGCAGGCACTAAGTCCAAGCATCAAAGTGGCTAATAATATAAGGTAAAGTTTCTTTATCATCTTTTTGTCGGCTGCTGATTAGTTGAATTCGATGTTGTTGGTGCAAGTGTCCCAGGTTTCCACCGCGTAGTTGAATTCCCCGTTCAATTCGTTGAAATAAGCATTCAGGGTAACTTTCACTTGCGAGTTGCGACGCATTTCGCTCAAAGGGCTTTTCTTTCCACTGACGGCATCCACCTTGTACAACTGGCGATTTCGGAAAGAGGCAATCTGCTGGTAACCTTCTGTGGTACCAGAGCCTACGGGCGTAAAATTCCAAGCACGGCTGCTGTATCTGCCCGTCAGTTGATACCAACCATTGCTGTAATGAATATATCTGTCCCAAGCGCTATGGCCAATCACGGACGAAAAAGCCTGTCCTGCCTGGTAATCGGGAATATGCAGTTTGATAATATTTTGGTCGTGATTCGAATGCGTGTACATGCGGACGTGCTCCCAACCTTCGCGGCTGATACACAGATATGGCGAAGATCCCACATCGCTCATCACGTAATAGGTGCCGTTGTTGTCGCCAGTAGGCGTGACGGTCCACAAACAATTGTCGCTATAAGCGCCATCGATGCTGATGCTGTTGTCGCCGTTGTTGCGGATGTATCTGGTGCCGCCCCATTCGTCCGGAACGCTGATGATATATCCCGAAACTACCATGGTGTTGTCGCTCCACAGATTTATGTCCATGCCGAAGTTGTAGGCAGAGGCTTGGTTTTCGTACAGATAACATTCGTACACCACGGCATTCTCGTGTGCGGGAATTTCAATCTCGGCATTTTTCGTGGGCAAGGCACGATGCGTGCCGGTGTTCATGTTTTCGTGAGCTATCACATAAGAGGTAGATGCATTGAAGTTGCTGAACGACAGGCTGCTCTGATTTACCATCATCTTGTGATTGGAGTGATTGTTGAGCTCCACCAAGAAATGCACCAAAGGTCGCAGCATTTCCACGGTAGCTGTGTTGCTGCCCAGTTTTATTTCGATGTCTTTACGCGCGGTCAGGAGCATGGCACCGTCGCTGCTGCGGAACATGGCGTCGGGAGTAGCGGAGCCGCTGAGCGAAGCGAAAGCGGCATCGGCCATGGCCTGTGTGAAGTTGTCACCTTTTTGCAACGAAGCGAAAGCTGTAGCCGAGAACAGACTGTTGCCGTTGTGGTTGGCAAATGCGTAAAGCGAATAACTGCCCAAAGTGATATTGTCGAAACTCACCGTCTGACGCTGCGGCGACGATAAATCGGAAAGACTCGCCGTTGCTTCCACTCGATTGCCGGCCACTTGGTCGTTGTTGACAAGCACTACTATCAGGTCGTTCATGCCGCCACCATCGCTGGCATTGCCATCGCCGGGAGTGATGGCGCGCGTGGCAATACGCAATACCAAAGAAGCCTGTTCCTGCGACGAGGTTCCAAAATGATGCTTCTCGCAAGCCGTCAAGGCCAACAAGAACATCAGGCAAAGTGATATGATATGGCTCGTTTTTCTTTTCATAATCATAGTCGTTACAAAGATCCGATAATATCATCGGCAGTGACATCCACCTTGTCCCATTCGCTGGTAACGATTTCGATGTCGGCGCCACTGGCCTTCAAGTTGACGCGATAGGTGTATATCTTGCCCGGCAACCACTCGATGTAAGGAATCTCGGCTTCGGTAATTACTTCGTTGTTGTTGATAACCAAGGTATAACACAATTTGGCTTTCAGATCGTCGGCTATGGATGCGGCGTTGATTTCCTGTGGAATGACAAATTGGTACACGGGCGCGTTGCCGGAAGTGTTTACGAGGCTGTTGTGTTCTTGCGTCAAGCAAGCGCTGGTCTGGAAATAAGTTTTGTTCCAACAATCGGACAAGGCTTCAGGCGTGGCAGGATTACCGCTGAAAATGAAGTTGCCGGCCACGTACATGTTCTTGAAATAGGTGTTTTTCAAAGTGTATTGCTGCGGGTCGTCGGCTTCTTTTCTGACAATCACATTCACGGCAGCCAGCGCGTGACGGAATACCATATTCACCGTAGACATATCGTTTTTTATGGTCATGTCGCGATAAACGTAGGCCACCATCAAGTCGTAGGCGTTGTCGCTCACTACGGAATAATTCTGCACATTGATGCTTTTTCCGTCGGAGTTGGTATGGACAATGTCGGCCGAGGCGGGCCAAACTGCGCGGAAATCGTAGCTGCCGTTGCTCATCCAATATTCGATGGGATTGTATTCCCAAATACCTTCGGCGGTGAATCCTACTTCGGTGCCGCGAAAAACAGGATGGATGCCACCTTCGCTTCGGTTGAAATCGGCATAAACACGAAAAGTACTGCCCGGATGCAGGAGGTTCTCAACCAAGATGCTTTTGTTGCTCAGGTTGTCGTTGATGGCAGAAAAGCTGATGCTTCCCTCGTCGGAGGTATTCGGGTTGTGACAAGCAGACAGCAACATCACAACAGCTGTTATCCAAAACGATATATGTATTCTTGTTTTCATTTTCTTTTCGTTAATCAACGTTGTTTGACTGCTTCGGTGGCAAAAGACAATTTTCCGCTATTGATGTTGAGCGTATAATCGTAATAACGTCCCGCTTGCCAGGGTATATTCAATGCCTTGGTCGATAAAGTTTTGTCGGCTTCTATCAAGTTGGCGTCTTTGTCGTAGATATCCACCACGGCGGTGAAACTTTGATGAATGAATTGTCCCATCAGCATGTGCGCGTCCAGGGTTTGCGCATTGAGTAATATTTCGCTTTCGCCTTGGAAGAAATACAGTCTCATTCTCTCTTCGCTGCACGTCCAGGTGGGCTGAGGCAAAGATTGAAAATCGCCCTTGTAGGCGATGCTATCCATGTACAAAGCTTTCAATACGAGGCTGCTATCTTGATGCGCATGCGAACGTATCGATAGCGATACTTTGCAGAAAGTGCGTACGAAAGGCAAAGCTACGCAACCATTGGAATGTTCCATGTCGTTGGCTTCGGTAGGATAGGTGAAAAGCGGAATGATGCCTTGCGTGGCGTCGATATCTTCGATGCAGATGCCTTGTGTGGTGTTGAAACTGCTTTTGAGATTGGTGGGTGACACCGCAAAAACCGTAAGCGCCGTTTCCAGCGGCCAGTAATAGGTGCTGCTAGGCAACCACTCGTTGTTTTGCAAACTGATGATTTCTTTGTCCATCAATAAGTGTTCTTCAGATCCTTCCGCCGACCAATGTTGGCCCAAGGGCATGGTGTAAGCCCAAACAAAGAAGGGACCTTCCTGCAGATGTGCATGGCCGTCGCTGCGCGTGTTGGCTGTTACCACAGGGTCGAACGAAATATACACGTCGGAAGGCAAGCCCTTGTTTTCGTTGTCGAAACAAGCGCTCAGCAAAAGGGCCGTCAGGCAAAGTGTGTAGGTGTATATTCGTTTCATTGTTTTTTTACTTGGTGACTATGGAGGGTTTCAATCCTCCATAGCCTATAAATTTGGCATGAATGTCGATTAGATAGAGAAATCGCCGTTAACCGTACCCCATTCTTCTTCAGTAGCAGAGAATTGGATGCCGTTCAACTCATGTACAGGAGTGATGTGGATGTTGTACACGATTTTCTTGTTGGTCTGCCATTGGGTAATGGTGCTACCAGAACCAACCAAGTTGATGGTGTTAAGCTGAACATCTATAGATTTTATCGTACCGGTAGATTGACCAGAAGTGGTGTGGGTGACTACCAAGTATTCGATAGTAAATTTAGCATTGTTGTCCAGGTTTTGGGGCATTACGTAGATGGCGTGACCATCGTTGGGTTCGTAAGGAGTATCCACGTTACCGGGGTTGAGTGAACGGGTGCTACCGGCAGCAAGATATTCGATATCGGTGGTAGGCGTACTGGGATCGTAAGTCCAAACATGGTTGTTGATGTTCTGGTTGTTGCTGGTAACGGTATAAGTACCCTGTCTGTGGATACCGCTAACCTTCATCGATTTCAATACCACTTCGTAATAAGTAATGTTTGAACCCGCTTCGATGGCAGGATATTTTTGTTTTACATGTACTTCGATGTTTGCCAAAGCGTGACGGAATCCCAAGTTTACGGTACCGCTAGACATACCTTCTACGAAATCCGAGTGCATCAAGTTGATGTTTCTTGGATTGGGGTTGGTGGCGTCGAAAGTGTACACAATAGAAGTGTTGCCATCGGCGCTACGGTTTACCTGACAATATTTGTTGCCTTCGGCAGGAACGGTAGCTACGAAATCCAAATCGAAGTCGGGCCAGTAGTAAGGACCACCTGCTACGTTCCAATTGCCACCGCCAATTTCGTAAGTGGCTACTTGGCCATTGATTACAGTGTTGGCATTGTCGGCATCCCAAGCCCATACGCGGAAAGGACTGGTGAACGCGGTGTTTAAATCGTGTTCAGTCTTGGTTTGCACGGCGTAGGGTGCTACCGAAAAATCGATTTCGTGTTCGTTCTTAACACGGCCTTCTTCGAAGGTACAGCTTGCCAACATCAAGGCGGCGAAAGCTGTCATCAAAACTGATTTTTTCATTGTTTAAAAAATTAAGAGTGAATAATAATAATTGTTTATAATTTTAATGTGTTGTGATTCAAAATTAAATATCGACCACACCTTCCAGAATATCCCATCCTTCGGCAGAAGGTTGGAAGGCACCACCCGGTTTGGGTATCACCAATTCTTTGTCGATGAGTAGCCAATGTCGTTTTATCGCGTCTTCGGTTTGGAAGATGGAATCCATATCTACGGTCATTTCCACTTGCTCGCCGGTGGCAGTGATGATGTTGAACGAAACGAAAAGTTCGCTCTTGCGCGAAGCCTCCGACTGCGCGGGCAATTTGCCGAAAGTGTTGAACACGGCGCAAAGCACGTCCTGATTGTTGGTACGAATACGTGGGTCGATGCTACGTTGCATTTCAAAATAGATGCCGCTATGTTCCTGTGTACGTTCGTTGTCGCCCAAGCGAACCGAGGGCGAAACATCGGTGAGCACGGCACTGGCGTTGGAAGCGTATTTTCCGTTCACCAGACGAATTTGGATATAGTAACTGTCGATGATGCTATGCGCTTCGGTATGAATCGTAATCAGCTCGGAGTGATTAGGAATGATGACATCGTGTTCGCGGGCAAGCACCAAATGGTCGGGTTCGTGATAAATCAGCGGCGCGTTGGCGTCGGCCTTGCTCTTGAAACGCGTGTAGAACGATTCGTCAATTTCGCGCGTGTAAGCCATGATGCTGTTCCAGTTGTTATCGCCCGTAATCAAGGTCGAAGGCGTGTCGAAATTGTAGCACATCATGTCGTAATGTCCGGGCAAAACGCTGACGTTTCCTTCCAGATATTCATTGCCTTCGGCATCGATGCCTTTGGCGGCGATAAAGGCCTGCGTGGCCACCGCTCCGGTTTCCGGGTCGAAGAATATGACGCGCATGATGTTGGGCGAAATGCGCGGAACGGGGATGCGGTCGTTGTAAATGCCGGTGGTGACGTTACGTACATTGTTTACTTTTACCACCACTTTTACACGCACTCTTTCGCTGGGATCCACCAAGGGACGACGTTCGCAAGCCACCAGCGAAAACAACATCATCAGCATCAAGGCGATGCGCAAGACTTTCTTATCTATAGCCATAGCGAATCTCCTTTCTTTTCTTGGTGGGAACTTGCAATGGCATCACGATGGAAGCCTTCAGCTTGGTGGGACCGATATAACCCAAACGTCCTTCAATGCTGGGATCGCGCACCAATTCGCTGTAATCGGGCGCTGGGTCGTAATGACGATAAGCTGTGGAAAGATAACCGAAAGCTATCGAAAATTCCAGGTTGAAATATTTGCCGATGGGCGCAGCGGCTCCCAGGCTCAATCCGCCAGACCAATATTCTCCCTGATAATTGAAAGCTCTGTCCCACTGGAAATCGTACTTCGACGACATCAGATACGGACCGACGAAACAGCCGCTCAATTTGTCGCGCTTGGAATCGCGGAAAAACCAATAGCGGGCTTCGGCGCCGATTTCCCACATTTGGTAAGCGTACTTGTTTCCGATATGATACCACGGAAAAACATCTTCCACCATCAGAGAAAAACGTTTGCCGATAGGAATTTCCACTTCCACGTTGAAAGCAGCGATGGCATCGTAAAACAAGTTGCTCTTGATGGCAGCGATGGTTGTTTTCTTTCTGGTGATGATAGTGTCTTGCCAACGTTCGGGTTCGCGAAACTGCGGTGTTTCCAAAGGTTCTACCGGCAGCAATTCCGGCATGGCGATATCTTCGTAATACACAATGCAGAACACCGAGTTACGAATGCGCGGATAGTAGGTGGCCAAAAGATAACGATACACCGACAACTGTTGCATGCGCCATTTCTTGGTGGCGATATTGACGTCGGCATCGATCACTTTCAACACTTTTTCCTTGGTGCTATCTTTGAGTTTGGTGTCAGCTAGCACATAGTTGCGCAGTTGTGCCCACGATTCTCCATCGGGATGGACGCTCAGTTTTTCCTCGAGATAGGGATGTTCTTGCAAGAGATAACGTTGCATGCTTTGGGCACGCTTTTCCGACAGCCAGAGATTGTGTTTGTAGGGGCCTTCGGGCGAAGATTGCGATACGATAACCACCGAGTCGATGCGCTCAATGCCGATGGAGTCGATGGTTGCTGCAAAATGTTGGAAAGAGGCTTGGTTGCCCATGTAGCCCAGGTCGAGCTTATGTTTGTCGAGACGAAAATGCACCTCTATGCCCGTGTAAGTTAGTTGCTCGGATTTACTCTGAGCAAACGCAGTCGCTAAACAAACTGCCCAACATATCATGGTCGCGATGATGCGTTTCATGTCTCCCTATTCCTGCTTCTCTATGTATTAAACTCGGTCTTCGCAAATGTGTATAATAATACAGTGCGAAAAAGTCCGCGAAGATAAGAAAAACAGAGCAAACAGCCATGCTGAATTTGGGTTTTCTTTAGGGAATTGTTTTCTCCAAATAGGGAATGAGTTTTTCGGGAAGAACGTCCTTGAAAATCACCTTTTTATCGGCGTCGAGCAAGTAAATGCTGGGCATGGCGCGTAGGTCGTAGAGCGGCTTTTGCTTGATCTTTTCGTTTGGGTCGAAACCGGAAATCCATCCCTTCGGATGATGATTTCTGTGCGCTTGCCAAATAGCTTCGTCGCCTTCGGTGTAAATCATCAATACTTTTATGCGATTCTGATTTTGAAGACTTTGCAAAATGGTGCTGGAAGCCAGGTCTTCCAAAATGGCTTGGCAGTTTTGACATTCCGGATCGTAGAATACCAACAACAATTGCGAGGCTTGTGTCTGGTGCAGGCTGCTTTTGCTTCCGTCGGCTCTAAGAAATTGAAAATCTGCCGCTTGGCTGCCTGGTTGATTGCGGTGCGCAACTTCCAGTCGATAGCGCATCTGGTCTTGTTGATAAGCATCGAGGCGACCGCCGGCAAGGGCGCATTCGGCAAAAGGAATATACAGGCTTTCGTTCATCAGGGGCGAGCCGGCATCGAAGAGATAATGCTCGGCCAGGTCTATCAGTCGCTTTTGCCACGCGCTCGAGACTTTCATTTTTTGCAGGCTGTTCGTGATGTGGAGTTGTGCTATTTCTGTGGGGTATTCTTCCAGCAAAGCGATGTAATGAGCAAAGGCTTGTTCGATGCTTTCGTCTTGCAACAAAATGGTATCGCATTGGGCAAGATTGTCCCAGTAATGTGCTGTCAGATAGTTTTTTCGCTCGTTTGCTTCGCCGATGATGGGCGGTATATCCGGCAGGCTGAAAGTTTTGTGCGTGATGCTGCGACGATCTGTCCTCTTGTTTTCCCGACACGAAATGCTTGTCAACAAGAGAATTACAATGCAGATTGCGCAGCTTGTATAGCGATAAATTTCTTTCATCCAACCGTTGTTTTGCTTTGTTGCAAAGATAGTGAAAGGCGAGAGCAGAAAAACAAGCTTGCTTGAATTTTTTGCCGAGCCGCATCCTGTCTTCTGAATGAGCCGCATCCTGTCTTCTGAATGCGCTGCATCCGATATTCTAGAAATGTGATGAAATCGAAGCATAAATTAGTTTGATGGATTTCTTGTCAAAACCAACTTGAACCGTATCTTTGCGCCGACAATTAAACATATTAGAGAAATGAAAAAGATTTTTTGTGTAATCACCTTGATGGTGTTTGCGGTCTCAATGATGATGGCCCAAGATGTGATTGGAAAATGGAAACTCGAAGATGGTAGCGCCATTGTGGAAGTGTACAAGCAAGGCGATGCCTTCAACGGACGTATTGTGTGGCTCAAAGAACCGAACGGCCCCGATGGAAAACCCGCACTCGATGTGAACAATCCCGATAAAGCGCTCCGCGGTCGCAAGTTGATGGGTTTGAATATGTTGCACGGTCTGAAGGCTGCCAATGGCGAATATTCCGGCGGAAGTATCTACGATCCCGGCAATGGCAAAACCTACAATTGTTCGATGAAAGTAGAAGGTAATACCTTGAAAGTGCGCGGCTCTCTCGATAAAAAAGGCCTTCTCGGCCGCACTATGGATTGGTTCCGTGTAGAAGAGAAAAACTAAAATCCTCAAACAATCTTCCAAAATGCAAAGGATGCGCTTCGACGTGCATCCTTTTTTCTTTTGTAAAAATATCGGGAAATAGATCCGCAACTTAATCAAAAATCAATAAAACAGATTGTTGCGCTTTTGAACTCATCGGTCAGACAATACTGATAACATTGAAAATGTTGACAATATTGAAAATGCTGAAAATGCTGAAAATGCTGATAATGCTGATAATGCTGATAATAGCTTTACTAACACGCCGATAAGCTTCGCCTAATGAATTCAAGCAGATTTGAACTCAAGCAGATTTTGCCAATAAAGACAAAAAAAAGAGAACCTCTCGCGAAGTTCTCTTTTCGTGGTGCCACCGGAACTCTATTTTCTTTATTTTATTTAATCGCGAAAATTAAAAGAAATAAGAAATGTATTGAAATATAACGCTTTGCAAATTTCTTTTAAAAAGTCAATATTAAGCCATTTTTGAAAATGTGGTGACAATGTGGTGACAAATCTCAAAAGTTTCGCTAATTTTGTAGTGAAAACATAAAGAAAAAAGTTATGGGCAACTACTTTTTGAGAAAAGGCACAAGTAAAGAGGCTACATTGTTCGTTCGTATAAGAAAGCGCGTTCCTAAAATTGACAAGAATGTCAATACGAGAATTGTGATTGATCGCAATGTGTGGGAGAGAGCAAATAAGGATGCTGCAAGTTTGGAGAAGTTCTACCGAACCAAAGATGGGCAGACTATTTATCGTAAGATGTGTGCCATCGACCAGGCATTGGAAGAGTTGTTGAGTCAGGGTAAATTTGAAGATACACACATAGACCGTGCAGTTGAGTCTATTGTATTTGCCGAAATCAGAGAGCAGCAACGCAAAGAGGAAGAAGAACGCAAGCAGAAGAAACAAGCTGCCGAGGATGCTCGTAAAAAAGATGTGCGAACTTTCCTCAATGACTTCATTGCAGGAATTAGAGAGGGCTCCATCAAGCATAATGGCAATACCTATAGTACCAACACATGTAAAGTTTGGGAATCTTTTAGGCTCATTCTTGAACGCTTTCACAAAAAGCATCCATTCACTTGGGAAAGTATCGATCAGCGATTGGTGGATAAGTTTCTTTTTATGATGGAGAAAGATGGTTATATGCCCAAGAGCATTAACAAATACCTTGTTTGTTTCCGAGCGATGGTTGGCTACGCCCATAAAGCCAGACTGCACAACAATTCCGTAGCCGAAAAGTGTTTCTCAAAAATCCGTGTGCGCGAATGTGATAAAGCAAAGGAAATCTATTTGAACTATGCAGAGCTTCAGGCTTTGTACGAAATGCCATTAGAGGGGTTGGATGCACAAGTGCGCGATGTGTTCCTTGTTGGTTGTTACACTTGTCAGAGATATAGTGACTATTCTGCACTTACAGCCAACAACTTTACCACTACAGCAAAAGGCAACAAGGTTGTTCGCTTGATACAAAAGAAAACCAGCACACCAGTTGTAGTTCCCATTATGAACGACAACCTACTGCGCATTGCCGAGCGTTACGATTTTAATATTCCCGAAATCTCTGATGTCATTCTCAATAGATATATAAAGGATATACTCAAACGACTATCCGAAGAGGTTCCGTCGTTGCAAAAAACAGAGATTACCAAACTCACCATGCGTGAACGAGAAATGGAAGAGCGTGGCGATGCTGAATTTATGCGTAATGATGATGGTGATGTTATCAAATATCGTTACGACTTGGTAACATCGCACACCGCCCGCAGAAGTGGAATTACCAATCTCTACCTTACCGGACTATTCGATACTGTGCAGATGATGTCAATCAGCGGACATAAAGACCAACGCACATTCTTCGACTATATCAAACTGTCGTCAGACGAGATAGCCGACAAGATTATGGAGAAACTTCGCCAAAGTGAGAATATAGGAAATGAGGGGTTGTTCTAAAAAAGCAGAGTAAAAACAAAATAAATCCTCTTGTTTGCAGTTAAAGTGAAATAAAATCACTAATTTTGTTACAAACGAACAAAGTTAT
>JAFODP010000036.1 GCA_017380635.1 Bacteroidales bacterium | reverse complement strand
GCACCAAGTCTCGCGCCGTTTCGTTGCGCAGGAACAGGCGAACGTTGAAAAGCCACCATCCCAACTCCGGCAGGTACAATGACGGCTGGCTGTTGGACGGGTTGTTCTTCACGAACCCGTCATCCCCGAATCGTTTTGTAGCGCCGCTGGATTTGAGTTCCACGCCGACGAGGGGAGCGGCTACCACAACTGGAGCGCCACCGCCTTCGCCGCCGTTGCAATAAGCCGGTTGAATTGTCCAAAGCAAGCCTCCGTTTGAATCGCGGACTTCCACCCTATAAGCCTTTGTTACGTCAGCGATAATGATTGCGCGCCCGTTGTTGTCAAGGCGTATGTCGGCGGGATTTCTCGTGCCATTGAAATCGCTGTATGTCGTGGCTATATCGTCCGTGCCTGCATTGTACACGCGCACTATGCCCGCAACGTTCGGTGAGCCGTTAGGCAAAACAAATTGGTTGTTCGGTTCAACCAAATATCCGAGACCTTCAATTATCATCAGTACGGCCTCCCGACCTGCAAGAATTTTAAACGCTTTCCGGCTGCGTATCCTTCGGCATCACTCCAGGAAAAGTAAACTTTGAAAACGTTGTTATCGCCCGGGATTAAAAACGCCATGTGTACGAATTTGCACTCCTGCAATGCGTTTGCGTTGCTGTACGAATCCGTCTTGTTGTACACCATCGCCGTGAACGTAGAATCGAATCTCTTGTTCGGCAATAAGTTAAACAAGGTTAAGCCGCTTCCATAGTGTACCGTGTCGCCGCTATTGTCGTAATCGTCCGTTAAGGAATCGCTTTCTTCTTCGTCCGGGCATTCCTTCGGGCATCGCCCTATGTTGCCGCGATAAGTCCAGGCATTGGTAGCCGACCAAAACTGCGAGAAAGAATTGCTATACAGCGGGGCAAGCAGCCCTAAAAGGTCTGTTTGCTCAAACACGTTGTTTGCGATATAGATTAGTTCGCCGGTACAATCGACCACATCGCGCGTAGGCGGATTGCATATCTCAAGGCTGAAATTTGCTATAAAGTAATTGTCAACCAACGACAGGTAAACCTTTTCATCCCCGTTGTTGATGAAAGGATATACCTTTATCTCGCGTTCGCATACGCACTTTGTTAACTTAATCTTTGTCAGCTTGAACGGGTTTGCTCCGTCATTTATACGGCAGTTCCAGAACTCAACAAGGTTTCCCTCGTCGCCGTTGTCCAGTTCGGCATCGCTCATTTGGATGTCACCCGTGAACGTGCCGCCCTTGAACTCCGCTTGGGTTCCATTCGGGTCTATCGCATTGCCAGCAGTAAAGGCGCAATCATAACTATAAATGTGCCACGCGGAGCCGTACAGAGCGATTTCACCGCCCTTCAACGTAACGTTTGCACCCGTGTCAATATTGAGGCTGCAAGAGCAATTCACTGCCGTAAGGTTCGCACCATGAAGCGTGACGGCTGTCGTAAAATACCCGTTCTTGATTTCGATCACGTCAGAACTTTCAAATCCTGCCGCCGTATTCCCGCGCAAGTCGATAGACGTCGTGCCGTTAGCTATTGCCGCCTTGATGAAGATGTCCGGGTTCGCGAAATCCGCAATGTCAAGCACGTTGGCATCCGTCGTGCGGTATTGCGTTCTTGAGCTTGCATCCGCCCCGAAGTCAAATGATGCTGCCGTGTAGTTTAGCCAAATTTCACGTGGCCAACGTTCGCAACCAAGGAAGCGCACGTAATCAGTAGACGCGTTCAGTATGCCCGTGGCATTGAACTTGCAAT
>JAFODP010000035.1 GCA_017380635.1 Bacteroidales bacterium | reverse complement strand
TCGGCCGAATATTGGGCAGACCTTTTCGCGGGGTTGTGGACTATCACCCCGCAGGATGTGAAATCAATGATTTTATTTTGCGCGGCCTCCATCCGTTACAAGTTTTTTGACGACCAGACCTGCGGCAAGCTTATTCAAGTCACGGGCGATTCCAACGTGGGCAAGGACAGTTTCATCCCGTCCCTCTTTTTGGGCGAATGGATAGAGTTTTCAGAATACTACCATCAAGGCGCGCTGTTTCAAAAGGGCTTTCTCACCATCCCATCCGAAAAGTGCAAGTCGCTATTATACAACATCATTTCGGACGATTTGATGGCCTCCAACGAAATCGCGGAGCTTTCGAAAATCACCAACTTCGAAATAGTCTGTAATAACAAGTACGGCAAAATGGTGAAAGTCCGCAACAGCTGGAACAAAATCGTATCTAACAACAACGTGCGCCTCATACTCGACAAACAGAAAGACCGCGTGGCAATCGCCCGCCGATATTGCATCGTGAGTGTCCGCTATCTCGAGGGGTGTGGGGTATCCGACTACATCAACTTTTTCCAAGCCAACACGCCCAAGTTTTTCGACATCTACGCGGCCTTTTTCGCCTACTGCTACCGCCTCGCCAAAGATGGCAACCTGCGGGAGCTGCAGAATGAAATCACCACCGCCAACATTGAGAGGGTGAACGACTTGTATTACTTTAACAACGATGACGAGATTATCGTGGAGAATTTTCGCGCGTGGTGCGAAGACACCGCCCACAATACCGACGGCAACGGCTACGAGCCTAACAACGTCCACTTTGTCACCGAAATCAAAGGCGAGCAGGTGGTGGTGTTCCGGTGCGACTTCCGGCAATTCTCTCCGAAGCTGCAGAAGTCCGAAAAGTACATCAAAGGCTCAGTGCTGGCCAACGCTTTCCCCACGATGAAGTTCGGGGTGGTGCTTCGCGTTTTCGGTCAGGTCGGGAGGTGGAACACCATCAAGCTGGCCGACTACGAGAAAGTCCTCCAAGAAAAAGAAACTGAAAATCAACAACTTAATAAAAAACAATTCAAAATTTTAGAAAAATGGAACTCACAAGAGAATTAATCATCAGGGAAGCCCGCCGCTGGGTGGGCTACGGCGAGTCCGATTGGGCTGACTACCTCGCCTATGACGACCCGAAAGGCGGCAACGGCCGCAGCAACTACAACCGATTCAGCTGGCTCTTTGACCGACTGCTCGCCCCCAAGACCTACGCGGGCGGCAACAAGGACGGCTTCGCGTGGTGTGCCACTTTCGTCACGATGACAATCGGCACGGCCACCATCACCGAAAAAGAAAACCTCGTACATAAGGTGTCGGCGGCACGGCTGGCACAAATCCACGAGTGGCAGAAGGAGGTGCTCGAAAACCTCCACGCGGCTCTGTACCTCAAGGGTGAGAGTTTGCGCGCGGCATCCCTGCTGGCTGGCGTTGGGAGCTTCCCGAAGTTCACCGCCATCCACCCCTGCACGCTGTCGGAGCTGCAACCCGCCGACCTCGTAATCTTCGGCAATGCAGCCTGCGCCACCGCCCACATCGGGCTGGTGGAGAGTGCCGGAGGCGGTCAGTTTGTCACCATCGAGGGCAACACCAAGATGGGAGCCGCCACCCCGAACGGCGGGCAGGTGTGCCGGAAGACCTACGCCCCCAATGGCGCGGGGCTGGTGGAAATACGTCTCGGTCAGAAACTCAAATCGTGGGACAAAGTTAATTTCTACAAAATCAAGGTAAAATGAAACAACTGACACTTTTCGGAGATGAGGTAGCGCGACCAGCCCCCAAGAAAAAGAGCGGAGGGAGCGCGAACCCCATCATTTTCAGGGACTACGAGAGCTTCGTGGCGAAGTTCACCGACAGACCCAAGACCACGGATGACTGCTACACCCCGCAGGACGTCTTCGAGGCGGTCGTGGACTACGTGCGCCAACACTCAGAATTTGACTTCAAGCCCGACACGCCCATCCTACGCCCGTTCTACCCTGGCGGCGACTACATCAACGCGGACTATCCCGAAGACGGGGTGGTTATTGACAACCCGCCGTTTTCGATGTTCACGAAAATCGTGAAGTTCTACACCGAGCGGAAAATCCCGTTTTTCCTTTTCGGCCCCGGTATGACCATTTTTTCGTGCTGCAAGTACTGCACCGCCATAATTGTCGGGGTGCAGGTCACTTTCCACAATGGGGCGTTTGTGCGTCTGAACTTCGCCTCCAACATTTTCGGCGACCTCTACTGCAAGACCGCGCCCGAACTGACGGAGGGGATAAAGGCCTGCCCCTCGCAAAATACGAAAGTGGAGCTGCCAGCCTACCGATGGCCTGACACGGTGGTGAGGGTTAGCACGTTGCAGACGATAGCCAACGGCGGCGTACACTTCGAGGTGAGGCGTGACGAGGGCTTCTGCCACCACTCACCCGTTCAAGGTCGTGAGGCGTTCGGTGACTCCATCGTGTTATATTCCCAAGCCCAAGCACAAGCCCAAGCCCAAGCCCAAGCACAAGCCCACGCCCAAGCCCAAGCCCAAGCCCGTCAGAAGGTGTTGGAGGCGCGCACCATCACGCTCCAGCTGAAGCCCGAAGTGGAGGCACGTAGGCAGCGAGGCGAAAGAAATTACGAAGAATTAACCTAAAAAAAATAGAAATCATGGAAAAAGAAACAGCATTGAAAATTTTACGGGAACGTCTTGACAAAGCATTATTCTCGGAAAGAACCGCGCTTGTAACACTTATTCCCGAACTCGCAGAGAGCGAGGCTGAGCGGATAAGAAAGGCCCTCGTTGAAATGGTGCATGACACCACTGGCGATGAGTTGTGGGTGGACTACAATGTAGACAAAGAGGATGCCATCGCTTGGCTCGAAAAACAAAGAGAGACTTATACCAAGAAGGATGTAGATAATGCTTGGCTTAAAGGTATATGTGACGCAAAACGAGAGCTTGAAAAGCAAGGTGAG
Source organism: Bacteroidales bacterium (assembly GCA_017380635.1). Lineage (GTDB taxonomy): Bacteria > Bacteroidota > Bacteroidia > Bacteroidales > UBA1402 > UBA1757. The sequence continues at coordinate 4,735 of JAFODP010000035.1, read as the reverse complement.
CAGAAGCAAAAAGAGTATTCATTAGAAGAATTAGACCTAAAAAAAAGCAATCATGAGCGAAATATTTGAAAATGGAGGCTTTGTCAATAGGGAAAAGCCGCAAGAAGTAAACGGTGAGTATACATACGCAAAAAACCACCCTCGAATAAAGTACCACCACGAAAGTACCAGCAACGACCTCGAATACTACGGGAGCGTGGAGACCGACTGCAAGACGCTGGCGGAATTTGCAAAGGCTCTGCCCTTCGGAGTGTACCATCTTAAAATCAAGACACCGCAACTCATCAACATATCAGGCGGTGAGCCGACTCCCGTATATGTGACGTGGGAGATGGTGATGGATACGCGCACCAACAACCACGAAGTCAAGCCGATATGGAGGAAGTACAAGGACAGCCCGATAATCTCCATACAATACCGCGACGGATGGTCTGGCACTACGTTTTACGTAAAATTAGCATTTTAACCTAAAAATAATAGAGTTATGACAAAAAAACAAATCGAAAAGAAGGCGAAAGAAATGGCGAACAAGTATCCCGAAGTTGGCTACAATAGCAAATACCACCGCGAAATCTACGCGGCCGCAATGGAGATGGCTGAATGGCTACTCTCACACCAGTGGGTGAGCGTGGAAGACGAGTTGCCGCCACCGATGAGTAAATGCGACCCAATCTCTGACAGGGTGTTTGTACACACATCGTTTGATTGTGTATTTGTTGACCATTACGACCATTATTACGACGAGTGGCTTACAGCAAAAAGGGACAACAACAACGTCACCCACTGGATGCCCATCCCGCCGCTGGAGGAGGAAGGAGGCGAAAAATGAGATATGTTGATTTTCTTCACTTCTTGCTTGCTTCTGTAATTGCAATATTGTTAATTACAATCCCGCACATTTTCAGCATTCATAGAAAAAAGTTTTGCAAAAATTGCGCAAATAAAACGCCAAACGGATGCCGCATTATCACGTGGACAAAGGAATTTAATGTAAATAACAACTGCGGCTTTTATCGTAAGAAAGGAGGCGAAAAATGAACCAGCCGCGCCTGTTTTGATTTTTTTACGTACTTTTGCAAAAAAATTATTGATTATGAGCAAGGAACACAAAGGGCAAGACAATATTTACCCTCGAAGCTCGGACGAAGCTCGGGAAAATGGAAAGAAGGGCGGCATTGCCAGCGGTGAGGCGCGCCGCCAAAAGAAGACCATGCGCGAATGGCTTGAGATTGCCATGCAAGCCGCGATGAAAGACAATGGAGGACAGCCGATTATGTCACCCGACGACCCCACGCGCGAACTGACCCGCAAAGAATGCGCCATGTTGAAGTTGGCAGCAAAAGCCGCGAAGGGTGACCTCAAGGCGATAGAGCTTTCCGCGAAGTTGAGCGGTGAGGCGGAGACGAAGGTGGTCGTGGAGACAGCCACCCCAGCCGAGAAACTGGCAGCCCTCATCAAAGAGGCGAACAAAAAGTAACACGATGGACTTCTTCACACTGACCGACTTCATGAAAATCCAGTGGGGTGAGGTGTGCAACGACCGTCCCCAGCTGCTGGAGGTTGCCGCAGTGATTGACAAGTGGCTGCATAACGGGCGGACTGGTGACGTGTTGAATATCTCCATGCCCACGCGATTCGGTAAGTCGTTGCTGGCTTCGTCGGCTTCGGTGTGGATGCTTCTGCGTGACCCGGCAATGCGTATTCTGCGCGCCTCCTATTCCGCTGAACTCGCTGAAATGTTCAGCCAGCAAGTCCGCAACCAATACGAGGACTTCTGCGCCAAAATCGGACTTAACTCACCCACGAACGGCACGCGCGGCCGCTGGTGGATAGGTGACGGCAACCAGCTCTCACACGCGGGCGTTGGCATTGGCGGCACCATCACGGGCTTCGGTTTCGATGTGGCTATTGTTGACGATACCGCGAAAGATATGGCCGAGGCAATGTCCCGGGCGCGACAGAACCAGCTTACCGTGTTCAAAGAGTCCGTGCTGCTGGGACGTTTGGAGGGTTGCCGCAAAATTCTGAACGTGGGGACGCGGTGGACGGTCACGGACTGGTTCTCATTGTGGCCGGATGCCGAGGAGTACGTACTGCCAGCGATGGTGGATGGGCGGTCAGTGTGTGAGGCGTGGAAAACAACCGAGGAACTCAACCGGGAGCGCGCCCGCGTTTCCGATGGGGTTTGGCAGGCTCAGTATATGCAGCGACCCACCGAGCAGGGATACATCCGCGTTTTTGAGGATTGGCCGTTTGAGCGGGTGCAGTTCCGCAATCAGAAGTTTATCGAGTTCTTCACCGTGACCGACCCCAGCAAGGGGCGAGGTGGTGACTTCTTCGTGACGTTGCTGGCGGGTGTCACCATCGCGGGGGAGGTCGTAATCATTGACAGCTTCATCCGCAAGTTCGCGCAGGTTTCGGAGTATTACGACTATTTGAGGCGGGTGGATGAGATGCTCCCCAGCTGCACCCACTACATCGAGAGCAACGGCGTTGGCGGAGACATTCTCCACGATGGAAACCGTGATATTGATATTATTGGCTTCACTTCCCGCGCTGACAAGTGGGCGCGTATCTTCGCCAATGCGGACAAAATAAAGGCGGTGAAGTTCTGCGAGACGTGCGACAACCTCAACCTCATTTTGTCGGAGCTCTCCAACTTTCCAGCCGGTGACCACGATGACATCCCCGATTGCGTCAACTTTGCCGTAAAAGCCGCCGCTGGTGACCTCTGACGCGCTTTGCGCATACAACAGCCCAAAAACTCCGAAAATCGCCCCGAAAGGGGCTTTTTTCATTTGTTAAATTCTGAATTTCGTTTCCGTTTTTCCTACTTTTCGCGATGAACACAAATCGCGATTTTGACGGCTTTTTTTCGTCATGGTGTAACAAAACCCCGAAAAAGCCACAAAAAATGTAACATTTTGTAACACTTAATTTGTTAATAATCAGCGATTTAACGCGATTTGTAACATGTTACAAAAATTTCTGCAAAACTTTTTTTAAATCTGAGTGCGTTTTTCGGGCATTTTTTTTGTCACTTTTTAAACTCGAAAAAACTTTTTAAAGAAAAAGATGTAACTCTGTAACTTTAAAGAATTTTAGAGAGTAAGTTATTAGTTTATAGAGTATTAGAGTGTAACAATTTTGTTACATTTTTGTAACAGAAAAATTTTTTTTGTAACATATCTATTTAACAAATAAATCTTCGTATATTTGGCACGGAATTTTTGTACAGTCATGTTAGCCGAAGTGAAGAACAAAATCAAATCAGCGGCTGCCGCCAATCACGCGGCGGCCTTCTTCGGCTTCATCTCCGAAATCTCCAAGGCCATCGACAACAACACCAAGAAGAGTGTGACAAGCTTTCCCGCGATTTTCGCGAACGAGGACATCACCATCGAGGGCCACGAGATAACTGCCGACTGCCTTTTTGTTGCCGGTGCTGACGCTGACGAATATTCCATGTACAAGACCGCCGCAGAGATTGTGGACTATTGCGGCGGTGACAGCTGCGTGACCCGCTTCAACGTGATAAGTGACGCGAGCCTCGCTTTTACGCGGACTTTTAAGAATGTGAACCTCCAGCCCCTCACCGCCCACAAGTTGAAAGGGGTTGAATTTGAACTAAAATTTTACTGCTAATGAGCAAACTTGACGCAACATACTTTACTGGCACACTTGCAATGGACTCAGACTGTTGCATCGTCAATATTTGGCTCAAAGATAACGAAGAGCGTATCTTCCGCCGCCACTTCAACAAAGAGTTTGCCGACCTCGTTTATCAGCAAACACCGCCCGCGGATCTGGCCGACTTCATTGCCGGATTTTTCGCGGCGTTCAGGCGCGTGCTTTTTGCCGAGTACCAAAAACAAAAGAACGCCATCACCGCCGCGAACCTCGCCAGCGAGGTCTCCCCTTCATTGGGCGGTGTGGGTGTAAACTTCAAGGCTCAGGTGTGCGAGGTTGGCAACGATGGAGCGGATAACTGCAACAATTTTGTGTTGTCGTACGACTTCGGGACGTACGACGTGAAATTCATCCCCTTCAAACATTCTAACATTTACGGAGTATGAGGACACTGACACGCAGATACAACACCCTTGATGTAATAGGAGAAGTGCCGCCTTCACCCGAGGCGGCGGTGAACAATCCGAACGCGGGCGACGTGGTGACGCAAATCAACGCCATCAACGAGTGTTATGAGCACCGCGCCCGCCGCGACTTTGCAAGCTACGCGAAATATCTCATCTGGCAGGATATTTCCGCGATTGTCTCGAACATCGTAGTAATTTGCGACAAACCGACAGGCGAGGGCATCGCGCAGTCAGTGATGACTAACGCAAACTGGCTTTTCTCGAAGTTGAGCGCGAACGGCTACGTGTGGGCAAACCTTGAAAATGGCTTTTTGACATTCCGAGCAAAAAAAGAGACAGATGACAACTTCCAGATTTACGACCTCACCTACAAGCGTAACAATATCACCCGCGACAGCTGCAGCAAGCAGATTACCGACTTCATCGACGACCTCGAAAACGCGCAGAATACCCTCATCAACCAAGCCGAAGCCTCAGACATCTTCACCCCGAAGGAGATGGTGGTGTCGGGCGGCAAGCGTGAAAAGTCCGTGAGTGACAAGTTCAGCGAAATTTTCGGCATCAAGCGAGGCCAGCAAAAAACCGCCTTCATTGAGGTGCCGATGGAGCATCACGCGGTCGGTCGCTACGACTACAAG
>JAFODP010000007.1 GCA_017380635.1 Bacteroidales bacterium | reverse complement strand
GCTTGCTTTGCTGCGATTTTAGCTCCGCCTCCAATAATTCTTAAAAACTTATAGCTTGCGAGCATATTATTTAATGCTCCTGCTGCGACCAACAAACTATTTTGTAATTGTATGATAGACATACTCTCTACAACATTACTTGGAACAACAGTTAAAAAGCAATTATGAGGTGTAAACTGCACGAGGTCTGGATACTTATTTGTTATATAGCTATTACAAGTCTTCAACTCTTCCGCATTAGCACGTAATATCGCATTAAATATATGCTGCAAGTCCTCCCTAACTATGTCTTGTTGTTCTTTTACATCTTTGGCAACTTCAAAGGACTCCTTACAAGCTTCTGCGAACAACTTTATTCTATCTTGATTATCCATATTATAAAAGTATTAAAAACAATAAACCTAATCTTTCAAGCACCCGAGAGGTATCACCTTAACGCCATCTTCTCGAGTATAAGCGAACTCTCCACCGGTCATCACAATAAGCAGGTCTGGTTCTCGGAGAGGCATCTGCTTCTCGGTTTTATTGCGCTCGCGGATCAGTTCTTGCAGTTGCAGAAGATGCTTTGCTCCCTCATCAATATCTCGGCTACCCAACTTACACTCAATAAGTGCATATCGCTGGTCATCAAGATGAAGAACAATATCAGCCTCCAAGCCATATCTATCGTGATAATAAGATACTCGACCTCCCATAGCTTGTGAATACACTCTTAAATCTCGAATACACATACACTCGAAGATAAAACCAAAGGTTTTCAAATCAAGTTCTAGAGATTTTGGAGATGCTCCCATTGCTGCCACAGCGATTGATGGATCAATGAAGCACCTCTTCTTGCCCGAACGGATAGCAGTTGCCGAACGAATAGCTGGACACCATGCATCGATATCCTCAATCACAAATAGGCGTTTCAATGCATCAACATACTCATCAAAGGTTGCTTGCACAGTTGTCTCCATTTCAACCTTAACATCAGCAAGCATTGCCGTCTTCTTTGCCAATGTGCATAGATTGCGAGCATAGGAACGCAAAATGAGTCTAGCAAGTTCAGGATTACGCTGAACTCCATCGACTCGCGAAATATCATCTTCGCACACCTTATTGAGATAATCTTTGGCAATAAGCAATTGCGCCTTTTCGCTTTTCACATAAAGCGAATCTGGCCAACCGCCTCGACAAGCCAACATTATCAACTCCTCAATCGATAACTTTGATGTGATACCGTCAATGTCTAATGACCTGTTGTCAAATAACTCAAGGAAAGATATTTCACCTGACGACTCTTTCGACTCATATAGGCTCATAGGATACATCGTCATAGCCGCAATTCTACCGGTACCTGTATGCATTTGCCTTTGCTCCTCGGGAGTATCCTCGTCGCCATTATTCTTTATTACGGTTGATCCTGTAAGAATAAACTGACCTTTTAGACCTCTTTGGTCAACGGCATTACGTACAGCATCCCATAAAATGGGGATGTCCTGCCACTCGTCAATTAGCCGAGGTGTTTCGCCCTTTAATAGAATTGAGGGCTTTGTTCTTGCTGTAGCCAAATAACCTTCGCGTTTATCAGGGTCCTGCAATTTGATAAAGCTTTTGGCTTGTTGTTCCGCAGTAGTAGTCTTACCACACCATTTGGGGCCCTTTATGTGTACAGCTCCGAAAGCCTCTAATCTCAAAGCTAGTTCGTCGTCTGCTATTCTACTTAAATACTCCTTATTAGCCATATCAAAATTAATTTATACTTACTACTTGCAAATATAATGATTATTCTTTAGATAACAATACCAATTTACTTTTTTGCTGTGTTTTAACTTGTGTTTTTGTGGCAATACAACAAGAGTTTTTGCTAATATACATCTTGCGATTTTGCGGTGTCGCCATATTGAAGATCTCAATTAACCTAAAATGTATGTATAAAAAGTCCGTATTATGGCGTTACAACGACTCGAATTTCCAGATTTATGGCGTTTGACATAAGTCCATCGACAATCTCAAAGTAGCAAAGTGTCACTTTGAAATTAAGTTGGCTACAAATTGTAGTCAACTGCATTCCCAAATTAGTTGTATTCTATCTGTATACAACACTATATCAGAACCAATCGTGAAAGCATATAGTCGTATACATTCACACTAAATGGGCGTTTAATACAGCTCTTGCTACTTTTTAAATCTATGTAATGCAGCCACTTAAGTAAAAGTGATAAAATTAATGTGACTTACAAAATTTACACTATTTGTTAAATATTGATTGAATATAGTCCAGCAAGTCGCCTTGTATTCTTTGTGCCCCTTGAGGAGCCTTTCTTAAGCCGTAGGATATTAAAGCGTGCAATGACAATTCAGGAGAATCAATAGAATCTACTAACTCCATTCGTACATATTTGTTTTGTTTAGCAACTGAAATAGAAATATGCTTATTTTTCCAATACTCTTCATCGTTGATAGACTCGCTATACTCTATATTTGGTTGTATAACCCTACATTTATAGCGTATTTTCATTTCTGGCATAGAGCAATAAATATAGACAATATCCCCCTCCATAAATTTATAGTGACTTTGTTTCCAATCAACAATGTTGTTGTTTGCAAAATAGTCGTGAATACGAAATACATCAACGCTACAAGGAATTAACCAATTACTCATAAAAGAATAAAATACTATTAAGAATTATAATTATTTCAATCCTACGGCTCCACGGCCACTTTAATCACGCCGTCGAGCTTGTTCTCGAACAGGTGGTACGCCTCGGCGATGTCAGCGAGTTTGTAGCGGTGAGTAATCAGTGGCGTGGTGTCAATCTTGCCAGCCTCAATGAGGCTCAAAATCTCTGCACAATCGCAGCCGTCCACGCCGCCAGTTTTGAAGGTCAGATTCTTGCCATACATCTCGGGCAGTGGCAGCATCTGCGGCTTATCGTAGAGCGCTACAACCGTCACAATCGCATTCGGGCGAGCGCACTCCCACGCCAAGCGGAAGGTATCCTCCGCACCCGCAACCTCCAACACTACATCGGCACCCCCTCGCTCGCATTTTTGGCGCACCGTGGCGATGCAATCCTCGGGCGCAACAACTTGCACGCTCGGATAGTGTTCCCGTACGAAACGGGCTCTTTCGGGCGATTTCTCGCACACGATGATATGCTTCGGCTTCTTCAACATCACGCAGAGCAGCGTACAAATTCCCGTCGGTCCTGCACCGATAATCAGCACCGTGTCATCGGGCTTAATCTCCGAAATTCGAGCCGCCCAAAATCCCGTCGCCAGCACATCGCCCACGAACAACGCCTGCTCGTCGCTCACGCAGTTGGGGATGAGGTTGAGGCCCTGGTCGGCATACGGCACACGCACATACTCCGCCTGTCCGCCATCGATGCGACAACCGAGTGCCCAACCACCATTGGGATCGGTGCAGTTATTCACGAAGCCATTTTTGCAGAAGAAACACTCGCCGCAGAAGGTCTCCACATTGACCGTCACACGGTCGCCCGACTTGACATTTCGGACCTCGGAGCCGACCTTCTCAACAACGCCAACCATCTCGTGGCCAACGGTAATACCGGGCACAGCACGCGGCACACTGCCGTGCTTGATATGCAGGTCGCTGGTACAGATACTGCCGAGCGTAATGCGCACAATGGCATCGCGAGGGCTTTGCAATTCGGGCTTCGGCTTGTCGATCAATTCGAACTTGCTGGGGGATATGTTGGTGTAGGCTTTCATTGTTAATTCGTATCTTTATATGTAAATCTGCAATTTGGATAATTTGAGCAACCCCAGAAATTGCCATATTTTCCTCTTCTCTCAACAAGATCTCCTCCGCATTTAGGGCATTTGCGATTTGCAATTGCTAAATCTATATTTTGCTGTATTGACTGGACTTGGCGAGTATGAATTTCTCTGCTTCCCTCTGTGGTAATGTTTGCGGTCGAAAGTTTTGTTAAAATTCGTTGTATATTATTGGGGGATATCGTTGGCGTTTTGTACGACTTTATCACAGAACGCAAATTGCACCAATTTATCACAGTATGATTCGGTGTGGATATGTTCAAATCTGCACTATCTGAAAACGCAACAATAGGGATAATTGTAAACTCGCCAACATCTTTTAGAATATCTCTAACCGCTCTAAAATGTGCCAAGTTTTGGCGAATGGGATTTCTGAATTTGTGTTGTTCACTCGACCAGCCCCAAAGGGTTTTCTTACCAAGCAGACTCTGTTTCCACTCTTCCGAGTCTTGATGTCCAAATATCCATCCTTTATAATTCTTGGTTTCGATGATAAATATTCCATAGGGCGACACTACTATATGGTCAATTTGTGTAGTTCCATAGCGTGTGGGCAACAACACATCATTAAGCGTGATGTACTCTTTTGATAACCAATGAAGTTTCCGAGCCACACGCCTTTCTCCCATCTTGCCAATATTTTCGGGTTTGGAGAGCCAACCCTTCCACACAAAAAGGAGGATAACTATGCAAATAAATAGTACCACTACAAGTGTAGAATTTAAATTTCTTACAAAATTAGTCATTATTTCAATTCGAGAGGTTGCGTAATAGTGAGAATTTACTTTTGCCACATGATAAAAAAGAGAAAAAGCCGAAACTTTTTCTCTCTATCTCCAAACTACAACCTCTTACCGCTCCGCCATCTTGCAGCCGGCATCGTAGGCCTTCTGTAAGTACTCCTCCCAATAGGTATCGTGCCAAAATGGTTGCTGTTGCTGCGCGCGGACATTGCTCGCGGCAGGGTCTATAGGGTCGCGAGTTCAACAGTCAGCAATGACATAAAAATAAAAAAAGTCTCAGAAAACTCTGAGACTTGATTTTGAGAGCGGAAAACGAGACTCGAGCCCGCGCTGCGCACGGACGGTTCTCGCGGCAGGGTTTTATGGGTCGTTCTTTCAAGTCTCGCAGTAAAACAAAGAAGCCAACCACAAGGGCTGGCTTCTTTGTTTTGAGCGGAAAACGAGACTCGAACTCGCGACCCTAACCTTGGCAAGGTTATGCTCTACCAACTGAGCTATTTCCGCGATTGCGAGTGCAAAAGTAGTACAAATTTCTGAACTCGCAAATTTTTTAATCAATTATTTTTAAGAAAATTTTTCTTCGACTGATTTTCAATGGATTACAAAGGAAGAAAATTTTACTTTACTTTTATCTTTTCACGAATTTCGGCAGGAATAGCATCCTTGTGCACCAAAATATTGATGGTTTTGTAAGCAACAAAGGCTTTTGACGCATACCAAGTACCCTTATAAGTATTGTTGGTACCCCAAGAATTCTTTACCATATAATAAGGTTTACCATTTTGATCTTCGGCAATACCATAAATCAGCATACCATGGTCGTCGGTCGATTCCCAGTTGTCGTAAGCAGTCTGACGCATTTCGGGAGTAACATCAAGTTCGGGCATCGGTTTAGAAGTGAGCTCTTTACGTTTGTCTTCCTTGCTCAAGCCCAACCAACGAGCAGCATCAGAACCAGTCAAATCGGAACCACTTTCGTCTACGGCAACAGCAATACCCTGACGAGTAAAACCGGTTTCGCTTACATCAGAACCCCAAGCCACAGGATAACCATTATTGACAGCATTATCGATGATAGCCAACATTTCGTCCATTGTCACATTGTAAGATTGACCCCAACGCCAGTTGTCTTGTACTTCGATAACAAATTTTTCGTACAAAGGATGATGCAGACAAGCGCCCACAGATACATAATCGTCCATATTCAAGCCCAATTCGGCTGCGAACGACTTAGGCGTATATTCCTTGCCATTGTAGCTGAATTTTTCGGGACATTCACCCAAATAGGTATCATAAATAGCGCTGAGACCTTCTTTCCAAACGGGCGTCAACTTCTTCAAGTTTCCTTTGGCGATGGCATTCACATAGGCACCTGCCACTGCGTCCAATTCGTTATGAACGGGCAACATTTCACCATAGCGGATACCGGGCATCGCATCTTGAGGTACGATACCATAATGCTTCCAGCAATAAACAGCATCATAAAAACTACCACCGGGAGAGAAAGAAACATCGCCATGCAGACGCACGCTCTTTTCGGCACGATCTACCATGGTGTGATGCACCACAAACATTTCGGCCAAATCGTATTCACCCTTGCCTTGACGCAACAATTCCGATTCAAAAAAAGCCAAAGAAGAAAAGCTCCAGCAAGTACTTGAACGATTCTGGTTCTTCACACTGGTAATGGGCACTTCCACTTTGGTGGTAAATTTGAAGCCTTTATCGTTTTTGGCTTCAACAGCAGTTTGAGCGCTCAAGCTCAGCATCATCAGGCTGACAAGGCTCACAGAAAGAAATCTATTCATTATTATTATAATTTAAAAATTGTCTAAAAATCAGGGCAAAAATAACATTTCTTAAGCGAAGATGCAAATCTGTCATTCTCCGATATAGTAACGCAAAGCCGCCTGCAAACGATGAGGAGCCGCGTCTTTCACACCATATTGGTATTGCAACGAACAATCCATATTCGGAAGATGATACATCGCTTTGGCACGAAACACACGATGCTGATCGCCGTCTTTCAACCAACCCTCGTAACCGCCGAAAAGGCCTTCCACAGAGAATTTCTCAAAATCTGCTTTTAGTTTGAAGGCATAAATAGGAGCATCGTTCTGGTATTTATTCTTCATCTGATACGACAAAAAACCGAGATTTCCCACCACGCGAAATTGTCGCATAAAAGCCGAAGAACTTTGCCAGAGATTTTTTCCGCTTTCCATCATGAAATAATAGCCCGGCGTATCGAAATAACGAGACATGCGCTGCGATTTTTCCGAAGAAGTCTTCATGGTGATATTGGCAATAATGTCGGGAATGTAGGTTTTTTCTTGCCAGATAGCAATGCGTGTGGTGAAATAAATGGAACCCACCATTTCGAATGAACGTCCATCTTCGGCCATGGAAACCCGCTTATCGCGCACCTCTCTTGTCACTTGAGCCTGTTCTAGCATCGTACCCCAAGCACTGAAAGAAGCCCTGTCGGAAATGATATATTCGCCATGAAAAGCCATATTGCTTGTTCGGTCGCCATCGCCCCAGAAAGCATCGGCAGAGAGTTCGAAAGAATGTCGTTCGGGAATGCGCGCATCGCTGATTTCCGGCATAGGCAAAGCATTCGGACCAAAATAGCCCTGCGTGTATTTGTACAGGCTGTACATATTGCCATGTTGACGGATATAGCCATGCAGATCGGCCCACCAATCGGGTGCGGGTTGCGCCATCAGAGTAATGGAAATCATCAAAAACAATCCGGAGAGCCAAGCTTTCATGAAGGAAATTTGTTTAGGGTGGCAAAATTCGTAAATTTGTCGCTCATATACAAATAGAATGATGAAGAGAGTAATCTGTATGATTTTGCTTGGCTGCGTACTTTCCTATCCGCTGTCGGCACAACAACAAAACCTGACTTTACCCTATCAGGATTGGTATTCTTTCGAAAAACCGCAAGAAGATTATACCAAAGACTTTTTAAAATCGAGCATTGCACCTTTAGCCTTGGCCGGTGTGGGATTGCTCATTCAGTCGAATGCCGATTTTAAGCATGAATTGCAAACGTATCTAGATTGGAATAAGGATTGGCAAGTTCCCATGTACGAAGACGAATTGCGTTGGGCGCCTTATTATATAGGATTCATGCTGCCCGTTTTTGGTGTTTATCCGCAGCACAAAGGCTTGCACGCCATTCCATTAGCCTTAGGCGCCTATTGTCTTGCCGACGCCTGCGTCGCTTCGCTGAAACGGAGCACCGGCATACAGCGTCCCAACGAGAAATTGCATCATTTGTACAATTCCTTCCCTTCGCAACATACTTCCATGGCCTTTGTGGCCGCCACCATTCTGCATCAGGAATATGGTCATTATAGTCCGTGGATTTCTATCGGTGGATATAGCATCGCAGCTTGGGTGGGCTACACGCGCATTGCGCAAAGTTATCACTGGACGGCCGATGTTTTGGTGGGCGCTGCCATCGGAACTTTCTGTACCAATTTAGTGTATTGGGCTTATGATGGTCTGTCCGATTATATTTGCACCAAAAAAGAACAATCTCTTAGCTTGATGCCCTTTTACGACGGACGACAAGCAAGTTTGTGTTTGAGTTATCAATTTTAAAAACATACAAGAATGAAACAGTTATTTTCTTTGCTCACAATGCTTTGTCTGGGCATCCTTGCTCTTGATGCAGACGTGGTTGTAGAAGCAGAAGACGCCCAATTCGATGGAAAAGTGGCCAACAATCACAGTGGATATTCCGGATCGGGATTTGTGGATGTGGCCAATAAAAGCGGTAGTTACATTCTTTTTCAGTTCTCTATCGCAGAAGACATGCCACAAGCCATCGTAAAAGTGCGTTGGGCCAATGGCAAAGACGACAGTCGTGATATTGAGGTTCAGGCTAATGGTGTGCTTCAGTACGAAAATTTTCCTATGGGCACCAGCGGCGGTTTCACCACTTGGTTGGAATCGGAGATGACACTCCCCTTGCGCGCCGGCAAAAACACCATCACCTTCACTTCCCTCACATCGGTGGGCATGTCTAACATGGATAAAATAACGATAGTAGGCGCCACGCCGGGTCCGGAAGAATTTGCCTTACAGGTGAACGTCAGCGGAAAAGGCAAAGTGCTCAAATCGCCCGATCAACCTTATTATATTGCCGGTAGCGAAGTACAACTGACAGCTGTTCCCGACCAAAGCAAAGGCGCCATCTTCGAAGGCTGGAGCGGCGCTTCCAACAGCAAAGACAGCATCATCAGTTTGCGCATCGAAAAGGACACGGAAATTACAGCGCATTTCAAATCGAATGGCGGCTATACGGCTTATTATTGCGCACCCAAGGAAAAAGGCGGCAACGATAGCAACGACGGCAGCCTGGAAGCTCCCTTCTTCAATCTGAGCAAAGCCATCAGTCTTATGGAGGCGGGCGATACGGTTTATCTGCGCGGCGGCATCTATCGATACAATGCCACCATCAATTTGAGTCAAAAAGGAAATGCTGCCGAGTATTACCATATTTTTAATTATCCCGGCGAGACACCCGAACTCAATTTCTACGACATTATCCCCAATTACAGCAACACTTCCAGCCGTGGCAACGGACGCGGTTTCAAAGTGACGGGCGATTATTATCACCTGAGAGGATTCGTTATTTGCCAAGCGCCCGATAACGGTATCAAGGTGGAAGGTTCGTACAATATTTTCGAGTTGTTGACACTGCATCACAATGGCGACAGCGGCATACAGATAGGACTGAGTTCGAATGCACCCGACGCTGCCGACAAGGTTTGCCACAATTTGGTGAAAAACTGCGATTCTTACCGCAATTACGACTGGGGCACCAGCTATGAAAATGCCGATGGATTCGCCTGTAAATTGTCGCCCGGCTCCAACAATCGTTTCGTAGGTTGCCGCGCTTGGGAAAACTCCGACGACGGTTGGGATTTCTACATGACACACTTCCCTATCTACATCGATTCTTGCTGGACCATGGGCAACGGCAACGAAGAACTCATCAAGAACGATCCCGACTGGGAATGGGGCCAGAAAAACGGCATCGGAACGGTCAATTGGCAAGGCGACGGCAATGGTTTCAAGCTCGGCGGTGATGGATGGGCTGCTAAACATCAGATAAACAACTGCATCGCTTTCGACGGTTATGCCACCGGCGCAGGTTTCAGCGAAAACAACAATGCCGACAGCATTTATCTGTTCAACTGCTTGTCGTTCAACAACATCAAAAACTATCGATTGACAAAATATCCTTGCGATGTGCGCAACTGCATCAGCTTCGACCCCAAGGATGGTTCCGGCAGCAAAGGTTTGTTCCAAGCCTACGAAGGCACCATTGAAAGGAACAACTCGTGGAACAGCATCAATGGCGAAGCGCCCATGGTTCCCTACAAAGACAGCAACAACAAAGAATTCGATCAGGAAAGCATCTACGACGACTTTATCAGTTTGTCCAAGGAGGATTACATGGCGCCGCGCGAAGCCGACGGTTCTTTGCCCAACAATGGTTTCGGTCGTCTGAAAGCCGACAGCCGATTTATCGACAAAGGTTGCAACCAAGTGAAGGGAGTAAGTAAAGTTTCGCTCAAGCCTTTTGTTATCGACTTTGTTCCCGGTGTTGATTATTTCGGTCCGGCCAAAGATTTGGGTGCTTACGAAACGGATGGCGATGTGACTGCTTTGCCAAGTTTGGGATCGAACACCTTGGTTTTTAGCAATTATCCCAATCCGGTGCGTCATGTCACACAATTCGTCATTCATAGCCAGGAAACAGCCGTGGCGCATTTGGAAATTGTCGATTTGTCGGGAAAATCGATTTGTCGTTCCTCGCTCGATTTAATGAAAGGCGAATGCCGTCAGATTTCGTTCGATGCCAGTGCTTTGCCTGCCGGTGTTTACCAAGCCGTCTTGACACAAGCCCAGCAAAAAGAAGTGCTGAAAATAGTGTTGGAGAAATAGCTCGCAACGGATAATATAATTGCAGGCTAAGTTAAGGAATAACGTTGCCACCCTCGGCATCTTAGAGGGAGGGGCCCGCCGCGAGCGGTGGGAGGGATGAAGTCGGAACTTGTTCCGACGAAGTTATTCCGAACTTAGCCTGCAATGATTGTATCAGTTACTGAAAGTCAGCAATCCATCGTTTTCGTCCACCAAGACCGGCTTGTCGCTTTGGATTTTTCCGGCCAAGAGTTCGCGGCTCAATTCGTTCAAAAGAAAACGTTGAATAACGCGCTTCACGGGACGTGCACCAAATTCCGGATGATAACCTTCTTCGGCAATAAAGTCCAAAGCCTTGTCCGTGAGTTGCAAGCTGACACCATTACTTTCGAGCATACGACGAATCTGATCGATTTGCAAAGCGACAATCTGTCTGATTTCGGTGGGATTGAGCGGCGTAAACATAATGAGTTCGTCCACACGGTTCAGAAATTCCGGACGTATCGTTTTCTTCAACAGCTCAAACACTTGCATACGGGTTTTCTCCATCACTTCGTCCAGGTTTTCCGGCTTCACATTTTCAAAATTTTCTCGGATAAGATCGGAACCCAAATTGGAAGTCATGATGATAATGGTGTTCTTGAAATTCACCACCCTGCCCTTGTTGTCGGTGAGTCGGCCGTCGTCGAGCACTTGCAGCAAAATATTGAAGACATCGGGATGCGCTTTTTCAATTTCGTCGAAAAGCACCACCGAATAAGGTTTACGTCTCACCGCCTCGGTAAGCTGGCCACCTTCGTCGTAACCCACATAGCCGGGAGGCGCTCCAATAAGACGCGATACGCTGAATTTTTCCTGATATTCACTCATATCGATGCGCGTCATCATGCTATCATCGTCGAAGAGATATTCCGCCAAAGCCTTGGCTAATTCTGTTTTACCCACGCCGGTCGTACCCAAGAAAATAAACGAACCTATCGGCTTTTTCGGATCTTGCAAGCCAGCACGACTGCGTCTCACCGCATCGGAAATAGCCTGAATAGCCTCTTCTTGTCCGACGACCCTACGATGCAATTCCTCTTCCAAATGCAGCAGTTTTTCTCTTTCGCTCTGCGCCATTTTGCTTACAGGAATACCCGTCCATTTGGAAACAATTTCGGCAATATCGTTGCTATCCACTTCTTCTTTAATCATGGGATGATCGCCTTGCACCTGATGCAAAGCTTCCTTTTCCTGCACGATAGCATTTTCCGCTTCCTTAATCTTACCATAACGCAATTCGGCCACTTTACCATAATCGCCTTCGCGCTCGGCACGTTCGGCTTGAAATTTATAATTTTCGATATCGATTTTAAGTTGCTGAATCTTGTTGATATGATCTTTCTCGCGACGCCAAGCACTTTTGAGCACATCCGCCTTTTCTTTCAATTCTGAAATCTCCTTGTTGATTTCTTCCAATTTGCGGCCAGATTCTTTATCTTTCTTGATAGCTTCGCGCTCAATTTCAAGCTGTTGAATATTTCGTTCCACCGTATCGAGTTTTTCTGGCACGCTGTCGATTTGCATACGCAAATGCGCCATGGCTTCGTCCATCAAATCGATGGCTTTGTCCGGCAAGAAACGATTGGTGATATAACGGCTCGACAAATGCACGGCTGCAATAATGGCATCATCGGTGATTCGCACTTTGTGGTGATTTTCGTAACGTTCTTTCAATCCTCGCAAAATGGAAATACTGCTGGCTTCGTCGGGTTCGTCCACCATCACTTGCTGGAAACGGCGTTCCAAAGCCTTGTCTTTCTCGAAATATTTTTGGTATTCTTCCAAAGTGGTGGCACCGATGGCACGCAGTTCGCCACGCGCTAAAGCCGGCTTCAGAATATTGGCAGCATCCATCGCACCTTCGCTTTTTCCGGCGCCCACCAAAGTGTGAATTTCATCGATGAAAAGAATGATTTCGCCATTGGATTGCATCACTTCGTTAATCACCGCTTTCAAGCGTTCTTCGAATTCGCCTTTGTATTTGGCACCAGCCACCAAAGCCCCCATATCGAGCGAGAAAATCTGTTTGCTTTTCAGGTTTTCAGGCACATCGCCACGCACAATTCTATGCGCCAAGCCTTCTGCGATGGCGGTTTTGCCCGTTCCCGGCTCGCCGATCAAAATAGGATTGTTCTTGGTACGACGGCTCAGAATCTGCAACACGCGACGTATTTCCTCGTCACGACCGATAACAGGATCCAACTGTCCGTTACGCGCTTTTTCGTTCAGATTTTGTGCATATTTTTCCAAAGAACGGTAGCTTTCTTCGGCATTCTGCGAATTTACTTTGCGACCTTTTCGCAATTCAGAAATGCTTTGCTTCAAGGCATTCTCGTTCAATCCCTGCTGTTTCAACAAAGACGAAGCGACAGTTTTCACCTGCAACAATGCCAAAAATACCGATTCTATGGTAATGTACTGATCGCCATCTTTCGCAGCATTGTCTTCGGCTTTGCGCAACACTTCGGTGGCTTCTCGGCTCAGATATGCCTCACCGCCGCTTACTTTGGGCAAAAGCGACAATTCCTTTTCTATTTCCTGAAGAAGATGGGCTTTACTGATATCGTTTTTCTGCAGAAGATAGTCGACAAGACTCTCGCCAACATCGATGGCTGCTTTCAGCAAATGCAGAGCCTCAATCTGTTGCTGCTGACGACGATTCACCTCGTTCAGTGCCGATTGTATCAGTTCTTGTGTTTTAATGGTCATTTTGTCTGTGTTCATAGTGATTTTGTTTAAAGAGTTGGTTGATATGCGCTTCTATTCGCAAAATTTGTACCAACAGCCGCAAAATGCCATAATGTCAGACAAAAAAAAAGAGAAGCTCAATGTTGAACTTCTCTTTGGGGTGGAAGATCGGACTCGAACCGACGACACCTGGAACCACAATCCAGTGCTCTAACCGACTGAGCTACATCCACCATGTTTACGCCTCAAGTATTGCTTGATTTGCGGGTGCAAAGGTAGTGATAAATTTTATTTCTGCAAATATCCCTGCTATTTTTATTTGTTTTTTCTGCGCTCTTGCCGTATTTTTACACAAATTATTCCCCTTCTCACATGAAAACAGAAGTCATAGCACTGATTGCACAAGATTTATCGCTGAATCCTTCGCGCGTAGAAGCCTGTATTGCCCTTTTGGACGAAGGCGCCAGCATTCCTTTTATCAGCCGATACCGCAAAGAAGTAACGGGAAGCATGGACGAAGTGACGATAGCCGACATCGCCGACCGCCATCACAAATACCAGGAACTGGAAAAACGCAAAGCCAGCATTTTGGCCAGCATCGAAGAACAAGGAAAATTGGACGACAAACTTAAAGAACGCATCGAAAATTGCTGGGAATCCAACTTGCTCGAAGATATATATCTTCCCTACAAACCCAAACGTCGCACGCGTGCGCAAATAGCCCGTGAACAAGGCCTCGAGCCTTTGGCCGCACTGATAGAAAAAGAATATTTCTACGATGAAAACAGCTTGCACCAAAAGGCAAAAGCCTTCTGCAAAGACGATTTAAAAGATATAGAAGCTGTTCTGCAAGGCGCTCGCGACATCATCGCCGAAAACATCAACGAAAACGAAAATTGCCGTGCGGCTGTGAGAAGAGAATTTCAATACACCGCCAAAATCGTTTCCAAACTCATCAAAGGTAAAGCCGAAGAAGCCGACAAATACCGCGATTATTTCGATTTTTCGGAAAGCCTGAAACATTGTTCTTCGCATCGTTTGTTGGCCATGCGTCGTGGTGAAAAAGAAGGATTTCTGCGCGTCAGCATCCAGGCCGACGAAGAAAATTGTCTGCAGAAACTGCGTCGTCTTAGCATTCATCGTCGCAATGCTAGCAGCGATCAGATAAATCTGGCCGTGGTAGATTCCTTCAAGCGACTTTTGAAACCTTCCATCGAAAATGAATTTGCCGCTCTGAGCAAGGAAAAAGCCGACACGGAAGCCATCGCTGTTTTTGCCAAAGCCCTGCGTCAAGTGTTGCTGGCTTCACCCTTAGGCGCGAAAAGAATATTGGGCATTGACCCGGGATTCAGAACCGGCTGCAAAGTGGTCTGCATCGACGCACAAGGCAATCTTTTGCACGACAGCGTCATCTACCCTCACCCGCCCAAAGCCGATCCGCAAACGGCAGCCAAACATATAACACAGCTAGTAAAACAATTTGAAATAGAAGCTATTGCCATCGGTAATGGTACTGCCGGACGCGAAAGCGAAAGCTTTATTCGCGGGCTTGCTTTGCCTTCCCATATCGAGATTTTCTCGGTGAACGAAGATGGCGCATCCATTTATAGCGCATCGGCCATCGCCCGTGATGAATTTCCCGACAAAGATGTAACGGTGCGTGGCGCTGTCAGCATTGCCCGTCGCTTGATGGATCCTTTGGCCGAACTGGTGAAAATCGATAGCAAAAGCATCGGTGTGGGTCAATATCAGCACGATGTAGATCAGACGGCGCTGAAACATCAACTCGATTTGGTGGTGGCATCCTGCGTGAATGCCGTGGGCGTGGAGTTGAACACCGCTTCCAAACACCTATTGAGTTATGTATCAGGACTGGGGCCCGCGCTTGCACAGAATATTGTACAATACCGTCAGGAACACGGCGCTTTCCGTTCGCGCAAAGAATTGATGAACGTGCCTCGCATGGGTGCCAAAGCTTTTCAGCAATCGGCCGGATTCCTGCGGATTTCCGGCGCAGCCAATCCGCTCGACAATTCTGCCGTTCATCCCGAAAGTTATCATATCGTGGAAGCAATGGCCAAAGACTTGCATTGCAGTCTGAGCGATTTGATGAAAGATGCCTCTCTGCGTGCGCAAATCAAGCCGGAATGTTATCGCGATAAAGTCGGAGAAGAAACCTTGAAAGATATTCTCCAAGAATTGGAGAAACCTTCGCGCGATCCTCGTAAAGCCTTGGAAAGCTTTCATTTCGACGAAAACATAAAAACGATAGAAGATATCCGTGTGGGCATGCTTTTGCCGGGAATCGTGAGCAACATCACCAATTTCGGCTGCTTTGTCGATTTGGGCGTGCATGTAAAAGGTCTGATCCATATTTCTCAAATGGCCGATCGCTTCGTGAAAGATCCTGCCGAGGTTGTTTATATCGGACAACATCTCCAAGCCCGTGTCATCGAAGTAGATCTGCCGCGTCAACGTATTGCGTTAAGCTTAAAATCTTATTGATATGCAAGCTATTTTTCAATTTCTGAACGAACTTAAACAGCACAACAATCGTCCTTGGTTTCAAGAACATAAAGAGGAATTTCTTTGTTGTCAGAGCCTCTTTTTCAACAAAATCGATCAACTGATTGCGGCCATTGCCCGTTTCGACAGTTCTGTAAGCCATTTGCAAGCCAAGGATTGTTGTTATCGTATTTATCGCGATGTCCGCTTCTCTGCCGACAAAAGTCCGTATAAAACACATTTTGCCGCTTACATCAATCCGGGAGGCAAAAAGTCGGGCTATTCGGGTTATTATCTGCATCTTTCCACCAGCGATCCGGACAAAGATTATCCGCATACTTGTTTTCTGGCCGCCGGAGATTATATGTGTCAGCCGGAAGTGTTGAAAATTTTGCGCGAAGACATCGTAGCCGGACAAGGCGATTTCGACAAGATTGTAAAAGCCGCATCCGATTTCTATCTTGAAACCACTTATGCCCTGAAACGCATGCCCAAAGGTTTTTCCGAAGACGAACCCTATGCCGACTATCTGAAACTCAAGAACTTCTGTCTGATTCATCCTTTCAATATCGAAGAGGCTTTGTCGGACGATTTTATAGCTCGTATGGCAGAATTGTGTCATCAGGCGCAGCCTTTCCTGCAATATATCAACCGAGCCATAGAATACAGCAAAGAATAATACAGCATGGCACAGAAATTTATCATCACGCAAGCCGGTTATTTTCGCTTAGGCGATGTTTCGATGCACAAAGATTTGCTTTTGCCGGGCGATGAATGCATCGGAGGTGGATTGTATCAATTTGATTATGTGAACGCTTGCCTTTTACTCGATGGTCGATCGTACGATTTCGGCGCACCGCGTTGGCATTTTTTGGGAGAAGACGGCATCAGCCTGAAAGTGCCTGCCGCATACAGAGGCCTGCGGATAAAATACTGCTATAACAATCATTACGACGAAGACTATATCCTGGCCGAACATCTGAAAATCGAATACGTCTGAAACTTATAGCACTTCGAGCAGCACTATGCCTTTGAATCGTTTGATATCAGAGAGATAATCGGAAAGGCTTCCACTGCTCAGCATCACTTTTTTGCCCGAAGAAGAGGCATGAAGCAAATGCAGACATCCATCCTTGCGGTAGGTAAAACCAAGATGCGCAAAATCCAGCCCGGGCGTGCTTCCCACAATGGCAACGATGCGACCCGATGGAATATCTTTTTCGTACTGCGACAAATCTTCTTTGGGAATGTACGACAGCTGATAGCCTTCCATGAAAGCTTCTATCGCAGAAATTTTCGCCACCAAATCGGGATGCAGCGTCAATGCTTTGTACAATTGTGGATGCGTCGACATGAAATCCAAATGAACGCGATAGATCGAATCCGAATACAACGCACTGATTTCCTTGATGTAAGCTTTGCTTGAATTGTTGCGAATCCATTCAGAAGTATAATGCAGTCGCGAGCTATAATCGCCTCGCTTTCCATCGTGATAGCGGATATTTTCCAAGATTTCCGGAAAACGTTTTAAGCAACGTGCTTGCGTATAATGATGGACCTCTTTTTCTTGCAACAAACGATGCAAGGCCAAAACATTTTCCACAAAGGTCATACAATCCAGTTCGCGAAGATTAATGACGAGATTTTCTTCGCCATCTTCTGATTCCAGCGTAGCAGCCACATAAGGCGTCTCTAAAAAATAGTCTGCCAAACTATCGATGCGATGCGCACTTGTCCAATTGTTTTGCTGCGAACGTTGCAATATATCCAAAACAATACGCTCATCTTCCGTCATTTCTGCACGACAGGAAGATGAGAGCAATGCGCTCAGGAACAAGGTTATTATCAACAAAGACCTGAACATATGAGTATGTGTTAATTAGGCTATCAATAAATAGCTTTAGCGCCGGCCAAGAGCGTATTCTTCATCAAGGAAACGATGGTCATGGGGCCAACGCCGCCGGGCACAGGCGTAATGAAAGCACACTTGGGAGCCACTTCGTCGAACTTCACATCGCCGGTAAGTTTAAAGCCGCTCTTGGTTTCGCTAGAAGGCACGCGCGTGGTACCCACATCGATAACGGTGGCGCCTTCTTTCACCATATCGGCCGTCAGGAAATGCGGACGACCCAAAGCGCAAACGATGATATCAGCTTTCAGACATTGTTCCTTGATATCGCTGGAATAGCTATGTACCACGGTAACAGTGGCATTGCCGGGATAATCCTTACGCATCAGCAAGTTGGCCAAAGGCTTACCTACAATATTGCTTCTTCCGATAATCACCACATGTTTACCGGCGGTGGGAATTTCATAACGTTTCAGCAGCTCCAGAATACCGGCAGGTGTAGCCGACAAGAACGAAGGCAAGCCAATGCAGGCACGACCCACATTCACCGGATGGAATCCGTCCACATCCTTGCGATAGTCGATGGCTTCTACAATTTTCTGTTCGTCGATATGTTTGGGCAAAGGCAATTGTACAATAAAGCCGTCCACACTGTCATCTTGGTTGAGTTTTTCGATGCAAGAGAGCAGCTCTTCTTCGGTAACATCACTTTCGTAACGGATCAAAGTCGATTTGAAGCCACATACTTCGCAAGCCTTGATTTTATTTGCCACGTAAGTTTCGCTACCGCCATCGTGACCTACCAAAACAGCCACCAAATGAGGCGCTCTTTTTCCTTCGGCCAACATCTTGGCCACTTCTGCTGCAATTTCCTTCTTTACCTGATCGGAAACAGCCTTACCATCTATCAATTGCATATCTGTGTTGTTCTGAAAGTTATCAATCATTATCTTTTCTTCTTGCCACCATGTTTGGGCGCACCGGGACGCATGGCGCTGACAGACTTCATCATCTTGCGGGTTTCTTCGAAACGCTTCATCAGGTTGTTCACTTCCTGAATAGAAGTACCACTACCCTTGGCAATACGCTGACGACGGCTGGCAGCAATAATCTGCGGATTTTCTCTTTCTTCGGGCGTCATGGAAAGAATAATTGCTTCGATGCTCTTGAAAGCGTCATCGTCGATATCGACATTCTTCATAGCTTTGCCCATACCGGGAATCATGGAAGCCAAATCTTTGATGTTACCCATCTTCTTGATTTGCTGAATTTGCGCCATGAAATCGTTGAAGTCGAACTGATTTTTCAGAATTTTCTTGTGCAGACGACGTGCTTCTTCTTCGTCGTATTGTTCCTGGGCTTTTTCTACCAAAGAAACCACGTCACCCATGCCAAGGATACGGTCGGCCATACGTGCGGGATGGAATACGTCGATAGCTTCCATCTTTTCGCCGGTACCGATAAACTTGATAGGCTTTTCAACCACCGAACGAATAGACAAAGCGGCACCACCACGGGTATCACCATCGAGCTTGGTTAGTACCACGCCATCGAAGTCGAGACGATCGTTGAATTCCTTAGCCGTATTCACCGCATCCTGACCGGTCATTGAATCGACCACGAACAGAATTTCATTGGGACGTACAGCAGCTTTGATGGCAGCAATTTCAGCCATCATCATTTCATCTACGGCCAAACGACCGGCGGTATCGATAATCAGCAAATCACAGCCATTCTTCTTGGCAAAAGAGATTGCATTTTCTGCAATCTTAACAGGATTCTTTTCGCCTTCTTCGGTATAAACGGGCACTTCGATTTGTTCGGCCAAAACCTTCAATTGTTCGATAGCCGCAGGACGATACACGTCGCATGCCACCAACAAAGGACGTTTGCCGCGTTTGGTCTTGAGCATTTTGGCCAATTTTCCGGAGAAAGTGGTTTTACCGGAACCTTGCAAACCCGACATCAAAATAATGGCAGGATTGCCTTTTACGTCGATATCGGCGCTGTCGCCACCCATCAAACGGACCAATTCGTCGTGAACGATTTTGATCATCATTTCTTGTGGCTTCACAGCCGTCAACACCTTCTGACCGATGGCCTTTTCCTTAACATCGTCGGTGAATTGTTTGGCTGTCTTGTAATTGACGTCGGCATCCAGCAAAGCACGACGTACATCTTTCAAAGTGTCGGCAATATTGATATCGGTAATCTTGCCTTGACCTTTCAAAATCTTAAACGATCTCTCTAATCTCTCGCTTAAATTCTCGAACATATCTGTATGGTTTAAATTTTTTCAAATAAGGCTGCAAAAGTACATAAAAAAATCAAGGCTTCAAAGGGATATCCACAAAGACCGGCAGATGATCGCTGTAACCACCCAAATACTTGTATGCGTGATAAGTACGATAAGGCTTCTTGCCTAAATAAACATCGTCGTCCATCAATAGGAAATCAGCTTTCAACACTTTGGCTTTCAAATGTTTCCGATATAGATTTCCCGAAACAATCACCTGATCGAGCATCGCCCATTCTCCTTGAAAACGATGTGTTTTGATGCCATCGTTTTGCGTTTCCGTCCACATCAGATTATAGAGTTGATTCATCTGCCACTGACTACAAGTATCCGGCAAAGCACCTAAATGTTCACGCAGGGAAAGATCGTCTGCTTCGTCGTTGAAATCGCCCATAATCAGGATATTAGCTTGCTTTTCCCTGGCAAAGATACTATCGCAATGTTGTCGCAATACAGCACCGGCATAGGCACGCAAAGGAACTGTCGCGGCCGAACCTCCATATTTTGATGGCCAATGACACACGAAAATATGCAGACTGTCTTGATGTGGCATTTGCATCTTCACATAAAGAATAGGCCTGGATTGCTTTGCTGGCGATTGCGGAAATTGCAAATGTATCACCTTATGCGACAACAACTTAAGATAATAACGATGATAAGCCAAACACAAATCGATGCCTCTATCGTCCTGAGATTCCGCATAGACGTAACGATGTTGACGCATGCCGGCCGTACGCAATAATGTCATCAGATTCTCTTCTGTTTCTATTTCCGCCAAGGCAAAAACATCCGGATAACGAACATCGCCGGCCACCGCCAAGACTTTGGCCAATTGATGGGTTTTATGCCAATAGCGTTGCGGCGTCCAATGATAATCGCCCTCGGGCAAGAAAGCGTCATCTTGCTTGAGCGGGTCATTTTTCGTGTCGAAATAATTTTCTGTGTTATAGAACAACAGTCGCAAATAATCTTGCGAATAAAGGCTTGTCCGACAAGTACAAACAAGCAGCAGGCCCAGGAGCAGGCCCCGATGCAATAAGTGTTTCATAGTATAAGTAGATAAATTTAAAAAGCGCGGCCGTTCTTATTTGAACAGCCAGCGAATGATGTCGTTACCATTGGCATAGATCAGCAAGGCAAACAGCAAAATCATACCGATGGTCTGGGCTTTTTCCAGGAATTTGTCGCTAGGCTTGCGACCGCTTATCACTTCTACCAAAAGGAACAGAATATGACCGCCATCCAAACCCGGAATAGGCAACACGTTCATAAAAGCCAGCACAACAGACAGGAAAGCAGTGGTTTCCCAGAACACGCGCCAATCCCATTTGGTAGGAAACATTTGCGCAATCGCCCCGAAACCGCCCAAACTCTGTGCGCCTTCTTTGGTGAAAACATATTTCATATCGCTGGAATAGCCGCTCAATTTAGACCAAGCCAATTTTACACCGGCCGGAATAGATTGCCAGAAAGTATAAGCGATATCTTCCGTTTTGTACAATTCCATCGGCATCATGGCAGCAAATCCCAAAGTAGCGGTAGAATCGAGCGTCACAATCGCTTGCGAAGCCACTCCCTGACGATAATAATCGATGCTTACGGTGCTGTCTTTGAATTGTTTAATAGTGGTAGCAAAATCCATGAATGTCTGCGTGGGAATGTTCTGTATAGCCACCAAACTATCTCCTGGCAACAAGCCCACTTTGGCAGCCGGCGTACGCGGCATCACCTGTTTGATAACAGCTGGGAATCGATAAGAGGCGAAACCTTGTTTGGCCGCCATCAACTGTTGCATAAAATTGTCGGGAATAGCAATGCTCACCGTATCGCCGGCGCGCAAAACCTTCACCTGCGAAGCTTCCACGATAGCTCGGAAAGACTCGTCATTAAACTGAACAATAGTCATATCATCGGCCGAAAGCAAGATGTCGCCATCCTGAAATCCCACTTGATGAGCCGGCTGCGAAAATTCCATACCCAGGGGCACATTCTGCACAGGCAGATAACTTTTTCCCCAGATATTCAGAATCATTCCGTACAAAAGCAGCGCCAAAATAAAATTGAACAAGACCCCACCCGCCATAATCATCAAACGAGGGAAAGGCTTCTTGGTACGGAATTCCCAAGGCTGTGGTTCGGCCGCTAAATCGTCCAAACTTTGGGTTTCGTCCACCATGCCCGAGATGCTGCAATAGCCGCCCAAAGGCAACCATCCCAAGCCCCAAACGGTGTTTTCGGGTTCGTTTTTCCAATGTTCGGGTTCGTTTTTAGAAAGGAAATCGAATTCCAGTTTTCCATTGATTTTCTTACAGCGCATCAGGCTGAAACCGGGATTGAAAAAGAGGTAGAAACGCTCCACGCGTGTGCCGCTCAATTTGGCAAACAGAAAATGTCCAAATTCGTGAATAACAATAAGAATCGATAAACTAGCAACTAATTGTAAGGCTCTGATAAGAAATGTTTCCATGATGTTTTATTTTGACAAAAATTCTCCGGCAATGCGTCTGGCTTCGGCATCGCTGGCTACATAATCTTCGTAAGTAGGTTGTGCAATAAAAGAGGTTTTATCCATCGCGTAGGCAATCATATCGCTCATGGCGAGGAAAGAAATTTTATCCTGCAGGAAAGAAGCCACTGCCACTTCGTTGGCTGCGTTCAGAATACAAGGCATATTACCGCCCTTGGCCATCGCCTGATAAGCCAAAGCCAAATTTCTGAATCTTTCCGCATCGGGACGTTCAAACTCAAATTGGCCGATCAGCGGGAAATCCACGCGCGGATAATCGGTAGCGAAACGATAGGGATAAGTAAAGGCATACAATATCGGCAACTTCATATCGGGCAAACCCAACTGTGCTTTCACCGAACCGTCCTTAAACTGCACCATAGAATGAATGATAGACTGCGGATGCACCACCACATCGATTTTTTCAGGAGCAAGACCAAAAAGCCATTTGGCTTCGATCACCTCAAAACCTTTGTTCATCATAGAGGCCGAATCGATGGTGATTTTTGCGCCCATGCTCCAGTTGGGATGCTTCAAGGCTTGTTCCTTGGTAACGTGTTGCAATTGATCCAGACTAAATTTTCTGAAAGGACCGCCCGAAGCTGTCAATATCACTTTTTCCAGAGGATTCTGGAATTCCAAGCATTGAAATATGGCAGAATGTTCCGAATCGACCGGCAAAATAGCTGCCTGATTTTCCTTGGCCAAACGATTGATAATTTCACCAGCCACCACCATGGTTTCCTTGTTGGCCAAAGCAATATCTTTACCCGCCTTAAGCGCCTGAATAGTAGGCGGCAAACCAGCATAACCTACCATCGCCGTCAGCACCAGATCGATGGGCGAAGCCTGTACTACATCTTCGATTGCCTTAGATCCTGCAAAAGTTTTGATAGGCAAATCTTTCAAAGCTTCTTTCAAACGTGGATACAAACTTTCGTCGGCGATAATCACCGTGTCGGGCATATATTTCTTAGCCTGTTCAATCAGCAACTCCACATTGCGATGAGCTGTCAGGGCATAAACTTCGAAAGACTCTGGATATTCTGAAATCACTTCCAAGGCTTGGGTACCGATAGAACCCGTAGAACCTAAGATGGCAATTTGTTTACTCATGACAATCTATTTGAAAAGGATATATTCTTCCGGATTGAGAGGATGGCCCTTATGCCACAATTCAAAATGCAGATGCGAATTGCTTTTGGCCGTATTTCTACCCACAAAAGCCATTGCCTCACCGGCTTTTACCTCGTCACCCACCGTTTTCAGCACTTCTGTAAGCTGACGATACACAGACACAAAATCGTTGTTATGTTGCACCATCACGACATAATCGTCGTCGGGCGTGTAAGAGGCCATGATAATCCGTCCATCCAACACCGACATCACCGCTTGTCGCGAAGTGGTAGACAAGTCGATACCGTAATGTTTATCGTTGGCGTTGAAGGCTTGGTTGATTTTTCCGTTAATCGGCAAATAAAAGAGCAAACCTTCGGTGGAAACTTGCGGCGTAAAAGCCGTCAGGTTGTATTTTTCTCGTTCTTCGTACTGCTGACGATATTGCTTTTCCAAGTCGGAGGTTTCTCTGAGAACCACCGTTTGCTGCGCTGCCAAAGAATCCAGATTGAGCGTGGTGTCCATTTCGTATTCGCCTGACATCATAGCTTTTACCACCGCCATATACGATTCTTGTTTATCTAGCTCCTGGCTCAAAGCATCTAAACGGAAAGCATCGGTAAGCATTTGCTGTTTGAGCTTCGGATCCAGATAACCCGGCAAGACATGCTTGATGGGCGTCGCAAACAACACAATATAAAAAAGCAGACACACGATAGACAGCACGCTGATGAGGTACAGCCACATTTTCGTCTTGGTCAGACGCATCGTAAAAAGCATGTCCAAGGTGTTTTCGTTCAATATCGTCAAACGAAACAACTTGACATGTCGCTTATGTTTTTGTTTATTGCCTTTCTTCATCCTTCTTCCAAGAATTTACTCATTCCACGAATGTACAAAGTTAGTGCAAACCGAGAGGAGAACAAAATAAAATTTATTTTATTTTCCAGATTCGAGCGAAGATATAGTAGGAAGCAAGTATCGAGTATTCTTGAAGACCGAAGATAAAGCGATAGCTTGCTATCGAGTTTTATTGAAGCTGAATATAAAGCGAGAAGCTTGCTTCAAGCTTTATAGAAGCTGAAATAAAACGGGAAGCTTGCTTCCGCTTTATCGAAAAGGATATTGCGGGAGCTTGATTCAAGCTTTATAGAAGCAGAAATAAAAGGGGAAGCTTGCTTCCGCTTTATCGGAAAGAATACAGCGGAGCCCCTTGCTTCAAACTTTATTGAAACAAAATCAGGAAGCTTGCTTCCGGCTATATCGAAGCGAGAAGATGGAGAAAAACAAAACAAAATTGGTTTTGTTTTTCCGAGGTGCAGCCTAACTTGCGAGCCCCGCAGGGGCGAGAAAGTTAGTGCAAACCTCGAAATGAAATGAGAGCGGTTTGCCTTGCGAGCCCCGCAGGGGCGAGAAAGTTAGTGCAAACCTCGAAATGAAATGAGAGCGGTTTGCCTTGCGAGCCCGCAGGGGCGAGAAAGTTAGTGCAAACTCGAAATGCACACCCATCACTTCATCACCACGCGGCCATCCGAAGAAATGAAGTAATCGTCGTTGCCGAAAACAGCCTGCACCGAACCACGAGCCAGCAATTCCTGCGGCGAAGCCTGCTCTATTCCACCGGCGGCAGCACGCATCAGCCAAGCCTTGTGCGCCGTGTGCAAAGCCAATTCCAGCTCATGCGTAGAAAAAAGAATGCTCTTGCCCATTTCCTTGGCCAAATCGCCCAAAAGCGCATGCAAAGAAATTCGGTTGGACAAATCAAGATGCGACGAAGGTTCATCCAAAAAAATCAAGGGCGTATTTTGAGCCAAAGCCTTGGCAATCATCACACGTTGGCGTTCTCCATCGGAAAGATCGCTCAAATTTTTCTGGGCATAGGAACGCATACCCACCCGATCGAGGGCTTCTTCCACCAAACGTTTATCCTGAGCGTCCAGACGCCCCAAACGACCGGTATAAGGACTACGACCCAATGCCACCATCTGGAACACCTTACAATATTCGATAGCCACATTCTGCGTCAACACTATCGACTGCAAGCGAGACAATTCCGCAAGAGACAAAGCAGACATGTCCAGGCCTCGGAAATAGATTTTGCCGGAAAGAGGTTTCTGCAAGCCACTCAAAGTTCTGAGCAAAGTAGATTTACCACAACCATTCGGACCGATAAGCGCAATCAACTCACCCGCATTCACTTGCAGTTGCAAATCGTCCTGAACCACATGACAATGCTTGCCCTGACGGTATCCGATGCTCAGATGTTCGCAAGTAATCATATCAATCGAGATCCAACAAGCCTTCCGGAATATCCATATACAGACAACGTTGTTTCGTGTCGATGCGAAGCATGAAATCCTCGGCAGCAGGCAACAACCTTAAACTACCATCCGAAGCCATTTTCAACTGAAAAAGCACATTCATCGTAGTATCGTCCACTGCCACAACTTCTCCGATGAAATCGTCGTTTTTATCAAACAGGCGGAAACCTTCGAAATAATGCCACGAGATAATATTGTCAGTAGCTTCGGCATCATCGGCATAAGCCTTGGGATAATAAACATCGTGATCGGCCAGAAGTTTTGCTGCCTGTTCATCGTTGATATCCTCTATTTTGACCAAGGCTGTGGTTTCGCCACGGAAACGATAAGATTCCACGAAAAATGGCACATAAATACCGTCTATTTCCACCACCCAATAAGGCGATTCCGTCCGGTCGAAAATATCGTCCGTAAAAGAGAAATTGATTTCGCCGCAAATACCGTGAGGTTTGTAAAAACGGCCTATTTTGAAAATGTCGTCAAGCTTGATCATACACGTGTAATATGAGCACCCAATTCGTTGAGACGCAAATCGATATGTTCGTATCCGCGGTCAATCTGGTCGATATTATTGATGCGAGAAGTTCCATTGGCCGACATGGCGGCAATCAGCAACGCAATACCGGCTCTGATATCGGGCGAAGACATCACCGCCGGACGCAGACGATGTTGGTTGTCTAGTCCGATAACCGTAGCTCTGTGCGGGTCGCAGAGAATAATTTGTGCGCCCATATCTATCAGTTTATCCACGAAGAACAAACGACTTTCGAACATCTTCTGATGAATCAGCACACAACCTTTAGCCTGGGTGGCCACCACCAACATCACGCTGAGCAAGTCTGGCGTCAGACCCGGCCAGGGTGCATCGGCAATATTCATGATAGAACCATCGATAAAGTTTTCAATGACGTAATGATCTTGCTGCGGAATATACAAATCGTCGCCACGACGTTCCAAGTGGATACCCAAGCGCTGGAAACTCTGCGGAATAATACCCAATTCGTCGTAAGCCACATTCTTGATGGTGAGTTCGGAAGAAGTCATGGCGGCCATTCCGATGAAACTACCCACTTCAATCATATCGGGCAACAAGGTCATACTGCAACCGGAAAGTTTTTTCACACCCTGGATGCGTAGCAAATTGGAACCTACGCCTTCAATTTTGGCGCCCATTTTGATAAGCATGCGACAAAGCTGTTGGATGTAAGGTTCGCAAGCCGCATTATAAATGGTAGTTTCGCCTTCGGCCATCACTGCAGCCATCAAGACATTGGCCGTACCGGTAACGGAAGCTTCATCGAGCAGCATATAACAGCCTTTCAACGACTTAGCTTCCACCATATAACAATGACGCGTGCTATCGTAATTGAAAGTGGCACCTAATTTCTGAATACCGATAAAGTGCGTATCCAAACGACGACGACCAATTTTATCGCCACCGGGCTTGGCAATCATCGCGAAACCGAAACGAGCCAAAAGCGGACCGAGCAACATCACCGAACCTCGCAAAGAAGACGTTTTTGCCAGAAATTCATCGCTGTGCAGAATATCCAGATTGATATCCTTGGCTTGGAAAGCATAACTTCCTTTGGCACGTCTTGATACCGAAACGCCCAAGTCGCCCAGAAGGGAAATCAGGTTGTTCACATCCAAGATATCGGGCAAATTGTTGATAAGCACTTCTTCTTCGGTCAAGAGTAAAGCGCAGAGCAACTGCAATGCTTCGTTTTTGGCACCTTGAGGCGTGATGCTTCCTTGCAGGCGATGGCCGCCTTCCACGATAAATGCTGACATAACTGTATTATTTTCGACGATTATTATTCTTTCCGTTGACTTTTTTGGGCATAGCGCCATTGTCTTTCACATCCACCAAAGTCATACTACCCTCTTGAACTTGTAATTTGCCTTGCGACAGATAGTTGATATCCTCGAAAATCTTGGCATCTTCGGGAACATCCTTGTTCATCATGTAATAACTTTTCTTCATGTGATTGGCAATCATGGCAATCAGATGCTGTTTTTCGTCACCGTCCTCCATATCACAGGCTTTTGCAATAAGTTCCTGCACCGTATAACCATAATGACGCCACTTGGTCTGATGATTCTGATAAGGCACTTTTTCAGGCTTAGAGCTAAGATCTTCGGGACGCAAAGGTTCGAAAGGATAATCGATATCCAATTTAAAATCGGACATGATAGCCAAATGATCCCAAAGTTTATGATTGAAATCGGCCACATCGCGTAAATGAGGAAAAAGATTGCCCATGATACGAATGATATCCTGCGCACAACGACATCTTTCCTCGCGATCTTCGATAGTCATCGCGTAATCGACCATGCGTTGAAT
The DNA here is from genome assembly GCA_017380635.1 of Bacteroidales bacterium. GTDB lineage: Bacteria > Bacteroidota > Bacteroidia > Bacteroidales > UBA1402 > UBA1757. Next base: position 30,316 of record JAFODP010000007.1, on the reverse strand, counting down.
ATTGCGGCCATACTCGCTCAAGGCCATTTTCGGCATGTGGGTATTATATTCCAATTCGTTGACTTCCATATATTTATTTAAGCTTTGATAATCTGTTGTAATTTGGTGGGAATAGTAGCCTGAAATTCTTTCAGATAAAATGGTTCGCTATAGGCCACATCTTCGAAAGAGGCTTTTTGATAGGCTTCCAACGCCGGTGCTATCATCAAAGATGCTTGCAGGATAACTTCTTCGTACTGCAGATTTTCTTTTTTTATCACCGGCAAACATTTGGCTGCGCCATCACCACAAATAATCACTGCTTGATTTTCAGGCAAATCGCTAAAACTATTTTCGTCCACAATCATGGCTTGCACCGGACTGAGTTCATTTCCTTGCGCATCGTACATCTGGGTATACACTTCCATGCGACGAGCATCGATCATGGGACAGATATAGGCATCGGTTTTATCTTTCAAGGCTTGCATCAACACACGAAGCGTCGGCACAAAAATAAGGGGAATGCCAAGAGCGTAGCACAAACCTTTTGCCATCGACACACCGATACGCAAACCTGTATAAGATCCGGGGCCACAACTTACTGCCACTGCATCCAATTGAATATCATTGGATTTTGCAAATTGCAGCGCTTCGTCCACAAAAACGCCCAAACGAGAAGCATGTGACGGACCTTCTTGGGAAAGTTTGCTGAACAGACATTCGCTGTCGCGGCTCAAAGCCACCGAACAATTGCGCGTGGCTGTTTCAATATGTAGAATGACAGGCATTTTCAATCTTGTTTTTGCATTAAATATTTTTCGATAAGCTCGGCACAACAACGAACATAATCGGCGCATGGACGCTTTTGATAATATTCCGGCGTTCTTTCACTGGGCATAGGATCGTTGGAAACTTTCGGACAATTTCCGGCCAACAATTCGGCACAGATAATGGAACCATTTTCAGCCTTAAATGCGGCGGCCAATTGTTGTACCATGGCATAATTTTCCTGCTTGGCCAAACGGTCTTCGGGATGAACGCAACCATTTTCCATGCCATTTACCATCATCATACCACTCACGGCACCACAAACTTGTCGCAAACGTCCCATACCGCCACCGAAAGAGGCCGACAATTTCAAAGCCGTTTCTTTATCGATACCATATTTATCGGCATAAGCCGCAAAAACCGATTGCGCACAATTGTGACCTTCTTCCTTGAAAAGACGCACGGCTTCCTCTACTCTATTGATTTCCATTTCGTCGATTACAAATTGTCAAACATTGCTTCCATGCTTTCAGGTTCCTCCCACTGCGTTTCTTTTACCTCACACTGTTTCAGATACATTTCCGGAATAGCGAATGAATCGGTCTGGAGATAACCCAAAGTGGTGTCGGCATAGACTTTGTTCATATAGAGTGCATAGATAGGCAGCGCGATGTTAGCACCTTGTCCGTCGCTCATGTGGTCGAAGTGGATGTCGCGATCTTCGCCGCCGCCCCAGGCACCACTCACCAAACGCGGCGTGATGCCCATAAACCAACCATCGGAGTTGTTCTGCGTTGTTCCTGTCTTGCCTCCCATATCGGCCTTGATATTGTAGCGCAGACGTACACGCACACCGGTACCTTCATTAATAACCGCACGCAACATGGTCTGCATCTTATAAGCAGTTTCCTGGCTGAAAACTTCCGTCATTCTGGGAGAGAACTGTTCCAAAGTATTGCCGTTATTATCTTCGATGCGAGCCACAAACATCGGCGCCACACGGATACCATTATTCACGAAAGCAGTGTAAGCGCTGGTCATTTCTCCAACAGATACATCGCAAGAACCCAGGCAAAGCGAATAAACCGGATCCAAATGACCGCTGATACCAAAAGAACGCAACATTCTCACAAAAGCATAAGGCGACATTTTACCCATCAGATAAGCTGATATCCAGTTGTTTGAATTGGCCAAGCCCCAACGCAGATTCACCATTTCACCTAGTTGCTTGCTACCCGAGTTGCGCGGACTCCAAGCTTCACCGTTTTCCGTCATCAAAGTAATAGGCTCGTTGCGCACAGGATCGCAAGGTTGGAAACCTTCTTCCATGGCCAAAGTGTAGAGATAAGGCTTGATGGTAGAACCCACCTGACGACGACCCAACATCACCATATCATATTGGAAAGGCACGAAGCTGACACCACCCACGTAGGCCTTCACATGGCCATTGTAGGGATCCATCGACATAAAACCGGCACGCAGGAAATGCTTGTGGTAACGAATAGAATCCAGCGGCGACATCAGCGTATCCACCATACCTTTGTAGGTGAAGACTTCCATCGGCACAGGCGTTTTGAAATTTTTGCGGATTTCATCGTTGCTTTTTCCCGCTTTTCGCAACACGCGATAACGTTCGCTCTGACGAGCATTCATCCACAGAATAGAATCCACCTGAGCAGCCGAAAGGTGTTCCGTATAGGGCGCATAGCTACGACCTTTCTTTTCGCGGAAAAATTTAGGCTGCAAATTCAAGGCAATATGTTCATAGACAGCTTCTTCGGCATATTGTTGCATGCGAGAATCGATGGTGGTGTAAATTTTCAGACCATCAGTGTAGATGTTGTAATGGCTGCCGTCTTTTTTCTTGTTTTTCTTACACCAACCGAACAAGGGATCCGTTTCCCAAGCCACAGAATCGTCGTAGAACAATTGATCTTGCCATGAAGCGTAATTCTTGCGTTCGGGCTTGCTATGCATCATCATCACGCGCAGATACTGACGGAAATATGGCGCCAAACCTTCGGTATGGGAAATACGTTGATAATCGGTAACCAAAGGCAAAGCTTGCAAAGAATCGCATTCTGCCTGGCTGAGATAGTCGGCCACCACCATTTGGTTGAGCACCAAGTTTCTTCTGCTCAAAGCATTATCCTTACGACGGATGGGATTATACAGCGAAGGATTTTTGAACATTCCCACCAATGTTGCGGCCTGTTCAATGCTCAAATCTTCGGGTGTGGTATTGAAATATACTTGCGCTGCGTTCTTGATACCCACAGCGTTGTAGAGAAAGTCGAACTTATTGAGGTACATCGTCATAATTTCCTCTTTGGTGTAGAAACGTTCCAGTTTCACCGCAATCACCCATTCGATAGGTTTCTGCAAAAGACGTTCAAAACTGCTTTCTGCCGTAGGCGTATACAACTGTTTGGCCAATTGTTGTGTGAGGGTACTACCGCCACCGGCGCTCTTCTGACCCAGAATACCACGCTTCACAATGGCGCGGAACAAAGCCTTGAAGTCGATACCGGAATGTTTGGTAAAACGCACGTCTTCGGTTGCCAACAAAGCCTTAACCAAGTGCGGAGAAAGTTGTTCATATTCCACCGAAACTCGGTTGTCGGTATCCATGTAATAGGTTGTCAATAATTTACCATCGGCAGTATACACTTCGGTAGCAAATTTATTCTTGGGATTCTGCAATTCTTCGATGGGTGGCATATAACCGATTTTACCGTTCGAAATAAGCGAAAATATCAGCACGCAGGCCAAAATTCCCAATGCGAGAAGCGACCACAAAATGATAAAGAACTTCGATATAAAGGGCTTTTTGCTATCTTTTTTCTGTTTCTTTTTTGCCATTGTATTTTTCTTAAAAATCAGTCCCGCAAAAGTAAAAATAAATTTCTTCAATTAAAAAGCATTCTCTACCTTTGTGCGATTAAAATACAGCCTCGTTATGGAAAGCAAAAATCTCGTATCTATCACGGATTTCTCCAAGGAGCAAATCTTGCATATCCTCGATTTGGCCGAAGCATTCGAAGCCAATCCCAACCAGGATATTTTGAAAGGCAAAGTGGCAGCGACTCTCTTTTTCGAGCCATCTACGCGAACCCGACTCAGTTTTGAAACAGCCGTCAATCGTTTGGGCGGCAAAGTGATAGGATTTTCCGATGCTTCCACTTCCAGTTCGACCAAGGGTGAAACGCTCAAGGACACCATCAAAATGGTTTCCAATTATGCCGATATCATCATCATGCGTCATTATCTGGAAGGCGCAGCACGTTATGCCACCGAAGTGAGCAAAGTTCCTATTGTCAATGCCGGAGACGGAGCCAACCAACATCCTACCCAAACCTTGCTCGACATGTATTCCATCCGCAAGACCCAGGGTCGTTTGGAAAATCTGAACATTGTGATGGTGGGCGACTTAAAGTACGGTCGTACGGTGCACTCGCTGTTGATGGCCATGAAGTATTTCTCTCCCACCTTCTATTTCATTTCGCCCGAAGAATTGGCAATGCCTAACGAATACAAGATTATTTGCCAACAAAACAATATTCCTTATTATGAAATGTCTGCGTTCAGTCAGGAAATCATCGACCAGGCCGACATTCTGTATATGACCCGCGTTCAGCGCGAACGTTTCACCGATTTGGTAGAATACGAACGTGTCAAGGATTTGTATATTCTGCACAACGATATGTTGGAAAATTCCCGCGAAAATCTGCGCATCCTGCATCCGCTGCCCCGCGTGAACGAAATTTCGCAAGATGTGGACGATAATCCCAAAGCATATTATTTCCAACAGGCACAAAATGGTTTGTACGTACGTCAGGCCATCATCAGTAAAGTCTTAGGTTTAATCGATTAAATTGACAACTATGACAGCAAAAAGCGAAATGCAGGTAAAGGCCCTGCGCAATGGAACCGTTATCGACCATATTCCTTCTGACAAGTTGTTCAAAGTGGTATCGATACTGCAATTGGACAAGATTGAACATCAGGTTACCATCGGATACAATCTCAACAGCCAGTTGTTGGGCAAGAAAGGTATCATCAAAGTGGCAGAACATTTCTTCGAAGAAAAGGAAATCAATCGCATCGCTCTGATTGCGCCCAAAGCAAAGATCAACATCATCCGCGATTACGAAGTGGTAGAGAAGAAAACCATCGAATTGCCCGAAGAAATCAGAGGCTTGGTAAAATGCGTCAATCCTAAATGTATCACCAACAACGAACCCATGAAGCAGCGTTATAGCGTTGTCAGCAAGGATCAGGTGGTATTGAAATGTCATTACTGCGAACGTGAAATGTCGCAGGATGAAATCAAATTGCTCTAAGTTTTTTTTAGCCAGCATGAAGCAGCATTGGAAACCCGGCACCATGATTTACCCTTTACCGGCGGTATTGGTGAGTTGTGGCGCGAGTCCCGAAGAATATAATCTGATTACCGTTGCTTGGACAGGAACCATTTGTAGCGAACCTGCCATGTGTTACATTTCCGTGCGTCGTGAGCGTCATTCTTACGAACTAATCAAAAAACACATGAGTTTCGTCATCAATTTGACCACCAAAGATTTGGCTTATGCCACCGATTGGTGCGGTGTTCGTTCGGGTCGTCAGTTCGACAAGTTTCAGGAAATGAAACTGACAGCGAGTCCGGCAAAAATGGTTCAGGCGCCTATTATCGAGGAAGCTCCGGTAAACATCGAATGCCGCGTCAAAGAAATCATCAGTCTCGGTTCGCACGATATGTTTATTGCCGAAGTGCTGAATGTTCAAGCCGATGAAAAATTCATCGATCCGCAAACTGGAAAATTCGATATGGAAAAAGCCGGATTGCTGGTGTATGCCCACGGACAATATTACGAAATGGGACAAGCCTTAGGCAAATTCGGATGGACAGTAGAGAAGAAAAAATAATTATTACCTATTTAAGTATATCAATGAAAAAAGATCAAGTAATTTTCGACATTATCGAGAAAGAACGTCAGCGTCAGCTGAAAGGCGTTGAGTTGATTGCCTCGGAAAACTTTGTGAGTGAACAGGTGATGCAAGCCATGGGTTCTTGCCTGACCAACAAATATGCAGAGGGATATCCCGGCCATCGTTATTATGGTGGCTGCGAAGTGGTGGATGAAGCAGAAACAATTGCTATTGAACGTCTTAAAACTTTGTTCGGTGCCGAATATGCCAATGTACAACCCCACTCCGGTGCCCAAGCCAATATGGCTGTTTTTATGGCCGTATTGAATCCCGGTGATAAATTCCTTGGTTTGAACCTGTCGCATGGTGGACACTTGTCGCATGGTTCGCCTGTCAATTTCTCTGGTTTGGTTTTCCAAGCTTTGGAATATAATGTTCGTCAGGATACCGGTCGCGTCGATTACGACCAAATGGAAGAAGTAGCCTTGCGCGAACGTCCCAAGTTGATTGTAGGTGGTGCTTCTGCTTATTCTCGTGAATGGGATTACGAACGCATGCGCGCCATCGCCGACAAAATCGGTGCTATCCTTATGATTGACATGGCTCACCCTGCCGGTTTGATTGCTGCCGGTTTGCTCAACAATCCTTTGAAATATGCCCATATCGTTACCTCTACCACTCATAAAACTTTGCGTGGTCCTCGTGGTGGTATCATTTTGATGGGTAAAGACTTCGATAATCCTTGGGGCAAAACCACGCCTAAGGGTGTTATCAAGAAGATGTCTCAATTGTTGGATTCTGCCGTTTTCCCCGGTACCCAAGGCGGTCCGCTCGAACATGTGATTGCTGCCAAGGCCGTTGCTTTCGGCGAAGCCCTTTTGCCCGAATACAAAGAATACCAGATGCAAGTGAAGAAAAACGCTGCAGCCATGGCTCAAGCCTTTATGGACAAGGGTTACAAGATTATTTCCGACGGTACCGACAACCACTCTATGCTGATCGACTTGCGTGCCAAATTCCCCGAACTCAGCGGTAAAGTGGCCGAACAAGCCTTGATTAAAGCCGACATCACCGTCAACAAAAACATGGTTCCTTTCGACAGTCGCTCTGCTTTCCAAACTTCTGGTATCCGCGTAGGTACGCCTGCCATGACTACCCGTGGTGCCAAGGAAGCCTTGATGCAAGAAATCGTTGAATGGATGGATGCCGTAATGTCTCATCCCGAAGACGAAGCCGTTATCAGAGCGGTTCGCGAAAAAGTGAACGCCACTATGGCCAACTATCCTATTTTTGCTTATTGATCCATAGAATCATCATAGAAACGTTGCCTGGAAAGTACGCTGCTTGGCGGAAAACCAGGAACGTTTCTTTTTATCCGAATGACACCTTCTGCTTTGTTTATTCCCGCTTCGCAAAAAGCCGAAGCCAAAGTAATCCAACGTGATATACTGAAATTGGCCATTCCCAGCATTTTGGCCGGCATCACCATCCCATTGGTGGGTATGGCCGACACTGCCATCTCCGGACGACTGGGTAGCGCCTCTCATATCGCAGCAGTAGCACTAGGTTCCACCATGTTCGATTGGTTGTATTGGAATCTTAGTTTCCTGCGCACCGGCACTTCCGGATTGAGCGCCCAGGCCTTCGGCAAAAACGATTTTAGACACGCCGTTCGTCTGTTTACCCAAAGCATGTTGTTGGCACTCGGACTTTCAGTCATCATATTGCTGATACAGAGGCCATTCGCCAAACTTTTCTTCATCATTACGCCCACTTCGGCAGAAACGATGCAATTGGCCTTGCAGTATTTTATGATACGTGTCTGGGCCGCCCCGGCAGCTTTATCTTTGTTCAGCATACGCGGCTGGTTTTTAGGCATGCAGAATAGCATCGGACCAATGATTATCGAAATCGTGGTGAACGCGGTGAATATTTTTGCCAGCTTCTATTTGGCCTTACATTTGCAAATGGGCGTAGCCGGCATCGCTTTAGGTACGGTCATCGCGCAATACAGCGGATTGCTTTGCAGTTTTATCCTTTGGTGGATTTATTTCCGTCAATACCGACAACTATTTTCTTTGAAAGAAGCCTTCAACTGGCAAGAATTGAAATCTTTTTTCAGCATCAATGCCAATCTGTTTTTGCGCAGTTTCTGTATTCTATTGATATATAGCGGATTCAACATGCTTGCCGCTCGATTTGGCGACACCGAACTTGCCGTTGCATCTATCATGATGAAACTACTGCTACTCTACTCCTATTTCATTGACGGATTCGCTTACGCCGGCGAAGCTTTGGTGGGACGATTCATCGGCGAAAGAAATGCTCGGTCGCTGCGTCTTTGTATCAAGCTTTTGTTTTATTGGTGTATTTTCATCGGCATCGTTTCCACTGTTGTATACATCGTGGCAGATCAATGGATGCTGCGAATCATCACATCTGTACAATCGGTGTTGGATGCGTGTCAAGCCTTTGTGCCTTGGTTGTACGTGATGCCATTCATCTCGTGCATCGCTTTCACTTGGGACGGCATCTTTATTGGCGCCACGGCATCTACTGCTTTGCGAAACGCCATGTTTTATTCGGTGGCAGCTTTTTACCTTTCATATATTTGTCTGAATCCTTTTATCGGATTCCAATCTTTGTGGTTTGCTTACGCCGCCCACTTGGTAGCACGATCGTTGGCCATGAGTTTTTACTCACGGAAACATATTTATGGTCGTATTGAAAAGGCTGAAAATTAAGGTAAATTCCCCAAATTAATGCACCAAGACCCAAGCCTTAGCATATTTGGGATTAGCTTGACGAAATTCGTCCAAATGAGAGAGCGCTTCGCTTTTATCGGAATAAGCCTGGGCATACACGCGACAACGATCTGCGCTTACAGCTATACCCACCGAAGAGAATTGTTCCTGTAAATGACGGCTTTGAATGTATTGTTCGGCTTGCTCTGCCGTGGGAAAACTGGCAATGACAATGAGGTATTGCTTTTGTGCGCCGGGATAATTGTGTAAACTCTTCTCTGCCACCTCTGTTACAGCAGCAGTCTGCACTTCGGTTTCAGTGGCAAGTTCGGTTACCATTGGAGTTTGAGTTTCAGTTGCAACTTCAGTTAAAGTTTCTGTTGGAGTTTCAGTTTCAGTGGCAACTTCCGTTACTGCTTCGGCTTCCATTTCCGATTTGACTTCTACTTCCGATGCAACTTCGGCCAATTGTTCGTAAGAAGCCATGGTTTCCACAGAGGAGTCAACCGGTTTTACGCTGCAAAGGGGCATCACCGCAGATTCTTGCACTTTAATTTGTTGAGTAAGAGGACTTTCGGACAAGTAATGATTATCTTGCATGAAAGTAAAAATCAAGAGCAGACAAGCTGCAATCGTCGCCACATACGAGAGCCAAGGCGAAGATGAGAGACGAGCCTCGCTGATTTTTTGTTTGTCTGCAGGAAAAGCACAAGGCTTCAAGCCAAAAGAAAGTGCACATAAATCGTTGCGCAAAGCCGGCTCAAAAACCAAGGTATCGGCCTGCTGGATAAGTTGCCCCAAACGACCCACAGACAAATGTCGATATTGGGCTAGATAGTCCTTCAATTCGCAAACAGCTTGTCGGATGCGCTGATTGGCCATATCGAAACTCAATCCAAGTTGCATCTGATAGGCTTGACAAAGCAATCCATCGTTATAATGCAGACGCGCATTGAAAGCCAGTTGTTTTCCTGAAGGATAGAATAAGGCTGAATTTGCATCGTAGTAGGCATCCTGTTGCTGATGAATAAAACCTCCCAGACCGGGCACGACCACACAGTCGTGCTCAATCAGGAGGTTTTCTATTGTCGCAATCAGTTGTTGCATACTATTGTTGCTTGTAATGTATTAGCCTTGAATTGCTTTGATACCGGGCAACACCTTACCTTCGATAGCTTCGAGCAAAGCACCACCACCGGTTGATACATAACTTACCTTGTCGGCCAAACCGAACTTGTTAACACAAGCCACAGAGTCGCCACCACCTACCAAAGAGAAAGCGCCATTAGCGGTAGCTTCAACGATAGCTTCAGCTACAGCACGTGAACCTTCGGCGAAGTTGTCGAATTCGAATACACCGGCAGGACCGTTCCACAAGATGGTTTTTGATTCCTTGATTACTTCGGCAAAAGCCTTACGGGTTTCGGTACCAATATCCATACCTTCCCAACCATCGGGAATTTCGCTAACACTAACAATCTGACGATTGGCATCGTTAGAGAATTTATCAGCCACAACGGCGTCGGTAGCCAAATACAATTTCACACCATTAGCCTTAGCCTTTTCAATGATAGACAAAGCCAAATCCAATTTATCGTTTTCGCAGATAGAAACACCAATCTGACCACCACGAGCCTTGCTGAAAGTATAAGTCATACCACCCATCAAGATAAGGTTGTCCACTTTACCCAACATATTTTCGATGATATCGATCTTGGTAGAAACTTTAGAACCACCCATGATAGCGGTGAAAGGACGAACAGTATTGCTCATAACCGTTTCAACAGCAGTCACTTCCTTGTTCATCAAATAACCGAACATTTTGTTTTCAGCATCGAAATATTCGGCAATCAAAGCAGTAGAAGCGTGTGCGCGGTGAGCAGTACCGAAAGCGTCATTCACATAACAATCGGCATAAGAGGCCAATTTCTTGGTGAATGCTTTCTGGCTTTCTTTTACAGCTTTCTTGGCAGCAGCTTTTTCTTCGTCGGTAGCGTCTTCGGCCAAACCGCGGGGTTTACCTTCTTCTTCGGCATAGAAGCGCAAGTTTTCGAGCAAGAGAGCTTCGCCGGGCTTCAAAGCAGCCACTTGAGCATCAGCATTCTGACAATCTTCAGCAAATGCAACGGGAGCACCCAAACATTCTTGAACATGAGCCAAAATAGCTTTCAAAGAATACTTGGGATCCGGATTCTTTTTGGGGCGACCCATGTGAGAACCAATGATCAACATACCGCCATCGGCGATAATCTTTTTCAATGTGGGCATAGCAGCACGGATACGAGTATCGTCCGTAATGTTCTGATTTTCATCGAGAGGCACATTGAAGTCTACACGTACGAATGCCTTCTTTCCAGCAAAATTGAATTGGTCAATTGTTTGCATAGTTGTTGTTTAAAATATTAATAATGAAACAAAAATATCCATAGTAAGCCAGGCTACCCGAGCTCGCAGAATGAGCAGGCGAAGTTAGTCATTTTTTTTCAGACGACCGCCTAATCCGCATGAAAAACTTCGGACAAAGGAATACTTATCGGAGAATCATCCGGATTTACCTCCATAATATCTGCCATATAGCTCCACCAGCGCTGTTGCACTTCCACATGACCCAATTGCTGGGAATTGCTTTCGCCCGACACTTTCTGCACGGCAAAGAGAAGGTCCGTTTCCTCGTCCAGAAAAATCGAATAATCACTGACACCGGTCTCCTTCAACAATTGGAGAATTTCGGGCCACACCTGCGCATGGCGACGGCGGTATTCTTCCTGACAACCAGGCTTCAACTTCATTTTGAATGCAAGTCTTTCCATCGTTTATTGAATTTTATTCCGCTTTAATCGTAATTAAGGCAGAAGCCAAACCTTTCGCAGCCACTTTCAAGATAATATCTCCCTTTTGCCCGTTAGATTGCACAATCACCACCAATTTACCGTTGAAAGCGTGCATTTTTGGTTCGTGGAACATTTCCAAAGAAGTAGCATCACCATTGCAGGCTGCACGAAAATCGCCCTCGCCTTTCACGTTAAAATGCAAAAGTTGATCGGCATGCGGACAAAGATTTCCGTCTTTATCCAGAATATCTACCGTGATAAAACAAAGTTCATCTGCATGAGCCGGCATAGATAAACGATTGGCTGTGAGTTGAAGTTTAGAAGCCTTTCCGGCAGTTTTAACAGATTTGCTTTCCATTTCCCCACCTTGTTCATCGTAAGCTACCACCCGGATTTCTCCCGGCTGATATAAAACCTCATTCCAGCGTAAACGATATCGATTCATGCGCGAGGAAGAATCTTTCTTTCTAATACCTTGACTGACACCATTTACAAAGAGTTCTGCTTGCGGATAATTCGTATAAACATACACCGGAATGGTATCGCCTTCTTTGCCCGGCCATGTCCAATGCGGCAAAATATGCAAGGTGTTTTCTTTCGTATTCCAACGACTGCGATACAAATAATAACGATCCTTGGGCAATCCTGCCAAATCACAGATTCCGAAATACGAACTACGTGATGGCCAAAAATGATCGTATGGCGTAGGCTCGCCCAAATAGTCGAAACCCGTCCAGACAAATTCACCTATCACCCAATCGTAATCGTCTTGCCAAGGCCAATCGTCATCGGGAAGATTCGACCAAGGACAAGCTTCCACATCGTAAGACGAACATTGTCCATCTTCGTGCATCAAACCCTTGGCCTCTTTCACAGGAAAATGATAGACCCCGCGCGAACTAACAGTAGAAGCGGTTTCCGAACCAAGCAGAAAACCCTGAGGCAAACGCTGATGTGCTTCTGCATAAAGTGGCAGACGATAATTCAGGCCCGGCACATCCCAATAAGCAGCAAAACCATTTTTGATAGTGCGACCCACTTGGTCCATACCCATAGTCACCGGACGCGTCGGATCCAAACGATGGAAAATTTCCTGCAAACGCCAGCCTTCTTTTACGCCTTTTTCCGACCACTGATCGGAGACTTCGTTACCGGCACTCCACATCACGATAGAAGGATGATTGCGATAACGAAGTACCAGATTTTCAATATCTTTATCTACCCAATTCTGATAGAAACGATTGTAACCATTCTTGCATTTCGGCTGCGCCCATTCATCGAAAGATTCAGCCATCAGCATCAGACCAAGTTCATCGCAAAGCGTCACTTGTTCGGGCGAAGGCATATTGTGTGAACTACGGATGGCATCGCAACCCATTTCTTTAAGTATGCGCAGTTGTCGTTCCATGGCACTGCGATTTACTGCGGCACCCAAAGGGCCCAAATCGTGATGCAGACAAACACCTTTAATCTTACGCGTCTGCCCATTCAAACGAAAACCATGCTGCGCATCAACTTCCACTGAGCGGATACCAAAACGAGTCGTCAGCGTATCAATCAATGTTTCATTATGATACAAACGCGACACAGCCCGATACAAATATGGATTTTCCGGCGACCACAACTGAGGATCGGATACATTAATATCTTGCACGAACAAAGAAGAGGCCATCAGATTGTCTTGCTGAGAAAAAGCAACTTCCTTGCCATCTGCATCGTAAATAATAGTTTTCAGTTGCAGGCCGGCTTTAGGCTGATGAATCTTGGTTTCCAGATGCACCCAGGCTTCTTTATCTGAAATCTTCGGCGTCGTGAGCCAAGCGCCCCACAAATCGATGCAAGTTGGTTCCGTCACCAAAAGACGCACGTGGCGATACAGCCCGGCCCCCGGATACCAACGCGACGATTCGCCAATATTTTCCAAACGAACAGACACTTGCAATGGCTGCGAAGCCTTCACTTTATCGCTGATATCGAAGTAGAAAGAATTGTAACCGTAAGGCCACTCTCCCACTTTCTCGCCATTCACAAAAACTTGTGCCTGACTCATGGCACCATCGAAAACAAGCAGCAGACGTTTACTCAGAAAATCCTCATTGACAGGAATTTCACAACGATACCAAGCCACACCGATATAAGGCAATGCGCCGGTACGTCCTGTTTTTTCACTAGCCACTTTTTCGCCATTCTGAACAATGGCAACTACTTGTTTATCAATATCCTTGTTGAAAGGGCCCTTGATTGCCCAATCGTGAGGAATACGCACATCTTCCCATGCAGCCGTTTCGGAATGATTCTCACCCAAAACAAATTGCCAATCGCGCAAATCAAGTTCCCATCGGGGCTGGGCTTGCGCCAAGAAAAACAGCGACAGCAAAAAGCCGCACAGAAATAGACGTTTCATCACCATAAATTTTATTTCAAGTATTTATCCAACCAAGCAAAGAAAGTACGTTGCCAGAGAATAGCATTTTGAGGCTGCAATATCCAGTGATTTTCATCGGGGAATACCAACAACTGCGCATCAATACCACGAATCTTGGCTGCATTGAAAGCAGACATACCTTGCGAGGCAAGAATACGGAAGTCTTTTTCGCCGTGAATACAAAGAATAGGCGTATCCCATTTATCCACAAAAAGATGGGGAGAATTGGCAAAACTGCGTTGTGCAATAGCATTGCTCTTGTCCCAGTAAGGGCCGCCCAAATCCCAATTGGCGAACCAAAGTTCTTCTGTTTCAAGATATTGCTGTTCCAGATTGAAAATACCACTATGAGCAATGAAAGCCTTGAAACGTTTTTCGTGATGACCGGCCAACCAATATACCGAGAATCCGCCATAAGAAGCACCAACGCAACCCAAACGATCTGCATCCACGTAAGATTCTTTGCTCACATCATCGATAGCAGCCAAATAATCGCGCATATTCTGACCACCGTAGTCACCACTGATTTGTTCCAACCATTCCTGACCAAAACCTGGCAAACCATGACGATTGGGAGCCACCACAATATAACCTTGAGCCGCCATCAACTGAAGATTCCAACGGAACGACCAGAATTGGCTGACAGGCGATTGCGGACCGCCTTGACAATACAACAAGGTAGGATATTTCTTAGTCGGATCGAAATGAGGAGGATACACCACCCAAGTGAGCATATCTTTCTTGTCGGTGGTACGCACCCAACGTTCTTCCACTTTCGCGAGAGCCAATTGATTGAAAATATGATCGTTTTCCTGAGTAAGCACCTGCATATCACCATTTGCGATATCCACGCGCACTACTTCGTTGGGGCGAGAAAGCGAATGACGCGTTGCCAAAAGACAGCCATCGGCAGGCAAAGCATTTTCGAAATCGTAATCGCCTTGGGTAATCTGACGGATTTTACCATCTGACAAAGTCAATTCATAAATATGGGTGCGAGCATGCCAAACACTGACAAAATACAGACTCTTTTCATCGGCCGACCAAGCCAAAGAAGCAGCTTCTTGATCGAAATTAGCTGTATAATCGCGCATCTTGCCCGTTTGACTATCATAAATCATCAGACGATTCTTGTCCGATTCGTAGCCATCGCGTTCCATGCTGGAAAAAGCGATGTAACGGCCCGAAGGAGAATATACAGGATTGGTATCGTAGCCCATCATACCTTCGGTAAGATTTTTGCAAGAGCCATCTTCCAAAGTATACAAATAAATATCAGAATTGGTAGAAAGACTGTATGCCAAACCGGTTTTCTTGCGGCAAGTATAAGCAATCACTTTTCCGTCGGGCGACCAAGCCAATTGTTCGATGCCACCATGAGGCTTCATCGGTGATTCATAGAGTGTTCCTTCGAGCAAATCTACCACATTATCCAAAGCACCTTCGTTGAAATCGGCCACAAAAGGATGTGGAATACTTGTTTGCCATTCATCCCAATGCTTATACATTACATCGTTGATAACCAAGCCAGAAGACTTAGGCAGATCGGGATAAATATCGGCCGTAGTAGGACCATTGGGCACTTGCGAAACAAAGAGCAACTTGCTTTCGTCTGGCGAGAAAAGATACGCATCGATGCCAACTTCGTAAGCAGTAAGACAAGTGGCCTTGCTGCCATCGGCATTCATGCGCCACAGCTGCATTTTACCATCCTTAGAGGCCAAATAGTAGATATACTTTCCATCCTTCGACCATGTAGCTTGATACTCACCTTTTGAAGAATGAGTCAGTGCCTTGGAAGTAGCGGTGGCAATATCCAACAGAAAAAGTTCACGGTTGGAAGCATTCTTTTCTACACTGTAATAGCTCACACCATACAAAGCCTTCTTTCCATCGGGAGAAACCTGAACATCAGAAACACGGCCCATTTTCCACAACACTTCGGGAGTAAGCAAATCACTTTCGAGTGTCAGCTCAGACTTTCCGATATAATCTTCGCAAGCCTGTTTTTGCTTGTCTTGACAAGCCATCATTGTCAACGCCATTGTCAGAATCAAAAATTTTTTAATCATATCTGTTAATTTTAATTGTTATTTCGATAGCGGATACAACACATTTTTCCCAAGAAAAATAATTGCTCAAAGTTATAAAAAATCACAGGCCATGTCAAGGGCCAATTTTCAAAATATCCACCTTTGTTACAGAAAATAATTTAGCCATTTCGCAACAGATATTTTTTCATATCTTTGTAACACTTTTTCAGAAAACGCGTCTTAGGCGATGTTTTTACCCTTTTTCATCCACAAACAATGAAAACAACATTGAGCAAAATTTTCGGAAAAATCAGCAAAGTACTGCTTGTTTTCCTCGGATTCCAATTTCAATCCTGTATTTTCGGCGCCATGTACGGATGTCCTTACGCCGATTTTAGCGTCAAAGGCACCGTTACCGACGAAGATGGCAAAGGCATTCCCAACATCCAGGTTGTAGTGGATGGCTATCAACAATGGACCGACGATCTGGATTCCACCTACCGAATACTGGATTTCACCGACACATTATATACCAACGACGATGGAAAAGTGGAGCGAATAAACATGGAAATATTCGACGAACCTGAAATTCTAGAAATCACGCTACACGACAGCATGATAGGCATCGACAATGGTGGTGACTACGAAAGCAAAGTCCTAGGCGACGAAGACATCAAATTCAAACAGACCAAAAAAGCAAGTGGTTGGTACACCGGCGCCTTCGAAGCCTCCTTCAAAACCTCCATGAAAAAGAAAAGCTGATGAAACTCAAACAGAGAATCGCTTTGGAATTAGCCCGTATAAACTTCCGCCAGGAGAATGCGGGCTATCCTTTATATCAATTATTTTGGGAATGCACTTTGCGTTGCAACTTTGCCTGCCGTCATTGTGGTAGCGATTGCAAAAGCGAGGCCCATTGCAAAGACATGCCTTTCGAAGATTTCCGAAAAGTATTGGAAAACATCAAAGCCAACATGGACGTGAGTGGATTGTCGGTGATTATGACCGGAGGCGAAGCGCTTTGCAGAAAAGATCTGGAAACTTGCGGACGCGCCATCTACGATATGGGCATCGCTTGGGGCATTGTCACCAATGCTTGGCTGCTCGACGAAAAGCGCCTGATTTCCTTGCTGAAAGCCGGTATTCACAGTATCACCATCAGTTTGGACGGCATCGGAGAAACGCACGATTGGATGCGAGGCAAAACAGGATCTTTCGAGAGAGCCTCTCAAGCCATCCGTCGCATCTGTGCATTCAACCGTGCTGCTCAAGCAAAGCAATCAGCCTTAGGATTCAAACAACTCTCCCCTCGCGACGCCATCGCCTTCGACGTGGTTAGTTGTATCAACAAAAGAAGTTTACGCGAACTGGAAACCTTGAAAGAGCAGCTAATATCTTTGGGCGTCACACATTGGCGTGTCTTTACCATTTTCCCCGTGGGCCGCGCAGCCAATGATCCAGAACTGCAACTCAACCATCAGGAATTCAAGGAATTGATGGACTTCATCGTTAAAACCCGCCAAGAAGGTCGTATTCATTTAAATTATGCTTGCGAAGGATTTTTAGGCGATTACGAAGGCAAAGTTCGCGATCATTTCTTTACGTGTCAGGCCGGACTGAGCATCGCGTCCATTTTGGCTGATGGCAGCATCGCTGCTTGTCCCAGTATCCGCAGTCATTATCACCAAGGCAATATTTACCAAGGTGACGATTTTGTGGAAGTGTGGAAAAACAAATATCAAGCTTATCGTCAGCGCGATTGGATGAAAAAAGACGCTTGCGCCAACTGCGAATTTTTCCGTTACTGCCAAGGTGGCGCCATGCATCTCCGCAACGACGACGGACAACTACTCTTCTGTCATCTGGATCGATTATCATAAAAGCAAACTCAGCCAACAAAAAACGCCGTCTTCTGCAAAGGAAGACGGCGATATTTTTTCATCAAGACTTATGCATCTTATCTGATACGCTGATAAGCTCGTACTTTCTTTTCGTCTTTGAGGATGGCGTTCATGGCAAGAAAATCGAGAATCATGCCTACCAAAGGCAAAGCAAAACCAAAATTCAAACCAAAACTTGCTTGCAATTGTGCCTTGGTAATAAACAAAGCGATTACAAATACAATATAAAAGCCAATCAAAGCGATCAGATTGAAAATACAGAAACGCACCTGCGTCAATCGTTGCTTGAAATAGAAAATGGAAACGAAAGCGCTAAGAGCGCACACTGCCAGTATCACACCCAAAGCCCAGAATGCAATGCTATCGGCCTGACCCACGGTGCTTTTCACCGCAAAAGCCTCGTAGCTATACACCGCGTCGGCCGTAAAGAAATTACCCCAAGGCATAAAAATGGCTGCCACCAAACTGGCAACAAGCATCAGCAAATACAGAGTCTGAATGCGTTGTATCATTATTTCTTCTTTTCAGTCAGAGGATTACGATGATAGATTTTACCATCTACATATTCCTGGGTAGCAATCAAAGTAGGCTTGGGCAATTTTTCATAGAAACGAGAAATCTCGATTTGTTCGCGATTTTCGAATACTTCTTCCAAATTGTCGGTGTAAGGAGCAAATTCCTGCAATTTCTTTTCCAATTCAGCCTTGATTTCCACACCAATCTGATTAGCTCTTTTTGAAATGACAGCTACAGCTTCGTAAACATTTTCTTCTCCTACCATGGCGCGAAGGTCGCGGGTCTGGGTATTGGTGGGAGCTTGGGTTTTCTTGTAATCCATAAATTTATTATCTGTTTAGTTATTATTCTTATTTACCTTCTACAACTTTACGCGCATATTCAAACATACGCTTGGCTTCTTTCTGATAATCGCTTTCCGGAAAATCGGTGGTGAAACTGTAATATTCATCCATCACGCGACGGAAACGTTCAACCTGCTTAGCCTCAATACTTTCCTGAGCATAAGTAAAACGAGCTTTTAGAATCATGAAAGCAAAATCAACGCGATATTTCGAAATAGGAAAATCGTTCAAAGCATTATTGGCAGTGATGATGCACGACTCGTAGTTGTTGCCCATATAATTGCCCAAATCGTAATACAAACGACAGTTCAACAAGGCTTTATAGGCCAACTTCTCCATCAGGATATCCATCATTTTCTCCACTTCGGGACGATACTGACTATTGGGATAATATTCCAGGAAAACATTCAATTCGTCCATCGCCTGAACGGTTCCTTCCTGCGACAAACGAGGATCGGGCGAATCGTCGAACGCGGCCTTACCCGACATAAAACGGCATTCCTCGGCAAAGATTCCCTTAGGATAAGTCTTGTAATACAATTGATACTGATTGGTAGCCGAGTAGAAATCCTTGCTACGATAATAAGCATTGGCCAACATATACAAACATTGCTCAGAACGTTCGGTTCCCTTGTAAATCGCCTTCAATTCTTCGAGCAATTCGATGGTTTTGGCATACTTTCCTTGTTCGTAATATTCGTTAGCCTTCTCCCATTTAGCTTCATAGTCGTCGCTCTTGAGGAGTTTATAATATTCTCCACAAGAAGTTAAACTACAAATAATCAATAAGATAAAGCAATATTTTAATTTCATTCCGACTAATCCGAAAAAGTGCGCAAATATAGTCATTATTTGAGACAATTACAACCCTCTCCGACAATTCTTAAAAAGAATACAATTCATCCGCATCAAGTACTTGTTGTTGATGCGCCAAGAGCACTCTGACACAATCGCTCAACTTGTCGGGAGAAAGAATCACCTTAGCATGATCGCCATCGGCAAAAGCGTACATATATTCGATGCCAACGCCATTTTCAGACAAGATAGCCAAGGCTTTGTGCAAAGATCCGGGTGTATTGGGCGTCTGCAGACACACCACATCGGTGAGCGAAATAGCAAAACCATGTTGCTTCAACAATTCTTTGGCCTTTTCCGGATCGGACACCACCATGCGCATCATTCCAAAATCGGAACTTTCGGCAATGGTAAAGGCGGAAAGATTGATACCGGCTTCACCTAAAATGCGAGTCAGTTCAGTAACGCGACCAGCTTTGTTTTCCAAGAAAACAGACAATTGCTTGATAATATTCATAACCCTACGATTTTATTTGTTGGCATACACATTACGTTTGTCGGTGACGCGGCGAGCTTTGCCTTCGCTACGCGGAATAGAATTAGGCTCAACCAATTTCACATCGGCAGAAATACCCAAAACACTCTGGATGCGCGCCGAAATGCGCTTCTTCAAATCGAGCATACGACTCATATTGTCGCTAAAGAATTCCGGACGCATTTCCACATGCACTTCGAAGGTATCGGTATTGTTCACACGATCAACATAGAGATGATAATGAGGCGCTGTTTCTGAGAATTCAAGCAACACACTTTCGATTTGCGTGGGGAACACATTGACACCACGGATAATGAGCATGTCGTCGCTGCGACCCATGATTTTTTCCATACGAACATTGGTTCGTCCACATTCGCAAGGCTCGTAAACCAAACGCGTCAAGTCTTTGGTACGATAACGCAACAAGGGCATACCTTCTTTGGTGATAGTGGTGAACACCAACTCGCCCACTTCGCCGGGAGCCACCGGTTGCAAAGTTTCAGGATTGATAATCTCGGGCAAGAAATGGTCTTCGTTGATGTGCATGCCACTTTGACAATGACAGTTGTAAGAAACACCCGGGCCAATAATTTCGGTAAGACCGTAAATATCGTAGGCTTTCAGATGCAATTTATCTTCGATTTCGCGGCGCATTTCTTCGGTCCAAGGTTCAGCACCAAAGAAGCCGACACGCAGATTCAATTTATCTTGCAAGCCTTTCTTGTGAATACTTTCAGCCAAATAGAGCGCATAAGAAGGCGTACAGCAAAGCACCGTCGAACCAAAATCGGTCATCAACTGGATTTGTTTTTCTGTATTTCCCGAAGAAATCGGAATAACCGAGGCTCCGATACGTTCGGCTCCATTATGAGCGCCCAAACCTCCGGTGAAAAGACCATATCCGAAAGCAATATGAAATATATCACGACTATCGCAATCGCCCGCGCTAAAGGTTCGAGCCAAAACTTCCGACCAGATTCCCAGATCTTTACGTGTATAACCGGCCACCACAGGTTTACCGGTTGTTCCCGAAGAAGCGTGCATTCGCACAATTTCCGACATAGGCGAAGCGAACAAACCAAAAGGATATTGGTCGCGCAAATCTGTTTTGACGGTAAAGGGAAGTTTTACAATGTCTTCTACCGATTGTATATCTTCGGGCATCACACCCATTTCTTGCATTTTCTTGCGATAAAAAGGCGTGTTGGCGTACACACGTTCCACCGTTTCTCTCAATCGTTTTCCTTGCAGAGCACACATCTCATCGCGGCTCATACACTCATAACTCTTGTTCCAGATCATCTGTCAATACGAATTTAGATTTCGGTATTAAAATTTAAACGGCAAAGATAAATTCTTTCTACGAAAACTCCTACTTTTGCAAAACAAAATCAGAGAAGAAAGATGTTCAAAATACAGTCTGCATACCAACCCACCGGCGACCAGCCACAAGCCATCGAAGCCTTGACCCAAGGCATTCTGCAAGGCCAACGTGCGCAAACTTTGCTGGGCGTTACCGGATCCGGAAAAACCTTTACCATTGCCAACGTGGTGGAAAAGATACAGAAACCCACTTTGGTACTGAGCCACAATAAGACATTGGCGGCGCAGCTGTACAACGAATTCAAATCCTTCTTTCCGGACAATGCCGTGGAATATTTTGTTTCCTACTACGATTATTATCAGCCGGAAGCCTATATTCCTACCACCAACACCTATATCGAAAAAGACCTTTCCATCAACCAGGAAATCGAAAAACTGCGATTGTCGGCCACTTCTGCCCTGCTCTCTGGACGCAAGGATGTATTGGTAGTTTCG
Organism: Bacteroidales bacterium; assembly: GCA_017380635.1. Lineage (GTDB taxonomy): Bacteria > Bacteroidota > Bacteroidia > Bacteroidales > UBA1402 > UBA1757. The sequence goes on along the minus strand of JAFODP010000007.1, from coordinate 8,698 downwards.
TCGGTATCTTGTCTTTTTGGTATGGGCAGTCCTGTCGATTTCAGCGAGAACACCATCCATATCCGCCGCGGACAAAAAATCAGCCGCAACGTTTTCCTGCGACAATTGGTAGACAGCCTCTATTCCCGTAACGACGTCAGTTTCAATCGTTCTTGTTTCCGCGTCAAAGGCGACAATGTGGACATTTATCTTTCGTATGCAGACAAAGCACTTCGCGTGACATTCTGGGGCGATGAAATCGATGAAATCGAAGAAATCGATCCTATTTCTTGCATCCGTTTATGTCGTCTGGATGCTTACGATATTTATCCGGCCAACTTGTTTGTTACCAGCAAAGAACGCACGCAAATCGCCATCCGCCAAATACAAGACGATTTATGCAAACAGGTCGAATTTTTCCGAAGCATTGGTAAAAACTTGGAAGCCAAACGTTTGGAAGAACGTGTGAATTACGACTTGGAAATGATTCGCGAACTGGGACATTGTTCCGGCATTGAAAATTATTCGCGTTATTTCGATGGACGCGAAGCCGGCACCCGCCCTTATTGTTTGATGGACTTTTTCCCCGACGATTTCTTGCTGGTCATCGATGAAAGCCATGTTACCGTACCGCAAATCCATGCCATGTGGGGCGGCGACCATGCACGAAAAATGAATCTGGTGGAATATGGTTTCCGTTTGCCGGCCGCCATCGACAATCGTCCGCTTACTTTCGATGAATTCGAAGCCTTGTGCCATCAAACCATCTACGTCAGTGCCACGCCGGCCGATTATGAATTGGAACAATCGGAAGGTGTCATCGTGGAACAATTGATTCGTCCAACGGGCTTGCTCGATCCGCCCATCGAAGTGCGTCCCAGCGAAAACCAAATCGACGACTTGATGGAAGAAATCCGCATCTGCAGCGAAAAAGACGAACGTTGTCTGGTAACCACCTTAACCAAGCGCATGGCCGAGGAACTTTCTGCCTATCTGCTTAAAAACGGCGTCCGCTGCGAATATATCCATTCTGACATCGACACTTTGGAGCGCGTGGAAATCATGGAAAATCTGCGTGCCGGCCTTTACGATGTATTGGTTGGGGTAAATCTTTTGCGCGAAGGTCTGGACTTGCCCGAAGTATCTTTGGTGGCCATTATCGATGCCGACAAGGAAGGATTCCTGCGCAATCGTCGTTCACTCACGCAGACCGCCGGACGCGCCGCCCGACACTTGAACGGCAAGGTGATTTTCTACGCCGACAAGATGACCGAAAGCATGCGACTCACCATCGAAGAAACCAACCGACGACGCGCCAAACAGATTGCTTACAACAACGAACACGGCATCACGCCACAAGCCGTCGGCAAACAATCGCACAATAATCTGACAAAAACCGAAGCGCCTGCATCAGCCATTGTAGCCGACACCATAGTAAACAAAAGCGATGGCATCAAGAATTATCCCAGCGAAGCAAAAGCCAGCGGCAGATTGGCCGATCCCGTATTGGATACGCTTGGCATCAACGATTTGGAAAAAGTGATTGCCAACACCAAGCGCATGATGTACGCAGCCTCCAAAAAGATGAACTTTATGGAGGCCGCACAATATCGTGATGAATTATTCAAACTCGAAGACCGACTCAAGGAATTAAAAACGCATGCCTAAAGTCATGGCAAAGTTGTTCTGAGTAGTTTTTAAATAAGAAGCATTGTTGTAAGGCAGCGCTTCTCCGTCCAACTTCACCCAATTGTAATAAGGATAGAACTGTTCGCCATAACTGCGGTTCTGATAAGCAAAATCGAGATAGAAATCGTCGAAACGCAAGCCCAAACCCAAAGAATACACCGAAGTTCCCTTGTTATCGATAATACTATAATGAGGCGTCAATGAAGGTGTGAACACTTCTTGATGATCTGTTATCACCGAAGATTTCACCGGGCTCGGCATGTATGCATAACCGCCACGCAAACTCATCACATCGTTCAAACGCCATTCGGCACCAAGACGCAAATTGCGCACATTGTTCAGTTTACGCTGAATATCTTGACGTACATCTTCGTAAACAAAGCCATAAGTATCGTAGAGATTCATCGTGGTATAGTCCAACATTTCGTAATCCACACTAAGCATAGCTCTCTTTCCCAGTTGCAAAGCCGCGCTCAAAATCACCTTTTGCGGCGTATTCATATCGTAGGTATAATAACGATATTCCAATTTATGACGAGCCGAAGCATCCACCAAAGCACCTGCGTCATTAGGAACGCCATAACTGTTCATTTCGGCAAAAACGATATCATCGGTCATCACATACACCGTAGGAGAATGATATGCCACGCCCAAGCGCAATGCCGGGAAAGGACGGATAATACCACCTACTTTAACATTGTAACCCAAACCGCTGCTATTGAATTTATTATTGTAATCCATGGAGCCACCCAATTCAAAATCTTCGTGATAGAAAGACGTCATCGTGTAGTCCAAATGTTGCACCCCTACTGAAAATCCCAAATACAACCAATATGCATAATTGAAAGCCATCGAGAAATCCCAAACGCCGCTACTTCCACTTTCTATCACGCGTTGAGAATAATCCACTTTTTCGCCGGCTTGTAGAATGGGATTGTATTCTTTATCGAGCAAGTAAGTGGTATAAGCCAAACTTTCCATCGGATCGCCTTCGTAAAGATTATCCAAAATAGATATCGGCGAAGCATATTTTCTGATAGAACTATTACGAAAATGATTAGCCTGACGATTGTAGGTGATTGCCATATTAAAAAATGCCAATTCATCGTCGGAATGCATATCGCTCGCGAAAACATAACCAAAACTGCTCACATTGAATTTGGTATTATCCGACACCAAGGAGGAAGATGAAACTTTGGTATTGGCCAAATTGAGCGTCAAGTTTACATCGCCGCTACGATAGATACCCAAACCCGCCGGATTGATAGAAATGGCCGTCACATCGGCACCCACCGCACCCATCGCATTAGACATTGACATGGAACGAGCCGTTCCCAAAACATCTTGCTGGTTGTATTTCAACAAGTCGAAAGTTTCTTGTGCCATCGTGGGCAAGATAGCCAATAATAAAGTGATGGCGGAAATATATATCTTTTTCATAGTTGTCAAATTTACTGTCATTCAATTATCTACGACCAGAACTGCTCGATCCGGATGATCGGCCGCCGCCAGAATAAGAACTGCTGGACGAACCCGAATACGAACTACCCGAGTAAGAACTGCTTCCTGATGAATAAGAGCTGGACGAACTGCGAGAGTAAGACGAGCTACTGCCCGAATAAGAACTTCTGCCGGAAGAATAAGAACTGCTTCGACCTGAAGACGAACTGCTTCTGCTTGAAGAGGATGACGAACCACTGCGAACGGCGCTCGACGAAGACGAACTTCTTGACGAAGAACTGCCACTATTGTACGAACTTCTGCCACTCGATGACGATCCGCTGCCGGAATACGAGCTTCTGCCACTCGATGATGATCCACTGCGAACGGCGCTCGATGAAGAAGAACTTCTACCCGATGAAGAAGCACGATCGTTAATCACTGCCGTTTGTCTGTTGCTTGTGCCACGTCCAGTAGAAGTAGATGAAGTAGAGCGAACCGAAGTAGCATTGCCACGACGAGTCGAAGAAGAAGCATAATTGTTGTACACAGCCGAACGGGTATCAGCGCTGCGTCTTAACTGCGTATTAGCCGTCGGTCTTTTGCCTGCATGCGCATAATAAGTAGGTTGTCCCCAAGCATTGTGATGCACATGATGATGACCATGATAAACAGGATAATGGTGATGAGGATAATCCCAATAAGGATCGTAAAAACCATAATGCACATCGTAGTACCAAGGTTGGAAACCACCCCAATAATACCAATCGTGACAATGATGATGCCAATGATAATCGTAAGTGAAATAATGACGGTGATAAGCCCAATAAGGATGATAGAATCTGTCGTACGCCCAAGGACTCATCCAAGAATAGTAATAATAATCGTCCCAATCGTTATCGTCGTAATAGATAGTGAGTTCTGCGCCATCTTCGAGATAAACATTCAGATAGCCATCTTCGGTGATATGCGTGGTAAAATCGGCATCGTGAAAACGACGAATACGTTCGCTATACTGAAATTCCTGATATTCTTCGGCACTGATGGTAACAGAATCTACCGGCGCAACAGCAAGATCGTTAATAGAAGACGCGCCACGACGATTGTATTCATCCACATCGCGAGAAGAAGATGAAGAAGATGAAGTGCTTAAAATAGTTTCGGTACTGATAGGTTGATCTTTTATCTTCGCTTTTTCCTTTTTGGCATACTTGGGATGATAGTAAGCATCATCGTTGTATGATTGCGCTTGCGCATTAAGGAATGATAAACAAGCGATGATAGAACATAAAGCAATAATACGAGTTTTCATAGCTGTAATTTTTATGTGCAATTTTACGCATTAGACGCGGGATTGACAAAATAGTTTCAGGAGACGGATAAATTATAACATTTTTTAAAATTTTTATAGCTTTGCAGCCGCGCTGAAATGGCGCTATTTCGTTGAACCAAGCCTAATTGAACGCGAATATATGAATATTTCCGAAAACATACAAAGCATCCGAAAAAAGCTCCCGACACAAGTGAAGTTGATAGCGGTTTCCAAATTTCAGGCCATCGAAAAACTACAAGCCGCCTACCAAGGTGGACAACGCATTTTTGGAGAAAGCAGAGCCTTGGAAATGAGAGACAAACACTTGCAAATGCCTCAAGACGTGGAATGGCATTTCATCGGACATTTGCAGAAAAACAAGATCAAATATATTGCGCCTTTCGTTCGTCTGATTCATGCGGTAGATAGCGCCGATTTGTTAAAAGAAATAGACAAGGAAGCGGCCAAGAATCACCGCATTATCGATTGTTTGCTGCAAGTACACATTGCGCGCGAGGAGCACAAATTCGGCTTCAGCCCCGACGAACTTTCGTCCTACCTGGAGAGCGAAGACTGGAAATTGCTGAAAAACATTCGCTTGGTCGGTTTGATGGGCATGGCCACTTTCACCGACAATCAGGAACAGATAAGCCAGGAATTCTTGCAACTGAAAACTTGTTTCGACCAAGCCAAAGCCAAACATTTCGCGCAGGAAGACAGTTTCTGTGAACTTTCCATCGGCATGTCGGACGACTACCACATCGCTTTGGCTTGCGGCAGCACCATGGTGCGCATCGGCAGCGCTATTTTCGGCGAACGTCAATAATAGTCGGCAGATTGACAGCCTTGCCATACAAAAAAAAGGACGCTTCTTTTCGTGAGAAACGTCCTAATTTTTTCAGCATGAGCGCTGTAAGAGGCTCAACATCAATCTTCGTCCAAAGGAATTTTTTCGATGCGTGTCTGATGACGACCGCCGTCGAAAGCCGTGTTGAAGAAAAGTTCAATAATTTCGATAGCTGTTTCCTTTTCGATGAAACGAGCCGGCATACAGCAAACGTTCGCATCGTTGTGCTGACGGGTCAATTTGGCAATTTCGGGAGTCCAGCAAAGTGCGCCACGAATAGACTGATGCTTGTTCACCGTCATGCAAACGCCTTCGCCGCTACCGCAAATGGCAATACCGCAGCAAGATTCGCCGCTTTCGATAGATTCTGCCAGAGGATGTGCAAAATCGGCATAATCACAACTATCGGGAGAGTAAGTCCCAAAATTGATAAAGGGAATGTTCTTTTCTGTGAGCCAGTCACATACAAATTCTTTTAATTCATAGCCCGCGTGGTCGCTACATATCGCCACAGGGGTACTGTCGTCGGGAGTCATATTTTTTGAGTATAAATTTCGTGGCACAAAAGTAATACACTCTGCACAATTTGGCAAATTTATTTATTAAGCAAAACAACCATTGCAATTTCAATGATTGTTTATACATTTGCGGTACAATAATTTAAAAAGCAACGATTATGGAATTATACGAACTAACAGACAATATGATTCTCTCGAAGCTTGGTGAAACCATAAAACGTTTGAGACTTGAACATAATGTCAGTCAAAAAGATCTCTCGCTGTCAGCCGGAGTTTCAATAAGCAGCGTGGCAGCATTGGAGCGAGGAGAAAGCGTATCTCTCAAGACTTTGATTCCGTTATTGAGAGCGCTAAATTCATTAGATATGTTATCTGATTTCTTTAAAGAACCAGAAATCAGCCCGATTGTATACGCCAAGCTATTAGATGGCCAAAAGTCACGAAAACGCGCATCTGCAACTAAGAATAATAACGACAAAACCGAATTAGAATGGTAAATTTAGCAAAAGTATATATCTGGGGTGAATATGCAGGTGCTGTGCTTTGGAATGAAAGTACGGGAACTGCCACATTTGAGTATGAACCATCTTTCGCCAAGAATGATTGGAATCTATCACCCTTAAAAATGCCTATTGAAAAGAATGGACCACATTCATTCAGGGAATTATCTACAGAGACATTCATGGGACTTCCCGGACTTTTGGCAGATGCGCTTCCAGATGCCTACGGAAAGGCACTATTGGACAGATGGCTCAGTTCCTTGGGCAGAACATTTGCAAACCCGGTGGAACGATTATGTTATCAAAGTAAGCGTTCAATGGGGGCATTGGAGTTTGTACCTGCCAAAGATGATTACTTAGACCAATCATCTGCCATTGAAATCAGTTCTTTAGTTGAAATTGCCTCAGAGGTATTATCGAATAAAGCCGAACTGAACACAAACCTCAATGAGGACACCAAAGAAGCTATTGTTAACATTATAAAGGTGAGTACATCGGCAGGCGGACAACGAGCTAAAGCCGTTATTGCCTACAATGACAAGACAGGAGAAGTTCGTTCAGGACAAGTTGACGCGCCAGAAGGTTTCAGCCATTGGCTATTGAAATTGGATGGCGTAACAAATTCCGCTTTAGGCGACCCTCAGCATTATGGAAAGATTGAGTATGCCTATTATAAAATGGCATTACAAGCAGGATTGGAGATGACCGAGTGCTGTTTACTTGAAGAGAATGGAAGAGCTCACTTTATGACAAAGCGTTTCGACCGTATCGGAAGCAACGAAAAAGTACATATGCAGACACTCTGCGGATTGGCGCACTACGACTACAGGATGTTACACGCTTACTCGTATGAACAAGCGTTTCAGGTAATGCGCCAGCTTCGTTTGCCCTATGGACAGGCCGAACAAATGTTCCGAAGAATGGTGTTCAATGTTATTGCCCGTAATCAGGACGACCATACAAAGAACATATCGTTCTTGATGGACAAGACCGGCACTTGGAAATTATCGCCTGCATACGATGTATCGTGGGCATACAATCCAAAAGGTGATTGGACATCGCAGCATCAGATGTCTATCAATAACAAGTGGGATAATATTACCCGAACTGATTTACTGGCCGTGGCAGAAGCCATGCACATTAAGCGTGCAAGCTATATAGTCGATGAGATTTGCCATGCTGTTTCTATGTGGCCGACAATTGCCAAGGAATACGATATTCCATCAAATACGATGACGGAGATAGACAAGACCCTGCTATATCGTGCTTATTAAACGCCCTGCGCCCTCGCCGGAAAACTTCCGCTTAGAATTCGGGATTGACAATGCGGCTCGCAGGGCCGCCGGTGCAAGGCTCGGCTGCCCGCTCGCTGCGTGTATTGACAAATGATGGCGCGTGAGGGCGTGCACTTATTTGGGATAAATTCCGGCAAAACGCCCGGCGCTCTGCCTTTCGGCCTCGCGCGGGCTACGGGCAAACCGCGCGAACCTTGTGACCGTAGTTGCGACCGTAGCTGCGACAGTACTCATAGCCCGAATTGAAGTACAAGGTGTACGCGTAGCTCGGATTGCCCTCGTAGAGCGAACTCGACCAATAGAGGCCGTCGGAACCGCCATTGAGGACTGAAGCACTACCGCGGTAACCGGCCGCCGGCAGAAATATGCTGTTTCCGTTGGTTTTGCTGGTTACTTTGCAGCCATTTACTCCGTTTTGAGTGGTCCAAGTCCAGATGCAGTTATCTTGTAGTTCGTCTTGCTCTGCTTTGGTGGGCATTCGCCAACTGCCGCCCCAATTGGCGCGGGCAGCATCGTCGGAAAGGTCGAGGGTAGTTTTGTTATCTACCGTACCTCGGCTACTATCGGTATTATACTTAGTAAGGGTTGAAGATGATCCACTACAATATTTATACGTACTCCAAGCGTAGTTGCTTTTCGGGCTCTTTTCGCCCCAGGCAAAGTAATCGCCGTAGCCTTCGGGAGTGGTGGCCCCCACGTTGCAGGTAGCCCATTTTACAGAAAGGCCTAAATCTACATATGTAGGCGTAAACCACTGTGCGTAAAGCGTGATATCTTGCGTCAAAGTAATTACTTGGACATTTTTGTATGAGGTACCCCTACCATCAGCAGCAGTATTCCAACCAGTAAAGGTGTAGCCGGAGCGAGTGAAAGTGTTGGCCGTAATTGCTTGCGAAACGCCGGCCACAAAAGTTTGCGCGGCCATGGTTCCCGTACCGCCATTGGCATCGAAAGTAACGACAACAGGTGCTCTTTTCCACTGCGCATAGAGCGTGATATCTTGCGACAAGGTTATCGACTGCTTATCTGTGTATGAAGTGCCGCTGCCGTCAGCTTTGGTATTCCAACCAGTAAAGGTGTAGCCGGAGCGAGTGAAAGTGTTGGCCGTAATTGCTTGC
>JAFODP010000034.1 GCA_017380635.1 Bacteroidales bacterium | reverse complement strand
TTTCCTTCAAGCTCGGTGAGTTCCTTTTCTCGTTCTTGCTTTTTGTAGTCCAAAACTGAGAGGTGTTTTTCGTGGGTTCCTTTACGTTCCCACTCAATGCCGTGCCGTTCCATAACGACTGCAAGTGCTTCCTTTTCCGAACTGACCCATTGGTTCCACTCGGTATCTCCACGAGAGCCACCCTTAAAACCTTGGTTGGCAAGTGCTTGTTTTAGACTTACTCTTGTATCAAGTCCCCGTTTGCTACCCGTAGTAAAGGGGATAAAATCAATATGCAAATGCGGGGTTGCCTCGTCCATATGAAGATGCGCCGAGAACACTTTTAAGTACGGATTTCGCTCTTGAAAGCCTTTGTAATACTCGTCCAAAATTCTTTGGGCAAGTATTCCGTTTTCGCTTTCAGAACTCATCGTTACCATATCGCCAATCTGCAATATAATTTCGTGGAATGGCTTTTCTTGTTTCGAGTTTCGTATCTTTTCATAGTAGTTACTGATACGTCGGTCGGCTCGGGTTTGTTTATCATTATAGCGTTTTAGAGCGTCATCAAACAAAGTGTGATATACTTTTTTAATGCTCTCGTTGCAATAATCATTGTTTAGATGGGTGCGTTCGCCGTTGACATTCTCCGCCTTGAACTTGCGGCTATTATGATTCACCGAACCTTTACCAACCATTACACTAATCGTTCTTCTTATACATATCACTTCCTTTTCGGCGTTAGCCGGGTTTTGTTACTTTTGTCAAAAGTAACGCAAAAGCACTTTTGACAGGTGCCCCATCAAAAATGCAACCTGCAGGCAGGTTTTGCGTTCTCCGAAGGGCAAAGAGCCATCTTTGTAAAGATACTCTCTGCACACTCCGTCAAACTTTCCCGTGTCGGTCTGTGACGATGGTGACGATGTTTTTGCCTCCGCCTAAAACACCGTCACGACCGACACGCATCGTCACGCTTTCGCAAATTGCAGTCGCACCTTGCGGCCGTCGTGACAGCGTTTGTTCTCGTAATAAATGCCATACTCATTGAACAAACGCCCGGCATTGATATTCAGCTTCATAGAGAGCGTATTCGCTTTCATATCAACGCCGAGCACCTCGACAAGCTCGGTCGGTGTTCCACACCAAACGACATTGTCTGCGGTGATAAATTCCGCTACCTTCTCAAGTAACGGTTCGGGTGGTTCTTTCCAAAGTTCCGTTTCTGCGGTTTCCAATTCCCAAAGCAGAGTTTGAGGATTGCGTGAAAGGTGAAACTTTTGATCGGGTTGGTCTCTACCCGAAACCTCGAGGGTAGCATTATTGCTTGTCCGTTTTTCCTTTTGAAGAATGAATCCGCCATCTGCGGAGCCGAGCAATCCCGTAGTGCCGGAGATCATTTCGAACTTGTCATCGGCATTTTGCTTTCGGGTATGATGGACGAGCAAAACACAAACCCCGTATTGGTCGGTAAATCTTTTAATACGTGCGATGATTTCATAATCGCTTGCGTAGCTATAATTATCTCCACCCATCTCACGAACCTTTTGCAAGGTATCAATGATGATGAGATTGGTATCAGGATGTGCAGTAATAAAACCTTTCAGTTGTTCATCGAGACCTTTGCCGATTTGGTTTGCCGAAACTGAGAAATGCAGGTTATCCGAAATCTGAGTTCCAAACATTCGGTATAGGCGTTCTTGCAAACGACGGTAATCATCCTCAAGAGCGAGATACAACACCGAGCCTTTACGAACGGGATAGTTCCATAGCGGCGTGCCCGTACTGATGTGATAAGCCAGCTGCGCCATCAGGAAACTTTTGCCGAGTTTGGGAGCACCGGCAAAGATATACGTTCCCGGATAAAGCAGCCCCTCCACCAACGGCGGTTTGCTTTGAAAAACGGAGTCGTAAAGTTCGCTCATCGATACCGTTTTGAGATAGGACGGGTCCATCATACGAATCATTTCACGCTGAAATTCATCAAAGCTATTGCTATTTTCATCATCTTGGGTTATAATATCTTTAGAATATTTAGAAAATTGCTGTTCCGTATCTGCGCCAACAGATACAATCGGAGCAGTTTTTTCTTTTTTATCGGTCATTCGCATCCGCTCCTTTCAGACCTCC
>JAFODP010000033.1 GCA_017380635.1 Bacteroidales bacterium | reverse complement strand
GCACCCGCACCCGCACCGAAACCGAAATCCCCTCCCGCCGCCAAGGTGGGAGAATTACACGCGCCGCAGCTTTCGTTGTGGCGCGCTTTTTTTTGACTTTCCCCGAAAAAACTTCCAAAAGACCCTACAAAATTGAGAAATCAGCGGAAATTTGCGGGGATTTTCCCTTATTTATACATATAGTATCTTGATAATCAACAAAATAAAAATAAAAAATTTTTTATCAAAATTTGTAGAATTTATTAAAAAAGTCGTATATTTGCATCGTTAAACAATCACACAAACAAACAAAACAACACAACAATGAAAACTATCGAAGAAATTTTTTTGGCACAAGTTAAAAAATGTGAAAACAAAACACAAATGTACGCGGTATCTGACTTGCTTGTATTGGACATTATCAACTCTGACCCGCGCGTGTTGAGCTGCGACCGCCGCCACGCTAACGGCTACTGCACGTGGAGAATCTCCATCTTCGCGAATGAGTACCACTTTGGTAAGGAGCTGGGCGCAATCCTTAATTCAATCAACATTACCACCCACGATGAGGATAAGGACTTCACCCCTGAAGATTTGCGCGAAGATATTGACGAAAAGGTCACGGAGTGGCTGGCCGATAAATGGGAAAACCAATAAATAACAACTAATTAACAACCATTCAAAACAAACAATTATGAAACTGAAAATCAATCAATTCCAAGAATTGCGCGGGGTAGAGGTAACATTCCCCGCCATCATCAAAGGCCGCAATGGAGCGGGCAAATCAACCATCAAGCGCGCGCTGGCCTACGTTCTGAATCAGAGTAACCCCGAAACTGGCAAAACTTTCGGAAACGAGGTGTACCCGCTGAACCCAGCCACCGCCGCCGACATCTACGCAGATGTTACGCTTGAGGGCGTTGGTTGTACCCTCACCCGCCGCAGCGAACCCACAGCCCAGCAGCGCGAAAAGTGGCAACGGGGCGACCAGTTATCGGTGGTGAACGTCTGCAAGCTGAACGGAATCCCCGTAAAAGTTACTGAGTATCAGCAAAACGTGGACGCGCTGACAAAGGGGCTGGACATTGACAGCATACTGAAAGACCCAAAGAAAATGCGCGCTTTTTTGGTGAAAATATCGGGTTTGGGTGAATACGATGAAAGACCGCTCAAAGAGGAGCGCGCGAAATTGGAGAAGCAGCGGAAAGACATTGAAACCGCCGAGGCCATTGTGCGCGATTACGATACCCGCCGCGCTGAATATGAGCGCAAACGCGCCGAAATCGCCAACCCACGCGCACAAATAGCCATCGCCGAGAATGAGCTTAACGGCCTGCGCGAAAAGGCGCGCCAAATGTCCGAAAAAATAGCGGACGCGCAGCCCACTCTGACTGAATCCGAGCGAAAATTCAATGATGAAATCAACACGAAAATAATTGAAATTGAACGCTCCACCCCCGACATATCACCCGCGCCGCAGCTGGTATTGTTGCCCCACGTGACCGCCAATGTTGAAGGCTTGCAGCGCGAAATTGACGAGCTGAAATACCACCCCGCGCCCGTGGCCGATGTGCGCCTCACCGCCGAGGCTGAAAGCCATATCTCCAAGGCCAACGAATATGATGAACGCGCCGCCGCCGCTGAATCCTCAGAAAAGAAGTGCCAAAAGTGCGCAATCTGCACCGCCGCCGAAAGTTGCCCCGATTGCGTGGTTGAGGGTGGCATCCCTGACGAATGGCGTGCAAAGGCAGCCGCCGAAAGAGCCGCCGCCGCCGACCTGAATGATGTTATCGCCGATAAGCTGGCAATGGATGAGAGCGAACACCGCGCACGCCTTGAACGGCTGGCAATCGTGGAAAGCGAACTCGCCAACCTCAAAGAAGAAGAAGCCTCTAAAAACGCCGCGATTGACGAAGAAAACAACCGCCGCCGCGCTGAATATGACGAAGCCCTCGCCAACTACAACGAAAAACACGAAAAAGAGGTTACCGCGTGGGAGACCGAAAAAGCCGCAAAAATCGCCGATTTACGCGCACAGATCATTGTCCCCGTGTTTGTGGACGTTACCGACAAAAAGAACAAGCTGCGCGCCCTGAATGAACTTATCACGATGAAAGACGGCGACCTCAAGTCAATGAAAGCCAAGGAGCGAGAAGTCGCCGACATTGACGCGGCGATTGAAACCCTGAGAATCAATGCAGACGCGAACAAGGCAACCCTCGCCGATATGCGCACAGACTTAATCACAATCACCGCCAACGTTGAGAATCTGAAAGCCGCCCGCCGCGCCTACTATGAGAATTTGGAAAGGGCCATTAACGCAATTCTCCCCACCGACATCACCGTGGCACTTTTCCGCCAAAATATCAGCAATGACGACTTCACCGAATGCTGCGACCTATACTTCCGAGGAAAATCAACGATGAGCGGCGCTGAGTCTCTGGTTTTTCGTGCGACACTCTCACAAGCCCTCCAGCGTGCCGCGGGGGTGGAACTGCCTATAATAATTGACGAAGCCGCCAACGTGGTCAACGCCGACCTACTTGCAGAGCTGACTGCAACGGGCTGCACGCTATTAATCCCAGATGCAGCCGCCGAGAACCTGACCATCACCCCGTTGTGATGTGTTGTGTGGTTAGGGGAGGGAGACCTCCCCTTTTTTTTTACGAAAATCCAAAAAAACTCCGAAAATTTCAGATTTTTACGAACAAATTACATGCAAATTAAATATAATTATTTGATTTACAACAAAATAAAATTTTTATTTTTTTTATTAAAAAGTGTTGAAATTATAAAATTGTTGTATATTTGCAATGTCAAAAAAACACACAAACAACCAAAAACAAAACAACAATGAAAACACAATTGAACCCACAAGGCTGGGAAAGCCTGAGAGCCGCCGCCGCCCAAATCTACAAGGAAAACGGCGACAAAATGCGCGTCAAATTCTGCGACAATGAATATGAATTAGAAACCGCCGAATGGGATGGAGTGCATTGGTACGCTGGAACAATAGACGAAGAAGTCGCCGCCCTCTTTATTGATACCGCTGGAAAAGGTTTCAAGTATTATCACCTTATCATTGACCCATTACTGCGCGCCCAAATTGTAAAGGTCACCCTCCTTGATGGGGAATTTACCAAAGAGAGAAAACAAATCAACGAAAAATCAATAACAATTTTATAATTAATTATGAACGAGTTACAGAAAATCGAAAGCCCGACCACCGCGTTGGCAATCGTTAAGAAGTCGCTGCCGATCTTCTTTTTTGAAAGTCAGGAAAACGAAAAAAAGTTTGTAAGCGCATGCGCCATTGACCTCTACAAGAGGTCGGAGGAATACGTCAAAAACGGAATTAGTTACGAAGACGTATTGTTATGCCACTACCAAGCCAGCCAGCAAGGGCTGAACTATTTGAACGGCGACTACACCGTGGTGAAATTTGGCGGCAAGAACCCGAAACCCGTTGTTTTTACATCATACCAAAAACAACGCCAAGACATTTTAGACAGTCCCAATGTGGCGGAATTTTACCCCAATATTATTTGGCAGGGTGCAACAGTCCAGCAGCGTGACCTTCTTCAATGGGACATTAAGAACGTGCCACACATTGGCGCGAAATACGACCAAAATGGGTTTCTCAACTTCAATGATATTTTGGGGTTTGAATTTGTGTTAGTGCGCTCAGACGGCAAAAAATACAACTATTTTGCAACCGTCAACGAGATTGTGCTTGAGGTCGGTAAAGATGATAAATTGCTTTTTATGTACAGGAACCGAAACGGCGAAAGTATGTGGTACAAGTTCGTGATGCGGAAGCTCCTCAAGTGGTTGCCATTTTCGGTTGGTCAGTCAAAGGATTGGCGCGAAGTGCAGCCGCGTGACGACAGACCCGTGGTCGATATTGATGACGTGCCCTTTGAGGAAATCGGCGGCGTGAACCTTTTACAACCTGAGCAGCAGCCGCAACCCCAGCAACAGCCGCAAACGATGACACAACCACAACCCCAAAATCAGCAACCAGCACAACCGGCACCGGCACCGGCACAGCACCAACAGCCGGAAAAGAGGTGGCTCAACATTGATTCTGAAGAATGGCGCGGCGTGTTGGCTTCCATTGCCACGGGGCAGGTGAAGTCAGTCGCAGACGTGCGTAAGACTTACGCGGTAAGCAAGGCCGTTGAGGCAGAACTCGTTAAATACTTGTAATCATGGAATTTACAATATTTCATACGGGCAGCGGCGGAAATTCTTTCCGCCTCAAGTTCGCGGACGACGTGCAGGTGCTGTTGGATGCTGGCAAGACCAACCACTACAACGCGTTCAACGACTTCTGCACGAGGGGCGACCGCGTAAGCAATTACGCGGGGATGCTAATATCCCACGCACACAAGGACCACGCGGGCGCGGTGGCCGACTTCGAACGGGTTGGAATGCCGCGCGGAGTGGATGCCGCTCCACAGCTGCGTGTCGGCGTTGTGCCACTCGTCCACGATTGCCCCTGCAACGGCTACATTATAGCCAACACCGCAACCCGTGAGGCGTGCGTCTTTTTGATTGACTTCACCGCAATTGTCAGCCCGCGTAACTTTTTCACGACCCTCCGTTGGCTGGTTTCGGAAAAATACAAGGTAATGTTCGCCGTGGAGCTTTCATACTGCGAATTTTTGTATAAAAAAATGCCGATTGAGCAACGTGTAGGGCTTGACCGCCATTTGTCAGACGAGGGCTTCATTGAGTTATTCAAGGTGGTGCGCCATTATTGCGCGCTGGAAAATATCGTAACGCTCCACGCCAGCGGGCGCGAAATCTTAAACAAGGGCTTCCACGCCGACGTCGCCCCGCGAGACTATCTCATTAAGTATCTCAAAGTTAGGCTGGGGGCGTTTATCAACATCGGCCAAAACGGAATGACTTATAAATTTTAATCAAAAATCAAAAATTATGGACTACATCGCAAAAATGAACCTTCACCGCATAGCCCTGAATGACGAGCAGTTGTACAATGATTATCTTAATTATTTGGGTCAGGTGGTAACGAAAGTTACCACAACCCATTATGAATTGTTGCAAGCCAAAAGTATTGCGGTTGCATACATCGAAAACAATCAACTGCCCGCGACCCTATACGGGCGGCTGCGTGACATCGCTATTTGTTTTTACCGCTTGAAATTCTGAGCAATGGAGGAACGCAAAAAAATAAAGTGGGCGAAACGGCGCACGGAATGTCCCGCGTGCGGGGCAAAACACGCTTTCGCTCAGATGGTCGGAGAGGCAGAGAATTGCGGCCATTGCTTTGCGTGTGGGGTGACCTTTTTCCCGAAAACGGACAAGCCCATCGAACGCCATTATTATGAAGAGCAAAGTCCCGCGATTCCTTATGAAGTACCAGCCGCCGAATTTGAGCAATTGGTTACGGGCGGCGGCTTTTCGGACACGCTACGAACCGCCCTCGTTTCACGCATCCCCGCCGCGATGAAAAGTCTGCGGGACTATCGCGTGGTGAGCTTCGGATTGGAGACGGGCTTCCCGTTGATTGACAGAGGCGGCAAGGTCCACTCCATCAAGATAATGGGCTACGGGTCTGACCTTCACCGCATCAAGACCGCCCCCGACGGGCGACCGCTGCCAGCGATCCGATGGTATCACACGGGCAAACTGCAAGAGCGTGAGACCTTCGTGACGTGCGCCTTCGGTGAGCACCTCATTGATACGGTGCAATTTGACTGCATTGGCGTGGTGGAGAGCGAGAAAACCGCCGTAATCGCGCGCGCTCTGCTGCCATCCATCATTTTTATCGCGGTCGGCTCAAAATCCAACCTACGCACGCTGAATTATAAAGGGCTGGATGACAAATACCTGCTATTTTTCCCCGACAAAGACGGGATCGGCGCGTGGTCGGAGTTTGTAACGGAGCAGAACAACGCGCGTTGGCTTGTTTCTGAGGTGTGCGAAAAACTCAACGAAAAAGAGGATATTGCGGACGCTATGCTTGACGGGCGACAGGCTGAAATTGTCGCCGCCATCGGTGCAGAGGTGCGAACCCGCGTAAAGGCTGGATCGGCATCCCAGTCTGAGGCCCGAAAAATTGATTACTACGAATTAGTCACGCGCCAATTCTCCATTGACGAACTACGCGCCCAAATGGACGCGGACGGGGTGACGGGTGAGTTCAAGTTTTCGTATGACAACCGAAAATCGCCACAAATAGAGACGAAAAGCAACGGCAAGGAGAGTTTATATATTCTCTATAAAAAAGCCGCTAAGATGGCAAATTTTGAGGCGATTTTAGCCGCCCGCCATATACCCAAATATGAGGATGCGGTTGGATTCTCATTTAATTTCACCGATGAGGAGTTCAGAGCGTTTGTAATGGGCGAAAACCCGTGCTTTTTTGACGGCCTCAAATACGATGTTGTTGGCCGCCGATATTGCAGAGAGGCGGATGCCGTGTTTGCGCTGGATAGCCACCTCAGGCAGACGCTGCAAAATCTCTACGCCTCCACCCTCAACGAACAAGGGAGGAAAGTCAAAAAGGAGCAGCTTGCATTTTTGGAGGAGTTTTGCCAAGACTACGAAAACCGCCGATTGCCTGAGATAACCGTGCCGCTGGTGCAGCCTCAGAAATATACAGAAATCATCACGCGGGGCAATGCATTGCTGGACCAGCGCGGCGGGTGCTCGGCTGAGTATTGGGCGGAACTTTTCGCGGGATTGTGGACGATTACCCCTCAGGACGTTAAGTCTATGATTTTATTTTGCGCCGCCTCCATACGTTACAAGTTTTTCGACGACCAAACCTGCGGAAAGCTAATACAAATAACGGGCGATTCCAACGTGGGGAAAGATTCATTTATCCCGTCGCTCTTCCTGGGCGAGTGGATTGAATTTTCGGAGTATTACCACCAAGGCGCATTATTCCAAAAAGGTTTTTTGACAATACCCTCGGAGAAGTGCAAGTCGTTGTTATACAATATAATAAGCGATGATTTGATGGCTTCCAATGAAATTGCGGAGCTTTCCAAAATCACCAACTTTGAGATTGTGTGCAATAACAAATACGGCAAAATGGTAAAGGTGCGAAACAGCTGGAACAAGATTGTCAGCAATAACAATGTGAGGATTATCCTTGATAAGACAAAAGACAAGGTCGCCATTGCCCGCCGTTATTGCATTGTGAGCGTCCGCTACCTTGAGGGCTGTGGCGTTGCAGATTATATCAACTTTTTTCAGGCCAACACCGCCAACTTCTTTGATATTTACGCCGCTTTTTTTGCGTATTGCTACAGATTAGCCAAGGACGGCAATTTGCGCGCTCTGCAAAACGAAATCACCACCGCCAATATAGAGCGGGTCAACGACTTATACTACTTTAACAACGATGATGAGATTATCGTTGAAAATTTCCGCGCTTGGTGTGAGGATAAGACTTACAACACCGACGGCAACGGCTACGACCCGAATAATGTTCATTTTGTAACAGAAATCAAAGGCGAGCAGGTGGTGGTATTCAGGTGCGACTTTCGGCAATTCTCACCGAAGTTGCAGAAGTCCGAAAAGTACATCAAAAATTCAGTGCTGGCAAACGCTTTCCCGACAATGAAGTTCGGGGTGGTGCTGCGCGTGTTTGGGCAGGTGGGGCGATGGAACACAATGAAGTTGGCCGACTATGAGAAAGTTCTGCAAGAAAAAGAAACTGAAAATCAACCAATTAATAAAAAACAATTCAAAATTTTAGAGTTATGGAAAGAGAAACAATCTTAAACGAGGCGCGCCGCTGGGTCGGCTACACCGAAAGCAATTACTGCGATTATCTTGAATACGATAGTCAGCAAGGCGGCCACGGCAAAAACAATTACAACCGCTTTTCGTGGATATTTGACCATTTGGCAGCTCCGAAAACCTACGCGGGCGGCAACAAAGATGGTTACGCGTGGTGCGCAACCTTTGTGGCCACAACTATCGGTGTTTGTGACTTCGTTGAAAAGAACCACCTCGTTCACGAGATTGTATCCGCGCCCGCCGCTATGCGAGCAGAGATGAGGCGGTGCTATTGCTCAAACCTTGACCGCGCGCTCGGACTCAAAGGTACGCCGTTGGCTTCAGCGTCAATGTTGGCGGGTGTTTCCAGTTTCCCCCGTTTCACCGACATCCAGCCAACGACATACGACAAAGCCGCGCCCGCCGACCTTATCATTTTCGGCGACAATGCCCACATCGGCTTCGTTGAGGCAATCGGAGAGGGGAAGCTCGTGACTATCGAGGGCAATACCAAGTGCGGCAGCCCCACCCCTAACGGCGGAGAAGTTTGCCGTAAGTTATACGTGGTCAACGGCGCGGGATTGATTGAACTGCGCAACGGTCAGCGGCTCAAATCGTGGGACAAATTTTTAATTTTCAAAATCAAGGCAAAATGAAACAACTGACACTTTTCGGAGATGAGGAAGTGCGACCAGCCCGAAAGAAACCCAGCGGAGGCAGCGCGAACCCCATCATTTTCAGGGACTACGAGTCTTTTGTGGCCAAATTCAGCGACACCCCCAAGACCACCGATGACTGCTACACGCCGCAGGACGTGTTCGAGGCGGTTGTGGACTACGTGCACAAATACTCAGAATTTGACTTCAAGCCCGACACGCCCATCCTACGCCCGTTCTACCCGGGCGGCGACTACATCAACGCCGACTATCCCGAAGACGGGGTGGTAATTGACAACCCGCCCTTTTCGATGTTCACGAAAATCGTGAAGTTCTACACCGAGCGAGGTGTCCCGTTTTTCCTTTTCGGTCCGGGTATGACGATTTTCAACTGCTGCAAATACTGCACCGCCATCGTGGTCGGGGTGAATGTCACCTTCCACAACGGCGCGGTTGTACGTCTGAACTTCGCATCCAACATTTTCGGCGACCTTTACTGCAAGACCGCGCCCGAACTGACCGAGGCAATAAAGGCTTGCCCCTCGCAGAATACGAAAGTGGAGTTGCCATCCTACCGCTGGCCCGACACGGTTGTGAGGGTTTCCACGCTGCAAACCATAGCCAACGGCGGCGGACACTTCGAGGTGAGGCGTGACGAGGGCTTCTGCCACAGCTCCCCCGTTCAAGGGAGAGAGGCGTTCGGCTATAGTATCGTGCTGTATTCCCAAGCCCAAGCCCAAGCCAAAGCTCAAGCCCAAGCTCAAGCCCAAGCTCAAGCCCAAGCCCGTCAGAAGGTATTGGCAGCGCGCACAATCACGCTCCAACTGAAGCCTGAAGTTGAGGCACGGCGGCAGCGCGTACAATCACGAAACTATGAAGATTTAACCTAAAAAAAACAATCATGAAAAGAAAAGAAATTGAACAGAAGGCGAAAGAAATCGCCAACCAAATTGAAAAAGAGTTAACAGATGTAGCGAACGTTTACGCACTCGATTACGATTGTAGAGAATTTTATATAGACTACGATGGTTTTTGCGATGGTGCCAACTGGGTGCTATCCAAACTCAAGGAAGGAGGCGGAAAATGAGAGAAAAAAAATGGATTTGTAAAAATTGCAAGTATAGAAAAATGAAATTTATCCCATATCGCGAAATGTGTACGGCATATATGACCTATCAAGGTCACTGGCGAAGCTGCGACACAAAGAAAGGAAAGAGGATAGTATGTATCACTTTTGAGCCAAAGAGAAGTAAGAAAGGAGGAGAAAAATGAAAAATATATCAATACACAAAAGCGTTTTGTCTGGACTTCAAAAGATTGGTTATGACCATTTTAGAGCTATTAAGGACGCAAAAGGAAATGTATATGTCAGCGGTATAGAAGGACCTGAAAATCCGATATTCAGCACTTACAGAATAGACTATGCGCTTGCAAACCTTGATATAGATGGTTGGTTTGACATCAAAGAAGGAGGCGAGAAAAAATGAACCAGACGCGCTTGTTTTGAAATTTTACGTACTTTTGCAAAAAATTATAGATTATGTTTGAAATCAAAGAAATTCCAATCCGTGATTTACGCACCAATAACGGCGAGGTGGAAGGACTGCCGCGCAACCCGCGGAAGATCAGCAAGAAAAACCTTGAGAAACTGAAAAAGTCGGTGCAGGACGCGCCCGAGATGCTGCGTCTGCGGGAGTTGATTGTGATACCGCATAATGGCAAATTTGTCGTGATAGCTGGCAATCAGCGGCTGGAGGCGGCGAAGGCCGTCGGAATGGAGCGTTTGCCGTGCAAGGTGCTGCCCGAGGATACCGACCCCGCCAAGCTGCGCGAGTACGCCATCAAGGATAACCTGCCGTTTGGCGAGGATGATTGGGAGATACTCACAACAGAGTGGGATCCTATTGAACTTTCCGAATGGGGATTAGAGTGCAAAGCCGAACAGAAAACATCTGAATTGTCAAAGATTGAATTTTCAGACATATACTACAAGCCAAGCCGTTTTGAAAATTTAACTTTAAAAGACTGCATTGACACATCCCTATTTGATAAAAAAGTTGAATTTATTGAAAAATCAAAATTAACGGGAAAGCAAAAAGATACGATGAAAATGTTTGCTTATCGTTTTTTGAAGATAGATTTTGAGGCCGTAGCCGATTATTACATGAATAATGCAACCGAAGAAGAGCGCGAAGTGATTGAACGTTTGCGATTGGTTTTGCTTGATTCTGGGCATATTGATGGATTCATTCAGGACGATTTATTGAGAATCATAAAAGCAGCCGAATAATGAAAGACACGTTTTTATTCATTCCGAGTTATCACAGACCAGACAATATGAAAACAGTACGTTTGTTTCAGCGTTTGGGCTGGGAAATGTCGCATATAGTTGTATTTATAGACAACGAAACCGACGACAAAGACCAATACGCCGAATCTTGTGAAGAATACGGGTGCAGGCTTTATATTTTCGACATGGACGAAGCCCGCAGACGTTACGATTATATTCACCGCCCTTCCGCTTCTTTGAGGAGTGCCGGGCAAGCCCGAAATATGATGCAAGACTACGCAAAGGAAAACGGGATTGATTTTTATGTCGTGCAGGATGACGACTCTTCATGTATGCAGAGTCTATTCCCGCTCCACAACATGAAAGGAAAGTACATAGCGGACGGTGAATGTGTCGGGCGCATTTTCGATATGGTTGAAGATTTTATGAGAAAACGCCATATAGGTGTGTTTGGGCTCCCTCAAACGGGTGATTTTATCGGAGGAGTAAAACCATATACATACATTCGAAAAGTGATGAATACAACGTTTTATCTGCTTCCGTATATTTATCGCGGTGAGCGTGGTGTTCAGGATGATGATACATCAACGTTCACCGGAATACTGAACAACGGTTTATTTACTGGCTCCACTGGCTGCGGTCTTTCTCTTTTGCAAACTATGAGCGCAACACAAAGCGGAGGGCTTACAGATCTTTATGAAGAGTGCAAACTGTTGAATAAATCTTTGGTAACACCCATTCAGTACCCGAGCGCGATATATGCTGAAAAGCAGAAAATGAACGGGAATAGATTACACCACAGAATAAATTATAGATACCTTTCACCAGTGATAATGAAAAGTGATGACGGGCGCGACAATATAGCATGGGACACATACGAGAGGATTTTCCGTTTACTAACGAACCAAGATTAAAAAGACATGCCAAGTAAAGACACACAATTTACCAAGGACAACGCCCGCGAGATGCAGTCGCGTGGAACGAAGGTAAGGAAAGAGAACACCGCACGCCGCAAGGCTGTGGCGCACGTTCTCGCAGACTTATTATCAAAGCCCGTGAGCGAGGGCAGCAAGGTCACGAAGCTGGAGTGGCTGGTGGCGCGTGCCATTGACAACACCCGCGATGATGTTGGGCTCTCAGACCTGCTGAAAATTCAGGAGCTACTCGGAGAAAAACAAATGACCTTCAACTTTGAGAAACGCAAGCCCTCAGAGGTGGCGCGGGATATATTGGAAGAGATTGGAGAGTAATGGGCAACTTTGCGAAGTATCTGAAATGGACGTGGCCGCAGGTATGCGCGGAAAGGCCTCAGTTGATTGAGGTCGCTGAACGTATGCAGGCGTGGTGGCAGAACGGAAAGACGGGGGATGTGCTGAACATCTCCATGCCGACCCGTTTTGGAAAGTCGCTGCTGGCTTCGTCTTTTTCAACGTGGCTGCTTTTGCGCAATCCATCAACACGAATTTTGCGTGCCTCCTATGCCGCAGACCTTGCGGAAACTTTCGGCGGGCAGGTGAAAAATCAGTATTTGCGTTTTTTTGAGAAAGCGGGACAGCCCGCCCCAACTATTGAAGGGACGCGCGGGAAGTGGATGATTGACGGGCAGACGATGCCAAACCACGCCGCCGTCGGAATAAGTGGAGGCATCACGGGCTTTGGCTTCGATGTCGCAATCGTGGATGATACCGCAAAGAGTATGCTGGAGGCTTTGTCCCGTGCTTACCGAAATCAACTTGTTACGTTCAAAGAGTCGGTGTTGTTGGGGCGTTTGGAGGGGTGCCGCAAAATTCTGAACGTGGGGACGAGGTGGACGGTTACGGACTGGTTTTCATTGTGGCCGGATGCTGAGGAATACGTGCTTCCTGCAATGATTGACGGGAGGTCGGTGTGTGAGGCGTGGAAAACAACGGAGGAGCTCAACCGCGAACGGGCGCGCGTTTCGGACGGAGTGTGGCAGGCTCAATATATGCAGCGACCAACCGAGCAGGGATATATACGAGTTTTTGAGGATTGGCCGTTTGAGCGGGTAAATTTCCACGGCTGCAAATTCATCGAGTTTTTCACCGTGACCGACCCCAGCAAGGGACGCGGCGGTGACTTTTTCGTTACACTGTTGGCGGGTGTGACAATTGCGCGGGAGGTCGTAATCATTGACAGCTTCATCCGCAAGTTCGCGCAGGTTTCAGAGTATTACGACTACCTACGGCGGGTGGGTGAAATGCTCCCCAGCTGCACCCACTACATCGAGAGCAACGGCGTTGGCGGTGACATTCTCCACGATGGCAACCGCGATATTGATATTGTTGGTTTCACGTCCCGCGCTGACAAGTGGGCGCGAATCTTCGCCAATGCTGACAAAATAAAGGCGGTGAAGTTCTGCGAGACGTGCGACAATCTCAACCTCATTTTGTCGGAACTATCCAATTTCCCCGCGGGCGATCATGATGATATTCCCGATTGCGTCAACTTTGCCGTGAAAGCCGCCGCGGGTGATTTGTAATTAATTTTTTTCGTATATTTGCCGCCGAACCGACCGATTGGTTTTCTCCATAGTTGTTTTGTTTGATGCCGCCTTCCTTTTTGGGAGGCGGTTTTTTTTATTCAAAAACTTCCAAAATTGCCGTTTTCGCCGATTGTCCTCAATGATGAACGCGGCGAAATTTTAACAAAAAACCGCATTTTCCGAAATGTTAACAAACGTTAAACGAGGGTGTGAATTTTCATCGGAGGTGTAACAAAACCGAAAAAACGCCCAAAAAATGTTACAAAATGTTACACTTAACGCATTAATACACAGTTGTTTAGGGTGATTTGTAACATGTAACAATTTTTTCTGCAAAACTTTTTTAAAATCAAAGTGCATTTTTCGGCACTTTTTTTTGTCACTTTTTGAGATTGAAAAAACTTTTTTCAATATTTTATGTAACTTTGTTACAAAGCATATTTTGAGAGAGTTAAGTGTTTGATATATAGTATATTAGAGTGTAACATTTTTGTAACATTTTTGTAACAAAAAAATATTTTCTGTTACACTTTATTTAACAATATATTTTCTGTATATTTGACGCGCTAATTTTTTGAGTTTATGTTCTCTGAAGTCAAAGAAAGAATCACACAAGCGGCTGCCGTATCCCACGCGGCAGCCTTCTTTGGCTTCATCTCCGAAATCTCCAAGGCTATCGATAACAACACCAAGAAAAGCGTTACCAGTTTTCCCGCGATTTTCGCCAACGAGGACATCACCATTGACGGCCACGAAATAACCGCCGATTGTCTTTTCGTTGCCGGTGCAGACGCAGACGAATACTCCTTGTATGAGACAGCCGCCGCCATCGTGGACTATTGCGGCGGGGATAGCTGCGTGACCCGCTTCAACGTGATTAGCGATGCCAGCCTCGCATTTACGCGCACTTTCAAGAACGTTAACCTCCAGCCCCTCACCGCCCACAAATTGAAGGGTGTGGAATTTGAATTAAAATTTTACTGCTAATGAGCAAACTTGACGCGACATACTTTACTGGCACACTTGCAATGGACTCAGACTGTTGCATCGTCAATATTTGGCTGGCAGATAACGAAGAGCGTATCTTCCGCCGCCACTTCGACCGCGATTTTGCCGATCTCGTCTATGACGAAAACCCGCCCGCCGAGGTGGTGCAGTTCATTGACGGCTTTTTCCCGTTGTTTCGGAGGGTGCTTTTTGCCGAGTACCAGAAGCAG
>JAFODP010000025.1 GCA_017380635.1 Bacteroidales bacterium | reverse complement strand
TTCAGTCCGCTGTCGCAGAACACGATGAAATCATCGTTGCGCAAACAGCTTTTGATATATTCATAATTGTTTATGTCAGCGCCGCCGACAATTACACATCGTTTCATTTTATCAACTCATTTTTTGATTTTACTTCTGATTTTGCTGACGGCTACGCAGATCACGATGGTAATAAGCATATCAGGCAAGGTGTTACCGACAACAATATCAACGTGCATCAGCAATCTATAGATAACAAAGCCGATAAGCCAAATAATCAGATTTTGAATGCTGAACGCACTTGTTTCTTTGTTCTGCTTCAAAATGAAGAAATCCGCAATTTGTATTGCGATCATTGGTGCGAATACCGAACCTATAAAGTACAAAAAATCGGTAATATCGGTAAGGGGCAGGAAAATTGCACCTACTGCGCCGAGTACAGTTACAGCAACTGCAACCCATTTCCCGCTAATCTTCGATGATAGCGATTCGCTTGAAACACCGGCAGAATAAGCATCGAGGAAGGTTGTGGTAACAGTAGAAAATACGATAATCAAAAGACCGGCAATACCAAGACCTGCTTTTACCATAATCTGAGCTATGTCAGACTCACCGGTAAAGATAGCCGCACCCATACCGATAATGTACATCCAGCAACTCACTACGCCATATGTGACAGCACTGACTGCAGTGGCTTTCACAGGCTTTTTGGCTTCTCTTGTATAGTCACTGATAAGCGGCAACCAAGACAGCGGCATCGCAACAGATAATTCTACAGCAGCACCGAAGGTCATTCCTTCGCCGCCGATGTTCTGCATTGTCCCTTTGCCGAAAATAACGAAACTAAGAACGATTGTAAGAATAAACAACGCTGCCATAGCAACAGTATTTACTTTACCAAGGTTCTTAATGCCAATTAGAATCCAAAGAATAATCAAAGCACCAATGATAATGCACCATATCCAGTTGCCGATATCAAAAATACCGTTTACCGCAAGCGCTCCGTCATAGATCATAATCGCTGTCCAACCGACAAGCTGAATGATATTGAGCACAGAGAAAAGTAAAGCACCTT
The DNA here is from genome assembly GCA_017380635.1 of Bacteroidales bacterium. GTDB lineage: Bacteria > Bacteroidota > Bacteroidia > Bacteroidales > UBA1402 > UBA1757. The sequence continues at coordinate 1,863 of JAFODP010000025.1, read as the reverse complement.
TGCTACCGAAGCTCATCTTGGCTGTTTCCATTGCACTCTTGCGTACCTTACCGCCGATCAGTCCCGCAAAGAGCAGCATAGCGCATCCAATGATATGACCAAGCAAAATAGCAAGTATGCCTTTGGTAAAGCCGAGCGGTGCAAAATAGGTTCCGGTTAGGATTTCCGCAATGGAAACAGCGGCTCCGAACCAAATAAGACCGTTTTCAAAGACGGATGTGCGTTTTTCTTCCATTTCACTCCGCCTCCTTTGCATATTTCCCTTGCAGATCAAAATTGTGCATCATCGGGCCAGAGCCTTGTCCCAAATCAAGCTGTGCCGAAAGAGCATCGGAAATATAGTCCTTGGCTCTCTTTACAGACATAGCAAGGTCAAAGCCTTTTGCAAGGTTAGCAGAGATGGCAGAGGAAAGCGTACAGCCTGTGCCGTGGGTGTTGGGATTGTTGATTCGCTTGCCTTCAAACCATACCAATTCACCCTTTGCATACAAAAGGTCGTTGGCATCATTGATGCTATGACCGCCTTTGAGAAGAACGGCACAGCCGTATGTATCGCCGATGAATTTCGCTGCAGAAAGCATATCTTCTTTGCTTTCGATGGTCTTTCCCGAAAGCACTTGTGTTTCGGGGATGTTCGGCGTAACAAGGGTTGCAATGGGCAGAAGTTTCTCGGTCAATGTCTGCACTGCATCGGTCTTCATCAAAGAAGAACCGCTTGTTGCCACCATAACGGGATCTACTACCACATTTTTTGCCTTATGGTAGCTGAGCCTGTCTGCAATCACACAAATCAGCTCAGAAGAAGCTACCATACCGATTTTAACAGCATCGGGATAAATATCCTCGAACACCGCATCTAATTGTTTACTCAGGAAATCCGGTGTTGACTCCTGAATTGCTCTTACGCCGGTCGTGTTCTGTGCCGTCAGTGCCGTGATAGCACTCATAGCATAAACACCATTCATCGTCATTGTTTTCAAATCTGCTTGAATACCGGCGCCTCCACTGCAGTCGCTTCCTGCAATGGTCAATGCTGTTTTCATTTTCATAAAAATACTCCTTTCGTTTTTTCAGCATCGTTTTATATAGCGGCATAAGGTGGTGCCCCCAATCTGCCGCTTGAAGCCTGCGGTTATAAACCGTAAGCAAACTCCCAAAAATGTTCTATTTGTGTAAAATTCTCAATGAAGCAATCCGACACGGAGTGTAGTTCCTCTTGCTTTGTCTCGTGAGAATCAAATACCGTAACTACTATAAAACCATCAGCTTTTGCTGTTTTGGCAGCGTGGCAAGCATCCTCAAAGACAACTGTATCTGCCTTTGTTGTCCCAAGATACTCCATCGCCTTTTGAAAGATGATTGGCTCATCCTTGCCGTGTCCTACATCGGTACAAGTAAAGATTTCAGAAAAGAAAGATTCCATACCGCAACGCTTCAATGCTGCTTCCACTTGATAACGGTCAGTAGCGGTGGCGATGCACATCTTAATCCCATGCGCTTTCATCTGTTCAAGGTGCGCAATCACGCCTTCCTTGGGTTGTACCGTATGAAAGTAAAAATCTTCTACCGTGCGGTTAATGTCGTCCATAATTTCCTCGATAGTTAACGGTATCGAATACTTTTCTTGGATATAGGTTGCAGATTGCAGAAGGCTCATTGGCTTCAATACCTTTTGTAAATCTTCCTTAGGCTCTATACCGATGGATCGGAGATAGACTTCTCCTGCGGTATCCCAAATGAACATAGAGTCGAAAAGTGTTCCGTCAAAATCTAAGATGGCTCCCTTTAGCATAAGCCAAGCTCCTGCGCTCTTGCTTTCAATTCCATCGCCGCCGTCTTGGGATCATCCGCTTTCATAATGGC
>JAFODP010000032.1 GCA_017380635.1 Bacteroidales bacterium | reverse complement strand
CGTTTCCGTTGATTAATTCCTGTACGATTTGCCCGCCATCGGTGGTGAGGTTGGTGGAGAGTTGCAGAATATTTGCGGCAATGCGGGTATCATTGATTGCAGCCGTGCCGGTGAATATCTGCTCTATATACTTGATAGATGCGTCACTGCTATTCCTCCCTGCTATTTTCGCGCCGGTGTAGCAAGGCAGCGCGGTGTAGTGGACGTCGGAAAATTGGTTTATTTCTTCAATTTCGGGCGTCGGTTGGTCTAATCGCATAATTACATATTTACCAGCCAATTCCACGAATTTCACGGAGTAAAGGAGTGAGATGTCGTGCATAACGTCCGTGGGCTTAACTTGTAGGTTCCACGTGCGCCAAATACGCCCTGATTCATTCATAATATCTTGTGAGGTTATAAGTGCGTTTTCAAGCTCCGCCGCGCACAAATTCACGAAAAGCCCCAATTTTTCAAAATATCGGTTGACGGGTAAGAGATACATTGTCCGATTCACGCGGGTTACAGAATGCGTTATTTTTACGCCGCTAACAAGCAAAGAAGATAATTCAACGTATGCACCAGATGAGAATCCCGTTGCAAGGTCGGCCTTTACGTACGGAATCAAAACAAAATGAGCATCCACGGAATCGTATGTTACGCCGTTATAGGTACGATTCAAGGCCTCAGGGAATTGCAAGTCGTTATCAACCGAAAAATATAAGTTTAGACTTTGCGAGGTACGCGCAAAACCCGATAAAAAACGCCATGCGTCAGGCTGTCCCGTTTTGCGATACTGCGCAAAAACAGCGAACCATGCGACCGATTCAATGTTTGTCGCATTATTTTCAAGTACAAACCCAAAATTCCACCGCCCCTCTATATGGGCCCGCGAAAATACGTCTGTCGGCTCGTCGGCTGTCGGCCAACTCATTAGGCTGCAATAGTGCATTGACGAGGGGAGATTGCCGCCAAATCCCAAATATGAGACTTCGCACGTTGTATTGCCGACCACAATAGGCGCGACTGGAGGTTGCTGTTCGAAGTTCCACCCAAGAGGCTGAGCTATTGTCACCCCAAGCATAGGAGGCAGCCCTATTGCGTTAATCGGTCCCAGTACGGTTACCAATTTCTTCTGCCCCACAATTGATGTTTTTTCAAAGTAAAAGTCACGCCCTGAAAATTCCTTGTTTTCCAATTGCTCATACGTTACCTGCACTTTGTTATTCAATTGATATTCAACGCGGTCGGTAGGTTCTATTTCAATTTTTCCGACTTCGTCCAATTCTTTGATTTTGTCGGCCAGTCGGCTGAATTTGTAGCCGACTTCAAAAAAAATATCGTCAAAGGCGGCGGTGGAAAAGTCCAACGCAACCGAAAAAGTGAGATTGTTGCTTTCAAATTCCATATCCACCACGGCGGAGGTCCCGTATTGGTCAAAGATATCAAGCAACCACGCGCGGTCTCCCTTGTAGAACTTGAGATTGTCGGAGCTTATACCGCGGTCAACGGCAACTGGGAAGTCGGTGGAAAAACGCCACGAGGCCTTCAAATTTTCAAAGCCAATTGGGGATACCGCCGCGCGGCGTTCGCTGGTTAATACATTAATTAGGGTTATCATATTGCAAAGTATTTTTCAATCCGTTTGTTGTCAATTACTTTCACCGTAACAGCATTGCGGAGAGTGACCGCCTTGTTATAATTGTTGACCATCTGCACCGATTCCCCGTGTGGATGGATGCGCATCGGCTCAGGTGCCATATAGACCGCATCGCGCGGAAATATGTAAGTGCGCCCACTTCTTCCAATACCGACCTCATATCCACGTTCACCAGCTCTGAAGATGTCGCCTTTGTCGGGGTCTCCACCTCCCGCATAAGCTGGTATGTTTCCGATTTTGGCCGCCGCTGAAGCAACAGCCGCCGCACCCGAAAGAACAGCCGAAATAGCCGCTGCGATACGTAGGGCAACCGTGTACCCATCTCCACCAGTAGATGCAGTAAGCACCGCCGCCGCGATTGCCGCCGCGATGTCCGCTGAAGCCTTGGCCGCCGTGATTGCGAGGTCAACCTTGGCTTTTTTGCGCTCAACTTCCGCCTCTTTGCGGGCTGCGATTGCTTTCGCGTTGGCTTCGTCAAGTGCGAGTTGTTGAAGTTGG
>JAFODP010000006.1 GCA_017380635.1 Bacteroidales bacterium | reverse complement strand
TACCTTATAACCATAACGCTTTTCTGGATTATTAAATTCATTATAGAGTACATTATAAAACAATGGATTATGAGTTGTAATAATAAATTTAACTTCTGATTGATTCGATTTTACCAATTCTGCTATATCTACAGCTAACTCGATTAAATGATTTTCATCCAACGAACTTACTGGGTCATCAATGAATATATACTCTAATTTATTAAATTTATCGGTTTCTCGATCCTCTGGTTCTACAATATTCAATATATCTATAATTTGGGCAAGCAGACAATAAAAGGTACACCAAATAAGACAACTTTCTTCACCTCTGGAAATCTTAATATTGTCTATAACATCATCGTTACCTCCATCAATAGTAAATGTGATGTTATTATAATCCTCATTAAAACGAGGAGTCAACTTATTATTTGTATAATGCTGAAAATGAGTAATAATATTAGACTCTTGCCCTTGATCATTAAATATCCAGTCAGTAAACCCATTGGGTTGTATGATTAATTTCTTGTTTTCATTATCCCAATAAAATAAATCTTCAGTGAAAGCATTGTAGTAGAGAACTTTTATTGGCTTCTCTTCTTCTGCTTCTCCTTCTGTTTTGGGCGCAACCAACTCCTTAAACTCGCGAGAGAGGCGAGTTTTTCCAACGCCATTGAAGGCATAAATCAACTGAACCTTCTTATCGGTATCTTTGAGCATTTGGGCTATTTCTGTCAATGTCTTTCCCATATCAAGCACTTAGTTTATACTCTGGAAATGATAGTAGTTTATCTCTATAATATTCATATTGCTTCTGCACTGCTGCAATCTCTGCGGGTAAACCTTGTACAAGATCACTAACCAATGCGTCGAACTTGTTGAGCAGTGTAGCAATTCTTATTTGTTCTTCGTAAGGCGGTATAGGGATAATAGCATTGCCTAAACCTTTTGCAGAGATTGAACATATCTTACCCTCTGAAACATGTTTAACAATTTGTTTGTGATAGTACTTTGTTCGCAAATAGTGAGAAACATACTGAGGGTATAAATCACTCTTGAATATGAAACAAGCATCATGAACTGCGGCTGGTTCATCGCCAAGCCAAGCCAAACCAATTCCAATATCTTCTTTATTTTCTCCAGCCGCAACAATCACGACATCATTCTTTTGAGCGTACCTCATTTTGGGAGCAAGCTCATTTCTAAGCATCCCCTTACTCTCTGTTGCATACAAGCCGTAATATGTATACATATCACCATAATGAATGCAAGGGACACCCTCATTAACAATGTCTGTCCTCACAAAGCGTTTTCCTCTTATGAATGTACCTGTCTCACTCATTTTCATCCATATTACGCCTTGAATACCCCCCCCTATTTTATTGAAAGTCAACAACTTATTTCGGTAGTATTCGTATTGTTCTTGTCTCGCTTGCAGCTCCGCTTGCAGCTCCGCTGCATATTCCGCGAAGCGGTCGAGAATTTTTACAATTTCCTCTTGTACCGGTGGTGGAGGTATGGGGATAAGAAATTTATCTATACTCGAAATATGGACATGAGGAACGCCCCCGCCTTTTTTAGTAGCATAAATCTTCTCCTGCATATTAACCAAGCAGTAATAAAGGTATTTGGTAGAGACATCACCTACACCTTTTATTGAAAAGGCATCACAAACAAAGATTGGTTCATTCCAATACTGCACATAACCAGCTCCAGCTCCACTACCTGCGACTGTTATCGTCTCTCCATTTCTATTAGATAAATCGCAATAGAATGCAGGTGTTTTACCACCAGATATAACAGGATATATACCTTCTGTTGAGTCTTTCTTCGTTAAGGATGTACCACGTTGCATAATTGACACATCTTTATCACCCAATGGTTTGTATTCAACTCCGTTGGGACAATATTTATCTATAAGTTCCCTTAATTTGCTCATAGTTCATCCTCCTCCAATTCTGCGATGATTTTATTTATCTCCGTTCTCAACTCATTCTCTCGTGCCACAATCTTACGAATACGGTCATTAAGTTCTTTTATATTAGTCTCTTGTCGAGCTTCTTTTGCTTCTACATAACTACTTACCGAAAGATTGTAATCATTTTCAGCAATCAGCTTATTGTCAATAGACTTGGCTATAGCTTCAATGTCTTCTTTGCTATCGAAGATATCCAAAATCTTTTTTATATGTTCTTCGTCAAGTACATTGTTATTAGTTTCTTTCCTGAAGAAATCGCTACCAGTGGCATCAATAAATTGCGTTTTTGTATCCATCTTATGCTTAGATAAAACCAGGATGTTTACCGCAATCGTGGTCCCATAGAACAGATTAGGAGCCAATGCAATAACTGTTTCTACAAAGTTGTTGTCTACCAAATATTTCCTGATTTTCTGTTCTGCCCCTCCGCGATAGAAAATACCAGGGAAGCATACTATAGCAGCTCTACCTTTGCTTGAAAGATAACTCAATGCGTGCAGTACAAAAGCGAAGTCCGCTTTTGACTTAGGGGCTAACACACCTGCAGGAGCAAAACGGTCGTCGTTAATCAGCGTTGGGTCATCTGAACCAATCCAGTTTACGGAGTACGGAGGATTGGATACAATGGCATCAAAAGGCTTGTCATCGCCAAATTGAGGATCCATCAGGGTATTTCCCAAAGCAATATTAAACTTGTCGTAATTGATGTTATGCAAGAACATATTCATACGAGCAAGGTTATATGTGGTATGGTTAATCTCCTGACCAAAGAAGCCCTCTTCAATAATATGATCATCAAACTGTTTCTTCGCCTGCAATAGCAATGAGCCAGAACCCGCAGCAGGGTCATAAATCTTATTTATGGAACTCTGATTATGCATTGCCAAACGCGCAATAAGATTTGATACACATTGAGGAGTAAAGAACTCACCACCAGACTTTCCCGCATTAGCGGCATAATTGTGTATCAAGAACTCATAGGCATCGCCAAACAAGTCAATATGATTATCCTCAAAGTTGCCAAAGTTGAGACCTTCAACGCCTTTTATAACGGCTGCCAAGCGACTGTTTTTATCTTCTACCGTATTACCCAATCGAGTGCTTGTGGTATCAAAGTCTGCAAATAGGCCTTTGATGTCTCCCTCTGAATCATAACCAACCGCAGAACCCTCAATTGCTGTAAATATAGCTTTGAGGTCTGTGTTTAGATTTGGATTCTTGTTCGCTGTTTTAGCGATATTTACAAATAACTGACTTGGGTATATGAAATATCCTTTGGTCTTAATCGCATCGTCTTTAATTTCGGGAGTGATTATGCTATCAGGCAGATTAGCATAATCAACGCTTTCGTCTCCTCCTTCAATGTAATTCGTAAAATTCTCGCTAATAAAACGGTAGAATAATGTACCAAGGACGAACTGCTTAAAGTCCCATCCATCAACCGCACCTCGCACTTCGTTAGCGATTTTCCATATTTGAGCTTGTAATTGAGCTCGCTGTGTATTGCTTGTCATTGTTGTTCCTTTCTCAACTATTACTTTTCAAATTCTCTGGCCTAACAAGAAGATGAGATTCTTTGGAGTGCAAATGTCTTATAGTCTTTTATTTGGATTTCCATAATTCGTTTCACCTTAATATCATATAGGCTATATCTTGTTACTAATTTATCAATTCTTTTGTATCCACATTGAGAGTCATTGCAATTTGCGACAGCATCTCCAACGATGGCTGCATTTTGTTGGAGCACCATTTGGAAACTGTTGAAGGGTCTTTGCCTAACTGCTCGGCAAGCCATTTGCCGGTTTTCTTTTGTTCAACCAATACTACTTTTAGTCTATTTAAATCTTTCATCATTTACACATTTTATTGGCGTATACCGCAAATTTAATGCAAGCCAAGGCAAGGACAAAATAAATTCATTTATTTTTATTGCTAGTTGTAGCTTAAATTATCAAAATTTAGGAGCACTATGCGAAACAACGTCTTTTTGATGGAACTTTCCGAGAAGTCAGGAGCGGGCTTGCGTCTTGTTCGAAAAAAAGGCTCCCTGCTTCTCTATTCGAAAGGCAGGGAGCTTAGTTTATACGATGGTCAGAATGATTTTCTTCCCCAATCCATCGAAAATTCTGAACAGCGTAGATAACTGCACATCGGCATGACCATTTTCCAATTTGGAAATATAGCTTTTTTTCGTTCCAATACGAGCCGCCAACTCTTCTTGCGTCAAACCGGCCTTCATACGCTCTTCTTTCAAACAGGCCGCCAAACAGAATGTCTGCGCATCGCGCTCAAAAGCATCACGCTCAGCACTGCCCTCTTTACCATATTCGGCCTCCAGCAACTGCGCGAAATCAGCACATTCCATCAATAATTTTTTCTTGTTTTCGTCCATCATAGTGTTGTTTTCTTAGTTTGATAATATTCCTTCATCAATTGTCTTGCTTTCCTAATTTCTGACGTCGGCGTTTTCTGTGTTTTCTTGTGAAAGCCATGAAACAATACCACTATTGAATCATCGTCCAAACAACAAAAAATCCTATACTGATTATTTCCCATTGAAGCCCGAATTTCATATAATCCAAGTTCGGATTTAATTGATTTGAAAAATTTCTCCGGCACCATCAACTGGGTTTCAATCATATACAATGAATAATTGATTTTCTTTCTAGCCTCTTTCGGCAATGTTGTATAAAACTCCAAGAAATATCGCTTGTAAAAAATAACGCTACGTATTCTCTCCATATCATTTTTCAGTATTAGACTTTTGCAAAGTTAATCAATTAGTGAACAAAAGTCAAGTATTTCGGAATCAATTTTTGAAAGACTCATGTACGAAAACAAAACCAACGACCACATCCGCGGTATGGGAGATGGTCGTTTGATAGAGATGGTCGATAAGGGATTTCGAGCGCTTACTTTATCGAGCGTTTATTTATCGATATTTATTTTATCGAGACGGCGTCTAAGTGCCAGTCGGACAGGCGGAAAGAGAGATGGTCGCTGTCTTGCGTGCTCCAGGGGAAGAAGCGAATGTAGAGTTGCTGACCGGGCTGCAGACTGACATTCATGGGGAAAGACAGTTGCTGAACGCCAGGCTGGCCTTGTTGCGCTTCGCCCAAATCGGTACGCGGATAAAAATCCTTGCCGTAGGCACAAGCCACGCGATAAGACACTTCGCCTTCGAGCGTGAAAGAGAGCTGACGCAGCAAAAGATTTTCTTCTACCGGCTTGAGAATCAATTCGTAATAACGTTTCTGCGCTTCATCAATCTCGGCCGTCCAATGTCCGCCTTCGATAGTGAGACCTTCGGGCGTTTCGGTCAGGCCACGCCAAGAAGGATTCGACAAAGCTATTTGAACATCAGTGCGTTGCTGTACTTCCTGCACCCTTGCCGTCACCGGCACACGATAAACTTGGTTGCCATACTCAATGCGGACATGCGTCTTCACTTGGCCCGCCTTCGCAGGTTGATAATGCAAATAGAAGCACTTGTTCCACAAACGTCCGTCGCGATAATCGTAGCTCAAAGAGGCTTGAGGTGCAGCATGCGGATCGTCGGCAATAAGCATGCCTTTGGGCGCTTTAATCGTCAAACAACCTTCTTGCGGTTGCAAGTTCAAGCCCACCAAATCGAAACAAAGCATCGCATGTTCAGCTTCGAAAATGGTATGGAACGACAAAGAAGAAGGATTCACCAACAAAGGAATATCCTCGCGAATATACTCAGAGAGAATACCTTGGGCTTTCAGGCCTTGTACGGCCAAGCGAGCGTATTCGGCGGCACCGGTGGCTTGGGTATGCGTGCCATCCGTGGGAACATAAATGCATTTCGTGGTGCTATCCTTGCCCAAAGTTTCGGCATAATTCTTGGTAAGCGCCGTCATATCAACCAGTTGTACTTGCTTATGGCGGGCCACATGCTTCATCACGCGCACATAATTCAGCGTAGAATCGTCGGGAGCCACACTCAAATCGTGACAACCTTTGGGGCTGATGCTTCCATCCTTGGTAAAATATCGACGAATGATGGGTGTAATGAACACCGGCGTAGCGCCATGCGCACGACTTTCATCAACATAGGTTTCCAGATAATGCTTGTAGGTAGTCCAGGGAGCAGTGCCACGGAAATCGGCGCCGTCTTTGCCACCTTCTTTTTCATCGTTATGCGCAAACTGAATAAAGACATAATCGCCTTCTTGCAGTTGTTCCGTCACTTTTTGCCAACGGCCTTCCTTGTAGAACGAATGCGAGCTTCTGCCACCTCGAGCATAATTCATCACCTTAACCTCGGGCGAAAAAAACGATTGCAACATTTCGCCCCAACCGCGGGTACGTGTGGTATTTTCTACATAGTCGGCCATGGTTGAATCGCCAATAATATGCACATTGACAACACCTTCCGACTTTTCGCCTTTCCACAACAGGCACACAGCCAAAAGCGCCACCATTAGCAGCGCAATGCTTATGACTAACTTTTTCATTTTCTCTTCTTATCAACTCAGCTGGGCATGCATGGCGGCTGCGGCACGACGACCATCGCCCATGGCAAGGATAACGGTTGCACCACCGCGCACAATATCACCACCGGCAAAAATAGTAGGAATAGACGAACGCATATCGTCGTTTACCACGATGGTACCCTTGCGAGAAATTTCCAAACCTTCTACCGAAGAGGGAATCAGCGGGTTAGGCGAAACGCCCACGCTCACTACCACCACATCGACATCTACCGTTTCGATGGCACCTTCCACAGGCACAGGCTTACGACGTCCCGAAGCATCGGGTTCGCCCAATTCCATTTTCTGCAAACGCATCTGTGTAACGCGACCTTTTTCGTCGCCGAGATATTCGATAGGATTGTGCAGCGTCATGAATTCCACGCCTTCTTCTTTGGCATGCTTCACTTCTTCCAAACGGGCAGGCATTTCTTCTTCGCTACGACGATAGATAATCATGGCACGTTCGGCGCCCAAACGCTTGGCGGTACGCACCGAGTCCATAGCCGTATTTCCACCACCAATCACAGCCACATTCTTACCGAAAGGCACAGGCGTATCGCTCTCAGGATTAGCGGCATCCATCAAGTTGACACGGGTCAGGTATTCGTTAGACGAAAGAATGTTGAGCAAGTTTTCGCCGGGAATATTCATAAAGTTGGGCAAACCTGCACCGGAAGCCACGAAAACACCGTCGAAACCTTCGGCTTTCAAATCGTCCATTGTCAGGGTTTTACCGATGATAACGTCTTTATGGAAAATAACGCCCATCTTGCGCAAGTTGTCGATTTCAACCTCTACAATAGCGTTGGGCAAACGGAATTCGGGAATACCATATTTCAATACACCGCCAATTTCGTGCAAAGCTTCGTATACCGTCACTTCGTAACCATATTTGGCCATATCGCCGGCAAAAGAAAGACCGGCAGGACCTGAACCCACCACAGCCACTTTCTTGCCATTCTTGGGAGCCATTTCGGGCAAAGAAATCTGACCGCTTTCGCGTTCGTAATCGGCGGCAAAACGTTCCAGATAACCGATGGCAACGGCAGGCTTGTTAAGTTTCTGCACATAGAAACACTGCGATTCACACTGCTTTTCCTGCGGACAAACACGACCACAAACGGCGGGAAGCGCACTGGTTTCTTTCAATACTTTCGCAGCTTCGAGAAATTCGCCGCGTTCGATATTCTTGATAAAACTGGGGATGCTGATTTCTACGGGACAACCATTCATACAAGTAGGATTGGCACAATCCAGACAACGCTTGGCTTCCTGCATGGCTTGTTCCTTGCTCAGACCCTGGTTTACTTCTTCACGATTGTGGCTGCGATATTCAGCGTCCAATTCGTTCATTTCGACACGAGGCAAATCGGTACGTTCCTTGGCCTTCATGCTTTTACGCAAGGCTTCTCGCCAATCTGCTTGACGAGCTGCTGCTATTTTTTCTTCTCTTGTCATAGCTTATCCCAGTTTTTTCATTTCTTCTTTTTCATATTCCTTGTAGCTGCCCATACGCATCATCATGCCGTCCCAATCCACTTGGTGAGCATCGAATTCGGGGCCATCCACACACACGAACTTGGTTTGTCCGCCTACGCTGACACGACATCCGCCGCACATACCGGTGCCATCCACCATAATAGTGTTGAGCGAAGCCACCGTGGGCACTTCGTATTTCTTGGTAAGCAGCGACACAAATTTCATCATGATAGCCGGACCGATAGCCACGCACATATCCACTTTTTCTCTTTGGATGATAGCTTCGATACCGTTGGTTACCAAACCTTGTTGGCCATAAGAACCGTCGTCGGTCATAATGATAACTTCGTCGGAAGAAGCGCGGATTTCGTCTTCGAGGATGATAAGGTCTTTGTTGCGGGCAGCCAAGACAGAGATAACGCGGTTGCCGGCAGCCTTCATCGCTTGAACGATAGGCAGCAGCGGAGCTACACCCACGCCACCACCGGCACAAACCACCGTACCGAATTTATCGATATGCGTAGCTTTGCCCAGAGGACCAACCAAGTCGGCCAATTCGTCGCCAACATTCAATTTACACAATTTATTTGAGCTGAGACCCACTTTCTGCACCACCAAGGTAATGGTACCTTTTTCGGTATCGGCTGCCGAGATGGTAAGCGGAATACGTTCGCCTTTTTCGTCTACTTTTACGATCACGAAATGTCCGGCCTTACGGGCGCGGGCAATCAACGGAGCCTCCACTTCGATTTGGGTTACCAATGGAGAAAACTCCTTTTTACTGACAATTTTGTTCATTTCGTATATTTTATTCAAATAATTACCAAAAGCCGCGTATAATTATACATTTTCATTGGCTTTCTTATTTCAAACTGCAAAATTAGAAAAATAATTCCAAAATTATACTACCTTTACGGCGAGTTTTTCAAAATAATTATATGTCTAATTTTCAAGCAGTTATTTTCGATCTTGATGGAACACTGATCAATTCTGTTCCCGATATTGCCAATGCCTGTAATGCTGCTTTGGCCCAACGCAAGCATCCTTTGCATAATTATGAAGAATATAAACAACTGATAGGAAAAGGTTTACGCAATCTCTGCGAACGAGCCCTGCCCCTCGACCAACAGAACGAAGAGGAAATAGAAGCCTGCCACGCCATTCTGATGGATTATTATCTGGCGCATCCCTGCGACGCAACGCAAGTGTACGAAGGCATTGAGCAAGTGCTTGAAAAACTGCATGCTGCCGGATTGAAACTAGCCATCCTTTCCAACAAAGCCGACATTCTTACCAGCATCATCATCGAAAAATTAGGCTTGTCGAAATATTTCAGCTTGGCGAGCGGACTGCGCAAGGAATTTCCGCGCAAGCCCGACCCTACGAGCGCACTTTGGATTTTGTCTGAATTGAGCAGGGAAGCCGGCCAGGAGATTTTACCCGAGCAGGTGCTGTATATTGGCGACAGCGGCGTGGATATGCAAACGGCCAACAACAGCGGATTCTACGCCCTGGGCGTCACTTGGGGATTCCGCAGCGAAGAAGAGATTCGCCAAAACGGCGCCAAACAAGTGGTGCACCAAGCATTGGATATTCTTCCCATCGCCCTTGGATAAACAGCTTCAAGCCATATTCACTTTCACAACCATTGTTCATGTCTGACATTATCATCCGCAAAGCGCGTTTGGAAGATGCCGCCGACATTCTGGCCATTTACGCGCCTTACGTGGAAAACACGGCCATCAGCTTTGAATACGAAGCGCCTTCTTTGGAAGAGTTTCGCCATCGCATGAAGCATCACATGGAGAAATATCCTTATCTGGTGGCTGAGCAAGAGGGAAAACTGCTGGGTTATGCTTATGCTGCGGCCTTTCATCCGCGCAAGGCTTTTCAGTGGTTGGCCGAAACGAGTATTTATCTCGCGCCTCAGGCCCAAGGTCTTGGCCTAGGCCGACGTCTGTACGAAGCTCTGGAGAAAGCGCTTCGCGACATGCACATCATCGATATGTATGCCATCGTGGCTTCGCCTTCGCAAGAGGACGAATACTTGACGCATCACAGCGAACAATTCCATCTGCATTTAGGTTTTGAAACGGTGGCTCGTCTGGACAATTGCGGCTACAAATTCGGTCGCTGGTACCATGTGCTATGGATGAAAAAACAATTGAACGAGCGTAGCCATTCGCCCAGCGACATTCTTCCCTTCCCCTCGCATTGAGTTTGAGCCAAAGACTTTTGAACAAAAAAACGAGCGCCTGTTCAAGGGCACCCGTTGATCATTCAATCCATCTTCGATGAGATTTTGAGGCGAGTTTCGCTTCGGGTTCGAGGAGCATAGTGGTACTATGTGACGAGAACACGGAGCGAAAATCATTTTGAAGCAGATTCGGTTTCCGCCTTGAGGCGCATAGCGGGCCTTCTATAAAGCAAACGAGCATCCTTTCGTGAGGACGCTCGTTGATCATTTAATCCATCTTCGATGAGATTTTGAGGCGAGTTTCGCTTCGGGTTCGAGGAGCATAGTGGTACTATGTGACGAGAACACGGAGCGAAAATCATTTTGGAGCAGATTCGGTTTCCGCTTTGAGGCGCATAGCGGGCCTATGTAACGAAAAGCGGGAACCGAATCTGCCCAAAAGACCAAAAGGTCATTGAAGATTCAGGAGAGGAATGTTGTCGCCGAGACAATACTGAGGAAGTTTTCCATCCCACTTCTGCACCATTTCGTAGTTGATAAGATTAGGATTTTTAGCGAGAGCATCGGCGCGCACTTTGATGGCTTTGGCTTCAGCTTCGGCAGCAATCACTTTCTGATTGGCTTCTTCTTGAATACGAATGGTATTATTTTTCGCTTTAAGCGCTTCTTGTTCAGCTACTTGCTTGGCAACGATAGCTTGTTCGAAAGCATCATCGTAATCGATATTGACAATTTGGAAAGCGATGTTGCGGAAATATTTGTTGGCAAGCTGGTCGTTCAAACGAATTTCTACTTGGGTACGAACATTGTCACGATTTTCAACAATTTCGGAGGCATTGAAAGTACCGATAACATCTTTCACCACACCATAAATAACGGGAGTAATGATTTTTTCCTGGAAGGCAGGACCCACTTCGGTATAAAGAAGAGGAACGTTGTCGGGAATCAGATCGAAGTTGAGTACATAATTGATTTCGGCAGACTGAATATCTTTGGTATACGCGCCGGTTTTCTCTTCAATTTTGTAGGTCTGAATAGATACTCGATTAATTTTCTGAATATAAGGAATCTTGAAATGCAAACCAGAGCCAATAGCTTCGGTCTTAATTTCTCCAAAAGTCGACAAAACACCGCGTTCGGTAGAAGAGATGGTGTAGAAGCAGGCATAACCGGTAATTGCCAGAAAAGCAATCACGATAGTCCAAACAATAGTTCTTTTAAGTTGCTGTGTTCCAGTTAAAACAGTTTTCATCGTTGTTGTTGTTTTTGGTTAATACTGGCTAATTCTATACAATTATTGTGCCAACCACCAATTTTTGTGTTGATGATAAATTTTCGCGCCATTTTGTCGCTTATCCTTCTTCAGGAAAGGAATCTGGTAATTGACACCGAATTCCACAAATTCGCAAATATGGAGATGATTCTTGGCAGATACCTGCAAGTGAAGATTATCCCAAACGCGGTATTTCGCACCCATTCTCCAATAGAAACAAGCTTCTTCGGAACCGGCACCCATCGTCTTGAACAACAAGGGATTCTTATAATCGCAACCATATTCCAAATGTCTATCGTAATACAAATTACGCGAAGGATTGAACACATAGACGCCCAAATCGACAAGCGCCGTAATTTCGCCAAATTTAAATTCGTTGTTCATCACAATGGCACCACGAATCTGATCTTTGAGGGTGTAGGTATGATTCTTGCAATACAAGCTGCGGTCGGTTTCGTTGGTAACGGCGCCATTATAAAAAAGATCGAATCCAGGACCCACACCATACCAATTGTTCAAGTAATAAACAGCTCCGGCATGCAGATATGAAATCAGGAAATTGTGTTCATCAGCAATGGCAGCCGCGTGCGTACCGGCCGAAGCAGTGAAGTTCAGACACCAACCGTAAGGACGATCGGGAAAATGAACAGGCGCCACTTTTTCGGTGGGATTGATAGTAGCCACAACACCCACACCGCCATACAAAAGATTTGCACCCACATTGGGCATGGCAGTACGTCCGTTACACATGTGTATATAACCAGCTTCAGCATTGAGAGCCAAATTGCGCGAAAGGGGAATATTCAAATCGAGACCCGCATTCAGATAAGCATTCAGATAACTACCGAAAGTTGTGTTGGTGGTAGCATCGTGATAATGATCGGGGTTGGTATCTTCTTGGGTGTACCAATGCTCGCTCACCATACTCAAACCGGCGGCAATCTTTACTTCCAGTTCCAGAGATTTTTGACGAATGGCCGGAATCAGAATATAAGGATACACAGAATAGGCATGTCCCATACGTTCGTCGTGACCAAAATCGAGGGTTGTAATACCCATACCCACGGTAGGATTGTTCAGATATTGTTGCCAAGGACGTTGTTGAGCCGAAGGAAATTCGATGGCAAAGTTCATACCCGTAGGCGTAGCGGGGTTCAAATTATCAATATTGGAACTTCTGTCTACATAATTAGCGATAATGGGCTGTACCTTGATAGAAAATCTATCGTTCCCCGTCTGAAGGGATTGCGCAAACATTATCTGACCAAATACAAGGGCCATCAAAAACAAACTAAGTCTTCTCATCATCAATAAAATAGTGTTTCTTATGTGTGTGTATGTTTATAAACAAAAAAAACAGCCAAAGAAACTTCTAAATTCCTCAGCTGTCATTTTGTACCCAGAGCCGGGATCGAACCGGCATGGAAGTGAATCCACTGGTGTTTGAGACCAGCGCGTCTACCAATTCCGCCATCTGGGCATTTGCAAAACTATCTTTGTCGTTTGCGGCTGCAAAGGTACAACAAATTTTCGTTCTGCAAAACTTTTTTGAAATATTTTTCTAAAAAATTTAGAACTTTATTCCGAGACCTACTTTCAATTCGCTGGTATGCAAAGCACTATTGTCGTTTTTATTAAGATCGAGCAAACCGAAATCGTAACCGACATTCAAGAAAAGATCGTGATACAACACGCCTACACCGGCACCTGCCAAAATGTTGAAACGACTCATGGCACCATCTTCGCCATAAGCGTTCAAGGTGGTAGAAGTTTCATCGATAGTAGTTTCAGCCTTGTTAACCAAGCCAAATTCAAAAGCAGGACCCGCATAAGCAAAGACAGATGCTTCGCCCAAATTGAGCATATAAGAAGCACGAACAGGAATTTCGATATCCTTGGCCAAAGTACGCACTTTGGTTTCGATGCCAAAAATTTCATCCTTTTCGGTTTTAGCAGCAAAGTCGAATTGCAAACCGGCATTCACAGCCACATTGGGCATCAATTCGTAGCTGGCCATTACACCTAAATTAAAACCGCCCATCGCATCCTTGGTGATATTTTCATTATCGCCATAGATTACTTTAGAAGCTGTAGCGCGGTTGGCGTAACCAACATTGACACTGTAAGACAATTGTGCATTCATCGTGAAAGCAGCGGACATCAGAACGGCCAATGAGAGCAAAATCTTTTTCATGTTATTGTGTTTAAAAAACTAATAAATATACAGCGGCAAAAGTAGGACTTATTTCCAAAGGCGCAAAACAAAATGTGGAAATAAAAAAGGTTGTCCGGGCGCGTCGCGCCCGGACAACCGCATTCACCGACGATCTACATCGTCCATTTATCATCGTCAGAAGGTGTAGCCCAAGCCCACTTTCAAGCTGCGGGTATGCATGCTGACATTGTCATGATTCGATCTGTCAATCAAACCGAAATCGTAGCCACCTTTGAGCATGAAATGCTTGTAGATAATACCGACGCCACCGCCCATACGCATGTCGTAACGTTTCATGGGTGCATTGTCGCCATAATAGCTAACAATCTTCGGATCGTCGCCGTCGGCTGGCGTCACCGTGTTGTTAATCAAACCAATCTCGAACACCGGACCGGCATAGACAAAGAGACCCACATCGCCGGAATCGTAACGATAAGAAGCTCGGAGAGGCATTTCAAGCGAGAGAATGTTGCGCGCTTGCACCTCGGTTCTGGTGGTTCCGGGCGTAGCCGTCACATCGTCACGGTCGAAGAGATACTTCATCTGCATCACCGAGTTGATAGCCATGCCGGGCACCAGTTCATACGAAGTGGTAAATCCCAGATAAGCTCCCGACATGTTTTCTGTCTCTGTTTTGTCTTTTCCATCTACCGTCCATTTACTTACCAGGGCATCGTCTGCCATACCGGCATTAAGACTGAAAGACAACTGAGCATTCATGCTCAACACTGCTGCGCCAGCAAGAGCTGCAGCCAAAATCATTTTTTTCATGGTATAAAAATTTAAAGGACCGAAAGAACACTATTGTTCTTCCAAACGCCGCAAATGTAAAGCAGAATCTTACACAGTTTTCTTAAACATCGGCTAAATAATGTTAAGGAAAAGCCTAATTAGTATTATTTCATGCAGCGAAAACAATTTTCACAAATAGCGCAAAAAATTCCTACCTTTGCAGCCAATTTTAACATGATGATTTTTACGCCGTATGAGCACACAGATTGACAAAACTAAAGAGCTGGAAACCAGAAACATAAAAGAACTTCTTTGGATATACGCCCTACCCGCCGTTATCAGTCAGATTATCGCATCCGTCTACAATATCGTGGACAGAATTTTCATCGGACAAGGCGTTGGCGCTTTGGCAATTGCCGGATTGGCCATCACTTTTCCCATCATGAACATCATCCATGCCTTCGGATCGTTGGTGGGCGCCGGTTCTTCCGCCCGACTTTCCATCGTTTTAGGTCGCAAAGACATCGACTGGGCAGAAAAAATTGTCGGCAACTCCATGATACTCACCCTTATTCTTGGTATCGGTTTTACCACTTGCGGTTATTTGTTCATGGACGATATCCTGCAGGCCTTTGGTGCCACCACGGAAACCATCGCGTACGCGCGCGAATACATGTATATTGTGTTGCCGGGAATGTTTATGACCACCGTCACCTTCAACCTCTGCGGATTGATCCGCGCATCGGGTTATCCGGTTAAAGCCATGTGGATTTTGGCCGGAGGCGCCATCCTCAACATCATCCTCGACCCTATTTTCATCTTCATTTTCGATTGGGGCATTGCCGGAGCCGCTTGGGCCACCACCATTTCCATGACCATCGGCGGATTGGTTTCGCTGGCTCACTTCATCGACAGAAAATCTTTCATCCGTTTTCGCAGACACGCCTGGAAACCAAGATTATACATCTTCCGTAATATCATGCTTATCGGCGTCAGTCCTTTCTCGATGAACTTGGCATCGGCCGGCGTGGTAGCTTTGCTCAATGCGCAACTGATCCGTTACGGCGGCGACTTGGCAGTGGGTGCTTACGGCATTGTCAACAGTTATGTCAATTTCTTGTTCCTATTTATATTAGGTATTTGTCAGGGCATGCAACCCATCGCGGGATACAATTATGGCGCCGGCAAAAACGAACGACTCAAGGAAATTTTTACGTTAACCTTGCGTGTTACGGTTGTCATCGGCTTTATCGGCGCGCTGATTGCCGTGCTGCTTCCCGGCACGATGGCGCGAATTTTCTCGTCGGACGAAGCTTTGGTTGCCATGGCCACGCCCGCCATGCGGCTGCTGATGGTGATGTTCCCCTTCATCGCTTTCACGGTAACCAACTCCAACTTTTTCCAGTCTATCGACAAACCTTGGATTTCCATCGTGGTAAGCCTTTCACGCCAATTGCTCTTCCTGCTTCCGATGATTTACATCATGCCGAATATTTTCGAAAACTTCGGATGGAAAGGCCTGAACGGCATTTGGTCGTCGTGCACCATCTGCGATGTGCTGGGCGCAATCTTGGCGGCCATTTTCCTCTATTCTCAACGCAAAGTCTTCAACCCGGATTATAAGGCTCCCGACAGAAAACCCATGCAGGAAATGGGCCCCAACGATTGATCATCGACCGCTTCGAGAGATTTTGATAATTTGATGCCTTTTGATTACATTCGCAGCTACAAAAATCCGACAACATTTAACGCAATAAGTATGAGAAAACTTAGCTATCTTTTGTGCTTACTGACGGCCTTTTGCTGCCTCAGCTTGAAAGCCGCCGAAAACAAGGAACACCTTTTGTGGTACGACGACGACGCCAAAAACTGGAACGAAGCCCTGCCTTTGGGTAACGGACATTTGGGTGCCATGGTCTACGGTTCTGCTCAAGAAGAATTGATTCGTCTGAACGACAACACCTTGTACACCGGAGAACCCGCCACCGTATGGAAAGTTCACAACATCCAACCCACCTACGACAAAGTGGTCGATTTACTGATGAAAGGCGAATATACCGAAGCTTACGATTTGGTTCATTATCACTGGTTGGGTCGTCTGCACGAAAATTATCAACCCTTGGGCGACTGGCATATCAGCAACCTGCAGAAGGGAGAAATCAGCAACTATCATCGCGAATTGGATATCGAAAAATCCTTGATGCGCATCACTTACACGCAAAATGGCGTGAATTATTGTCGTGAAATCTTCGCTTCTTATCCCGACGATGTTATCGTGATGAAACTCACTGCCGACAAAGCTAATGCATTGGATATCAGCGTTGCACTGAGTTCGCCGCACAAGCCCACCACTTCTTACAGCATCGACAAGGAAAAGCATATCGTTCAAATGAGCGGTCAAGGTCCGGGCCATGGTCAGCGTCGTAGCGATGCCATGATCAAATCGTGGAAAGCCGAAGGCCGTCATCCCGAACTTTACTTTGCCGACGGCAGCCGCAAATACAAGGAAGACGTGCTGTATGGCGATCAGATCAATGGCATGGGTACCTTTTTCGAAACCCGCTTGCAAGCCATCGCTCCCGACGCTGCATTCGAGATTATCGAGTCGAAAGACAAGTTCCGCAGCCAGTCTTTGCGCATTTCCAACACCGACGAAATCATCTTGATTCTGGCTTCTGAAACCAGTTTCAATGGTTATAAGAAAAGTCCTTCTCGCGAAGGGAAAGACGCCAAAGCATTGGTTGAAAAAGACTTGGCTAAAGCTGCTGCCACTTCTTACCAAGATTTGCTGAAAAGACATCAACAAGATTATCAGGCCCTTTTCGGTCGCGTGCAGTTCAATATGCCGGCCAAGAGCGCTCAACAAGCCTTGCCTACCGACGACCGCATCGTTGCTTTCTGGAAAGAATACGACAATGGTCTTGTCAGTTTGATGTTCAATTATGGTCGTTATCTGATGATCAGTGCTTCGCGTCCCGGCGGCCAGGCCATGAACCTGCAAGGTATCTGGAACGACAAGATCATGCCGCCATGGAACTGTGGTTACACACTCAATATCAATGCCGAAATGAATTATTGGCCGGCCGAAATCGCCAACCTGAGCGAATGTGCCGAACCTTTCTTCCAAATGATTGAAGAACTGGCCGAATCGGGCAGCAAGACCGCCAAAGAAATGTACGGACGCAATGGTTGGGTGGCACACCACAACAGCTCTATCTGGCGCGAAACGCATCCCAACGATGGTACGCCCACTTCGTCTTATTGGCCCATGGCTCCGGCTTGGCTTTGCAGTCATTTGTGGGAACATTATCTCTATACCGGCGATGTGGATTTCTTGCGCGAAAAAGCTTATCCCATCATGAAAGGCGCTGCCGAGTTCCTGACCGAATGGTTGGTTGACAATGGCGAAGGTTATTTGGTAACGCCCGTCAGCAACTCGCCCGAAAACACCTTTATCATGCCGGGTGAAAAATTTGAATACGATCCCAGCGGACACATCATGCGCAAGCCTCGCAAATCGGCCATCAGTATGGGTAGCACCATGGATATGAGCTTGATCCGCGAATTGTTCAGTCGTTGTATCCAGGCCGGCGAAATCCTCGATACCGACCAGGAATTCTGCGGACAGCTGCAGGCTCAATTGGACAAACTGCTGCCCTACCGTATCGGCGCCAGAGCGCAATTGCAAGAATGGCAACAAGATTTCGACGAATACGAACCTCATCATCGTCATGTATCGCACTTGTATGGTTTGCATCCCGGCAACCAGATTTCTTACGATGCCACGCCCGAATTGTTCCAGGCTTGTATGCGCAGTCTTGAGCTCCGCGGCGACGAAGCTACCGGTTGGTCGATGGGCTGGAAAATCAACCTTTGGGCCCGTCTGTTGGATGGCGATCATGCCAATATCATTGTCAGAAATTTGTTCAATCCCGTTGGTTTCGGCGACAAGAGCGGCAAAGGCGGCGGTGGCATCTATCCCAACATGCTCGACGCGCATTCTCCTTTCCAGATTGACGGAAACTTTGGTTACACGGCCGGTATCATCGAAATGCTGATGCAGAGCCACGCCGGTTTCTTGCAATTGTTGCCCGCATTGCCCAGCATTTGGCCGGAAGGTGAAATAAAAGGCATCAAGGCTCGCGGCGGATTCGTATTGGACATCAGCTGGAAAGACGGCAAATTGAGTCAGGCCCGCATTCATTCTACCTTGGGTGGCAACTGTCGCTTGCGCTACGATGCTCCGCTGAAAGTGCAAGGCGCCAAGACCAAAACCGCGAAGGGCGAAAACCCGAATCCTTATTATGGTTATGTAGAAGTGTCTGACATTCAAAACAATGCCGAGCATCCGCTGTTGAGTTTGCCCAAAAAGGATTATTATACCATCGACTTTGAAACGAAAAAAGGAAAAACCTACGTTGTCAGTTTGAAATAAGCCACTGAACCTCAACGTGTACTAAAGTGTCAAAAATAAAATTGACACTTAAAAAAAGCGAAGAATCTTATCATGATTTTTCGCTTTGTTTTTATCTTTGCGGGTCATAAAACATCGCCATTTATGGAAAATACCGTTACTCTCATTCCTAACAGACACGAAAGAGTCCCCTTTATCGAAGGTGAATTTCTTCCTGCCGGAATGAACGAATATTATCTGCGTGATACACAGGTACAAGAGCCCGAAAGTGGCTGGCGTCATCTGCGTTTTGATGAAATTGAACGTTTGGTAAAAAACCAGAATACTTCCGACAACTGGGACAACATCCTGGTAACCGATCATTTCGAACCCAAGTTGGTCAAAAACAATAAATTCTACGGATTGGTTCGTATCGGCGACATGTGCGATGGTTGGTTGCAATACCACGACTTAAAACTGAAAGTGGGCATCACCAACTCGCTGATCGACTCTTGCGACATCGGCAATTACGTGGCCATTCACGACGTGCATTACCTGACGCATTACATTATCGGCGACAAGTGTATCTTGTTCAATATTCAGGAGATGTGCTGCACCAATCACTCCAAATTCGGCAACGGTATTGTGAAAGACGGCGAGCCGGAAAAAGTGCGTATCGCCGTGGAAGTGATGAACGAAACGGCCAGTCGAAAAGTCTATCCTTTCGATGGAATGATTGCCGCCGACGCTTATTTGGAAGCCCGTTACATTGACGATAAAGAACTGCAAGCCAAGCTTTTGCAACTCACCCAAGAACGTTACGACAGCCGTCGTGGTTATTATGGCACGGTGGGCACAGAAACCGTCATCAAGAATTCAGCCATCATCAAAGATGTGAAAATTGGCAGTTCGTGCTACATCAAAGGGGCTAGCAAACTGAAAAACATCACCATCAATTCTTCTTTGGAAGAGCCCACGCAAATTGGCGAAGGCGTGGTGTTGGTGAATGGTATCGTGGGTTACGGCTGTCATATTTTCTATTCGTGCATCGCGGTACGTTTCGTTATGGGCAACAACTCCAACTTGAAATACGGCGCTCGTCTTATCAACACCGTTTTGGGCGACAACTCCACCATTTCCTGCTGCGAGGTTTTGCACAGTCTTATTTTCCCGGGTCACGAACAACATCACAACAACTCTTTCCTGGTGGCCGCCGTGCTGAAAGGTCAAACCAATATTGCCGCCGGTGCCACTTTGGGATCCAACCACAACAGCCGTACCAACGACAACGAAATTCAAGCCGGACGCGGATTCTGGCCGGGACTTTGTTCGAGCGTGAAACATTCCTGCCGTTTTGCCAGCTTCACCCTTTTGAGCAAGGCCGATTATCCCGTGGAAATGGATATCAAACTACCTTTCTCTTTGGTCAATAACAATACGCATACCAACGAACTGGAAGTGATGCCGGCTTTCTGGTGGTTGTACAACATGTACGCGCTCGCCCGCAATTCATGGAAATACCAGAGTCGCGACAAACGCAAACGCAAACATCAGCATATCGAATTCGACACCTACGCTCCCGACAGCATGGAAGAAGTGATTGCCGGACGTAAGTTGCTGGAAATCTGGACTGCCAAAGCCGCTATTCAGGAACAAGGCAAGCGTCTCGAAGACTACGATTACAAGGCGTTGCGCGAACTGGGCAAGACGCTTTTGCAAGACAAAAACGCCATCAAGGCTTTGGAAATTTTCGGCGAAGACATGGAGAAAAGCCGTCGCAAAGTGCGCATCCTGAAGGTGTACGAAGCCTATCATGCCTACGGCGACATGCTGATTTATTATGCCATCCGTAACGTGTTAGCTTATCTGAAAGAACACCCGCAAGACCATTTCGACAGCATGGTGGAAGCCTTGAAGGAAGATCGTCGCGAAAAGAGTTGGAACAATTTGGGTGGCCAATTGATGATGACCCGCGACCTTGACCAATTGCGCGAAGATATCAAGAACGGCAGCTTAGCCTCTTGGGACGACATCCACCATCGTTACGACGAAATCTGGAAAAAATATACCATCGACAAACTGCGTCACGCGTATCTGTCGCTCTGTTATCTGCTCGAAGTGGACAGCATCAGCAAAGAACAATGGCAGGATTTGCTCAACAAAGCCATTGACATTCAGGAATATGTTTGTCAGCAAGTGTATATCAGCCGCAAGAAAGACTACGAAAACATTTATCGTCGCAACACTTATCGCAACGAAGAAGAAATGATTGCGTCGGTGGGTTTGCTCGAAGACAATAGTTTTATCAAACAAGTGAGAGAAGAAACCGCTCTTTTCAAACAAGAAATAGAAAATTTATCACAAAGACTATAATTCTCACTACTATGAACTTAAGTGACAAAAAGTATGCCAATTACGCATTGGTACAAGAAATGATGGATACCGTGGCTACGGTAAGAAAGTTTGATCCCGCTGCTTCTGCAGCATCTGCCAAGCTGATTGCAGAAAGCAAGAAATTGTTCCTGACGGGCGAAGGTTCCAGCCGTATTTTCCCCGCCAAAAACGCCATGAGAAAAGCCAAACGTTGGGGCATGGATTTGAATATCCAAACCGACGGCAGCCGTCAATCTTACGAATACGATTTATCGAAATACAGCGTTTATTGTGCTTCCAACTCGGGTCGTACCAAAGAAGTGGTACTCTTGGCCAAGAAATTGACCGACGCCGGCAAGCAAGATGTTTTCGGCCTTACCGCCTGCGAAGACACCATGTTGGAAAAACAATGCAAAGCCACTCATGTACTCAATTGCGGTTGGGAACAGGCGGTTGCCGCCACCAAGAGTGTGATTGAACAGACTTTGTTCTACGAATCTATCCTTTGGCACATCCAAGGTTGGGACAAAACGGCCGAATTGCAAGACTTGGCCGACAAGTTGGAACAAGCGCTCACACTGGAAATTCCTGCCGAAATTGTAGACTATGTAAAGAAAGCCGAAACCATTTATTTCTCTGGCTACAACGATGGTGTTGCCGAAGAATTGACTTTGAAAACCAACGAAATCACGCGTCGTAAATCTGATTTTCTGGAAGGCACTTACGCCGTTCACGGCATCGAAGAAGTAATGAAACCTTGCGATGTGGTATTTGTGATCGATCCCATCGAAGAAGAATACGAAAAATTTCAGGAAGTATTGGAACAAGGCGTTGGCTGTAAAGTGATTGCCATCTCCAATAAGCAGACTCCCTTCCCCACCATCATCGTGCCCGACTGCGGCGAAATGCAGCCTTACGCTTATCTCTGCGCCGGTTGGAATCTTTTGGTGGAAATCGGTTTGGGTATCGGTATCGATTTGGACAAGCCCGACCGCGCACGCAAAGTCGGCAACGAATTGGTGCTCTAAAACAACAACTTGGGCCGATTAGAAATCTACTTCGCCCAAGCCTTGTCTTACTACTATAGGCTCGTCCACGGTGCAATCTATCACCGTGGACGCTTCTATTTGGCCCATGCCGCCATCAATCACCAGATCCACCTGACGGCCATAACGTTCTTCTATCAGTTCGGGATTGCAAGTATATTCCACTTCGTCATAATCGTCCTTCAAGGTCATACTGAGCAAAGGATTGCCCAAAGCCTCCACAATAGCCAAAGCAATAGCATTGTCGGGAATGCGGATGCCCACTGTTTTTTTCTGCTTGAATAGCTTGGGCAACTGATGACTTCCATTCAGAATAAAAGTATAAGGCCCTGGCAGATAACGCTTCATCAACTTGAATACAGGCGTCGACACCTTAGCATATTCGGCAATATGACTCAAATCTTTGCACACGAACGACAGATTGGCCTTGGCCGACGAAACTCCTTTCATCTGACACACTTTTTCCACGGCCTTGGCATTGAAAATATCACAACCGATGGCGTAAATCGTATCCGTAGGATATATGATTAAACCTCCGTCTTTCAGTACATCCACTATCTGCTGAATCTGCTTGGGATTAGGATTCTCTTGGTACAACTTTATCATAACTTTCTGAAAATCTGTTAGCCATATTAGAAGCAGGGCGAAGATACAAAGTTTCCCCGAAAAGCCAAACATCACCGCTGGGCACAAAAAAAAGCGAGCCCGAAATAATCGAGCCCGCCCTGCAAAGAAATATCGTTGAAAATTAGAACCAACGCACAAAGCAGAAGTCCTGACGATGAGGCAGATCTGCGTGTTTGGGGAACATACGGAAAGCATACTTGAATGCTCCGGCTTTCTTCAGACGATAAGTCAATTCGAAATCCATCTTGCCTTCGGCAGCCTTCACTTGGTTCATTTCGTAGGTAACATACTTCAAGTTGCCATCAACATCCTGGGTTTCAACAACCAATTCCACACCGATACCAGCGTTGATGCCGGCAGCTGCAGTGTTCAAGCTAACGCGGATAGGATGTTCTTCACCCACCTGAGCATTGTTTACCAAAGCTTCGGGCAATGACACTTCGGCTACTTCGATCTTGTCCCATGCGGCAGCCATCTTTTCTTTCCAAACTACCAATTCCTTGGCCTTAGCATAGTTGTCGTCGCAAAGATAAGCAGCACGCTTAGCCAACTTGGTGTAGAAACGATCGATATAATCGTCCAACATACGCTTGGTGGTGAACACGGGAGCGATCTTGGCGATAGAATTCTTGATGTACTGAATCCATTCGGGAGAGAAGCCCTTGCTGTTCTTGGCGTAATACAAAGGAATGATTTCGTTTTCCAACATTGAATAGATGGTAGCAGCGTCCAACTGATCCTGGAAAGCCTGGTTCTGATAGGTACGTTTTTCGGTCAAAGCCCAACCTGCGCCGGGTTTGTAACCTTCCAACCACCAACCGTCGAGTACTGAGAAGTTCAATACACCGTTCATTTCGGCCTTCTGACCAGAAGTACCTGAAGCTTCCAAAGGACGAGTAGGCGTATTCAACCAAATATCCACACCAGAGATAAGGCGTTTTGCCAAAGCGATATCGTAGTTTTCAAGGAAGATAATCTTACCTTGGAATTCGGGCATACGCGAAATTTCAATAATGCGCTTGATCAAACCCTGACCACCACCGTCGGCGGGGTGAGCCTTACCGGTGAATACGAATTGTACCGGATAGTTGGGATTGTTCACGATACGAGACAAACGTTCCAAGTCGGTGAACAAGAGGTGAGCACGTTTGTAAGTAGCGAAACGACGACCGAAACCGATAATCAAAGCGTTAGGATTGATCTTTTCGAGGATAGACATGATACGAGAAGGATCACCCTGGGTCTGCAACCAGTTGTTTTTGTACTTGGCGCGGATATATTCTACCAACTGCTTCTTCAAAGATTGACGGGTAGCCCAGATTTCTTCGTCGCTTACGTTGTAGATTTTCTTGTAATATTCCAAGTTAGACTGATCGTTCATCCATTCAGGACCGAAAGTACGTTCGTACAATTGACGCCATTCGGGAGCAGCCCAAGTGGGAAGGTGAACACCGTTGGTAACATAACCTACGTGCGATTCGCTGGGAGAATAACCTTTCCAGATAGGAGCAAACATCTTCTTGGAAACTTCGCCGTGCAACCAGCTTACACCGTTCACTTCCTGACAGCAGTTGCAAGCGAAAACACTCATAGAGAATTTTTCGTTGATATCGCCGGGATTTTCACGACCCATATCCATTACTTCTGCCCAAGAGATACCCAATTTTTCGGCATAAGAGCCCATGTACTTGCTGAACAAACCTTCGTCGAAGCTGTCGTGACCGGCAGGTACAGGTGTGTGACAAGTATACAAAGCTGAAGCACGAACCACTTCCAAAGCTTCGTAGAAGTTCAACTTATCTTCGGCAACCAAGTTGGCCATACGTTCTGCGTTGATAAGTGCAGCATGACCTTCGTTGCAGTGATATACTTCTTTCTTGATGCCCAAAGCATTCAGCAACTGGATACCGCCGACACCCAAGAGATATTCTTGTTTCATACGGTTTTCCCAATCGCCACCATAAAGTTGAGCGGTGATATGACGGTCGAAATCGCTGTTCAAAGGATGATCGGTATCCATCAAATACAACTTCACGCGACCCACCTGAGCCAACCATACATTGCAGTGTACGGTGTAACCGGGGAATTGAACATCGAACAACATGTTGCTACCATCGGCATTCTTCACTTGCTTGATAGGCAGAGAGTTGAACTGTTGTTGTTCGTAGATGGCAATCTGCTGACCTTCGATGGTCAAACCTTGGGTAAAGTAACCTTCACGATACAAGAAACCAACAGCCACCATATCGATATTGCAATCTGAAGCTTCCTTGATGTAGTCGCCGGCCAAAACACCCAGACCACCAGAATAAATCTTCAACACTTCAGAGATACCATATTCCATGCTGAAATATGCCACGCTGGGACGATCGGTACGGGGAGCCACGTCCATATATGCGCGGAACTTAGCATAAATGTCGTTCAATTTCTTCATGAAGACTTCATCGGCAGCCAAAGCTTCCAATTGAGCAATGGTAAGACGTTCGATGAACAACACGGGATTGCCGTTGCAAGCTGTCCACAAAGCCTCATCCACACTGCGATACAAGTCTACCACTTCGTAATTCCAGGTCCACCAATAGTTGTAGGCGATTTCCTGCATTTTTTCCAAACCTGCGGGCAAAGCCAACTGAACGTTCAGGGCCGACCACTGAGGTTGATTTGAACACAATTTTGTTTTCATTTTTTGTTATTTAATGTAAATGTATTATTCTTCTCTTATAAGTTGATTTCCAAGAAATTATTTCTCCGAAAGACGAAGATCACGGTGCTGCAGAGCCAATTTATAGGCTTCCATATAATGCTTGATAAACTTCGACCATTGCGCCTTGCGCGACATACTGCGAGCCTTTTTACGAGCCTGAGCGGCTTCCATGAAATTCATGTGCCAGAACTGATAATAGGTTTCCGCAGCTTTTTCGGCCACTTCGGCATAATTACCATCGTAACGTTTGATAACGGCCACGCCTCCGGCAATATTTTCTGCATCGGCACTGAGCTGCGACGCCCACACACCGAAACCCGACAAGGACGTGGTGATGGTAGGAATGGAGAAGGCGATGCTTTCCAGCGGCGTGTAACCCCATGGTTCGTAATAAGAAAGGAAAGCCGTCAAATCGAAACCTTGCAACAAATCGTAGTAATTCATGTTGAAAATGCCGTCGTTGCCATGCAGATAACAAGGCACGAATATCACTTTCACTTTTTCCGAAAGCGTATTGCCGAAAGCTCGCGACTTAATGGCATTCAGCACTTTATCCTCTTCGATATAATGCATCCAATGCGAATTGTAAGGATGATAGATGGGCTCTTTGATGCTCATGTGCTGCACGTCCATTTCGCTGGCCACCTGACGCACACGACGACCATAACGCAATTGCGAAACTTCTTCCTGTTCCATCAGACGATCCAACACTTCCTGACGAGGCGCACTCACATTGCCGGGCACCAAAACATAAGCTACCACCGGACGATTCAAGCTTTCCGATTGCAATTTTTCCTGCAAAAGACTCAGACTATCGATGAAGACATCCAAACCCTTGTTGCGATATTCGTAACGACCTGCGGTAGCCACCAACATGGTATCTTCGGGCAAAGCATAACCAAAAATAGCTTCGGCCACGTCGAGCAATTTGGCACGAGCAATGGAACGAGCCTTATCGGCTTTATGTGCCGGCGGAACAAAATCGTCTTCGAAACCATTGGGCGTTACCACATCGGGCTTTTTATCAAGCAATTGCGTACATTCCAAAGCGGTAATATCGCTCACCGTGGTAAAACAATCCGACACTTGCGCAGCCGTTTTTTCCAAAGAATGCTTGGCTTCCATATTCAACTCGCGCGCCATCTGATCGCCATTGTATCCCGACAAATAATCGTACAAAGCCTTGCCGTTACCACAAATAGAACGACCGATAGACGTTGCATGCGTGGTGAAAACTGTGGCAATTTCGGGTTTAAAATGCTTGAGATACAGCAAACCCATGCCGCATGTCCATTCATGGAAATGGGCGATAAAATCAGTCTTATTGGCCTTTTTACCCAACTTAGCTTGTTTAAAATCCACCATCGACTTGATCGCTTCACCACTGGCGTAAGCAAACATGCAAGCTTCGCTATAATCGCCATATTCGTGCAATGAGTCCACCTTAAACCAATCCCACATTTGTGAATAGATCTGGTTTTTCAAGTCGTAATAGGGACGGAAATCCACCAGCACAGCCAAAGGCGAACCGGGCACATTCCAACGGCCAGTTCTTACTTTAAATAAGGTATCCGACAATTGGTCGCGCCAAGCATCGAGCGGCGTACTTTCTTCCGAAAACAAAGGATTGGGCTGATCGGGACAATAGATTTTTTCGATATCTGGTCCGACGAAGCAAAGTTGGTCGCCTAAAGTCTTGCCCAATTGCTTAGCATGGGTAGACAGCACGGTATAAATACCGCCGATTCGGTTGCAAACCTCCCAACTCACTTCCACCAAAAAAGTGTTATTCTCCTCTATGTTAGACACTTGTGTAAAATTTATATGAGTTATTATTCGTGATGCAAAGTTAATGCAATTGCTGATGCAGCCATCGCTCTATTTCTTAATTTTTGATAATCTTCCTTAATTTTTGTTTATTTCGCTAGATATTTTATCAATAATTAACAAATTCGATTTGAGTTGATTATTTATTTACATTTATTAACCTTTCAGTATCTCTTTTAAACATTTATAAACACTACAAAGACAAAGTTTTCAGCAAAATTTGTCGCAAAAAGCCCACTTTGATTATAAAATCTTTTCGTATTTTCGCACATTAGCTTAATTAAAACTATTGTAAAAATGAACACAAAGACAAAATATTGCATTTACGCATATAGCATTATTCTGATTGTCTGCAGTTTCATGCAATCCGCGGGCGCCGTCAATCCTATTCTTCCTGCATGGGAGTTCATTCCCGACGGCGAACCTTACGTTTTTGACGATCCGGATCGTCCTGGAAAGCAGCGCGTATATCTTTATGGTTCGCACGATAGTTTGAAAGACGCTTACTGCGGCAGAGAATTGGCGCTTTGGTCGGCCGATGTAGACAGCCTCAACTCTTGGCGCTACGATGGCATTATTTTCGAATCGAAAAGAGATGCACAAGGGAAAAATTTCCGAGAAGATGGCCGTGGTGATGTCCTATACGCGCCTGATATTCGCGAAGTTACAAACGGTGATGGCAGCAAGACTTATTACCTCTACCCCAACAACCAAGCCGGTGGACGCAAGAATATGGTGGCCAAGTCGGCGCGTCCGGACGGACCTTTCGAAGTTTGTAATTGGAGTTCTGTCGATCCTCGCCGCACGGAAGGCTGCATGGATTTCGACCCCGCCGTATTTATCGATGATGATGGTCGCGTGTATGGTTATTGGGGCATCAACACTTCTTGGGCGGCCGAGCTCGACCCTAACACCATGGCCAGTGTCAAGCCGGGCACAAGCATCGTTAAAGACATGATTCCCAGCAAGAACCAGGACAATATTTTCCGTTTCTTCGAGGCTTCGTCCATCAGAAAAATCGAAGGCAAGTATGTATTCATCTACAGTAGATGGACGGCCGATGGCGATTTCGGCCTGCCACAAAGCAATTACACCTTAGCCTACGCTTACGCCGATGCGCCACTCGGCCCTTACACCTATGGCGGCACCATCATCGACGGACGCGCTCGCGACACGAATGCTTCCGGCAAGACTATTTTCACGGCTTGCCCCAACGGCAATACACATGGCAGCATCGTCAAGATAAAAGATCGATGGTGGGTATTCTATCATCGTCAGACGGGCAAGGATGAATATTCGCGCCAGGCCATGGTGGCTCCCATCGATGTAAGCGTGCACGACGGAAAAGTTTTCATCAGCGAAGGCGAATACAACTCAGAAGGATTTGATACAGAAGGACTTGACCCTTACAAAAAATACGAAGTCGGCATAGCTTGCTACTACACTTCTCCTCGTCCGGCCGAACACAATTGGCCTCGAAAGACTTTCTTTGGCTCTTACATAGCTTCTGGCCGCGATTCGGATTTTGTTCGCGTGGAGGGCGGCAGCCACAACCCGGTGGTTTTCAATACCGAAGCTTCCGTCGTAGGCTACAAGTATTTCAATTTTGATGCTTGTCATGGCGATAAATCCTTGCGCCTGAAGCTCGAACTCGTTCCACTGGGACAAAATGGTCACATCGATATTTTCATCGGCAACCCGCAGAAAAATGGCGTAAAAGTGGGCCGCATCAACATTAGCGACAAACTGCCTCAAAATCAACTTATCAGCCTCAGTGCACGCGTTCCAAAAATCGCCCGACTGAGCGGCAAACACGCGCTTTTCCTCCGCTTTCATCTCGAGTCGCCTCAGAAAAATGCCGCGCATGCCGATAGCACCTCACTCTCGCCCGCTTCGCTCTGCGAGTTACACTATATCAACTTCGAATAATCAAGCATCAAAACATAAGCTTCTCATGAAAGAATTAATTTGCCCCAACTGCCAAAAAGCATTCACCGTAGACGAAGCCGACTACGCATTCATCGTCAATCAGGTTAAAAACCTGGAATTCAACGCCGAAGTAGAACGTCGCATGGCAGAACTGAACGACCGTCATAAAGCAAACGAGCAACTCAATGCCGCCAAGGCCGAAAAGCTTCATCAAAATGAATTGAACAAAAAAGACCTTACCATCAGCGAAAAAGAGGCCGCCATTGCTCGTCTGCAAACGCAACTCCAGAACATCGAAGAGAAGAAAAGCTCTGAACTCACATTGGCCATAGCAAACAAAGACAAGGAAATAGCTCATCTTCAAAGTCTTATCAAAGAAAACGACAGCAAGATAAAAATTGCCGTAATGGAAGAACAGCGAAAATCGCAAGAAAACATCCAAGGGAAAAATGCCGAAATTGCCCAACTTAAAGCCAATGCCGAGCTTGACAAGCAAAAGGCCGCCATACACGAAAAGAACATCAAGGAGCAATACGAACTAAAACTAAAAACCGCTCAAGAACAGGTTGATTACTACAAAGATCTGAAGACTCGCATGTCGACCAAAATGATAGGCGAAACGCTTGAAATTCATTGTTCTACCCAATTCAACCAAATGATGCGTCCCATGATGCCTCTTGCTTATTTCGAAAAAGACAACGATGCATCGAGCGGTAGCAAAGGCGATTTTATTTTTCGCGATTTCGCAGCTGATGGCACGGAGTATGTGTCCATCATGTTCGAGATGAAAAACGAAGCCGACGAAACGGCCACCAAGCACAAAAACGAAGATTTCTTCAAGAAACTTGACGCCGACCGCAGGGCTAAAAAATGCGAATTTGCCGTACTGGTATCTTTGTTGGAGCCCGACAACGAGCTATATAATGGCGGTATTGTCGATGTTTCTTATCGCTACGACAAAATGTATGTTATCCGTCCGCAATTTTTCTTGCCTATTATTTCTCTTTTGGTACAGACATCAAAAAAGAGCCTGGAATATAAGCAGCAACTGGCTATCGCTCAGAGTCAATCTATCGATGTGACTAATTTTGAGAACCAGCTTTTAGACTTCAAAGAGAAGTTTGCCAACAACTACCGATTGGCCAGTGAAAAGTTTCACAAAGCCATAGAAGAAATTGACAAGAGCATCGATCATCTGCAAAAAATCAAGGCCGCGCTGCTCGGTTCCGAAAACAACCTACGATTGGCCAACGACAAAGCCGAAGCCCTCAGCATCAAGAAACTTACGCGCAACAACCCCACCATGAAAGCCAAGTTTGACGAAGCGAGAGGATAACAATTGGTCAGAAGCGCCTTTGTAAAACAGGAAGCGTGCGGCCCTGCGGGCCGCACGCTTCGCTTCATTTATGCAGAAGTTGATGATTACTTCACTTCCTCGAAATCGACGTCGGTTACGTCGCCGTCGTTCTTTTTGTTGTCGTTGTTGGGCTGAGCACCGCCATTGAAACCTGAGAAGTCGGCACCGGGTTGAGCACCGGGATTAGCCTGATTGCCTTGGTTGTACATAGCCTGAGAAGCAGCTTGGAAAATCTGATTCAATTCGGCCATAGCAGCATCGATGGCAGGAATATCCTGGTTCTTGTGAGCTTCTTTCAACTTAGCCAAAGCACCTTCAATCTGCGACTTAGCATCGACAGGCAACTTGTCGCCCAATTCTTCCAATTGCTTTTCGGTCTGGAAGATGGTAGAGTCGGCCTGGTTGAGCTTGTCAATACGTTCTTTTTCCTTGGCATCGGCTTCGGCATTAGCCTTGGCTTCGTCCTTCATGCGTTGGATTTCGGCGTCGGTAAGACCGCTGGAAGCTTCGATACGGATGCTTTGTTCCTTACCGGTGGCTTTATCCTTAGCAGACACATTCAAAATACCATTGGCATCGATGTCGAAAGTCACTTCAATCTGAGGCACACCACGACGGGCAGCAGGAATACCATCCAAGTGGAAACGACCGATGGTCTTGTTGTCGCGAGCCATAGAACGTTCGCCTTGCAATACGTGAATTTCCACAGAAGGCTGGTTGTCGGCAGCGGTGGTGAAGGTTTCAGATTTCTTGGTAGGAATAGTGGTGTTGGCTTCGATAAGCTTGGTCATCACGCCACCCATGGTTTCGATACCGAGCGACAGAGGCGTTACGTCGAGCAAAAGTACGTCGGTAACTTCGCCAGTGAGCACAGCACCCTGAATAGCAGCACCTACAGCTACCACTTCGTCGGGATTTACGCCCTTAGAAGGAGTCTTGCCGAAGAATTTTTCCACCAAAGCCTGGATAGCAGGAATACGGGTAGAACCACCCACCAAGATTACTTCGTCGATATCGGAAGCCTTCATACCGGCATCAGAAAGAGCCTTGCGGCAAGGTTCCACACAAGCCTGGATATAACGGTCGGCCAATTGTTCGAACTTACTGCGGGTCAAAGTTCTAACCAAGTGTTTAGGCATATTGTTCACCGCCATGATATAAGGCAAGTTGATTTCGGCAGAAGTTGATGATGACAACTCGATCTTGGCCTTTTCGGCAGCTTCTTTCAAACGTTGCAAAGCCATAGGATCCTGACGCAAGTCGATACCTTCGTCGTTCTTGAATTCAGCAGCCAACCAGTCGATGATTACTTGGTCGAAATCGTCACCACCGAGGTGGGTATCACCGTTGGTAGATTTCACTTCGAAAACGCCGTCACCCAATTCAAGGATAGAGATATCGAAAGTACCACCACCAAGGTCGAATACAGCGATCTTCATATCGGCATTCTTCTTGTCCAAACCATAAGCCAAAGCAGCTGCGGTAGGTTCGTTCACGATACGACGAACTTTCAAACCGGCAATTTCACCAGCTTCTTTGGTAGCCTGACGCTGTGCATCGTTGAAGTAAGCAGGCACGGTGATAACAGCTTCGTTCACTTCCTGACCCAGATAATCTTCGGCCGTCTTTTTCATCTTTTGCAGAATCATGGCAGAGATTTCCTGAGGCGTATACATTCTTCCGTCGATATCTACGCGAGGCGTGTTGTTGTCGCCACGAACCACGCTGTAAGCCATACGGTTGATGTCGGTGCTAACGGTATCAAATTTTTCACCCATGAAACGTTTGATAGAAGAAATAGTCTTCTTAGGGTTGGTAATAGCCTGACGCTTAGCGGGATCGCCCACTTTACGTTCGCCACCATCCACAAAAGCCACAACTGAAGGAGTGGTACGTTTACCTTCGCTGTTAGCGATTACTACAGGATCGCTACCTTCCAAAACGGCTACACATGAGTTAGTAGTTCCTAAGTCAATTCCAATAATTTTTCCCATTGTTCTAAATTTTTATTTGTTACTAATTACTTTCAAATTTGTTTCATCGACTACCTTATTAATATAAGCCTGCATGAGGCCCGCACTTTATGGCGCTTTATCGGAAATCGATTTTTTCAAAAACGTCTTTCATTAATCAAATGCCGTGCCAAAACTTTTCTCTGCGCTGCGCCCTCCCACTCTGTCAGTTTTTCTGACAAATCGTCAGAGAAAAACTTCGCTTCCTAACGAAAATTGGCTGACATATCGGATATTCATCGAAGATTGTTCTGCAGAAAAAGTATGATTGCTGCATAAAAATTAAAATTTGATATTATCTTTGCGCTCGAATTCCACAAGGAATGACAATCCTCAAGCCATAATGGGCATTCGACCCGTTATCATTATCAAGTAACATTTTTATTTATATGCCTTTTTTGAACATTGTGCAACTCAGAGAAAAGAGTTTGCAAGAATTGGTTGAGTTGGCTAAATCGATGAACCTGACCAAGGTTGATTTCAACTCGAAAGACAAATTAGTATATGCCATCCTGGACGAGCAAGCTTTGCAGGCTGCTGCCAACCGCTCGGGCAAAACACAGGAAGAACGTCCCAAGCGCAAGCGTATCCAAAAACCTGTCAATCAGAAAGTAGAGTCTGTAACGGAAACGGCTAAAGAAAAGCCTGCCGAAAAGATTGAAAAGCCTGAAAAAGTTGAGCCTGCTGCTGAGCAAAAGCCCAAACAAGAGCAGAAGCCCAAACAGGACAACGGCAATAAGAAGGCTAAAAACGCTAGCAAAAGCCAGGATAACGACATCGCCACAGAAAAGCTTACCGAAAAAGTTGCTGAAAAAACCGCAGAAAAAGTAGCTGAACCAACGGCTAAGCCATCGGAAAACGCCGCTGAAAAACAAGAAAATACCGCTGCGCCTGCTCCTAAAAAACGTGGTCGCAAACCCAAAGCTGCCAAGACTGAAAACAGCGAAGAAGCAGTTGTAGCCGAAAACGCAAAGACCGCGCAGGAAAACAATGCTTCGCAAGAGAACAAAGTGGCTGCCGAAAACAAAGCTATCGAAGAAAACAAAGCATCAGCCTCGGCCGAAGAAAGCGCTGTCAAATCTGAAAATCTGGCAGAAGACACCTTGGCAGAAGCTCGTCGCATGGCCGGTCTGGGCCCCAAGGAAAATCGCGACAACCAGAACCAAAAGCAGAACAAGGATCAACGTCGTCAGCGTCATCAGCCGGGAACGCCCAATTATAACGCCAACATCAACAATCCCAACAACCCGATGTACAATCCCAACCACAAGGCGCAGAATCGTCCGCAGCAGGAAGAGCGATTGTACGATTTCGACGGCATTCTGATGGGTAGCGGATGTTTGGAAATCATGCCCGAAAACTATGGCTTTTTGCGCTCGGCAGAATACAACTATATTGCTTCGCCCGACGATATTTATGTATCGCAATCGCAAATCAAATTGTTCGGTCTCCGCACCGGCGATATGGTGAAAGGCCCCATCCGTCCTCCCAAAGAAGGTGAAAAATATTTCCCCTTGGTACGCGTGGAAAGTATCAACGGACGCGAGCCTTCTTTCGTGCGCGACCGCATGAGTTTCGATCATTTGACACCGCTTTTCCCCGACGAAAAATTCAACCTTTGCGGCAAAAAGGAATTCGCCAACAGTTCGGTGCGCGTGGTCGATTTGTTCTCGCCCATCGGCAAAGGCCAGCGTGGATTGATTGTAGCTCAGCCCAAAACCGGTAAAACCGTCTTGTTGAAAGACATTGCCAATGCCATCGCGGCCAATCATCCCGAGGTGTACATGATTATCTTGCTTATCGACGAACGTCCCGAAGAAGTAACCGATATGGCTCGCAGCGTGAATGCCGAAGTGGTGGCTTCAACCTTTGACGAACCTGCCGATCATCACGTAAAAATTGCCGGCATCGTTTTGGAAAAAGCCAAACGCATGGTGGAATGTGGTCATGATGTAGTGATTCTGCTCGACTCCATTACGCGTCTGGCTCGCGCTTACAACACGGTAGCGCCCGCGTCGGGTAAAGTGCTTTCCGGTGGTGTGGATGCCAACGCTTTGCATAAACCCAAACGTTTCTTCGGTGCCGCCCGTAACATCGAAAATGGTGGTAGTCTTACCATTATCGCCACAGCACTTACCGAAACCGGCTCCAAAATGGACGACGTTATTTTCGAAGAATTCAAGGGAACGGGCAACATGGAATTGCAATTGAACCGAACTTTGGCTAACAAGCGCATTTATCCTGCGGTAGATTTGCTGGCTTCGAGCACGCGTCGCGACGATTTGCTGCACGATGCCACCACCCTCAACCGTATGTGGATTTTGCGTCGCCATCTTTCCGACATGAACCCCATCGAAGCCATGGAATTCTTGAAAACGCGCCTGGAAAGAACCCAAGACAATGCAGAATTCCTGCTATCGATGAACGATTAAAGAATTTAAAGACAGGGATTTATAAGGCGTTGCGGCCACCAACCTCCGGTTGGTGGCCGCAACGCTTTTCATACACGCAACTCTCTCTTATTGCGCCTGCAAAGAAACGAAGAAATCCACCACCAGGCCTTTCACTTCGTCCAATTTCTTGCTTATCATGTAGTTCTCTCCTTCCACCACCATCAATTCGGCATTGTCGCCATAAGCTTCCAAGTATTGTCGACTGCATCGCAAGGAAACGATCTCGTCTTTGTCACCATGAATCAAACGTACCACTTTTTTTCGAAGCTTTGTCAGAATGGATGAAATGTGGCGGCCGCGAGGCGAGGACGACGGGAGTTTGCTTTCGCAAATGACCGAGGACGCTGCCGAAGCGGGCGTCACAGTTCGCCATTATCACAAAGCGCATCACCTCTTTTTTTGAAGCTTTGTCAGAATGGATGAAATGTGGCGGCCGCGAGGCGAGGACGACGGGAGTTTGCTTTCGCAAATGACCGAGGACGCAGCCGAAGCGGGCGTCACAGTTCGCCATGAATCAAACGTACCACTTTTTTTGAAGCTTTGTCAGAATGGATGAAATGTGGCGGCCTTAAGATTTGGAGCGAAGGGAGTGTACAAGTAGTACATGACCGAGCTCCAATATCGCAAAGGGCTCCGCCGTTCGCCATTATCACAAAGCGCACCACTTTTTTCGAAGCTTTGTCAGAATGGATGAAATGTGGCGGCCTTAAGATTTGGGGCGAAGGGAGTGTACAGGTAGTACATGACCGAGCCCCAATATCGCAAAGGGCGCCGCAGTTTATTCATTATCACAAAGCTTCAAGCTTCACATAGTCAAAGTCGGCAAAGCCACCAGCCTGAACAATATTCGGCGACGAACAGAAGATACCATATTTTGCCCCAATCCAAGTTCCTTGCGCAATGGGATAATCGGTACCCAAAGAAATAAAATGCTTACCATCAAGACTGTAAGCAAAGCGAGAACGCTGATCGGATCCCACGATGGCACGTAAGTAGATATGATCTTGAGATACAGGAGCCGAAGCCAAAACCTGAAGTATCACCGGAAATTTGTCATTTTTACCCGAAACCACTTGCACTTCTTTTCCATTTTTAGTCTGAACCAAAGCAATATAGGTATAAGCATTGCCCATCACGACCAAGCCGGCACGTTCGCCTATCTTTTCGAAATTCGATTCGAGATAAGTTTCCATAGTGGTAGAAGGCGCCGCAATTTTCTGCAACAAGAGATTGCCGGCATAATACAGATTACCATTTTCGGAAGGACAGCTATTTGCGAACA
This sequence comes from Bacteroidales bacterium, assembly GCA_017380635.1. Classification (GTDB taxonomy): domain Bacteria; phylum Bacteroidota; class Bacteroidia; order Bacteroidales; family UBA1402; genus UBA1757. Next base: position 46,713 of record JAFODP010000006.1, on the reverse strand, counting down.
AACGCATAAAACCTTTACGCGCTTTCAAGGAATACCAAGCAGATTGTTCCATGGCCTGCCATTGCCATTGTTTGCCCAAAGTCTTGGAAGAAAAGTCATCGGAAGTCTGAGGATTGCAGATAGGATAAGTCTTGCCCACATTAGGCTTAGTCCAAGTAAGCACCGGCGCACCCACACCATCGTCATCGGGATCTTCGCCCATCACGATCCAATCGTCGGAAGTCCATTGCGCAGGCTGCAAGTGACACACGCGTCCGTAAATACCGCGCGACTGAAAATGCATAAACCACCATTCGCCGGTCTGGGTTTCCACCAGGCCACCCTGATGCGGACCATTGATGCCATTGCCTTCGGCCAAAACCTTGCGTGCTTCGTAAGGTCCATAAATATCGCGCGAACGAAGAACGCTTTGCCAGCCCGTTTCCACACCACCTGCCGGCGCAAAAATATAATACCAGCCATTGCGTTTGCAAAACTTCATACCTTCGAGCACCGGATTAATTTCCTCGTTATGATAAACGGTGACGCCATTGTCGAGCAGACGCAAACCATCGGGCGACATTTTATGAATAATGGCCGGGCCTCCGCGGTGAATACTATGTACCAAATAAGCCTGACCATCATCGTCCCAAAGCGGACAAGGATCTTCCCATTTTTCCACATCTACCATGTGGTGCAAATCCCATTTTCCGCGAGGATCTTTGCTTCGCGCCACAAACAAACCATCTTTGGGCGTACAGAAATAGACATAATACATTCCCTTGTGATAACGGATAGAGGGCGCCCAGGAAGCTTCGCCGTGCGCCGGCTTTTGGTATTTATCGAAAGGAAGTCCGTCGTAGACGTGGTTCACAATGGTCCAGTTGATCAAATCGTAGGAATGCAACACGGGAATGCCGGGCATACAAGTAAAACTGGAAGCCACCATCCAATAATCATCGCCCACGCGAATAACATCAGGATCGGAATAGTCGGCAAAAATGACAGGATTCTTGTAGGTGCCATCGCCCAAATCGGGTTGCCATTGCGCTTGCGCATCGAGACAGAAAGCCAGCAACATAGCCAGCAAAGAGATTGCGTATCTTTTCATAATCGTCAAATTGCTATGAGTAGCGAATGTAGTGTTATTTTATGAGAAATTCTAATAAATTTGTGCGCGTAAAATCAAGACCAAAGATGAGAAAAAAATTATACTTCTTGCTTGCATGCTGTCTTTGCCTGACGATGCCAAGCTTCGCGAAAAAAAACCAAGCTGTCAACAACGAAAAGAACATGGCAGCCTACTTGATGGTGTATCACAAAGATGCCGATCACGGATTACACATGGCCATCAGCTACGACGGCTACGCATTTCACGCACTGAACAAAGACAGCGCCATCATTGACGGAGCAAAAATCGCCAACCAGAAAGGCATTCGCGATCCGCATATCTACCGCGCACCCAATGGTTATTTCTACTTGGCTATGACCGATTTGCATGTATTCGGACAAAGAGAAGGCTATCGCGACACGCAGTGGGAACGCGACGGAGAACGCTATGGTTGGGGCAACAACAAAGGCCTGGTGCTGATGCGCTCGCGCGATTTGATTCATTGGTCTTGCACGCGATTGAATTTTCAGGAATTGGGCGGAGAATGGAGTGAAGTGGGCTGCGTATGGGCACCCGAAATCGTCTACGATACGCAAGCCGGCAAACTGATGTTACATTTCACTTCCCGCAAAGGAAAGGGCATCAACCGTATATATTATGTATACATGAACGACGAATTCACGCAAATGGAAAGCCTGCCAAAACTCTTGTTCGAAGCGCCCGAAGGCAAATACAGCGTCATCGACAGCGACATCATGGAACACGATGGCATTTTCCATCTGTATTATGTATCGCACGAAAGCACGGCCACCATCAAACACGCCACGGCAACAAACATCACCGGCCCCTATCGCATGGACGACAACTATTACGATGGCGTGCGCCGAGGTCACGAGGCGCCCAATTGCTGGAAACGCATCGGCCAAGATTGCTGGGTGGTGATGCACGACAATTACCGTATCAATCCGCACAACTTCGGCTTCACCGAAACCCGCGACTTTATCCATTACACGCCCATCGGCAACTTTGACAAAGGCGTCATGACGCGCAGCAATTTCAGCGAACAAAAACACGGAGCCGTCATCCAAATCAGCAAAAAAGAGGCCAGACGTCTGGAAAAACGCTGGCCTTAAAATCATTCTCAAACAAGAACTTATTTCCAAACAAATTGATACGAACGTCCGTCAACCTCGACCGTGATGTGCAAGATTTTGCCTTTTTGACGTTCGAACATAAGATAACCCAACTTGGTTTCGCCGGCAGCCAAAACACAAGGCGTCAGATAGCCTTGGGTAAGTTCGTCATCCTCGTAGGCGAGCATTTCATTAAGATTTTCTTGCTCTTTGGCCTCAGCTTTTACATCGATAAGAACATCCAGCACATCGCTCTCAGGTTTGGCCGCCGTTTCTGCAACGGACAAAGTAGAAGCCAACGCACTCATTCGTCGCGTTTTTTGCAAACGAGCTTCGATGGCCTGAAGATAGCCTTCGCGCGTGTACATCTTTACAGGCAGTTCTTGAGCATTCTGTCCATTACCTTGAAGCATCGTCATTTTGATATCATCATATGAATTTACCTGAACGGGAGTGCCGGCAGCATTCACCCATTGCATATTCAAAGCATAATACTTGCCCAATTCGTTGATCTTCTGCACGTTCACAGCAAGGGTCAGATCAGACTGCGTCATAGATTGAAACATCATACCCTCTATTTCAACTTCCTTGATTTCTTGCGCCAGCACATTCAAGGAAAAGAGGAATGCAAATGCGATTACTAATCTTTTCATAGCGAACATTTTATCAAACAAAAAATCGTCCCAGAAAGCCTGAGACGATTTCTTATAATGTCAATTCAAATTTATTTCTTGATGGTCTTGCGATAAGCTTCGTAAGCTTCGATACTTGATTTGCAAACTTCGATGCTGCTCTTGGCCTTAGAAACGTTGGCGTTGGTCTTGTCGTCAACACCGGGGTATTTCAATACTTCTTCGTACATAGGAATCACTTCTTCGTACAATTTGGTGGCCTGAGACATGTTGGTCAGATAAGTATTGATGTCGGCACCTGAAGCTTTTTGAGCGAAATCCTGAGCTTTCTTCATCACTTCGGTAGCTTCTTTCAATTCCTGAACCTGGAAGAGCAACAACATCTTAGAATAATATTTGTTGCCAGCCTGACCCAAAGAATCCAAACCATAAGCCAATACAGACTTCATTTCGTCAATCTTGTTAGCTTTACGATGCAACTGAGCGATGGCGAAATAGCAAGCGTCCTTGTTGCAATCGATATCGATACATCTCTGATAGAGAGCCAAAGCTTCAGCATCCTTGTCCAACTTGTTGGCCGTATTGGCGTAGTTGTATTGGAAGCGGCAATCGGTAGGCGTATCAGAACGACCCAATTTTTCGAACTTTACAAAATATTCGTAAGCCTTGTTGTAATCCTTAGCACGGAGGAAAGCATTACCGGCATAATAAAAACTCATTTCGTAGAGGTTAAGGGTGTACAAATCGTCGGCTACACCTTCTTCGCCACTGGCCAGATATTTTTCGTATTCAGCGATGGCGGTTACATAATCCTTGTTGTTGTAAGCCTCGTTACCAGCTACTTTGGCCTGTTGTCCTTCAGACAAAACAGGAGCTTCATCCTGAGCAAATGCCCCAAAAGAAACAGCAGCGATCATCAAAAGGGCAAAAAATTTCTTCATAGTAAGTTTTGTTTTTGAAAAGTTTTAAAATTGCGCAAAGGTACAAAAATTATCTCTACATTTGCAACTGTTTTTCAGAATTGTAACATCTCTTATGATATACCCACAGAATTACGAAGCAAAATTAGGATTCGACCAGATTCGCTCAATCTTAAAGAGCCTTTGTACCAGCCCCTTAGGCATGGAAAAAGTGGAAAAAATCGTTTTTCTCGACCAAATAGATGACATCGAACGCGAGTTGTCGTACGGGGAAGAATTTCTTCGCATTCTGCAACAAGAACTGCATTTCCCCGACTGGCAAGCCTTCGATTTGCGAGAAAGTCTGCAACGCATTCGCATCGTCGGCACCTGGATGGACGAAGCCGAACTCTTCGATTTGAAACGCACGCTGGACAGCCTGCAACGCGTGGTAGGATTTTTTATAAAAGACGACGAAGACTTCAAATCGCCATACCCTTGCTTGGCAGCCGCCGCAGCCGACACCGCCACTTTTCCGCAGATAGTGCGCGACATTGATCGCATTCTCGATAAATTCGGACATATACAGGATTACGCCTCGCCGGCTTTGGCCAGCATCCGCAAGAAATTGTCCATCAATACGGCGGGCGTTTCGCGTAAATTGCACATCCTGCTCAAACAAGCCCAAGACGAAGGTTACGTAGAAAAAGGCCTGACGCCCACCATGCGCGAAGGTCGTTTGGTGATTCCCGTTTCGCCTGCTTTCAAACGCAAGATAAAAGGTATCGTTCACGAAGAATCTGCTTCGGGGAAAACCGTGTACATCGAGCCGGAAGAACTGGTGGAAGCCAACAACCTGATTCGCGAATTGGAAGCCGAAGAAAAACGCGAAATCATCCGAATTCTAACCGAATTTACCGACAGCATCAGACCTTTGGCCGAAGACATTATGCAGGCACACACCTTCTTGGGATTGATCGATTTTTCACAAGCCAAAGCGCGTCTGGCACAGAAAACCTCGGCCATCAAACCCTTGATTGAAAACACTTGCGTCATCGACTGGAAACAGGCCATGCATCCCTTGCTTTATCTTTCTTTGCAGAAGCAGGGCAAAGCCATTGTTCCGCTGGATATTCACCTAAATAAAAAAGAACGCATCCTGCTCATTTCGGGCCCCAACGCCGGTGGAAAATCGGTTTGTCTGAAAACGGTGGGACTGCTGCAATACATGTTGCAATGCGGCTTGATGATTCCTTTGCGCGAGAACTCGCTTTGCGGCATTTTCGAACATATTTTCATCGATATCGGCGACGAACAATCTATCGAGAACGACTTGAGTACCTATAGCTCGCACCTGTTGAATATCAAATACTTCTTGCGTCACAGCCATGCCAAAACACTGCTGCTGATTGACGAATTCGGCACGGGAACGGAACCCAAGATTGGCGGTGCCATCGCGCAAGCTTCTTTGGAAGAACTGAATCGCCGCAAGGCTTTTGGCGTCATCACCACGCACTACGACAACCTGAAACATTTCGCCGAAGACCAGGAAGGCATCATCAACGGTGCCATGCTCTACGACCGTCACTTGATGCAAGCACTTTTCCGTTTGGAGATAGGTCGTCCGGGCAGCTCGTTCGCCGTGGAGATTGCGCGTAAGATCGGTTTGCCGGAAAGTATCATCAGCAAGGCTTCCGACCTAGTGGGCAGCGATTACATCGACATGGACAAGCATCTGCAGGATATTGTCCGCGACAAACGTTATTGGGAAAACAAGCGTCAGCAGGTAAAACAACTCGAAAAGAATTTGAGCCAACTGACGGAACAATACGAAGAAGACCTGGCGCAGGTAAAACAAGAGCGCAAAGAAATCATCAAACAGGCCAAGGCCGAAGCCAAGGAATTGCTTTCGCAGGCGAATGCCCAAATCGAGAACACCATCCGCGGCATCAAGGAATCGCAAGCGGAAAAAGAGCGCACGCGCGAATTGCGCAAGAGCCTCGACCAATTCAAGGAAGACGCCCTGTCGAAAGCCAAGGAAGAAGCCAAACTGCAAGCCAGAAAAGAACGCGACAAAGGCCGCATCCGCATGCCTAAATCGCAGGAAGAAAAGATATTGCGCAAGCTGCAACGTCAGCAAGCCGAAGCCAAAGCGACACAAGCAATTCCCGAAAAGGCCAAAGCCGGACTGCAAGAAGGCGATTTGGTCCACATCAAAGGACAGGACAGCATTGGTAAAATTGTGGAAATCAAGGGAAAGAAAGCCTTGGTGGAATTCGGCATCATGAAAACGCGCATCGAACTGGAAAAACTAGAACGAGGCAAAGCTCCCAAGGAAACGCCCACCAAACATCAGTCTTATCAGTTGTTGGGCGAACGCACCAGCGACCAAGTGCATCGTATCAGCAGCCAGTTCCGACAAGAAATTGATATGCGCGGCATGCGCGCCGACGAAGCCCTGACCACTTTACAATATTATCTGGACGAAGCCATCGTGGTGGGTGCCAAGAAAGTACGCATTCTGCATGGCACCGGCACGGGCGCGTTGCGCGAATTGGTGCGTCAATATGTCGGCTCGATGCCCGAGGTTCGTCATTTCCACGACGAGCATATTCAATTGGGCGGCAGCGGCATTACGGTAGTAGAATTCTGAACACACGATTTCTGACGACGATGAAGCGATTTTTACCGACAACCAAAAAAGAAATGGAAATGCGTGGCTGGGACGAAGTGGATGTCATCCTCTTCAGCGGCGATGCTTATGTAGATCATCCTTCTTTCGGCTCGGCGGTGGTTGGCCGCCTGCTGGAGGCAGGCGGCCTGCGTGTAGCCATCGTCCCGCAACCCGACTGGCGTGGCGACTTCCGCGACTTCAAGAAACTGGGACGTCCTCGTATGTTTTTCGCCATTTCGGCCGGCTGCATGGATTCCATGGTAAACCGTTACACCGCCAACAAGCGCTTGCGTAGCGACGATGCCTACACGCCGGAGGGCCGAGCGGGAGCGAGGCCCGACTACACCACCGTCACCTACGCCAACATCATCAAGCAACTCTATCCCGATGTTCCTTTGGTGATTGGCGGCATCGAAGCCTCCATGCGACGTCTGAGCCATTACGACTATTGGTCGGATAGTCTAAAGCCCAGCATTCTGATAGACAGTAAAGCCGATTTGCTCATGTACGGCATGGGCGAAATCAACCTCAAACGCATGGCCGAACACCTCTTGAACGGAGGCAGTTTCGAAGATATCAAACAATGGCCACAAGTGGCTTATATCAGAAGCAAAACCAAAAACGACCATCAAGATAACATCATCCGTCTGCATTCGCACGAAGATTGCCTAAACAGCAAACGCAAACACGCCGAAAACTTCCGTCATATAGAAGAAGAGTCGAACAAGATGCAAGCCTCCACGCTCATCCAAAGCGTCGGCAATGTGGAAGTGGTGGTAAATCCGCCCTACCCGCCCATGAGCGAAGAACAATTGGACGCCTCTTTCGATCTGCCTTACACCCGACTGCCTCATCCCAAGTACAAAGGAAAAGTCATTCCCGCTTACGAAATGATCAAGCATTCGGTTTGCCTGCATCGAGGCTGTTTCGGCGGATGTTCGTTCTGCGCCATCTCGGCCCATCAAGGAAAATTCATCGTTTCACGAAGCAAGGAATCTATCCTGCGCGAAGTAAAACAAATGATTCAAAGCGACGATTTCAAAGGCTATCTGAGCGATCTTGGCGGCCCGTCGGCCAATATGTATCGCATGGCCGGACGCAACATCGAAGCCTGCAAAAAGTGCAAGAAACCCTCTTGTATCCATCCACAGATCTGCCCCAATCTAAATGTCGACCACAAGCCTTTGTTGGATATTTATCGCAGCGTGGACGCCTTGCCCGGCATCAAGAAAAGTTTCATCGGCAGCGGTGTTCGTTACGACCTATTGTTGCACAGCAAAGACGCATCGGCCAAGGAATACACCCGCGAACTAATTGAAAATCACGTTTCAGGACGTTTGAAAGTGGCACCCGAACACACCGAAGATCGCGTACTGAACTGCATGCGCAAGCCTTCGTTCGAACAATTCATCCAGTTCAAGAAAATCTTCGACAAAATCGAAAACCAACGTTTGCAAGAAGGCAAAGGCCCCAAAGGCAGACAGGAATTGGTGCCATATTTTATCAGTTCGCATCCCGCTTGTTCCGAGATAGACATGGCACAGCTGGCCGTCAAAACCAAGCATCTGAATTTCCATTTGGAACAGGTTCAAGACTTTACGCCTACGCCCATGACGCTGGCCACCGAAATGTATTACACCGGCTACGATCCTTATACGCTCAAACCCGTATTTACCGCCAAAAACAAAGAAGACAAACTCAATCAGCGCCGCTATTTCTTTTGGTACAAAGCCGAAGAAAGAGCCGCCATCATTCGTAATCTAAAAAAGCTTGGCTGTCAAAATCTTATTCGTCCATTGCTGGGTTGAAGTTTAAAATTTGTAAAAATTTCTCTTTGGCTATTCACATTTCTTGCTACATTTGCAAAAGCTTTTCACCAAAGATTAATGAACACACGCAAACACATACTCATAGTAATGCTTGTATGCTTGTTGAGCGCTTGCTCATCAGATCGCTACGCAAAAGACATCGTAGGCAGCTGGGTATTGGAACAACAAAACGACGAAAGCGTCGATTGCGACCACATCATCATTTTGGAATTTCACGAGGATGGCAGCATGAACCTGGCCAAAATATATAGTTCCGGACACAACTACAAAACCAAATGGATAGAATCGGCCCGAGTCAATCGCTACGAGATGAACGGACGTCGTCTGCATGTAAAGGGACGCACCGGCAACGGATTGGATTTCAAGCAAGAAGCCTACATCAAACAATTGGACAGCCTGCATCTTTGCAAAAAAGTTCATGAATATCACGTGGGTACCATCGACCAAACCATTGCCAATGGCCATTACGACCAGGTGTATCACCGACTCGACACGGATTATCCCAAGCCTTCCGGCATGTGGGAACTGGTTTCCCTCAACGGCAAACGTTTCTCGGGTTTTCGCTTCGAATTCAAGGAAAACGGCACCTACGATTTGTGGATAGACATTAATGGCCGCTGGGAATTGAAAAACGACAACAACGGCACTTGGTTTACCTACGGCAACATTCTGTGTACCAACTATTTCAACGATATTTTCAAAGAAGAATTATCTTACGAGAACGTGAGCCATTGCTATCGCTACAGCATCAACGACAAAAGCATGACTTGGGAATCGGATGCGCCGGGCTCCAACTCTTTCAGTATGAAAAAAATCAACTAAGTACTTAACTTTTAAATAATTCAATTATGTATAGCGATCCTAAAGACTGTCTCTATTGCACCAACAACGAGACGCTGCACAATCTGATGATTGAAATTGGTCACTTGAGAGTTTCACGTGCCTTCATTTTTAAAGAACAAAGCTACAAGGGCCGTTGCCTGGTAAGTTACGACAAGCATGTCAACGACTTGAACGAACTCGACGACGAACAACGCAATGCTTTCATGGCCGACGTGGCCGATGTAACCCGCGCCATGCAAAAACTCTTCAATCCCGAAAAAATCAACTACGGAGCTTACAGCGACAAATTGTCACACTTGCATTTCCACTTAGCTCCCAAATATGTTGACGGACTCGATTACGGCGGCACTTTCCAAATGAATCCCGGTAAAGTTTACCTGACGGACGAAGAATATGCCGATATGAGAAAACAATTGCGCGAAGCGCTGGGCATCAACGACTAAGTAAGATTTTTTACACCGAGGCGATATAGCCTTGCATGATAGCATACACCGTAAGACCGGCCACCGATTTAATGCCGGTTTTACGGTTGATGTTTTTTCTATGGGAAATAACCGTGTGGATAGAAATGCACAATTTATCGGCTATTTCCTTGTTCATCAAGCCTTGAGCCACCAATTTCAACACCTCTATCTCGCGGTCGGAAAGTTCGTAATTCTCGTCTGAGGCAAAGTCGCTGTGCGTGTTTTTGTTGGAAGAAATGAAGGATTGCAGCAGCGCGAAAATCTGTTCGCGTTGGGCCGTGCGAATATCCAGCACCGCATCGAAAGCCGACAAGCTCTGCGCATCGAAGGGAGTATATTGCAAGGCGATTACCGGAATTTTCAGCGTTGAAAGACAAGCCATATCAGACAATAACTGCGGATTCAGCAAGAGCAGATCGGCCTTTTCCTGCGCAAGTATCGCCGGTAAATTTTCGGCCGAGCTTCGCGGCGGTAAACATTGAAAAGCCTTGTGCGCCGACAATACAGACAACAAACCCGCCGTCACCACAGGGGAAGGTTCCACAATCAATATACTGAAAGGAGCGTTCATTGGGCTTGTGCGGTGTTTTGTTCCAGATACTCAATGTAGGGCAAGAGAATTTTTTCCTCTATCAGCGCATGCTTTTCCAAATCGTTGGAAATCTGGAAAATATCGAATACCAAATCGACCGCATCGTTGCTGAAAGCCTTGGCCGGCAAATACTTGAAGATGATTTGCGTCAAGTCGTTCAAGGTATCTTTGATGCTTTCGTGGGCCTCATCGTACGACAAGAAAGAACGATCGCTCAGCATAGGCGCACTACCTTGCTGCAAAGCTTCCAAATAGGGAAAAGTTTCCGTCTCTTCCTTGCTAAAATGTTCGCGAACTTCCGAAATATAATCGTCGAAAAACTGACAAAGCACGCGACCGAATTTATCTTCCAAAGAAGCCGCCAGCAAATGCACATGATTGTCGATATGTTCCAATCGTTCTTGCAGATAATAATGATGCGAAGCCTTCAGATAAGGCAAGAGCGGCGACATATCCGTCTGACGAATTTCCTGCGACGAAGGCTGATAATGCTCGAAGGTATACACATTGCAAATGAGCGTGAAAAAGTCGACCGGCAAGTGATAATCTTTGCAGACTTCCTGCACGCTTTTGTCGCCAAAACCCAGCGAAATGCCGAACCGAGGCAACATCAGTATCAGATTGTGATTGGCCGCAATAAGGTCGGACAGACGCATTTTGGCCGAGAAAACTGCATGTTCGTTCATGGTGGGGTTAATTTTTTATTGCTGCGATTTTTTCTTCTTGATAAAGTGTCGTGCCACAAAATAGGCAATCACCAGCGCCACAACGATGATAATACCAATTCCGATTTCGTGACTGTATTTTTCGACGGTGGGAATCAATTCTTCCTTGGGAACCACACGATGCAAGAAATAGCCCAAAGCGGCCAGCACAATATTCCAGATACCGGCACCGATAGCGGTAAACAACAGGAATACATGCAGTTTCATTTTTGCCAAACCGGCAGGAATGGAAATCAACTGACGCACAGCGGGAATCAATCGTCCTACCAAAGTGGAGACAACACCATGGTCGCGGAAATATTTCTCGGCCACTTCAATCTTTTCGCCACTCAACAGCAAGAGTCGACCCAAGCGACTATCGGCAAATTTATACACCAACGGACGTCCAATCCACAAAGCCAAACCATAGTTGATGAGCGCACCCAGACAGGCGCCGATGGTAGCACAAAGCACCACCAGATATATGTTCAATTCGCCGGCTGCTGCATTATAGGCGGCAGGAGGCACCACTACTTCGGAAGGAAAGGGAATAAACGAACTTTCAATGGTCATCAGCAAGGTTATGGTCCAATAATTTAGGTTGTCGAGACACCATTGAATAAAAGAAACAGACTCCATCTTAATTTTTATTATAAATATTCATTTTTCAAGCCACAAAAGTAGATATTTTTTTGTACTTTTGCCCGATTTTTAACGAGATAAATATTAACAGGATACAAAGTGTGTCCATAAATGAGATTTTTTATGCAAGCTCCTTTTGTCAAGACAATTGACTTGGGCGATGGAAGAACCATCACCTTAGAGAGCGGTAAGTTGGCCAAGCAAGCCGACGGATCCGTTATGTTGCGCATGAATAATATCGTTTTGCTGGCTACCGTTTGCTCTGCCAAAGATGCAACTCCCGGCACCGATTTCATGCCTCTTCAAGTAGAATACAAAGAAAAATTTGCCGCAGCCGGTCGTTTCCCCGGAGGTTTCACCAAAAGAGAAGGTCGTGCCTCTGATTACGAAATCCTTACCTCACGTTTGGTAGACCGCGCTTTGCGTCCCCTTTTCCCCGACAATTATCACGCTGACACCATTGTACAAGTAACTTTGTACTCTGCCGACAACCATTGCGATGGCGACATGCCCGATGCATTGGCCGGTTTGGCTGCTTCTGCTGCTTTGGCTGTTTCTGATATTCCTTTCAACGGTCCTATCTCTGAAGTTCGCGTAGCCCGCATCAATGGTGAATACAAGATCAACCCCACCGCTGCCGAATTGCGTCAGGCCGATATGGACATCATGGTTGGTGCTACCATCGACAACATCATGATGGTGGAAGGCGAAATGCAGGAAGTACAGGAAGCCGATTTGTTGCAAGCTTTGAAAGTGGCTCACGAAGCTATCAAGGTACAATGCCAGGCTCAGTTGGAATTGGCCGAAATGGCAGGCAAGACCGTTAAGCGTGAATATTGCCACGAAGTAAACGACGAAGATTTGCGCAAGGATGTTCGTGAAAAAACCTACGAAAAAGCTTATGCTTGCGCTGCTTCTTGCAATACCGACAAACATTCTCGCGGCGAAAACTTCAAGGCCATCATCGACGAATATTTGGCCGGCATGACCGAAGAAGAACAAGCCGAAAAGGGCGATATGGTAGCCCGCTACTATCACGATGTAGAACGCGATGCCATGCGTCGTTGCGTATTGGACGAAGGCAAGCGTCTGGATGGACGTAAGACCGACGAAATCCGTCCCATCTGGTGCGAAGTAGATCCCCTGCCCGGTTGTCATGGTTCATCTATCTTCACCCGTGGTGAAACCCAATCATTGTCTTCGGTAACTTTGGGTACCAAACTCGACGAAAAAATCGTGGACGATGTATTGAACCAAGAACCCGAACGTTTCCTCTTGCACTACAACTTCCCTCCCTTCTCTACCGGTGAAGCTCGTGCTCCCCGTGGTGTTGGCCGTCGCGAAGTAGGTCATGGTCATTTGGCTTGGCGTGCATTGAAGGCGATGTTGCCCGAAAACTATCCTTACGTTATCCGCGTTGTTTCTGATATTCTGGAATCTAACGGTTCGTCTTCTATGGCTACCGTTTGCGCCGGCTGTTTGGCTTTGATGGATGCCGGTGTACCTATTCAAAAACCCGTTGCCGGTATCGCCATGGGTCTTATCAGCGAAAACAAGGGTACCAACTACCAAGTACTTTCAGACATCCTCGGCGACGAAGACCACTTGGGCGATATGGACTTCAAGGTAACCGGTACCAAGGATGGTATCACCGCTACCCAAATGGACATCAAGGTGGATGGTTTGTCTTACGAAATTTTGGAAAAAGCTTTGAATCAGGCTCGCGAAGGTCGTCTGCACATCTTGGGCAAGATCACCGAAACTTTGGCTGAACCTCGTGCCGACCTCAAGCCCAATGCTCCTCGTTTGGAAGTTCTTTATATTCCCAAGGAATTCATCGGTGCTGTTATCGGCCCTGGCGGTAAAATTATCCAAGGCATTCAGGAAGAAAGCGGTGCCATCGTTACCATCGAAGAAATCGACGGCAAAGGTCGCGTAGAAGTAGCTGCTTCCAACAAGGCTTGCATCGATGCTGCTTTGGCTAAGATCAATGCTATCGTGGCTATTCCCGAACCCGGCAAAGTATACAAAGGCAAAATCCGTTCTATCATGCCTTACGGCGCTTTCGTAGAATTCTTGCCCGGCAAAGATGGCTTGTTGCACATTTCCGAAATCGATTGGAAGCGTTTGGAAACCGTTGAAGAAGCCAGTTTGAAGGAAGGCGACGAAATCGAAGTGAAATTGCTCGACATCGATCCCAAAACCGGTAAGTTCAAACTTTCTCGCAAGGTTTTGCTCGAAAAGCCCGAAGGTTATGTTGAACCCGAACAAAGAGAACGTCGTCCTCGTGGCGAACGTCCCGAACGCGAAAATCGTGGCGAACGTCGTCAACGTCCTGCTCGCGAAAACAAGAGCGAAGAATAATTACTCTCGCTTAGCGACATTATAAAGCAAGCCCGGTCTCACGACCGGGCTTGTGTTGTTATACGAAATAGCGATGCGTTCGATGCTACACTTTATCTGTACAAGCCCCCCTGGCAAATGCCATGGCTGCGCAGGTAATTGTCGAGACGGTGGGTAAATTCGAAATTTTTCAGGCCCCAGTCGGGAGCGATAAGATACTCTTTGGGCGATTGCGACACGAAGCGGTCGAGCACGATGTCGGGACGCAGGCGGGCAATGTACTGCGCCAAAAAGGCGATGTATTCATCCAAGCTGAAGAGTTGCACAAAGTCGGGATGTTCGGCCACCTGACGGGCCAAGGTGGTGTCTTTGATAAGTTGCAACTGATGCAATTTGAGTGTGGTGATGGGCCAGCGCGAAAGTTCGGCTGCCGAAGCCAGCATCTGTTGGCGACTTTCGCCGGGCAGGCCAAGGATGAGGTGAACGCCGACGGGGATGCCGCGCGCGGCCAGTGCGTGCACGCACTGGCGCGCGCAGGCCACATCATGTCCGCGATTAATCAGTCGGAGCGTCTCGTCACTCAAAGATTCCACCCCAAGTTCGATAAGCAAGAAAGTTCGCTGGGCCAGTTCGGCAAAATAATCCATCAAGGAAGCAGAAATGCAATCGGGACGCGTGGCAATGATAAGTCCGCGCACCTTAGGATAAGCCAAAGCCTCTTCGTAACAAGCCCGCAAACGCGATTCTTCGCCATAAGTATTGGTATACGACTGGAAATAAGCCAGATATTCCATTTCCGGATATTTGTGCGCAAAAAAAGCCACGCCCTCGTCCAATTGCGAGGTCACCGATTTATATTCGTCGCAATAAGCCGGATTGAAACTTCGATTGTTGCAATAAGTGCAGCCGCCCCGCCCTATCGTGCCATCGCGATTGGGACAATTCAGCCCGACATTGAGCGAAATTTTCTGTACTTTACAAGGAAAAATCTCTTTCAGATATTGCGGAAACGACTTATACATCTTGCCAATTATTTTGTGCAAAAATACGGAGTTTTGCACTATTTTTGTGCTTTCAAACGACATTTCATCAAAAAGTATATGAACAAGAAATTATTTGGATTCATCTGCCTGATTATCTGCGCCATGACTATTCAGGCCCAAGACATTAGCCTGAACGACATCATAGAAAAGAAATATGCCGCCAAGAGCGTGGCCGTTTCCAACATGATGAAAGATGGCAGCAGTTATGTGGCTATCAGCGAAGACGGATTGAGCTTGCTGCGCTACGAACTGAAAAGCGGCCAATTGCTCGACACCATTGTCAACGTGGAAAAGACGCGCGAACATCAAATGAAACACATCGAAGGTTTCTGTTTCAACGAACAGGAAAACCAGATTCTGCTTTGGAACAATGCCAAGCCGGTGTATCGTCGCTCGTTTTATGCCGATTATTATGTGTACAACCGTCGTCATAATATTTTGGAACCGCTGTCGGAAAATGGTGCGCAACGCGATGTCTGCTTCTCGCCCGACGGACGCATGGTGGCCTTCGCTCGCGATAACAATCTCTTTATCAAGAAACTGGATTTCAAGACCGAAGTTGCGGTAACCAAAGACGGCGCCATCAACCAGATTATCAATGGCACCAGCGATTGGCTCTACGAAGAAGAATTCTCCACCACGCGCATGTACGAATGGACAGCCGACAGCAAATACCTTATTTATGTGCGCTTCAACGAAAGTCATGTCAAGGAATATGCGCTGACGGAATATTATTGTTCGATGCCGGAAAAAGCAGATTATCAATATTATCCGGGAGAATATCGCTTTAAATATCCTCGTGCCGGACAAGACAATTCTCGCGTAAGCCTGCATGCTTATCAGGTGCAATATCGTCAGAATACACAACTGACGCTGCCTTTGGACAAAGAAGATTACATTCCTTATCTGAAAGCCACCAAGCAGGCCAACCAGATGGCCATCATGACGCTCAACCGCAACCAGAACGAGTTCAAGCTGTTTTATATCAATCCCAAATCGAACATCAACAAATTGGTTTTGAGCGAAAGCAACGAAGCTTACATCGACCCTACTTATCTTCCTGAAATCGAATTTACTTCGAAAGATTTCACTTATATCAGCGAAAAAGACGGCTATCGTCATCTGTATTTGTACAAAACCAATGGTATGCTTATCAAGCAGATTACCAGCGGAAGCAACGAATTGCTGCGTTATTACGGCCGCGACACCCTCAACAATCTGTTTTATTATCAGGCCGTGGACGAACTGCCCTATCATCGTGCGGTGTTCGTGAGCGATGCCAAAGGCAAACAGACGCGTCTGAGCGACAAGGAAAAAGGCGTGTATTCGGCGCGTTTCAATCCGGGCATGAAAGTGTTCATCGAAAATTATTCTTCGGCCACGCAGGCCAATCGTCAGAGTTTGAAGCAAGCCAAGGGCAAGACTATCCGCGTGATGGAAGACAATGCCGAATTGCAAGCCAAACTGACGAGCATGAAGCTGCCGCAAAAAGAATTTTTCGAATGCCAAGCTGCTGACGGACAGAAACTTTACGGATGGATGCTGCGTCCGCAAGACTTCGACCAAAACAAGACTTATCCTTTGGTGATGCTGCAATACAGCGGCCCGAACAGCCAGGAAGTGCTGGACGAATACAGCTTCGACTGGGAATATTTCCTGAGCCGTCAGGGTTATGTAGTGGTGGCCGTGGATGGTCGTGGCACGGGCAGTCGTGGCGAAGCTTTCCGCAAACAGACCTACATGAAACTGGGCGAAATGGAAAGTGCCGACCAAGCCGCCGTGGCGCGTCAATTGGGCGCGTTGCCTTATATCGACGAAAACAGAATGGCCATTTGGGGCTGGAGCTTCGGCGGCTACATCAGCTTGATTTCGTTGATGCAGGACGAGGCGGTATTCAAAGCGGCCATTTCCATCGCACCGGTTTGCGATTGGCGTTATTACAATACGGCTTATACCGAACGTTTCATGCGTCGTCCGCAAGAGAATCCCGATGGTTACGATGCCTTCTCGGCTTTCTCGCGTATAGACAAATTCTCGGGCAATCTGCTTCTGATTCATGGACTTTCGGACGACAATGTGCATCCCAACCAGAGCATGGAAATTATCGACGCTTTGGTACGCCAAGGCATTCAGTTCGATATGCAGCTGTATCCCAACCGCAACCATAGTATTCTGGGCACTATTTATCGCGAACATCTTTATCGCAAGTGTTTCGAGTTTTTGGAAAACAAGCTCCGCTAATGGCTTGAATAAATCTCTACAAATTGATTCATTATGTTGAAAAAACCTGAATGGCTGAAAATTCGCTTGGGAGACAACGAGCGTTATCGCCACACCAAACATATCGTAGAACAACACGGACTTTGCACCATTTGCAGCAGCGGACGTTGTCCCAATCAGGGAGAATGTTGGACGCGCGGCACCGCCACTTTGATGATTCTGGGCGATATCTGCACGCGCTCTTGTCGTTTCTGCAATACCAAAACGGGACGTCCGCTGCCGGCCGATCCTCAGGAACCGCAACGTGTGGCCGAATCTATCCATTTGATGAACCTGAAATATGCCGTCCTCACCAGTGTCGATCGTGACGATTTGCCCGACTTGGGCTGCGAGCATTGGGTAAAAACAGTGGAAGCGGTGCGTGCCCTGAATCCCGAAACCAAGATTGAAACCCTGATTCCCGACTTTCAAGGTCGTAGCGAATTGGTGGCCCGCATTGCCCAAGTGGCGCCCGATGTGGTATCGCACAACATGGAAACCGTGCGCCGCCTCACGCCCCAAGTGCGCTCGGCGGCCAAA
The DNA here is from genome assembly GCA_017380635.1 of Bacteroidales bacterium. Taxonomy (GTDB): domain Bacteria; phylum Bacteroidota; class Bacteroidia; order Bacteroidales; family UBA1402; genus UBA1757. The sequence goes on along the minus strand of JAFODP010000006.1, from coordinate 29,026 downwards.
TACGACCGCAGCCTACAAGTGCTCAAACAACTCGCCGATGCCGGCATCACCACTAAATCGGGCCTGATGTTGGGACTGGGCGAAACGGAAGAGGAATTGCTGCAAGCCATGGACGATTTGTTGGCCGTCGGTTGTCGCATCCTGACACTGGGCCAATACCTGCAACCCACGCGTCAGCATTTGGAAGTGCAAGCTTATATTCATCCCGACGACTTTGCTCGCTACAAGGAAATCGCCTTGGCCAAAGGCTTCGAAAAAGTGGCCAGCGGCCCGCTGGTGCGTTCATCCTACATGGCCGATCAACTTTAATACTAACTATCTATTTTCTATATGAATAAACTTTCTTTAATCAAGGTGGGCGGAAAAGTGGTGGAAAATCCCGAAACGCTTGCCAAACTCTTGAACGATTTCAAACAAATTGCCGGTTATAAGATATTGGTTCATGGCGGCGGAAAATTGGCTACCGAGCTGTCACAGAAAATGGGCATCGAAACCAAAATGGTGGAAGGACGCCGCATCACCGACCGCGAAACGCTAGAAGTGGTTACCATGGTGTATGCCGGTTTGGTGAACAAAAATATCGTGGCTCAATTGCAAGCCTTGCATATCAATGCCATGGGTCTTTGCGGTGCCGATTTCAACCTGATTCGTAGCAGCAAACGTCCGGTGAAAGATATCGACTATGGCTTTGTGGGCGACGTGCAGGAAGTGCAAGGCGATGTATTGGCCGACCTGATTAATCAGAACATTGTGCCGGTGGTGGCTCCCATCACCCACGACCGTCAGGGACAATTGCTCAACACCAATGCCGACACGGTGGCTAACGAACTGGCCAAAGCCATGGCGCCTCATTTCGATGTGCATCTGTATTATTGCTTCGAAAAACCCGGCGTGCTGATGAATCCCGACGACGACAACAGCCTTATCCGCGAAATCAAGCGCAAAGAGTTTGAACAATACAAAGAAGAAGGCATCATCCAAGGGGGAATGATTCCCAAATTGGACAATGCCTTTAATGCTTTGGCTTGCGGCGTGAAGGAAGTCATCATCACCCAAGCCGACCGCCTACTGAGCGGCGGAGGTACCCATATTATTGTTTAGTACGCTGATTGGCTGGTTCTTCGCTAAGTTTTTCAATCAAAGCATCGTCGTTCAGATCGGCTTCGCTCATAACGAAAGGCGTGCAATAGAAATGACGCGGCGGCACACCGGCCTTACCATAATACGAACGAATCTGATTGTCACGGCGGATACGGGTTTCTTCCTGTTCCGCCTGATTTTTATTTTCTTCCTGCTGATGGAATTGCTTCATCGAAGGCAGATCGTTCACACCGAAACCACTGGCCAACATGGTCACTTTCAGGTCTTCGCCCAAATTTTCGTCGATAGAAATACCCCAAATCACCACTTGAACGCGATCTTCGAACTGTTCCATAAACTTGTTGATCTGTTGGGTTTCTTCCAATACCAATTCGTGCGAACTGCTGCATGAAATATTGAACAGAATCTTGCTGGCCTGGAACACATCGTTGTTGTTGAGCAAGGGCGAACGCAAAGCATCGTTCATGGCATCGATGACGCGGTTGCGACCTTTGGCAAAACCGGCACTCATCACGGCCACGCCGCCATCTTTCAACACCGTCTTCACATCGGCAAAGTCGAGGTTGATATAACCGGGAATGGTGATGATTTCGGCTATGCTCTTGGCGGCCGTACACAGCGTATCGTCGGCTTTCTTGAAACCGTTCATCACCGTCAAGTCGGGATAAATGGTGCTGAGCAAATCGTTGTTGATCACCAAAAGCGCATCGACATTCTTGCTGATTTCGTCCACGCCGTCCATCGCCTGATTGATTTTCACCGCGCCTTCCCAACTGAAAGGAATGGTAACGATACCGACGGTAAGAATATCCATCGATCGCGCAATGCGTGCAATGACAGGAGCCGCGCCCGTTCCGGTGCCACCACCCATACCGGCTGTGATGAACACCATCTTGGTGCTATCGCCCAAAGCTCGACGAATATCCGCTTCGCTTTCTTCGGCTGCCTGAGCCGCTACGGCAGGCTTATTGCCCGCGCCCAAACCATGCGTGGTTTCCGGGCCCAACTGCAATTTGTCGGGAATGGGAGAAGCAAACAACACTTGCTGATCGGTATTGCAAATAAGATAACTCACATCGCGAATACCGGCATTGAACATATGATTGACGGCATTTCCACCGCCACCGCCTACGCCAACCACTTTGATGATGGTGGGTTGTTTTTCGGGCAATACATAGGGTATCAAATCTTTATCTTCCATAATCCTGACTATTAATTATCATCGGTAAGCGAAGAGAACAAATCCTTGAAAAATTTTCCGCCGTTCTTGATGCCTCTATCGCGTTTTTCTTTCTGCTTAGCAGCCGCAGGCGTTTCTATGATTGTTTCCACGGATGCTTGGGTTTCTTCCAGCTGCGTTTCCACTTCGGTGGCGGCAAAAAGATCTTCGTCCACAAAAGTTTCTTCTTCGGCTTTTCTTTCCTGCAAGCTGATACAGTTTTCCTTGGCCAATTCCATCAGCCCGTACACTTGTGCCATTTCCGGCTCGATGGACGACGGACGCACTTGCAAATTGGTTTTCTGATGCAACAAATTTACCAGATTTTTCAGACGAGATGCACCTCCGGTGATGACAATGCCGTTGGCCAAAGTGCTGGGAGTAGACCAAGCATAACGAATCTGCGCCCAAATATTATCGACAATTTCCTCGATACGCGCCACCACAATTTCGTTCACTTCCTTGTCGGGGCCATTGAATTCCAACTGACGACCGTTTTCCTTCTTGGCACGCATCATCAATTCGGTATAATGCAGCGCATTGCCTTTTTCAATTTTCAGCGCTTCGGCTTCTTGCAAACTCAATCCGGCAATCTGTGTAAGGTCGCGAGTGATGTTCTGTCCGCCGAAAGGCAAAATGGCCACATGACGCACCACATCGTCCTTGATGACACAAATGCCCGTGGTTTCTGCACCAAAATCTACCACGACCACGCCTTTTTCCTTGTCTTCCTTGGAGAGCACCGCCACTGCCGAGGCAATCACGCCCAGTTCGAGATGATATTTTCCCTGCAAACTCGTTTCGTCGAGCGCGGCTTCCAAATTGCGGAATATCTGATTCTTACCCATCACCACTTTGTAATAGGCATCAATCTTGCGCGGCTTTTCTCCGGCAGGATTCATCGTGCGGAAACCATCCACTACATATTCCTGCACAAAAGTATGACGCGAATCGAAATCATCCTGATCGTTGAAATTCGACATGGCTTCGTCGAAAAGTTCATCCAAGACAGCATCGTCCACCACGCGTTCATAATTCAATTCGAAGGAGGCCTGCAAGGGCAATGATCGCATACCGTATGCATTGATACCCACGTAGATATTGTCTATCTCGAAGTCGAAATCGACGCTCGCTTTGAGTTCGTTCAGCATTTCTTCGAGCAATAGGCTCACTTCCTGGCTTTTCTGTACCATGCCACGACGGATTTCGCTGCCGATGGGACGCTTGATTACGGACAATATCCGCAAAGCATCATCCATCTTCTCTCCCAAACAAAGTTTAATACAGGAGCTACCTATATCAAACACCAATGCGTAGTTGTTTTCTTGAGTCATCATATTATTTTTTCTTGGTGCAAACTATCTGATTATTAAATTCCAAACTGATTTTTTCGTAACGATTCCAACCCAATTTGGGCAAGGCATCTTCGTAAAAACTGCGCAGCGCTGCCATCTTGTCTTCGATATTTTCTATCTGACCAAAAGCCACTTCAAAGTCGCAAAGACGCAAATACAACGACATCGAAGCATCGGCGTGCACTTCCATCTGCGTAATCATGGCATTCCAGAAATCGTCTTGTTGCAGAAATCTGGCCACATCGTACAACTTGTGCAACAAGGCAGAATCTTGCGCCTGCACATGACCCGTCACCACCGGAACATCCACCACGGCCCCAATCTGATGCGTCTTCATTTCCATCACCTTGGCTTGGTCGTCGAGGAAGAATTGTCCTTGGTTGCCAATGATGCGCAAGATGGGCAGACGTTGCCAAACATCCACGCGCAAATGACCGGAAGGACGCGTATACACCTCGGCCTTTTTCACCAAAGGATGCGAAGCCACCAAATCTTCCATCGCCTGTAAACGGACACTGTCCAAAGACAAAGAATCTTGCAACAAGTCGTTCACCAAAAGCAGCTGTCTGATTTCGGCCGCCTTCACGTAGGGATGCGCCAAACTGTCCTCGATATGGATTTCCACCTGACGTACAAGTGCTTGTGCGCGTGCAGGTGCAATAAATCGGCCGGCCAGCACAATATAGAGCGCCAGCACGACGGCTATCATCCAAAAAATCCAGGACTTTATCTTTCTCATTGTTCGAACATGCTTTTAATTTGAGGAACCAACTTGTCGATGTCGCCGGCGCCCAAAGTTACCAAAACTTCCAATTCCTTATCTTTCAACAAATCGCACAATGTCTGCAAACTTGCCATTTCTTTATGCGGACAAGTAATATCCTTGAAAATCATCTCCGAGCTGACGCCGGGAATGGGTTCTTCGCGCGCGGGATAAATATCGAGCAAAATCACTTCGTCCAAAAGCGAAAGCACCTGGGCAAATTCGGGCGCGAAGTCGCGGGTACGGCTATAAAGATGCGGTTGGAAAATACCTGTAATCTTCTTGTCGGCATAAAGTGCTTTCAATGAAGCGATGCTGGCGCGCAATTCGTCGGGATGATGCGCATAATCGTCGATATACACGAAATCGTCGCGACGAATCTGGTAATCGAAACGTCGTTGATTGCCTTGGAAACAGGCCAGTGCCGCACGCAAATCTTCGTCGCTCACGCCGTTCAGATGGGCAATTGCCATGGCTGCCACCGCATTTTCCACATGAATCATCATCGGAAGTCCCAACTCCATTTGAGGGATACAGCCTTGCGGATAATGAAAATCGAAATACAGACGTCCCTTGACAAAAGTAGGTTTATCGGCATAGAAATCGGCCTGGGCTTTTTCGTCCTGCGAGGCATTGGGGCCGGCATATTGATACACTTTTACCGAAGCCTGGCAACGTTCTTTCAGCGGAAGTCCCACTTTCTTCACCAAAGCTCCACCCTCTTGAATCAAAGAAGTGAAATGGGCAAAAGATTCCAGATAGGCCTCGTGCGTGCCATAAATATCCAGATGATCGGGATCCACCGACGTAATGATAGCCATATAGGGACGCAGATGATGGAACGAACGGTCGTATTCGTCGGCCTCGATAACGGCGAAATCGCTCTTGGCAGAAAGCAGCAGATTGTTCTGATAATTCTTGGAAATACCGCCCAAAAAAGCGTTACAATCGATGGGCGACTGACGCAACAAATGCGCCAACAAAGTGCTGGTAGTGGTTTTGCCATGTGTTCCGGCCACGCAGAGCGCGCGTTTATCTTTGGAGATTTCGCCCAAGACAGCAGCACGTTTCATCATGTTGAATCCGCCTTGCTCGAAATATTGCAATTCGCTGTGCGTTAAAGGCACAGCCGGCGTTCTTACCACCAAAGTCTCTTCTTTCTGACGAAAATCTTCAGGAATCAAAGCCACATTGTCTTCGTAATGAATGGCAATGCCTTCGTTTTCCAACTGTGCACACAAGGGCGTGCGGGTACGATCGTAACCGGCCACTTGGTAGCCTTCGTGTTTGAAATAGCGGGCCAGATTACTCATTCCGATGCCGCCGATACCTATGAAATATACGTTCTTCATCTTATCCTTCAATAACTATATCTGCAATTTTTTCTGCCGAATCGGGCAAGGCCAGACGGAGAATATGCTGGCGCAAAGCTTGCAACGCGGCTTCGTCTTTCAAGAGTTGCAAGGCGGTGGGCACCAACTTGTCTTTTACTTCGACATCGCGTAACATCACGGCAGCTTGTTCGTTCACCAAAGCCATGGCATTCTTGGTCTGATGATCTTCGGCCACATTGGGCGAAGGTACCAACACACATGCTTTACCCAAGAGACAAAGTTCGGAAATACTGCTGGCTCCCGCACGCGACACCACCAAATCGGCCATGGCATAAGCGTAATCCATGCGATCGACAAACTGTGTCACCTGGACATTTTTCAGCGTCTTGCCAGCCAGTTGTGTTTGGATATTGTCGTAATAATATTTTCCTGTCTGCCACAACACTTGCACCTGAGCGGCTTCCAATTCATCGATATGCGCCAACATGGCCTGGTTGATGCTGCCGGCGCCCAAACTACCGCCCACCACCAACAAAACAGGCTTGTCGGCTGTCATGGCATAATGTGCCAAAGCTTCATTTTTGAGCGATGCGCCTTTGAGCAAATCCTGACGCACGGGATTGCCGGTGAGGACAATCTTGTCGGCGGGGAAAAATTTTTCCATGCCATGATAGGCTACGCAAATGCGCTTGGCTTTAGAGGCCAACCATTTATTGGTGAGACCGGCGTAAGAATTCTGTTCCTGCAGATAGCAAGGCACGCCCAGGGAGGCAGCGGCCCGCAGCAGCGGGCCGCTGGCATAGCCGCCCACCCCGATAGCCGCATCGGGCTTAAAGTCTTTCACAATACGTCTGGCCAGACGCAACGATCGAAGAAGATTCCACAAAGTCTTGACATTCTTCAGCAGATGTTTACGGTCGAAGCCACAGATAGGCAAACCCACAATGCGATAACCCGCCGCCGGCACGCGTTGCATCTCCATACGATTTTCAGCACCGACAAAGAGAATCTCTGCCTGCGGCAACTTTGCCTTGATGGCGTTGGCGATAGAAATAGCGGGGAAGATATGGCCTCCCGTTCCGCCTCCTGAAATAATGAATCTTTGTTTTTCCATCTTCTTTATATTATTCTGCCATAGAGGCATAATCTTCTGTACTTAATGCTTGTTGTGCCGCTTCGGCTTGCGCTATTTTTTCGGCAGCGGCGGCCAGATGTTCAGCCTCGGCTTGTGCCATGGCGGCGTCTTCGGCTTCCCACACTTCTTCTTCCGTTTCAGAAGCCCCATAACGGCTCACACTCAATATAAGGGCGAAATACAAACAAGTAATCACACCCGAAGTTCCCCCACGACTCACCAAAGGCAAGGCTTGTCCCGTCACAGGGAAGAATCCTACGGCCACGGCCATATTCACAAAAGCCTGCATGGCCACAATCAAACCGCAACCCATCACCAAAAGCGCCGGCACCATTCGTGTGCACGACTTGGCAATCTTCCGACAACGGAAAAGCAGCATGATATAAATCAAGGGCACACCCAAAAGGCCCAACCATCCCAAGTCTTCGATAATGATGGCGTAAATGAAATCGGAATATGCTTGCGGCAAAAAGTCGCGCTGAGAGCTGTTACCGGGCAACACTCCCAAAAATTTTCCTTGGGAAATGGCAATCTTGGCATGATGTTTCTGCAGATTATCGTCGGTGATACGATAGGAGGCATCGAGCACATCCACTTCGTTGCTCACCAAACGGCTATGCCATTCGCTCCAACGCGACACGCCGGGAATATCGGGAATGCTCACCAAAGCGATATAGGCCAACAGACCGAAAGCGGCCACGATACCGGTCAAATACAACATGTGTTTCTTGGGCGCTCCGCCTATCCACAACATCAGATAAGCGAAAAAAGATATCATCACCGCGGTAGACATATTCTGCGTAAAAATCAGCAAGACAATGATGCCGGTGGCAATCAGCACGCGCCAAAAGGCCTTTTCGCGTCCGTCTTCATTCTGATGCGCTTTGCCCATGGTCCAAGCAATGTACATTACCAAAGAAACTTTCGCAATTTCCGAAGGCTGGAACTGTATGCCGAAAATATCCAGCCAGCGCTTGGCGTCGTTCAATTCCACCCCGCTAAACAAAGCTAATATCAAGAAGATGATGGAGATAATCATCGCCAAAGGCGCAATAATGCCGGTTATTTTGTAAGGCACATGATGCAGCGCCACCACCAAGGCAAAACCCACCATAAGGAAGCCACCATGACGAATAATCGGCTGAAAGAGATTGGCGCGGGAATAGGCCAAGGTACCCAAGGCGCTAAAACATTCCACCAAACTCAATACGATAAGCAGGGTAAAGAGTATCCATACCACCGCATCGCCTTTAAACAACTTCTTGATAAATAAACTCATATCTTTTTATAATGCACGAACGCAAGCCTTAAACTGACGACCGCGGTCTTCATAATTGTTAAACAAATCGAAACTGGCGCAGCAAGGCGACAAAAGCACCGTATCGCCATCGTGGGCCAATTCGGCAGCTTGTTTCACGGCTTCTTCCATAGAACGGGCATCGCGGATATTGGGCACTTTGCCATCGAAGAAAGCGTGCAGTTTTTCGTTGTCCAGGCCCAGGAAAATCAGGGAATGCACTTTTTCGCGCACCAAAGCTTCAATTTCGGTATAATCGTTACCCTTGTCGGTGCCGCCCAGAATGAGAACCAAAGGCGTCTTCATCGATTCGAGCGCGTACCAGCAGGAATTCACGTTGGTAGCCTTGGAATCGTTGATATAGCTGACGCCGCCCACTTTCAACACGCGTTCCAGACGATGTTCCACGCCTTGGAAGTCGCCCAGCGCACGACGGATTTCATCCTTTTTGATATGCGCGATATTCGCCGCAATGGCCGAAGCCATGGTATTGTACATATTGTGCGTACCTCGCAGCGACAAAGCCTCTTGTTCAATCTCGAAATTCTGTTCCGGCGTATTGATTACCAACAAATTATTCTCGATAAATGCCTTGATACCATCGTGACGTTGCAAAGAGAAAGGGAAAGCTTGCGCCACAATGTCGCGTTTGGCAATTTCCTTGGCAATGATGGGGTCGTCGTTCCAATACACAAAAGCATCCTGCGGTGTCTGGTTCTGGATGATACGGAATTTCGCATCGACATATTCTTGCATATTGTAATGATAACGATCCAGATGGTCGGGCGTAATATTCAGCAAAACAGCCACATTGGCACGAAAATCGAACATATAGTCCAACTGGAAACTGCTCAACTCTATCACATAATAATCGTGTTGCGATTCGGCCACCTGCAAAGCCAGACTCTTGCCCACATTGCCGGCCAAACCTACATTCAGACCACCCTGCTTCATAATGTGATAGGTGAGCATGGTAGTAGTGGTTTTTCCGTTGGAGCCGGTGATGCAAATCATCTTGGCATCAGTATAACGAGCCGCAAATTCAATCTCCGAGATGATGGGAATATTCTTTTCCTTAATAGCTTGGATAACAGGCGCCTTGTCGGGAATACCCGGACTTTTGATTACTTCGTCGGCAGCCAGGATTTTATCCATGGAATGTTCGCCTTCTTCCCAGGCAATATCATATTGATTGAGCAAAGCTTTGTAATTGTCCTTGATCAGGGATTTGTCGCTTACCCAAACATCAAAATCTTTTTTCTTGGCCAGAACGGCTGCACCTGCACCGCTTTCGCCGGCACCTAAAACAACTATCTTTTTCATTATCTCAGTTTTAAAGTGATGATAGCCAACACCGTCAGAATGATGGTAATCAACCAGAAACGGAAAACAATCTTAGATTCGGGCACGGGAATCAAAGGTTTCTGTATCAAAGCATCGATGCCGGCATTGCCGGGCTTCTGGAAATGATGATGCAAAGGCGTCATCTTGAAAATGCGCTTGCCCACGCCCGTTTTGCGTTTGGTATGTTTGAAATAGCCCACTTGCAACATCACCGAAAGCGATTCCACCAGATAAACGCCGCAAAACAATATCAACAGGATTTCTTTACGGATGATAATGGCAAAAACGGCCAACACGCCGCCCAGCATCAGACTGCCGGTATCGCCCATGAACACTTGCGCAGGGAAGGAATTGTACCACAGGAAACCCATGGTGGCGCCCACCAGAGCCGCCGCATAAATCACCAATTCTTCCACCCCCGGAATGTACATGATATTCAGATAGGAAGCATAATTAACGTTACTCGACAAATAGGCAAGCACACCCAAGCCCACCGCAATGATAGAAGTGATACCCGTCGTCAGGCCATCCAGACCGTCGGTAAGATTCGATCCGTTGGAAACAGCCGTCACAATGAAGATGGTGGCCAAAATAAAAATCACCCAACCGGCGCCCTGACGATGTTCCTTGTCGAGGAAAAAGAGCACATTGGAATAATCGAAATTGTTGTTCTTGACAAAAGGAATGGTGGTTTTGGTAGATTTCACCATTTCCTGATTGAATTCCACTTGTTCAATCTGCTTATTATGACGGGTTTCGATATTTTCGCGTATCACCACATCGGGGCTCACGTACAGCACCACGCCCACCAAAACACCCAGCACAATCTGGCCGAAAAGTTTGTATTTGGCCGACAGGCCGTCTTTATTCTTTTTGAAAATCTTGATGTAATCGTCCAAGAAGCCCAGAATGGTAAGCCAAACGGTGGCAATCAACATCAGGATGACATAGGTATTGTTCAATTTGGCAAAAAGCAGCACCGGCACGATCAGGGCCAGAAAAATGATGATACCTCCCATGCTCGGCGTACCGCGCTTGCTCATCTGTCCTTCGATATCGAGATTGCGGGGCACATCGCCCATTTGTTTTTTCTGCATGAAGACAATCAGACGTTTACCGATAAGCATCGCGATGAGCAAAGCAAAGATAAAAGCCATGGACGCACGGAAAGAAACGTACTGAAAGACGCCCGCACCGCTGATATTGATACTGTCGAGATATTCGAATAAAGGTACTAACATATTCCTGCTCTATTATTTACATTCGTTTTCAAGTTCTTCTTTATCGTCAAAATGATGTTTGACGCCTTTTATTTCCTGGTAATTTTCATGACCCTTGCCGGCCACCAACACCAAATCGCCTTTCTGCGCCAGACGGCAAGCCGTACGAATCGCTTCGCGACGATCGAGAATGCACAACACTTTTGAACGGGCCTCAACGGGCACACCGGCATACATATCGTTGAGAATATCCTGCGGTTCTTCAAAGCGAGGATTATCGGAGGTGAGGATCACCGTATCGCTCATGGCACAAGCCTCGGCCGCCATGGTAGGACGTTTGGTCTTGTCGCGATTGCCACCGGCTCCCACCACCGTGATGATGTGCGGCGCTTCCAATTGCTGCAAAGTTTCCAACACGTTGTGCAAAGCGTCGGGTGTATGCGCATAATCCACGATGGCAATAAAGCCCTTGGGCGAACGAATATATTCCAGACGACCGGCCACCGGACGCAAAGTGCTCATCACCAGAAGCGTTTCATCCACCTTACGACCCAACAACAAAGCGGCGCCATACACGGCCAACAAATTCGACACATTGAATCGTCCGATGAATTGCGCGTGCATTTCGCGTCCATTGATATCGAGTTGCATGCCTTCCAGATGGGTTTCCAAAATCTTGGCACGAAAATCGGCCATCGTGCGGGTTGAATAAGAGTATTTATTTGCCTTGGTATTTTGCAACATCACCATACCGTTTTTGTCGTCGACATTGGTGAGCGCGAAAGCGCCGGCAGGCAGATGATCGAAAAAGGCTTTCTTGGCTTTCAGATAAGCATCCACCGTTTTATGATAATCCAAATGATCGTGTGTCAAGTTGGTAAAGATACCGCCCACAAATTCCAAGCCTGCAATGCGCGACTGCGCCACCGAATGCGAACTCACCTCCATAAAGGCGTAACGACAACCGGCCTGCACCATTTCGGCCAAGAGTTGGTTGATGGTATAAGCATCGGGCGTGGTGTGCGTACTGGGCACAGCCTTAGCATCGATATAATTGCAAACGGTCGACAGCAAACCCACTTTGTAACCGAAAGCGCGGAACATTTTGTACAGCAAAGTAGCGATGGTGGTTTTTCCGTTGGTTCCCGTCACACCGACCAGTTCCAATTTTTTCGAAGGATAATCGAACCAAGCAGAAGCCAAATGACCCAAAGCCGCATTGCTGTCGTGTACGCGGATATAGCACACATCGTCATGTAGTTGTGCGGGCATATCTTCCAACACGATAGCCTTGGCACCTTTGGCAATCACATCTTCAATATAACGATGACCATCGCTCTGCGTTCCTTTTTGGGCCACGAACAGACAAGAAGGAGCCGCCTTACGCGAATCGAAACAGATAGATTCGATGTTCATTTGCGCAGGACCCTGCATTTCCAACACTTTCAAATCTTTGATGCAAACACTCAGTTCCATAAGCTTTATCTTAATTGTATGCTGATTTGCTGGCCACGACGATAAGCCTGACCGGCAGCAATCGATTGTCTATACACTTTTCCACTACCTTGTACGCTCACTTGGAAGCCGGCTTTTTCCAGCACATAGAGAGCATCCCGAAGGCCCATTCCTATCACGCGAGGCGTTTTTCCGCCAATTTCATCGCGCATATCGAAGGTCCAACCCAAGCTATCTTCGGTGGCCACCACAATGTCGTCAGATTCGGGCGCAGTAATGTCGGCAGGCAAACGCAAAGACTTCAGGGAATATTCGGTAGATTTTTTCAATCCCACTTTCAAAGCCGGCAACACATCCAGGCTGTCTTTCGGCATATCGCGCAAATCCAAATCCAATTCCTGGGCATAGACCTGTTCGGCAATCTGACGCACCACGCCGCCGGCCATCGTACCACCCGAAGGATAACCGATACGCGGACGACGAATCACCACGATACAGGTATATTTCGGTTGATGCGAAGGAAAATAGCCACAGAACGACACTTGATGACCACGATTGCCGCCACCATATTCCAACACAGCCGTACCGGTTTTTCCGGAAATGGACACCACATCGCTCTTCACGGCCGTTGCCGTACCTTTCAACACCACGCTGTCGAGCATCAGACGAATGTCGCGCAAAGTTTTATCGGAACAGATTTTCTGCTTGACCACCTGAGGCTTGAAGCTTTTGTACACTTCGTCTTCGCGGGCAATCTTATCCACAAAATAAGGACGCAGATAACATCCGTCGTTGGCAATGGCATTGTAATAAGCCAGCGTATAGATGGGCGGAATCATCGTGACATAACCATGCGACATCCAAGGCAAATCGGTGGCCGACCAATAACGGTTCGGATCCTTGGGATGCGGAATGGTAGCCTTGGCAGCGCCGGGAATTTCCAGTTTCAAGTCTTCGGCAAAACCGAAAGAATAGATTCTGTCCACAAATTTGGCTGCGCCGGAACGTCCGCCGTAAGCTTCGTCTACCAATTTGGAAATACCGATATTGGAAGAATACCAGATGGACTTTTTGGCATCGATCAGGCCGTAGCCGCCTTTGCCGTAGTTATGGTCGCGCATGGCGCGACCATACATCGTCGTCAGACCATTGCCCACATCTACGGGCGTATTCGGCTGCAGCAAACCATCTTCCAGGGCCGCCATCATGGCAATTGTCTTGAAAGTTGAACCAGGTTCGCTATGGTCGCCACAAGCATAGTTTTGTATTTCGGCAAAACGTCCTTCCGACAATCGGCCCAAATTGCTGATAGCCTTGATGCGTCCGGTGGCCGTTTCCATCAAAATGGCACAACCCGATTCGGCATCGGTCTTTATCATCATCTGACGCAGACTGCTTTCCACAATATCCTGAATATTCAAATTGATGGTGGTATGCAAATCCCAACCATTTTCCGGTTCTACCGTAATCACGTTGATATAGCTGCCGGCCACTTTCTGACGCGAAGACAAACCGGGCTTTCCGCAAAGCAGCGAATCGTAATACAACTCCAAACCCGAACGTCCGCCCTTTTTCACATCGGGATAAATCTCGCCGATGGTACGACTGGCCAACGAGCCGAACACTTTCTTTCTTTCCAGGTATTTCTTTTCGTACAAACCACTGCGGTTGCGTCCTTTTTCGAAGAAGGGATACGATTTGATTTCCTGCAAATCGAAATACGACACGCGGGTTTTGGAAAGCAGATATTCACGGCTGCCGCGCTCGAAACCTTTCATGATATGCGCTTCGTATTCCACTGCCGTTCTGTCGCCCAACTTCGCTGCCAATTGTTCCGACAAAGGCTTAATGTATTTGCTCAAAGTGTCGCGATACTGCTGACGAGCCTGCGCGAGTTTTTCAGGATGCTGGTAATTGTCTTTGTTCTGATAGGCGCGCATATCCATATACAAGGCATAATTGGGCACGGTAGCCGCCATCAGAGCACCATTGTCGGCGTAAATATTTCCACGGGTAGGCGCCACTTCCACGCTGTCGCGCACCTGCTGTTCTTTCCATTTGGTCCAAGCTTCGCCTTCGGCAAACTGAATATGGAAAGCCGAGAAGAGAATGCCGCAAAGCATCACTCCAAATAGCAGAAAGACCGCCACAGAGTAGCGGACACGCATGCCTTTCAGTATATCGTTGTAGTTGTTTTCTGCCATGATTATTTACGTTTTACTTTCAGACGATAAGGCGCTTGCGAAGTGCTTTTGAGTTCGAGTCCTTTTTCTTCCACCAAATGATAGATATGCGATTGACGGCTCTCCTGCATCAGATGCGAACGATGCACCAACACCTCGTAACGCAGCTCGGTAAGTTCTTTTCCCAAAGCATCCACTTCGGCTATTTTGCGGGTCAAAGTATAACGATTGCCGATATAAATAATAAGCATCAACACCAGCAACAACAAAAACTTGTACTGCTGGCGAAGAAAATGGGTATTGAGGAAACTGCCGTCCAGAATAAAATTGACACTGAACTTCTTTTTCTTGTCTTGACTTTCCTGGCTCATAATTTTTCGGCTATGCGTAATTTGGCGCTGCGCGACCTTGGGTTATTCGTTTCTTCTTCTTTATCGGGCACTATCACTTTGTTGTTGACCAGCCTGAACGGACTCAGACGATTGCCGTAAAAATCTTGTTCCACCTTACCTTCGAAATTGCCCGAACGCATAAAATTCTTTACCAGACGATCTTCGAGCGAATGATAACTGATGATGCTCAGCCTGCCGCCGGGTGCCAACATTTCCAAAGCTTGCTGCAACATCGCTTCGAGCGCCTGCATTTCGCCATTCACCTCGATGCGCAAAGCTTGAAACACTTTGGCCATATCTTTCTTTTCTTTTTCTCTACTGAAAATCGGTGCCAACACTTGCTTAAACTCGGCAATGGTTTGGATAGACTGCGTAGCTCTGGCTTTTTCTAACAAGGCGGCGATGCGTCCGGCCTGCGGCAATTCGCCATAATTCTTGAACACGCGCGTCAGTTCTTCTTTGCTGTAAGTGGCCACAATATCGGAAGCCTTGCGCGAAGCTTTCTGGTTCATGCGCATATCCAAATCGCCTTCGTCAAAACGGAAAGAGAATCCGCGGGAAGCTTCGTCAAAATGATGGAAAGACACGCCCAAATCGCCCAACAAACCATCAATCTGTTCCACTCCATGATAGCGCAAGAAATTTTTCAGAAAACGGAAATTGCCATGCACGAACACCAAGCGTTCATCCTGCGGAATATTGGCAAACACATCCTGATCCTGATCGAAGGCATACAAGCGACCCTTGGGAGACAGATGCTTGAGAATCTCCATGGAATGACCACCGCCACCAAAAGTCACATCGACATACTTACCATCCGGTTTGATGGCAAGGCCCTCAACACTGGCTGAAAGTAAAGCGGGCGTATGATACATATTAGCTGAATATTTCTTTGATTTTGCTTTGGAATGCTTCCGCCGACATTCTCGGCGATTCAAGAGCCGCTTTGGGCCAAATCTCAATCGTATCGTCCACGCCCAGGAAACGCACTTCGCTGTCGATGCCCACCATTGCAAGCAAACGCTTGGGCAAAAGCACTCTGCCGTTGGCCGACATTTCCACACATTCGGCTTCCAACATAAACTGACGATACACATCCTGCTGTTCGGGATCGTACTTATTCAAACGCGAACGCAACTGCGTCAACTCTGCTTCCCAAACAGGCTCGGGATACAACACGATGCAATCTTGAAAAATATCTTTACGCAAATACAACAGACAATCTTCCTGCTGCAAACTTGATTGCAACAGACGACGGAAGCTGGCAGGAATGAAAACCCTGTTTTTCGCATCCAATTTTGCCTCGAAATTGCCTGAAAACCGCATACTTATATTTTTCAAATATCACGGGCAAATTTATAGTGCTTTTCTCCACTTT
Source organism: Bacteroidales bacterium (assembly GCA_017380635.1). Lineage (GTDB taxonomy): Bacteria > Bacteroidota > Bacteroidia > Bacteroidales > UBA1402 > UBA1757. Next base: position 12,850 of record JAFODP010000006.1, on the reverse strand, counting down.
GCAACACTTTTCCCCACTTTTTTACAAAAATTTCGTAGTTTTTCGTATCGTTTTTCCACAAGTCGCATCAGCAGGACTTTTCAGAAAAAAACAAGAGGCTGTGTCTATTTCAACACAACCTCTCGGAGTTATCATTGCAGCCTCGCAAAGGAAGCTATCGAATACAAATATCACAAAACGCACTCATCATTTCTTTGTTGAAGCTTTGTCAGAATGGATGAAATGTGGCGGCCGCGAGATTTGGGGCGAAGGGAGTGTACAGGTAGTACATGACCGAGCCCCAATATCGCAAAGGGCGCCGCAGTTCGCCATTATCACAAAGCTTACGCCAGGACAGTACCAGGACGCACCTCACGCTCCGGCGACATCAACAAATACTTACCCTCAGCATCAGAAGGATAGAGAATCATACCATGCGACTCGATGCCACGGAAAGAACGAGGCTTCAAGTTGATGAGCACGGGCACTTGCTTGCCGATCATATCTTCAGGCTTGAAAGATTCGCTTACGCCGGACACGATGGTACGTTTGTCTAAACCGGTGTCAACCAAGAGCTGCATAAGCTTGGAAGTCTTGGGAACAGGCTTAGCTTCGAGAATGGTACCGATACGGATATCGAGCTTGGTAAAGTCTTCAAACTGAATATCTTCCTTGGCGGCTTGAGGTTGCCATGCAGCTTGTTCGTTGGCTTTCTTGGTGTCGAGCAGACGCTGAATCTGTGCATCGATGGCGGAATCTTCAATCTTTTCGAACAAAAGTTCGGCAGCCTGCAAAGCATGACCTTCGGCCAGCAAATCGGTGCTACCCAAAGATTCCCAAGTAAAGCTGTCGATATTGAGCATGTTACGCAATTTAGCAGCGCTGAAAGGCAAGAAAGGATCGAAGGCAATAGCCAAGTTGGCAGCAATTTGCAAAGAAATATTCATGATGGTTGCCACGCGGTTCATATCGGTTTTGGCCAGTTTCCAAGGTTCGGTGTCGGCCAGATATTTGTTACCGATACGAGCCAGGTTCATGGCTTCTTTTTGCGCATCGCGGAAACGGAACACATCGAGGTATTCTTCCAAAGTTTTCTTTACGTCCACAAATTCCTGAATGGTAGCCTGGTCGTATTCGCTCAGTTGTCCAAGCGCAGGCACTTTTCCGTCGAAATATTTGTGTGTAAGAACGATAGCGCGGTTGATAAAGTTACCGAAAACGGCCACCAATTCGTTGTTGTTGCGAGCCTGAAAATCTTTCCAAGTGAAGTTGTTATCCTTGGTTTCGGGCGCATTGGCAGTAAGCACATAGCGCAACACATCCTGCTTGCCGGGGAAATCCACCAAATATTCGTGCAACCAAACAGCCCAGTTGCGCGAGGTAGAAATCTTGTCGTCTTCGAGGTTCAAAAATTCGTTGCTGGGCACATTGTCGGGCAAGATGTAGCTGCCTTCGGCCTTCAACATAGCAGGGAAAACGATGCAATGGAAAACGATATTGTCTTTTCCGATAAAGTGAACCAAACGGGTTTCGGGATCTTTCCACCATTTTTCCCAAGAATCGGGCAAGAGTTCCTTGGTGTTGGAAATATAACCGATGGGCGCATCGAACCAAACATAGAGCACTTTACCTTCGGCACCTTCCACAGGAACGGGAATACCCCAATCCAAGTCGCGGCTCACGGCACGAGGCTGCAAGCCCACATCCAACCAACTTTTACACTGACCATACACATTGGGACGCCATTCCTTGTGATCTTCCAAAATCCACTGACGCAACCAGCTTTCGTGCTTATCCAGAGGCAAATACCAGTGCTTGGTTTCCTTCATCACAGGCTTGCTGCCGCTGATGGTACTTTTCGGATTGATCAAATCGGTGGGAGACAAAGTGGAACCACATTTTTCGCATTGGTCGCCATAAGCGCCTTCAGCGTGGCAATGAGGACATTCTCCGGTGATATAGCGGTCGGCCAAGAAAGTTTTGGCTTCTTCGTCGTAATATTGTTGCGAAGTTTTTTCGATAAATTCGCCTTTTTCGTACAAAGTCTTGAAGAAATCGGAAGCCAAATGATGATGCGTATCGGAAGTGGTACGGCTGTAAACATCGAAAGAAATACCGAATTCTTCGAAAGATTTTTTAATCAGGTTGTGATAACGATCCACCACATCTTGAGGCGTGCATCCTTCTTTGCGGGCACGAATGGTGATGGGCACTCCGTGTTCGTCGCTTCCACCAATAAACAACACCTCCTGACCTTTCAGACGAAGGTAACGTACATAGATGTCGGCAGGCACATACACGCCGGCCAAGTGTCCGATATGCACCGGACCATTAGCATAAGGCAAGGCTGTAGTTACCGTTGTTCTTTTAAAATTCTTGTTCATATCTCATGTATTTTATTGTTCGTTCTCACTTAAAAATTGTCGTAAAAAATTGCGTTCCGCCTCTTCGATAAGAGCGATGGTCAAAACAGATTTAGGAGCTGTCAGCATTTCGAAACCGGCATCGTCGCGGCCATTGTCGTCCTGCATAATGGAGAAGCGTCTGCCAGGCTGCAAAGCATCGCGCTTATACGCCATCACTTCCACATCATCGGGCAAAAAATCGGCCAGACAACAACTGCGCTTGGCCACAGCGCCATCGGGAAAATCGTAACCGAACCACATGGACGAGCAATCCGAATTGATATGATCTTTGGCCGGAATGTGTCCTCCATGAATAACACGCAAATAATCATCTATATAATCGCGTTCGCTGGCGCAGCTCACCAAATGACTGCCGATGTATCCGCTGGTGCGCGCACCGATTTCCACTGGACTGAGAGTGCCGTCGGCTTTCATGATGATTTCCAGATGCCCGTAGCAATTCTTCATCCCCAAAGCGCGATAACATTCCTTGGCGCGAGCGGCAATTCTTTCGTAAACTTCGTCGGGATAAACATTTGAATTCCAATGAAGTTTCACCGCCACACGATTGTGGTTGGTATTGGCCGAATGATACTTCACCGAAATGGCATAGACCGACACATGTTCTTCGTCACCCAACATATCCACCGTAAACTCGCGACCTTCCACGAATTCTTCAACCAGACATTGTTTATCGAAAGATGTAGCCGAAGCCTTTGCGATGGCAGCTTGCAAAAGTTCGTCGTCAGAAGATATTTCCAGAATAGTGATACCACGAGAACTTGCGGCCACATTCGGTTTGATAATCAACTTTTTCTCGGCATTCAAAGCCCTTATTTCATCCCAAAGCGAAGGTTCATAAGTCTTGGAGTAACGATTGAAAATGCCCGCTTGTTGCCAAGCCTCCCGCATGCGCGCCTTAGTCAAGACGGTATCGAAAGCCTCGGGCATCAAAGAGCGATCGTAACGACGATGTATGGCATTCACCGTAGGCACCGCCAAATCGATACAAGTAAATGCGCCATCAACATCGTAAGCAGCTTTTTCGAGCGCCTGCAAAATGCCTGCCGCATCCTTCACATCCATCTGCCAATGTTCATCGCCACGCACGGCCGGACAAGCATTCCAGTCGACAACAAGAACTTTATAGCCGAAGAACTGCAATCTCTCGCAGATTCCTCGGCAAAGCATATTTCCTCCTAAGAGTATAAAATAAGGTTGTGTTTCCATTATACTTTTTCCAACCACGAGTTACGTGATACGTATTCGGGTACCAACTGACGAATCAGACGTACCATTTCGGGAATCCGTACACGTTGGGCCGCTTCCATGATGTCGGCAAGCGCTTTCATCACTTCGTCGTAATCGTACTGACGGGCTTTGGCAATACGTATTTTTTCGTAAGGAGTAGGAATGGTATTTTCTTCGTCGCTCAATACTTCTTCGTACAATTTTTCGCCCGGACGCAAACCGGTGAATTCAATCTTGATATCTTCGCCTTCGCGCAATCCTGAAAGCGCAATCATACGACGCGCCATGTCGGCAATGCGTACAGGTTCACCCATATCGAAAACAAAAATCTCATTATCCTGACCGATGGTGCCCGCCTGCAATACCAGACGACAAGCTTCGGGAATACTCATAAAGAAACGGATGATATCGGGATGCGTCACCGTAACAGGGCCACCCTTGGCAATCTGTTCGCGGAAGCGAGGCAATACCGAACCATTGGAACCCAACACATTACCGAAACGAGTGGTCACAAATTTGGTCTTACCTTCTACCCTGCCATCTTGCACCGCCTTACCCAGACTCTGCACATAAATTTCGGCCATACGCTTGGAAGTACCCATGATATTGGTCGGATTCACCGCTTTATCGGTGGAAACCATAATCATTTTTTCCACATTGTATTTCAAAGAGAAATCGGCCAAGTTTTTGCTACCGCCCACATTCACACGAATGGCTTCGCAAGGATTTTCCTCCATCAAAGGAACATGCTTATACGCAGCGGCATGGAAAACAATCTGAGGACGATATTGTTCGAAAATAGCATTCAGACGATCTTTGTTCAACACGTCACCCACGATACAATCGAAACGTTGATGCGGGAACTTGTCGCGGAATTCCAACTGCAAGTTGTGCATGGGCGTTTCAGCCTGTTCGTAAGCCACGATTCTGCCGGCACCCACTTTCACCAATTGACGACAGATTTCACTACCGATAGAGCCGGCTGCTCCGGTCACCATGATGGTTTTGTCCTTCAACATTCCCTTGACAGCTTCCATGTTGATATTGATTTCCGGACGGTTCAGAATATCTTCCACTTCCACTTCGCGAATGGCTGAAACACCTTTCTGATTACCGAATTCATCAATCGGAGGCGCAATCAAAACTTTAATTTTCTGCGATTCACAAATCTTCAACAAGCGATTTTCTTCTTTCTGTACATCGAAAGCCGTGGGGAACAAGATGGCTCTCACATGATTCAAGCGCAATGCCTTGGCAAATTTTTCTTCGCTATCGTATTGAAATACAGGAACATCTTCGGTTTTATAGCGCTTCACATGTTCGCTGCGAGAGCAGAAACCCACCACTTTGTATTTGGAATTGTTACGCAAACGCATCGAGAGGGATACCGAATCTTTATTGACGCCATAAATAAGAATATGCTGGATATTGTAATTCTGCTGACGTTCTCTATCTTGCAGATAATCATACACATACACCATAAACGAGCGCACAAACATCAACAGCAGGAAGGTAAAACCGGCATCCACGATCATGGCAAAAATCATATGGTCGACATCCACTACTTCGTTCAGACGCAGATAGAAAGGCGTCAGCATGAGGAAGGCTTTCAGGAACGAGGCCATAATGAATGCCAAAACATCCTTCAGTCGTGAATAACGGATAATTTTACGAGCCAAACCACAAGCAAAAAACGCCAAGACACTCGTTATCAACGAAGCCAAGAGCAGAATCGCATAATCGGCGCCGGAAACATTCCAACCCAACATATACTTTTCTGTCGACAAACAGAGAAAACTTACCAACACCGACAACAATACGTCGATAGCGGCAATTACCCACACACTTAAGTACTTGGTTCTAATAATCTTGGACAACATGTCTGTACACTTTCTTTTGAGCTCAGTTTTCATCTTACCCTCCCCTATTACATGAAACAAATTATTGACAATGTTTAATAACAGAAAGAAAAACTCTTGCTTTACACGCAAGAATGCTTAGAGTATTCTGTATAGCTCGCAAAATTAACAAAGAACTAAAAATTATATTGTAACAAATTGGTACACAATATAAAATAATCCAAAAAAAAGCCTTAATCCCAAGGAACCAAGGCTTTGAGCCGAAAGCCGGACTCGAACCGGCGACCTACGCATTACGAATGCGTTGCTCTACCAACTGAGCTATTTCGGCAAGTGTTAAAAAATAGCGCATTTCCCTACCCGGGAAAACCGAGCGCAAAGGTAACAACTCGCAGCAAATTCACCAAATAAATATTGTCCAAAATCAGCAATCGCCCATCAATTGTTTGAAAAAGGAATCCAATTCGTCATCGATATGACGTATAATATTGTTATCCAAAGGCATCGCTTCGTCGTCGAGGAAATACAATTCGCTGAGCGTTTCCATTTCTTCGTCCACCATCAAGATAGAAAAGGGCATCTGCACGTTGATTTTTTCCAAAAAGTTTTCCGCTTCGAGCTTGGAAAGAATCTGACGCAACACTTGTTCTATCTCGGCCAAAGACACCGACTTATCCACATCTTCAGACACCCATTCCTTCACAGAAGCCTTGGCCAGTTGCTGCTGGTTGTCGTTCCACACGGCAAAAGAGCCGGAGGTCAAATCCACTTGCCAATACAAATCGGTAAGCATGTCGGTGGCATACTGCGTCTGCAGCAATTGCAAAGATTCCCTGACAAGGGTTTCCAGATAAGATGATAAGGTGTTTTGCGAATTCATTGATGCGAGTCTTATAACAACGGGCGCAAAAGTAAGCTATTTTTTCAATAATCAAACCAAAAAAGCAAATAGAAAGAACACCTTATAAATATACAACGAGATGTTGCACAAATGAAATAAAGGTTTTACCTTTGCAGGCTTTTTGACGAAAAAAGTTCATCTAATCGTTAAAAGCGTAATAATCAATATGTTTAACCCCTAAAATGTTTTTTGCAATGAGCGAAGAAACAAAAGATTTGGCTATGGAAGCTAAAGTTGCAGCTGCCTCTGCAACAGCAAAAGTAGCACTCGAACCTGACCAGAACTTTGACTGGGAAGCGTACGAAAAAGGTAGCGTACTTGGCAAAGCTACCATTGAAGAACTCACCAAGACCTACGATGAAACCCTCAACACCGTTAAGGAAAAAGAAGTTATCATCGGTACGGTTATCGGTATGAACAAACGCGAAGTTGTCGTTAACATCGGTTTCAAATCGGATGGTATCGTTTCTTTGAATGAGTTCCGTTACAACCCCGATTTGGCTATCGGTGACAAAGTTGAAGTGTATATCGAATCACAAGAAGACAAGAAAGGTCAGTTGATTCTGTCACACAAGAAAGCTCGCACCTCACGTAGCTGGGAAAATGTTAATGCTGCTCTCGAAAGCGGTGAAATCGTTAAGGGTTACGTTAAGTGCCGCACTAAGGGCGGTATGATTGTGGACGTATTCGGCATCGAAGCCTTCTTGCCCGGTTCACAAATCGACGTTAAGCCTATCCGCGATTACGATGTATTCGTTGGCAAGACCATGGAATTCAAGGTTATCAAGATCAACCAAGAATTCAAGAACGTGGTTGTTTCTCACAAAGCTCTTATCGAAGCTGAACTCGAACTCCAGAAGAAAGAAATCATCTCTAAACTGGAAAAAGGTCAGGTATTGGAAGGTACCGTTAAGAACATCACCTCTTACGGTGTATTCATCGACTTGGGTGGCGTCGACGGTTTGATCCATATCACCGACTTGAGCTGGGGCCGCGTAAACGATCCTCATGACATCGTTCAACCCGATCAGAAAGTTAATGTTGTTATCATGGACTTCGACGAAGACAGAAAGCGCATTGCTTTGGGTATGAAGCAACTCACTCCTCATCCTTGGGATGCTTTGGATGCTAACTTGACTGTTGGTGACAAGGTTAAGGGTAAAGTTGTTGTGATGGTTGACTACGGTGCATTCGTAGAAATCGCTCCTGGCATCGAAGGTTTGATCCACGTTTCAGAAATGAGCTGGTCACAGCATTTGCGCAGCGCTCAAGACTTCTTGTCTGTAGGCGACGAAGTAGAAGCTGTTATCTTGACCTTGAGCCGCGAAGAAAGAAAGATTTCTTTGGGTATCAAGCAGTTGAGAGAAGATCCCTGGCAAGACATCGACACCAAGTATGCTGTTGGTAGCAAGCACACCGCTAAGGTTCGCAACTTCACCAACTTCGGTGTATTCGTTGAAATCGAAGAAGGCGTTGACGGTTTGATCCACATCAGCGACTTGAGCTGGACCAAGAAAATCAAACATCCTAGCGAATTCACCCAGATTGGTGCTGAAATCGAAGTGGCTGTTTTGGAAATCGACAAGGAAAATCGTCGTTTGAGCTTGGGTCACAAGCAATTGGAAGAAAATCCTTGGGACAACTTCGAAACCGTATTCACCGTTGATAGCATCCACCAGGCTACTATCACCGAAATCGTTGACAAGGGCGCTGTTATCGCTTTGCCTTATGGCATCGAAGGCTTCGCTACTCCTAAGCACTTGACCAAAGAAGATGGTTCACAGGCTCAGGTAGGTGAAACTTTGGATTTCAAGGTAATCGAATTCAACAAGAACGCTAAGCGTATCATCCTTTCTCACAGCCGCATCCACGAAGATGAAGCTAAGAAGGAAGCTCGCGTAGCTGCCAAGAAAGCTGCCAGCGAAAAGAAAGCTGAAGAAAAAGCTGCTGAAGCCGTAGCTGCCAAGGTTGAAAAGACCACTTTGGGCGACATCGATGCTTTGGCTGCTTTGAAGAAGCAGTTGGAAGCTAACGAAGAATAATCCATTTATCTTCGCATAACAAAAGGGATTGCATCACTGCAGTCCCTTTTTTTGTTGTTGATTGTTTCACGCTGTTGTTCGCAGAAGTTTGCACGGAATTTGGCAAAAATGGGCTGCTCCACTTGGCAATGGACTAAAACGCGGGACTCAGCACTTTTAGCCCGCCTCGCTTCGCTCGGCCGCCTAACGTGCTTCTAACAAGCCGCGTTTCTTCACGTCCCTTGCCTTCACTCCGACTCTCCGCCCATTTTTAATAATTCCTTTGCAAACATCTACTCGCCTGTTGCGAAAACAATTCAACTTTGGAGAGTGTGCGATCTGCGGCGGCGAAAACGCAGGCGGCGTCGCAGATTGCACGCTACTTATTGTCGGAACATATCGTCTTCAGCAAGTTCTCCAGCGCATCGAGCTCGCGTGGGTCGGCATTCACATCGAGGATGTTGCCGTCGCGGTCGATGAGCTTGTAAGTGGGGAAGCTGTTCACGCCAAGGAAGTGCTCGATGGCGGTCTGCTGCTCGGTGGGAAGATTATAGTGCACCACATTGTCGCCCGTGACGTTGTACTCCTTGATGACATTTTTCCACGACTCCTCGTCGGAGCGGTTGGCAAGGTAGAGATATATAATGTCGTAGTCCTTCAAATGCTCGTATTCCTCCTGGCTGTTCTTCAAGGCCGCCTTGCAAGGTCCGCACCAGGTGCCCCAGATATCGAGTAGGATGAGTTTGCCTTTATAAGGCTCAATGAGCTTGCGCAGTATCTTCTCGCCATCGCTCATACCTTTTACATCGTCTGACGATTTTAGGCTGTTACTCACCAGTTCGCGGCGTTGCACAGCAAGATACACATCGTTGAGTTCCTTTACCGCAGCTTTGGCTGCAGGGAGTTGTATCTCCTGTTCCATCCAAGCTATCACGTTAGCATCAAGCGGCTTACGAGAGTTGTCTATACTTGCATATAGCATATACGCAAGATGCAAATCGCGCAAGTTTTGGTCACAGCCAACAGAATCTATCACAGCCAATGATTCTCGCAAACTAACGAAGGGAACTTCTTTGTCGATGCGATCATAAAAAGTCTCATGGATTTCTCTTATTGGCTTGATATCAACACTGGCATTGAAGGAATCTACCAAGGCCTGTTTCTCCTCTTCTGTTTGTAAACGCGAGTAATCGGCATTCAGTTTATTGATACCTGCTTCATAAGTATCCAATACATTCCATTGCTCATCCGTCAGAGACAGCTCAGCTCTGTCGGACAAGCTTCTTAGTATATCTATCCACGTCACTGTTCGTCCTCTTTCCAATTGTTCAATGTAGTCACGTTTGAAGGTGGCGAAGTCTCGGTAAAGTGTATACGGCTTTAGCTTTACCACATTCTTCCAAATCGATTCTCCCACATACTCCATATAGGCCTGAGGCAGTTTCCACGCTTTCATAGAAAAACGTGCCTGCATCATCGACTCCCCTTGCCCTGTGAGGTAATAGCCTGTCAGATAATCTATATATCGTTTCGACAGATTGGGATGCTGCGTCAGTGTTTCTTGCAACTTGGCAAGCTGTTTCTCTCGTTCGCGATTGGTAATTTCCCAGAACTCCATAGCCTCCTTTTCTTCTCCTCCGCGTTTTTCCATACGTGCGTTAGCCCACTCGTGCGGATAGGCCAAGAGCTCATTTTGCAAGCGAGCATCCGTACCCATGAAGAGTCGTTGGCCCGTGGTGTAGTCGCAGAGGTAGAAGTAGGTCTCACCAGGTTCGAGCATGGTGCTGATTCTAGACCTATCCCAATCCAAAAAAGCCTGAGAACTATTCAGTAAGGGTAATTTCAGTGTAAAGCGCCCGAGGCTATCCATTGGAGCAGAGAAGCTCTGTTGCTCGTCAGCGATGATATTCTTAACGGCTGTTCTGAACGATTTGCCGCCTCTTTTCCATACGGATGAGGGCATATCCTTCAGCCATCCCACGATGGTCACGCTATCGCCCATGCGATAGCCATTGTCCTTGAAACCTTGACGATGGTCTTTCTCGGGATAGTCGGGCAAGTTGTTGGTAGTAATGGGCAGGCACTTTATAGGTCCGGCCTTGCCTATGGCAATACGGCGTGAGCCCTCTTTCATTGGCCCGACAGCGACATCCATACTCTCGGCACCCCTGCTGATGGTAAGCGCATAGCTACCATCACGCTCCATCTGCGTCACGATATCCCATACGGCATTGTCATAGATCACATGCCGCTCGGCGAAACCGATAATCCAATCGCCCGTCTTTGCATTGCGCCAATAGGTATCGGTAATACCCTGGGGGAGGAGTCGAGCATTGCGTATATCCAGTATCTTCCATCCGCCGGACTCGATGAAGTCGAAATGCTCGGTGCTTTCGGGTAGAGGTTCAAACTGCATCACAAAGTCCACCTCGCCGCTCTCGGGCATCCAGAACTCCTTATCGAGCTCGGGCACAGCTTTCGTGGAGTCGGACACTATGGTCTTTACCTTGTACTGGTCGCCGTCTGCTTGCAGATAGATGTTCGAGTCCACTTTTATCCAATTACCGGCCGGATAGGTAACATGTAAGGCCACCTCCGTGTGCTTATTGAGCAGTTTCACGCCCGTCACCTTAATTATATGGTTGCTGTTGTTGTAGCCCATCGCTACCTCGTCCCACACTCGGGAATCTTGTATTTTAGAATCATTGCACGATCCCAGCAGCACCGCCACGGCAAGGAAGAGGATTGGTTTGGTTGGTTTCATCGTATTGGTTGTTTATGTTGTTACACGAATTTTATTTGTGGATAATTTGTGGGCAATTTACGGGAATTTATGTTGAAAAAAGGGTACACGAAACGAAGTTCGCCGCCCGCAGGAGCCAAAGGCAATTACCATGTAATTAGCCACGAATTTTAAGGAATTATTGTTTTTATTCCCATCCCAATCCTTCGGAACTTCGGCCAATCATCCCTTTAGCATACCCTCTATCTACTTTGCGTACAATATGGTTTTCGTCGAGATAGAAGAACACGGGGACACCGCGGCTAGTGCCAATGTAGGCATTCAGCACAGTATCTTCACCAAGTAGCATCGGGTAGGTTATCTTGTGATGGGCGGCATAGTCGCGCAGGCTTTGCGCACTCTTCCCCCACGATTCTATGGAAACAACGTTGAACCGCTTGCTCATCTCCACCAGTTCGGGATAGGATTGGATGCAAGGGCCACAGCCGAGGCCTGTGAGATTGATGATGGTAGGCTTGCCTCGCAGACTCTCCAGTGTCACGGCCTTGCCGTCTATATCTTTCAATGTCCATTCGGGAGCAACCTTGCCAAGAAGCTGTTCATCGTCTCTCGCCTCCTTCTCGGTATCTCTCTTGCCTACATAATGAACCTTGTACCCTCCATGCAAGCGAACAAAGTCCATAGCTACGATGGGGTTGCTGGCCGATGCATCCTCGCTCCATTCCGTATTGTAGCAAGTCACTTCATTGATGTTATGGCTCATCTCGCGCAGATATCGATAAGGCATCGTATCGGCCTTGCGAATCCACAGCGTATAATAAGAGTAGGTATCCTCCTCGCTGAGGTCATAGGGGTTGTGGGGCATCTTGTATGCACGACCGAAGAACTCCACCTGCCTGTCTTCATAGATGGAGAGTTTGTAGATGTAGTCCTCTTCTGTCTCCTCCACATTCACATGGATGCTGTCTGAGGTGTTCTGCATATATCTGATAAGGCTCTTCACGTAGTTGTAGAAGGGCGGGGTATACGGACGAAATGGCAAAGAAAGGCTCTTCGTGTCCAAGAAGTCCTTGACTACGGTACGCTTCTCCTCGTGGTGGAACGTTACAGAGTTCGTCCCATCGTATGCACTGAGGATACTGCCATCCTCCATGTAATGCAAGACCGAAGCGCCGATGGTCGTATCTTGTGGATTGTCTTGCTCTATGTATCTACAATGCCGGATGTCAGCCCATTCCTTCTCGTAAGGAGCCTTCACCTTCTCTTCTATCTCGTACCCAGCAACCTTGATTCGTTCAACCTTTTCCAATGCAGCGTTGAGGACATCCTCGGGCTGTTGTGTCTTTGATTTGCACGCCCCCAGCAGCACCGCCACGGCAAGGAAGAGGAATAGTTTGGTTGGTTTCATTGTATTGGTTGTTTATGTTGTTGCACGATTTTTATTTATGGATAATTTATGGGCACTTTACGGGAATTCGTGTTGAAAAAAGGGTACACGAAACGAAGTTCGCCGCCCGCAGGGGCTAAAGGCAATGCTCATGAATTGGCCACGAATTAGCCACGAAAACCTTTGCTGCTACTTCTTCAGCTCCTCCTTCAGCGTACTCACCATCTTGCTGTGGTCGCGCAGGTCGTTGCGCAAGGCGTAGTTGCCATCCCTGTCGACAAGCACATACGAGGGGATGCCTTTA
>JAFODP010000005.1 GCA_017380635.1 Bacteroidales bacterium | reverse complement strand
GTTCTTGTGCCCACGCCCCCGCGCCGAAATTGTATTCCACGGATAAGTTACCCGCCGTTTCGTTTGTCCAAATCATATCTTTGTCAATTCGTTATAATTACTTACTTTTTGCTGAAACTGCTTAAACTCGGTGTAGTCCATGACGGGTGCTGGTTGCGCCGCCATAGCCGCCGCTAGGGCTGCATAATCAAAGCCCATGTTCGTTTGCGCGTTTGCCATTTGGAAAAGATTCGCTTGTTGCTCACGCGTCAAAATCATTTCGCCGCTATTCACGTGCGCCGTCAATCGGTCGCCCGAATAACTAGTGCCACCAATCACGCCGCCTTGCTCATACGCGCCTGCGTCCGCGCCCGAAAGCAGTTGTTTCGCCTGCATAAAACTGCTAGCCGTGGACGTAATCAGTCCCAAAATAGTCGCGGTTGTGCTAGCGATTGCCGCAAGGTTTGCAGGGAAAGGGACCGATTGCGACTGAGCAATACCCGCGGAAATAGCCAACGCGCCCTCGGCTATCGCTTGGGCTTGTGACGCCAAAATACCTGCAAGTGCGAAAGCCTTTGCAGCCGCCTGCGCTTTCTTGTTTTCCGCGCCGTATTTGTTGAGCATGTTTGCCATGTTATTAAACGCACCTGCCATTGAGCCTGCTGCGTCCGCGAAACTCTTCGCGGCACGCTTAGCGGTCCACTCACTCATCGCCGCAAAACGTTGCTGCGCGTCCATTCCGCTTTCTAGCAATTCGTTATAATACGCTATCGCCTCTTCATCAACTCCGAAACGCGCGCGCACGATTTCATCAACGCTCGGGATATCTTCCTCTTCTTCTGGTTCGATATACGATTCCGCTTCTTTACGTAATTTCGCCAATTCCTCTTCTTGTTGTTTCTTAAGTTTTGCGCGTTCCTCGTCAACGTTAGCCAATTGCTCCAAAGATTCCTGTAACAATTTGGCTCGTTTCATCTCTTCATCGTACACGCGAAACGCTTCCTCTAGGGCAGCCTGCTTACGCGCTGCACGCTCAGCAGCTACCTCTTTTTCCGCCGTGTTCAACTGCGACAAAAGCCTACGGGTGCCACTATAATATTGCTCCTCGGCTTGGTATAGTGCCGCCTTGGCTTGTGCAATCTTGTTTGACGTCTCATCGCTGGTGTCACTTTCTTTTTTCGCCGTTTCCTCTAATATACGCAAACGTTCCGCCGCGATTGTCTTTTGGTCTTCAAGATTTTTCTTCTCTAATTCCATCGCTTGCGTCAGTAACGCGATACGCTCCTCGGCACTATACTTTTCCGTTTGTGTGGCCTTTGCACGTAATTCGGATATCTCCTTATTACGCGCGGCACTATTGACCGTATAGTCGCGTTCGGCTTGCTCCAAATTATCCACGGCCACAACCAAATTTTGCGCCGCCTTTGCCGCTTCGTTATTGCTACCAATCCAATCGGCCAGCCTTGCCGCTACCTTACCAATACCCGCAGCTAGTTTGTCAAACAAACGGCTGATCCCGTCAAGAATAGGCTCAAAACTAGCGAATAATTTCGCCATGTTTGTGCCTGCTTCATCGTTTTTCTTAAACGCTTCCTGCAATTTTCGAAAGCCCGCCGTCATCAATGCAACGGCTGCAACAATAGCCGCGATCACGGCACCAATAGGGGTAGCGATGAATTTCAAGGACGCTTTTGTCGCCTGACCCAATCCCGAAACTATGCCTTTCAAAGCAGAAACGCCGCCTTTGCCTAACGCCTGAAATATACCCGTGGCCTTGTCTATTCCGTCCGACAAATTACCGATAGCCGGAAAAGCACGCTTAATTGCGCCTTCATAGTCACCCACGTTTCGGCGCGCGTCACCGATTGATTGCTCCAATCCTTTGACCGCTGCGTCTTGCTCTCCAATAGCGCGCAAAAACTCTTGGCCCTCTGCACTCTCACGCTGCGCCTTGGTCAATGTCGCGTACGCGCGCTGCATGTCATTAAGTTTGGCACGCATGCCGTCAAGGCTATCGGAATAGTCATCGTTTGTCTTTTCAGCCGCTTGCAACGCAGCGGTTAAATTCGTTTGTTGTCGGTTTAAGGTGCTTAACTGCACGCTTAATTCCTTGCTCTTTTTGAGGTAAAACTCCTCATTGACGGCACCCGCCTTGTATTGGTCATTCAATTCGCGCTGCTTAATCTTCAAATCAGCCATCTGCTTGCTGATAGCGTCAAGCCTTTGCGCCGTTTGGCCCTCGTCAAGGTTTACCGAAATGATTATTTGCTCGTCTGCCATAATATAAAATATTTTTGTATTTTTGCGTTTTTACTCACTGGTGCGTGCGTGTGCGCACACGTAATTATTTTTTATATTTTTATAATATATAGATATATTGTTGATTTTCAGCCGCTTAACTTTACAAAACATCTTACAAAAAGTTTATAAAATATAATATTTCACTGAAAATTTGCCTTGATACTAGCCGTAATTGACTGCAAAACATACTTTCTGACCTCTTGACCTATTGTTTCAGTCGCTTTCTTGATAGGCTCCGAATATACGTTTGTATTTGGCGAATTGTGGCGCGCGGTACCTTGTAGGGCTATTTTACGGGCTACGAAATAGGCAAAAGTGCCGCGCTCCGATTCACTACCGAAAGCAAGGCCTTTGTCGCGGGTCCATTGTTTGATTATATCATAAAAGCCCGCTGGAACGCGACCGCCTGCACGTCCATATTGCAACGTTTGAAACGGCGCGTTGTTCCCTGCAACCTTAACCAATTGCACACGCGTTCCGTCCGTGCGCACCTGCAACGCGGCACTTGTGCGCCCGCTCGCGTTTATGCCTTGCGTGCGCATATTCGCGCGTATCTCATCGCGCGCCTGCAAAAGTATTTGGGCAATTGATTGCGCTAATTCATTTTGAGCCATTTTTCGTGCGTTTTAAGCCGTTTAAATTATTCGGATATACATTTATACCATTTTACGATTTCATGCGCTTAAATCGAATTTTTACTCCGAAAAGTCGCAAGGACCCGTACCTGCCAATTCCTCAATAGTCACATTGACTGCGTAACCGGTCAATATATCGGTTGTATTGTCGTACATGCGCTGCGTGTTATTGGTCTGCACCAATTTCAGATCGCTAGACAATAGCAAGCTAGAAAGCCACCTCATCGCCTTAACTTTCATGCGGTGAATGATACGTTCATTTTCTAGCGCATTGAAATCGAACTGCGTTTTGTCGGTAAAAACAACGGCAAAGGTCACGCGCTCATGGAATCGTCCGTTCACATCCTCAATCGTGCCACTATCTAGCAAAAAAGCAAAGGCCACGGGTAATGTTCCAGCGCGCGCTATCAGTTCGTTGATTTCGCCTGCTGCGTGGTACAAAAACGGCATACCCGTTGCCGTTTCGACTGATTGTTTGATTTTCTCAATTATTGTCATTTTTGTTTCAGTTTTTGCGTTTGTATCTTGTGTAAATTGCGCTCAAAAATAGCCGTGTTGTAGTCGTCTTTTTTCGCAATTAAAAAGTCGCCTATTGTTATCTTTTCCGCGTCTGCGAAATTATGCAGTCCGAAATACTTGCGCGCGAATACTAACATCCCCTCCTGCCAATCAACCGGTAAACAATTCTTTTGCGCTTGTTTTTGCTCAGCCGTTTGCGGCACGGATAAGCGTTTCAATACCGCGGCAAATTCCTCAATAAACGTGACAAAGTTTTCGACCCATAACACGTCCGCCGTGGTAGGCTGGTCCACATCTTTGACCACGCACGAAAAATCGCCTTTGACGCATGCGAAAAAATCTGCAAGCGTAAGCGTGTAAGGATTCCTTTGCTCAATTACTTTCGCGATTAATTCCTTGCGGCTCTCATCAGTCACGAAAGGTAGAATGTCCGCGTATCGGCTATATTTGGCGTTTATGTTTATTTCCATTTCGCAAAGTATTCAATTGGAAATCCCTCAGCGATCCATTTTGCCGCTAGTTCATCGGTAAGTGTTCGCTCGTTTACGCGCACGCCGTTCCATAGAACGTCAACGCCCTCGCGCAGCTGGTATTCACCAATAACCACGGGGTCGGGGTATTGCTCTTTGATAGCCTTGTAAACACGTACAGCCGTGTCAATCCAGCAAGAACTGCATTGCAGATTCTTTGGCAGGCTCACTCCGTATTGCTCAGCAAGTCCTTTGACGCGGATACGCGTTTGATTCGTAATTTCGCGTGGCTGCATAATCGCAACCTCACGTAAGAAACTGCAATCGCTTTCGCGTTGCTCCATTTCCATTGCTAACATCTCCTCAGCTAGCATTTCCTCGCTCACCTCATTGCAATCGGTGCAAGGCTCTGTTGTTTCTAATTCCTCAATCATGATAGTATATTTTTTTATTTCGCTTGCAAAGTTACTACTTTTCTTTGAAATACCCAAATTTTAGCGCACTTTTTCGATTTAAGACTATAAAAAGTGCGGAGCGGTAATTTCTACCACCCCGCGCTTTTTAACGTTTAAAACGCACATAAACGCGTAACCCAATATATAGCACCAAAAGGACCACTAGCAACCAAAAACCTCGCGCGGTGAATTTGTCGTAGCCGTTACGCTTGCGCACCTCTTTGACAACCTGCACCTCATAGGGCACGCTATCGCGCACGCATATCGTATCACGCGTGTGTTTCTCGCGCCATTTCTCAATATAGATGCTATCATGCAGCCAAATAGTGTCGCCTTTTTCTTTGACCACGTGCCACCGATCCACCCAAATACTATCGTATTTCGTTTCTACGTGTACGCGCGCGCTATCAGTACCTGAAAGCAAAGGCGGCTGCACCTTTGGGCTACAACCGAAACACACCAAAAAAGCCGCTAACACGATAGCAGACAATATCGCTTGCAATATTATGTAACCTTTTTCGCTCATCATTCAAAAAACACAATTTTTTGTTTTCCGTTGGTAGTGTCGAACGTATCAATGTGCAGCCACGAAACGCCGCTCTCCAGGCGCACGGGAACGGGTAACAAAGCCTGCTTTTCGGCTATCATCTTACGCATTTGCGCGGCCGTGTATTCCTTGCATAGTAGGTCGAAAGCCTTGCCCTGAACATGAGCCGAGAGGTAGTGCTTTGCCGCCGATTTCACTATTGCGCAAAGGTTGCAACGCAGGCCGCGTTGATGACTTGTTTCCGTGTTGCATACAAGCGGCGCATTGATGATATCGCGGCGCACGATTAACAACGTGAGCAGCGTTTCAGTATCAAAGAATCGCCACGCCTTTTCGCCGTACTTTTGGAACGTGTGTTGGCATACCAACTCTTCGATACTGAAAAACTTTTTGAGCTCTTTTATAACCTTATCACGTGTTGTCATTATCGGTATCGGTTATTTCGATTTCCGTGTTTCCGCGTTTAAGTTTGCCGACCTTGCCCTCTTCAATAACCGCATGAGCGGTCACCCATAGAGCCGCAAAAGCAAACAATATACCTGCAGCCGTCAGTACTGAGCCGTCAATTACACCCATAGGCGGAGTGAGAAAGCCGCCGATAAATAAACCAACGGATACGAGCGTCAAGAACAAAGTCACCGCTTGCGCTACCGGTATTTTAATCACTTGCTTTGCCATTTTGCTTTAATTTTGAGATTCGGTCTTTTAAGAATTGCACCAACTCCTCGCCACTATTAAAACGCTTGGCTCTGCCATCTACATATAAAATATTCGCCATAATCGTATTATTTTATTTGTTATACATCTGCAGGATTCCACACGCGCAAAGTGCCATCGGTTTTCATGCCTGCTACTTGTTGATAATTAGCATTTGCTACGAATGGGATGTTTATAATTTTCATACTCGTACCTGTGACACCTTCAAGTATTCGAAAATAACTGCACGATGAGTTTTGTATATACCACCATCTGCAATCATTACCGCATGTCCAAGAATCGCAATCATTACCGCATGTCCAAGAATAGCAATCATTACCGCATGTCCAACAAGGGCAATCATTACCGCATGTCCAAGAATGGCAATTATAACCGCATGTCCAACCATAGCAATCATTACCGCATGTCCAAGAATAGCAATCATTACCGCATGTCCAATAAGGGCAATAATTACCGCATGTCCAAGAATGGCAATTATCACCGCATGTCCAACCATAGCAATCATTACCGCATGTCCAAGAATCGCAATCATTACCGCATGTCCAACCATAGCAATCATTACCGCATGTCCAAGAATGGCAATCATTACCGCATGTCCAACCATAGCACGAATCACTAAAACTATCGTCCGCGTTTTGCATACAAACTCCATTTGGCAAAGCAGGGTCAAATTCTTGTTTGCAATCTCTTGGTATGCCGAGATAGAATCCAACGCTATCGTCTTCATCTAAACCATCCATCATAACATTGAATAAATACGCCCAACGGAAATCATCAACATCTATTCCAATATTTTCGCTCTTTGTTATTGATGCATATTTTCCGACAAGGCTTGGAGATTTTTCGCATGCAGTAATTTTGTAGCGTTTGAATTGAATGCCCTTAAAATCATAAGGCATATCGTTATTATTCTCGTCAATCATACGATAAATAACGCCTTTGCCCTCTTCCGTTACTGCGTGAGCAATATCAGCATGTAAAGCCATCGACCCCGCTATGCTCACATATATAAGAACACCGCTGCCACTCAATGCTTGCGACCAAATAACGATTGACTGACCGCTGTATTTAGCCACAAAACGATAAGGGAATCCATCGTATGTGGTATCTTCGCTTGATACAAGTGTTGCGGTAACATAAGCACCCAAATCTTGCACATAAATTTGGTATCCGTCACTTGCTTGTTGCGCCCAAAAGAATCGGTCAATATTATTATCAATGCAATATTGCAAACGCCATGCAGCGAGGTTGCATTTCTCGAAATACGTGTCGCCTGCATGTGCGATAGCGCGTGCGCTTTCGCTTAGCGTGCGCTCGTTATCCGCGGTTACGATGATATCAAAAGGATGGTTTGCGCTACGGCTTTCGGGGTCGGTAGTGGTAGCCACGTAATCGGTAATTCTGTACTGCTGACCTGCAACCAATTGGCCCGCGTCACGCATTGCTTTTAGTTGCTCGTGCGTCACCTCTACCATGCCACCGCCTGCGCTACCACCTGCACCGCCTGCGTCTAGCGCGGGAACCTCTACGATCGCGCTTGTAGTCTCAGCAGCCGCCGCGTCCACTTTCAGTTCGATATTAAACTCGAAAGGCACGCCACCCAAATTGCCGATGACCATAACGTTGCAGTCGTGCCACTCGTAGTGTGCCGCGATAGTCATATCGCTACCGTCAAAAGTATGCGGCAAGCGTACGATACCGGAAACGTTAGGGATATTCGCGGTAACGCGTAAGTCTTCCACGTCTTCCCAACGTTTAGCCACGGCTGCGTTGCCGTTTTCCTTTGCGTTTAAGGTCAGCAAGATTTGACCGCGTTTTTGTACGCGTAACACCTCGCCGTCTTGTGTTAAAAATATTTTGTTCATATCTTTTTCAATTAATTAAAAAGGGCGGGCCAAACACCCGCCCCGATTGTTTAACTTTTTAATACGCTTTCGCTACTAGCGCGTCATACATCGCTTTCGCGCTTGCGTATGTTTTGTCTTCACCTACCAAAGTTAATTCAGCAAAAGGCTCGGTAGCCACAAGTGACAAAGACCAATCGCCGCCGTTTGCGTTCTCATCGCGCGTCAAGGTGCTGATATCACCTTTCATCGCTTGCAACAAGCCGACAACCTCAAACGCGCCGTCATCGTTTTTGTCTTTCTTTGGGAAAATACCGATAAAGCCCTCGGGAGAGTTGAACATAGGCTCGACAATATCCTTGCTGACCTGTGCGCCGCGCAAAGGGATACGCATTGCAATTGTCTTCACGTACATCGGACGGCCGCTATCAGCATTGCCCGCGGTGCTCGAGCCAGTGAAAGGCTCTGCAAATACGTTATCAACTACAACCACCTTATCGCCTTCGCCTACGCTCAATGTGGTAATCATGCGTGGATTCTCAGCGTCTTTGACAATCGTAGGCGTAACGCTAGACAAAGGGATAATAACGCCCTCGCCAGTATAACCACCTACAATAGGATTCGCGCAATCCACGGTTATGTTTGCGGCTAGTTGTGCCGCGCATGGTGTGTATGGCATAATCTTACATCATGAAATAGTTAGTACTAAAATAGATCCGGCAAATATCGAATATCTTTGCAGATTCTTTGCCCTCGCTTTCACGAATAGCCTGCAAAGCCGCGTGGCAGTCCCACGTGCATTGTCGCAATATTTCATCGCTGCTAGGCGTGCTCGCGCTCGTTATATTGACCGTTTTTGCCCCCGCGCGGGTGTTATATATCCCGTGCTGCAAAAGCCACAAAAACGCAAGATTCATGATCGCGCTCTTCACCACCTCGCCTGCGCGGTCATCCGTGATCGGTGCGATATACGCGGTTATAACCTCACGCTCCGCGCGGTCGATATCCTCTTGCTCAATCTGCAACGAAAGGCGAAAACCTGCATTTTGATATTCTTGTTTTGTCATTTCTTTTTTCTTTTTCTTGTTTGTTTTGCGGGCTGATCCGCGTTTGTTTTTGCTTTTTCACTATCTAGGAAAGCAGCCAAATCGGCTGCCGTCCTAAAATAGCAAACGCGGTCACCTATGCGCTTATAGATTGCACCCATAGGTTACGCTTGCGCTTCACGCAATACTGCGGTTGATTGTACGCCGTGGATAGCACCGCCCATGTTGCGCTCGTATTGGAATACGATTGCGTTCTTGTCGTACTCAGGATATACAAGGTCAAGTGTCTTAACCTCTTTCACCCAGTACTCGTCTGGGTCAAGCACGATAGCGTGCAATCCATCAACGCCGTCAAGGTAGTCTTTGCGTATGATACGCTCAACGCCAATTTCAGCAGCCAAATCTTCAAGCGATTTCAAGGTAACGGTGCCACCTTGGCCGTAAACGAATTGACGCAACTCGAGCAAGGAGTTAGATGACATCACCAACCACTTGCGCTCGGTCTTAACGGCAGCAGCAGCTCTTGCCAAATCTACCACGGTAATCGTACCTGCAACCTCGGGGTTGAGCACGGTAGTAAACATATCGGTTGCGGTCTTTGTACCGATAGTCTCGAAAGTGTTGATACGTTGGCCAACAGGGTTTACGGTATCACCAATCAAGATAGCGCGGGTAGCACCTACCTCAACCATGGTGCGCAACTCTTGGCGCAAATCGCGTTGCAAGTTTGCAAGTGCGCCTGCTTCCTCTGCTGCGTCATAGTCCTCTTGCGCAAGGCGTTGGCGCTTGTAGATATACTTGGTGTCAATCTTCTTACCCTCAAGAACAAGCGCTTGCACCTCTTTTGCGGTCACGGAACCTTTATCCCATTGCTTTGCGATTTGCTCTGGGTCGGTGTGGTCAATCTCGCCGTAGAAGAATTTGTTGCGTTGTGTTTTGCGCAAGTTCTCAAAGAAGAAATCGCCCTCGTCAATCTTCAACTCCAGCGCGTAGTCTACGATTTCGGAGAAAGTCAAGCCCGCGATATCATTGCGCTTTGCAACGGCCATAACCGCCTCAATCGCGTCTTGTTTGTACTTTTTGGACATCAACGCGTTGGCGATTTCCTTTTTCACGTCAGCGGTGAATTTGTCCTTCATGTTAGCGGTGTTCTTGCGAATCTCGCCCATGATGCTCTCGCGAACTTTCGCGATTTTTTCAGCTACTGCTTGGTCTTGCTCTGCAAACTTAGCAGCGATTTTGTCA
>JAFODP010000004.1 GCA_017380635.1 Bacteroidales bacterium | reverse complement strand
GGGACACAAGGATTTTCAGTCCTTTGCTCTACCGACTGAGCTATGGCACCATCGTTTTGTTTTAACGGCTGCAAAAGTACAACCACTTTTCCAATCCTGCAAATCTTTTTTGATATTTTTTTGAAAAAAGATTCTCTCATATTTGGGATAAAACAAAAAGAGCAGTATTTTTGTGCCCGTAAACGGGATGTAGCACAGTTGGCTAGCGCGCCACGTTCGGGACGTGGAGGTCGGAAGTTCGAGTCTTCTCATCCCGACTTTTTTGTTTATATACCTTTCGCAATTACTGATAATCAGTTTAAAATTAAAAAGCAATGCTTACACTTAAGTATCTTAGTGAAAATAAGGAAGAAGCCATTAAGAAATTGGCTAAGAAGCATTTTGATGCTGCAGAATTAATTGATCAGATCCTCGAACTGGATGTTCATCGTCGTAACACACAGCAACAGGCCGATGCTTGCGCTGCCGAACTCAACAGTTTGTCGAAGTCGATTGGTATGTTGATGAAAGAAGGCAAGAAGGACGAAGCTGCAGCTGCCAAGGCTAAGACGGCCGAGTTGAAAGAAAACAGCAAAGTGCTCGAAGCAGAAAAGAAAGCTGCCGAAGATAAAATCCAGGAATTGTTGGTATTGATTCCCAACTTGCCTCACGATAGCGTGCCCGAAGGTCGTCATGCTGAAGATAATTTGGTGGAACGCACCGGCGGTGTGGTGCCCGAATTGAGCGAAAACGCTTTGCCTCACTGGGATTTGGCCAAGAAGTACGATCTTATCGATTTCGAATTGGGTGCAAAAATTACCGGCGCAGGTTTCCCTGTATATAAAGGTAAGATGGCTCGTTTGCAGCGTGCACTTATTTCGTTTTTCCTCGACAGCGCCCGCGACAACGGCTTCCTGGAAATTCAACCTCCTTATGTGGTGAACGCTGCTTCTGGTTACGGTACCGGTCAATTGCCCGATAAAGAAGGACAAATGTATCATGCTACCGCCGACGATCTTTATCTGATTCCTACGGCCGAAGTGCCCGTTACCAATATCTATCGCGATGTTATTTTGGACGAAAAGGATTTGCCCGTAAAGAATACGGCTTATTCGGCTTGTTTCCGTCGCGAAGCAGGTGCTTATGGTAAGGATGTTCGCGGTTTGAACCGTTTGCATCAGTTCGACAAGGTGGAAATTGTTTGCATCGAGCGTCCCGATCGTTCTTATGAATGTCTGGAAAAGATGGTGAATTACGTGCAGACTTTGGTGGATGCTTTGGAATTACCTTGGCGTATCTTGCGTCTTTGCGGTGGTGATATGAGTTTTACTTCGGCTCTCACTTTCGACTTCGAAGTATATTCAGCTGCTCAAAAGCGTTGGTTGGAAGTAAGTTCTGTGTCTAACTTTGAAAGCTATCAGGCCAATCGTCTGAAATGTCGTTATCGTTCGGCTGAAACCGGTAAGACGCAGTTGTGTCACACCTTGAATGGTAGTGCGTTGGCTTTGCCTCGTATCGTGGCTGCGCTGCTCGAAAACAACCAGACGCCCGAAGGTATCCGCGTTCCTAAAGTGTTGGTTCCTTACTGCGGTTTCGATATCATCGACTAAGCTTCGCGGAAAGATTTCGATTTCTCGGAAAATCTCTAACGATAAACGAAAAGCGGCTATTTTTTTAGTCGCTTTTTTTGTGCTCTGCTTCGATTGTGAGCTTACTTTTTCGTCGAGCCAACTGGCACTGTTTGCAGGAGCTTGATTTGCTGTGTCTAGAGCGTGATTTGCCTGAGCTTGGTGCTTGATTTGCTGAGCTGGGTGCTTGATTTGCTGAGCAGGGTGCTTGATTCGCTTGAGCTTGGTGCGTGATTTGCTTGAGTGGAGTTGGTTTGTGGTGAGTGGAAAAGAAGAGGGCTCGCGCGCAGCGCGAGCCCTCTCTTATCATCAAACCAAGCCTCCCGCAAAGGAGACCTGGCGATTGTTCGAAATTACAAGCTAGGACCAGCAGCAACCAAAGCCTTACCAGCTTCGTTACCTTCGTACTTAGCAAAGTTCTTGATGAAGCGACCAGCCAAATCCTTAGCCTTTTCTTCCCATTGACAAGCGCATTCGTAAGTGTCGCGAGGATCGAGGATAGCGGGATCAACACCGGGCAATTCGGTGGGAACTTCGAAGTTGAACATAGGAATGGTCTTGGTAGGAGCGGTCTTGATAGAACCATCCAAGATAGCGTCGATGATACCACGGGTGTCGCGGATAGAGATACGCTTGCCGGTACCATTCCAACCAGTGTTCACCAAGTAAGCCTTAGCACCAGATTTTTCCATACGTTTTACCAACTCTTCAGCATATTTGGTAGGATGCAATTCCAAGAAAGCCTGACCGAAACAAGCAGAGAAAGTAGGAGTGGGTTCGGTGATACCACGTTCGGTACCGGCCAACTTGGCGGTGAAACCACTCAAGAAATAATACTTGGTCTGTTCGGGAGTCAAGATAGAAACGGGAGGCAATACGCCGAAAGCATCAGCACTCAAGAAGATAACGTTCTGAGCAGCGGGAGCAGCAGAAACGGGCTTCACGATGTTGTTGATGTGGTTGATAGGATAAGAAACGCGGGTGTTTTCGGTAACGCTCTTGTCGTCGAAATCGATCTTGCCGTTTTCGTCAACGGTAACGTTTTCGAGCAAAGCATTGCGACGGATAGCGTTGTAGATATCGGGTTCGCTTTCCTTGTCGAGCTTGATAACCTTGGCGTAGCAACCACCTTCGAAGTTGAAGATACCGTTGTCGTCCCAGCCGTGTTCGTCGTCACCGATAAGCATGCGTTTGGGGTCGGTAGAAAGAGTGGTCTTACCAGTACCTGACAAACCGAAGAAGATAGCGGTTTCTCCCTTTTCGTTGGTGTTGGCAGAGCAGTGCATAGAAGCGATACCCTTCAAAGGCAAGTAGTAGTTCATCATAGAGAACATACCTTTCTTCATTTCGCCACCGTACCAAGTGTTGATGATAACCTGTTCGCGGCTGGTGATGTTGAATACAACAGCGGTTTCAGAGTTCAAGCCGAGTTCTTTGTAGTTTTCAACTTTAGCCTTAGAAGCGTTGTAAACGATGAAGTTGGGTTCGAAGTTAGCCAATTCTTCTTCAGAAGGTTGGATGAACATGTTCTTTACGAAATGAGCTTGCCAAGCCACTTCCATGATGAAGCGAACAGCCATACGAGTGTCAGCGTTAGCACCGCAGAAGCAGTCAACTACATACAATTTCTTGTTAGACAATTCGTTTTGAGCAATTTTCTTCAATTCTGCCCAAGCAGCTTCGCTAACGGGCTTGTTGTCGTTCTTATATTCGTCAGAAGTCCACCATACGGTATCCTTAGAGTTTTCATCCATAACGATGAATTTGTCTTTAGGAGAGCGTCCGGTGTAAATACCAGTCATTACATTAACAGCACCCAGTTCAGTTTCCTGACCTTTTTCAAAACCTTCCAATGCGGGGTTGGTTTCGTCGGCGAACAATTGTTCGTAAGAGGGGTTGTGTACGATTTCAGGAGTACCTGTGATTCCGTACTTCGTCAAATCTAAGTTGTTCATTTTCAATAAAATTAATTATGTTATTCAATACTATCTCGTTTTATGAAAACCAAAGTTTTCCGACTGCAAAGATATAAACAAAAACGGAGTATGAAAATTCATAATTGATGGATTCTAAAGAAATATGAAGGCGATATTCTTAAATAAAGTTAAAGCGACGAGATGCCGCAGAAAGTCGAAGTTATAAAAAAAAGGCTGTACCGAAAAAAATCGACACAGCCTTCAGATATTCGATGAATGGCTATCAATATTGATTCAAGAATTTCAGGCTTTCTTCCAACATACCCTTGCTGAAGAAATGCGGAGCATCCCAGATTTCGCTGCGGAAATGTTCGCCCGCGCCTTGGCTTTCCCAGACTTCGCGCATCGTTTCGTGTGCTTCCAGCACGCCCTTCAGCGGGAAAAGTTTGTCGTGGTCGCCATTGATGAAATACATAGGTTTCGGACAAGCGATGCTGGCCACATGCGGAAAATCGAGGTAACTGCGGATGAAAGGCAAAGACATGGTGTAGACGCTACCGCCGGTGTTGCGGTGATTTTCGCTGCTCATCTGCTGATCGCTGTTGGTGATCCAACAAACCGCTACGCCGCCTTTTACGATATCGCTGCAAGCATTTAACATCCAACTGCGGTGAGATCCCATGGAAAGACCTACGCTGAAAATTCTGTTTTTGTCCACATAATCAAGCGATTGCAGGAATTCTGCCGAACGGATGTCGTCGGCGGTGATGACGCCGCAAAGGCTCATGCCCAATTGTTGCAGGTTGGAGGCCAAGGCTTGTTGTGCGTTGTAATCGATGCCTTCCTTGCGTCCGCGTTCGCTCCAAAACAGCGCATCGATGGCGAAAACCACATAACCATTCTCAGCGTAGAAATCGCCCACAAAATTGCCGTCGTAGCAAGTCACCGACCAACTTTCGGCGTCTTTCATCACGGCTTCGCTGACGTTGAAAGGCTTGATTACTTTTTCTTTACCGATAGAAAACTTGGCGCCATGATCGTGCAACATCAACACGGCGGGAAATTTGCCTTCGCCTTTGGGGCGCAGCAAGTAAGCCGGAATGCGTTCCCAGTCGGAAATGTTGAGTTCGACTTTGTATGCGATGTATTTGCCGCGGTCTTCGCTATCCACTATTTTGCAATCGAAGTCTTTGGTGGTGGGAGGCAGCGTGCCCATGCAATCGAACACCACTTGTCTGGCAGCCTTGCGCCATTTGTTATACTTGGTTTTCTTGGGCTGGTTTTGCCAAGCCATCGGAAAAGTTAGTTGTTCGCGAGCCTGGTTCAGAAAAACCGGCATTTCTCTTTGCAAACCGAAATGCAAGCAAGTGTCGGTGGACGATTCTTGCCAAACGAAAGGCTTTTTCTGCTTCTGTGCAGAAGTGTAAAAGGGACAGCACATAAGCGCTATCCCTAAGATACATAATAGTTTGTGAGCTTTCTTCATTATTTGATTTCCCAAGTTTCGAGGGTTTTGAAAAAGTCGTTCAGACATTTTACCTGCGGACGTTTGGCCTGTACTTCGGCAATCTGTTCTTCGACTGCGGCTTCGTAAGTGGGCGCTTCTACATCGCGGATAACGCCTAAGGCTACGGGAAATTCGGGTCCGCACATCGTACCAAGTTTGAAATGCAAAGTGCTGTCCTGACAATGAGCATCGTGGGTAAGAATGTCGTCTTCGGTGATGCCCTTTTCGCCGATGGTAACCACTTTCAGCGTCAGACCTTCCAGCATCAGACCTTTGTCGCGATTCTTACCGAAAATCATCTTTTCGCCATGGCGCAAATAAATGACGCGGTCGTCGCGGGTTTCCTTGTCGGAAATGTCCTTGTGTGTGCCATCGTTGAAGATAACGCAGTTTACCAAAGCTTCCACCACCGAAGCACCTTTGTGTTGGGCGGCTTTAATCAGCACTTCCTGCGAATTTTTCAAATCGACATCGAGGATACGGGCAAAGAATTGTCCGCGGGCGCCGAAGCAAAGTTCTGCCGGACGGAAAGGTTCTTCTACGGTGCCGTAAGGCGATGATTTTGAAACGAATCCCTTGGGCGAAGTGGGTGAATATTGGCCTTTGGTAAGACCGTAAATACGGTTGTTCATCAAAATGATGTTGATGTCGATGTTACGACGCAGCGCGTGGATGAAGTGATTTCCGCCGATAGCCAAACAGTCGCCGTCGCCGCTCACTTGCCAAACACTCAATTCGGGATTAGCTGTTTTAACGCCTGTAGCAATGGCGGCCGCACGTCCGTGAATGGTGTGGAATCCGTAAGTATTCATATAATAAGGCAGACGCGACGAACATCCGATACCGGAAATAACGGCAATCTTGTCGGGTTGAACGCCCAATTCTGCCATAGCTTTATGCAAGGAATTGAGTACAGCGTGGTCGCCGCAACCGGGACACCATTTTACTTTGCCGCTGCTTTTATAATCTTTGGGAGCATATGTAAGTTCCATAATATCTGAGCTTTAATCCTTAAAACAATTGGTTGGCGGCGTTTTTAACTTCTTCAACAGAGAAAGGTTGCGCCTGTACCTTGTTCAACTGAGTCATGTCGAGATGGAAAGGCATTTTGGAGCGCAAATAGGCAGCAAACTGACCATTGTTCAATTCGCATACCAACACTTTCTTGTATTTCGACAAAACTTCTTGCGTATTCTTGGGCAGCGGGTTGATATAGTTGAAATGAGCCAATGCGCAAGCTTTTCCTTCGGCATTGAGCTCTTCTACGGCTGCGTACAAATGACCATAAGTGCCACCCCAACCGACAATCAGAACATCGGCATCGGCATTGCCTTCCACTTTCAATTCGGGGATGTAATCGGCAATCTTGTCAATTTTGGCCTGACGCAAATCGGTCATCAATTGATGGTTGTCGGGATCGGTAGAGATGATACCGCTCTTGGCGTCTTTTTCCAAACCTCCGATACGATGCGCAAAACCTTCCGTGCCGGGAACCGCCCAATAACGTACCAGATTTTCGTCGTTACGCAGATAAGGAGCCCATTTGCCTTGCATATCTTCCGTTACAAAAGGAGCCTTGATGGCGGGATAATCGTTCATGTCGGGAATTCTCCAAGCAGAAGAACCATTGGCCAGGAAAGCATCGGTCATCAAGAAAACAGGCGTCATGTGTTCCAAGGCGATTTTGGCAGCCTGGAAAGCATAATCGAAACAGTTGGCAGGCGTGCTGGCGGCAATCACCACAGCGGGCGATTCTCCGTTACGTCCGTAAAGAGCTTGCAAAAGGTCGGTTTGTTCGGCTTTGGTGGGAAGTCCGGTTGATGGACCACCACGTTGTACATCGATAATAACCAAAGGCAATTCGGCAATGACGGCCAAACCGATAGCTTCGCTTTTCAAGGCGATACCGGGACCCGAAGTAGAAGTGGCGGCCAGGTTGCCTGCATAGGCGGCACCGATGGCGGTACAGATACCGGCAATTTCGTCTTCGGCCTGAACAGTCTTGACACCCAAATCTTTACGCGCCGACAATTCGTGCAGGATGTCGGTGGCAGGAGTGATAGGATAACTTCCCAAAAACAAGGGCAGTCCCGATTTTTCGCTGGCGGCAATCAAACCCCAAGCGGTGGCCTGATTTCCTTTGACGTCGGTGTAGATGCCTTTTTCCAGGTTCGAAGGATTTACGCTATAAGTAGATACCGAAGCGTGGATATTGTGTCCGTAGTTGTAGCCGTCGTTCATTACTTTGAGGTTGGCTTCCAACAGCGCCGGCTTCTTACCGAATTTATTCTTGAGCAAATGTTCTGCTTCTTCCAAAGGCTTGCTGAACAGCCAACAAACCAAACCCAAGGCAAACATGTTCTTGCAACGCAGGATGCTCTTGTTGTCCATGCCGCTGTCGGCCAGACTAGCCTTGGTGAGCGAGGTGATGGGCACAGCTACTATCTGTGCGCTTTCGATATGCAGTTCCTTGATGGGATCGTCGGTTTTGAATTCTGCTTTTTCCAAGCCCGAAGCATCGAAATTGTCTTCGTCGATGATGACAACGGCATCGCGCTTCATGTTGCGCACGTTGGTTTTAAGCGCTGCAGGGTTCATGGCAATCAGTACATCGGCCAAGTCGCCGGGCGTGTAGATGCTGGACGATCCGATGTGCACCTGATAACCTGAAACACCGCTCAATGAGCCTTGAGGCGCGCGCATTTCTGCAGGATAATCGGGGAAAGTGGAAATCTCGTTGCCGAATACGGCCGACAAGGTGGAGAACAACGTTCCGGTCAATTGCATACCATCGCCGGAGTCGCCGCAGAAGCGAATCACAGCCTTGTCCAATTCTTTGTGGGTTACTATCATAGTTTTACTCTTGATAATGTTGCTTTTATCTTGGTTTTCAAAAGAAAAATCAATCCGGCAAATGTATGGAATTTGTCGGAGCTTTCAAAAGATTTTGCTGTCCTTTCAAAAACGGCGACAAAATTAATATCATGAAAAAGACTATGCAAGAATTTTGTGAATAAATATATTATATACAATGATTATGCAATTGTTATGCATTTTAAAATAGCTTGAAAAATTAAGGTGTGTAATTTTGTTCTCTTACTGCCATACATTATTTTTGCTACTTCATTGCAAGTGTTTATGGAAAAAGAATTTTTGGTAGCAGAGATCAATCGTCTGCGTCGTGAAAAGAAGGCCGTCATCATGGCCCATTATTATCAGGAAAAAGACATACAGGATATAGCCGATTTCATTGGCGACAGCTTGGCTTTGGCGCAACAAGCGGCTAAAACCGATGCCGATATTATTGTGATGTGCGGCGTGCATTTCATGGCCGAAACAGCAAAAATCATCTCTCCCGATAAAAAAGTGCTCATTCCCGACGAAAAGGCCGGTTGCTCTTTGGCCGATAGTTGTCAGGCGGCTGCTTTGAAAAAATATAAGGACGAACATCCCGGCTACACGGTAATCAGTTATGTGAATACTTCGGCGGCCGTGAAAGCGCTTACCGATGTGGTGGTGACTTCTACCAATGCCGTACAGATAGTGGAATCTTTCCCCAAGGATGCCAAGATTATTTTCGGTCCCGACCGTAACTTGGGAAATTACATCAATATGCTCACGGGACGTCAGATGTTGCTGTGGGATGGCGCTTGTCATGTGCACGAACAATTCTCGCTCGAAAAAATCAAGGAACTCAAGGCACAATATCCCGATGCCAAAGTGATTTCGCATCCCGAGTGCAAACAGGCCATTGCCGATTTCTCCGATTATGTGGGTTCTACAGCGGCGCTCATTACTTACGTACAAAAGTCTGATGCCAAGCAATTTATCGTGGCTACCGAATCGGGCGTGCTGTTCGAAATGCGCAAGCTTTGTCCCGATAAACAATTCATTCCCGCGCCACCGCAGGCATCATCTTCCGAAAATGTTTGCGACTATATGCGCATGAATACCCTGGAAAAACTTTATCTCTGTCTGCGCGACGAAAATCCCGAAGTGACGGTGGACGAAAATATAGCCAAAGAAGCCATCAAACCTATCGAAAAAATGTTGGCTTTGTCGGTGGCGCCCAAGGCTTTGCCCAAATTGGTCTTTGCTACGCACAATGCGCACAAAACTTCCGAAGTGTCTGCTATTCTGAAAGATAAAATCGATTTGATCAACCTCTCGCAGTTGGGTTGCGACGAAGATATTCCCGAAACTTCCGATACTTTGGCCGGTAATGCTTTGCAGAAAGCACGTTATGTCTACGAAAAATTTGGCTTGGACTGTTTTGCCGACGATACGGGCCTCGAAGTGGAAGCATTGGATGGCGGCCCCGGTGTTTATACCGCTCGTTTTGCCGGAGAAGGCTGTACTTTCGAACAGAATGTCGATAAGATTCTGCAGGTTATGAAAGGTGTGGAAAACCGCAAGGCGCGTTTCAGAACGGTGATTGCGCTCATTCAGGGAGGTAAGGAATATCTCTTCGAAGGTGAAGTTCGTGGCGAAATTACGCCCGACCGCATCGGTGAAAAGGGTTTCGGCTACGATCCTGTGTTCCGTCCCGAAGGTTACGACCAGACTTTTGCCGAAATGGGTCCGGATGAAAAGAACAAAATCAGTCATCGTGGACGTGCGGTGCAGGCTTTTGCCGACTTTATGTTGCAACAACCTAGATAATTTTCTCTTCAGATGAATCGACCGGCTAAAATATGGTGGGCTTTGTTGCTGGCTTGTCTGTTGCCGCAATTGCTTGTGGCGCAGATGCGTATAGGCGAGTGGCGTACCCATTTTTCTTATGCTTCGGTCGATAAAGTTTTGCATACGCCTCAGGCAGTGTATGCGCTTTCCAACGGACATCTTTTCTCTTACGATCCGCAAGACGGTGTTATCCAGACTTACAGCGTTTTGAACGCGCTGAATGGCAATCATGTGTCGCAGATGGCTTATAACCAGGAAACGCATACTTTGCTGTTGGTCTACTCCGATGGCAATATGGATCTTTGCAACGCCGATGGCGACGTTTTCAACCTTTCGGATTATCGAGATAAAGCTATTGCCGCCGATAAAAGTGTGAATCGTGTGCGCATGGATGGTAAATATGCATATCTGGCTACCAATATCGGTTTTCTGCAAGTGGATATGCAACGTCAGGAAATCAGCGAAAGCTATATGTTTCGTCAGGCGGATGGCAGTTATTTGCAGGTGAAGGACGTGTTGCCCAGCGATACTTGCTTCTATATCAGCACCCAGCAAGGTATGTACCGAGGTTATCGTCAGGACAACCTTTTGGACTTCTCTTATTGGCATCCGCTGAAGATGTATGTTTCGCCCGTGCCCGATGCTTTGCTCGATTGGAATGGCGAAATGTTGGTGAGCACCGGCATGAAAATCTATCGTTATTATCCCGAAGATCAAACTTGGGAACTGCGTTTTCAATATTATTCCGAGATAACGGATTTGTTTGCCGATGATGGTTTTCTGGTGGTGCAACGTCCAGGTTTTGTGCGCGGTATCCATCGTCCGGATGGAAGTTTGCTGCAATATGCTTTCGATGGAAAAATCAGTGCCGATTATTTTGAAAATGCCACGGTAAGTTTCGATAAGGAGTTGATGTATGCGGCCTCCGGCGATAAAGGCTTGTCTATCTGGCAATACGATGAATCCCGCAATGCCTATGTATGCGTAGAAAATGATATCAAACCCAATGGCCCGAATAGTCAGACGGCTTGGAAAATGTTTGTCCAAAACGGCAAGTTGTATGCCACGGGCGGTGGTCGTTGGGGCGATCGTTATCGATGGAAGGGCGCTGTTTTTGCTTATCAAGATGGCGAATGGATTTCTTTGGTTGAAGATAATGCTAGTTTGAAAGCGAAATTGGGTTTTGATTTTCAGGATGTTGTCAGCATGGCTGTGGATCCCGCCGACGAAAATCATCTTTATGTCTGCACTTGGGGCGATGGCTTGATGGAATTTCGAAATGGAACATTACAGACTTGCCACACTTGGAATAATAGTCCATTGGTGACGATGTTTCCCGATGCGCAGCCCGAACGTTATGTTCGTGTGGATGGTGCGCAGTTCGATGCGGCCGGCAATTTTTGGCTACTCAATTCGGATGTGGTAAACGGCAAAGGTGCTATTCATATTATCCGTCCCGATGGATCTTGGTTTAGTCCGAAGTATTCGAATTTTGATGGCATGGCGCCTTCGTGGGATGATATTCTCTTTGCCTCTAACGGCTTGGTTTGGATGAACTCGGAACGTATCAATACCGGTTTGTTTGTGCTCGACACCAATGGCACACTGGAAGATACTTCCGACGATAAAACCCGCTGGATCAGTCAATTTTTCGATCAGGATGGTAACGCGATGAAAACCAATACGCTGCATTGCATGGCCGAAGATCGGGATGGAACCATTTGGGTGGGAAGTACTTACGGTCCCTTGCTCATTTCGGGAAGTCGCAGTGTTTTCGATGTTTCCATGCCGCAGTTTACCCGCATTAAAGTGCCTCGCAACGATGGTACGCAGGAGGCCGATTATTTGTTGAATGCTTCCATGATTTACGATATTGCTGTCGATGCGGCCAATCGCAAGTGGCTGGCAACCAACAACGATGGTGTTTATTTGCTGTCGCCCGACGGCTTGCAGACCATTCATCATTTTACCACCGAAAACAGTCCTTTGCCATCGAATGTGATTTACTCGGTGGAAGTGCATCCGCAGACGGGCGAAGTGTTTATCGGTAGCGAAGCGGGCATTGTTTCTTATCGTAGCGATGCGGTGCAGGCCGAGGCTTCTTTCTCGTCGGTGTCGGTGTATCCCAATCCGGTGCGTCCTGAATTTGTGGGCGATGTGGTGGTGCAAGGTCTGATGGAAGACTCTCAGGTGAAAATCACCGATATACATGGTCGTCTGTTGGCGAGTGGTCGTTCTCTGGGCGGACAATTCCTTTGGGATCTCTGTCATCCCGACGGGCAACGCGTGTCGAGTGGCGTCTATCTGGTCTATGCTGCCGACGAAAATGGTGAGAGCGGCGTGGTGGCTAAAATTGTTGTGGTCAAATAAAGAGAGATTTTTATACTAACCGGAAACGCAAGTTTCCATTAAAACGTAACGAAAATGAGAAGATTGATTGTGGGCCTTTTGGCGCTTTTGATGATGTTGCCTTTGGCAGCCATGCCTTTACACAAAGGCTCTTTGCCCGCGCGTGACAATTGGTATGGTTCTCCCGAATCGATGATTGTGGCAGAGAATGTTTTGTTGCTGCAAAGAAACAATGGTGGCTGGGCGAAAAATTATCGCAAATATCGTCAGGAAATGACGCCCGAAGAACGTAAGCAAATCAAGGCAATTCGTGCGCAAATTTCGGAATCTACCATCGATAACAAGGCTACGTACAGCGAGTTGGTTTTCTTGGCGCATCAATATCAAGTAAATCCCGACAAACGTTATATCAAAGCATTCAAGCGCGGATTGGAATTTATGTTGAGCTTGCAATACGAAAACGGCGGCTTCAAGCAATTCTCTCGCGATAAAGGTTATTACACGCATATCACCTACAACGACAACGCGATGGTGAACGTGCTGACGCTGTTTTGGCATATCCTGCAACACGATGCTTTGTTCGACCCCTTTGTCAATGAGGCAATGTATGCGCGCATCCAGGATTCCTTCGATCGTGCCATCGATTGTATTCTGAAAACGCAATATGTGCAGAATGGTGTCAAGACCGTTTGGTGCGCCCAACACGACGAATTCACCTTGGCTCCGGCCAAAGCACGCGCTTATGAATTGCCCTCGTTGAGCGGTTCGGAATCGGTAGGTATCGTTCGTCTGTTGATGTGTTTGCCCAATCCTTCTCCCGAAATTCAGGAAGCTGTGCATGCCGCCATGGCTTGGTTCGAGGCCAATCGTATCACCGACCATCGTGTTTCTTACGAAATTGATGCAGATGGTTTGCGCAACCGCATCTGGATAGAAAGCACCAAAGGCAACGACCTATGGGGACGCTTCTGCGAACTGGATACCAACCGTCCTTTCTGTGCCGACAGAGACGGTATTGTTAAATATGATATTTCTGAAATCGGTTACGAACGCCGCAATGGTTACGGCTGGTACACCGATGCGCCTATACAGCTGTTTCCTATTTACGAAACTTGGAAACAAGGTCTACGCTAAGATGTGGCGGAATGTTGTAAGCGACATTCTGCCATGCTATTCCTAAACGATAAATGGGGTCGTACATCAAACTCGGCAGACGATAGTCTGTCGGGATGGTGGTGGTGTACACGCGCAATTCTTTGTTGTCGCGGGTAGGGAAGACCACTTCTTCGCGCCAGTCGCCATAGATGTCTGCGCTGATGGAAGGTGTCGATTTGCTTCCGTTGTTGGAACGACAGCCTTCGGCCATGAAAAGCATTTCCAGATCTGATTCTTGCCAGTGATATTTCTGTATGCGGGTACCATCGAGCAATTCGCGCAGCAGGTCGCCGTCCCAGTAGATGGCAAAGTTGCACGATCTGGGGGCGCGTTCGGCAATTTTTTCGCCTTTGCAGGTGTACAATCCGCTGATGCCACCGCCTCTTACCCAACATTCTGCACCGGGATAACGTTCGTCGATGTCGAAAGCTACCGCTCTGCCGGGGCCTTGTTGTTTGCGTTCGTAAGAAACAGCTACACTGTCGGTGGGCACATTCCAATAGATTTCGCCGCTGCCGGCCTGACGGAAATTCATGCCATACGCACCGACGGGTTCCTGGGTATTGAATACTTCCAAACCGGGACGCTGCGGATCGAGGTCGCCCAAATGCATGGCGTCCGCATGACCGATGCCAGTGGTGTAAAGACCTTTTCCATCGTGGTCTACCGCCATGTTTCCGTAGATAATTTCATCGTAGCCGTCGCTGTCAACATCGCCAACGCTGAGGTTGTGATTGCCCATGCCGCGATATGCAAAGTGTTCAGGATGAGCTGCATCGTCGCTATCGAAAGTCCAAAGGTGTACCAATTTGCCGTCCTGGTAATTCCAAGCAGCCAGCACGGTTTTGCTGTAATAGCCGCGACACATGACGATGCTGGGATGTTCGCCGTCCAGATAAGCCACGCAAGCCAGATAACGTTCGCTGCGATTGCCGTAACCGTCGCTCCAAATTTCGCTCATTTCCTGTGGGCTGGGATTTTCCTTTTCCGGATGACGAGCCGGAATATATTTGGCATTGGCTTTGATGGCGCCTGTTTCTCCGTCGAAAACGCTCAGATATTCAGGGCCTTTCATAATAACACCTTCGAAGAATTTTCCTTGATATCCGGCCGGACGATCTTCCGGCTTGTTACGCCAGTCGGCCGAAGCATCACCCAACACATGGCCTTGTCCGTCGATGGTGCCATCGGCGGTTTTGCACACCACTTCGGCTTTGCCGTCGCCATCGAAGTCGAAAACCAGGAAAGGACTATAATGCGCACCTTCGCGGATGTTGATGCCCAAGTCGGCTCGCCAAAGCATTTGGCCTTCAAGGGTATAAGCTTCCAGTTTGCTTTGTCCGGTGAATCCCGCATGCGAATTGTCGCGCGGCGTGCTTTCTTGTTTCACGATGATTTCGTATTGTCCGTCACCGTTCAAGTCGCCCAAAGAACAATCGCCCGGACGATAACCTTCGGGCGTTTGCAAAGGAATGCTGCGGTAATTTTTAGCCCTCTGTTGTGCTTCCAGATGAAAGAGGCTTCCTGCTTCTATGTTTTTGTCGTTTGGCTTTGTGCCTGCGGGCAATACGCAATAATCGCAAGCTTTACCGCGTTGATACGTGGCATCACTGAAATTGGTTCCTTGACGTAGCGGCTTGTTGTTCAGCTTGTTGAAACTGGTTTCGCCCTCCATGCGTTTGTACACGTCGAAAGCTTGATTTGCTTTGTCGTCCAAAAGCAGACGCCAAGAAAGAAAGGCTGTATTGTCAGCATTAACACTGACAATCAGCCCTCTATTTAATTTTTCTGCTTCTCGCAAGCCGGATGTCGTTTGTTGGCAACATCCTTGGCATGCGAACAGCAATAGGCATAATCCTATTGATAAAAATCTTCTCATCGATAGTATGTTAGTTGTTGGCTGCGTTAGTTTTTGCCCATCAGGCTCTTGGCCAAAGCAACGGCACTGTTGGCGTTGTCGCTATAACCATCGGCACCGATTTCGTCGGCATATTCCTGACTGAGGGGAGCACCACCCACCATTACTTTCACTTGTTGACGGATGCCGGCAGCTTCCAAAGCATCGATCACTTCTTTCATGTAAGGCATGGTAGTGGTAAGCAAAGCGCTCATAGCCAAGATGTCGGCATTGTGTTCTTTAACAGCTTCCACGAATTTTTCAGCGGGAACATCAATACCGATGTTGATTACTTCGAAACCGCAGCCTTCCAACATAGAGGCAACCAAGTTTTTACCGATATCGTGCAAGTCACCCTTTACGGTACCGATAATGGCTTTACCCAAAGTTTCAACAGCAGCACCTTCCATCAAAGGCTTCAAAAGTTGCATGGCACCTTTCATGGCGCGAGCAGCCATCAGCAATTGAGGAACGAAAGCTTTACCGTCTTGGAAACGTTGGCCGATTTCGCTCATAGCAGCAATCATCTGTCCGTTAATGATTTCCTGAGGCGACAAACCTGCGTCGATAGCTTCTTGAGTGGCCTTTTCGGCTTCGGGCAATTTACCCGTCAGAATGGCTTGGAATAACAAATCGTTGGTCATAGTAGTTTGTTTATTGTTAGTTTTTGAATTGATTGTAGTCTTGTTTTCAGTGACTTGTGCACTGGCTTGCTTGGCTGTTTCGGGAATGACATGCGGCTTCATCCACAAATCTTCGTCGATGGCAACCAAACGCGCAATATGTTCGATGTGTTCGTCGTTGGTGCCGCAGCAACCGCCAATCATATTGACAATGCCTTCGGCAATCAGCGGCCAAACGGCAGCTTGTATCATCTTGGGCGTCTGATCGTATTTGCCGTCTTTGTTGGGCAAACCGGCGTTGGGATAAGCAGAAATGTAGAAAGGCAATTCGGCCGCCATCTTTCTCAGGAAAGGAATCATTTGTTCGGCGCCCAAAGAACAGTTCAAACCAACGCAAGTAACGATGTCGCGCGGAAGCGCTTTCATATAAGCCAAAAGATCTTGACCCATCATGTTCAATCCCTTGGGATCTTTCAAGGTAAAGCTCATGCAAACAGGCAATTGTCTTTGGAATTTCTCCATGGTTTCGCGGCAAGCTTGCAAGGCGATCAAGGCATTTTCGGCATCAAAAATCGTTTCGATGATAAAGGCATCCACGCCACCCAACATCAAAGCCTCGGCTTGTTCACGATAAGCCTTGAGCAAATCTTCGCGGGCAATTTCGTTCAATTCGATGCATTTTTCCGTCGGGCCCATGCTACCGAACACATAAACAGGATATTCCTTGCAATGATATTCGTTGGCAACGCTACGCGCGATAACGGCTGCCGCCAAGTTGATTTCTCGCACTTTGTCGTCCAATTGATAAGGTTTCAATGAAACGGCTTGCGCATTGAAAGTATTGGTAGAGATAATGTTGGCACCGGCTTGCACGAAACGACGATGAACATCGGCCACCAAACTGGGGTTGCTCAGGCTAAGCACATCGTTGCAGCCTTTCAAATCTTTGGCATGTTTGGCGAACAAATTGCCGCGGAAATCTTTTTCCGTCAGATGATATTCTTGCAAAGTGGTGCCGAATCCGCCGTCCATTACCAACACGCGTTCCTTCATATAATCGGTGATGGCAGCTTTTTCCTGTGGCGCCTCACGTACTATCTCGAAGCTTTCGCTAGCCTGACATTGGCAAACGTGTTTAGTTTCGGCAGCTTGCTTGGCTTCCAGCGCTTTCTTTTCTGCCGCTTTCTGACGATATTCTTCTACTATCTTCATGGCTTCTTCCACTTCGGCTTCGTTGTGGAAATCCATTTCCAGATGAACACCTTCAATGCCGATGGCATCGAGCAAAGGACGCAACTCGTCGATGGTGACCCAACAAGCCATGATACTCTTGCCTGCGGCCAGAATCTGTTTGTAAAGGTCGTACCACTTGGGCGAACCGCCTTGCGGTTCGCCTACACCCGGCGTCCACTGAATAGCCTTCAATTCTTCAATTTCGAGCAAAGCGGGCAAATGACGCATCGCGCCCACGCCGTCCAAATGATAAATGGTGTAAGGGATTTTCTGACATTGTTCGCGGATGAAGGGCTGCACAAAACGACGATAGTCTTCTTCGCTGATCATCGTGGAAATATCGCATTGCAATTTGCTCATCTTTCCGGGTGCCCAGGCAGAAAAATAACAGAAAGCCATTTCGTCGCCTTCGCGGATAATATCGTAAAGTTCGTCAAATACTTTGAAGTAAATATCGTTGATCTGTTGCAATTGCTTTTCCACCACTTCGCCCTGCGTCAACAAGTCGATGAGCACGGTGTCGGAACCTTTCAAGGCAGCCAAAATGTCCAAACCTTCCATCAAGTCGGGCATGCCCACGTAGTAGTGTCCTTGGGCTTTTTCCTTGCAGATTTTCAGCAATTCCTTGTGCAATTGCCAGGCAGCATTGTTTTCGTCGAGAACGATATCTTCTTTGAAATCAGGATTGGGATGTATCCAGATGGTGTCTTCGCCGCCTTCCAGACGTCCGCCCAAAATGGCTGCCAACGAACCGGGACCCAATTGTGTATTGGCCACCGGCAGCATATCGGCTTTCAGACAGCTGTGTGCCACGTACCAATCCAGGAAATCGGCTCTCCATTTGGCATCGAACCATTTCTGATTCAGGTCTTTGGCCGGAGCGGGAGTTGCCACATCGGCATGAGCCTTGACACCTTCTTGAAAATGTTCCCACATGTTCAGCACCAAACCTTTATGGTTCCACCAATCGATGTAGTGCTGTTTAGTTTCCTCTAAATTTTTCTTCCAAGTATTCATTGACATAATGTTGTTCTGATTTGAAACAAAGGTACGACAAAGAAATGAAAAAATAGATGATTCACATGGACAATTCGGAAATTTATATCTTTCCCCAGCGACTCAATTGTCGAAAACTACTAAAATGAGTGTAAATCGCTCGAATCTTTGCCCAAAAACGCTTAGAAATATGTAACTTCGCGCAAAAATTCAGTTATGGCAGAAATTCAGGAAAACGGCTTGGTTCTCAGAACGGAAAATCTGGTGAAACGTTATCATAAGCGCACGGTGGTAGATCATGTTTCCATCGAATTGCGACAAGGCGAAATTGTGGGACTTTTAGGACCGAATGGTGCCGGAAAAACCACCACTTTCTACATGACCGCCGGTTTGGTGGTTCCCAACGAAGGCCGTATTTTCCTGGGTGATACCGATATTACCGGCTATCCTGTGTACAAACGTGCGCAGGCGGGCATCGGTTATCTGGCGCAGGAAGCTTCCGTTTTCCGCAAAATGACGGTCGAAGACAATATCCTTTCGGTGTTGCAGATGACCAATATGTCGCCCGAAGAGCAACGCGAGAAAATGGAAAGCCTCATTGCTGAATTTCACCTGAATAAAGTGCGTAAAAACTTGGGCGATCGTTTGTCCGGAGGCGAACGTCGTCGTACGGAAATTGCCCGCTGTCTGGCTATCAGTCCGAAATTTATCATGTTGGACGAACCTTTTGCCGGCGTCGATCCTATTGCTGTAGACGATATTCAATCTATCGTGGCTAGTTTGGTGGAAAAGAATATCGGCATCCTCATCACCGACCATAATGTACGCGAAACCCTGTCCATTACAGACAGGGCTTATATGCTTTTCGAAGGAAAAATTCGATTCCAGGGAACGCCCGAAGAATTGGCCGCCAACGATAGCGTAAGACGTAATTACTTGGGTGTCAATTTCGAACTCTCGCGTAAACGCGCCGTCGAGGTAGATGCCAGCGGCAAGCGCCTTCGTCGCGAGGAAGATTGATCCTTACACAAAAATTTCGCCGAATTTGATTTCGGCATCTTGCACAAATTGACGGATTTCCTGTTCGTTTTCTCTTTTGCAAATCATCAGCACATTGCCGGATGAGGCGATGATGTAGCCATCCATTTTATGCACCACGGCCAGTTGACCTTCGGGCAGGGTGATGATATTGTTGTGGCTGTCGTAGCAAAGTGCATTGCATTTCAAGATAGAATTGCCGTTTTGATCTTTGTCGGAAAGTTCGTGCAGCGAGCCCCAAGTGCCCAGATCGGACCAACCGAAATCGCCCATTTGAACATAAACGTTGTTGGCCTTTTCCATCACGCCGTAGTCGATAGAAATATTGGGACAAGAAGGAAACATCTCGTCGATGAAAGCTTTTTCTTTTTCCGTGTTGAACAGCGACAATCCGTTGTTGAAGGCTTGCGCCACCTCGGGCAAGAATTCGTTGAAGGCTTTGATGATGCTTTGTACATTCCAAAGGAAAATACCTGAATTCCAATAAAAATCGCCACTTTCCAAAAAGACTTTGGCCAATTCTAAATTGGGCTTTTCGGTGAAGGCTTTTACTTTGGTGAAACCATCCAGACTCTGATGGCTGGCCTGAATATAACCATAACCCGTTTCCGGACGATTGGGTTTGATGCCCAACGTAAGCAGCACATCGTGTTTCGATACAAAATCCAGG
The DNA here is from genome assembly GCA_017380635.1 of Bacteroidales bacterium. Lineage (GTDB taxonomy): Bacteria > Bacteroidota > Bacteroidia > Bacteroidales > UBA1402 > UBA1757. Next base: position 131,867 of record JAFODP010000004.1, on the reverse strand, counting down.
CCATTGCTGAGGCTGTTCAGAAACTCATCTTCCTTCAGAATCAGGTGATCGGAAGGCGCTACCACCATGCTGGCATTCGGATTGATGGCGTGAATATGATGCGCGGCGTAAGCGATGCAAGGCGCGGTATTGCGTCGGCAGGGTTCCAAAAGAATCTGTTCGGGTTTCAGTTCTGGCAATTGCTCCAGCGTGAGATCGTTATATCGTTGATTGGTAACGACAAAGATGTTTTCTACCGGTACAATTTTCTTGATGCGATCGAAAGTTTGTTGAATCAGCGAACGGCCCGTGCCGAAAAAGTCGAGAAACTGTTTGGGATAAGAACTGCGGCTGGCCGGCCAAAAACGACTGCCGATACCGCCACTCATAATGACGCAATAATGGTTTTTCATATCGTTTTGGAATTTGTCCGCAAGATACTATTTCTAAGCGACGATGTCAATTATTTTCGTCCTTCTTTTTTAGACTTTTTCTGATTTTCTTCTTCCTTGGCGGCATTTTCTCTTTCGATGGCCTCTTTGTGCGATTCTTCCCACAGACCATTCAGCATCATGTCGAGTTCTTTTTCCAGACGAGCTTGTTCGGCAGCGATTTCTTCGGGCGTAGTGCAATAGTTCATAATGTTCTGGTTCTGAAGATTATAAACCTTATAAATATCGCCCTTGTACTGATGACGCATAAAATAATCGTAGATGGTCATACGGCTGGCCGCGTTGTAATTGCTGGTGCTGAGGCTGTGCGTGCTAAGCAACTGACGCGCCTGATCGAAGGGCACCCAGAACAAAGGATAACGACGCGTTTCGCCCGTTTCGTCTTCGCGCACCAATACGGGGCAGAAGCACAAAACTTTGCGTTTTACCGACGAAGTTCTTTGGTCGAGATAATAACTTTCCTTGATATAATACAGCGTTACTTCGTTGCTGGGAATGTCCACCGTTTCCACTTTGTAGAGCGTGTCTTGCGGACTCTTGGGATCGGGTTCTTTTTCGTAAGGAATCCAGAAACGATCGAGCAACTCGTTGAATTTCACTTGATAATCTTCGGTGAATACTTCTTTTCCGTCCAGATAATCGTAGACTTTCAACTTGCCGAGGGCCACATTTTCAAAAAGCAGCGAGAACAAGTTCTGGCGTTCGCCGTCGGGTTGCGGCGGAAAATACAAGGGCGCATTCTTGCTATCGTTCAAATCAAGCATGCGGAACACATCGCGTTGCCAAGTGATGTCGTCGGCCGAAACGGAAGGCGAAGCCATGATTTTATTTTTGGACATGTCCAGGCTGGGCAGGCTTGAACTTTGTGCATATACTTGACCCATTGCGAGGGCAATTATCACTGTCAAAAGGGCAAAAGTTTTCGTTTTCATAAGGAATAGCTTAGTTGATAATGATTTCCATCGGCGAGAGCGTCTGTTCGATTTTGTCGGGACCCACCACCTTGATGCGCGAGATGAAGAAACGCTTGCCGCGTCCCAAAGCTCTGATCTGCGATTTCTGACGTTGCGAGAAGTTGGCGCCTTGCGACACTTCCACGTTGGTGTTGCCCATCGAGTCGTAAATGAGTGTTTCAAAAGATAATACGGTGAAAGGCACATCCAACAAATCGTCGTCGAGCGCAGCGATGATGCCGGGCGCATCCATGATGTTCTTTTTGGCGAAACCGGTGCCGCCGCGATATTTGCGTACCACGCCATTGGCATCGGTGTATTCGATGAAGGCGCGAGGTTCGGGAAGCGGGCGAACACGGAAAGGAATCTTGGCCACATTCTGCGTACGACCATCCATCACGGCATTCACCGTTACCACGCATTCTCGGTTGATGTCGGCGGGAGTGGCTACCCATCCGTTGCCGGCACGTTTGAGCGTTCCATTATTCACCGAAGCTTGTACCATGTTGCCGGGAACGCCTGGCACAGAAATACTCAGGTTGTTTTCGATACCGGCATACAGCACGTTCATCATTGTGTTAGAAACGGTGGCGGTAGGTTCCACCACGGTGTATTGTTCGTCGAAAGTGTAGCTGCGTACGCTGCCGTCTCCGTGTTGCAAATCGATGCGACCCTGCACGGGGAAAGTGCCGGTTTTGTTGGTGTACACTTCGAAAAGTCCATTCTTGTCCATGGGTAATTCCTGACCGTTCACGAAAATATGCGGACGTTGCGTAGAGTCTTCGGCCGAAAGCACGATGTTGGCGCGATAAGTGTTGCCGCGCACAATGTTCTGCGAATTGGGAATAACGTAAGCCTTGATCTGGTTCACGCGGAAGTCGCCCACGTCGATGTTGCTGCTAAGCGTGTGAAGCACTTCGCCTTCGGCGTAACGGATGTCGTTCTGCAATTTCGAGAAGAAAGTCAGTACGGCGCTCACGGGCATATTGTCGAACATGGAAGTTTCCCAATCGAGACCTTGGGCCACGGCTTTTTCGGAAGGCTGCGTATTGAAGTTGTCCATAATCACTTTCTGCTTGAGGCTGTCGGTAATCATGGTGGTCATGCTGTTGCGGAAATCTTCCATGGCGATGGCCAGTTCACGACCTTTCTTGCCGGTGGGAGGCAACATCACGAAAGCAGGCGCATTCACGTCTTCACGTCTTTTAATGTTGTAGATATCAGCATCTTTTCCGTCGGCCTTGCGAGCGATTTCCCATTTGAGATCTTCGATATATTGATACATGGAGTCGGCCATGGCACGCACTTCCTGCGCACGATGATACCATTCACCGCTCTTTTCGGGGTTTTGTCCGTAAGAATATTCCAGATCGGCGTACAGCGATTGGTTCTGCGATTCCGAGTTCTGGGTACTTCTAAGCAGACTGTCTTCAACCAATTCGAAACCACCCAACACATCCGAAGATACGTTCAGAGCCAACATACAGAGCAGCATGATATACATCAGGCCGATCATTTTCTGTCTGGGCGTTTCGGGGGCGTTACTTGCTGCCATAAGGTAGATTAGTTAGAGGTTTCGTTGTTGTTCTGTTGATTGCCTTGAGGCATGCTGCCGAAAGCTTGTCCCGACATCATGGCCTGCAACATACGGGCATAAATCTGGTTCAGGCTCGACAAATTGCCGGCCATGGCTTCCGTTTCTTTTACAAAACGATCGTTGTCGTTGGCAGAGCCTTCGTACATAGCCTTGATATTCAGCAAACTTTGGTTGATACAGTCGATGGTGTGAATCTGCGAACTGATGTCTTTCAACTGAATTTCGTAGATGGTGTTCAAACCTTTCAGATGCAAGTTCAGGGTGTTCATCTGTTCGGCGTATTCTTTCAAACTGTTTTCCAAAGATTTGCTTTCGTCTTCGCTCAGATTGATTTGCGGAATATTGAAACTCGGCACTTCCACAGGCGAAGCGTTCACCACGGGCGAAGTATTCGTTACTGCGTTTGTGTTCGTTACAGGCGTTTGCACAGCAGGCTCATCGAACATCGCGGGTTCGGCATTTACCACGGGAGCGCCCACGGGACCGGCATAAACGCTACCTTGTACCACAGTGCCGACAGGTCTGTCGCCGTAGAAATTGGGCATATCTTCCGGATTGCGGGTTTTCAGCACGGGAAATACTTCTTCCCAATGATAATTGCGGAAAGGAGGTTCGAAGGCCGAAATGGCAAACATCAATACTTCCGTACCCAAACCGATGGCCAACATGGCATTGGCGCCGTCCAAGTGAAGAATCTTGAAGAGTGTTCCCAAAATGGCGATGGCGGCACCGAAACCGTAAAAGAAGTTGAACAAAACCTTGCCCTTATAACTGGCCAGGAATTCTATGAATTTTGAAGCTTTCTTCTGTGACATAATATCTTCGTTGTTAGGTTTTACTTATTGATTTCCACCGGCAATTTGGCTGCGCACGCAACGGAAACCGATGTACGAGCGCGTTTCGTTCTGATATTCGTAACTGCGGGTGTTTACTTGGATGAATTGGGCAGCATCTTTCCACGAACCACCGCGCACCACTTTGCGTTTGGTGAGGTAAGGCTCGTTAGAATAAGTACGATAATTGTATTCGGGGTTGATGTCGCTCATTTCTTCGTAAGCCGATGCGCTCCAAGTAGTTGAGGTCCATTCGGAAACATTGCCGGCCATGTCGTACAAGCCATAATCGTTGGCGGGGAAAGAGGCAACTTTCGAAGGAATCAGGCTGCCGTCTTTGGTGAAATTACCTTTTTGAGGCTTGAAGTTGGCATAATAGCAACCTCTCTCTGTATCAGCGTAATTGCCTTTCCAAGGAAAGCGGGCCTGGGCTTGTTTACCGCGGGCGGCATATTCCCATTCAGCTTCGGTAGGCAGACGATATTCCAACACTTCCTGACCACGAGGTTTCAGCACCGCATTCAGATATTGCGTACGCCAATGGCAGAAAGCACGCGCTTGTTCCCAAGAAACACCCACCACAGGATGAGCCACATAGCCCGGATGCGAGAAGTAATTCTTCATATAAGGAATGGCGTAACTGTTTTCGAAATCGTTTACCCAAACAGTGGTGTCGGGATAAATTTCCACGATGTAAGTGTTCAAAAAGTCGAATTCCGAACCAAGCGGACGGGTGATGCTTTCGCGCACGATGCGACCGTTTTCGTCGTAATAAGCCGTGTCTTTGGTAATCATCACTTCGGGCAAAGTGTTCAGGTCGATGTCGGTATTGCGCACGCGCTTGGCGATATCCAACTGATGCGCACGCTTGGCAGCCTGTTCGTAATCGTACCATTCATAACGATAGGTAATCAATTCTGTTTTCGTACGATAACCTCCGAAAATAGGATCGGCTTCCATGAAATAATTCAGCGCAGTAAGTTCTTCTTCGCTGGCACGACGACGATCGGGAATAGGCAATTTCCAGTTGAGGTAAGGCTTGATGGGATCGCCCAATTCGTTTTCGGTGATTTTGTATTCATCGTTGCCGCCATAAGCCGGATCGGCCAACTTTTCACGGATGATGGAGTCGCACACCCACTTGATGAATTGCTTGTACTGACCATTGGTAATTTCGGTTTCGTCCATCCAGAATGATGCCACCGATACATGCTTGGCAGGTGTTTCGGTGCCCCAGATGCTGTCGGGCGCAGATTGTCCCATTTCGAAAGAACCTTGTTTTATCAGCACCATGCCGTAAGGGTTGGGCTCCGACCACGAAGAAACCTTTACGGCTGTCAATTCGCCATTGTCGTACGAACCGCAAGCGCTCAGCAAAAGGCTTGCCAAGATGAACGTGCTCCAACCTAAGAATTTTCTTTTCATAACAATCGTATACTTTTCTGTTGCTTATTAATCTTACTTGTATCTATTTTCTTGCGATAGCCAATCATCACTTCGTGCGAGCCGGTGGCCTGTTGCATGGAGACATCGAAGGAATAACCGATGCTCAGTCCGAACTCGAAGTTCATGCCCACCAAAAAGCCAAGATCGCTACCCGGGCGCCAATCGACGCCGCCCCAAAACTGCTTGTTGTAATGCAAGATAGCCGCCAAATCTGCTTGCCAGGCCACGAAATCACTCTTCAGCAAGAATGAGGGCTGTAGGGTGAATAACGGATTCTTCAACGAAATATTGTATCCGCCGGTAAAATAAATTGTTTGGCTCACGCGCATGGTGGCCACGTCTTCCTCTTCGGTACTCTCTTCGGGATTCAGTTTCAGTTTACCGCCAATGAGGTGCGAGCAGGAAAGTCCGGCATACCAAGGGCCGCGCGTGTACCAAAGACCCAAGCTCACATCGGGAATCATGCCTTCCAAATCGCCGTCGGGAATGGAAGCGTCGCTTTGGCTGAAACCATCGCCCGAGGGAATGTAAATGCCCGAAGCATCGAAGTTTTGTTGTAGGAGTCCGCCTTGCACACCGGCGCTGAGCGTGCCTTGCCAAAGTTTGAATTTATGCGCGTATTGTGCTTGAAACCACTGAGTTTTGAACAGACCGATGCTTTCGTTCACCATCAACAGACCGATGCCGTTCACTTTTTCGCCCATGCGGACGGGCATATTGGCTTGCAGATTGAAAGTGCTGGGTGCGTTCTCGAAACCGGTCCATTGTTCGCGAAAATGCAGATGGACGTTCATGTCGCTGTTCAAGGCGATGCCGCCCGGATTGAAGGCTGCCGCGTTCAGCATATATTGCGTCAGTTGTCCGTCGAATTGCGCCATCAGCTGCGGCAGATTCGTCAACATCGCAATACCTATTATAATGATATATCGTTTTATTTTCTCCATGGGATTATATAAACTGCAAAATGGCGTTTTTATTGTGCAGGAGGGAAAAAAATAAATAAGGTTTCTATCTTTGTGAAAAATTCTTAAAATATGATGAAACGAATTCTGATTATCAGTTTGTTGCTTTTGTCGGTTTGTCCTTTGCTACATTCGCAGGAAGAAGCATCGAGCATATCGATATTGAATCGGGTCGTCCCTCCTTCGCCTGAGGCGGCGGCTTTGGCGCGTTACGGAGAATATCCGGTAGGACACACGACAGGTGTTCCAAAGATTGAAATTCCCTTGTACGACATTCAGTTGGGCGATTATCATTTGCCGATATCCATTTCGTATCATGCATCGGGAATACGTGTGGACGATGTGGCCTCGACGGTGGGGCTTGGCTGGGTGCTGAATGCAGGCGGTGTTGTAACGCGAACCATACATGGCGCGCCCGATTTGAGATTAAGTCAAGCGACAGATAGAGACACTTTGTATCATTCTTATGCGGAACTGCATACGTTGATAGAACAGATGCAAAGTTCCGGAGGTTTAAATTTTGATAGATTATTGACTATTATCAATCAAGGGGCAATTGCAGAAGAAACCTTCAATACCAATTCCAAATATGATGTTCAATCGGACAGGTATTGTTATAAATTCGGCAATAAGTCGGGTGTTCTTCGATACTCGCATAAGGATAACAGTTTTGTTACGCTTAATGCAGATCCACTATATATTTATGTGTCAAGGGGTGAAAATAGCGAATTTTATATCTTGGACACTGATGGGATAGTTTACATCTTTCAGGATAAAGAATATGTGGGCCCGACTAACGAGGAAACCTTAACAGAAATATCATCGTGGTATCTTTCTGAGATTCAAACCCCGAATGGTAATATAACTTTTGAATATGATAAAAAGTGCTATTATCATTATGCCTATGCATTATCAGAATCAATGGAATTGGGGTATTTTAGGGAAGCAACAATTGTGAATATTTATCCCGATGAGGATTATGAAGAAGAACTTGATCCAGATGATCTAATGATAAGTTTAAGTGAGGGGTATAAAGCAAAACCACAGAAAAAATCAATACAGTATCTATATAACATACCTATCTTAAAATGTATAAGGTGGAATGGAAATCGAATAGATTTTTCTTATTCGACGGAACGAAGAGATCATCTCCCCATTCGATTGACAAAGATGGAGGTTAGAGATTTTCAAGGTGAGATAGTAAAGACGATTTCCTTCGACAATGATTATTACTTGGGGCGAGATTTGGATAATTACAGAATGCTCTTGCGTGGACTTTCGGTATCAACGGAAGGGCTGTATTCATTCGCTTATGATACATCCCGACAGCTTCCTTCGTATTACCTGAAAGAAAAGGGATTGGATGGAAATGTGGCAAGACATAGGTCTCGTACGGACTATTGGGGATATTGGAATGGAACAGAGAGCCAGAATTATGTATCCGTAGATGTCATAAGACCGATTATCGATTCCCTTGTAGATAATGGTCATCACTTTTCTTCTAAAGAGCATTGGCTGGAAAATACAGCAAATAAGAATCCGAATTTTGAATATGCAAAGACGGGTGTTCTGAAATCCATTACATTTCCCACGGGAGGATCAACGGGATTTGTTTACGAGCCCAATGTCATAAATGGACATACCGTTGGCGGCTTGCGGATAAAGCGTATCAGTTCTTCTGCAAATGATGGAAAATCAAGGATAAAGAATTATTATTATGATTGGGGGTATGTTACACACGATCCACCAGAGTTTATGATGAGATACAAGGTTTATCATCATTATATAACAATTTTAGACTCAACTATTTTATGTGAAAGAACAATGTGTTTGGCAGATCCAATATTACCTTTGAGTGATAATAGCGGTAGCCCTGTGTTTTATGAAACCATTAGAGAGGTTGATAATGAGGGAACTATTTGTTATGAATATCTCCCTGGGAATTTTGTTAAGTATATTGGAACGTTAAAGTTAGATAATCCTCTTTTATCTCCAAGCAATTTAAATGATGAGGGATATGCTCGTCCTTATCTTGAATCCAAAAAGATTTATGACAAGACAGGTCTTTTGTTGCAGACAGAATCTTATGAATACGAATCGAAGAGCGTTAAATCATACGAAGTGGGTAACGAGGTTATGTGTATTTATACGATTGGAACTGAATTTGGAGAGATTCTTCCATTGAGTTCATATGTTGTAGACAGTACTGCCATACCCCATGCCCAAGTCCTAGCTCACTCGTCGGTGTGTTTGTTGAAGAGCAGGACGGTGACGGACAATGTGACGGGAGTGAGCAGTGTGGAAAGTTTCACCTACGACAGTCTGTATAGAAATCTCAAGCCCAAGAGCGTCACACGGACAGGCAGTGATGGTAAGGTATATAGGACGGACTACGAATATACCATAGATAGGACGGATGATTTGTACGATTCGATGGCAAACGATTATGGAATGCTGGATCAGGTGGTGGGCGAGAGATATTATTGCAACGACAATCTGTTGTCGACAAAAGCCATTGATTATGTGTATAATGGAGAGACGGATTGGTTTTATCCGAAATCCATAAGAAGCGCCCTGCAAGGAAATCCCTTGGAAGAGGATATACATTTTGCCCGATACGACAATAAGGGTAATATCCTGACGCTGGTGGAGAATGCCACAGATACGGTGGCGCTGGTGTGGGGTTATCATTCACAATATCCCGTGGCACAAATAAAGGGAGTGAGTCATGAACGCCTGAGAACGGCCTGGGGATTGGAGTCGCTGCTGACGAGCATAGAAAGCTGTGATGATTCATCCGAAATGGGAAATCATCTTGTCAACTTGCGCACGGCTCTTGCCAATAAGAATGTATTGTTGACCACCTATGTGTATCGCCCCTTGTTCGGTCCCACGGCCATCACCAACGAGAACGGCTATACGCTCTATTACGATTATCACGACGATGGCAAACTATCTGTCATCCGTGATGCACAAGGTATCATAAAGACTTTTGATTACAATTATAAACACCCACATGAGGAATAATATGAAAAAGCCAATGATAATAACCGCCATGTGCGTGTGTGCCGTGTTATCATCCCTTGCACAGCACGAGCTCACCCGACAGGGCAATATGATGCGAAACGGAGACTACCTGTATAAACAGCAGATACCCTTTGTGCCGGCCGGTGAACGGGGCGAGAACTTGATCTGGGAATGCCCCACGGAAGTTTCATCGGACAGAACTTACAGACGAGACTGCGGAGTGGTGGAAGATAGTCTGGTGAGCATAGAACATGGCAGCCTGTATTTTTATAAGATACATTCGGACAGTCTTATGTGTACGGGCTTTGAGAACAGGACAACCCGTATGCAATCACTCCTTGCCCGATGCGAGCTCACTTATCCTTTTTCGTATGGAGACAGTATTTTCGGCTATTATGCCATGCGGGGACTGTACGGCGAGCGCCTGCATATGAGCATGAGCGGCTATAGCTATACCATGGCAGATGCTAAAGGACGCATGGTGCTGGGCGAAGATACTTTGGACAACGTGCTCCGGGTACATCGCTACGGTGAGTATGTACAGAAGGTAGGCAAAGATGCGTTGTCAATGAATATAAGCCAAGAAGATAGTGTAAAAGCCGTTTTGGAGAGAGATACGTTGAATGTCAAGTACGAAGATGTGTATCGGTGGTATGTGTGGGGTTATCGCTATCCGGTGATGGAAAGTTACGAGAGCGGCCGTATCCGTCAAGGGGAAAAAGAACTTTTGTTTGCCACGGCCTTCCGCTATGCACCCATGGATCAGGCCTACGATCTGCCTTGCGACAGCGTCAACGAAGCCATAAGGGAACAACAGACGATGCCGGCACCGCAAGAGATGCAGGAAGAGCCATTCCCGATAATAATGACGGCAAGGGTGACGGAAGACAAGACGGGCTTGCAGCTTCATTACGAGTTGCAACAGACTTGCAGCATTACGTTTCGTGTGTATGATGCTGCCAGTCGAATGGTGGGTATGTTAAATAAAGGCCAAACGCAGAGCGGCCTTTATGAGGAAGTGCTTAACTTTGTCTCGCCGCCACTAGGCGATGCCGTCGTGCTGCAAATGAAGGCCGATGAGCAGGAAGAGATAACGAAAATCAGTATCAATCGTCAATAAACAGGAAAGATGAAGACAAAGAAAAAGATATGGCTGCTCTTGCTCGGTGTATTGACGAGTCAGATTTTTATAGCGCAGACATCAAACGACAACTATGTGCGTGAGATCACGTATCTGGACGGGCAAGGACAGAACACCCTCACGAACGTGACCTACCACGACGGCTTGGGTCGACCCATGCAGACGGCCACACAAGGCGTGAACACAACGGGAAAGTATATCTACCAAAGACAGGTGTATGATGCCCGCGGTCGAGTGGTGGAAGAAAGCCTGCCCACGGTGGGAGGCACAACCCCTGAGTATATCGACAATCGCTGGGATTATCCCGATGTGTTGGAAGCAACCTACAATGACAGCTGTGCCTATCAAAGAAGAGGCTACGATGCGTTGGATAGACCGACAAGTATACAAAAAGCCGGAGAGACTTGGAACAGCAATGAAAAACGCATCACCGTCCGCTATGTAAGCAATGCCGCCAATTCGGTAAAGAGATACGAGGCACCCATGGACAGGGTGAGCCTGGTGAAGAGCGGCTATTATGCGGCCAACAGCCTGTATGGGGAAGAGACCATCGACGAGGACGGCCACAAGATATGCATCTTCAAGGATAAACTCGGAAGAAAAGTCTTGGAGCGTCTCGGAGCAAACAACGATACCTACTTCGTGTACAACGACCTGGGACAGTTGCGCTATGTGCTTAGTCCGGAATATCAGAAGTCGGGATATAAGGATCAGTACGCTTACGAGTATCGCTACGATGACAGAGGTCGTTGTGTGAAGAAGATACTGCCCTCGTGCGAATATGAACAGTATTGGTACGACCGGGCCGGCCGCCGAACTTTCATGCAGGATGCCAATCTCAGGGAAAGAGGCCTGTACCGCTTTTTCTTGTACGATAATCTTGGTCGTTTGACGATAGAGGGCGTATGCTTGTCCTGCCAAAGAGGTGATGAGGTGAATGAGGCTCGCTATACGGGCAACATCGGGTCAAGTTTCTGTCAGAGCGGATATGAATTGAAAACGCCATCGCGCATAGGCGGTCCTGTGATAGAGAAAGTGTATTACTACGACGACTATGCTTTTTTGAACGGCTATGCACAGCATGTTTCCATTCCGATAGACTCGTTAAGACAATCCTCTTTGTCGAATAATGCCAAGTCCCTGCCAACGGGAACGATGCAGTATGCGGGCAATGGAGAACTGCTGCTCGATGTGGTCTATTACGATGAAAAAGGCCGACAGACGCAAACAAGAAGCCTCGGTCTTGATGGCCGATATATCAAAACATCCACGGCCTATACTTATTGGGGAGAAATCGACCGCATCCTGCACGAAGAGTACAAAAAAGAAAGCGGGCAGATAACGCTTTTAAACAAAGCAGAAATCACAAACAACCACGACGGGGCGAGCGGTAAACTGCTCACCACCACGTTGAAAGCAGGAACGGAAAGCAAGCATCAGACACAGACCGTCAAATCCATAACCTACGACGATCTTGGCCGCGTATCAATCCTCCGACAAGGCGATAATGCTGCCACGACGAGCTACGAGTATAATTTGCATGGATGGATTACCCGTCTGAGCGGAAGAGGCTACGAGGAAGAACTCTTCTACGAGAGCGGAGCAGGAACGCCTCTCTACAACGGCAATATCAGCAGCAAACTATGGACCACCGACAATGGCGGACTATATAGAGGTTACAAGTTTACGTATGACCATTTGAACCGTCTTACGCGTGCGCAGTACGGAGAACATCGTGACATGCTGGACAATCCCAATCGCTATACGGAAGCCGTGTTGTCGTATTCGGAGAACGGTGTCATCAAACGCCTGCAGCGCCACGGCTTGAAGAACGACGGGGTGTACGGCAAGATAGACAATCTCAACATAGAGCTCAGCGGCAATAAGCTGAAGAAGGTCACCGATGATGCCCTGCCCGTAAACCGCCTCAATGCCGCCGACTTCAAAGATGATGCCGATCTGGCAACGGAATACCGTTATAACGCCAACGGTGCCCTGATAAGCGATGCCAATAAGGGAATAGCCTCCATAGAATACGACCTTAGGAATTGTCCCAAGAAGATACAGTTCACCAACGGCAACAGCATCAGCTATGTGTACAGTCCATCGGGACAGAAGTTGCGCAGCATCTATGTGACGGCCGTGGACAACGTGACCGTGCCGCTTGGAGAGACCGTGGAACTGGATGCCGAGCAGATAATAGCCATCGACTCGACAGACTACAGCGCCAACCTGATATACGAAAACGGAAGCGTTAAGCGCTATCTCTTCGATGGTGGTTATGTGGATTTGGACGCGACTTCGACAACCGCATCATTGCCGCGTTTCCGCTACTATACGAAAGATTATCAAGGCAACAACCGAGTGGTGGTGGACGAAACGGGCACTATTTTGCAAACCACACACTACTATCCCTTTGGCGGGGTGTATGCCGATGCGGGAAGCGGCTCGGCCGTGCAACCCTACAAATACGGCGGCAAGGAACTGGACCGCATGCACGGCCTGAACTGGTACGACTTCGGCGCCCGTTCCTACGACGCCACGCTCCAGCAATGGACCTCCATCGATCCCAAAGCCGAAGACTATTATCATCTAAGCCCCTATACCTACTGTGCGAATAATCCCGTCGCTTTTGTAGATCCGAATGGGCAAAGTCCTATTTATAGCACACGAGGTGATTTTCTTGGAACAGATGATTTAGGTATAGGCGGTGATTATATCGTTATGGATGGACAGAGTTTTACTCAGGGAATGTCTCATGCAGATGCATGTGAACATGCGGTTTTAGGTTGCCTACCTAAGGCTGTTGAGACCTTCATTAAGAGTCATCATGCTAATATACCCAATAGGCCAGATTACGATGGATTTGTAACAGCGTTAGAGGGTATTAGATGGGCGAAATCACACCCTGGAGCCTTAGGTAATCCTACGCCTGATAATATGTTGTATATAAATACGGCTTTATTAGATTTTGGTAATATTTCCGATCGTCAATACATAGAAATTAAGGATAAAAATAGGACAAATCTATTCAAGTTTGTTAATTTGATAGAATCAGCCATAAATCCACGATTGAGAGCGACAGTATATGCATTAGGTCGCGTTAGTGTGACTTTAATTGATGAGGAAGAGCGGATGTTTGAAATCAGTAATGATGATGCTACAAACTATGATTGGAATGAAGGTGGTGGAGGATTTCGGGAGTTATTTATAAAAGTTAATAACTTTGTATATGGGATTAATCCTCAAATGCATGGGTTTCAAACATATTATTATGGAGTAGGAATTTTACGGCAATGAAATTAAATGAGGTTATGAAAAGGATTTTTGAAATAGCATTCAAAGTACTTTGCAAATTCGGAAAATGGTTTTTGTGGTTTGTATGGGTGTTAATATCGTTGATTTTATTACTCCTTGTGCTTACTGAGACTTCTTACTATATGCCTTCTATGGATATAACGGCATCGAAAAATCTTGGAGATGGTATTTATCTGAGAGAGTTTCACGTGCGCAGTAGGTATGTTCTTCTTGGCGATGATGTGCGTCGTTATAGAGTTTGTGATGATGGCAAGGAACTCATTCCTAAACAGTTCGGACGCGGAGATTTTGTTGTAGAAGCCAATGCAGATGATAAATGGATAATAGTAAAAATGTATAACGATTCGATTGGTCAGAATGAGTATTATATCGTTGATAAAGAGAAATTTAACGATGTGCGTAGAAATGCTATTTTTGATCATTATGATTCTATTTTCTTTTTTTTGCCTGATTGTGAAACATTTGTTAATGAGTGTCAGAACCGAGGTATTGAATTGAATTTTTGAGGTATTAGGTTTTTTGAGAAATGAAAATGATAGAAAAAATAATCAACTTGTTTCGCAAAATGGGAAAGTTGTTTTTGTGGATTGTATGGGTGTTAATATTTGCAATAATAGCATTGTTGCTATATTATAAGGCTAGTGATTATTTAAGGCCTAAGATTTTGGGTTCAAAAGATCTTGGAAGCAATATTTATATGATTAAAGGAGAGCATGGATCCAATAGAATTGTCCTAGGGACCGAAGTGAGGATAAATGCATGCCTTGCAGGTATAGATCTTCTTTGTGCATCAGAATCAAGTGTTGAATCAGTTGTGGGTGCCAAATCTGACGATCGTTGGATAATAGTAAAAATGTATAACGATTCGATAGATCAGAGTCAGTATTATATCATCGATAAATATCAATTCGAAGCCGTGCGAAAAACTGCCATTTTTGATAATTACGAATCTATTTTCACTTGTTTCCCTGATAGTATGGACTTCGCTAATGAGTGTCAGGTGCGTGGAATTGATTTGACGTGGTAAAAGTGAAATGCCTAAATAAAAAGAGAAATTATGAAACAATTCAATTTTAAATTTTTAGTTGTAATGCTGCTGTGTTTGCTGCAGGCGAGTGGAGTGTGTGCCCAGAATTTTTTGAATCAACACGATGAAAACGGCAAAAAGCATGGCCAGTGGGTGGACACAGAAATAGATGGCGATGGAAAAGAACATGTGACCAGTATAGAAATGTACAACCACGGTAAAAAGCAAGGGATAGAGTATGGATGGAGTTCAAGCTATCCGTATTATCCTACTTTATTGCGAGAATATGATGAAAATGGCGATTTGATGCGTGATGTGTGTTTCCGGGAAGGTAAGATTTATTTTGAATTTTTTGATTTTGAAAAAATTGATACGCTTATTTTTACCAAATGTTGTGGAGCAAAGCGACTTGTTTTAAAATGCAAGTCCAGAGTGTATCACCCCAATGGGGTTATCAAAGAAGAATCAGTTAACTATTGTGGAAAAGATGATAATCCAGTTGTTTATAGCAGGATATTCGAGAGAAGATTTTACACCGAAAACGGATATTTGTCCGAAATAAGATACTTTAATGCAGATGAACAGAGAACCGAAGTTCGACATTTCAAGGAAAATGGCTTAGCCTATATCATTAAGTATTCCTACGACGAAGAGCGTAATCGCCCGGATGTCTGGTACGATAGAAACGGCAATGAGATGCAAGTTTCTGAGGAGCCGATTTTTAGGGAAACGGAATATGGACAGAAAATCAAAACAGGTACTCGTTGGAAAAATGAAAAAGGAGAAACAATAAGAGAAGAATGAAACAGATGAACCTTTTTTGAGCTTGAGTAGAGAAAAATATAAAAACAGCTACAATTATGATCATTTCTTTGATTTTTACAATTTTAGCAGCTATTGGAGCTGGTAACATGGACTTTCACGATAGCTCAGACGGTCGTATTAAATCCGAGCAAACCATCCAAGCCCTGCGAGGAGAAGAACTCTCGTATGCAGTGGCAGATATGTTAGCGTATTCTTGTGTGCCGCCCAATGACAGTATATTAAGCACTGATGAAGACTATAAGTTGCTTATCCACTACCTTTGCAATGTTTCAGAAGAGTGTAGCGAAGGTATATCCCTCTATATGTACAATATATTTTTATTTTATCCGCAAAAATTAGATGAGGCGATAAAACGCATAGATGCCTTGTCGGAGGATAAACGCAAAGAAGCAGAAGAGCAATTGTGTTTCTATATTTTCAGCCACTATTGTGCATATTATCGATACGACCTTGATGGATTTCTTGTGAGATTTCCGCTATTGGAAAAGAAATATAAGGATATTATTCAATCTATCTACGAAAGATCAAAGCCTTTTGATGATCAGCAGGTAAGTTATAGCGAGGAAGAATTCAATAACTTGTCGCACAAACTGAAAAGAATGCTTAATAGCTGCGCCACGTTAAATGAGTCTCAGATATCTGATGCGGTACTAAAGACATTGAAATCGGATGCTCCGTTCTATTTTGACGAGCAATATGTTGAGTTAATACACTATTGGCTATCAGGTTTTACGAGACAAGCTACTGAAATTAGTACTCGAGTGTATCGAGTTTTGTATAGTAAGCCTCAATCGGCTGAAAGTCTTTGCAGATACATAAAGTGCTTGCCAGAGGCATCTCGTAAGATTGCTACAAATTGTCTAGTTGAGACCATTGTTTCGGAGTATCTAAAAGATAATGGCATTTTTGAGGAAAGGATATTTTTCCTAAAATTTCCTGCAATGAAACAATATAGAAATGAAGTGATATCAACAATTGAGTGTGCAAATTAAGAGTAGTGTGGTAACTCCTTTACGATGTGTATCCTTTATTTCTCGTCGCTGTGCTCCTCGCAATATAGGATGCGCCTCGGGAAAACAAAATCAGTCGGCGACTGATTTTGTTTCTTTATTCAGCGTTTTCGTCCGGCATAAAAGCAAGCTTTTAGCCGTCCTCAAACTCGAATAAAAAAATAACAATTTATTTTGTTCTCCTCTCGGCTTTCACTATATTTGTCCCTCGTGTGAGTATGCTTCACGCAAGTGTTAGAAATCATTTATCATTAAATTATAAATCATTATGTTGAAAGCTTTAAACAAACTCACGGCGCCTAAATCTGTGGCCCCTGAACGTATCATTCAATTTGGTGAAGGTAACTTCTTGCGTGCCTTCGTAGATTGGATTATCTGGAACATGAACCAACGTACCAACTTCAACTCTTCAGTGGTAGTGGTACAGCCTATCGAACGCGGTATGGTAGATTGGTTGAATGGCCAGGATTGTATGTATCACGTTAATTTGCAAGGTCGTCAGAATGGCGAAGCTGTGAACACTTTGGAACGTATCGACTGTATCAGCCGCGCTTTGAATCCTTATTCTCAGAACGCTGCTTTCATGGCTTTGGCCGATCAGCCCGAAATTCGTTTCGTTATTTCTAACACTACCGAAGCCGGTATCACTTTCGACGACAGCTGCAAATTTACCGATGCTCCCGCTTCTTCTTATCCCGGTAAGCTCACTCAGTTGTTGTTCCGTCGTTATAAAACTTTCAACGGTGCCAAGGATAAAGGTTTGATTATCATGCCTTGCGAATTGATTTTCTTGAATGGTCACCACCTGAAAGCTTGCATCGGCAAGTATATTGAATTGTGGAAAGACGATTTCGGTGCAGACTACGAAGGCTTCAAGGCTTGGTTCTACGAATCTTGCTATGTTTGCGCTACTTTGGTAGACCGTATCGTTCCCGGCTTCCCCCGTCATGAAATCGACAGCATCCGCGAAAAGGTTGGTTACAACGACAACTTGGTAGTTCAGGCAGAAATTTTCCACTTGTGGGTAATCGAAGCTCCCGAAAATATGTCATTGGAAGCATTGCGCGAAGAATTCCCCGCTGAAAAGGCTGGTTTGCACGTACTTATCGCTCCTTCTGAAAAGCCTTACCACGAACGCAAGGTTACTTTGCTGAATGGTCCTCACACCGTACTTTCTCCCGTTGCTTTCTTGAGCGGTGTAAACATCGTTCGCGACGCTTGCAACCACGAAGTTATCGGCAAATACATCCACAAAGTTCAGTTCGAAGAATTGATGCAGACCTTGAATCTTCCTATGGAAGAATTGCAACAATTCGGTGCCGACGTTTTGGAACGCTTCAACAATCCTTACGTAGACCATCAGGTGACCAGCATCATGCTGAACTCTTTCCCCAAATTCGAAACCCGCGACCTGCCCGGTTTGAAAGTTTACTTGGAACGCAAGGGCGAATTGCCTAAGGGCTTGGTACTCGGTTTGGCTGCCATCATCGAATACTACAAGGGTGGCAAGCGTGCCGACGGCGTGGATATCGTTCCCAACGATGCTCAGGAAATCATGGATTTGCTCAAGGAATTGTGGGCTACCGGCGATACCCAGAAAGTGGCAGAAGGCGTTTTGGGTGCTACCGACATCATCTGGAAAGAATCTAAGCAGAACCTCAACGAAATTCCCGGCCTGACCGCTATGGTGAAGTCGTTCCTCGACAGCATCGAAAGCAAGGGTATGTTGGAAACCGTGAAGTCTATTCTTTAATTTGAAATAATTCTATCATCTAACGAGGAACGTGCGCGCACTGGAACACACGTTCCTCTTTTTTTCCTTATACGACTATGATTTCTCATTTGAAAATTAATCCCGCCGACAACGTGGCTGTTGCCATTACCGAATTGAAAAAAGGTACTGTGGTAAACGTGGAAGGTCAAGAAGTAGTGTTGCAGGAAGATGTACCTGCCGGTCATAAATTTGCTTTGAAAAACTTTGCCAAGGGCGAAGATGTTATCAAATATGGTTATCCTATCGGTCATGCCATCGAAGATGCAGTAGCCGGTGCCTGGATGAGCGACAAAAATATCAAGACCAACTTGGCCGGTTTGTTGGAATATACCTACGATCCTCAGTTGGAAGAAGTGACTGCTCCCGATCAGGGCCTGACTTTCAAGGGCTATGTGCGCAAGAATGGCGACGTAGGTATCCGTAACGAAATTTGGATCATCCCTACCGTGGGTTGTGTGAATGGTATCGTTAACCAGATTGCCGAAGGCTTGCGTGCCGAAACCAAGGGCGAAGGCGTAGATGCTATCGTGGCTTTCCCTCACAATTATGGTTGCTCTCAGTTGGGCGAAGACCACGAAAATACCAAGAAAGTGTTGCGCAATATGGTACATCATCCCAATGCCGGTGCTATTTTGGTAGTAGGTTTGGGTTGCGAAAACAACCAGCCTGATGTGTTCCGCGAATTCTGTGGCGAATTTGACGAAGAACGTGTTCGCTTCATGGTGGCTCAGCAAGTGCCCGGCGACGAAGTGCCCACCGGACTTGGCATTGCTCGCGAATTGTATGCTTTGGCCAAAGAAGACAAGCGTGTGGATGTTCCTTTCAGCAAGTTGAAAATTGGTTTGAAGTGTGGTGGTTCGGATGGTTTCTCAGGTATCACTGCTAATCCTTTGTTGGGTGTTCTTTCCGATTTCATCGTTAGCCAAGGCGGTACCAGCGTGCTTACCGAAGTGCCCGAAATGTTTGGTGCTGAAACCATCTTGATGAACCGTTGCGAAAACCGCGAACGTTTCGAACAGACTGTCAGCCTTATCAACGATTTCAAGCAATATTTCTTGTCGCATGGCGAACCTGTGGGCGAAAATCCTTCTCCCGGTAACAAGGCAGGCGGTATCTCAACCCTCGAAGAAAAGGCTTTGGGTTGTACCCAGAAATGTGGTAAATCTATCGTGCGCGATGTATTGCGTTATGGCGACCGTATCCAGAAGACCGGCTTGAACTTGCTCGAAGCTCCCGGTAACGACTTGGTGGCCTCTACGGCTTTGGCTGCTGCCGGTTGTCAGATTGTACTTTTCACCACCGGTCGTGGTACGCCATTCGGTACTTTCGTTCCTACCATGAAGGTGTCTACCAACTCTAATCTGGCCAAGAACAAACCCACTTGGATCGACTTCAACGCCGGCGTATTGGTAGAAGACGAAGCTATGGAAAGCGTTCATGCCCGTTTCGTGGAATATCTTTTGAAGGTGGCTTCTGGCGAGGAAGTGAACAACGAAAAGAAAGGCTATCGCGAAATCGCTATTTTCAAAACCGGTGTAACATTGTAATGGTATGAAGAAATCAATGATATTATTGGCTTGTCTGGCTTTATTGTTGCCAATGCCTTTGTCGGCTCAGACAGATCCATGGTCGCAGGCGGATGCTATTGTGGCTAATATTAAAAAGGTAAACTTCCCCGATCGTCAAGTGTCTATCGTCGATTTCGGTGCTGTGGCCAACAATCCTTTGGAACTGGCCCACGATGCTATCAACTTGGCTATTTTGGATATGAATCAGAAGGGTGGTGGTACGGTAGTGGTTCCTGCCGATACTTTCTATACCGGTCCTATCACTTTGAAGAGCAACGTACGTTTGCATTTCCAAGATGGAGCCGTGTTGAGATTTACCACCGAAGCTGAATATTATTTCCCCGCAGTGCCCACTCGTTGGGAAGGTGTGGATTGCAACAACACGCATCCGCTTATTTATGCTTATGGCGAAACCAATATCGCGCTTACCGGTAAAGGTGTGCTTGACGCGCAAGGTGCGCCCGATCGTTGGTGGCATATTCAGGCCCGCGAACGTAAATCTACGCCCGAAAAATTGGCTCCTCGTTTGCAATTGTTGCGTTGGGGCGAAGAACAACTTCCTTTGCATCAGCGTACTTTTACGCCCGACAACTACATGCGTCCTCAGTTTGTGAACTTCTATCGTTGCAACACGGCGCTTATCGAAGATGTTACTTTGCTCAACTCGCCTTTCTGGGTGATTCATCCGCTTTTCTGCGACGACCTTATTGTTCGCGGTGTTACCGTGCGCAACCATGGTCCTAACGGCGACGGCTGCGACCCCGAATCTTGCAAGAATGTGCTTATCGAAGATTGCGTTTTCGACACGGGCGACGACTGTATCGCTATCAAGAGTGGACGTAATGCCGATGGTCGTAAGTGGAATGTTCCCAGTGAAAACATCGTGGTTCGTCGTTGTCACATGGCCGATGGTCATGGCGGTATCGTGATTGGTTCGGAAATTTCAGGCGGTTATCGCAACTTGTTCGTGGAAGATTGTACCATGGATTCTCCCAACCTCGACCGCGTGGTGCGTATCAAAACTTCCAACTGTCGTGGCGGTGTTATCGAAAATATCTACGTGCGCAATATCGAAGTAGGTGAATGTCGCGAAGCTGTGGTTCGTATCAACCTGGCTTACGAACCTCGCGAAAATTGCGATCGTTCGTTCGATCCTATCGTTCGCAACGTGTATCTGGAAAACATCAATTGTCAGAAATCGCAATACGGTATCTACTTGCACGGTCTGGACAACGTTACCAATATCGACAACATCAACTTGAAAGACTGCAACTTCAACGGTGTTACTTCTAAAGGCAACTTTATGGCCGGTCTGGTGGGCAGCGTGTCGCTCGACAATGTCAAGATTAATGGTAAGAAGTTGAAAGAGCTGAAGGCTCAGAAGGCTTCAAAATAAATAGTAAATATGTATGAACGTTGAGGCTTCGGTCTTGACGTTCATGCTTAATGAGAGAGTTATGATGAAAATGTTTCGTTTAATGTTCTTGGCGCTTGCGTCTTTGTCGCTCGTTGCTTGTCAGGCTGAGAAGGATCCTGCTACTTTGGTGCCCGAAATCGAAGAAGTGGGTGCTACTTGTTTGCCCGCAGACATCGCGCCTATCAAGGCACCTTTTGCGATGCCGCAGTTGCAGGCTCCGAAGTTTCCGGCCCGCGAAATCAACCTGAAAGATTTGAACCTGGATGCTTCTCAGTTGGTAACCAAACAAATTCAGCAGGCTATCGACGAAATGTCGGCCAAAGGTGGCGGTAAGGTGATTGTGCCGCAAGGTATTTGGAAGAGTGGTCGTATTCATCTGAAGAGCAACGTTAATCTGCATTTGGAAGAAGGTGCCGAGATTCATTTCAGTGGCGATATCAAGGATTATCTGCCGGCGGTGTTTACCCGTTGCGAAGGCGTGGAAGTTTACTCGATGGGTGCTTGCATTTACGCTTATCAACAGGAAAATATCGCGCTCACCGGTAAAGGTAAAATTGTTGGTCCGGAACGTGATTGCGAAATTCTGCGCAGCGAAAAGAAGGGTGGCGTTATTGAAAATCTCATCGATGCCAACTCTCCGGTGGAATCACGTTTGTTCGACAACCAGCAAGGTCAGGGCGTGTTTCTTCCTACTTTTGTGTCGCCTACCGATTGTAAGAATGTGCTCATCGAAGGCATTACATTGGAACGTACGCCCATGTGGAACGTGGTGCCCGTGTATTGCGACGGTGTGATTATCCGTGGTATTACGGTGCGTTCGGTGGGCATTCCCCGCGGCGACGGTATCGATATCGAATCTACCCGCAATGTCTTGATTGAATATTGTACGCTCAGTTGTGGCGACGACTGTTTCACCATGAAGGCCGGTCGTGCCGAAGACGGATTGCGCGTGAACAAGCCTACCGAAAATGTGGTGGTACGTTATTGCTTGGCCCAACAAGGTCATGGCGGTATCACTTGCGGTAGCGAAACTGCCGGCGTTATCCGCAACCTTTATCTGCACGATTGCGTGTTCGATGGCACAGGTTCGGGTATTCGTTTCAAGACGCGTCGTAATCGTGGTGGCGGTGGCGAAAATATCACCTACGAACGTGTGCGCATGATTTTGCGTGGCGATGCTTTCAACTGGGATATGTTGGGCAGCAAGATGTATGTGGGCGAATTGGCCGTGCGTTTCCCCGCTTTGGAAATGACGCCGCTGACGCCTTTCTATCGCAATATCGTGGCTCGCGACATTTATGTGGAATCTTGTAAATATTTCGTCAAAGCCAAGGGTATTCCCGAAAGTCCGCTCAGTGGCGTGCGCATCGAGAATGTCCGCGTAGATCATTCGCAACGTCTGATGAGTCTGTACGATGTGGACGATATTGTTTTGAAGCAAGTGGAAGTTCATTCGCCCGATACGGTGGTTGAGATTAATAATGGTAAGAAAGTGAAGTTTATCAAGACGAAGATCAATCACGAAGAAGGCAAGAAAACTCATTACGAATTGAAAGATGCACAATTGGAAATTTAAGAAAATAATCGGCTTCAGCGTCCTCGGGGCGCTGTTGCTTTGTATAGCCATTGCCTGGGCCATGATTCCTTACGCGCTCAGCAAGAACCTGGCCGATGGTCGTCGCGACGAAGCCCAGGCTGAGGAGCGTTACCGCAGGGATTACCCGACGCAAACGGCTTGGTTGGATAGTCTGCAGGCTTGCGGGGCTTTGCGTGATACTTTTATACTGGCTTCGGGTGGCGAACGTTTGCATGCCAAATATATTCCCGCTTCGCGGCCGAGCAATCGCAGTGCGCTGTTGATTCATGGTTACACCGATTGTCTTTGGGGCATGATGCCTTACGCCTATATGTATCATCACGATTTGGGTTTCAATATCCTCTTGCCCGATGGTTATGCGCACGGACTTAGCCAAGGCAGTCATATCCGCATGGGCTGGCTCGATCGTCACGATGTGCTGCAATGGATGGCCTTGGCCAACGATATGTTCAAAGGCGATTCGCTGGCCACACAAATGCTCTTGCATGGAGTCTCGATGGGCGCTGCCACCACGATGATGGTTTCAGGCGAAGCGCAGGCACCTTACGTGAAATGTTTTGTGGAAGATTGCGGTTACACCAGCGTTTGGGACGAATTTGCCCACGAATTGAAATCGCGTTTCGGCTTGCCGCCTTTTCCTCTGCTTCATCTTTCGGGCTTGTTGAACCAAATGATTCATGGCTGGGGATTTAAAGAGGCTTCCGCTTTGGCGCAAGTAGCTAAATGTCAACTTCCGATGATGTTCATTCACGGTGATAAAGACGATTTTGTGCCCACCTGGATGATTTATCCTTTGTACGAAGCCAAGTCTGGTGACAAAGAGATGTGGCTTTCTCCGGGCGTGGATCATGCACGTTCGTATAAAATGTATCCCGAAGAATATACCCGACGTGTGGAAGCTTTTGTTTCGAAGTATATTTACTGATTGTTTTGTGTTCTCTATATGAAGATTTTGTATTTCCATGGATTTGCTTCTTCCGGCACCAGCGGAACGGTGGAAACGCTGCGCAACGCTTTGCCTGAAGACGAAATCATTGCTCCCGATATTCCTATGTCGCCGGCCGAGGCACTGCCTATGCTGCGCGCACTTTGCGAACAAGAACAACCCGATTTGATTATCGGCACCAGTATGGGCGGCATGTATGCCCAGCAAATGTTCGGTTATCGTCGTATCTGTGTGAATCCGGCATTCAATATGTCGAAGATGGGTTCGCTTAAAACTGGCGTGCATAAATACCACAATCGTCGTCAGGATAATGCCAAGGAATTCCGCGTTACCAAAGATACCATGCACGAATATGCGCAAATGGAACGCCTGCAATTCAAAGGTATCACGGCTTTCGACAAAGAAAACTGCATCGGCCTTTTCGGCATCAACGATAAGGTGGTGAACACCTACGATGTTTTTCGCAAATATTATCCCAATACCATTCGCTTCGAGGGCGAGCATCAACTCAACGATAAGGTGATACGCAAAGTGCTTTTACCTTTGATTAAAGAACGATTCAGATAGGCGAGAAGAGTAGTCGGCAAAAGCAGAGAGCCTCGGACGCGCGCGCCCGAGGCTCTCTTTATGTTAGGCTTGCAGGCCGCAGGCCTGCAAGCTTAGTCAGTCAGAAGATTAAAGGATAACCTTAGAAACTTCGTCGTTGCAACGGATCATGTAAACCTGACCAGCGTTCAAACCGTTGATGCTGTTAAGACCTTCCTTAACTTCAACGCTCTTAACGAGGCTACCAGTCATGCTGTAAACGTTGATTACAGCAGCTTCAGCAGCATTTACATAAACAACACCATTGTTAGCGAATACCTTGTTCAATACTACAGGAGCATTCAAAGCGTTAGGCAGATCTTCGATGGTGAGTTCCTTAGCACCAGTCATGATAGCAACAGCGTTCTTCCACAATTGGATGTTAGCATCGGTTACGTTGCCAGCTACGCTCAAAGCGCCGTAGTTCATACCCAAAGTAAGAACGTTGGTCTTCAAAGTAGCGTCACCCAAAACTTCACCAGCCTTGATGTAGTTGATAGCAACTGCAGCTTCAACACCAGTAGGAGTAGCCAGTTGAGTACCTGCGTTTTCAACACCAGCAGCGTAGTTCAAAGCCTTAACGCCTTCAGCACCGGTATCGCTAGCAGTACCTACGAACATCTGAGCTTCCTTAGCGCCTTCAGCGAATACGCCTTCGAACAAGCTAGATTCTTTGGTCTTGGTGATGGTCAATACGGTTTCGCCAGCTTCCTTACCGGTAGCAGCCTTACCAACGCTTGTGAATGCGCGACCGTCCTTCATAGCATACAACTTGTTGTAGATAGTAGGAACGCTCAAGTTAGCCAAACCAAGTGCACCTTCGGGTTTCAAGATAGCGTCACCGCCACCCAAAGATTCTTGAACGATAGCAGCGTCGAAGCCTTCAATGTTCACATCAGTAGCAAACATCTTAACAACGTTCAAGCTTTCGTCAGCGCTCAAAGCAGCCAAAACTGCATCTTCGCAACCTTCAGCCATTTCCTTTTCAGCAGTTACATAAGCAACCTTCTTCAAACCTACCAAGTTGCGAGGAGTTTCGTCGATGTTGCCCAGCAAGGTGTTCAAAGCGTTCTTCCACAACTTCAAACCTTCTTCAGTGATGTTTTCACCACCGTTAGCGCAGATAGCACCAGAGTTCATACCGAAGATGAACATAGGAGCAGCAGTAGTTTCAGAAGCGATAGCAGTACCGGCAGGTACATAGTTGATACAAGCGCTTACAGCAGAAACGTCAGCAATAGCAGGATCAGCCAACTTACCAGCTACCAAGTTGTCGATACCCTTAACATAGTTGATACCCTTAATTGACTTTTCGCCACCCAGAACACCATTATCATCGGTCAATTCCTTGAAGATAACGATAGTGTCAGTAGTGAATTCGATACCGTCGAACAAGCCCCAAGCCTGGTTTTCCTTAGCTACTACGATAGCACCAACATTAGCGTCAGCACCGGTAGCAGAACCGCCATTAGCCAAAGCACGTTTGCTCTTGAATGCATAAGTCTTGTTATAGATGGTAGGAATATTGAGCTTGTTGATAGCCAAAGGACCTTCGGGCATCAAAGCAGCAGCATCACCGGCGAATTGTTCAGCGATGATAGCAGCATCATACTTGCTCAAATCGATGTCGGCAGAAACGTCAGCCTTCTTGTCGTCGCTTACTACAACCAATACCATGTTGAAGTCATAACCTTCGTTCAGGTAGTTGTAGATAGGATCGTTGGTAGTAGCAACAGCACCTTCGCCCATCTTTTGGTCGGTGGTGATGTAAGCAACGGTAGGAATACCATCTGTATCCTTCACGTAGTTAGCCTTAGCACCAATATAAGTACCGTCAACACCAGCCTTCATCAAAGGAGAGGTATGAGGAATAGCCAAAGCTTCACCCTTGTACCAAATAGTTTCAGGAGTCAAACCGAGAGCAGCCAAAGTAAGATCGTTGCGGGTAGCCTTGATATTTTCGTTATCAAAGATAGGCAAGTTACCATCTTCCATGGTCTTACCCAATTCAACCTGAGCCATTACTGAGTCAGGATAGAATACGTTGTTCAATACGTTAACCTTGTAGGTTTCAGAAGTACCATCGGTACCCAAAGCCAAACGGTTAGCAATACCCAGTGAATCACAAGTGTGGTTCAATTCGTAGAACAAGTTGTTGTTGATAGTGATGTCAGCACCAACCCATTTGTACTTGCTACCACAGGTGAATTCGATGAAGTTACGATACTGAGCCTTGTCAGCCCACCAGCCGTTACCTGAGAATCCGTACAAAGTATTGTTAGAGAAGTTGATGTGCATGATAGAGTCGCTACCAGCAACAGGAGCAGCATTCGAGAAGTTGATGAATTGCTTACCACCATATTCGATGAATTGGTTTTCAGTGAATTCCAAGCCACCGATGGTGAAGTTAGATTGGTTGAATTGGAATGCGTGGTTACCACCATCTTGCTTGCCATAACCGTATTCTGAAACGATGTTGCCTACGAATACGAATTTGCCAAGATAACCGTTAGCAGCACGGAACAAACCAACTTGTTCAGCACCAAACTGTTCGAAAGTACAGTTCTTAACGGTCAAAACATCGATAGAGTCCTTAGCATTCATCATCTGGATGGGGTTACCACCGGCGATGAATTTCAGACCTTCGATGGTCAAGCTTTCCATGTTGTAGTTAGCACCAGCCAAAGTACCGCTTACTACAGGAGTAGCACCGGCAGCAGCCTTGATAGTCAAGTTGGCATGAGCACCCATCTTCTTATAACCAGTACCTACGTTATATACACCACCTTCGTCGGTGCAATCCAACATAGTGATAACAGGATGTTCAACGCCTTCGAAAGTATAACCCATAGCCTGGATCAAACCATCAGCAGTGCTAACGGTAGCACCAACTTCGGTTGCGGCGAAATCATAGTACATATCAGCAATACCAATGTACTTACCATCCTTACCGGCGGTGTACATAGGATGAGAGGTCAACATCTTTTCACCAGCAACATAAACAAATTCGGGGAAGTCCTTCTGGAACTTGTTTTCACGTTTGAATGATTTGAACTTTTCAATGTAATCCTTGGCATTGCTGGGGAGTTCAACAGCAGCTTCGAATGCGGGATTAATGTTGCGGAGGTTCAAAACAGAATCAGGAATCAACAAGTTACCAACAAGGCTGATTTCAGAGTTTGCAGCATAAGCATCGTTCAAATCCTTGGTGAAGTTGATACCAGCAGAAACGGGATATTTGTTTTCAGCAGAATCAATAATGTTGTGGAAGAACAAGTTGTTGTTGATGTCCAACTTGATACCCTTGCTCATGTTGTTGCTGAATTCGAGGAACCAGTGAGCATTTCTGCTATCGGTAGCGATGGTGCTGTCGGTATGGTTAACACTGTAGCTATCCCAACCATTGAATACGTTGTTTTCAACAGTGATGGTGATGATAGAGTCTGAACCCACGATGGTAGACATATTACCAAAGTTCAAGAATTGCTTACCAGCCCAGTTGTTGAACACGTTTTCAGTCATGATGAAGTTGTTGGTACAACCCTTGTTGATCTGGAAGGGGTGGTTACCACCATCAGCCTTCGACATACCATAGTTATTGATGGTATTGTTGGTGAAGATGATGGTTTCGATGGTTTGGTTGAAGCTGTTACCGCGGTGAGCGATAATTTGTTCAGCACCCAAATCTTGGAAAGTACAGTTCTTAACGGTCAAAACCTTGATAGAGTCACCATCATCACCCTTGAAGAAGTTGATAGAAGTGGCGTTTTCAGCAGAACCGTCAGGCCATGCAACGAAGGTCAAACCGTCGTAGGTCAAGTTTTCCATCTTAGCCAAAGCAGGAGTGATACGACCTGCAATCTGGGCACCAGCGGTAGACTTGATGGTCAAGCTCTTGAATGCAGCATGTTCGGGAGCGCTGTTGTTAGCAGCCAATTTGTAGAGGCTACCAGAGGTCAATTCGATAGTAACGTCCTGACCGTCGAATGAAGCGTCTTTCAATGCGTCAACAAATTCTTCGATGCAACTAGCAGTAGCGGTAGTACCGTTGATCTTAGCCCAGCTTTCGAAGCCCTTGTATTCCAAATTGATTTCACCGAACATCAAATCACCATTACGGCTGTCGGTTTCAGAAATCTTAAGGGTCAAAGTACCGTCGGTAACGCGAACTTTTACTTTTGCAGTACCACAAGCATCAGCAGTAGAGTTGCTGAACTTGCCGCTCTTGGCGTTAGCAAACAGAGTGATGGTACCCTTGGTGTAGTTGCCACCTTCGTTTCTCCAAGCCTTAGCATTCACATAGTAGTCACCATTGGGCAAACCAGTAACGGTCTGAGAAAGTTCTACTTTCTTGAAAGCTTGCTTTTCGTTCAAGGTGTTGTGCAGATAGATGGCATTCTTGATGCCCTTCTGATCAGCAACATATTCAACAACGATGGGAGATTTTGCATTCTTGGCAACAGTGTCCAAAGTCCAACCATTCAAACCATCGGTGAAGCTGGGGTTAACAACGAAATAAGTTGCGTCGAACTGACCAACTGCCAATTCCAAAGCAGCAATCCAACCCTGAGCCTTAGGACTCTGAGCAGCAATTTCGTAGTTGGCTTTGTGTTCTGCGATAGTAGCTTGGATAGCAGCCTTGTCAGCGATAGTGCTGGCGGCAACGAAAGCTTCAGCCTTAGCGATGGCAGCAGCATAAGCAGCGAAATCGTCGATAGAACCCTGAGCAGCAGCGTTCAAAGTTTCGAGTTCGGTGCAAAGAGCCATGTATTCAGCATCAACTACACCGCTGTGAGCCTTAGCAGCAGCGATAGCGGTATCATAACGAGCTGAATAATCGTCCAACATTTTTTGGTCAGCGAAAGTTTCAGCGGTAGCCAATGCAGAAGCCAATTCGGGAATAGATTTCAAAACAACTTTCAAGTCGCCGAATGCAACGATGGTGTTACGGTTACCACCGGTGTGCTTGAATTCAACTTTCATCTTGCCATCAGCAACGCGGGTTGCAACGGTTACAGATGCTGCACCGGCAGCGCTTGAGTTACCAGCTTTTTTGTTGCTGCTGTTAACATACAAAGTTGCACCACCTTTACCATAGTTGGTTTCTTCAATTTGGTAAATCTTAGCGCTTACTTCATAATCTCCCAAAGGAAGACCAGTTACTTCTTGAGCAACTGAGTAGTCTTGGAATTTCTTAGCACTTTCTGCTTTCAAGAAGGTGCCTTCGAAACCAAACTCACCCGTAGCAGTAGCATAGGTGATTTTGCTCATGTCTTTTGCTGCTACGGTCCAGCCGTTAGCTCCGTCTGCAAAATTTGCATTCACGAACGATGAGGTCAAATCATCGCCAGGAGCAGCAGCATTCAAACTCAAGCTCATTGCGGCCAATGCGATAAACATGGCGCAGTTTTTGAAAAATTTTTTCATAAGCATGAATTAAAATAGTTAATAAAAAAGTTAATAGATAAAAAATAATTCTCTGATAATCAAGCGATAAAATATATCGCTGGCTCCGTGTGTATTCTTCGGCGGAAACACCGCTGTGGCCGCCATTTCGGAAGAGTACCCAAAAAGCGGTCAAATATAAGGTATAAAATCTGATATACCAAAAAATGATTAAAAAATCGCTTTGATAAGTGAAAGGATTTAACAGTTCTCGTCCAAGCTGTCTTTGAGTTGATTTAGCCGGTCGCGGAGGCTTTCCAAGCGTTGCAGAAGTTCGAGGCGGCTGTCAATTTTGTCGCGTTTGTTTTTCAGTGCAATGCGAGCATCGGCAATGGAGAGTTTCTGCTCTTTGAGAAGATGTTGTACCCGGCGGATTTCATCGATGCATTTTTGGTCGTAACGACGCGTGCCACCTTGGCTTTTGTGCGGACGGATATTGTCGAACTGTTCTTCCCAATAACGCAAAGTGGGCTGAGAAACGCCCAACAATTCGGCCACTTCTTTGATGGAGTAAAATTGTTTCATGCTTAAGGAAAATCAGCGGTGAAATCGGGAAAAATTAGTCCATGGGAACGCCCGAGTTGGAGAGTTCCATCAGCATGTCGTCGTATTCTTCGGCGGTAAGATCCTTGAAGAAATAGTGAATGGGATTGTCGGGTTTTCCGTTGATGCGCACTTCGTAATGCAAGTGAGGTGCGGTAGATTTTCCGGTATGGCCGCTCAGGGCAATCACATCGCCACGTTTCACTTTTTGGCCTTTCTTCACTTTGGCCGAATTGAGTTTGAGGTGAGCGTAACGTGTTTCGTAGCCATAGCCATGATCGATTTTAATCAGATAACCATAACCGCCTCGTTGATAACCGATATGAGAAATAACACCATCGGCGGTGGCATAAACGTCGTTGCCCACGGGAAGCGAAAAGTCGATGCCTTCGTGAAATTTGCGATAGTTGTAAATGGGGTCGATTCGCCAACCGTAACCGGAAGCTTCGCGTTTCAGTCCGGCATGTTTAACAGGCTGAATAGCAGGCGTGTGTCGCATGCGGTCTTCGTTGTTTTTCATCATGGCTACCAGCTCGTCGTACGATTTCGATTGCAGATAAATGCGGCGCGACAATTCGTCGATATTCTTGCTGGTTTTTCTTACCAAAGCGTAATGATTCAAATCAGACCATTGTTCGTAGCGGTTGCTTTTGTCGAAATTGCCTTTGCGGTTTTCTACCGGTTCGCTCTGCAGAATGGCGCGGTACATGTTGTCGTCGCGTTGTTCCAGTTCGGCCAATACTTCGTCAATTTCGTCCAGTTGACGCGAAAGCAATTCGTATTGCATGGCCAAACGGCTGTTTTCTTCGCGCAATTGTTTGGTTTCGGGCGAGTCGAATAAATGATTGTAAATGAGGAATGCGGCAAGTCCGAGCAAGGCGGCCAGCACACAATTGGAAAATACACTCCAGAACCTGTTCAGCGCCGATGGCTGATAAGGCTCAAAATTCAGGGTTTCTTCGTTGAAACGATATTTGGTGTTTTTTCTTGCCACGTTTTACATTTTTTCGATGGGGCAAAAATAAGTTATTTTTATCTTATCGACAAAACAATGATATGACAAAAATATTGTACTTTTGCGGCCGTTTAAAATTAGATATTATGTTAGGTGCTAAAGAAATTCGTGAATCGTTTAAAAGTTTTTTCGCTTCGAAAGGACACCAAATTGTGCCTTCTGCTCCGATGGTAGTGAAGGACGACCCCACTTTGATGTTTACCAATGCCGGTATGAACCAGTTCAAGGATATTTTCCTGGGACAGGCGGCGGCGAAATATCCTCGTGTGGCCGACTCTCAGAAATGTCTGCGCGTCAGCGGTAAGCACAACGACTTGGAAGAAGTAGGTCACGATACCTATCATCATACCATGTTCGAAATGTTGGGCAACTGGTCGTTCGGCGATTATTTCAAGAAAGAAGCCATCGACTGGGCTTGGGAATATCTCACCGATGTATTGAAGCTCGACAAAGATCGTTTGTATGCCACCGTGTTCGAAGGAAGTCCTGCCGAAGGCTTGAGCCGTGACGACGAAGCTGCCTCTATCTGGGCAAAATATCTTCCCGAAGAACGTATTATTAATGGTAACAAGCACGACAACTTCTGGGAAATGGGCGATACGGGTCCTTGCGGTCCTTGCTCTGAAATTCATATCGACCTTCGTCCCGACAGCGAACGCGCTTTGGTAGATGGTCTTAGCTTGGTAAACGAAAATCATCCTCAGGTAATTGAAATCTGGAACCTCGTGTTCATGCAGTTCAACCGCAAGGCCGACGGTTCTTTGGAATCTTTGCCCGCTCGTCATATCGATACCGGTATGGGCTTCGAACGTTTGTGTATGGCTGTTCAAGGCAAGACTTCTAATTACGATACCGACGTTTTCCAACCTATTATTAAAGAAATCGCTGCACTTTGCGACAAGACTTATGGTCAGGACGAAAAAGTGGATATCGCTATGCGCGTGATTGCCGACCATATCCGTACCATCGCTTTCTCTATCACCGATGGACAGTTGCCTTCGAATGCTAAAGCCGGTTATGTGATTCGTCGTATTTTGCGTCGTGCGGTGCGTTATGGTTACACTTTCCTGGATCGTCGTCAGGCTTTCTTGTATCGTCTGTTGCCCGCGCTCATCGATTCTATGGGTAGTGCTTATCCCGAATTGCAGGCTCAACAAACTTTGGTGGAACGCGTTATCAAAGAAGAGGAAGAAGCCTTCTTGCGTACACTCGAAACCGGTATCAAGTTGCTCGATAAGGTGATGGCTGCGCAAAAAGCTGCCGGCAAAACTTTGGTAGATGGTAAAGATATTTTCACGCTTTACGATACTTATGGTTTCCCCTTGGATTTGACCGAGCTCATTCTCCGCGAAAATAATATGGAGGCCGATATCGAAGGTTTCAACGCAGAAATGCAACAGCAGAAAGAGCGTGCCCGCAACGCAGCTGCCATCGAAACCGGCGACTGGGTTATCCTGAAAGATGCCGAACAAAGTTTCGTAGGTTACGATTTTCTGGAATGTGAAGCCGAAATCATCCGTTATCGCAAGGTGGCTCAGAAGGGTAAATCTTTCTATCAGATTGCTTTAGATCGCACACCTTTCTATGCTGAAATGGGTGGTCAGGTTGGCGATATGGGTTATCTCGAAGCCGATGGCAAGAAAATTACTGTTCGTGATGTGAAGAAAGAAAACAACCTGAGTGTACATATTGTCGATACGATGCCCGAAGATCCTGCAGCAACTTTCAAGGCGGTGGTGAATGCGCCTCGTCGTGCCAAGATTTCTGCCAACCACACGGCTACGCACCTCTTGCACGAAGCTTTGCGCGAAGTGTTGGGTACGCACGTAGAACAGAAAGGTTCTTATGTAAACGATGCTCTCTTGCGTTTTGACTTCTCTCATTTCCAAAAACTTAGCGAAGAAGAAATTCGCTTGGTGGAACACAAGGTGAATGCCAAGATCCGTGCTTGCATCGATTTGGACGAACATCGCAATATGCCTATTGCTGAGGCTCGCGCCTTGGGTGCTATGGCTCTTTTTGGTGAAAAGTATGGCGACGAAGTGCGCGTGGTTCGTTATGGCGAATCGGTGGAACTTTGTGGTGGTACACATATCAGCAACACCGGTCGTATCGGTGCTTTCCGTATTCAGAATGAAAGTTCTATCGCTGCCGGTATCCGTCGTATCGAAGCCATCACCGCCGAAGTGGTGGAAGATTATACCGATGCTTTGAAAGATACTTTGGCCGATATCAAATCGATGTTCAACAACACCGGTAATGTAGCTGAGGCTATCCGCAAGATGATGGAAGAAAACAAGCAACTGAAAAAGCAAGTGGATACTTTCATGGCCGAAAAAGCCAAGGCTGTTAAAGAAGAGATCAAGGCTAACATCCGTCAAATCAATGGAGTAGATGTGGCTTCTATCTGTGCTGAAATGCCTGCCGACCAAGTGAAAGATATCGCTTTCCAACTTCGTGGCGAATGTGGCGATAATCTCTTGTTTGTAGCTGCTACTCAATACGATGGCAAACCTCTCATCACGATTGCTTTGGGTGCTGCATTGGTAGATAAAGGTATGAATGCTGGTGCAATGGTGCGTCAGGCTGCCCAACATATTAAAGGTAATGGCGGTGGTCAGGCTCATTTTGCTGTGGCCGGCGGTAAGGATGTTGCAGGCTTGCAAGCTGCCTTAGATTCAGTGATTGCGGCTTTGTGATAATTGCGAACTACGGCGCTGCTTTGTGATAATTGCGAACTGCGGCGCCGATTTCAATTATGGGGCTCGGTCATTTACTCCAGTAAACTCCCTTCGCCCCAAATTTCATCGCCACCGCATTTCATCAATTCTGACAAAGCAGATGTAAGTGTCTGTGATAATTGCGAAATGTATATAAAAAGGGAACGGCTCTAAAGTCGTTCCCTTTGTTTTTGGTCGTTTTTACATTACCGAAAAGTCGGTTTTCAGCAAGCATTACCGTAATTGTCGGTGGTTGAAATCCTAGAACTTCAAGTCGGATTTTTCGATGCGTTTTACGTCGCGGATGGACTTCAGGCTGCGCAGTTTGCCGATAAGGATGTTGAGATCTTCCACGTCGTGGATGTAGAGCGTCAGATAACCCTTGAAAATGCCGTCTTTGGTTTCGATGTGCAACATTTGGATGTTTACTTTGTATTCGTCCGAAACGATGCGCGTCAATTGACTGATGACACCCACTTCGTCCACGCCGGTCATTTCGAGGTAAGCCAGGAACGACATGGCTTTGTGCGTAGCCCATTCGGCCGAGATGATGTTGTTGCCGTGGCTGCTCTTTAGTTTCATCACCACCGGACAATGCTGTTTGTGTACCGAAATGCTGCCGTCTTTTTCTACATAACCCACCACTTCGTCGCCGGGAATAGGCTGACAACAAGGCGCCAGCATGTAGCGATCGCGCATGGCTTCTTCGGTGAGTTTGTGCATGGCTTTCTTGTCGACCTTGCCGTATTTTTCGTTTTTCTTGCTTTTCTTGAACGATATTTTCAGGTATTTCATCCAAGTGCTTTCCGACGATTTTTTGTACAGATCGGCCAGGTTGCTGTCCAATTTGATTTCCTGACGCGCCAGCTTCATCAAAAGTTCGTCGCGGCTGTCGCAGACAAAATGTTCCATCAACACTTGCAGATTTTCGGGCGAAGCCGATAAACGTTCCTGAATGAAAAATTCGTTGAGCGTCTTTTCAGCCTCTTTCAGCATGGCGCGGTTTTGTTTGCGCAAACGCGTGCGAATCTTGGAATAAGCCTTGCCGGTGCTTACATATTTCAGCCATTCATATTTGGGCGATTGGTTGTCGGAAGTGAGGATTTCAATCTGGTCGCCGCTCTTCAGCACGTAGCTCATCGGCACCAACTGATGATTGGCTTTCGCGCCGATGCAATGATAACCCAGTTCGCTGTGCAGTTCGAAGGCAAAGTCGAGCGCGGTGGCACCTTGCGCAATGGTTTTAATTTCACCCTTGGGCGTAAAGACAAAAATTTCCGAAGCGAAAAGATTCATCTTGATGGTGTCCAGCATATCGATGGAATTGGGTTCCGGGCTTTCCAGAATTTCCTTGATGGTGAGGATCCAACGGTTCAGATCGTTTTCGTCGTCGATTTCGTCCACCTTGTATTTCCAATGGGCGGCAAAACCACGTTCGGCAATCACATCCATACGGCGGCTGCGGATTTGTACTTCTACCCATTCGCCCGAAGGACCCATCACTGTGGTATGAAGTGCCTGATAACCATTGGCTTTCGGATTGTTGATCCAGTCGCGCAGACGATCGGGATGCGGCTTATATAAATTGGTAACAGCGCCGTAAATGCCCCAACATTTCTTCTTTTCCCAAGCTTCCACTTCTTCGGCAGTCAGATTTTCGGGTTCGTCGAAAATGATGCGCACGGCCAAAATGTCGTAGATATCTTCGAAATGAAGATGTTTTTTCTGCATCTTGCTCCAGATGGAATACACCGACTTGACACGATCTTTAATCTCGTAGCGGATATCCAAATCGATCAAGGCGTCTTTCAAAGGCTGGATAAATTGCTGGAACAATTCCTGACGATCGGCGGCGGTGTTTTCCAGTTTGCGGGCAATTTCTTCGTATTCCTGCGGATGTTCGTACTTGAAACTGAGGTCCTCCAACTCCGTTTTGATACGGTTCAAACCCAGACGATGCGCCAACGGCGCGTAGAGATAAAGCGTTTCGCCGGCAATTTTGTAACGTTTTTGGGGCGGTTGTCCGTCCAGGGTACGCATATTGTGCAGACGGTCGGCCATCTTGATGAGAATCACGCGGATATCTTCTGCCATGGTTAGCAACAGACGACGGAAGTTCTCGGTTTGTGTAGAAGCTTGTTCGCCGAAAATGCCACCGGAAATTTTGGTCAAACCTTCGACGATGGACGCAATTTTTTCACCGAAATGATGGTTGATGTCTTCGATGGTAAATTCGGTGTCTTCCACCACGTCGTGCAAAAGGGCGGCGCAAATGGAGGTAGAGCCTAGACCAATTTCGCAGCAGCATATTTTGGCCACTGCCAGCGGATGCATAATGTAAGGCTCTCCCGAACGACGTTTGATGCCGCGGTGAGCCTTTTCAGCAAAGCGAAAAGCCTTGGTGATGATGTCTACTTTCTTGCGGTGATT
The DNA here is from genome assembly GCA_017380635.1 of Bacteroidales bacterium. GTDB lineage: Bacteria > Bacteroidota > Bacteroidia > Bacteroidales > UBA1402 > UBA1757. The sequence continues at coordinate 95,257 of JAFODP010000004.1, read as the reverse complement.
GCTGTTGAGATATTTTTGCAACAGGTCTTGAAATTCCGCTTCAATCATAAGATCGTCGGCCGATTGTACTTCCGGCAATTTTCCATCAGGATCCATCATATCAATAAATTATCAAACGTTGTCCAATTTGGAGCATATCACTTTTCAGGTTGTTCCACGATTTGATTTTGCTTACCGAAACGCCATATTTTCGCGCGATGTTGTAGAGATTGTCGCCCGAGCGCACCCGATACACGACGGCTTCTCCATTGGCACGATAAGGATTGTAAGGCTTGGCGGTAAGTTTATCGTTGAGCAATTCTTTTTTCTTGTAGTTGGGAATGCTGTCTTGCCACTGAATGAATCGCGTTGTGTACTGGCTTGGCAGATACAGCACGCCGGCTGTTTTTTCGCTACCATGCGCAATCTCGCTACGGAAATGCGGATTCAGTTTCTTGATATCATTCATCGGAATGTCGCAGACAGTGGCAATCTGTTTGAAGTGCATGTTTTCCTCAATCATGAAGGTATCGCAGACCAGCGGAAATTCAACTTCGGCGGGGCAGATGCCATGTTCGGCGTGATACACCATCACATAATTGGCGGCAATGAAAATAGGTACGTAGCTGCGCGTTTCGCGAGGCAGATGATAATAAATTTTCCAGAAATCTTTGCTGTAACCGCTACGCGCGATGGCTTTACGCACGTTGCCCGGACCACAGTTGTAAGCCGCGATGGCCAGGTTCCAGTCGCCAAACATGTCGTACAACGATTTTAGGAATTTGGCGGCCGCTTCGGTCGATTTCACCGGGTCGCGACGTTCGTCGGTGAGGCTGTTTATTTGCAGGCCATACATTTTTCCCGTCGAGTACATGAATTGCCAAAGGCCGGCCGCGCCCATTTTGGAAACGGCATTCGGATTCAAGCCCGATTCTATCACCGGCAAATATTTCAGTTCCAAAGGCAGTTGATGTCTTTCCAGCACTTCTTCGAAAATGGGGAAATAATAGTCGGACATGGCCAACATGTTGCTTACTTGCCCGGGGCGCTGATAGAGATACATTTCGATGAAACGACGCACAATCTTGTTGTACGAACAGGGAATCACGTTGGGCAAAGCGGCGATGCGCTGCAAGAAAACTTCGTCGGGAATATCCTGATTGTCGGGCATTTCGATGCAATGTTCGTGCGTTTTGAGCAAGCCGGCATCGCGCCATTCCATGTACAGACTGTCGATGCTGCTGTCGATATACGAAAGCGGATTGAGCAGCGTGTCGTCCAACAGATAAGAAGAGTCTATCTTGATAATCAATGCTTCGGGTGCTTGCGTCAGAACAATGGTGTCCGTCAGATAAATGGTGTCCACGCGTAGCATTTCGCTGCTTTCCTTGCGCAGACGTTTGCTTTTGATGGGCAGATCTTTAGCTTTCGCGCTCGCGGCATCCATTTGCGGCGTGGCCCATATAAGTGCTATGATAAGGCTGATAATGAATCTCATACAAAAAATTAGAAATGAAGGCTGAAACTAAGATTAAGGTTTTGTGGCTCTTCTACAAATCGCCATTGTGGTTCGCGCCATTGCGGCATTTCCTCGCTCTCGCTTCCCCAGTGAAAACTTAAATTGTCGCTGATGTCGAAATTGAACAATTCGGCATCTACATAGGCATCCAACAAACAAATAAGGTAAAAGCCAACACCCACAATAATGCTCAAATCGCGCTGACGACGGAAAGTTTGCTGGCGGTTCTTGAACAGCGTCTGCATCTGCGATTCGGAATAATTCGCGCCGGGCGGAATCAGTTCCCTGAAATAATTGGTATTGGGGTCGCCGTCAATCAAGTCGCGATAGGCGTAAGTGTAAGCTTCGTAATATTTTCCGTTCCAACTGATGGCATAACTCACACCCACAATGCCACTGGCCACGATGGGAAGTTTCCAATAACGACGGTTGTAAATTTGTCCCAAACCGGGGCAGAGCGCAGCATACCAAATGGCTTTGTTAGAATCGGGAACGAAACTTTCTTTTTCCTCCGGCAAATTCTCTTCTGTCGCAATTTTTTCTGTTGAAACTTCCTGGCTTGCAACTTCTTCTGGAGCAGCTTCTTGGGATGAAATTTCTTCTGTCGAGGTTTCTCGGGTTGCGGTTTTTTCTGTTATGGTTTCCGGCATCGAAATTCTCTCCGTCGAATTTCTCCCGGTTGCGGCTTTTTGCATGCTGCGCGAAGCTTTGTGGACGCTGTCTTCAGGCATGACAAGGCTGGTCATTTGCTTAGGCGAAACGCGCGTAGCATCCTTGGCCGACAAGCCTAAGCTCACCGACAGACAAAGTAAACATACACAGAACTTTATGTAAAAGGTTGTTCGCATATCAGATTTTGTCCAAACAAGCCAAGATTTCTTCCAGTTTCTTTTCCGATTTAAAAGGAATATTGATGCTGCCTTTTCCCGAAGCATCGACGTTGAGTTTTACTTTTGTGCCCAATTTTTCCGACAACAGTTTCTGCAAGTCGATATATTCGCTTTGCAATTTCTTTTTAGCTTGTTTTTCAGCCTTTTGACGAGCAATGTTTTCGGGAGAATATTGCTTGATGATATCTTCCACCTTGCGCACCGAATAGCCGTGCAGCACGATGTCGTGATAAAGTTGCAATTGCCATTGAGAATCGTCGATGCCGGCCAAAGCGCGGGCATGTCCCATTTCTATCTTCTTGTCTTTCAGTCCGATTTGGATTTCGGCAGGCAGTTTCAACAAACGAAGATAATTGCTGATGGTGGCGCGTTTCTTGCCCAGGCGTTCGCTCAATTTTTCGTGGGTCAACTTGTACACTTCCAGCAGTTTCTGATAAGCCAAAGCCACTTCGATGGCATTCAGGTCTTCGCGCTGGATGTTTTCGATGAGCGCCATTTCCATCACCTGCTCGTCTTCGGTGGTCTTGATGTAAGCGGGAATCTGCTCCAAACCTATCGATTTCGAAGCGCGATAACGACGTTCTCCCGAAATAATCTGATAATTGCCCTCGCTTATTTTTCGCAAGGTAATAGGCTGAATAATACCCAATTGACGAATAGAAACAGCCAACTCTTCCAAGGCTTCTTCTTCGAATTCCTGGCGAGGCTGGTTGGGATTGGGATGTATCTGACTCAATGGAATTTCGCTGATGGACGAAGATCCCACGGTTTGAACTTCTTCTGTGCTTATCAGGGCGCCGAGTCCTCGGCCCAAGTCGTGTCTTTTTGCCATTAGTGTTTGTTCTTTTGAATGATTTCCAATGCTAATTGAATGTGGTCGATGGCGCCTTTCGAGTCGGCATCGTAGAGTAGGGCGGGCTCGCCGTGACTGGGCGCAACGCTCAGCGTGACATTACGTTGAATCATCGTGTTGAAGACCAAATTCTGGAAATGCTTACGCACTTCGTCGGCCACTTGGCGGGCGCTTCGCAGACGACCATCGTACATGGTGAGCAGGAAGCCTTCGATTTCCAAAGCCTTGTTTAGTCCGCTCTTGATTATCTTGATGGTATTCAACAATTTACTGATTCCTTCGAGGGCGAAATATTCGCATTGTACCGGAATCAGCACCGAGTCGGCCGCCGTGAGGCAGTTTACCGTAATCAGCCCCAAAGAGGGCGAACAATCAATCAGAATATAATCGTAACGATCGCGCACGGCTTGCAGCATATTTTTCATAATATACTCGCGCTGAGGAAGTTGTATCATTTCTAATTCGGCTCCCACCAAGTCGATATGCGAAGGTAATACGTCCAGATAATTGATTTCTGTGTTTTTGATGGCATTTTCGGCCGGCACCTGATCTATCATACATTCGTAGATGGTCGTTTCCACCTGACGGATGTCGATGCCCAAACCGGAAGATGCGTTGGCTTGAGGATCGGCGTCAACCACCAATACTTTCTTTTCCTGAACAGCTAAAGATGCTGCCAGATTGATGGTTGTGGTGGTTTTTCCAACCCCGCCTTTTTGGTTTGCGATGGCAATGATTTTTCCCATAAATGAACAAAATTTATAACCGACAAAGGTAGTGATTGCATCGCTAAAATAAAAATCAAGTGCTTGTTTTTTCTTAACTCGGCATTCGTTACCTTTGTGGGTTCAAAAATCATATTTTTTCAAGTATGAAGTATTATCTGATTGCGGGCGAAGCCTCCGGCGATTTGCATGCCTCCAACTTGATGAAAGCGCTGAAACAGAGGGATGAACAGGCTGAATTCCGCTTTTTCGGTGGCGATAAAATGGCAGCACAAGGCGGCAGTTTGGTGCGTCATTATCGGGAAATGGCCTATATGGGTTTCATTCCGGTGCTGTTGCATGCGCGTATCATCTTGAAAAATATGAAGCTTTGTCAAGAGGATATTCTCGCTTGGCAGCCCGATGTGCTTATTTTGGTCGATTATGCCGGCTTTAATCTGAAGATAGCCAAGTTTGTCAAGACGCATTGTCCTTCCTTGCCCGTGCATTACTACATTTCTCCGAAAATTTGGGCTTGGAAAAGTTATCGTATCAATCAATTTCGTGCTTACGTCGACAAAATGTATATCGTCTTTCCCTTTGAAAAACAATGGTTTGCCGATAGAAATTATGCTGTCGATTATGTAGGCAATCCTTCGGTAGATTCGGTATCGGCTTACTTGGAAAATCATCCGCAGGCACCGCTTTTGCGTTTGCAGAACGATGCGCCTTTGTTGCTGCAGAAACCGATTTTGGCCATTCTTCCCGGCAGTCGCAGTCAGGAAATCCGTCAAAATTTTCCCTTGATGTTGCAGGCGGCCGCGGCTTATCAAAACGATTATCAAATAGTGATTTCGGGAGCTCCGGGACAAAACATGGAAGCCTATCGTCGATATATGCAAGGCTTTGATTTTCCGATAGTTTTCGATCAGACTTATGCTTTGTTGCAGCAAGCGCACGCGGCTTTGGTGGTGTCGGGAACGGCTACGCTCGAAACCGCGCTTTTCGATGTGCCGCAAGTGGTTTGTTATTACATGAAAGGTGGTAAATTTCTTACCCGATTGGTTCGGAAATATTTTATTCGAACGCCTTTCATTTCTTTGGTCAATTTGGTGGCCGGCCGCGAAGTGGTGCGCGAATTGGTGTCGTACGAATGTAGCGTTGGTAATATCGCTCGCGAACTGGCGCTGATTTTGCAAGATTCGTCAAGAGAGAATATCTTGCAGGAATATGCGCGTATGCATCAGTTGCTTGGGCCAGCCGGAGCCGCTGAACATACGGCCGATTTAATGTTGAAATATTTAAAACAATCATAATTATGCAAAAGACTTTGATTCAAGATTTGATGGCGATGCTCGATGCTTCTCCCGTCAATTTTTTAGCCGCTGAATATGTGGAAAATCGTTTGAAAGATGCCGGATTCGAAGCTTTGGATATGGCGGCCGCTTTGCCGGCCTTGCAGGCCGGCAAAGGCTACTACCTCAAGAAAAACGGCAGTGCAGTCATGGCTTTCCGTTTAGGCAGCAAGCCCTTGGCCGACAGTGGTTTCAAGTTGATTTGTGCGCATAGCGATTCGCCCTGTTTCCGTGTGAAGCCTGCTGCCGAAATGACTCAGGCCGGCGTGTTGAAACTCAATACCGAAGTGTATGGCGGTCCCATTCTCTATACTTGGTTCGATCGTCCATTGTCTTTGGCCGGACGTGTTATCTTGCGTGGCGAAAATCCGCTGTATCCCACACAGAAAACGGTGCATTTCAAGCAAGCGCTGCTCACGATTCCTCATTTGGCTATCCACTTCAACCGTCAGGTGAACGAAGGCAACGCGCTTAGCAAACAGAAAGATATGCTGCCCGTGTTGGCCATGCTCAACGATACTTTCGAAAAAGACAATCTCTTGCTCAAGATGCTTTGCGAAGAATTGAAAGTGTCGGCCGAAGAAATCATCGATTTCGATTTGTATTTGTACGATACCCAGCCTGCTACCTTGGTGGGCTTGCATCAGGAATTCTTGAGTTGCGGTCGTTTGGACGACTTGGCTATGGTTCATGCCGGATTGCATGCGTTGCTGCAGTCGCAGCCCGGTGAAATGACGCAGGTACTGGCTGTTTTCGACAACGAAGAAACCGGTAGCGGAACCAAACAAGGCGCGGCTTCTCCCATCCTGAAAAATCTCTTGGAACGTATCGTGTTGGCACAAGGCGGCACGATGGAAGATGCTTATCGTTCCTTGGAAAAATCTTTCATGGTGTCGGCCGATATGGCGCACGCCCTGCATCCCAATTATGTGGAAAAACACGATCCCACCAATCATCCCAAAATGGGTGGCGGCCCGGTTATCAAGATTAATGCCAATCAGAAATATGTGACGGATGCCGATTCGGCGGCTGTTTTCGCAGAAATCTGCCGCCGCGCTCAGGTGCCCTGTCAGTACTTTGTGAATCATTCCGATATGGCCGGAGGTTCTACTTTGGGCAACATTCTCACCGCGCAAATGCCTATCCGTGGCGTAGATATGGGCAATCCCATGTGGGCCATGCACTCGGTACGCGAAACCATGGCTGTGGTCGATCATGAATATGTTTGCAAGGCATTTACAACATTCTATAATATTTAATTTCTTCGAAGGATGATGAAACAACTTAAAGCCTGGTGGCATAATGCGCGTCCTACTTCTTTGATGCAGAGTATGATGCCGGCCTGTTTGGCTGTGGTACTGGCTTATGGACATGAGGGATTCTCGCTGCCTTTGGCTTTGATGGCGGTTGTAGGTGTGATGATGGCGCATTTGGGCTTGAATCTTTGCGACGATTATTTCGATTATTACGAAAATTCGGCCAAATCGCGCGAGGAATTGCAACGCAAGGGTATTCGTGCACGTCACGTGAAATATCCTTATCTGATAGATGGAAGCGCTACGTTGAAAGATTTGCGCATTGCCATCGCTGTTTTCTTTTTGTTGGCCGTGGTGTTGGGCTTTATCGTTTGGCTGCATCGTTCTAATATTTTGCTCTACATCTTTTTGCTGACGCTTTTGATGGGCGTGTTTTATTCAGCTCCGCCATTGAAGCTCAGTTACAGAGGTTTGGGTGAAGTAGTGATCGGCATCATTTTTGGACCGCTCTTGATGACGGGTGTGTATGTGTCGGCTTGCGGACAATTTGATATGTCTATCGTGTATATGTCTGTGCCGGTGGGCCTCTTGGTGCTGAATATTCTCTTTACGCATAGCTTTATCGACCAAGCGGCCGACGAAGCATCGCACAAGATGACTTTTGCCCGTTTGCTCAAAAGCAATAAAGCCAATCTGGCAGCCAGTTTCATTATCAATCTTTTGCCCTTTGTTATTGTTGTGTTGGGTGTAATCACAGCGCAACTGCACTGGCTGTATCTTTTGGTGTTGCTTGCCTTGCCGCGCGCTCTCTGGCTGCTGTCGTCGTTGCTCGCATTCGCTCGCAACGACGCCCTCCCCACTCAACAACCGCCCCGCTTCATGGGACGCATGGAAAACTGGGAACGCATTTGTCAGAGCGGCACCGATTGGTTCATGATACGATGGTATGCCGCCCGCAACACCATCTCCGCTTTTTGTCAATTAAGTATCATTGCTCATATTATTTATCTGATATGTTTCTGAAAATCAAACAACTGTTTTATTTAGCCTATTGGTTTATCGGCGCCAGATTCTTTGGTCGACGTCGTCCTTTGCAAAGCGTTATTTTTATCTCAGACCGTTGCAATCTTTCCTGCAAGCATTGCAGTGTCTATAATCATAAGAATCCGCTGAACAAGACATTTGAACAAATCCGCGAGGAACTGCAATATTGCTACGACCAGGGCTCACGTTTTGTCGATTTTGAAGGCGGCGAACCCTTCATTTGGGAAGACAACGGACGCGATATCAACGACCTTTGCGACTTAGCCAAATCGATGGGATTTTTCTCTTGCACCATCACCACCAACGCGCAGAAGCCTTTCCCCAATTCTCGTGCCGATAGCATCTGGGTTAGTTTGGATGGTTATGGCGAGTTTCACGAAGCGGTGCGCGGTAAAGGCACTTTTGCCCGTTTGGAACAGAATATCGCCACTTGCGGACACAAGGCCCTTTCGGTGAATATGGCTATCAATACGCTCAATCATACGGCGGTGGCACAAACCATCGAGTACGTGAAAAGCAATCCTCATATCCAATCTATTTCGCTCAATTTCCACACGCCTTTTGCCGGAACGGAATATCTGGCGCTCGACGAAAGACGTCGTCACGAAATTATCGACCTGATTATCGATTACAAGCGAAAAGGTTATCCCATTATGAACTCCATTCCCGGCTTGAAAAAGATGAAAGATTTGCATTTCAAACCGCAGTGTTGGGTGACCAATTTTATCTTCACCGATGGTTCGCGCAAAGCGCAATGTATTGGTTATGAACAAGGTGTTTGCGATCAGTGTGGTTTTTGCATGGCCGGCGAAATGAGCGGCGTATTCAACTTACATCCGGGCACTATCATTGCCGGACTTAAACTTAGAATGAAATAAAAATGAAAGAGGAAATTAAAAAGTACACACAAACCTTGTCTATTCCCTGTTATCAGACCGACTTCCGTTCGATGTTGTCGCCGGGCTGTTTCATGGAATTGGCGCAAGAATGTTGCGAACCGCATTCCCGACTGTTGGGCATCGGTCACGATGAGTTGATTCAATTTCGGGTGGTCTGGGTGCTTACCCGTATGCATTTTCGTTTTCACAAGCCTATCTTTTGGCGCGATATTGTGTCGATGACCACTTGGCACAAAGGCCTCGATGCGGCTCAGTATCAGCGCGATTTTGTGATGAAAAACCAAGCCGGCGAACTCTTGGCCGATGCCACTTCTTCTTGGGTGATGATCAATATCGATACGCGCGAGTTTGTGCGTCGTTCGCCCATCGAATGTGACGATACGGTGTGTAAGGAAAATGCCATCGAAAAGCCTTGCGAGCGTCTGCGTGCGCCCCGCGACATTGAGCCGGAATATGCTTATACTCACCGCATTGCCTTCTCCGATCTGGATAAAAATGTGCACACCAACAACGCCAAATATTTGCTTTGGTCGATGAATGCCATTCCCGAAGAAGTGACTATGCATCGTCTAGTAAAAGAGGTGAAAATCAACTTCAATCACGAAACTCGCCTGAACGAAATGATTGCGCTGCGTCGTTATCGTCTGGATGCAAATGCCTGGATGATAGAGGGTTTGAAAGAAGACGGAATCTCGGCTTTCGTTAGCCGTATCGAATTTGAATAAAAGATTGCCAAAACAAAATAAATGTATATTTTTGCGGATATTTTATTGAGAAATTTTAACTAAACATTATAGAAAGATGAAAGAGAAACCAACAATTATCGATTTTGTAAACCATTACACTAGTTTGTACGAAAACGATCCGTATTTGTACGAAAAAATCGGAAAGGAATGGCAACCTACCACTTTTGGTCAGGCCAAAGAATTGGCACAACGTATTGCCGGTGGTTTGATGGCTCTTGGTGTAGAGAAAGAAGATAGAATCTCCTATTTGGCCGAAGGTCGTAACTTGTGGATAATCGGTGAATTCGGTTTGATGTATGCTGGTGCCATCAGTGTGCCTTTGTCTATCAAGTTGGCCGAAAGCAACGATTTGTTGTTCCGTATCAAGCACTCCGACTCTAAGTTTATCATTACCACTGCTTTGCAACTTCCCAAGGTGCGTAAGGTGATTGCCGATCTGCCTTTGGTGCATAAGGTGATTTTGTTGGACGATATTCAGGATAAAGAAGCTAACGAAGTGAACTTCAGCGAATTGCTGGCTTTGGGTGATGAATACCGCAAGGAACATCAAGCCGAATTGGATGCTCGTAGCGCCAGCGTTCAACCCAACGATATTGCTACTATTTGTTATACTTCCGGTACTACCGCCGATCCTAAAGGTGTGGTGCTGACCCATCGCAACTATACCGCCAACGTGGAACAAGCTCGTTCGGTAATTGGTGTGAACAAGGGCGAAAGAATGTTGATTATCCTGCCTATGGACCACTGCTTCGCTCACGTGGCCGGTATCTATTGTATGATGTCTTTCGGTGCTTGCATCGGTACGGTGCCTTCGGGCAAGACCGGCGCTGCCACTTTGAAGAATATTCCCATTGCTATCAACGAATTCAAGCCTAATGTAATGCTGAGCGTTCCTTCTTTGGCCAAGAACTTCAAGGCTAAATTGGAAGGCGGCGTTAAGGCTAACGGTAAGTTTATCACCGGCTTGTACAACCTTGGTTTGAATCTGGCCATCTCTTATAATAAGGAAGGTTACAACAAGGGCGGTTTCTGGCACTGGTGGAAGAAGCCTATTATTGCTTTGGTCGACAAATTGATTTTCAGCAAGATGCGTCAAGGTATGGGTGGCGAACTCCGTTTCTTCGTGGGCGGTGGTGCTTTGCTCGACATCGACTTGCAACGTTTCTTCTACGCCATCGGTATGCCGATGTATCAAGGTTATGGTTTGTCGGAAGCTACGCCTATCATTTCGGCCAATGCCGAAGCCAAGCATATTCTCGGTTCGTCAGGTAAGGTGGTTAAGCCTATGGAAATCAAGATTATGGACGAAGAAGGCCGCGAATTGCCTTACGGCGAAAAGGGTGAAATCGTTATCTACGGCGAAAACGTGATGGCCGGTTATTGGAAAAATCCCGAAGCTACTGCCGACACTGTTCGCGATGGTTGGTTGCACACCGGCGACATGGGTTACATGCGCGATGCTGAAATGTTGTATGTAGTAGGTCGTTTCAAATCTTTGTTGATTGGTGCCGACGGCGAAAAATATTCTCCCGAAGGTATCGAAGAAAACGTTGCCGAAAATTCTGCTTACATCAGCGATATTCTTTTGCACAACAACCAAGATCCTTACACCATCGGTTTGGTTGTTCCCGCTTGGGATGCTTTGAAAGCTTATGCCAAGGAACAAAAGCCGGGTATCGATCTGAAGAGTGACGAAGCTAAGACCTTGATGCTCGAAAAGATTCACGCCGAAGTGGCCGAATATCGCAAGGGTGGAAAGTTTGCAGGTATGTTCCCCGATCGTTGGGTGCCCAGCGTACTTTGCATTTTGCCCGAACCTTTTACAGAACAGAATGGTATGATGAACTCGACGATGAAGGTGGTTCGTGGAAAGGTAGAAAAAGCTTATCAGAACTATATCGACTTGGCTTATGCCACCGATAAGAAAGCTGAATTCGAAGCCTTGAACAAAGCTTCATTATAAGGAATCATTATTTTAATCATCGATATTATGACAGATATTGAAATTGCCAAACAGGTAACTTTGGCGCCCATTGCAGAAATTGCTTCCAAGTTGGACATTCCTGCCGACGATTTGGAACTTTACGGTAAATACAAAGCAAAATTGCCTTTGAGTCTTATTGACGAAGACAAGATGAAAGGCAAGAAGCTGATTTTGGTAACGGCTATTTCTCCTACGCCCGCAGGCGAAGGCAAGACGACTGTTTCTATCGGTTTGTCGGACGGTCTTACCCGCATCGGAAAGAAAACGGCTGTGGTGTTGCGCGAGCCCTCTTTGGGTCCTGTTTTTGGTATCAAGGGTGGTGCTACCGGTGGCGGCTATTCTCAGGTGCTACCTATGGAAGATATCAACTTGCACTTCAATGGCGATTTCAATGCGGTGGAAAAAGCCCACAACCTTTTGGCTGCTCTTATCGACAACAACCTGCATTTTGCCAAACGTAACCTGGGCCTCGATCCGCGTACCATCAAGTGGAAACGTGCTTTGGATATGAACGACCGCGCGCTTCGCAACATTGTAGTGGGTCTTGGCGGCACTGGCGACGGTATGCCTCGTCAAACCGGTTTCGATATCACGGCTGCTTCCGAAGTGATGGCTATTCTCTGTTTGTCAGAAAGTATCGAAGATCTGAAAACGCGTTTGGGTAATATCTACGTGGGTCGTACCATGGACAAACGTCCTATCTATGCCCGCGATTTGAATGCCCAAGGTGCCATGACCACTTTGCTTTGCGAAGCTATCAAGCCCAATTTGGTACAGACCATCGGTAGAACGCCTGCGATTATTCATGGTGGTCCGTTCGCCAATATTGCCCAAGGTACCAATACCATTTTCGCAACCAAGATGGGTCTTTCTTTGGCCGATTACGTGGTGACCGAAGCTGGTTTCGGTTCCGATTTGGGTGCAGAAAAATTCTTCGATATCAAGTGTGTGAAGGCTGGTTTGAAACCCAATGCTGTTGTGTTGGTAGCTACCATCCGCGCTTTGAAATTCCATGGTGGCGTGGCGGTGGCCGATCTCAAACAAGAAAACTTGGACGCCTTGCGCAAGGGTATGGAAAACCTCGAAAAGCATATCGAAAATATGCGCAAGTTCAACGTGGCTCCCATCGTGGCTGTCAATCGTTTCTTGGATGATACGCCTGCCGAAATCAAGTTGGTACAAGACCGTTGCGCCGAACTGGGCGTGAAAGCTGTCATGGCCGACGTTTGGGCCAAGGGTGGCGAAGGTGCCGAAGAACTGGCGCATGTGGTGGCTGATACCATCGAGGCTTCTACCCAGGAATTCAGGCCTTTGTACGATTGGAACGCTCCCATCGAAGAAAAGATCGAAACCGTTGCCCGCGAAATTTATGGTGCCGATGGCGTCGATTATACGGCTCAAGCCAAGACCGATATCAAGAATATCATCGAATTGGGTTTGGATAAATGTCCCGTTTGTATTGCCAAAACGCAGAATTCACTCTCTGACAATCCTAAAGCGATAGGTCGTCCGCGCAATTTCCGTATCACCGTGCGTGGTTTCGATATTGCTGCAGGTGCCGGCTTCATCGTTCCGCTAACTGGTACCATGATGCGTATGCCGGGTTTACCCAATGTGCCTGCTGCTGAGGGAATTGATATCGATGCAAGCGGAGAAATAACAGGTCTGTTCTAAAGATTATCCATACAGAGGCTATGTCAGATGAAGGTTTGGCATAGCCTCTTGAATTTTTCGACTCTCATCATGAAACTGAACAATAAGTGGCTCAACGGCGCTATTCCCGCCTTGCTGATTCATTGCTCCATTGGAACGGTTTATTGCTGGTCGTTGCTGAAAGATGCTATTGCAGCACAACTTGGCAGCTCGGTGGCTGCTATCGAATGGGCTTTCTCTCTGGCGATATTCTTTCTGGGAATGTCTGCCGCCTTCGGCGGCAACCTCGTGGAAAAGAACGTGAAACGCTCGGCTTTCCTGTCTACCATCTGCTTTACGCTCGGTATGATTGGCACCGGCTTTGCTATTCTCATGGCTTCGCCTGTGGCTGTGTTGCTTAGCTATGGCGTTGTGATGGGCATTGGTTTGGGCATTGGCTATCTGACGCCCGTTAAAACCTTGATGATGTGGTTTAGCGAGCATAAAGGCCTGGCTACCGGCATCGCCATCACCGGTTTCGGATTGGCCAAGGTGATTGCATCGCCCATCATCCAGTATTTGTTGTCGGTGACCACTATATCCAATCTCTTTTTTATTCTCGGCGGCTCATATTGTGTGCTGATGTTGCTCGGTGCTATGCTGATTAAAAAACCGCAACAAGAAGGTCTGAAAGGTTCGGCTTTCGGTTTGAAAGAATCGCTGAGATTCATTCTCAACAAGCAGTTCCTGGCTATTTGGTTCGTTTTCTTTATAAACATTACGTGTGGATTGGCACTTATTTCGCAAGAAAAATCTTTGGTGAACGATTGCGGCCTGGGCGCTCAAGTGGGCCTCATTGCCAGTCTTACCGCTTTCTTTAATTCCTTCGGACGCTTTGGCTATTCTACCATTTCCGACCGCTTCAAGATTCGCTCGCGCGTGTACGAAATACTTTTCTTCACTTCGGCTTTGGCTTGTCTATTGTCTTGGTTTGCCGGATTTTCATTAGGCGGTTCGCTGAGCATTTACGCAACTTGCATCATTCTGATGTTGGTGGTTTGCAACGCGGGTTACGGCGGCGGATTCTCCACTTTGCCTTCTTTGCTCAGCGATAAATTTGGCATGAAGAATGTGTCTGTCATTCATGGATTTGCGCTTTCTGCTTGGGCTTGGGCGGGGCTCGCCGGCAACCAAATGGGCAACTACGTCATCGCGCATTTCGGCAACGCTTGGCTCTTCATCATCTTGGCGCTGCTTTATGCTTTGTCGTTCCTAATTACTCGCTTCATTATCTCCAAGGATGTATAGCACGCAAACTAGCGCGCCCGCGGTAAATTAGCACTGTATTTTGTCACAGGCGAATCTGCAGCACGTGGCGTTTTTGGCCGGGACCGGGTTTGCGAAGCACGTCAAAGCCCAGTTCGCGGAGGTTTTGTTTAACGAAACCTTTGCTGGAATAGGTGGTCATGATTGCGCCGGGTAGCATCGCGCTTTTAATTTTGCTGAACACTTCTTTGCTCCAGAGCATCGGCTGACAATCGGGCGAAAAGGCATCGAAAAATACCACTTGGTATTGCGCGGCTGGCTCGAATGTGAGGATGTCTTCGTGGCGTTTGTGCAGGAAAAAACCGGGCGAAATCTCGTATCGCTCGTTCCAAGGCGCCCTGTGAATTTTTTCGAAAATAGCTTGTATTTCTTCGCGAGAAAAATGCTCGTTTGCCAACAGTGAAGCATAATCCAGTTGCGACCAGATTTCTTCGGGAATGGGGTAGAGCTCGATGCTTTCGAAATAGAATTGCTCGGGCATTTGGAGGGCTTCTGCGTCAGATGCTGTCTTTTCGCTGGACGTGCGTTGTTGCAGAAATTCCAGCGCGCAAAGCAAAGCATTGATGCCGCTGCCAAATCCGATTTCCAATACCGAAATCTTTTGTTTCGGATCAAGCGTTTTTATCGAGGAATCAATCGTTTTCACCGAAGCATCGTCATCCGTTTTCATGGTGGACGCTTCCGCGGTTAAATACGCCTTCAAGCCGAGTTCGAGGTAAATATATTGCGATTCCAACAGCGCGCCGGCCGAAGAGTGAAAACATTGGTCGTGCAAGGCGCTGTGTATGGTCAGGCTACCATCCTGGCAAGGCATCAAACGAAAACTATCCTGAGAATCAGTTGGCTGCATCATTATCTAAATCCTTTGTGAATAAATCTTCTTCGCGAAGCAAGCGTCAAGCAAGAATCAAGCGCCAAGCAAGAATCAAGCGCTAAACCGCGAAGCGAACACAAAGGTAATATTTTTATGGTTTTTGTCTTTTATTAATAATGTGTAACTTTGGCCGCAAATTGCGTGAATCAAATTTTGGCCGCAAATTGCGTGAATCAAATTTTGGCCGCGAATTAAGCGAATCAAAAACGCGAATAGGAAAATCAAAAAGAGTAATGAATTAAAAAAAGAGAACACTATGAAAACAAATCTGAAAAGATTCCTGCTTAGTATTGGAATTATCTCTCTGACAATTAGTTCTTTGTATGCCTCAGGTAAAAAGCCGGTGCAGTACAACGAAGATGGCGACATCATTAAGACAGGTTGGAATTTGGGCCCGCTTCCCGTGGTGGCTTTCGACAACGACCGCGGATTTCAGTACGGTGCTCTGCTCAATCTCTACAATTTCGACGATGGCAGCACTTATCCCAATCCTAAGTCGGCCTGGTATTTCGAAGCTTCGGCCTATACCAAAGGAACTTCCAAAGTGATTGTCAATTACGATAATCGTGAAATTTTCCCTGGCGTGCGTCTGTTTGCCGGTGTGAGCTACAGCAACGAAAAGGCGCTCGATTTTTACGGCATGAACGGTTATCAGACGCTCTACGATGCGGAGGCTCTGCACATTTTTACCCAAGACGAAAAATTGCTCAACAAGATGGAAGGCGGCAAATATCCCATGGGTTTTTATCGTCATGCACGTAATTTGCTCAAAGCCAAGGCGGAATTGCAAGGACATATCACCGAGGATTTTTATTGGGAAGCCGGTTACAACCTCAATTGGTCTACTATCAAGGCATTTACGCCCGATAATTACACGGTGCTCGAAGGCAATCTCTACGATTTGTATCAGGCTTGGGGCATTATTTCGCCCGATCAGGCCAACGGCGGACTTATCTCGGCTTTGCGACTGGGTTTGATGTACGATACCCGCGACCGCGAAAAGAATCCCAGCAAAGGTATTTGGGCCGAGGCTCATGTGTCGGCAGCGCCTTCGTTTTTAGGCACTTCGCATCCCTTTACGCACGTGGGTGCCACCATGCGTCAGTATCTGCCTATCATCGATAAAAAGTTGACTTTTGCATATCGTGCTGTTTATCAAGGATTTTTTGGAAAAGATGTGCCTTGGTATGCGTTGCCCGTCTACACGGTGATGGGTTCTGCCGATGCCGATTGGGATGGTTTGGGCGGATATCGTACCGTCAGAGGGCTGAGTTTGAACCGCGTACAAGGTTTGCAGACCTTCTATTATAACACCGAATTGCGTTGGCGTTTTGTCGATTTTAAATTTGCTAATCAGAATATCGCTTTGGCACTCAGCACTTTCTGCGATGGAGCTACTGTTTTGCAAGGCTACGATTTGAGCAACCGAACCGCGCTGACCAATCCCGGAGCCGCTGTTTTGTACGAAAAATTCATCGATACTTCCAAGGCGGACGCTTTGCACATGGCAGCCGGTGGCGGCTTCCGCTTTATCATGAACGAAAACTTTATCATTGCGCTCGAATTGGCTCGTTGCTTCGACAAACGCGATGGTGGCAACGCCTTCTATATCAACACCGGATTCTTGTTCTAATAGACGCTTTGAATTTTCTGCGAAGAAAAATTAATTTTTAATCATCAAATAATGACAGACTTACTTAAACAAAAATTGAACGATAGCGCGGTGGCCCGCTGGAGCGTATTGGCTATCGTTTCGCTGACGATGATGTGCGGCTACTTCCTCACAGATGCCATGTCGCCGCTGATGACCATGTTGGAAGAAGAAATGGCCTGGACTTCCAAAGAATTCGGTATTTTCAACTGGGCTTATTGCTGGTTCAATGTTTTCTTGTTCATGCTTATTTTCGGCGGATTGATCCTCGACAAAATGGGTGTGCGCTTTACAGGAACCATGGCCTGCATCTTGATGGTAATCGGTTGTGGTTTAAAATATTATGCAGTAGAATTCATCTCGCCGCTGCCCGAAGCTGGCACTATTTTGGGTATTCGCACCCAGGTGATGGTGGCTTGTTTGGGTTATGCTATTTTCGCTGTCGGAACCGAAACCTGCGGAATTACCGTTACCAAGGTGATTGCCAAGTGGTTTGCCGGTAAGGAAATGGCTTTGGCGATGGGTTCGCAGGTGGCAGTGGCGCGTTTGGGAACGGCTTTGGCTATGATTGTCAGCCCGGTTTTGGTGAAGCATTTCTCTATGTCAACCCCGATGTTCGTGTCGCTCATTCTGCTTTGCATTGGCTTGCTTTTTTACCTGGTTTTCTGCGTGATGGACCGCAAACTCGATGCCCAGACCCAGAGCGAAGGCATTCCCGCCGACGAAGACAGTTTCCGCATTTCCGACCTCAAACTCATCCTCACCAACAAAGGCTTCTGGTTGCTCGCCCTGCTTTGTCTGATGTTCTATTCGGCAGTGTTCCCCTTCTTGAAATATGCCACTTCTCTGATGGAAAATAAGTACGGCATGGGCGCTTTGGCCGGCACTTTGGTAGCATTGGTTCCTTTCGGCAACCTGATTATGACGCCGCTTTTCGGAGGAATCTACGATAAAAAAGGCAAAGGCGCCACCATTATGATTATCGGTTCGGTGTTGCTCATCATGGTACATTTGCTTTTTGCCATGCCTTTGCTCAACCACGCTTGGTTCGCAGCAATCATCATGATTTTGTTGGGCGTTGCTTTCTCATTGGTTCCCAGTGCGATGTGGCCTAGCGTTCCCAAGATTATCCCGCACAAACAATTAGGTTCGGCATACGCCTTGATTTTCTGGATCCAAAATATCGGACTCGGTTTCGTGCCCCTCTTGATTGGTTGGTTCCTGGATAAATATTGCATTATCAGTCAGGCAGATGCCGCTGTTACTCGCTACAACTACACGCCCGCTATGCTCATTTTCGCCACTTTCGGTATTTTGGCTTTGATTTTGGCCATCATGTTGAAACGCGAAGACAAAAAGAAAAATTATCATTTGGAAGAATTGGCCGACTAAAAGGCCGATGGGCAAAGCTTTATGGCTAAAACCGCGATACAACTTTCCGATCATTTTACTTACCGAAGGCTGGGACGATTCACCTGGCCTTCGGTGCTGATGATGCTTGTCTCTGCGCTTTACGGCGTGGTGGACGGCGTGATGGTGTCCAATTTTGTGGGCAAAACACCTTTTGCTGCGCTCAATCTTATCTGGCCCTTCGTCGGCTTGCTGAGCGCATTCGGTTTTATGTTCGGAACGGGTGGTAGCGCTTTGGTAGCCAAAACTTTGGGCGAAGGAAAACAAGACAAGGCCAACGAAATTTTCAGTTTCATCACCTATACGCTCATTATTTTCTCGGTTGTTTTGGGCTTGGGCGGTGTTGTTTTTCTGAAAGATATCGCCATTTTCCTCGGAGCCGAAGGCGACATGATAGCCTATTGTGTCGATTACGGACGCATTTTGCTTATCTGTCTGCCGCCTTACGCTTTGCAAATCTATTTCCAATCTTTTCTGGTGACGGCCGAACGACCTAAACTCGGCATGTGGCTGATGATTGCTGCCGGCGTTACCAATGTGCTACTCGATGTGATCTTTATCGCCGTGCTCGATTGGGGCTTGGAAGGCGCTGCCTGGGCTACTTCCTGCAGCTACGTGGTGGGCGGATTCATACCTTTGCTCTGCTTCATTTTCAAATCGAAAGACGATAAACGGCCCTTGCGCCTGGTGACCATCCGACGATTTCGGGCCAAGTTGGGTTTTTACGCCCGCAGTCTGTGGAAAGTGGCCAGCAACGGACTCTCCGAATTTGTGATGAATATCTCCATGCAGCTGGTGAGCATGCTCTATATGTATCAGTTGATGAGCGAGATAGGCGAGAACGGCGTGGCGGCTTACGGCATCATTATGTATTTCACCTGGATATTTGTGTCGCTCTATTTGGGTTATAGCGTGGGCGTGTCGCCGGTGGTGAGTTTTCATTTTGGTGCGCAGAACCATCAGGAAGTGTCTTCGCTCTTGCGCAAAAGCCTGATGGTGATGGCTATCCTGGGCGTGAGTGTGGTGTTGATGGCGCAAACTACGGCGCCGGCGCTGGCACGCATCTTTGTGGGCTACGATCTCGATTTGATGCAACTTACCATTCATGGATTCCGTATTTATTCGCTGCATTTTTTAGTGACGGGTCTCAATATTTATGCTTCATCCTTTTTTACTTCTTTGAACAACGGCCCTGTGTCGGCACTCATTTCCATGAGTCGAACCATCATTTTCGAGTGCGGATGCGTCTTGCTTTTGCCCCTGATTTTCGGCATGGAAGGCATTTGGTGGGCCGTGGTGGTGGCCGAATGTTTGTCTGCCATTCTTTCAATCGTTTTGTTGCTGACCCATCGTTCGCGCTACGGATATCATTTCTTGAATCTTTCTGAGTGAACCAAAGTGTTAGCTAAAAATAACGAAAAAAAGCCTAATAATCCCTTAGTTTTCAAAACTTATTCTTTATCTTTGCTCGACTTGTAGTGTTTTCTTTCGGGTGGAAAATCCGAATCAGCAGGCAAAACAAGACGAAAAAAGATTAATAATGTTTGTAAATTGCTCTGTTATAGCGTTTTATTGCTATTCGGAGGATTCATAACTATACCCAAAAATCAACAAAAGGGCTCGATGTCAGACCAAATTCGCATGCAGGACGAACTAGTTGCTTGGTATGTGATGCGCTTTGCCAAACGCAATCAGTATCATTCCGAACAAGTGCAGACTTTGTTGGATACGATGCAACAAAAAGGCATAGCGGTGTTTCGACCCATGCAGGAACAACTCTGTCAGCGAGGAGGTAAACTGCGAAAATCTTTGCAGCCGGTCTTGGGCGATTTGTTTTTTGCCAAAGGCAGTCGCCAACAGATTGCCGATTTTGTGGAATCTGTGTTCGGGCAGGTGCAGTTCAAATTCAAGTGCAGCGGTTATCATCAGCTGATGGTGGTGCCCTTTCGCGAAATGGAAAACTTCATGCTTGCCATGACGCAGCTCAGCCTCAAACATTATTATCAACCGCAGGAATTCAGACAAATCAAAGCCGGAAGCAAAGTGCGTGTGCATGCCGACAAAGACAATCCCAGCAATGGGGTGGTGGGCATTCTGGCGCGCCCCCAAGGACGACGCAACAAATGTTTCCTGGTGGATGTTCCCGGTTATCTCAGTGCCAGTTTTGAAGTACAAGCCGACTGGCTCGAAGTAATAGAAGACTAATTTAATACAACATCAACATGAGAATAGCAGTCGATTTTGATGGCACCATCGTAGAACACGCTTATCCCGCCATCGGTAAAGAAATTCCTTTTGCCGTGGCAACACTCAAACGTTTGCAGGAAGATCGTCATAAACTGATATTGTGGTCGGTACGCGAAGGCGAACTGCTCGAAGAGGCGGTGCAATGGTGCAAGGAACGTGGCCTGGAATTTTACGCCGTCAACCGAGATTATCCCGAAGAAGAAGCCGAAAAGAACAATCATTTTTCGCGCAAGCTCAAAGCCGATCTCTTTATCGACGACCGCAACATCGGTGGTTTGCCCGATTGGGGAAGCATCTACGAAATGGTGACGCACAAGCTTAGTTTCGAAGATATGTACAATGGCCAGGACGACGATTATCAGACTTCTCGTCATGGAAGCCATCACAGAAGCCATCATAAGAAGGGTTTTTTCGCTAGATTTAAGAAATAATAATACGATACGAAATGAAAATGCTGAAACGAATCTTGCCAATCTTGCTGGTGGCTTGCTTGGCTAGCTGTACCTCTTACAAGAGCGTACCTTACATGCAGAACGTGGACGCCGTAACTTTGGAGCAAAAACCGCTGTACGACGCCAAAATCATGCCGAAAGATCTGCTGACCATTACGGTAAACTGTACCGATCCGGAAGTGGCTTTGCCTTTCAACCTGACTATCCAGACGGCTTATAGTATTAAAAGTACGAGTACATATTCATCCCCGATGTTGATGACTTATTTGGTTGACAACGAAGGTAGCATCGATTTTCCTGTCTTGGGTCGTCTGAAAGTGGGCGGTCTTACCAAAACGGAAGCCGAAAACATGATTCGCGAAGGCTTGAAGCCTTATATCAACGAAGTGCCCATTGTGACGGTGCGTATGGCTAATTACAAAATCTCGGTGTTGGGCGAAGTGGCCCATCCGGGAACTTTCACCGTCAGCAACGAAAAAGTGAACATCTTCGAAGCGCTTGCCTTGGCCGGCGATATGACCGTTTGGGGCGTGCGCAACGACGTGAAACTGATTCGCGAAGACGCCAATGGCGAACGCATGGTGGTGAGCCTCAATCTGAACGATGCCAACATTATCAACTCCGATTACTATTATCTGCAACAGAATGACGTGGTCTATGTGACGCCCAACAAGGTGAAAGCCCGCAACTCTGATATCGGTAGCGCCACTTCGTTGTGGTTTACCGCAGGTTCTATGTTGGTGTCTATTGCCTCACTTTTGGTTAACATCTTAATGTAAAAGAGATTATGGAAGAAAACAAAGTATATAACAACCCCGATGCTCAAGAAGAAGGCGGTATCAATCTGGTGGAATGGTTCTTTAAATGTTTGGGCCATTGGTATTGGTTTGTCATTTCTGTGGTGCTTTGCGTGAGTGCTGCCTATGTGTATACCCGTTTCCAAACGCCGCAGTACAATGCTTCTGCCTCGGTGCTGATTACGGAAAAAGACGGTCGTCGCAGTGCGCAAATGTCCGATGCCATGATGGCTTTGCAAAACATGGGTTCTTTCTCCATGACTTCTTCTTTCGAAAACGAGTTGGAAATTCTCAAAAGCCGCACGCTGGTAAAGAATGTGGTGACCGATTTGAAACTCTATATCAATTCCTACAAAAAATCATCTTTCGGTTATGATATTCCTTTGTATCAGAACGAACCGGTGAATGTTTTCATTACGCCCGAAGATGCTGCCCATTTCCCCAAAGGTGCTCGTTTGGAAAGCCTTATCCGTCCCAACGGAACATTGGATGTGCTTCTGAGCTACGAAATTGGCGAACAGGAATTTGAGTTTAGCTATGCTTTCGACAGCCTGCCTGCCGTCATTCCTTCCGAATATGGAGTGATTACGCTCACCAAGCCTCAACAGGAAGTGGCTATCAGCGAAAATTTCAAGATGATTACCAACATCGCTTCGCCTATTGCGGTGGCACGTGGCTATTCCAGGAATCTCTCTGTTTCAGCTACTTCTAAGCTTACTACCATTGCCAATATCTCCATCAAGAACAGCGTGAAAAAACGCGGGGTAGATTTTATCAACAAATTGGTGGAACTCTACAACAAAGAAGCCAACGACGAAAAGAATATCGTGGCACAAAAGACTGCCGATTTTATCGACGAACGTATTTTGGTGATTGGTGAAGAACTGGAAAGCACCGACCGCGAAGTGGCCAGCTTCAAACAACGTTCCGGCCTGACGGATATCGAATCGGAAGCCCAATTGGCTTTGCAGGAAAATTCGATTTATCAACAACAATTTACCGAAGTAAATACCCAGATTTCTCTAGTGGAATTCTTGCGCGACTACGTGGCAAAGGCTGAACATATAGGTGAAATCATTCCTTCTAATGTGGGCCTGAAGGATGTCGATTTGTCTACCGTTATCGATCAATACAATGCTTTGGTGATTGAACGCAAGCGACTGTTGCTCACCTCTACCGAAAGCAACCCCGTGGTGGTATCGGTTACTTCTTCTATCCAAACCATGTACAATACAGTGGAAGCTACCGTGGCCAGCGTGTTGAATGGTTTGCAGATTCGCAAACAAGCCATCGAAAAAGAATCAGGTTCTTTCCAAAGCCGTATCAGCAAGGCTCCCGAAAAAGAAAAGGAATATCTGTCTATCGCTCGTCAGCAGGAAATCAAGGCGGCGCTCTATATCACTTTGTTGCAGAAGCGCGAAGAAAACGCTATCACGCTCTCTGCCACTGCCAACAACGGTCGTATCATTGCTGAGGCTATGGCCGATAATGCCCCTGTAGAACCCAATTCCATGATGATTATGCTGGTGGCTTTGATGTTGGGTTTGTGTGCTCCCATTGCAATTCTCTACTTGCGCGACTTGCTCAAATTCAAGATTGACGACCGTGCCGACGTGGAAAGAATCACATCTGTGCCCGTGCTGTCAGAATTGCCCAGCGGCCGCAAGCAAACGCCGGTGATTGGTTCGGTGTTGGTGCGCGAAAACAAGAACGACATGATGGAAGAATCTTTCCGCGCCCTGCGTACCCAGGTGCTCTTTATGTTGGACAAGACGCAGCAAGTTATTTTGGTCACTTCTTCGCAACCTGGTGAAGGTAAGAGTTTTGTTACCGCCAACTTGGCTGTCAGTTTGGCTTATTTGGGCAAGAAAACTTTGGTGATCGGTGCCGATATCCGTAAACCTGGTTTGAACAAGGCCTTCGGTTTCAACAAGAAACAATATGGGGTTTCCAACTACCTGAACGATCCCGAAGGCACCCGCTTAGAAGATTTTATTTTTACTTCCGAATTGAGTGAAAACTTGCACATTCTGCCCGGTGGTACGGTGCCTCCCAACCCTACGGAATTGGTGGCCCGCAACGCCTTGGAAGTGATGATGGAAAAACTGAAAACCCAATACGACTACATTCTGCTCGACACCGCGCCCATCGGTATGGTGGCCGATACGGCTATCATAGGCCGCGTGGCCGATATGTGTATTTATGTTTGTCGTTCGGAATATACGCCCAAGGCGGCTTTCGCCTATATCAACGTGCTCCAGAACCAGAAGAAATTCAACAAGTTGGCCACCGTTATCAACGATGTGGATTATGCTAAACGCAAGAGTCGTTACGGCTATGGTTATGGCTACGGATACGGCTATGGTTATGGCTACGGATACGGCTATGGTTATGGCTACGGATACGGCTATGGCTACGAAAGCAAGAACAAGAAAAAATAGCAAATAAGCAGTATGGCTAAGAAAGTATTTGTCAGTGGATGTTACGACCTGTTGCACAGCGGTCATGTGGAGTTTTTCAAGCAAGCTTCGCAGTATGGCGATTTGTATGTGGGCATCGGTTCGGACGCTACTTATTTGGAATACAAACATCGTAAACCTATGTTTCCTCAGGAGGAACGTTTGTTTATGGTGCGCAATATCAAAGCCGTAAAGGAAGCCTATATCAACGAAGGTAGCGGCGTTATCGACTTTATCCCTACGCTCGATTTGGTGCAACCCGATATTTTCGTGGTGAATGCCGAAGGTGGAAGCGAAACCAAACGCAAACTCTGCGAAGAAAGAGGCATAGAGTACATCGAATTGCAACGCACCCCGCATGAAGGTTTGCAGGCTCGCAGCTCCAGCTCGCTCAAGGCCGCCATGCAGCAAGACGACCACAAAGCCGACGATAGCAAGGGTATTCCCACGCGTCTGGACTTGGCAGGTACTTGGATAGACCAACCTTATGTAAGCATGCATCATCCCGGCTGGGCCATCACCATTTCTTTGGAACCCACCTTCGAAGTGCGCGACCGTTGTGGCCTGAGTACCAGCACTCGCAGTATGATACAGAAAATTTGGCCCATGAAGCTGCCCAAGATGGATCCCGAAATGTTGGCCCGTTTGGTATTCTGTTTCGAAAACAATCCCGAGCGCACGGACGGACATATCTCCGGTGCCCAGGATGCCATCGGTATTTGTGTGCCGGGTCTTTGCAGACATTATTACAACAACAACTTCTGGCCCGCCAAGATAGAAAGCACCAACGACGAAATGACGCTTCGCTTTTTGGAAGAACATCTGGTGATGCTGCCCATGGAACCCCGCAAACCCGGTTGCTCGGTGGTGGAAGAAAAAGATATTACGCCCGCCAAGGTAAAGGCCCTTGCCGATGCAGCCGATGCTTGTTGGAATGCTATCATCGCTCACGATTTGCCAGCCTTCGCTGCGGCTTACAAGGATTCTTTCGAGGCCCAAGTGGCCATGTTTCCCGGCATGATTAAGCCTACTTACATTGGTCATCCTGAGCAAGATAACAGCTATGTGGCAGCCACCATTGCCCAATACAGCGCTATGCCCGACGTGCTCGCATGGAAAATGCCCGGCGCCGGCGGCGGTGGCTATCTCGCCCTCGTCGTAAACGACGCCAAAGCGTTCTGCGAGGCGCATCCCGAAGCCTTTGAGTTGCATATTAGGAGATAAAGTAATACTAATCCATGAAAAATATAAACCAAATTTATGTGTAGATTTTCAGAAACGAGCAAGAAAAAATTGGGAAATGCCATTCTTTATATTGCTCAACATGCCAAATATCCCTATAAGACAGAAGTCTTGAAACTTTTGTTCCTCATGGAAGAACGCATGGTACAGCAATATAACATTCCCTTTTTGGCTATACCTTTTTCAGTTTGGCGCTTGGGGCCGGTGTCGGTAGATGTTTTTGAGGAACTTTCCGATGGGCCGGTTATTTTGGACGAATATATTGACGTTAAAAATACAAGCAAGGGAGTGAAAGTCTATGCCAAAAGAGATTTCGAAGAAGATGAATTTTCGGATGCAGAACTGGCCGTGATGGCTGCCGTGATGCAAAAATATGGCAATATGAACTCCGAGCAACTCATCAGCGAAACGCATAAAAAAGGCTCACTATGGCAACAAACGGCTCAAGACCATGGCTTGATAGAAGATTTCGACGCCAAACGGGCCAATAGTTCCGGCATCGTTATAGATATGGGTAAACAGCTATGTCCCGATGCCCGAGAATATTATGAAGAAGCCTTGGCATATCGCCAGTTTGCCAACCAAATGCAAATCTAAAATCGTCCACCATGAATTACACCGAAGGTCAATTACTGAGCTTTACACCATTCTTTTTCAAAAGCGGTGCGGCTCCCAAGAAAAAGTATTTTATAGTATTGAAGCATATAGAAGAACAAATATTGATGGCCTCATTGCCAACGTCAAAAGATCGTATTCCGTCGGATGTGGCGATACAATCGGGCTGTATCAACCTTCCTGAGCGCGCTGTCAATGCTTTTGTCTTTATGCCGAAAGAATCAGTTACCGAACACTTTGCTTTTCCTTTACCAACATTCGTGTATGGCGAACAGGTGGATGAATATTCGCTAAGGCATCTTGAAAACATGGATTCCTCGGTAGAAAATTTAGGCACCATACATAATGACTTGTTCTCTCGACTCAAAGCCTGCCTGAAGCAGTCGGTGTTGATAAAAAGAAAGTATAGTAAGTTGTTGTAGAATAAGTATTATAAAGTTGTATATATAATTATGATGGGGGAAATTAATTGTTCAGAAGATGATCGCTTGTATCTCCAGATGATGCAGGACAATATTGCTCGTATGGCCACCAATAGTGCCAATGCAAAGACTTGGTTGATTACAATTGTCGCAGCTTTATTAGCTATTGCGTTCAATATCGCAGATTTGGGTTCTTGGGTATTGTTGGCAGTTATCCCAATATTGGTATTTTGGAATATAGATGCATATTATTTAAATATAGAAAGGGGACTTCGTAATCGTGAACAGAGATTTATTAATATTTTGAAAAATATTGAACTCTGTGATGAAGATGATTCTACTATAAAGACAAAAGAAGATGCAATTTTTGTTTTCAAAACTTTGAATAAAAATGCCGAAGTGAAAAAACTCGGCTATGTAAAGACTGGTTGCATGCTATTTAATAAATCTGTATGGCCGACGTATGTTTTTATGCTTGTTATAATAGTTTTCATCACAATCATTACTAATGGATGGCTTTTTATATGTTGTAATTGTTGATTCGTTAACTTATGGGTAGAAATGTTTTCGTATCATATAAGTATGCTGATACTAGTGTTCAACGTTTAGCGCGCACTCCATGGTATGAACAGACTAAAGTAAGGGATTATGTCGATGAACTTGCTATGAAACTTGATGAGAATGGTCATACATATATGGGTGAAGGAGGGGATGAGGATTTATCAAATTATTCTGATGATTATATCTACAGTCATCTGAAAGATAAGATTCGTCCGACATCTGTTACTATTGTGCTCATATCACCTAATATGAAAGAGCTACATAGATTAGATAAGTCTCAATGGATTCCTTGGGAGATATACTATTCTATTTATGAGTCAAATCGCAATGGTCGTGTCAGCCACACAAATGCAATATTGGCAGTTGTTCTTCCTGACCAATCTGGAAGTTATTCATATATGATTGAGTACAAAGCATGTTGTCCTTCTGGTTGCAGGCTTCTCCATACGGATGCTTTATTTACTATTTTGAGTGAGAATATGTTCAATCAAAAGGAAAAGAATGCTATGGACTGTCACCTCGGGGATAACGTATATAGAGGGTTATGCAGTTATATTCCAATGGTTAAGTGGAGCGATTTTGTTCAAAATATGGATGTCTATTTATGGCAAGCTGAATTTACCAGAGATCATATTGGCGATTATGAAATGCATAGGTCGGTAAACAAGTTATAGGATTTGAGTATAGATGTCCAGATTATCGAGAATGATTTTTAGTGAACGATAATAATTGATATAAAATGAAGATTAAGAATGTGTTTAGGATAATTCTTTATCCATTTGTTTTGTTACGTAGGCGTTATTGGCAGTACCTTATGCATAACAATCCTAAGAAATGGGTTGAGGTCCTTTATAAATTGTCGTTTGGCCGACCTATGAATTGGAATAATCCAAAAGAAATGAATGAAAAACAAAGATGGATTCAGTTTAATTCAAAGATGGCTCAGTATATGTGGCCGATACTTGCGGATAAGTATGCTGTTCGCGAATATATAGAAGAAAAAGGATTGTCAACAATTTTGGTTAAACTATATGGGAGATGGACAAATGCTGATGATATAGATTTCTCTAAGTTGCCTAATAAATTTGTTCTTAAAACCAATCATGGCTGTGGAGAAATTATGGTAGTGAAAGATAAGTCGCTAATTGATCAAAGGAGTATTAAAGAAAAGTTTAATCAATACTTGCACACGCCGTATGGGTATGAAGCTGGAGAATATCACTATCTAAAAATAAAGCCATGTATTATAGCAGAAGAGTTATTGGAGGAAGATTCGGGTTTTTCTACTTCGCTTATAGATTATAAGTTTTATGTGTTCCATGGAAAACCAGAAGCGTGTGCTGTGTTTTTCAATAGAGAACTTGGTAGTCATAACGTTGAGTATTGTTTATATGATATGGATTGGAATTGTATTGAAAATACAAAATTACATAGATTTGATAATCAGGGTCCCATGATACCTCGTCCTAAGTGTTTGTTACAAATGATAGAAATTTGTAGAATATTAGCAGAACAAATACCGTTTGTTCGATTAGATTTTTATGAGGTTAAGGGGCAACTGTATTTTGGTGAATTTACTTTTACGCCATCGGGTTTAAACTCTGCTAGTAGTGTCTATCAGTATGATAGAATGCTTCGCTGGGGCTCTTTGATGGATTTGTCGAAGGTAGAATAGTTATAAAGATTTGAATTTTTGCAGTTGATGAAAGAGAATACTAATAAAGCAATAATACTTAATTCTTTTTTTTTATATCTGCGATTAGGTGTCACTGCTATTTGTGGAATGTTTATCACGCGTATTGCATTAAAAGCGCTTGGTATATCTGACTTTGGATTGTATTCTGTAGTAGGTAGTATTATTACATTTATTTCAATAATAAATACAATGATGCTAAGTACGTCGAATCGTTTTATAGCAACAGCCATTGGAAAAGGGGATATGAATAGAGTAAATATTGTCTTTAATGTAAGTCTGATTGTCCATGTGGCTTGTGCTGTGGTTGTTTTATTATTTGGATTGACAATTGGGGATTGGTATGTATATAATTATGTGAATTATGATGGAGATATTAATATAGCTGTAAAAATTTTTAATACATCATTAGTTTCTTCAGCATTGTCTTTTATTGGAGTTCCTTTTAACGGGTTACTCATGGCCAAAGAACGATTTGGTGTATTTTGTTTATCGGATATAGTTATATATCCAATTAAATTATTGCTTTGTTATGGACTTTTTTATATAGATACCAATCGAGTGATTGCCTATGCTCTTATATCAGCATTTTCGATAGTTATGCCGGCAGTGATATACTTTTTATATTGTAGATTTAAATTTAAAGACATAATTACGCCAAAAATTGTAACAGATTGGAGTCTATATCGTGAAGTATTAGGATTTTCTATATGGGTAGGGTATGGGGCAATAGTGCAAGTTGGGAAGTCTCAAGGTGCTGCACTATTAGTAAATGCATTTTTTAATACAATAATGAATACAGCATTGGGAATAGCTAATCAACTCCATTCTTTTATCTTGATGTTTGTTCAAAATATTTCAAAGCCAATTGCTCCTCAAATAACAAAGAATTATTCCAAGGGCGATATGAAAAGATGCCATACACTTATGGCCATGACGTCAAAGTTATCGTATATGTTTATGTTTTGGATTTCTCTACCACTATTATTATGTCCGGAATATCTATTAACATTATGGTTAGGAGAAGTTCCTCCATATTCTGTTTTATTTGTTAGATTAATGGTGGTTAATTCGTTGATAGATTCTTTTAATTTAGGCATAGCAGAGTATGTTTTTGCAAGTGGAAATATTAAGAAATACCAGGTAATTACTAATACAGTCTTATTATGTTCTATTGTTGTAGGATACGCTGTCTTAAAAATGGGTGCACAAGCATATTCATTGTTGCTTGTATATATTATTTTTTCCATTATTGCAGTTGTGGTAAGACAAATAATACTTCGTATTGATCATGATTTTGATAATAAGATATTGATTAAGGGCTCGTATTATCCGTCACTGCTTGTGACTATTTTAGCATGTCCTGTATTTGTATTGCCCTTTTTCTTTGGGGATTTATTTTGTATCTGTTTATCGGTTATTACCTTTCCTGTTATTGTATTCTTTACAGGCTTAACTAAAAAGGAACGATTGTTTATTGTTGCTTTAGCGGAGCGCGCGGTATTAAGATTAAAAAGATGAAAATATCATTTCTACATAGAGTAAATCAGTGTTTGTTGTTGTTGTTTGTTGCAATAGCTATTTTTACACCGCTGTATTCTTATCAACAAATGATAATTATTTTAAGTATCTTTTGTATATGGCTTGTTTCATCATTGGTAATAGACAAACATTGGGTAAAAATGGCTATTAATCCATTGTTTCTGTTATGCCTTATTGTTCTCCTTGATTATATACTAGGGACATTTCATCATGACACTACTGCAACGCTATTAGGGATTAATAAAATGCCAACTTTTGTATGGATTATCGTACTGATTTTTTATACGTATCATATGAAGCTTGTTGAGGAATTAATACCAATAATAGTAATATTGATGATTATTAGTGCTATATATACTATAATAGGTAATATTGAATATCCATCAGCATCACGCTTATTGGCGAGTACAGGAGATGATTATTATACTGAAACGCGTAGTCTATATAGAGAGTTGAATATTGGTGGATATGGTTATATCTATTCGTTGGTCTTTGCTATCTTGCCATTAGGTCTCATTTCTAAAAAGTCATCATTTTTTATCAAGATATTTTATATAACATCAATTGTTTTGTTTTTTATAACTATTGTATTGGGTGCGTACATGATTGGGATATTGTTAGTGTGTACAATGTTAATACTCTTATTTGTGAATCCTGAAAAAATCAAAATTACTACTATTTTTACCTTATTTCTATGTCTATTCTTGCTTAGATTTGTTTTTCTTGATATTCTAGTGAGTGTTGGAGAACAATATGATATAACAGCACTATCAAAGCATGCAGAGGAACTTCTATCTGGAACATATTCGGCAGGAGATAAATACAATAGCCGCATACATATATATTATAATGCAATATTAAATTGGCTTGATAGCCCAATTTGTGGACAATTATTTGGTCATGTTAGTAGTGAATATAGGCGAGCTGGACATTCACAATTATTGGATTTCTTGGAAAAATATGGTCTTTTTGCATATGTATATGTTATGTTTTTAAAATATCTTTATAAATTTGTAATGAATGGAATAAGAATAAATCTAATGAAAAAATATTACAAACTATATTATATTGTAATGATTGTTTTTATGTTCATAAATCGTTTTGATACGTTTATGGCTCTTGGTTTTATGTTTTTCTTCTTTGGCCCCATTCTCATAAAATCAGCAGATCGAAGGACTCTGCTACAAGAAAATATAAATATTTGAAATTTATTTTTCATTTATAGAGGATTCAGCTTTAAAAGAATAGAATTTAAACTATTAATATATGTCAAATAAAGAAGGTGTATCTGTTTTTTTGAGTAGAAAAATCAGTCATTTAATGCCTCTATTAACATTGATGGTTGTATATATTCATTACTCGACATCTTTTGTGAATAATGTGACTGAAAGTATGCAGCTCCGAGTTATTGATTATATGGGGCAATGTGTTTCTAGGAATGCAGTTCCGCTATTTTTTTTTATATCAGCTATATTGTCATTTTACAAAATTGACAATATAAGTGATTGCATTGTGCTAGCTAAAAAGAAATTATTCTCTTTAGGTATTCCTTATCTTGTTTGGAATATAATAGGGATGCTGTTTTATTTTAGTTTGGATTTGTTAAATGGAGAGTGCCCAAGTGTTTCTTTAAATGTGATATTAGATGGCATCTTTCACTATAGGTTTATGTACACATTTTGGTATATATTCTATCTGATTATTCTATCAATACTTTCTCCGATTATTTGGTGTATTCTAAACAAAAAATACATATCAATAATTATAATTATTGTTCTTTCTATTATTCATTGCTTTGATATATTTTCATGGGGCTTTATTTATTATTTTCTCGGTGCATTTCTTGCATGTCATTACAAGGGTTTATTATCTTCGCCTGTCTCCCCGAAAATCGCTAGAGTAGCTGCATTTTTGTTTGTTTCTCTTCAAATTATGAGGATAGTGTGTTTTGACCCAACACTAGATTTTGTATCCGCAAGGAATCTGTTTCCGTATTTGTTATATGAGTTGTTCTCTCCAATATGTCTGTTTTTCTCATTGGACATAATAAATTTTACTAAATATAAAGTTCATGAGATAGAGAAACATACATTTATGGTATATGCATCTCATATTATGGTTATATCATTGGTTTCCGCTACTATTTTTGAATCTCAAATAGGTATTCCTTCAACTAACATAGTATATACATTATTTGTATTTTTTAGTGTTCCTATTGTGATTTATGTAAGCTCCTCTTTGGTCTCTATGGGGATAAAGAAATATTTACCATTAATTTTTAAACTATTAACAGGTGGAAGGTAATTTCTCTCCAGTTCTTTTGTTTGTTTACAATAGACCTGATAAAACAGCAGAAGTTTTAAATAGTATTAATAATCTAAATGAAACTTCATACACGGATCTTTTTATATATTCGGATGGATATAAGGAAGATAATGACATGTCAAAAGAATCTGTTCTTGCTGTAAGAACACTTCTTGAAAGATTTAAACAAGAAACTCGATTTAGAGAAACCAATATTATTTATTCTGCAGAAAATAAAGGACTTGCAAAATCTATAATTGATGGTGTTTCTGAGGTTATTAGTAGATATGGTTCTGTAATCGTATTAGAAGATGACTTAGTTGTGGCTAGTGATTTTCTAAGATATATGAATGGGGCATTGAACTATTACAAAGATAAATCCTCTATATGGTCAGTTAGTGCATACACTTTTCCGATGAATGCATTGAAGAGTTATAAGCATGATGTTTATATCTCTGGAAGAGCATGTAGTTGGGGTTGGGCGACTTGGTTAGACCGATGGAATACAATTGATTGGGACGTTCATGGATATCGTAAATTTAAGCACAGTATAAAACAGCGATATCTTTTTTCGAAATGGGGAAAAGATTTGCCAACTATGTTGGACGCATATATGTTTGGCGAAATAAAGTCGTGGGCTATTCGTTGGTGTTATGCGGCCTTTCTTCAAAATAAATATACGATTTATCCGGTTGAATCAAGAATTCTTAATACGGGTACAGATGGAAGTGGTACTAATTTTACTAAAAAAGAGACGAGATACAATACTACATTGATAAAAGACCCTATTGAATGTAATTTTGAGATGGTAACGGTCAATAGAACCATAAGAAAGGAGTTTTCTTGCAATTTCACTTCGACACTGCAATTATGGAAGATGCGTATACGTTGGTTTTATAAACGTCTTATAAACAAATGAAAATATTACATATAAGTACAAGCGATTCGTCTGGAGCAGGATTGTGTGCGTATAGGATTAATAAGGCATTAAATATTGATGGTATAGATAGTAAGATGCTTGTGCTCTATAAATCGCAATCAGATGAGTCTGTGATTAGAGTTTTTAAAAGAAGGAACTATTTCCTAAGACTCTTTCATTTTATGATGCGCAAACTGGGCCTATATGTCTTTGAATATGATAAATTAGTTCAAATGTCGGCTCGGTATAATATTCCGTTTACTCGGCCTGTGACGCCGTTTGATTTATCAAAACATCCGTTAGTAAAAGAAGCCGATGTTATCCATTTTCATTGGGTTGATGATTTTTTTGATCAAAATAAATTTTTACAGAGAGTTAAAAAACCTATAGTATGGACCTTACATGATGAGGGTATGTTTTATGGAATAAGGCATTATCAGGATAAGATTCTTCATCATAATTCGATAGAGCAGAAGTATGTAAATTTGAAGTTGAAAATGACTCAAAAAGCATACAAATTGCATTTCGTGCTTCTTTCAGAGTATTTTAAACGAAATTTCGGAGATTCAAAAATTCTTGCTGGGCACGATTTCTCAGTTATATCTAATAGTGTTGATTGTTCTAAATTTACGGCTTTCGACAGAAATGAATCTAGGGATTTATTAGGACTTGGTGGAAAAGAAATTTATTTGTCTTTCTTGGCGGCAAATATTGCAGATAGTCGTAAACGGTTGGATACATTAATTGAAGCCGTAAAGATAATAGACAATGATAAAATAAGAATTATAGCTATTGGGAATAATGCCTATTTTAAGGAACATTCGAATGTAATTACACCAGGCATTATTAGAGATTCCACGATTTTGTCACGTTATCTTTCTGCCTCTGACTATTTTGTTATGCCATCATTAAAAGAAGCTTTTTCGCAAGCACCAATTGAAGCAATGGCATGTGGTAAACCTGCCATAGTAACACCAGTTAGTGGTACTGAAGAATTGATAACAGATGCGAACGGAGTTATCTGTAATGGTTTTTCGGCAAATGATATTGCAGAGGGCATAAAATTGGCTCTAACGAGAGTATATGATGCTGATTATATTCGTAAAGATGTTGAAGATAGGTTCTCTCCAAAAGTAATAGTAGCAAAATATAAGAAAATATACGAAGACTGCTTAAAAAACTAGACTATTTAATAATTTGTTTTTTTAATGTATGTGATATAATTTACACAATGAACAACAGGAATAATATGAGTTATCCAAAAATATCTGTGATTACGGTTGTTTACAATGACCATCTTCATATAGAACAGACATTGCTATCCGTTTTAAATCAGACATATGATAATATTGAGTATATTGTTGTTGATGGTGGTAGTGTGGATGGAACTATAGAGATAATACAGCAATATGAAGATCGCATAACAAAATTTAAAAGTGAACCTGATAAGGGTATATATGATGCGATGAACAAGGGTATAGCTTTGTCAACTGGAGAATGGATTAATTTTATGAATGCGGGCGATATCTTTGTTAATGATTCTGTACTTGAAGATATTTTTAATAACAAGATATCTTCTGATTGTAAATTGATTTATGGAGATGTGCTAATGGACTATGGCCAAAATCAAAGGATAGTTCGTAAATTTAATAACATAGAGGATATTTTAATACCATTCTATTTGTGTCACCAGAGTACATTGACAAATGGTGACTATCTAAGAGAGAATTATTATGATACAACATTCAAAATTTGTGCAGACGCAAATTCTTTCTATGATATTCAGAAAAGAGGTGGAAAATTGAAATATGTGTCATTGCCGATTAGTGTATATGAGGCTTATGAGGGTATGTCAAGCAGGAACTTGTATAGAAGTTATCTTGAACAATCTAAGATTAGAAGTCTTAAGTATTACTCATGGAGTTTTATACAAGGTTATT
Source organism: Bacteroidales bacterium (assembly GCA_017380635.1). Classification (GTDB taxonomy): domain Bacteria; phylum Bacteroidota; class Bacteroidia; order Bacteroidales; family UBA1402; genus UBA1757. The sequence goes on along the minus strand of JAFODP010000004.1, from coordinate 59,942 downwards.
TTAAGGTTGTAGTTAAGTCTCTTTTGTCTAAAATTTTGTCCCAGAAGACTTATGCTCGTTTTATGAAATGGTATATATCACAAAAGTAGATTAAGAGTAAATAAAGCACTAATAGTATCATTAGTATTGACAATTGTATAGTATTATGATAAAAATATCAATAATTTCTCCAGCGTATAATGCATCAAAAACAGTAAGAAAATGCATAGAGAGTATACTACATCAGACATATACAAATTGGGAGTTGGTTGTAGTTGACGATGGATCGACAGATGAAACAGATAGAATTGTAAATGAATACGCACAATTAGATCAAAGAGTTACTTTAATAAAGCAACAAAACGCTGGACCGGGGATGGCTCGGAATAAAGGTATAGAATATGTGACTAATAGGGATTGCGATTATATCGCCTTTATAGATTCAGATGATTATATAGAAAGTGATTATTTGTCGCTGGTGGTTAAAAAAATTCATGAAACAGATTGTGATATTGTTGTTTTAGATAATTATTTTGAAACACCGGAAGGAGTAGTTATCAAAGAAGAGAGATTATCATTATATAAATCTTTGAGAAAAAATGATATAATTGCATGCCAGATGACAGGAAAACTGCCATGGGGAGGTTGGCGAAAGGTATTTAAAAAGAGTATTATTTTTGATAATCATATCAGATATTCGCATGATGCAGTAGGGGAGGAAGCTATATTTAGTTTTCAATGCTTTTATTATGCAAGAAATATAGAATTTTTGGGGAAAAGTGTATATCATTATGTGGATCAACCATATAGTCAGTCCAAAAAGGGTGCAGATAATCCATGGGGACAGGTTGCATTAAATATGAAGTGTTTTTTAGAAAGTAAAGGTTTGTATGAATCATTTGAATTACCATCAAATAGTTTTTTGATAACCGCATTAATGGTATCTTTTTATAGAGTATCGTTAAATCATTCATATAAAAAAGCAAGAGAAATAATTAAGAATAAAATTAAACATAATCAGAATCTTTTTAGGGTGAGGTTTGATAAGAAATGTATGGAAGCAAAAACAATGGTTTTGTTTTTGCTTTCAAAATTAGGGATGATAGATATCATTATATTATTATCAAGAATAAAAAGCAAATAAGCATATTGATGAATTGTACGATGAACAATCTGGCAATAATTCTCCCCGTATATAAAAACGACCAAGATTTATATTTGAGATTGTCGTTGGATAGTGTTTTGAATCAGACATACCAAGATTTGGAGTTGTTGGTTGGTGTTGATGGACCTATAGGTGAAGATTTAAGTAACACATTAAAAGAATATGAAAAGAGAGACAATGTAAAAGTGTTATGGTTTGCCGAGAACAGAGGATTGGCTGTGGTGTTAAACGATTTGTTGGAGGTTTGTTTTGCAGAAGGCTATGAGTACATTGCTCGAATGGATGCTGATGATATATCTATGCCAGATCGTTTAGAAAAACAGATGAGATATCTGCAGGCGCATCCTGATATTGATGTTGTTGGTGGTGCCATAACAGAAATTGATGCAGATGGCAAGAGCAACGGAAAGACTATTGTGTATCCGGAAACTCCTGAAGATTGTTATAAATTCTTTTCAAAAAGAAATCCTCATGCACATCCTGCTGTGTTATTCAGAAAATCTTTCTTTGAAAAAGCAGGATGTAAGTATCGTCCGGAATATCGTCAGAATCAAGATACAATGCTTTGGTTAGATGGAATGAAAGCCGGTACAAGACATGCGAATATTCCGGATGTGGTGTTGCAGTTTAGATTTACAGATTCTTTATTCAAGAAACGTCGTAATGGTTGGGCATTTGCCAAGAAGCAATTAAAGGATCGAAAGCTTATAAATAAAACTTTGGGTTATGGTTTCGGGGCTACCGTTTTTGGCTATATGATGTTTGTTATGTTGGTATCACCAGCTTGGGTAAAGAAAATTGCGTATAAAGTGTTTAGATAATGCTCCTAAAATTTTTATTCGACCGAATTGTCGCTTTTCTCGGTCTGTGTTTTTTGTGGCCTGTGATACTAGTGACGGCCATACTTGTTAAGGTGAAAATGCCTGGTGGCCCTGCGTTTTTTGTGCAAAATCGTGTGGGTAAGGGTGGTAAATTGTTTAAGTGTCATAAGTTTCGCTCGATGACGGTGGCGCACAATGGTTCGACGGTATCGGTGGCCGGAGATTCGCGCATTACTCCCTTTGGCGCAAAACTTCGTCATTACAAGTTGGATGAACTTCCTGGTTTGTGGGATGTTTTTATTGGTAACATGAGTTTCGTGGGGCCTCGTCCCGACGTGCCGGGATATGCCGATAAACTTACCGGCGAAGACCGTGACGTTTTGAAACTTCGCCCTGGCATTACGGGACCTGCTACTTTGAAGTACCGCGTGGAGGATGAAATGATTGCCGAGTTTGTGGCGCAAATCAAAGCGGGTAAAAATGAACTGGTGGCCAAGATGGCCGATGTTCCCGATTTCTCTGCCATGACCGACCAAGAAATCGCTGTTTGGTACAACGACAACATCATCTACCCCGACAAAGTTCGCCTCAATTGCTACTACTACCGCAACTACAGTTTCATCAAGGACATCCAAATGATTCTCTGCACCGTCCTCGGCAAAAAAATGCAGTATGCGGGGGAGGAGATATAGAAATGATACTTCATTAAGTTGAAGTACATAGCTTGATGGAATTCTAAAAATTTACAATATGTCAGAACGTAAAACAATTTACCTCTGTTTGGCTCACATGAGTGAAGAGGGTGTGGAACAAAAATATGTGAAAGAGGCCTTCGATACCAATTGGGTGGTGCCGATGGGCCCGAATGTGAATGCTTTTGAGCAGAACTTGGCAGATTTTTCCAATAAGAACACAGACGGAAGCATGCTCGACCGCAAGGTGGTTTGCCTTTCTGCGGGCACAGCTGCTGTGCACCTGGCGCTGATTGCTTGTGGCGTGAAGCCGGGCGATGAAGTGATTGTGCAGTCGTTTACCTTCTGTGCGTCGTCGCACCCCATTACTTATTTGGGCGCTAAGCCGGTGTTCGTCGATTCAGAACGAGAAACTTGGAATATGGATCCTGAATTGTTGGAGAAAGCCATTATCGAGCGTAAAGAGCTGACAGGGAAATATCCGAAGGCCATCATTCCGGTGGCATTGTATGGTATGCCTTATCAAATCGATAAGATTATGGCAATCGCGGACAAGTATGGTATTCCTGTAATAGAGGATGCAGCCGAAGGTATGGGTTCGCGCTTCAATGGTCAGGTATTGGGTACATTTGGCCGCTTCGGCGTGCTGTCGTTCAATGGTAATAAGATGATTACGACTTCGGGTGGTGGTGCGCTGATTTGCCGTACTCCGGAGGATGCGAATGAAATCATGTGGTATGCTACTCAGGCGCGGGATGCCTATCCTTACTATGAACATACGGCTATTGGCTACAACTATCGTATGAGTAATGTTTGTGCCGGTATTGGTCGTGGTCAGATGACGGTGCTGGATGATCATATTGCCCACCATAAGCACGTGCAAGATTTGTATCGCGAACTGCTGAAGGACGTGGAAGGAGTAACGCTTCATGAACAGCCTGCAGATTCTCGTTATGATTCAAACTTCTGGCTTTGCGCTGCCACTTTGGATCCTTCTGTCAAGATTGTTGGCCAAGAAAACGCTTACAAAGAGGTGATTAAGAGTGCAGTGGGTGGTGCTGCCGGTGTTATCAAAGCTGTAGATTCGGCAGTAACGGATTGCCAGCCAAACGACAATGTTGAGGCTTTGCGCGTGTTTATGCTCGATAAAAAAGTGGAATGTCGTCCTGTGTGGAAACCTATGCACAAGCAACCTGTTTATGCAGATGCCGTGGCCTACGTAAACGGCGTATCTGAAGAAATTTTCAAAGTTGGCTTCTGTCTCCCTGCCGGCCCCTACGTTACCGACGACGACGTCCACTACATCGTAGATTGCATCAAGGAAGCGATAGTGAAATAAATCCCTGTCATCGTGCCAAAATGACAGGGATTTGAAAGAACTCAGAACCTTGCTGCAACAAGGTTGGAGTATAGACATTTCACTTTAATTACTTACCATGTTCATTTTGGTTGTATAAAGGAGTGTTACCGTTGTGGTTATTCATATAGGTTTGTATCCTATTTGTTTCCCACTGAGAAGCGCCATCAAGAGTAGAGGCATTTCCAATGATTCTCATTTTGTCGAAATCCTTATCTTGGTGGTGTTCCATTTCCCTTCTTTCAGGATTATTGGTAATACCAACGTATACAACTCTGTTTCCTTTGGTAAGTTCATACTTATATGTATCTCTTTTCGCCATAAAATTATATAAAGGTTTGTAGTGTTAATTCTCCTTGCTAACGGAGAGGTACTCCGCCATCTTAATTATCAGGAAGATTGGTAGAAAACTGCCGTTGTATCCGAAAACGGATTTTAAGCAAAACGGAATGCCGATGGCACGTAGTAAATGTTAACAAAAATCGTGCCGAATGTTAAGGGTGGCTATTTTTTGTAAATGTTGCTGTGCTTATTCTATCTTCGGTATCAATCCGGCATTTCTGTCCTGATTTGTTCAATAAATCTATAAAGAATAACAAAATCCCTAACATGAAAAAAGCGAAATTGCTATTGGCGAGGTTTTGCAGGGCACTGAAACAGTGGAGACAAATAGTGGTTCTGCTATTGATAATCGTTCTATTCAAACAAGCCGCGTTGGATTTTGTTGATAGCTATATCATGCCGTTCATTAGCAAGGTTCAGAATTATTCATGGGGCGTTGCGCTGATTTTCGTGGCATTGCCTTCAATTTGGTATCTGATACGTTTTGCTCATTTGATGAAGGACGAGAATGTTTGGGGCAAAAGACATAGGCTGATTTTGTTTGCGCTTGCGCTGTATTTTTTATTCCGTCCTCATTACCAATGGTATGGGCCGACTAAGATAGGGCTCAATTATGGTGATATTATATTTGTCACTATCGGCGTATGGGAAGTTCTTGTCGGGTTGCTAAAAACTTGTAAGTTTCGCGAGATTGGTAGGAATAACGTAGGAAATGGCAACAAGGTTGCGTCCCCGTTTTTGTTTGATGCGCCTACCACGACAGACCATTATAGTAGAAAGGCCTATGCTCAAAATTTAGCTGAGAAGATATTGCTGAGTTTCAAAAGCGGCAGGTCGAAACAATCGTCTTTCAATATTTTAATCAGCGAAAGATTCGGCGAGGGTAAAACCTCTTTTCTTAACCAGTTTCGTGAGATTATTTGTGACGCGCATGGAAATCAGGTCCGTTTTATGGAATTTAGGCCATGGCTGAGCGATAGTCCGCAACAGATTATCAGAGATTTCTTTCTTCAGTTGGGGGAATTGCTTGGCAAAGGTTCCGAGATAGAGAGAAAACTGAAAAAGTATAGCCAAAGTCTTGCGAATGATGCGGCGCGTGCCGGCGCAAGTTTTTTTCTTGATATATGGGATGCTCATAATGATTCTTACGTACAACAGCATCAATATTTGTCGGAATGTTTGTCTAAATGCAAAAGACCTATCATTGTGGGCATTGACGATGTGGACCGACTCCAGGCTAACGAACTTTTGATGGTTTTGAATCTGATTCGTGATACAGCTGATTTTCCCAATATTTTTTATTTGATAGCGGCAGACAAAAAATCTGTGATAGATAATCTTCACTCGGCCGGTATTAAAGACGCGGAGTTTTATTTGCGTAAGTTCTTCAATTTTGAACTATTGTTTCCGGCTAACGAGAATATTACACAACAATCTATCTTGCAGAAAACAGCCGATTTATATCAGTCTTATGTGCTAAACGGGCATTCATCGATTAGTGATGATATAGAGGATATTAAGGCGGAAATTTTGCGTATAAAGTATCTCAATGAGGCTTTTCAAAACGAGAGAGATATTATTCGTTTCTTTAATCTGTTGTCGTTCAGCACGGCGCAATTATATAAAGAAGGCATTCTGTCGGAAATCAATTTTGTGGATTTGTTTAAAATCAGCATGGTGCAATGTTTGATGCCGGATGTCTACAAATTTTTCAGAGATTATAGTGACTATGTCTTAACCGAAAGCAATGGCAGGCTTATATTCAATAAAGAAGCTAAAACTATTTTTGAGGATAAACGTTACGCGAAAGAGATTGCTCAAACGCTGAAAGATGTTGCTGTATTAAATTCGAGCAAGGAGCCTCAGAAGGAAGAGAATGTGACTATCAGCGAGAATAAATCTCTGATGGAAAATTCGGAAAGTCTTTTTCCAAGTGTTGAAAATATAGTGTGCAGTCTTCTCAGCGAAATGTTTGGTAGAAACTACGGTTATATTTGCGGTAGTAGCATTTCTTATGCTCAAGAATATTACAAATATTTTGCGGGTAAATATAAAAGCACAGAAGTTTCCGAAAAGGAATGTCGTGACATACTCTCTCATAACGAAAGCGATTTCAGCATTGAATTTGCCGATATTGTCAATAAAAGTAAGCATGCTTCCTTTCTTCATAAATGGGAATCTTATCTCGACGACAACAAGGATGTGCCTAGCATCGAGATGCTTCGTAAGATACTCTCTGCCATGGAAATATATATACTGAAGTTTCCCAATTCTTCGGGCTTAAAGGGCTATCAGTATGAGAAAATAAAGGCCAAGTTATTTAGTCCGTTGTTGTATTCTTTATATGCAAAACGAGAAGAGGATGATGTTGACGCGGAATTACAAGCGCTAGAAGCATTGTTATTGAACGAAAAACGATATAGGCTTGCCGTGTTGGTCTTCACGACCTTGGAAATGCGTCAGTATGAAATGGCTTCGGCTCTGACAGGTAGTGCAAGTCGCCTCAATGAAATAAAAAGGAAAATGCTTGATTCTTATTTCGATCAGCTTTTGCCCGAGGCGCAGAGTTTGCCAAGTACAGATCAATTGGATTCTTTGCTCGCACTGAACGATTTAGACGGAAATGCTTTTAAAGATAGATTGTCACGCTATTTGCCTTTGGTAAATCCGGTTGAGAATTGGTTCTATCGTTTGATTATACCCTACGACAATAAGAAATTTGGATGGCATTTTCTGTTTCGTGAAGCCATGGGGATAGGCGCTTTGTTTATGTTAAATGATTATCTTCAATTATTGCCATTAGAAGACAAGTTTGAACAAGAAAAGAAGGCGCTCGAAAGCATACTCGAAAGCCATCATAAGAATTATCTTGCTATTGAAAATATTGAAGAGAGCAACATTTATTTAAAGAAAGTTCGTCAATGGTGGCAAACTCATCCCGAGCTTGAGTAATTGATTGACAAATATTATTTTTCTCCTTACGGTATCAAAACAGATTACGCGGTTATATATTTGTACTGAAAAGTTAAAACAATCTAATCATGAAAAAGACTATTTTAAGTACAACGGAAAGTATTAACGAACAAAAGCGGTCGGCTTTGTTGGAACCGGAACATAAATCTCAATTGCAACTCTTTGAGGGGCGTAAGGTGAGGACAGTGTGGGATGAGGATGCGCAAGAGTGGTTCTTCTCGGTGGTGGATGTCGTGGCGGTGCTAACGGACCAGCACGATTATTTAAAATCACGTAAGTACTGGAATAAACTAAAACAGAGGCTTGTAGATGAAGGATTTCAGTTGGTGACAAATTGTCACCAACTGAAATTGGTGTCGCCAAAGGACGGGAAACGGTATATGACGGATGTCGCCGATATGCAGGGAATATTCCGTATTATTCAAAGTATTTAAAGAACGTCATCCGGATGGTCTTGTGGAGAATGCAGCGGTGGCTAAAGAGGGAGCCGAGGTGGCGCGTGATGCGAGAGAAAATGTGGAGAGTCGTCTTGGCAGGAGTGTGATATCTGCAGAACGTGCTATAGATCATATCAATCCTTCTGATTCCTTGCCCTTGAATCAGCCTGGAGACTTTGGAGAGTAGGATAAACTATGCTATTATTTTGAATAAAGATAATTATATAACATGCAAACAACATTCAAAGAACTTTTTGGTGCGGAGGCGCAGTATCATATTTTTTCGCCGTATCGGGTGTGTCCTATGGGCGCGCATGTGGATCATCAGCATGGTCTGGTGACGGGATTTGCTTTTGATAAGGGCGTGGATTTGCTCTTCAATGTTACCGAAGACGGCAGCGTGAGCTTGCGCAGTTTGACTTTCGAAGGTGACATCGATTTCGAGATTACGCGACCTACGCAGGTGAAAGACGGCAACTGGGGCGATTATGCCCGCGGTGCGAAGTATGCTTTGAAAAAGCGATTTCAGCTTCGCAAAGGGATTCAAGGTTTGATTAAAGGATCCTTGCCCATTGGCGGTTTGTCGTCGAGCGCGGCGGTGCTGATTGCCTACGTGATGGCCTTTGCCAAAGCGAACGACATTCAGCTGACGCCTTTCGAAGTGGTGAAAATTGCCAGCGAAGCTGAACGCGAATATATCGGTTTGAACAATGGTTTGCTCGACCAGGCTTGTATTGCGCTGAGCGAAAAGGACGCTTTGCTGTTTCTCGATACTGACAGTGAACAATATCGCATCATTCGTCGCAATCCGCGTATGCCCGATTTCGATTTGACCATCATTTTCAGCGGTTTGACCCGTAGTTTGGTGAATAGCGATTACAACTTGCGCGTGGCCGAATGCAAGACGGCTGCCTGGAATATGATGGCCTATACCGGCATGCCGCTCAAGAACTTGGATAAGACTTTTTTGCGCGATATTCCCAGAGAAACCTACGATTTGACCAAGGAAAAAATGCCGCCTCGTTTTGCGCGTCGTGCGGAACATTTTTATAGCGAATACAAACGTGTGCGCAAAGGTGTAACGGCTTGGGAAACAGGTAATCTGGATTTGTTTGGCAAGCTTTGTTTCGAGAGTTGCGAAAGCTCTATCAAAAACTACGAATGCGGTAGCGAAGAACTCATTGCTATTTACAATATCATGCGTCAGACCGAAGGTATTTACGGTGGTCGTTTCTCGGGTGCCGGCTTCAAAGGAGCATGCATTGCTTTGACAGATCCGGCCAAACGCGAGGAAATTCGTCAGCGCATCACGGAAGAATATTTGCGTATGTTCCCCGAATATACCGAAACTTTCGAAATTCATTTCTGCAAGACCGACAACGGCGCTCGCTTCGTGTAAAACGTTTTGCCAAACGAGTTCGTGTAAAACATAACTAGTTTCGTTTCAAAGACTTAAAGATTATGACCAAAATATTAGTAACCGGAGCCGCGGGTTTTATCGGCTCGAATTTGGTGAAAATGATTTATCGTCGCTACGAAAATCCTGTGGTAGTGGGTATTGACAACATGAACAATTATTACGATGTTGCCCTGAAGGAAGAACGTTTGCGCGACTTGCAAGATCTTCCCGATTTTCATTTTATTAAAGGTAACATCGCCGACAAGGCTCTGATTGATAAATTGTTTGCCGAATATCAACCTGAAATCGTGGTGAACTTGGCGGCGCAAGCAGGTGTGCGTTACAGCATTACCAATCCGGATGCCTACATAGAAGCCAATCTGATAGGCTTTTACAACATTCTGGAGGCTTGTCGTCATTCTTACGAGCAATACGAAGGTGGCGTGAAACATCTGGTGTATGCTAGTTCGAGCTCGGTGTATGGCAGCAATAAGAAAGTTCCCTATAGCACTGACGATAAGGTGGATAACCCGGTGAGCCTGTATGCGGCAACCAAGAAAAGCAACGAATTGATGGCCCATGCCTACAGCAAACTTTACAATATTCCATCGACGGGATTGCGTTTCTTTACGGTATATGGTCCTTGCGGACGTCCGGATATGGCCTATTTTGGTTTTACCAACAAGTTGGTGAAGGGCGAGAAGATTCAGATTTTCAACTTCGGCCACTGCAAGCGCGACTTTACTTACGTGGACGATATTGTGGAAGGCGTGATTCGTGTCATGCAAAAGGCTCCTGCCAAGGCGCTTGGCGAAGATGGCTTGCCTATTCCGCCTTATGCTGTGTATAATATCGGTAACAATCAGCCCGAGAATTTGCTCGACTTTGTCACCATTTTGCAAGAGGAATTGATACGCGCCGGCGTGCTTCCTGCCGATTACGATTTCGAAGCCCATAAGGAACTGGTGCCCATGCAGCCCGGCGATGTGCCCGTCACCTTTGCCGACACTTCTGCTCTCGAACGCGACTTCGGCTTCAAGCCCAGTACTTCTCTCCGCAGCGGCCTCCGTGCCTTCGCCGAGTGGTACAAAAGCTATTACAAATGATTAGAGCCAATACAAAAGATTTGAGATAATTCATCGAAATCCGTCACGGTGCGTGGCGGATTTTTTTTTACTTTTGTCATGCATTGAAAAATTTGTGTTAAGATGTCACAGGAAATACAAACTTCAGTTATTGAGAAAATCAAGGAGGCTTTGGGAACGGAGTGTGAGGATGTGTATCAGCTTTATCAAATGTTGGTTAAGAAGATGCCGACTTTACATCCAGATAGGTTTCAAGATGAGGCTGCTAAGAAAACGGCCGAGGAACAATTTAAACAATTGTCGCAGTTACGCAAAGAATTCGACATCTACATAGAGAATCTTCGTTTGCAAACTCAATTGGCTGTAATAGATGAACATCAAGAAGCGTGTATCGATCTGCTTCGTCAGAATTCTAAGAAAGAGGATGAAATCCGCAAATTGCAAACCGATTTGCATTTGATGGAATATGAGAATCTGAATTTGAAAAAGAAACTGAAGGAAGTGAATGAAAAGTATGAGCAACGTATATCTTCGGAACTACAGCAGTCTAAAGAAAATCTATCATCTATATACAAGCCAAGTCGTTTTAGTAATGTGGTGGGTATCGTGTCTATGGTGGCCACTTTTTCTGTATTGTTACCGCAAGTCAGGACTCTTATTTCGACCCTGGGATTAGGTGGCTGTGTGGGTTCTGCCTTGTTGTTGGTATTTGCTGTGCTTTGGCTATTTTCACATTTTCGTAATTATTGTGCCAAACAATTCATGGAATCGATGCTGGCAAAAATCTTTTCGTCGGGAAACATTAATAATTTGTTGAACATCAAGCCTGGAAGAAATCCCTACGAGTCGGCTTATTTCTCCGAGAACGATGTATATAGCTGCGTTCACGGCATGATGTCTAAGCGATGGGTCTGCTTCTTGTTTTGGGGAAGCTTTGACAAACTGAAGAAAGATATTGTGGAAACGCTCATTTTGGAATTGGAAGCAAGAAACTTGATTGTGGGTACACGCAACAGGGGCTTACAAAAAGAATTTCTGGTGAATAAGCTTAGTTCTGGAGTTCACGATGCGATGACAGATATTGAAAGCGATGTTTTTTAATGGCTTTGTCGATGTAGAATTTGTTTTATGCAATAAGGTGTTATCTGACTTTTCTTGGATATTCTGTAAATATCTAATATTTTGTAGATATTTTTTGATTATCGAGCATTTTCTATATATTTGTGCCGGATTAATATGGCAAAAATGAATTTGGTTGGTATTGTATCGGCAGATATTATAGGTTCGACTTCTTTGAGTGAGTTGGGTTTCCGCCATTTGCAGCGCGAAGTGCATATCTGTTTCGACGATTTTGCACGTTATGTAAAGATTCCTTTTTGGGGTCGGCTTGTGAAAGGCGATGCTATAGAATGTTGTGTTGATAATCCAAATTATGTCTTAAGATTGGCTTTGTTGATGAAGTGTCGGATAAAGGCTTGGGCAGACGCAGAAGATTGTTCGCCTTTGTTGAAGGCTTTTGGCTTGCGCTTTTCTATGGCGGTTGGAGCAATGCGTATTGTGGATAGGAATCACGATATCATGGATGGAGAGGCAATATATATTGCGGGGAGAGGTTTGGATAGAATAACAAGATCTTCGGTGACTTCTACTTTCGGTATGGTGGCAAAAGATGCTGATATCACAGAGATTATAAAGAATGAGATACAATTGTTGGACAATATTGTGAATGCTTTGTCTGCCAAGCAGAGCGCGGTGATTTACTTAAGATTGTTGGGGATGACGGAGATGGAGATTTCAAGAATTTTGCGGATTTCCCAGTCTTCTGTCAATAGTCGAGCAAAAGGGGGTGGTTGGCATTTAATAGCGGAGACTTTACGAGTATTTGAATCTATTAATTTTAGTAATTATGTTTATTGACTTGTTTCTTCGCTTATTGTTGGCTCATGTTTTGAGTGATTTCTTTTTACAAAATGATGCGTGGTGTAAGCAAAAATTGGAAAAACGTTTTGCTTGTTGGCATTGTTATGCTCATGCATTTATCGTCTTCTTGCTGTCGTGGATGGCTTTGTGGACTTGGTCAGCATGGAGTTTTGCGCTATGTATTGCATTTTCGCATTGGATCATAGACTGTTGTAAAGTAAAAGATGGTTTCTGGTCGTTTGTGATAGATCAGATGGCGCATTTGCTTTGCTTGATTTGCATTGCGTTTATGTATGAAAATGTTTGGTGCGGTACGATGTATTCTTTGCCAGAAGATTGGAACTTGATTTTGTTGTACGTTCTTGTTTTTCTGACTAATGCAAAGCCTGCCAATATTCTGACCAAGCATATATTAAAATTGTATAGTGTCCATAATCCGCAAGAAGAAAATGGTGATGCCAGTGATTATGCAAAGTTTCAGTCGGGGGCTTTGATTGGTAGTATTGAGCGATGGTTGATAATTATCTTTATATTCCTCAATCATTATGAAGCTATCGGCTTTCTGTTGGCTGCTAAATCAATCATTAGATTTCGGGATACCGATACCACGAAAACAGAATATGTCTTGGCCGGAACGCTTATTAGTGTGTTTATAGCTGTTGTAAGTGCTTTGCTGTTCGAATGTTGGACGTAAATGATGGGCGTAAATGGCGAGGAATGGCGAGAAATGCTGGAGGAATGAGGGGCTGGAATGCGGGGAACGAGTGGAAATAGCGGGCATTGCTGTGGGTCGGAGAAAAAATGTACGAGTCCTAATTATTCTAAAAAAATTGAAAAAATGGGCGCCTTGGGGAGGGATGCTGTTGCACGATTGGGGCAAGTGTCTAAATTTGCCGCGCAATTTTTTAAAAATCAACAGCAATGGAAAAACGTATACTTACGAGAGATACTGATTATGAGGTGATTAATATCATCTACCGTATTTTGCGTAAGAGTAGCGGCGAGATGATGAAGAAAGGGCTGTTTTGTTGGATGCTGCCTTATTCGAAACGCGCTATACGAAAAGACTGCAAGGACAAAGTGGTGGTGCTGGTATGGGACGTCGAGCTGGACGACTTCAGTAGTACTTTCCAGATGTTTGCCAAAAACGGGGTGGTGTATGTGAGGAAAATGACGACCCTGCCCGAGTACGAAGGTCTGGGAGTGGCCTCGCGCAACATGGCTTATGTGGAAGCATACGCCCAAAAGATGGCTTGTCCCTGCCTTCATGTGGAAATGTTTGCCGGAAACAAAGCGGCCATTGCTTTCTACGAACACCTAGGCTTCAAGACCATTGCCACGAAACAATTATGGCTCTTCAAGACACTTGTCATGGAAAAAGCCCTGGTGATGGAAGAGTGCAGGGTGCAACAGCCGTGACGGCGAAACTATTTACCCCTTTGTTTGACAACGAAGAGAATCAGCAAAATCAGGGCGCAGCTGCCGCCGACCAAGAATGGATTGACGTTGAGGCCGAAGCCTTCGGGCGCGATGCAGATGTAGGCGCTGCTGACGGCCGTCATGAAAAGCGCAGGCAGCAGGGAAATGAGGTAAGTGAAGCCTTTGCGTTCGCGTGCCAGAAAAACGGTGATGGCCCAAAGCGTGAACACGGCCAGGGTTTGGTTGGTCCAGGCAAAGTAGCGCCAGATAATTTTGAAACCGTTGGCATCGGACAGGCTGAAGATGAGCAAGCCCATGGCAATGAGGCTGATAGGCAGGGTGATGAGCAGTCGTTTGCCCACTTTCTTCTGATCGATGTGGAAAAGGTCGGCCAGGATGAGGCGGCAAGAACGTAGCGCCGTGTCGCCCGAGGTGATGGGCGCCGCCACGATGCCCAGAATTGCCAACACGCCACCCACGGCACCGAGCCATTCTTTAGAAATACGGGTTGCCACCATCGCGCCGCTGAAGGCTTTGCCGGAAGCGGCGTCCACAATGCCGTTCTGCTGGAAGAAGCAAGTGGCGGCGGCCGCCCAAATGAGCGCAACGATACCTTCCGTCACCATGGCACCATAAAACACCGGTCGACACATCTTTTCCGACTTCAGACAACGCGCCATCAAAGGCGATTGCGTGGCATGAAATCCGCTGATGGCGCCGCAAGCAATGGAGATAAACATCATCGGGAAAATCGGAGCGGGATCGTGCTTGATGCCCCAACCATTCCAAATTTCGGGCAGCGCCGGCCATTTAACAAAAAGCACCACCAGAATGCCCACAGCCATAAACAGCAAAGCGATGGCAAAAAGCGGATAAATACGTCCGATAATTTTATCGATGGGAAGCAGCGTGGCCAAAATGTAATAGATGAAAATGACTATCATCCAAAAATAAGCGTTCATCCAATCGGGCGTGAGCGTGGCCAGAATTTCGGCCGGTCCGGAAACGAAAACGGCTGTCACCAAGAGCATTAGCACCACGGTAAGCGCCAACATCACCCAATTGACATATTTGCCCAGATAGCGACGGATGGTTTGCGTAAGGCTTTCGCCGCCGTTGCGGATAGAAATGGTAGCGGCAAAAAAGTCGTGCATGGCCCCGCCGAAAATGGTGCCGAAAACTATCCACAGATAACTGGCCGTACCGAATTGCGAACCCATGATGGCGCCGAAAATAGGCCCCAGACCGGCAATGTTCAGAAACTGTATCATGAACACTTTCCACGAAGGAAGTGCCACAAAATCAACGCCATCGTGTTGGCTGATGGCGGGCGTGATTCTATCGTCCGGAGCAAAAATACGATTGACGAATTTTCCGTAGAAAATATATCCTAAAATCAAGATACTCAGAGAAATAATAAAGGTAATCATAATGTCTTTCCTGTGTTGGTTGATGTTTTATCGCGCTGCAAAAATAAGTCTTTATCGAGAATTTGCTATATCTTTGGCGGCCTTAAAAACGAATCTTTATGAACAAAACGAATAAATTACGATTTCTTGTCCTCTCTTTGTGGATGCTGCTTGCCTTGCCAGTCTTGGCGCAATCGCAGGCAACGATGCAATTGACCGATTTGATAAACAAGCACAAACTAAACGACAAGGATGCTCAATTCTTTCGCGAAGGCGAAGGCTTGAAAATGATTAAAATGCTGGTTGGCAAGCAAGCGGGCAAGAAATTCATGAAAGACGTCAGCCTGATTGCCATGTTCGATTATTCCGCTCTGAACGAAGCACAATTGCAGGCATTCCACCAAGATCTCGACACACAACTGAGCGCTTTCCAGGAAAAATCCATCTCCGAAGAGGAACGCGACGGCAACTATGTGCGCTTCTTTTTCGTGACCCTTGACGAGGAGAACCTCAGCGATTTTCTCAGCGTTATGGAAGACAAGGAAGGCAAAATGCGCCTACTGATGTACCTCCACGGCAAAATGCCTATCGACGAAACGGAGAAATAATCGGCTCAAAGCAGGGCAATAAGTTGGTCGATATCCTCGTCGCTGGTGGCCCAACTCGTGACAAAACGCACCACGCTTTCCTGCTGTCCGCGCGGTCCCCAATATTCAAAACTTGCTTCTTGTTTCAGTCTGTCTATAAGGCTGTTGGGCAGTCGGAAAAATTGTTGATTGGTGGGCGAATCCACTTCTACCTGATATCCTTTTTCTACGAAGGCGGCTTTCAGTCGCAGGGCTTTGGCCACGGCTTCGCGTCCGATTTCTTCGTATAATCCCTTGCTGAACAAGGCTTTGAATTGTACACCCAAAAGTCTGCCTTTAGCCAACAAGGCGCCGTGTTGCTTGATGAGCGGGAAGAAATGTTTCAGCAGTTTGTCGTTGTTGATGACGACGGCTTCGCCGAAAAGTGCGCCCATTTTGGTGCCTCCGATATAGAAAACATCGCAAAGACGCGCCAGGTCGGGCAGACTGACATCGCTGGCGGCCAAACCATAGCCCAAGCGGGCTCCGTCCACGTAAAGCGGAATGTCGGCTTCGTGACACACTTGGCTCAAGTCGCTGAGTTCCTGCAAACTGTAAAGCGTGCCATATTCTGTGGGGAATGAAATGTAGAGCATGCCCGGCGCTACCATGTGTTCGTAGCTGTCGTCGCGGTAAAATTCGTCGATATAGGCTTTTACTTCGTCGGCTTTCACTTTGCCCTCGTGCTGGGGAAGTGTCAGCACCTTATGCCCGGAGGCTTCGATGGCGCCCGATTCGTGCACATTGATATGCGCACTCTCGGCCGCCAACACGCCCTGATGTCGCGCCAACAATCCGTCGATGACGGTGGCGTTGGTTTGTGTGCCGCCCACCAGAAAATGTACGCGTGCCTGTGGAGCATCGCAAGCCTGACGGATCAATGCTGCTGCTTGGGCGGTGTAGGCGTCGCTGCCGTAACCGGTGGTCTGTTCGAGATTGCTTTCCACGAGCGCCTGCATCACCTGGGGATGCGCGCCGGCCATATAGTCTGAGTCGAAATAAATCATAGTCGTAATGTTTTAATTGTCCGGCTGTTCTTGCGAAATTTCTGCCGAACGATAGTAGGCCGCAAAGCTAAAGATTTTTCTGCAAATTTTTTAGAATAATTATGAGGCTGATGCTTGCAAATCCTTCTTGTCGATTTTACCTTTGCTTGTCTCAATGTTGGGACATCATTTAAAAACGAACTATTATGTTAAGCGAAAAATTACATGCTGCCATCAACGAGCAGATCAATGCCGAACTTTGGTCGGCCTATTTATATCTTTCTATGTCGCTCGATGCCGAGTCTAAGGGTTACAAGGGTGTTGCCAATTGGTTTTATGTGCAATGGCTCGAAGAACAAGATCATGCACGCATCTTTATGAATTACCTCAACTCGCGCGATGCCAAGGTGGAACTCAAGCCTTTGGCCGAAGTGCGTACCCAATGGGATTCTGTTTTGGAAATGTTCCAGGAAACCCTCAAGCACGAAAAAGTGGTGACTTCTCTTATCAACAACTTGGCTGCCATCGCTGCTGAAGACCGCGATTTTGCTTCGTCCAATATGTTGGTTTGGTTTGTGAACGAACAGGTGGAAGAAGAAGAAAATGCCCGCGACCAGATCTTTGCTGCCGAAGCCGTAGAAAACGACAAATACGGTATGTATCAGCTGGATAAAGAGCTTGCCACTCGCGTTTACACCCAGGCTTCACCTTTGGCTACTGCCGAATAAAGTTTATCGATACATTCTTTGAAATTTCATTCTGTGAATAATGACCGCAGCGCTCGCGAATGCGAGCGCTGCATGTTTTATAGCCTTGGCAAAACTGGCAGTCTTTCTCGGAACAGTCGGCTTGGCTCTGGTGATACGGTTTTTCGCTAAGCTTTGTGATGACTTCGTCGGAAGCGAGTTCCGACTCATCCCTCCCACCGCTTCGCGGCGGGCCCCTCCCTCTAAGATGCCGAGGGTGGCAACGTCATCCCCAAAGCTTAGCGAAAAACTATCAATATCACTTTCGCAACTTTTTCTTTGCCTTTTTGTTATTCTTCGCAGAGCTTTCATTACATTTGCAAATTACTTTTGGCGAATGTTTGCCGATTCTTTCATTAAAGTTATGAGATACAAGGAGTTAAGTCTGATTTCGTTGTTGTTTGGCCTTTGTCTGACAGCTGCGGCGCAGAGCAATTTCAATCAGGATTATTTGGATCAGATCAATAGTCGTTTCGCGGCTTTCGAAGAGCAGCGCGATGCCGAGTTCAAGGCTTTTTCCGATAGACAGAACGAGGAATATGCGGCCTTTATGGAACGTCAGTGGCAGGTGTACGAAGATATGAAGCAAACGGCTTTGCGTCTGGGGCGACCTAAATTGACGGCAGCGCCGGTGGCTCCCGGTACCGAGGCAACGGAAACCGTCATCAACTTTGACGAAACCACGCAGCCCACCACTCATGCGGGCGCAGCAGCTCCGGGTGCTTATGCCATGCGCACCGTGGTAAGCGAGCAAGGCAGCAGCGAGGCTTATGTGCCCAATCAAATCAAGCCGGGCGTGTACAATGGTTATCAGGCGCAGATCGATTTCTACGGACGTCCTTTGACCATTCCTTGCAGCCAGAGTCTTTGCGTGAAATCCAAAGGCGCCAAGGAAAACGATGCGGCGGCTTATTTCCGTGCTATGTCGCGTTGCAAATACGAAAGCGAAAGTCTGTGGAAAGCCATCGATGAGCAGGCGAAGAATTTCGGTTTGAACGATTGGGGACATTTCTGTTTGTTGCGTTCGGTGGCCGAAACCATCCACAGCAATAGCGACGACCGCGTGCTTTTCCTTTTCTATATGCTTCGCAATCAGGGTGGTTACAAGGTGAAATTGGCTCGCGGACGCGAATCGGGCAAGTTGACGCTTTTGTTGGCCATCGACAACGACAAGGAAGTGTATTCGTATATCTTTTTCCGCTTCAAGGAAAACGAAGAAAACATCAAATATTATACCGTTTATGGCGGCGGCACGGCCAAGGAAAGCATTTATTCTTACGCTTTCAACGAACAAGATCAGGTGTTGCGACAGATGGGTCTCGATTTCGATCAGACGCTGAAAATTGGCGCATGCGACAAGAAACGCAGCCTGCAAGTGCCTAAGCAAAAAGCTGTTTTGCAATTGCCTTACAACTCCAGTCACATGGCTTATCTGGACGATGTGCCCATGACGGTGTTCCCCATTTATTTCAGCACCGATGCGCCCACCGAAGCGCAACAGGCTTTGCTCGATTATTTCTCGGCACAGAAATCGCGTTACAGTCAGCAGGAAATGGTGGCGCTTTTGCTTGCTTTCGTGCAATCGGCTTTTGCCTATAAAACCGACGAACAGCAATTCGGCTACGAAAAATATTTTTATCCCGAAGAAGTAATTGCCTATCCTTACAGCGATTGCGAAGACCGTTCGGCTTTGTTTTCTTGGCTGGTGACCCAGCTTACCGAGGCCAAAGTGCTGGGTTTGCAATACGAAGGTCATGTGGCCACGGCGGTAAGTTTTGAGGCGGATCCCAAGCTGACGGGCGATGCTTTCAATTATGGCGGCCGTAAATATTATGTTTGCGATCCCACTTACGTGAATGCTTCCATCGGTATGTCGATGCCGGAGTTTAAAGATCAGACGCCTGAGATTATCAAACTGAAAAAACTGTAATGAGATGAGAAACAAGAAAGTATTTTTGCTGATGGGCTTGTTGCTCGTGGCTTTGGCGGCTACTGCCGTTTTTGTGATTCGTTATCAGAAGCGTGTACATCAACCGGAAGTGATTGAACCCGAAGTGTTTGAAAAACTGAAAGTGGATCCCGACCTGCTTATCGGACTGTGGCGTTCGGGCTCGATGTATTATCGTTACAATGCTGATGGCACGGGCCTTACCTGGGATGCTGCCGAAGATATCAAGGAAGAAGAAGCTTCGCATTTCACCTGGACGGTAGACAAGACGCTGTTCACGCATTTGCACAAAATGGAAATCAGCGACGCTATCATCCCCAAACAATATCATATTACCAAACTGACCTTGCAGACGCTCGCCTACGAAGACGAATTTGGCGTGACGGCTGTGTACGAGAAAGTGGAATAAATATAAATATAAATATTAACTAAACTAAAGAGATTTATGGAAAATGTGCCCATGAAGGCAATCTTCAGCATGATTGCCTTTGCATTGATTATGATGTCCGCTCCGCTGATGGCGCAATCGGAAGGCGGCCAGTACAAGAGCGAGTACGTGTTTACTACGAAAGCTTGTCCCAGTGGTTTTGACAGCTATTATATGGCTTCATACTTCTTCGATGAATCCCAAGCTTTTACCATGAGGAGCTTTCCGATTTGTGAAGTTGATGGAATGATTAAGTCGTTGAAAATTAATCCTTCTGGTTCGTCTTATGCCATTCTTTCTCAGAAAAAGGATGTGAAGAAAGTCTCTGTATACGATTTTCATGGTGTGGATGTTCTTCTCAAGTCGTATAAGAAATTGGTCAATCCCAGTGCGATCGCTTACACACCGAATGCCAAAAATTTCCTTATTTCTACTGAAAACCAGATTCTGGTGTACGATGCTAGAACTTACGAACCTATCGTGAATATTCCTACGGCTTTTACGGCTAATTATATGGCTGTGAGTCCGAATTCTTATTTCTTGGCAGCCAGTGCCTGCGATTCTTCGTTGTCAGTATGGAATTACGAAAGCAAGAACCTGCGTACAACTTTGCAGAAAGATAGCAAGGTGAACGCTTTCAGCTTCTCGGACGATAGTAAGTCTATGGCCGTGGTAACAGCCGATGGTGTGTTGTCTATCTATGATACTCAACACTTTACCTTGCAAGGAACTTATGGCGAATTGGGAGAAGCAAAGCATTGCGATTTCCATCCCAGCGGAAAATATGTGTCGGTTTTGACATCTCAAGACAGCATTGTTATCGTCAACTTGCTCGACAACAAAGACCGTTTGTCGTTTACCAATGAAAATGGCGGTATTACAGAAACTATTTTTATTGAAGGTGCTGATAATCAGGTGTTCCTGGTGTATAACAATTATTTGTCCATCGTCTATAAGTTGATGACATCTTTGGTGCCTTATTACAAGCAATTGATTTCAGATCAAGTAGATAAGAATATGGCTGAATGGCTGAAGCAGATGCCTAATGAAAGTATGGAAGCCTACTCACTTCGTGTAAACGATGAAAGCCGTGAACAGCAAATGCGTCTTTTTGAACAGGAAATTTCTACTCAGTTGGCTGAAAATATGGTACAGATGTCGGAAGTGTCTTTGGGTAATTACAGCACCGAGTCTAATATGTTGGCGGTGAATTTCGACAATATGCCTTCTATTTATTTGGCCGTTCCTAACGAAGAAGTGACCGATTTTATGGATCCCGGCAATTTGGAATTCCGTAACGCGAAGTATGGTATTACCGAGGACGATAAGTTTGAGTTGATTTATGCCGAAGTGTATAACAAATCTACAGGTAAGTCTTATACTTACGACAACACCGAAAAACGTGATGTTGAATTCTTGGTGTCTGAAGAAGAATTTGTGCCTCTCGAATTGGTTCAACAGACCAATATGCAAGAAGTGATGCTTCAGGAAATTAAGACGGCCGTGATTGAAACCGCCAAGGAAAGAAATGTGATTTCCGACCATACCAACATCTCGGTTAACACCGACATCAAAACGGATGTAGATGCCGAAGGAAATAATATCAGAAACTATAGTATCGAATTGTCGTACGAGGTGGAAGTGGGATTCTCTGCCAAAGAAGACTTTGCTCCCGGTAAGTACAAAGTGGAAGATTCCGGCGCGGCTATGTCGATGTTGTCCATTATGAAGGAAGCTTTCGAAGGCGAATTCTCGAAGTATATTAAGGAAGGTAAGAAACTGATTCTTCATATCACGGGTATGGCCGATTCTATGCCTATTCATGGCAAGATTGCTTACGATGGTTGTTATGGAGAATTGGAAAAAGAACCCATGTATAAGGGCAATGAACTAAGTAATATTACGCTGACCAAGAAGGGTGGTATTACTCAGAACGAACAATTGGCAATGTTGCGTGCCTTGGGTGTTGGTCAGTACATTACCAATAATATCAAGGGGGTTTCTGATATGGATGTTGATTACAAGTATCATATCGAACTGAGCAAAGGTAAGGGCGGTGAATATCGTCGTATCAGTGTTTCAATGATTTTCGTAGATGCATTATAATATAATTTTTATGAGACGATTTTTTGGAATCATTATTTTGTTTTTGATGGCTGTCTGTCTGGTTCAGGCGCAGAATATAGAAAAAGCGGCTGCCAACTATCAACAATTTAATTTGCTGAAGACGCAGGCAAATTCTGACGATCAGTTGTACACGGCGCTACAGACTTGTTACGATGATTATGCAGCCATTATTACTATGTATTCACCTAGTACACCTGCTTACAACCAGGCCAAAGGTGTTATCCGTGAATTGTATCCTTATTTGTATAATGCAGCGGCTTATTATTCGAATCATGGTCAGCCGGCCAAGGCGCTGAAAGCTGCTCAGTCGTATGTGGATGTGGCTTTGATGCCTGAATTTAGGAATGACATGACCATGCATGGTGAAATGTATCCGACCATGGCATACTTCGCTGCCGCCAATACTTACAATACACAAGATTTTAACCGTGCTATCAAGTATTTGAGGGCTTACCTCGATACCGGTGTGGCCAACAATCGTCAGAATGTGTATTACTTTTTGGCTAAGGCCCACACCAATGTTCAAGATTATCAGATGACCATGAGCGTTCTGAATGAGATGATGATGCAGTATCCTGCCAATTTGGAAGTTCTGAAAATGGCTATCAACACTTGTCTGATTATTGAAGATAAGGTGAAATTGCAGGAGTACATCAGTAAGGCTTTGGAACTGAGTCCACAGGACGAAGGTCTTTTGAGCATGCAAGGTCAGTTGTACGAAGAAATGCAGGATTATCAGAGTGCATTGGCCATCTACGATCAGTTGAACAAACTTTCTCCCAGTAACTTGGGTATTTCTCAGCATTTGGCTTTGAACTATTACAATATGGCCGTGATGAATTATGTTCGTTCGAATATGGCCGAATCGAAGAAAGATGCCAAGATGTATGACCAACAGGCTGATAATTATTTCATGGCTGCTATTCCTGTGCTGGAAAGTGTGGTGTACAATACCCCTAATAACGTAAAGTACATGACTGCCTTAGCTACGGCTTACAGTTACAAGGGTAATAAAGAACAATTGGATAATATCAATATGAAGTTGGCCAATTTGGGCGCTCCTACAGTGGCTGTCGATGTGGCTCCTTCTTTGGTGGCTTTCTCTGACAATGCCAATGCTTCTTCGGGTACAGTCTATGGCGCCGGTCAATCGACTGCCGAAGTGGAAGCTCCTTTGTATTCATTATTTGCCAAGGAATATGTGGAACCCCGTATCCGCGACTGGCAAGCTAAGGATCCATACGAAACCATTGCCGAATACCAAGTGCGTGTGACCGAAGAAACGCGAAAGCTAAAGGCTAAAGAACTTCTTGAAGAAGCTGAAAAGAAATACATTGCCAACTATGCACAGAAGGTTCGTATCGAGGATATGTCTCTGAAACCTTACGATGCCGACCATGAAGTGTTCTTGGTAGAATCGAGATATGGAAACATTATTCTTCCCGTGCCTCGTGCCAACAACGAAGCCAAAACCTTTGAAAGTACTTGGACGGCTGTGAAATTTGAAAATCCTGAATTTTACATCAATAACGATAAACTGCAATTGTCGGGTATTACCTTTGTGATGCCTACCGGAAAATCTTATCGTTACGATGTGGACAAAAACTTGAACTATGTGGAAACTGTGGTAGACGTGACCTTCGATCCTCTCTCGGGCGAAATGTATGCCGCAGAATCGGGCAATGGACCTAATGTTGGCAAGCAATCTGTCAAGGTGGGCGCTATCCGCTCCGATGTGGATGTGAACATTCCTCAAAATGCTTCTCAGAACGAAAGTCTTTATGCAGTGGTGATTGCCAACGAAAATTATACCCGTGTTCCCAAGGTGCCTTTTGCCTTGCACGATGGCGAAGTTTTTGCTGAGTATTGCCAGAAAACTTTGGGTGTTCCCGAAAAGAATGTATTGCTCTACACGGATGCTTCATATGGTATCATGCTCGAAGCTATGGACAAGATTACTTCCTTGGCCTCTGTGCGTGGTGGCGATATGGACGTTATTTTCTATTATGCTGGTCATGGTATTCCCGATGAATCGAGTCGTGATGCATATTTGCTGCCTACCGATGCCAATGGCAAGAGTACTGGTGTCCGTTTCTCTCTGACTGATATCTATGCGCAGTTGGGGGCTATGGAAGCTCGCTCGGTGATGGTGTTTATGGATGCTTGTTTCAGCGGTTCGAAACGTGATGGAGGTATGGTGGCCGATGCTCGTGGTGTGGCTATCAAGCCTAAAATGGCTGTCCCCACCGGAAATACCATTGTTTTCAGCGCTGTATCTAACGACGAAACCGCTATGCCCTACAAGGATAAAGGTCATGGAATGTTCACTTACTTCCTTTTGAAAAAACTGCAAGAAACCAAGGGTGACATCACCTTGATGGAACTTAGTGAATACGTTAGAGATAATGTGGGTAGAGAATCCATTCTGATTAATGATAAGCGCCAGACGCCGACGGTTTCTGTATCGAACTATATTACTTCCGATTGGCAGGCACTCAAGTTGAACAATCGTATCGAGGTGGCCACAGATAACGCTGAGGATGTCAACTCAAATACGACCCTTGAATAATATGAACCAAACAATAATGAAAGCGATAAAACTACTGGGATTTCTGTTGCTTTTCTCTGTTGCCTTTTCTCTCTCGGCACAGCGAAATAAGAAAGTTTGTGGAGAATATGTCTATTATGCTGAAGGCGATGTCTCTGTGAATGAGGCAAAAGCTTTTGCCTTGGAAAAAGCGAAGTTGCAAGCCTTGGCACAAGAATTCGGCACGGTGGTGGCTCAAAGCACCATGCAGACAGAGACCCACGATGACGCAGGCGATCATACCTTTTTCTCTCAATTGAGTTCTGTCGAGGTGAAGGGTGAATGGCTGGAAAATGTTGGAGATCCTGTGTATAGTATTGAGTTTGTGCAAGATATGTTGGTGGTGAAATGTAGTGTTTGTGGTATGGCCCGCGCGGTGAGCAACGAGATTGCCGATTTCTCTGCTTCTGTATTGAAAAACGGTACCGACCTGAAATTTGCCGACACGCACTTCAGAACGGGCGACGATATGTATCTGCATTTCAAGGCTCCTTCCGATGGTTATGTGGCTGTGTATTTGGTAGATGAGGCCCCCGATGCATATTGCTTGCTCCCTTATGCGGGTGATGCCGATGGTTTGTATCCGGTGAAGCACGGACAAGAATATGTATTTTTCTCTATAGATAAGGAACCCAAGGAAAAAGCCATCGTAGATGAATATACTTTGACTTCTTCGGCGCCTGTTGAGAGAAATCGTATCTACGTCATTTTCTCTGAGAATCCTTTCACAAAGGCTGTCGATACGCAGTTGCAAGATGGATTGCCAAGACAATTGAGTTTTGCCGATTTTACCAATTGGCTGAATAAGCGTCGTGCCAGAGATACTCACATGGGCGTAAAGGTGATGTATATCGATATCAAGCAATAAACTTATTACCATGGACAAAGGAAAATTCTACGGCGGCATTTGTATTATGCTGGGACTGATGTTTTTGGGTGCGATGATGCCCGTGGCCGTCAAAGTGATGCGCAGTTCCAACAGAACGGTGTATGTGAAAGGTTTGTGCGAACGCGAGGTGAAAGCCGACAAGGTAATTTGGCCCATTACTTTCAAGGTGATGTCTAACGACAATCAGCAATTGTATGCCGAAATTGCCCGTCAGCAGGAGGAAGTGCTACGCTTTTTGCAGCGCAATGGCATTGCGGGCGAAGAAGTGTCGGTGGCCAATCCTTCCATTTCGGACAAATTTGCCAACGAATATGGCGACAACAACCGCGCTTACCGATACATTGCCACTTCGGTGATTACCGTTTGCAGTTCGCAGGTGGATTTGGTGCGTTCGTTGATGTCGCGTCAGTCGGAATTGCTTACCAAGAATGTGCTGATTGCGGAAAACAATTGGGAAAATCCCGTGGAATTTACCTACGAGGCTTTGAACGACATCAAGCCGGAAATGATAGAAGAAGCTACGCGTAATGCGCGCGAAGCAGCCGAAAAATTTGCCAAAGATTCGGGCAGTAAACTCGGCAAGATCAGCGATGCCAGCCAAGGCACTTTTACCATCAGCAACCGAGATCAGAACACGCCTTATATCAAGAAAGTGCGCGTGGTGACTTCGGTGTCGTATTACTTGAAGAACTAGTTTAAAAATTGATTTGGAGCGAGGCTGCCGCGTCGTAGCCTTGCTGATAGAGGTCGAGCAGTTTTTGTGTATTGCGTTCCATGCGATCTACCTGGATGGGTTTTTCGGGACGAATCACGATGATATTGCCTGCGGCCTCTTCTTTTTCTACATAATCCAACTGTTTGTTGTATAGCGCGTTGCGATTTCTGATAGCTTCGCGAAGATGAGGATATTGCCGGTAGAATCCGAAAAGTCGGCTCGGCTTGTCGCTCTTGCGATAGCCTTGGTTGCGCGTGAGAATCACCAGATTATTGTCGTAGCCTTGGCTGCGGGCGCGAAGCAGGGGAATGGAATCGGCAATGCCGCCGTCCAACATGGGCTGTCCGTCTACGTATGCGATGGGGCAGACGAAGGGCAAACTGCTGGAAGCCCGCACAATATCAATAATGCGCTGTGGATTTTCGTGTTCGTCGTAGTAGCAGGCCTGGCCGCTTTCGCAGCTGGTGGTGACCATTTCGAAGCGTTCCTTGCATTGGGCGAAAGCCGGATAATCGTAAGGGCAGATCTGGTTGGGGAAGACATCGAAAAGTAAATCGAAGTCGATGAGGTTTCTTTTGAAAATCAGGTTTTTCAGGCTAATGTAATGGTATTTTTCCATCAGGTCGATGTTGCTCATTTTGGCGCGTCCGCGTTGATGGGACATGTACGACAGGCCATTGCAGGCGCCGGCACTGACTCCGATACTGTAGGGAAAACGTATGCCGCGGTCCATCAGGTTGTCGAGTGCGCCGATGGTGAAGACGCCGCGCATGCCGCCGCCTTCGAGTATCAATCCGGAACGTTGATTTAGTGTGTAGCTCTTTTCCATGATGGCGGCAAAGGTAATGTTTTTCGCCGGAAAGTGAAAGGGACAGGCCGGGTGATGAAAAGCTGAGGAAATGAGGGTTGGGGGAATGAAAGGTGCTTGCCGCCGGGTCCCCCGGCGGCAAGCACTCTCACCACATTCACATTGAAAAATTATCGGTATTGCTTTACCCAAATAAGTTTGTCCACGTCGTAGCCTCTCATGGCGGCTTCGTTCACCAGCAGATATTTGCTTGTGACATCCATTTGCGGTTTGCGCGACAATATCCACAGATACTTAGGGCTTTTGCTTCCCACCAACACATATTGATAATTCGGGTCGATGTAGAGCACCCTGTAATCGGAGTAGAATGGTCCGAAGAAAGATACGCGCAATCTAGCCGGATCGTCGGTGAGTTTGGCTTTGCCTTTTGCCATCTTGAATTTACCGTGCTTGAAGCCCGAGTTGAACACGTCCACTTTGCCGTCGGGACGCAGTTCGTAGTAGGCACGCGTGTAGTCCATGTCGCGTTCGAAAGAATGGTCGAAGCGAGCAATTTCGTACCAATCGCCCAAATAGCGGTTCAGATTGAGGGTTTGCACGGTGGAGTTGTCGTAGGGCATCTCGTCGTTCATTTTCTGAGCATGACAAGATCCGCAGCTGAGCAGGCACATGGCCGTTGAAAGGGTAAGTAGTGTTTTCATGGTAAATTAATTAAGGATGAAAAGAAAGGTTGATGATTGAATTCGGTTTTTGTGTTGTTTTTGTTTGATGGCCCCAAAAGTACAGCATTTCTGAAATGCACAATATTTTGACTTCTTTTTTAAGAAATAATAAGATTATGTAGCCATCGCCTGCTTGCCTATTAACAATGTGCAATCTTTATTAGCAAAAAAAGCTTCCTGCTTTTGGAAAACAGGAAGCCTGAGCGCTTATTTCGAAGACGATTATTTCTCGAAAATCTTGTCTTTGGCGCTGGCCGTGGTGGGAACGCCGGCATAACCGCCCAAATGACAATCGGTGAAGCTGATGTTGCGGGTATCTTCCATCGATAGGCCCACTTTGGCTTTATCTACATCTACGCGCGTAAAGTAAATATCGTGCAGCGGTTCTTTCTGCGTGCCTTGCAAAACGATGGCGGCAGCCGTAGCTTCCTGACAGCGAACATCTTCGATAAAGACGTTGTACACTTGCGAGAAATGATGATTGTCCATGCCTTCGCCCGCATATTTCGAAGTGAAGAAAAAGAGGTCTTCCACTTGTCCGAATTCGCAATTGTTTACGAAAACGTTGCGGATGAAACCGCCGCGATCGGGATTGGTTTTGAAGTAGATACCGCGTTTGCAATAACCGGCGTAGGTGCAATTTTCAACGAATACATTTTCGATACCCGAAGACATTTCGCTACCCAGCACCACAGCGTGCAAGCCCTTGAACTGACAATTGCGGATGATGATATTGGCCGAGGGACAAGCCTCTTTGCGTCCATCGTGGTCGCGACCGCTCTTAATGGCCACATTGTCATCGCCGTTGTTGAAGATGATGTTCTGGATGAGTACATCCTGGGTGTATTCTGGGTCGATGCCGTCGTTGTTGGCCAGTTTGGCATCGT
Source organism: Bacteroidales bacterium (assembly GCA_017380635.1). Taxonomy (GTDB): domain Bacteria; phylum Bacteroidota; class Bacteroidia; order Bacteroidales; family UBA1402; genus UBA1757. Next base: position 31,476 of record JAFODP010000004.1, on the reverse strand, counting down.
AGCGCAGACCGTCGCAGATGATGTTTTTCGACTTGAGCAAGTGCACGCACCAGAAAGGAGATTGGGTGATGAAAACATCTTTCAGGGTGATTCTTTCGCAGTTGAAGAACTGAATGAGTTGTGGACGCAGATAATAGCCTTCGCCAAAATTGCGTTCTTCCACCGCCGTGCCTTCGTGGTTGTATTGGCGGCTCAGGTCTTTGCCTTGCTTTTGTTGCTTGCGCCATTCGGCAAAACTGTTGGTGGCATTGCCATCGATGGTGCCTTTACCAACGATGCTGATGTCGTGTTGTCCGTAGGCGTAGATGAAAGGACTGTAATTGTTGACAAAAGTGCCTTCCCAGCTGGTCTTGACGATGGGAAGATAATGTTTGGGATCGCTGTCGAAGCGTAACACGGCGCCTTCTTGCAAATCGAGGCAGAAGTTGCTGGGCAAATGCAGCGGACCGCAAAGATGATAAATGCCGGCGGGCACCACCAATCGGGCACCGCCCATTTCCTTGGCCTTGGCAATGGCTTGAACAAAGGCAGGTTGGCAGTTGGCGGCGCCATCTGCGATGGCGCCGAAGTCCATGATGTTCAGTTGGGCTTGGGGCATGCTGGCACCCGTGATGCGCGCCAAAATTTCGTCGCGCATGGCCTCGCGTTGCTCGGCCAAGCCTTGCGGGCAAGCCTCACGGCACTCGTTCTGCTGTTTCTTACACTGACAAGCGCTGAGGCTCAGGCCTATCACCAAAAGGAGCATCAAACTGCTCCACGAAAATCTCTTTCTCATGACTTTATTTTTTAATGTAATCCAAAATCTGTTCGGCATGTATTTTTGTCTTGATTTCTTTGGGCGTGAAAATCTTTTCGATGACGCCCTCTTCGTTCACCAAATAGGTAGTGCGCAAAATACCCACGGTACGACGGCCGCAAGCCACTTTTTCGCCCCAACAACCCAAAGTCTGCAAAAGTGTGGTGTCGGTGTCGGCGATGAGCGGAAAATCAAGGCCTTGCGCATCGGCAAATTTTTTCTGCGCTTCCATCTTGTCCTTGCTCACTCCGATGATGCTGTAGCCCAAAGCTTCCAGTTCGTCTTTATGCGCCTGCAGGCTGCATGCTTCGGCTGTGCAACCGCTGGTGTTGGCTTTCGGATAACTGTACAGAATGATTTTTCGTCCGCGATAATCGCTACTCTTGATTTCGTTGCCCGCTTGGTCGATGCCCAAGATATCGGGAAGTTTATCTCCAATGTTCATAGTTGTTTCGTTTAAATGATTTCCAAAAATAGTCATTTTCCCGCAAGTTCTTGAAATTTTAACATGGATATATTTTTTCTCGCTCTTTCCTGATGTATCTTCGCAAGCTGTTTGTGATAAATTAAAACTAAACGATATGAGAAAAAATAAACTTTTGAGCCTTACGCTCCTGGTTTCCATGTTATTATCTGCAAGTTATGCCTACGCGGCCGATGCTAGGCCCTATATCAGTCTCAATGCCTTTGGTTGGGGCACTTGCAGCGATGTCAACGGAACGCCCTACAACTTGGACGGTGGCCAACGCGCCGACAATCCTAAAAGCATCGTATTGACAGCCTCCGGCGGCGACGATTATCAAGCCATTATCAATGCCATCAAGGCTAACGATATTATTTATTTGGATGGATCGAAAGGCGATTTTATTGTCTCTAAACAAATGGATATCAAAGGCGTATCCAACAAAAGTATCATCGGTATCAATGGCGCCAGACTTTGCACGAAATGGTATGTGACGCCCGAATTGAAGCAGCAACTCATCGATGCTAATCTCGATCGATACAGCACCTCTTCCGGCACCGGCGGCACGCTGAGCAATGGCGCCTCCGTGAACGAGGAACGCGAACTGAAAACGCGTCAGCTCATCATCGACATCACGGGCGACGATTCAGAAGCCTACCGCAAGTCGGGCTTTTTTGCCATCAACATCAGCAACGAAAACATCATCTTCCGCAACCTTATTTTCCAAGGCCCTGGTAGTGTGGACGTTGGCGGAAACGATCTTATCTCGAACAATGGTGCCACGCACGTGTGGATTGACCATTGCGAATTTATCGACGGACTCGATGGCAATCTCGATAGCGGCAAGCGCGAGGGTAGCGAACAATTCGTCACCTATTCTTGGAATATTTTCCGTTATACCGAAAGAAGTTATTCGCATCCTTATTCCAACGGAGTGGGCTGGAGCAAAGGTTATTTGCAATACATTACTTATGCCTACAATATCTGGGGAAATGGCTGCAACCGTCGTTTGCCGGTGGCCGATTGGGTGTATATTCACGTTCTTAATAATTATTACAATTGTCCCGGCAATGCGGAGGCCATCGGTATCAATGATAATTCGCACGCGCTCATCGAAGGCAATTATGTGGTGGAAGGCGTGAATAATGCTTGTGTATTTGGCAATTCTAGTGATATTTTCTACCTGAACCGCAACAATTACGGCTTCCAGAACTATGGCGAGGCTACCAATACCGAACAAAACATGGAAGTGCCTTATCAATATCCTTACATCGATGTGATGCAAGTGCCTGAGGTGCTGACAGGAAAATACGGAGCCGGCGCTACCATCGACGATTTGGTGCAGCCTAAGAAAGAGCCGATGACGGCCAAAGACAGCGATTACTCTAAGCGTATGGTGCTCTCGCAGGGCGAAGCTTGGTCGGCCATGAAATCGTGGGATTACGTGAGCGGTCTGGTGACAAAATCTATCTTGAAATGTACCACACAATATCCCGAAGACGACTGGACGCAAACAGCTTATGCTTGGTGTCAGACTTATGCCGATGCCGCGCTCAATAGCGACGGTAGTTTCAGAAATTTCAAAAAAGGTAATATCGACAACATTGCTTCGGGTAAGGTTTTCTTCGAACTATACGACCGCGAATTGTCTAAGGGAACGTCGCAGGGCGATGCCAATGCGGCCAAGTACAAAGCGGCTGCCGATTATCTCTACCATTATTTGCGCTACGAATATTCTCGTATTCAGAAGGAAGATGGCAAAGGTGGTTTCTATCATAAGGATGTCTATCCCAATCAGATGTGGCTGGATGGTTTGTATATGGGTGCTGCTTTCTATGCCGAATATTTGCATCATTTTGCGGCCGACGATATGGAAGGCTGGAGCGATGTGGCCAATCAGTTTATCACCATTCATCGTCATACTTACGACAAGGATTTACAGTTGAATTATCATGGCTGGAGTGCCGAACCCAAAGATCCTAATTCTTTCTGGGCCAAGACCGGAGGTGAGTATATGGGCTGTTCGAGCGAATTTTGGGGACGTGGTATGGGTTGGTATTTTGCTGCCCTCACCGATGTATTGGAATTGATGCCTGCCACGCACGAAGATTATCAGGCCTTGAAGGATATTCTCTCGCAAGTGGCTGCCGGACTGAAACTTTGGCAAGATCCTGTTAGCGGCGTGTGGTATCAGTTGTTGCAATACGACGACAGTTATAAAGGTACTTGTGGTAATAGAAATTATTTGGAAGCTTCGGCTTCGTGTATGTTTGCTTACTCTTATCTGAAGGCTTTGCGTTTGGGCTTGATTGACGAATCGTATCGCGAAACGGCCGAAGCGGCTTATAAAGGTGCGTTGGAAACTTTCATCACGGTAAACAACGACGGCAGCATCAATATCAACCAAAGTTGTCGTTCGGCAGGCTTGGGCCCGTCCAACAATCGTCAGCGCGACGGTAGCGCCAGTTATTATCTCTGCGGCAGCGATGTGACGGTGGTGAGCAACGAAGGTAAGGCTATCGGTCCGTTCATCATGGCCAGTTTGGAATGGGAATGGCTGCAGGCAACGAATCCTTCTGAACCTTCAGAACCATCTGAACCTTCAGAACCTGAAACGCCCGAAAATGCGGTGTATTTCTGGCAGAGTGCCCATGGAACGCCTGTCGAAAAAGGTGGTGTGGCTAGCGGACATGGCGCCAGTGAAGGTCGTGTCAATTATGTGAATGCCGATTATCACACGCTGAGTATCAATGCTAAGAAGGCCAATATTGAAAGCGACTATGTGCTTATCAGTCTTGACGAGGCGCTGCAGGCCGACGACCAGATGGAAGTTACGGCTTTCCGCAACAAAGACACCGATGCCAATGGTACGCTTTATTATCTTTTCGACAACGGATTTGTTATTGACGAAGGCCAGGAAGTGCGTTGGAACAATATCGCGCTCGGTCAGAAGCCCAATACCCAAACTTACTCGCTGAGCGAAGCAGCCGGAAGCAAAAGCTTCAAAATAGTTCGTTCGGTGGCGGGCACCAATGTCTTTATTACCAAGTTGGTGATTTTGCGTCAGGGTACTGATGGTATTGTTCGCATTGAGATAGCTCCCAATAGTGCGATTTACAATATTTTCGGACAGAAAGTGAACAAGCCCCTCGAATCGCTTTCAAAGGGCTTGTACATTATCGATGGTCAGAAGGTGTTGATACGATAAAGGGCGGGGGCGCCGGCGGCGTTCCGCCGCCGGCGCTGCTCACTTGATCATAAAGCGCGCCACCACACTACTTTCCAAAGTGATGGTTTCGAATTCCAAATCGGGAACGGCTGCAGCATCGGCTGATTCGCTTCTGCTCAGAGCAGCTTTGAACATGGGTACGGCGTTGTAGACGCGGTGCCCATAATTTTGTTCCACGATGTAAATGGCTCTGTCGCAAGTCTGACCGATGGCGTTGCAAAGTTGTTCGGCTTTGGCCTTGGCGTTCTTGATGGCTTCCACGCGCAACTGGTCGCGGTAAGTTTCCGTTTGGCTGCAATCTACTTTGGTGATGTTCACTTTGGAAACACCGATGCTTTCGAGGGCAATCATCACTTGCGCCGCCTGTTTGGCCGAAGAGGTTTTCAATTCGTATTCCTTGCTGAGTATCACCTCGTTCTTGCGTAAAATGTATTTCTTGAAATTGCTGCCCAAGTCTTTCACGCGCAGCTGTTCCTTGATGTCGATGCCGAGATTTTCCAGGCTTTTGATGACTTGTTTTTCTTTGGCTGTCAGGCTCGATTCTTTGCCGTAATCGCTTTCGTTGATGCTGATGCTCAGGTAGATTTCGTCGGGAAGAATGTCTTTTTCGGCTCTACCAACCACTTCGATGTAAGGCGTGTTTTCAATGTTCTGTGCGCTGATGTTTTGCGCAAACATGCTGGAAATAAGCAGCATGCCGATAAAAATAATCTGTTTGGTTTTCATAATGAGCTATGTTGATGATTATACAAACGGCGAATTTACGCAAAGCCTTTCACAACTATGCTTAATAAGCGTGAAAAAAGCTTACATTTGCCGCCGATAAACACGATAACGATGGAAATAAGAAAGGCAACGGCGGAGGATATTCCTCAGATACTGAATTTTATAAAGGGCATTGCCCGCTACGAAAAAATGGAAAACGAGGTGATTGCCACCGAAGCGAAACTGCACGAATGGCTTTTCGAGAAAGAAGTGGCCGAAGTGGTGTTTGCCGAGCAAGAGGGTGAGCCTGTGGGATTTGCGCTATATTTTCACAATTTTTCCACTTTTGTGGGTAAGGCGGGCATTTATCTCGAAGACTTGTATGTGTATCCGCAGCATCGAGGCAAAGGCTATGGCAAGGCGCTCTTTTTGCATTTGGTCAAAACGGCTGTGGAGCGCGGTTGTGGACGCATGGAATGGGTTTGCCTCAACTGGAACCAACCGAGCATCGATTTCTATCGAGCCATGGGCGCCATTTCTTTGGACGAATGGACAACCTATCGCCTCACCGAAGATGCCTTAAAGGCTTTGGTGCCCGGCAAGTGAATCCTTCATTCGCTATAGTAGTGCGAGTATTTTCTCCAACCAATAACAATCTGTTTCATCGAAATGATTCAAGTATTCGCTGTCGATGTCCAGGACGGCCAGTATTTTGTTGTCTTTGAAAAGAGGTAGCACGATTTCCGAGCGCGATGCGCTGCTGCAAGCGATGTGTCCGGGAAATTGCTCTACATCGGGAACGATGATGCAACGCTCTTGTTGCCAGGCGCTTCCGCAAACGCCGCGACCCTTGGCGATACGCGTACATGCCAAAGGACCTTGGAAGGGACCCAACAATAGTTCCTCGCCGTAAACGCGGTAAAAGCCTACCCACCAGAAATGAAAAGTGTCGCGCAGACAGGCGCAAAGATTGGCCATGTTGGCGATAAGGTCGTCCTCGGCCGACATCAGTGTTTGCAGTTGCGGGAACAATGTGGCGTAGCGCTCTTGCTTGCTTTCTCCTTTGACAATCAATTCTTCTGCCATAATCCTTAAGGTATTATCAACATCCTTTTCCATCCAAGCTGCAACTTGCACCATCGTTTGCGAGACTGCCATCCTGAGCAAGACCTCCATCGTTCGAGCTGGCATCAGAAGCCTCATGCTCAAGCGGCATCCAGGCAATGCGCTCTTTTATGCGGGTCCATGAAAAATCTATGCTGCCGTCTTCCATTACGAAGCAGGGCAGACCTATGTTGCCGCGCGCTTTCACCTTGTCGAAAGCGGGATGCGTATCTCTCAGTGTCAGAAAGGCTTTTAAATGTTTGACATGTTCGCCCAAATCGATCAATTCGAAACGCGGGTCGTTGACGGCTTCGGCCTTCACTTGCGTACAATCGGGGCAAGTGGCCATCACATAAACTTTAATCATGATAAATCGTTTTATTCACGCAGGCAAAGTTAGAAATAAAACGTAGATTTGTTGCTCAATCTTTAACACTACAAAGTCTCGGATATGAAGAAATTTATCGCGCGATGGCTTGCGGCCTTTGTGCAACTTCGTGGAAAAGGGCTTCCGCCTGATGCCGACCCTCGCAACCAAATGGACATTTTAATCGAATGTTATTATAGAGAGAAATTAAAAATATGAACAAAAATTACCCTATTTACAAGACCACTTTTATAGACGACATGCGCTCTCTGGTAGAGGAAGCTGCGCAGAATTTTTTCCGATAGTATCGCCATTTCTTACAAAGAAAATTATTGGGACAAAGAGGTAAAGAAGGTGACTTTCTCGCAGTGGCGCGACGATGTGCGACATTTGGGAACGGGGCTCATTGCCAATGGTTTGAGAGAAGAAAATATTGCCATTGTGGGCGAAAATTCTTATGGTTGGTGCTGCTCTTTCTTTGCTGTGATGGCCATCGGTTCGGTGACGGTGCCTGTAGATAAGGAACTGCCCGCCGGCTGAGTGATCCGACAAACGGCTGAGCAATCGAGCAAAAATAAGAGGAGGCTGTGCCTGCGGCACAGCCTCCTCCTTGTATAGGACGGCGCAGTCTTATCGCATCATTTTGCTTACAACCTGCTGGCCATTCTTGAGGGTTTCAACCTTGATAATCAAACCATCGTAAGTGTCACCAACTCTTACACCATGGAGGTTGTAATAGACGGTGTTCACCACTTCTATTTGTTGGTTGATGCTTTCCATGGCGTTGGCATCGCTGGCAGGAGCAGCTTCGCCCAAACCACCCATTTCGTTGGCAGCGCGTACAGACCATTGAGCCGTAGCATCGTCAACCACATAAGTAGGTTCGATGGTGAAATCAACCACCTTGCCATCTTTACAGATAGCCCACAACAATGCATATTCGCTGTTGTCCCAAGAGAGAGTCTTGCTTTCCTTGTTCAATGTGACATTGGTAGGCATAGGAGCTTGTTCTGTAGCCAGACGAGGATTCCAGTCGCCAAACATGTTGCTCATGTTGCCAATTTCAGCAGCTTCTGCAGCGCTAAGAACAGGATTGAAAGAGTGCGGGTTTTCGTTACCAAGCGACTTGACACGTCCGCTGAGATCGATGGGAGTACCACTACTTGAAACGCTGTTGAATTCAGCGAAGCGAGTACAACCACCAGCGCTCATGTTGGTCCAACCTGCAGCTGTAGGAATAGCTTCCATCACACAGTCGATGTAGTAAGTTTCAGCAGCTTCTGTCCAAGGACGACCAAGGAAGTAGTTGCCATTAACATCGGCTTGTTCACCCTTCAAGGTACAATCTTTGAATACATAACCATACTTCACGTTGTCGCGAGGAGCTACGATGTAGCCGCCCTTTTCGCACATGACGATGTCAACAGCATTGAAGAATACATCACCGCTACCGCAGATAAAGTCGGTACGTCCGCGGATAACACCACCTTCGAAGTAGTAGAGGCTTTGAGCACGGTCAGAAACATAAGTATCCTGATAAGCCCACAAGGTTACGTCTTTGCAGATGGTCTTGTTACCACCATCCACGAGGATAACGTTACGTCCGCTACCATCAGGTGTGTTGGTCTTCAAGGTAATATCCTGGAAGTAGGTATTGGTGGCGCCGCTGGTAAGATAAAGCATACCGCTGGTACGGATACCTTCCAAAGCATTAGCTTGTCCGCCCTTGCCGGCATCGGGATTAGCTACCAAGTCGTTAGGCATGGTGTTGGCCACGGTGGTCAGCTTCATGTTTTCACCAATGATAGAGGTGTTAGGCGTGTTGAACGAGGTCTTCGGGTCTGGATAGCTCTTTCCGTCGTTGCCGGTTACCATGTTGTTTTCGTTGGCAGGAATGATATGGTCACCCTGTCTTACGAAGATACGATAACGGGCAGCCTTGTCGCTACGGGCAGCGGCAGCTTCGAGAGCCTGCTTGAAGTTACCATCGTCGGGCACGATGAAGTCGTAAAGAGCCTTTTCAACAGTCGGTCTGGTCATGGTGGTGAATCCGATGTTGATGGCATCGTTCAGAACATTGTCGGTAAGGTCGCTTACAGAACCGGCTTCGAGCTTGAAGGTGTACTTGGTAGCGTAGGTCAGGTTCTTGTATTCAGCTGTTACGGCTTTGCCAGAAGCAGAAAGCGTCAGTGCTTCACCGTTGAGAGTTGCCTTGGCTTTTTCAGTCAACTTGATCTTTTCGTCGAAGTTCAAAACAACGCGACCACTGGCAGAAGCGCCGGTAGCGCCATCGGCAGGAACAGTGCTTACGATGCTAGGAGCCTTGCCATCGTCAACGAGCTTCATGGTTCCGGTAATGAAGATGTTGGTGATAGCCGTACCATCGTTGCTGTTGTCGCCATCGCCGGTACCATCGCGATCTGAAGTGTAATCGGGGATGAAGCGGATGTAGAGTTCTGCAGCATTGTTGGCATCTTCGCCAAGTTCAGCGCTGATGTCGGTAACTGTCTTCACGGCAGGCATGGTGGCACGACCGGCTTCTTTCCAAGTTTTACCATCGATAGAATATTCGATTACCTGCGTCTTGTGAGCAATGTAGTTATAAAGCATTTGGGCCTGAACCTTGATGCCGGTGAACGCAGAAGCATTAATCTTGGTCTGATAGTAGTACTTGTCGCCGATGGCTTTCCAGTTGACGGCAGCACCCTTCATAGATTCGTAACCTCCGGCAGCTACGGTACTCTTGTCGAGCCAGCCGGTGATAGAACCGCTTTCGTTGGTCAAAATCAATTGAGCAGCTTCGTTGTCTGGCGTGCTGTAGAAGTCGGCCACGCGGCCATTGTTACCAGCGCGATAGAAGTCCCAACCAACAATGTAGTCAAGGGCAGAATAGCTGGCCGTGAGGGCAACATCCTTATCCATAGTTACTTCGATTTCGCTTGAGGTCTGTCCGTCGCTCCAGCTGTTGAAGGTCAGGATGGCGTTGCTCGATGCGGTCAGAGCAACCTTGGTGCCTTCTTCGTACATGCCTTTGCCGTTTACCATGGTGGGAGCGGGAGTTGCTTGTACCATATAATCGTTGGCGCCACCATCGATGGTGATAGCCAATTCGTAGGTGTTCACCTTAACAAAGTTAGCTGTGAGAGTTTCGTCAGCATTAACAGTATATTTGAACTTAGCCTCAGTTGAAACTTCTTCACCGGCAGCATTGGTCCAGTTAACAAAGTTGTAACCGAATTCTTCCGTTGCAGTGAGAGTAACTTCTGTGCCTTCTTCATATTGTTCAGCTACAGGATATACATTTACAGAACCGCTTTCTTCGGGAGAAACAGCCGTTGCAAGCGTAAATTTGGCAACGTTGGCAACGGTGCCATTGATAAGACCATGAATCTGAACATCGCTGAAACCACCTTCCTTAGTTGCGCCTACACCAACAGTAGCAGTGATGGCAAAGGCATCTGTAGTAGCAAGTTGAGCCTGCTGTTCTGCAGTGAGAGCAATTTCTACCTTATTCGTGTAGTTTGAGCTTGCACCAAACTTATCATCAGCCTGTGACTTGTTGTTACGAGGAGCTGTGAAGGTGCCAAGGGTAACAGAGGTGCCGTTAGCCAGAACGGCCGTTACGTTAACACCGTTTTCAGCGTCAGTACCGAAACGCTGGATGTACATGCTCACCTTTGTAGGCGTGAAGGTAAGGCCGGCAACCGGTTTAATTTCCCATTTAACGGCTTGAGTGCTGCCTGAAGGTCTAAGTTTGATGAATGTAACAGCATTTCCAGCATCATCCTTGGCCTGACCGGTTCCTGTTCCTTTCAGTTCCAGGTCTCCAAGTTCGGTATTGATAGTGCTGAATGCTTCAGCAGGAGTTGCTGTAAATACGCTCGCTTCAGATGAGTTGTTAAATGGCCAAGCAATGGTAGCGGCTTCGTTGTTGAAGGTCTTGCCACCGGTCGGTTTTTCAACCACGGGAAGAACAGTTTGAATATAACGATAGTAAGAACCTTCTTCACCAATGACCACGTCGATGGTTTCGGCCGTGTTGGCAACGGTGTAGCTGATAGTATTACCAGGGGTGTAGTCTTTTTGTCCGTCGATGGTGAGCACCACGTCTTTACCTTCGCCCAATGTATTGTAAGCTTCCACGCTTACCACGGCACCCTTGCAAGAAGGAATGCTGAAGGTGGTACCGCCGTTCAATTGAGCCCAGTCGTTCCAGTTGCCGTTGGCCATCTTACCGGGATTGGTAGAAAGGTCGGCCTTCACGTCGATGGTCTTGCCGTTGATGGTGGCCTGAGTTACCCAAATCAAACCATCCTTGCCTTGCCAAGCCACGGTAGGAGCCCCTTCGTCACGACGGAAAGTATATTTCAAAGTAACCGCTTCGGTACGATCTGCCAAAGAAACTTCGTTGGCGGTGAATACGGGAGTCAGCGTGAGGTCTTTGGTCAAAGTGACTTCTTCGCCAATGGCGTAAGTGTTGCTGCCATCGGTCCATGCGGTGAGGGTTTTGCCTTCAACATAGAGCGTGAAGTTGGCAGGAATCGTCACCTTTTCGCCAGACAATACTTTCACAGCTGCGGGAACTTCACCTTGTGCAGTAACATCGCCAAGTGAGTAAGTAACAGTGGCTTCGGTGGGAACCGCTTCAACTTTTTCTACTGAGAAGAAAGGCGTATAAGCGCCACCGGCAATGGTAAGGGTGGCAGCTTCTCCGGTGTAATAACCGTAAACAACATTTTCAGTAGGATTGCTATTGCTCCAGCAAGCGCCATTGTTGGTGTTGAATGTACCAAGCGTTTCGCCGGCTTCGTTCTTGATGGTAACGTCGCCGCCCCAAGCGCATGAGCCCATACCAATCTTCACAGGACCTTCCACTTTGACGGTAGAAGAGAAGTTGGCCAAACCATGTTGGTCGCTATGATATTTACCGGAGATGACAATGTTAGCCGAAGCATCATCGGCAGCTACGCGAACAGCATTGCCATCAACCATGGAAACGCCGAATGAAACGATGCTGTTGTTTTCAGAAGAGGTCAGCATCTGTCCATTGGTGAAATCAATCTTGATGTCCTTGAATGCGGCAGACGAGGGCAATGCAAATGCCATCATCATAAACACAGCAAGGAAAAATCTTGAAATTTTAGCCATAGTTTAAAAAGTTAATAGTTAAAAAATAATGAGTTGTGATGTTATTTCTATAATGAAATCGTGCGAAAAACAACTCACAAAGTTAACAACTTTTAGTATTTGTAATATCGAATGGAGAAAAAATGCATCTTTGCGAAAATAAATTTATGGAAAAACGAGCTATCATTATAGCTGCCACTTCCGGCATAGGAAAGCAACTGGCTATAAATCTTTTGCAAGATGCTTGGGTAGTGGGCGTGGCCGGCAGGCGCGAGGCGGAACTCATGGCCTTGCGCGAGAATTTCGGTGCCGACAAGGTAAAAATAGCAGTGATGGATGTTACCTAGCCTTCTGCGGGTGATAAGCTGGACGAACTCATTGCTTCCATGGGCATCCCGATTTGCTTTTGTACGCTTCTGGCATAGGCAAGCAGAATCCGTCCCTAGACGAAAATATAGAAATCGATACGGTCAAAACCAATTGCGAGGGCAAGTGGCCATCACATAAACTTTAATCATGTTGTTGCTTGTTTATCCGCGCGAAGATAGGGAATATTCATTACCTTTGCGCGAAAATTTAAAATAAAGCTATGAATAAGAATGTATTTGCCTGTTTGCTAACCATGTTGGCTGCGATGTTTATGTTTTCGTCATGCGAATGGATGCCGGGAAACTCTTCCGGAGACGATAATGTTTATTACGATATCAAGCCCATTAGAATGGATGTGCAAGGCGTGAAAGGTTTTGTGGTGGCCGAAAATGCTGCCGCCTCGAAAGCCGATGCCGATCAGGAAAATACGGCTCCCTATGCGCTCTACAGCATTGACGAAGAAGGCAATATCAAGCTTTCGGTGTTCTATTTCGAGGTGGTAAGCATAATAGGCGAAGACAGTGTGGAAACTACTGCTACTTTGAAACGCGAAATTTTGAATGCCTTTCAGGTGATACCCACGCTCGTGAGCGATTTGGAAAAATATATTCTTTTCTCGGGATGTTATTTTCAGTTGAACACGGCCGGACTTTCCGATAAGGCTTTGAAAATCTGCGAAACATTTATAAACAGCCCCGAAGCTCCCTATAGCGCAACTTACCTTATTCGCAAATCTGATGGCGCCTTGTTCGACATTTCAGGCCCGGATCATCATTATAGTTACTTTACGTATCGTTATGTCACTACAGAAGATAGAGGAGCAAGCGTAGAAGGTTTTACTTTCATGATTGATAGGGGACGTGAAAATATTTGGTGGCAGTTGGCACCGCGATTGTGGAAAATTTCTCCTTCGGGAAAACTGTACAGCTATAGCTATGCATGGGATGGTTCGGTAGTTGGTGGCAATGTCTATAAATATACCGACAATGGCGCTGCGATAGACGTGATGCAATGTACGCAGCCCTATCAGAAAGATACGGAAGCGTCTTTTTCGTTTCTGGTGGATAAAACAGATAATGTCTATTGTCTTCCGCAGAAATCACCTACTAACGGCCAAGGATGGTATCTGGACATCTATCTGGCCAATGGTCGCTTCAATACGATTAAATTGGGCAATGCCAATGACGATATTTTCTTGATGGATATGCAGACCGATACCCAAGGCAATCCTTATCTGCTGTATTTTAAGAATTCTTGTATGGTGGTGGCTTTGCTTTCCGATGGACAATGCCAGGAAGTACTGACGCATCCTATCGAAATCTCCGGAGGCTATATTGGAAATCAAGACGATCCCATCTTTATGGGCAATATCGATGGCGCGATGCATTGGATATACGGCAGCAACTTCAACGGAAGTGGCAATCCTAAGGACGCACAGTATAAACATGTGGTGTACACGCCCGCTACCAACAGCTTCGACATAATCGATTTCAAGGAAGATATCGAGGATATGTTGTCTGATGCTTACGACGCTTTTGCTATGTCCGACAAAGTGTATGCAGCCAAGGTTTCCGACCAAAGCATTATGGTGAAAGAGTACGATCCGTTCACGCGCAGTTCGCGTCAATATACGCTGGATGTGGATGTTAGCGAAACGCTGCTCAGACAATATACCATTATCGTTCAGGATGCACCCTATCTTATCGTGGATGGTCGCAGCGCCGAAAATGGAACTTACGTTTCTTTCAAAATCAATCTGTTGAATGGCGAAAACAATGCTAGCTTCCGCGCCGATGCAAGAAAGGTTACTTCCTTCTTCAGAATCAACTAATTGTTGTTGCTAGGTTTCAAGCAGTTTTCGATGAAGCTCTCCAAAGAAACTTCGGCACTCAATCCGATTTTCTGACGGAATCGATGGCGAAGCATCAGTACACTACGGGGCGCAATGGCCAGCAGTTCGGCTATCGCCTTATTGTCTTGTTTTAACACAATCAGCATAGAAAGCAACTCTTCGCGACGTGTAATGGATGGAACGCATTCTCTAAGACGCGGCAAAAACAGCGGGTAAAGCAATTCGAAACGCTGACGAAACTTGGATTCTCCACTTTCTTGAAGCACCGATGGCGTCAGGCTTTCCAGTTCTTGTCGATGATCTTTGTTGTTCATGATGTCGTCGAATTCTTGCGATATCAATTCTTTCTCGGCATTCGACTGTTGCAGTTGTAGCTGCAAGATGTCCAACTTTTCGTCGGCTTGCTTCATTTGCAATTTATGCTGTTTTCGTTGATGGAGCAGAAAGACCACAATCAAAGCGATAAGGGCAAGAGACAGGCACACATAAATAAGGAACCAAAGCCTTTGATTGCTTTTTTCGAGCTGTACAATTTTCAATTCCTGTCTTTTCTGTTCGGTCTGTTGCTCAACGATGGCTTCTACAAGATTGAAGTTGAGTCTTTTCTCTTTCAAAGTTTGCTGTTCGTGAAGCATCAGTGCGATGTGCTGTTCGGCTTTTTCGTGCTGCTTGGTTTTAAGGTAATGATTTATAATAGGTTCGTGATTAATGTGGATATGGATAGGCGATGCTTCCACCGAAAGCAAGGCGTACATGCTGTCCAGCATTGTTTCGGCCAATTTGTGCTGTCGGTTTTTTAAATAGCATTGTGCCAATTGATGATAAGCCTTTGCGCGATTGGTGACAGTGCCTTGTGTTGCCACCTGTTGTAGCTTCTGAATACCCATCTGCAAGGAATCGCCGCCCAAGTCGGTTAAATAGCTGCCGTGCAAGAGATCTACATCTACCATGCCGCTGTTGTAAGGCAATGTTTGGCAAAGTGCTCGTGCTTTTTCTGTGTAGTAAAGAATAGAATCTTTTTCGCCCAATTGTTGCAAGGCGCGACCTTTATTAATGAAAGTCTGGGCCGAAATGCCGGGGTTCTTCACGCTCATGTTGCTTTCCGCTTCTATGGCTTGCGAGGCGCATAAATTGGCATATTCGGGCACGTCCCAATACAGAAATAGGTCGATCAGTGCATGCAAGCTGTTCAATACACCCAAATCGTCGTGCTTGGCTTGCGCTTCGTCTTTACTCTGCAAAAACAGTTCCAGGGCTTGGTTCAGACGGCCGTTGCGTTTGTAGAGATTGCCCAGCATGGCGCTGACCCATTGTTCGCCGGAAGTATTCTTGCATAATTGCGCCTGCCTCAAGGCTTCCTCGCACCATTCTATCACTTCGTTCTGATAATGAGGATTGCTGTAAAAAACGGCGGCAGCAAAGGCATAATCGCGGAAGTAACGTTCGGGACTTTCGTGACGCAAGGGTAGGGTGAATACTTTCAACGTGATGTCTTCGGCTTGCTTCATTTTCTCGGTGCGCGACAAGGCATAGCCCATCACAGAATAATAATCTCTGAGACATTTTTTTTGAAAAATGGGCACTTCCTTGTAAAGGGCTTGTAAATAGTCGATGCAAGTTTCCGCTTGGCCTAAGCTTTGGAAACAGTTCATCGTTTGTAACAAGGCATCGGCGTATAAAGCCACTTGCTGCTGGCTGAGTTTGTCTTCGTTGGGTGCTTGCAACAAGCAATTCTTGAAAGTCTCGATGGCTTGGTGATACTGTCCTTCATACTGCCATGTTTTGGCTTGTTTGAAGAGTTTTTCCGGGGAATTTTCCTGAGAAAAGCAAGCGAAACTTATCAGCAAAAGGGCCTGGAATAGTATGTTTCTTTTGTTTTGGAAAGGCGATTTTATCATCTTTTTTTCTGTTATTATTGGTTGACAAAAGTAAACATATTAGCCGAAGAGGCCTATTTGAGTGTGTTTACATTTTGGTTTACATTCTGGTATATATTCCAATTTACATGTACTCTTTCTTAGTATTTAAACATATGTATGCCAAAATGTAGGATTTCATTCTTAGGCCCTTCAAGTATGATGGAGTACCTTTGCAGCCCCTAAAAAAGAGAGTCTTTAATTGAAAATTAATATGCTAAAAAATAGGCTCTTGTGCCCCTTTTTTATCGACCAATGGAAAACCAAAGCATGCTGAATTTTTAATAATCAACCATAAAATCTCCATTTAAATTATGAACAAAGTACATCAGTTAAAGCCCTACGAGGCGCCTCTTGTGGAGCTAATCGAAGTAGAAGTGGAACAAGGATTTGCTGTCAGCACCGAAGACGTAGGCAAAACACATGACGAACAAGATTGGTAATCAAAAAAATCAAACTGAAGGATGAAAAGACTAATTTATTTGCTTTCGGCTGTCGCTATTCTTTTCAGTGGATGCGATAAGGTTGAAGAAAAGCCTGAGTCTGGTCAGGAAGTGGGCGGTAGCACTACCGAGATTAAAGCGCTGCCCGAATTTATTTATGCCTCTGTGACTGATGAGCAGGGTGCTAATACCCGTACCTTTGTTGATGAAAACAAGAAGGTTCTCTGGCAGAATGGCGATGCTGTTTCTTATTTTTACGACGCTACCCATAATGCGCGCTATACCTATAACGGAGAAGATGGCAAGTCTTCTGTGGAATTGTCGCTCGACAATGATAAGAAGGGCACTACCGGAGCTCTTTTGCTGAAATCGCATGCGGTATATCCTTACAACGAGAATATCACTGCCGAGTATGTATCTGAAGAAGGAAAAGATAAGGTATACCTGACCTTTCCCACTACCCAACAATATGGCGTAAACTCTTTCGGAAAGAATGCCAACATTATGGTGGCCGTGGGTAAAAACAACATGGACGACGATCTGTATTTCCGCAATGCCTGTGGTTATTTGGTGATCAAACTTTATGCGCCCGAAGTAAATGGCAAGCCTACCAAAATCAAGAGCCTTACGCTTTCTTCTGTAAGCGGTTTGGACAAAATTGCCGGTGCAGCCACAGTGGTGCAAGATACTTTTCCCCAAATCACCATGGCCGATGACGCTTCCAGCTCTGTTACCCTGGATTGTAGCAATGGTGGCGAAGGTGTGACTCTTGGTACCTCTGCCCAGGAAGCTACTGCTTTTTGGTTTTGCTTACCTCCTGTGACTTTCACCGATGGTATCAAGATTATTGCTACCGATGTGAACAACAATTCTTTTACCAAGCAAACCAGCAAAACGGTAGAAATTGTTCGTAACGAAGTTCAACCCATGGCGGCTCTTTCTTTTGTTTCCAATACGCCTGCTGCCACCAAACTTTGGTACACCAGAGCAGAAGGAAATCAGACACCTCTCGGATTAGATGGTGACGAATTCAATGCTACTATTAAGAATCATGCTTGGGATGCGAGTGTCAATAAAATTGTCATTGAATTTGAGAGCCCGGTAACTACCATTAAGGAGTCTGCGTTTGAAGACACGGATATTGCTACCATTACCTTGCCCGAAGGTTTCACTACCATCGAAGAAAGTGCTTTCGAAGATACTCCGCTTAAGGAAATCACTTTCCCCGGTAGTTTGACCAGTGTTGGCGTAAATGCATTCTGGAATTGTACCCAGTTGGAATCGCTTACTTTCCTCCCAAGCGAAACCAATACTCCTCTGAATATCTGCAATATGGAGAATGCTTGGGGCACCGACTGGGGTACCTTCTGCGACTCAAAGTTGACCTACATCAACCTCAACCGCGAACTTGTCTATGTGGACGAAGATGGTGATAAATTTACTCCTGATAGCGAGGATGATGGTCTTTTCTATCACGAGAACTACGAAAAAGTGGAGAAAACTACCGTTATTATCGGTCCTCAGGTAAAGACGCTGTCGTACAAGATGTTCCTGCACCTTCCTATCGAGGAGATTACCATCCCCGGTACCATAACCACTATTGAAAACAACGTTTTTGAGGATTGTACGAAGCTGAAACATCTTACCTTCGAGCCAAGCACCAATGGCTCTGCTCTGACGATGGGCTACGACGATGATGGCGATCATGATGGTCCTTTCATCGACTGTCCTCTGGAAAGCGTCAACCTCAATCGTGAGATTAACTATACCTTCGGTACTCCCGATACAGATACCGAGGGTCTGTTTGGTAGCAAGCCCACGCTTACAAGTGTCGTTCTTGGCGAGCAGGTGAAGTCGCTCACCAACAATATGTTTGCCGATGCGGCCATTACCGAAATCGTAATTCCCGGCTCGGTGAATACTATGGGCAACGATGTGTTCCACCAGTGTACAAGCCTTACAAAAGTTACTTTCGAGCCAAGTGAAGACGGTAGTCCTCTGACGATGGGTTATGATACCGATGGCGAAGATGAAAATCTCTTCCAAGACAACAATGCGCTTACCACTTTGGTGCTCAATCGTGAGATTATTCAAACGCAAACAGGTGTTGATACCAACAGCGAAGGTCTGTTCGGAGGTATGTCAACTCTTGCCAGCATCACGCTGGGTGAGCAGGTGAGGACCTTGACTCCATACATGTTTGCAGGCTCTTCTATCGAAGCATTTGTCATTCCCGGTAATGTGATGACCATTGGTAATAGTGTATTTGCAAACTGCGATAAGTTGGCAAGCGTTACTTTTGAGCCAAACAGCGATGGCAAAGAACTCTCTATCAGTAGCAATGCTGGTTTTGGTCCTTTCTACCACTGTCCTCTCACTACGCTCAACCTCAATCGTGAACTCAAATATCCTACCCAAGGTGTAGATGGATCAGGTCTGTTTGGAGCTAAGACAGAACTTACCAAGGTGACCCTTGGCGATCAGGTGAAGACCCTCTCGCCCCATATGTTTGCAGGTAGTGGTATCACATCGCTCGATTTGAACAAAGTGGAGACCATCCAGACTAGAGCATTGGCAAGACTTGCGATGACTTCGCTTACCATTCCCGGCAATGTGATGACCATCGAAAACAATGTGTTCGAAGGTTGTAAGTCGCTTGCAGAACTTGTATTCCTGCCCCATAGCGAAGGCGAGGCACTCAAACTCGGTTTCTACGACAATGCCACCGACGACGATGGTCCTTTCTACGACTGTCCTCTGACCACTGTTAAGCTCAATCGTGAACTCGATTATACTTTCCCCCTTTCCGACCTCAATGATCCTGATGAAGGTGTGTTCGGTAACAAGACCAATCTTGTGAACCTCACTCTTGGCGAACAGCTGAAAACTTTGTCGCCCTATATGTTTGCCAATATCGGTATCAAGAAAGGCGTGGGTAGCAGCGAAAGCAACGTGGTTAATGCAGATCAGTATGTGTTGCAACTGAAAAATGTTGAGACCGTTGGCAAGTATGCATTCATGGGTACCCAGATTACCAATCTTAAGGTTTATCCCAGCGTTAGCCTCATCGACGACCACGCTTTTGCAAATTGCGAGAGCTTGGTAGAAGTGGTATTGGAAGCATCTGAAACACCTCTTAACCTAGGCTTCCAGCCTGGTAGCGATCAGCATGGTCCTTTCTGGCAGTCGCCTCTTGCAAGCGTGGTTTTGGGTCGCGAGATTGCACCTACAGCCGCTTATGCTTCTGCTTGTGACCAGCCTGACGAGGGTATCTTCTCGAACGAACACAGCTCGGAGGAAGTTGAGGGCAAGCTGCCGGAGGTACAGATTTTGGCCAACGTAAAGACCTTGCATCCCTATATGTTTAGTGATTGGGCTATGACCAGCATGACCATCCCTGCATTTGTGACCGAGATTAAAGACTATGCGTTCTACAACTGTAACAAACTGGCAGATCTTACCTTCGCCGATAGCAATGACGACCTTATGGTTGGTTACCAGCCCGGTTCCAACCAGCGCGGTCCTTTCTATCAGTCTCCTCTCACTAATATTGTGGTAAATCGTAGCTTGGTGCTTTCGGATGCTTACGCTTCTGCTTGTGATGCCGCTGATGAAGGTCTCTTCTCGACCCAACACGGCAGCCAGAATACCACTATTAGCCTTGGTGGTCAGGTAGGAAAGATTCCCGAATTCATGTTCGCAAGTCTTCCTCTTACCTCAATTACCATTCCCGCTACCGTGACAGAGATTGCTAACGATGCATTCACAAATTGTAAAAGTTTGAAATCTATTATTTTTGAGGAATCGTCGACACCGCTTACCATTGGTTATAATGATGATTCTGATGATGATGGTCCGTTCTACGATTCACCACTCGAAACAGTTGTTTTGAATCGTGAACTTAACTATACCTTCTCATCGCCGAGTTCAGCCGCTGAAGGTTTGTTTGGTAATAAGACCAACCTTACAAGCGTCACTCTTGGAGACTATGTAAAGACCATTTCACCCTATATGTTTGCCAATGCGGCTATTACTGAGTTGGATCTTAATAATGTGACCACCGTTGGAAACTATGCTTTCTATCACAACTCGGCTATTGAGACTGTTAATCTTCGCCAAGTGACAAGCATTGGTAATGGTGCATTCGAGGGAGTAAGCAAAGTAGCCACACTTGATATTCCGGCAACTGTTACAAGTATTGGTGATTTCGCATTCAAGGGTTGGGAATCACTGGCTACGCTTAACTTCCTTTCCGGTGCAAGCGACCTGACCATCGGCTTCCAGCCGGGAACCGATCAGCGCGGTCCTTTCTACCAGTCGCCTTTGACCACTATTTCAGTGCATCGTAGTTTGGTACTCACCGATGCTTATGCTTCGGCTTGTGATGGCGTCGATGAAGGTCTTTTCTCGACCGAGCACGGCAGCCAGAGTACAACTATCACCCTTGGTGGCCAGGTGGGCAAGATTCCCGAATTTATGTTCGCAAGCCTTCCTCTGACCTCAATTACCATTCCTGCAACCGTAACCGAAATTGGCAACGACGCTTTCACCGACTGTAAGAGCCTGAGCTCTGTTGTGTTTGAGGAAAGCACGGCGCCCATTACTGTTGGTTACAATACCGTGGGTGATGACGAAGGTTTGTTTGCAGAATCGCCACTTACCAGCGTGGTATTGAACCGTGAACTTAACTATACTTTCCCGGCAGCTGATATTAATGATCCTACTGAAGGTCTGTTTGGCGGTAAGGAAAATCTTACTAACGTTATCATTAATGATAATGTGAAGACTATTTCGCCCTATATGTTTGCCAACTCAGCTATCACGGCTTTGGATTTGAAGAGTGTTGAAACTATTGGCAATGCTGCGCTGATGGGTGCAGACTTCGAAACCTTGATTGTTCCTGCAAGTGTGAACAGCATTGGCGACTACGCATTTGCCAATTGTGAAAGCCTTAAAAATCTCACTTTCGAGGCGAATACAAAAGAACTGACCATTGGCTTCCAGCCCGGTACCAACGAGCATGGTCCCTTCTATCAGTCGCCCTTGGAAAATGTTGTCGTAAATCGTGGCATTGCTCTCACCGAGGCATATTTCAAATCTTGTGATTCGAGCAACGAAGGTATCTTTGCCACCACACACGGCAATCAGAACACATCCGTATCGCTCGGCGGCTTGGTGACTTCTATTCCCAAGTATATGTTCAGTCAGCTGCCTATCAAGACGATAACCATCCCTGCTACGGTGAATAGCATTGGCGAGAATGCCTTCAAAGATTGTGAAGCATTGACCGAACTAAACTTCGAAGCGGGTCCTGAGTCTCTTAAAGTGTTTGCTCAGACAAATAAGGATGAACGAAAGGGTCCATTCTACCAGTCGCCATTGAGCAAGATTTATATCGGTCGAGATATTGAATATTTGAATAAAGGTGGTAATCCTTTTGTAGTCAACGTATCGGAGTTCGGCTTCTTTGCCAACAATAAGGATGTGGCAAGTTGTGAGGTTACTCTTGATCCTATGTATGGTCCCCAAACCATTACGCCCTATATGTTCTCGGGCCTGAAAATGGAGTCTATGACAATTCCTGCCTATGTGAAGGAGATTGGCAACAACGCGTTTGAGTTGTGTTCGGAGTTGAGCACCATCACTTTCGAGCAAAGTGCAAATACTCTTAATATGGGTTACTATGTTGGTTTTGGTGGCGTGATTTTTGGCGATGCAGGTCCATTTTATAGTTGTCCTCTGACCACCGTTAACCTCTATCGTGAGATTAATTACACCTTTGGTGGAGCCGTTATTAATGATGCTGCTGAGGGCTTGTTTGGTAACAAGACAACGCTTGCCAACGTTACTCTCGGAGATGATGTGAAGACTATTTCTCCCTATATGTTCGCCAACTCGGCTATCACCTCTTTGGATTTGAAGCGTGTGGTTACCATTGGTAAGTATGCTTTGAAGGCTGCCGACTTCACTTCGATCACCATTCCTGCAAGTGTAAGCTCTATCGACGGCTATGCATTCTATGATTGTAGCTCACTTTCAAGCTTGAAATTCGAGTCGGGTAGCGAGCCTCTTACTATCGGTGCGCAAATTGGAACTTCAGATGTTGGTCCATTCTGGCAGTCGCCTCTGTCGATTATCAGTCTCGACCGTGAACTGGTGATGGATGATGAATACGCTACGTATTGTGACGATTGGGACGAAGGTGTCTTCTCGAACAAGTATTACGACGATGCTAATCAGCCTGTGGCTAAACTGAGCCTTGGCAACAATGTGAAGACTATTCATCCCTACATGTTCGCGGCTACCCGTATCCAACAGTTGCACTTGCCCGAGAGTGTTGATAAAATCGGTAAGAATGTTATTGAACATTGTGAATTGCTTAATGCCATTGTCTTCTACGACAACAAAGTACGTCCCGAGGTGGAAACTGGTGCATTCGGAACGGCTGAAACCTTGCGTGCGAACAACTGCTTCTTGTTTATGCCTTGGAGGACAGTATACCGTACTTATGGTTCATTGTATTATAATCCTGGCGATGAGGCGGCACAAAACTATTGGCATGTTCTTTACCCAACTATGGTTGATGAAGATGTTATTAATAAAATTGAGTATCGTATTCAACCTCACGATGAATCATTATATCTTGACAAGCCCGGTTACGAATGGTATAGAAAGAGATACAAGGACCAAGAAATCATCACGCCTCCCGTTTTTTAAGGAAGCTGATTGATGTCTGATATGAAAGGCTGAGCCAATGAATAGTTGGCTCAGCTTTTTGACGAAAAAATAAAAACCTAAAATAATTAATAAATGAACGTAAAAAGTATGTTTATGGCGGCTTATGAAGCCCCAATGGTAGAAGTAATCGAAGTAGCAGTGGAAAACGGCTTTGCTGCTAGCCAAACCGAAACTTTTTCTACAGACGAAGAAGGAGAGTGGTAAATCTAAATGTAAAATTTCAGGTATGAGTATGAAAAAACTGTTTTATTTGTTTTTGACATTGTTTGTTTTGGTCGGATGCGAAAATATAGATGAGTTCGACCAGAATTTGTCGGGAAACCCGGAGGCTTCGGAGCTTCCGCAGACTTTGTATGCAAGCATTTTGAATGAAGAAGATGCTCAGGATGGCGTCCAAACGCGCACTTATTTGAACAACAATAAAAAGGTTGTTTGGCATGCGGACGATGAAATTTCATTTTTCGTAAGTAACACTCATGGTCGTTATAAATCGGAAGGTGCGGATGGTGCAGCGCATGTAACTTTTGAACCTGTGTCGGAAACCACAGTAAGTGTTGCCAATCCTCCCAAGTATTCTTTGGCTGTATATCCCTATGATGAAACCATTACTTGCGAGCGCGATGGCGATCAAGATAAGATTCATGTAACTTACCCGGCTACACAGACTTATGCCGGCAACAGCTTTGCTAAGGGAACTCATCTGATGGTTTCTGCAGGAACCATTCCCTATAAAGCCGACAACAATCTTCAATTCCGCAATGCCTGTGGCTACCTTGTTCTCAAGTTGTACGGAAACAACACCAAGGTGAAGAGTATTGCCCTTTCGTCTCGCACAGGCAACGAGAAAATTGCTGGTGCAGCCACCATTGTAGCCAAATCGAATGCGGCTCCCGTTACAACCATGGCTGATGGTGCCGGCTCTACCATCACTTTGAATTGTGGCAATGAAGGCGTAACGCTGGGTACTGATGCTGCCAACGCTACAGAATTCTGGTTCATGCTTCCTCCGGTAACTTTTGAAGGCGGAATAAAGGTGGTAGTGACCGAAGCCGACGGCAGTACATACACCAAGGAAACCACCAAGGCTGTAACCGTTGCCCGAAGCACCATCAAGCCTATGGCGGCTTTTCACGTGGGCAGTCAGCTTTATTACACCACGAATAGCGGCAACCAATTGTCCTTTACCAATGCTTTCGATGCAAGCATCAAAGATCACAAGTACGATGAGGCGAAAGCTAAGTTTGTTGTCAGTTTCCATGGCACTCTGACAAGCATCAAGAAGGACGCTTTTAAAGGAAAAGATATCACCAGCATCGATATTCCGGAAACTGTCACCACGATAGAAGAAGCTGCATTCTATAATGCGGCAAACTTGACAGCACTCACTATTCCCGGTAGCGTAAACTTTATCGGATACGATGCCTTTTATGGTTGTACGGCTATGACGAATCTCGAGCTGGAACCTAGCCCGACTAATACAACTTTGGGTATGGTATATTCAAGTTATAGTTTGACACCACGTAGCCCGTTTTGGGATTCTCCTTTGCAATCTATCTATATCAATCGACAAGTGGTAGAGTTAAATCAAGATGGAAAAGAAATAACAGATTTTAGTTCTGTGGTAGGTATGTTTAACCTTGAAGAGGATGAACAGCTTGAAGATATTGTTATTGGTGAACAGCTGGTTAATATTCCGGACAAGATGTTTGGTGTCCCTGGAATTACCAGTATTACCATTCCATCCACCGTTCAATCTATAGGAGCATATGTATTTACTTATGCTAAATATTTAAATACTATTGTGTTTGAAGAAAGTGCGGAACCTATTAAGATTAAAACAATTTCTAAATCAATCGAGGCACTGCCTTTCGCAAGGTGCCCGTTGACATCTATCACCCTCAATCGCGAAGTGAGCTATCTTGATAAGGACGGTAATGCTTACATTCCGACCGCCGCGAACTATGGTGTATTTTCTACCGATTCGAAAAGTGATTATCTTATTGATGGTTATGATGAGCTTGAGTGTGATGTTACAATAGGCCCAAATGTTCGTACCATTCTTCCTTATATGTTTAGTGAACTTCATGTTAAAAATGTGACAATGGCTGACGGCGTTACCAGCATCGGCGAAGGTGCGTTTTACAATTGTGAGAAGCTAACTAACATTACCATCGCCGGTACCGTGAACTCGATTGCCAACGATGTCTTCTTTAATTGCTATGATTTGAGTTCTGTAAGCTTTTTGCCCAGTCCCACTAATACAACTCTGACCATGGGTTATCAGATGAATGCTTTTGCAAACCAGGTAGGCCCCTTCTCTGATGCATCGCTTCAGCAAGTAAATTTGAACCGTAACATCAATTACACCTTGTATGAAGAAGGTGGATTGGATGACGATGGCGAGGCTCTCTTCTCCGGAAGTAATAATTCTTTCAGTGTGGAGATGGGCAATCAGGTAAGCATCGTGCCTCCTTATATGTTTGCCTATTCTGGTATCACCTCTATCAACATCCCGGTTAGTGTAACTGCGATAAAAACCAATGCATTCCGCGATTGTAAAGCCTTGCAAGAAGTGGTAATTGAACCAAATAGTGAGCATATTAAAATTAGTGTGCAATCTAAAAAGGATATGGGAGTGTGGTCAACAAATGGTACTTTCTATCAATCACCGTTGAGAACCATCAAGCTTGGTCGTCATATCGACTACTATTCTTATGATGATGAGACACCGCTATCGCCTGATAGATCTTCCGATGGTGTATTTGCCAAATTCTCGACACCTAGCGACTATACGGCAGAAGTAGAAATAGGCTCAAATGTGGATGCTATTCACAATTATATGTTCTATAATGTGCCTATGCAGCATGTTACTATCCCTGCCCGTGTGGACGCTATCGGTATGGGAGCGTTTAATTGCTCGACACTTCATACTGTGACATGCGAAGGTAGTGAGCCCCCAATATTGGATACGGATGTGTTCAATTTGGATTATCTGAAGACAATTTATATTCCTGCCGGTAGCAAGGATGCATATAAGGTTAAGTGGCTTATATATCAATACAAATTGCGTGAACAATAAGCTCAATAGCAGTAAGCTTACTTTCACATAAGAACTTCTGTGCTGAGAATATCGATTGAGACGATATCATTACCGGGTGGTAATACATAGAAGGTCGAAATAATGAGGAAAACACTGATTTGGAGCTTACTTCAAATCAGTGTTTTCCTCTTTTTCTACCTACACAGGTACATACTACAATCCTCGAAGGTCGAGACTAAACTTTATGTCAGTGCTGTTTTCTTTATAGAGGAACATCATCATATATATTGGAAGATACTTGACCTTTCCTTTCATTGAGATATTATCGTTGCATAGTACTATGGCCTCTGGGATATCATATTCCTTGCAATCCAAAATGTTGTTTAAAGCACGATGTCTGGAGTAATCTTTACCTGATTTAACCTCAATAGGAAAAACCTTACCATAGCGTTCTGTAACAAAGTCCACTTCCCCCATTTTCTTGCTATTGTAGTAGTACTGATCGTTAAAGCCATGGGTCAAAAGTTCCTGCGCGACCACATTTTCATAAATTGATCCAAAGTTAATAGCATCGTCTCCCATGAGTATCTTAAGTTGGATGCCGTCCGAATACTGACATGCCAGCAGTCCTACATCATTTGAGAATAGCTTGAAAAGATTTCTGGATGAAGCAAGTTTCAAGGGAGATTTGGGTTCCTCGATATTGAATACAGGAATAGCAACTCCGGCATCTTTCAACCAAAGGAATTCGTTTTCGTACATTTCGGCACGTGCTTTCTCGTTGAGACTCTTAATGAAGAATCTCTTGCTTTTCGAATTCAATTCAGAGGGAATCAGATCAAATACATCTTTAATTCTCAGTTGTCTCTTTTCATCGTATTGAGAAATATCTTTCCTGTATAGCCTGATAATCTCTCTTTGCTTTTCCATTACGTCTTGAAGATTGTTGTTCTTTTTATATGACATAACAGCTGCAGGCATGCCTCCTACAATTAAATAAAGCCTGAAAACTTCCATCATCTTCTTGTGGATGAATTCGTCTACAGATTCACTCTTTTCCCAACAATCTTTAAGCTTTGAAATTACATTTTCGTTTACACCTACGGCCCACATAAACTCCTCCAAGTCGAGAGGATACATATCTTTAATATCCATGTAACCTACAGGAACAGACCTGAGATTATTTAGTTCTACACCAAGAAGTGAGCCACTAAGAATATAACGATATCTGCCATCGTCCACCAGAAATTTGATGGCAGTGACAATCTCTGGACATTTCTGAACTTCATCAAAGAAGATAAGAGTTTCGCCCTTGATGAGGGGCTTATCTGTAAATGCTGACAAGCGTAGCAATATATCGGCACTGCTATTGGCGCTGGAAAATATCTCAACTGCCTCTGGCGTTTCTACAAAGTTTATTTCGATAAAACTCTTGAAGTTCTCATTTGCAAATTTTCTTACAGAGTATGTCTTACCAATCTGACGTGCTCCGGTTAATAATAAAGCGCCTTTATTAACTTTATAGAAGTGCTCGATAAAAGTTGATATTTTCCTTTTTAACATTGTTGTTGCATTTTTCCAAAACAAAAATACTGCATTTTGTGCATTTTTCCAAAATGGTTTTGGGTTAAATTATGCATTTTTCCAAAAATGAGCTATAAATGGCCTATTTTATAGGCATCCTTTCGGCGCCAATCTTTTACTTGTTTTTGCAGATTTATGCCATCGTAAAAGAAAATATACTGCCTTGTGAGCCTGGGCCGAGTTGTCCGGCGAATGCAGAAGCTACACCGTAGGCTTGGCGGGACGGCGCATCGGAAATAGGCTGAGATTGCCCATTTTGCTGGCTTCCTGTCCCTCAAGTTGGAAGGAGAAGTGTTGATACAAGGCTACATTTTTGGCTTCCAGCGTTTCCAGATAGCAACTCTCGCCCGTAGCATCAAGATGGTTCAGAAGGGCCGTCATCAGCGGTTTTCCGTAGTGTTGTCCTTGTTTGTCGAGGCGCGTGGCAAAGGCCATCAGGTAACCATCGTCAGCGGCTCTATATCGTTTTCCTAGTTGTTCTATCTCGATATTAAAACGCGTCAAGCGGATAATTCTTCGCAGGCCGAACTTGAGAAACATTTTCATTCCGCCGGCTTTTATATAATCGAGTAGGCTGGGATCCTTGCTTTTG
Organism: Bacteroidales bacterium; assembly: GCA_017380635.1. Classification (GTDB taxonomy): domain Bacteria; phylum Bacteroidota; class Bacteroidia; order Bacteroidales; family UBA1402; genus UBA1757. The sequence goes on along the minus strand of JAFODP010000004.1, from coordinate 3,151 downwards.
GGAGGGATGTAAGCCAGTACGGAATTGGCCTCCTTGCTGTCGGCTATACAGATGGCATTGTCGGGGAGAATAGCAAGAGAAACCTCCCAAAACAAACGCATCAAATCGTGGTTGTATTTTCCGTAGCAAACGTGCTTGAACATGCTGTACTCGCTGAAGCCATCGGCAAGCGTGTCGGAAAATTGCTGAAGGTCTTCGGGTTGCATGATGTAACAATCCTTAAAAGCAGGAATAGAATGGATGTTCATGGATGTATTATTTTCTGCAAAAATAGCACACTTCTGCGTAGGGACAAAGATTAGAAAGGCTTGAAACAAGCTTGCATAATGCTTTTTCACTGAAATATTCCGTCAAAAGAGAGAAATGCGTAAATTTGCATTAATTTGGACGAAAGCTGATGAAGAACTGATGAAAATCGAAGACGCCATACTTTATTGTCTTGCAAGTCGCAACTGCGGCATGCGGACCGAGCAGATTGCAGAAATGATCAATCGCCAACGGCTGCATATCCGCAAAGATGGCCAGCCCGTCACCTCCCATCAGGTGTATGCCGTAATCTGTCGTTTTCCCGATACTTTTGTCAAGGCCGAAGGTCGTATAATGTTGATGGTGTAAAAGAATAAGATATTTATGTGTAAAGAAAAAGTTGTGATAGTGACCGGTGGTGCCAATGGTATTGGTCGATGCATTGCCGATGAGTTTCGTAAGCAGGGAGCTGTGGTCTATGTGATTGACAAGCAAGAAGGCGAACATTTCGTTGGAGATATTTCCAAGAAAGAAGTGCTGGAGGCTTTTGCTGCCGAAGTGTTGAGCAAGCACGCCCGGATCGACGTCATCGTCAACAATGCATTGCCGCTGATGAAAGGCATTGACGAATGTTCTTACGAGGAGTTTCAATATGCGCTGAGCGTGGGCGTGACTGCGCCATTTTATCTGGTGAAATTGTTGAAAGAGCATTTGGCCGAGGGTGCATCCATCATCAATATTTCCTCGTCGCGCGACCGCATGAGTCAGCCGCAGACCGAGAGCTACACCGCTGCCAAAGGTGGCATTGCCGCACTCACGCATGCCTTGGCTGTGAGCCTGTCGGGACGCGCAAGAGTGAACTCTATTTCGCCTGGTTGGATTGATACGGCTTATACTGTTTACGATGGCCCCGATGCCGCGCAACAACCTGCAGGTAGGGTAGGCAACCCTATGGACATAGCCAATATGGTGCTTTTCCTATGTAGCGACAAGGCAGGATTCATAACCGGCGAGAATATTTGCATCGACGGCGGCATGACCCATCAGATGATTTACCACGGAGATAATGGTTGGAAGTTGGAAAATATGTAAATTTCAAGCGATATGAAAAGAGAAGTAGCTCTACAAGAAACCACACGCGCCGAGGCTTTCTCGCTTTGGATGACATCTCCCATGCCCATGGTGACACTGACCAAAACCTTCAATCTGACCAAACTGCTCAGGGCGAGCAAAAGACGTGGCATCAAATGTAATGCCCTGCTATGTTGGTGTATAGGAAAGGCGGCGAGCCACATAAAAGAGTTCTATGTTCTCCCCGAAAAAGACAAACTCTTCGAATACGACAGCCTTGCCATAAACGTCATCGTAAACAACAGCAAAGGTGGCATCAATTCTTGCGACATTGCCTACAGCGACGATGTCGAACAATTTGCCCGGGAATACAACCAACTGACAGCACAGGCTGCTACGCGCTGCGAGAGTTCGTTTCTTGAGGATAGTATGATTGTGGGAACCTCGGCCATGATAGCCACGGAGCTCGATTGTATTGTAAACCAATACACCGACAAGTTTTGCAACCCGATGCTCATGTGGGGCAAGTATCGCCGTCGTTGTTTCGGTACCACATTGCCCATTTCGTTTCAGTTTCACCACGTGCAAATGGATGGCGGCCATGCTGCCAAATTTTTGGCGCAACTCCAACAAGTGATGAATGAATTATAAGCGCAAATTCTTCCGTTTTCCTCTACCGACTTGAACTGAATTTTCAGTTCAAGTCGTCCACCACTTCAATGTATGGCACAGCCGGCCATTCAGGTGGACACTTGCCGCGATAAGTCACCACCCAACAACACTTCTCTTTGCCGTGCTTCTCTTCAAGCCATTGCCGAAGCTCGGAGCGATTCTCAAAGTGTAGAAGGTTGACTATTTCCATGATATTCTTGGCGTGATTTTTCTTTTAAAGTTCCTTATATACCGCTAACCCCTTAACAGTTAATAAATACTTTTGGCGAGGGTGACGCGGAGAATCAGGATAAAGCATACGAACATATCCTTCCCGCATAGCAGGAGAAAGAGAATATTCGATAAAATTTGGCCTATCCTTTAATCCTACGGCAGCCATCATCTCCTTTACTGATAGCTGTTTATCCGCAATAGCACTAATTAAACGCTTAACATTTTCACTCGCTGGGAAGATACTTGTTGGAATACTTGTTGGGGTACTTGTTGGGGTGGCCCCATCAAGTAAATCTTTAGCCTTGATATGAAGATGCCTGTTCATTAGAACATTATCTTCGCCCATCAAAAGGTTGCGGAAAAAGCGCTCAAGATGAATAGTTTCCTTATATATTCCTTTCTGAAGATTCTGGTAATTGGCACGCACAAGAGCATTGCGGAAATACCATGAATTCTTCTCAAACGTGGTATTATTCACATCGAACCCGAGTGAACGTAAATACTTGATGATGAATACTGCTGTTGTTCTTGTATTACCTTCACAGAATGGATGAATCTGCCAGATATCTGAAGTAAATTGAGCTATATGCTTAACGATCTCTGACATATCCATACCTGTATACTTGAAATCTCGCTCTCTCTGAATGTCGTGCGACAAAGCACCTTTGAGTTCAAAGGCAAATCCATATGAAACAGATGCTCCATCCAGTACCCATTCTTTCTTAGATATTTCGTAGTCACGCAAGATACCGGCATGTTTGAATATCCCTGTAAAAATTCTTTTGTGAATAGATGTCAATCCATGAAGGGAGAATGTGAACGATGGCTCATTTATAATTTTGGTAATGTTTGCAGCAGCCTTATCTGCTTCCTCCTTTTCATTATCTTCAGGTGTTCTTGCAGTTTTTGATTGGTAATAAGTATCGATGAGTTCCTTTACCTGTTCAAT
>JAFODP010000003.1 GCA_017380635.1 Bacteroidales bacterium | reverse complement strand
TCGGATGCAAAGGTAGCCAAACCTCTTTTAGAATAAGAAAAGGTCGAGCGGTAAACCGTTTGGAGCAGTTTCTTCCTCCGTTGGAGAGTAAACAGTTCCAAAACCTTTTCCTATTCATCGGCTTGGCTTGAATCTGCATCCGGCAACGGAGATAAACGACTGACGAAATAGTAGAAACAAAGAACAGCATAAATAATAGGTCTTTACTTGAAAACCTATCGTTCAAACTGTTCTCAAATCTTTCAGAGGCTTATTATTTTCGACAGAGAGAAATTTGGCAAGCGGCAGATTTCACTCCCTCTAAAATAATAGATTGATAGAAGTGTGCCTTTGCCGTTCTTGGAAATTGTCGTACCTTTGTGCCGAAAACGTGGAATGATGGAAACATCAAACTGCAAATAGCACTGAAAAGAGAAGAAAAGCCCTTTGTTGACACGCTTATAACGTTAAGAAACAATAAAAAAGTTAAATCTTCACCTATTAGAATGCACCCTTAAAGGTTATGACCATATTTCTGACTTATTACTTGCAAAATATTGAGTAATAACAGGTTGTAAATACGGCGAATGTATAGAGCTACAATTCATTGAGCTTCCTTCCACGCTGAAAAACATAGACAGAGGCGTGTTTTGGAGATGCACCAACTTACAGAAAATAGAGATTCCGGCCGGCGTTGAAAGCATTGGCGAGTACGCTTTCTTTTATTGCGACAGCTTGAAGGATGTGTATAATTACGCCTTGGAGCCTCAGCCTTTGTCGGTGATATTCAACAGAAAAGATATTCGCGTACATGTGCCACAAGCCTCGGTAGAGAAGTATCGTCAGGCACAACATTGGGGCAAAATGATTATCGTGGGAGATTTGCCTTAAGCCATTGGCGAATGTCGCTTAGCAGACGGGCCGTGGGCAGATGGCTGCGATTGATCATGAGAACGAGGATGTAGCGGCTTGCGGGCGGAGCGGCAGCGGAGCCCGCAAGCTCAGCATTGACAGCGGGCAAAGTATAGTAGCCGGCATAACAGCGTACACCCGACATAGAACCGGATTTCAAGCGCAAGGCGCCTGGCACATCCACCGCCAAAGATCGCAGCGTTCCTTCTTTGCCGGCAAGCGGAATAGACGCCATAAAAACATCGGCATTCGCACTTTCCAAGCACATATAGCGCAAGACATCGGCCAGGAAAGCAGGCGAAAAAGCCGTCTGAGGCGCCAAACCACAAGCATCTTTCAAAGAACAGCCCGACAAATCCAAGCCTTTATTTTTCCAGAAATCGAGCATAGCACGAAGCGAAGCACCCGCCGACAATGGCAATGCCTCACCCAAATGCCAAGCCGCATGACGCGCCAAATATTCGGCCAACAAGTTGTTGCTCTTGAAATTGGTCACTTTGATAATTTCGGACAATGCGGGCGAAGTGTGATGATACAGCAAGCGGCCTTGCGATGCATGCGAAGCCATCGTTCGAGAAATATCTTCGGGAGATTGCAATGAAGCGGAAAACAAAGACGGCAACTGCTTTGAAACACCTTCTTCAAAGGACAATACTTCACCAATAGCCACACCCGACCTGAGCAAATGTTCTTGCCACAACCAGCGTAAACTGGCCGTCGGATTAGGATTGTCGGCCCGCACTCGAAAGTTTTCACGACCCGCAGGAATGCTGCCGTACACGCGTCTTTTCGCTTGATAAGGAACGCCATACACATAAGCACTGTCTTTACGATTGTTGGCCGCCAGCACTTGCACATCGAACTGAAAAGAAGGCAATGAAGGATACATCGACTGCAAGGCCACCGGACTGCCCACCGCACCACTGTGCAGATGCAAATCGAGCGCATTTTCGTACACGGCTGCCGAATACACGCCGGCAGCGTAGTAATTGCCCAAATCTTCCCAAATCCAATAAGGAGAAACAGCCTGTTCATCGGCCCAGATGTCGAGCAAACGCACACTACCCTTCAGCTGGCGAATGCCCGCTTTTTGCAAAGCCGCAGTCCATTCATCAAGGAAAGCAAAAGGATGTTCATAAAACAAGGCCGAACCCAAACTTGGGTCGCCCAAAGGCAGTATCCACAGATTGCCATGCAAAACGCCATCGCGCACTTGCCCATCGTGAAAAAGATAAGTATCGAAACGATGCTCAGAGCCTAACACTTCCAAGGCCGTAGCGGTGCTGAAAAGCTTGACTATGGAAGCCGAACTCAAGAGTTTTTCCGGCTGATAAGCCTCGCAAACACGCCCACTCGCAGCGTCCATCAAAAGATAAGAGATGGATGCGCCACGATAATCCTGCCCATTAAAAGGATTCTCGGCCGATAGCGAAAGCATCGACAAAAGCAGCCCTATCAACAAGCCTGAGCGAAATTTCACTGCTGCGGATAATAGAAAATGAAACTCATGTACGATTCGTGGTCGAGCAACCACACTTTGTCGCCCTCGATTTTCAAGACTTCCACCTGGCACTGACTGCCGATAGAAGGAACACCTTTGCTTTTCACACTAAGTTTACAGGTAGCCGCCAGCGTTGGCTGTTTATCCAGCGTCATTTGCAACATTTTGGCTTGATCGTCGGTCTGGATGCGACACATAAACTGCATCGGATTGGCAGCCAGCTGATGTTTATCTTCGTCGTACACAAAAACAGGCTTGGTCTTATCTTTTTCGTACACACCCACTTCGCCTTGTTTCAAGGCAAACTCGCGGGCTTCTTTCAAGAGCGGATCTTCTTTACAAGAGGAACAAACAACGATTAAAGCCAATAAGGCCAGCAAAATGCTATATTTATTTTTCATCATATCGACTGTTATTTTTCTTTCACTTGAATTTTTCTACGGATATATTCCACGCCTTTGTCTGCGCCATAATGAATCTCTACTTCCAAGAGATGTTCACCCGCCGGCAAAGCACGAACCAAAGGTGCTTGCACCTCTTTTTCATCGATATACCATTTCATGGATTCGTAGGCCGATTTCAGGTTGTGAACATCCAAAAGGAATGGACTTTCGGCAACATAAGAAGGAGCAATATAAATGGCAGGATAATCGCTCTTGGCTTTCGCCATATTCACCACTCTGACAATGGAGTCGGTCAGCACAGATTCGCTGTAGGCGTACACTTTCAGGTTGTAGGTAGCGGCTTCTTTCAGTCCGCTCAGGCATGCCAAAGGTTCGTCCAAATCGAGACTATCTACCGCAGACGGATTGCTGGTGGGCGCATAATACAATTTCCAATTATCGTCCACACCGGCAGTCCACGACATCAGGATATGATGCTGCGTACTCTGCACTTTCACTCCAGAAGTCAAAGAAGGCACCACCACAATTTTGCAGGAATCGCTCATGCGGCCACGATCGACACTCACTTTCACGTAAGCTTCGCCCACTGCGCGCGCCTGAATCAGACCGGTATTGTTCACCTTCACCACATTTTCATCGCTGCTCGTCCATTGCGAAGTACGATAAGTAGCGTCGGAAGGCAAAATCTTGGTAGGCATATAATATTCTTCGCCCGCACGCATTTGCATACTGTCTTTGGCCAGACTGAGTTCTTCTACCGGCACATAAGGCTTATTCACGCAAGTAACGAACGATAACACCCAGTTGGCATCGATACTACCATTGGACACATCCGCAAGACCCAGCCAGCCATCTTCCGGGCCACCATAAATCAGGTCGCCTTTACCTTTGACCGCAGGACCATTATCAATCTTCACAGGATAAGCCGATTCCGGATAATCTTCAATCAAGAATCCGATGATATAATCCTGCTCTGCTTCGATGGAAATCGTGTCGGACATAAAGTTGAAGCTGACATCGCCGGAAGGCGCATTCTCGATGGACTTTTCTGCAATAATCGTCGTATCGTCTCTGATAATCATACAAGTAACATCGGGATTGCCCGAAGACAGAGCCAGAGTCATGGTGCCGAACAATTCGCCAACCACTTCCTTGAGTTCTTCTGCCGTCCAGCGAGCACCCAAGATGAAAGACGAACCGCCGGTGCCCACCGACATCGAAATCAAATCTTCCTTGTTGTACCAAGAAAATCCTTCGTGGAAATATTGTTCGTCTTCGGTAAGCATCACCAGATTTTGTTTGTAGGCCTTGTTTTCCAACTGCATTTCGTAGCTGAGCGGCATATATTTATCGGCCTGACAAGTAAGCAGATATCTACCGGCAGGAATATTGTAGAATCCGTACACACCTTGCGAATTGCTACGACAGATATAGCTGTTTTCTTCGTTGGCGGCACGCAACATTCTCAAACCGAAAGCCGAGCGTGTTTCCACAATGGGACGCAATTGCACCACCGCATTGGCCAAAGGATTGCCATCGTAAAGAGAAACGACACCGGCCACATGAGCAAATTCGTGATCCACCTTCGCTTTGAAAGTGGCGGTTTGTCCGTCGTGCTGCATGGCTTCAATCTGGAATGGCAGAGGCACACCCGCCCACGATAAAGCGGCAGGTTTAGAAGTGAGATTGAACGCATTGTTACCTTTGGCCGAAGGATAATAAACATCTTTGGCGATGGCGGCTTTCTGGTTGTTGGCATCCACGATATACATACAGCGATGTTCCGGATAACAGTTGACAGCATTGACCATCCAACGTTGCGCAGCCGTCATGCCGTTAACCATGTTCTGCGATTTATCCACGTGATAGATGATGATACCTTCGCCCGGAATATAAGAGTCCCAATCTTCTTTCTTGCGATATTCTATCACAAAATACTCATTCTCGTTGTCGGTATCGATGCGATATGCCTGGTTGTGCGCGATGGTCTGCAAAGTATAATCGCCGGCTTCTTCCAAAAGAGGAATGTCGAACCAACCCAACTGTGCTCTTTCTTCGGCATTGAGATAAGGAGGACAATAGCCTCTGTTGTTGTAGCTACCGCTGGCCATCAAGGAAAGAGCGTCCCAATGGTACGCCTGACCGCCAGAAGCTTCGTAGTCGGTATCGTACATATCCCAAAGACCCAGCACGTGCGAATATTCATGACAGAAGGTTCCGATACCCGCCATATGATGGTCCTGCATGCGCATTTCTGCCGAACAAGCATAAGTATCCAAACGGATGCCGTTCAACTCGACATTGTCGTAGTACATGGTATAGGAATGTGGCCAAATGGTATTTTCTTCGGCACCTTCCGATTCGCTGTAACCGGCATAGAACACATAAACATTGTCGAGCACCTTATCGTTGTTGGCATCGTAGAGACTCAGATCTACCCCATCGGCCACCGCTGCTCTCAAGGCTTCGATAACCATAGCCGTAGGATTCTTATCGCCACCGTAACTATCGTTGCCACCGTATTCGGCCATCGCATTGGTAGTGGCATAAGGACCATACACATCGAAAGATGGATCGAACTGATGCATGGAGTTGGCCAGGAAATAATCGCGAGCCGAACCATGTGCACCGCCTTGGTAGTAGTTTTCCTTGTTGAGCAAATCGGAGAAGGATTGCTTGGGGTCGTAAGTGGTGAATTTCACGTCCTGGAATTCTACCAAAAGCACCAACTGTCGGGACTGGGTCTGCTTGCTGGAGCGGGCCGGAGCGGAGCGGAGGCCCGCGCTGTGACTGCGACCAAGCATCTGTTCACGACGCCGCATGGCCAAATCTTTCACCGCTTGCGGAATCTGCTCGCGATGCATCGCCTTCTGCATCGAGCCGTAGGGATGTTCACTCAACAGAACACGTCCGTCCTGCGAAAAAGAAGAATAATAGTAATTGCCATCGGCCTTCTGATTAATCAGATAGCCATAAGCATCGGTGGCATAGTGAAAATGTTCATCTCCATAGAGCTTAATCTGCACTTGTTTTCCATCGGCCTGACTCACTGAAATGGTCTGTGGATAAGCCGGCACCGCCATCATTTGAAGGGGCAATATGCAAGCCAGAAACAAAAGCAGAATAATCCTTGTCCTCTTTTTATTCATAGTCTCTCTCTTTAAAAATCTGTCGTTAAAATTACAAGCCGCGAAGTTACGGAAAAGCACTATATTGAGCAAACAAAAAAAGAGCCCGACTCCGAAGAATCAGGCCCTTAAGATATCAGATAAGCAACACTTACTTGATCATGAACTTCTTGCCGGCTTGGATGTACAAACCGGGTTGCAAGTTATCAACATCCAACACGCGACGACCGAAGATATCGTAAATATTTTCGTCGGCGGGAGCTACATTAACCGAAGGAATTGCGTTCACGAAATCGGCCTTCACGTAGAAGATTTCTGAAACGAACAAGTATTCGGTGGTACGATGAGCTGTACCGGCTGCAAACGAAGCGTCCAAAGCAGCGGGAGAATAATAACCGCTGGTTTCATCACCCTTGATACGAACCCAAGCTTTCTTGCCATTCAATGATGCAGGCATTTCGGCAGTAACCTGAATCCAATGACCATAATCGCCATACATATCGGCAGTCTTGATGGTTTCCCAAGTGGTACCATCCAAAGAAACATCCACGTTGGTGGTCTTGTAAGCAGAGTTGTCGGTACCGATGTTGAACATCAAGTATGAACCGGCTTCTACAGAAGGAATTTCGAAATAGATATAATCGGCAGGAGTTTTGTCAGCGAAAGTGGCGCTGTCTGAGTGGATGAACAAGCAGTTGCGCAAGTCGGTGATGTAGTCGTTGCTGATTTTGTTGTTACGCGTCATGATAGCCTGCGTGGTAGAGTCGATATACTGGGTACCATCGTGGGTAGCATATTTCAAGAAATAAACACCTTCTTCGGCAGCGTAGTTGGCAGCCAAAGGAGCATCCAGTTTTACGTTGTTCTTGTCGAGTTGTTCGAGGTTCCAAACAGCGATGTAAGGTTGTTCTTCGAACTTAGCAGTCAGGTTCAAATCGCTGGTAAGAGTGATGGTACGAACTTCGTCTTTCACACCGTCGCTCCAGCCGAGGAACTTGTTCAACATACCCTTGCGGTTGGCTTCGATGGTAATTTCGTCGCCGGTGATGAACTTGTTGCTCAGCGAAACGCCAGATTGTTCGTTCAACTTAACGATAGCAGATTTTGAACCCTCAACAGCGATGGACACGTTCACTACAGATTTCTTTTCGTCGGTATAAAGAGAAGTCACACCGATGGGAGCGCCTTCTACGCCGGCAGTGTAAACCTTTTCACCCTTCCAAACATTGAAGAGGTCTGACTTAGCATCGGTAAAGATGCTCCAATCGAAACCATGATCTTCCTGGGTCAGATAAATGGTATCAGCCATCAACCATGCGCCTTCGCCATCTTCGGTAATGTTTTCTCTCGGACCTTTGTAACCAACCAATACGTTGTTCATGAATTCAACCATACCAAATTGAACACTGGCAATATAATTTCTCTTGGGATTGCTCAAAGTGTCGGGATTGGCCTGAGCGATAGAATCGCCGATGAAGCTGTTGTTGTAAGCATCGTACCAGTTGGGAACGAGGAACATGTTGTTGTTGATCTTGATAGAAGACATGGGACCCACGTATTGGTCGAACATCATTAAAGAGTTCTGGTTGTTCCAACCGATGAAAATGTTGTTTTCGAAAGTGAAGTCGATCTCCACACGACCGGCATCGTCTGACATGGTAGCGAACTGAATCAGAGAATGAACGTAACCCAAATCGTAGAACAAGTTTTCGCGGAATACCATTTCGGCTACACGCATATCCATACGGAACATAGACATAGGATTGTTAATCTGATAACCGGTACGGAAAGTACAACCTTCAATGCCAAAGTAGTTGATATCACCGGCATCCTTCAAACCATTGAGTTTTTCGGCAGGCTGTACGCGGAAAAGTGCACGGTTGTAGTCTTGGAAAACACAATTGGTAAATTTCAGCGTATCGATGTAGTGATAGTTGGAGTCCTTGGTTTGGAAATAATACTTAGAGTTGGCCGTACCACCTGCACCTTGCAAGACGATATTTTCGAAGAACACAGACAATTTGTCGCTCGCTTGGTTGATGGGGAGGTTCCATTGATGCTTGATACCAGACATCTTACCTTCTTCGTTGTCCACACCGATAATCCAGATTTTACCGGCATTAGGCATGTTCTTACCATTGTTCAAACCGATGGCAGTACCATTCGACTTAACGAAAATGGTATCGCACTGGTCGTTGGTGCGTTCAGCAAAAAAGGCGGCTTCAAAATCGGCCTTACTGCTGACAGTCACGTGATTTGCCATCATGGCGAATACAGCCAGAAAGCAACTCAAAGTTGTCATTAACTTTTTCATAATTGTTGATAATTAAATAGTAATAAATAAAATAATGATTTGATTATTCTGTTGATTCTTTGATTATTCCAAAGTCCAATCGATGAAATATTTTTCCTGCAGAGAGGCTTCCACCTGCGATGCATCGGCATATTTAGCTTTTACGCGGTCGAATACAATCTTGTAATCCTTGTCGTAACGTTCGGCCATTTTCACCAAGTAACTGTAAGATTTTCCTTCGCCGGTGAATTCCTTCAAATACTCGTCGGCAAGTGCCAGGTCGTAAGCTTTGATGCGGTCTTTGTCGTAAGCAAAAGCCAATTTTTCTGCTTCGGTGGCATCATCTGAAATCACCGGCAGGTCGTATTCCTTAGCACGGTTGGCGCCCACAATACCGATATCGCCGTAGCCACCCGAAGAGGCAAACCAGTTGACATCCTCGCCGGCCCAATAATATTCACTCCAAATGGCTTGTCCATCCAGACTATCGGTGGGAACAGTGAGACGACCACCGGGGAAACGGTTCAGCAAACCGGTATTGAGCAAAGTCTTAGCCACATCCCAATGACCCAGATGGTTTTCTGCTTCGGCCAATAGGAAGTGCAAATCATGACCTCTGAACAAAGGTATCGTCGGTTGGATTTCAAAAATATTCTGACGCAGATAACCTTGGTTGTTCAAACGGGTATAATAATACTTGCTGAAAGCCAATTGTCCGCCCAAAGTGTTACAAACCAAACGTTGTTTCGGACCACGGATATCGGCTTCGGTATAAATATCCAAAGCCTTTTCGGCGGGTTTCAAATAATAGCCGTCGGCAGGATATTCAGGACAGAAATATTGTACCAGACGGTTGGTCTGCTTGTTCTGGTAATCGTAGAAAACAGCACCCATGATCTGTGGCTCGTAGGCCACTTGCTCTGTCCAGAAAATATTGGGATATTCCAAAATGATCTGCATGGTACAGCTATACCAATGACTACCGTTCACCATGGCGTTATTCAAATAGGCCAAGATATTGTCGCGCACCCATTGCCAATCGGCCTTGGCCGCTGCTTCGTCTTCGTAATTGGTTCGCCACGAGGCTAGTTCGGCACGCAGATTGATCCAGCGGGGCGTCATCAGGTTCCAATGCTTGTAGGCGGTGTTACCACCCATGGGATTCACCCAATAAGTCCAATCCATTTCCAAGTTGGCAGGAATGCGCTGTCCGCAAAGTTCTACGCCATTGTCGAGCAAATCGATGCAATAGTCGCAAATGCCCTTCATATCGAGTTTGGTGAAGACATTTTCGTTGTCGAGATTGTCGAGCTCTGTCATGTTGGTATCGTACCAGTAGGCTTCGCCATAGATGCGGCCCAACATATAGTAACCCCACACTTTATGACGCAAAGCCGATGACACCAAACGGGGAATATGCACCTTGGCACTGTCGCTCAAAGCGCCGTCCACGCGGTTGTAGAAATCGTCGAGCTTGGTCATGAAGTCGTTGCAACTCACAATGAGCGCGTAGTAAGGTCGAGGATCGGCATATTCATTGCCATCGGTGCTTTCGTAACGATAGAGGTTCTGCAAAGCAATGGGCGCGTTGCCGGTAGTTTCCATATAATTAGAGCGCGGATCGGTGAGGAAAATGGCATGGTCGCCGGCTTCCTGCATGCGGGTAATGATGCCCAGAAAACCACGATACATTTCACTTTCCTTGGAGATATACTGATCCTCGTTCAAAACATTATCAGGATCTGTTTCAAAAAACTGGCAGGAAGCAAAACCCAGCAACACTGCCAAGAGAGGCATATAGAATAATTTCTTCATAATCGTTCGCTTAGAAATTCAAATTAACACCCAATCGGAGCATGGCCGGCTGGCTTACCTTGGCATAGTCGAAACCGCGGAGCGCTTCGGCATAACTGTAAGAAAATTCCGGATCGGCACCCAGGTAAGAAGTCAAAGTCCACAAGTTTTCGGCCGAAATCCACACACGACCTTCCACGAAACGGAGCAGCGACTGGTCGAAATCGTACGACAACATCAAACGACGCAGTTTCAGGTAGCTGGCATCTTCTATCCAACGATCGCTGAAAAGACTGTTGCCCGATGGGTCGCCATAAGCGGCGCGCGGCATGGAAGCTTGATGTCCTTCCACTTGCCAACGGTTCATCACGGCCAGCGACTGGTTGTAGAAATTGTTCATCGATTCGGTCTGACGACGGGTGGCATTGTAAGCCTCGTTACCCAAACTGAAACCGAAATCGGCCGTCAGCGTCAGCTTCTTATAACGCAATGAAGTACCGAAAGAGCCATAGAGATCGGGGGTAGCAGCACCCAAGGCCACACGGTCTTTGTCGTTGATAGTGCCATCATTGTTTTGGTCGACGAAAATAACATCACCACCTTGGTAGTAGCCGCCATAAGGCGTTTTCAGCGGCTTGCCGGTAGCATCCGTAGGCACTTGAGCCTGAGCGGTGGTAGCATAAATGCCGGCCGTTTCGTAGCCCCAGAATTCGTAAGGTGTTTCACCCACTTTCAGACGGGTCTGTGCATCGTCGCCATTGTAGAAATCGTAATCCTTGATGAACGACTGCATCTGTCCAAGATCGGCGATGCGACTATTCAAGAATGAAGCGTTGGCATATACTTGCCAGTTCCAGTCTTTGGTATTCAGCACATTGTAACGAGCAGCCAGTTCCACGCCCATATTGTTGATAGCTGCCGTATTGGCATAATAAGCTTCGTTAGAACCATAAACAGCCGAAATCTTGGTATCGAGCAACAAATCGTAATGATGTGCGAAATAAGCATTCAAACGAAGATCGAAAGATTGTTTCCACAAAGACATATCCACGCCCAAATCTACCTGAGCCTTCTTTTCCCATTCCAAGTAAGTATTGGGAACGCCGTTACGCACGATGGTACCCAGGTTGAAGAGGTTGTTGGACACATAATAATTCTTTCCATAATTCGACGAGAAACGACTATTGCCCGAAAGCGAAACTTCTGCCGTCAGGTTCATGCGATCGAAAGCCTCGGGAAGTTTACCCGTGTTGGCAGCCAGATAAGTAGCCGACAATGAGGGGAAAAGTCCGAAACGGGGCGCATCCACACCCGAAGCCGAAGTGCCGTCCATGCTCAAACCGGCTGTGGTTTTCCACAAGTTGTTGTACAAATAATCGGCATGTGCATAGAAACTCATGTATTTCCAATCGTCGTTGTTACCAAAAATGCTCCATTCGTCGGTCACCATAGAAAGCGTACGGTTGTAGTCGTTGGCCGAGTTGTAACCGCTGGAAGCATCGTATTCGTAGCTCTTGGTCATGACGCGGGCACCCAGATAAGCATCCAGACTGTGCTTGTCGCCGAAAACATTGTGATATGCCGCGTTTACATTGTAGTAATATGCCGACTGACGCAACACACCCATGGATACAAAGTTTTCACCCGTTCCAAACAATTGGGGAATAATAGCGGCCTGATCCACACCGGGCGTAAAGACATATTCTTCGGTATAATCGTAATAGAGGTTTACCAAAGCCGTCAGTGTCCAAAGGTCGGTAGCCTTGTAATTCAAGCCCAGACGAATGTTGGCATCGTAAATCTTGTCGCTGCTGTTCACCGTATTAACGATAGCCATAGGATTGGAAACCAAATCGTAAGCATAGGTCGGATTCGGATTGACAGCCCAGCTGTTGTACTTGGCATAACGTCCGTTGATGATGCCGCCGTCGCTCAATTTCTGATAAGGATGCAAGTTGGGCATGGCATGATAAGCGGCCAAAATAGGATTGGTTTCCAGCTTCATACCACTGTTGTTCAAATGACTGTTGATGTAAGCCAAGTTGACAGAGGTAAAAATCTCAAACTCAGGCGCCACCATGATGTTGGTGTTCAAAGCCGTATGATAACGATCGGTGTTGGTGTTGTCCAAAACGCCTTCTTCGCGGGTATATCCGAATGAAATATTATACTTGGCCACTTCGTCACCACCTTCCACGCGCAAAACATTGTCCGTCACCATGGCCGGACGATAAATCTGCGAGGTCCAGTCGGTTTCGTTGTTGAAAAGATAGGCATAATAATAATCGTTCGTGCCGGCCAAGAAAGGATAATCCTTCTGAAAATCGGACAAAGAAGCATAACGAGTCTGACCAATTTCCATCAGATAATCTTGGTAGTCGCGTGCATTGAGCATGGGCAATTGTTGTTTCACTTGCGACAGGCCATAGTTGCCCGAGAAAGTGATACGTGTATCCAGATTGTCGCTGGTGGCCTGCTGAGTTTCTACCAAGATAACGCCGTTGGAAGCCAAGGCTCCGTACATGGCAGCTTCTGCACCTTTCAGCACGGTGATGCTGCGGATATCGGCGGCGTTATAGGCAAACATAGCATCACGACTGTAAGCATTGTTCACATCGCTCACCGAAGTATTGGCCAGGTAAGGCACACCATTCACCAAAATAAGCGGCGTGTTTTCTGCATTCAAAGTATGCAAACCACGGATATTGAAATAAGCACCTTCGCCGGGCATACCGCTCTTGCGTTCCACTCTCAAAGCAGGATCCACATCTTGCCAGGCAAGCGAGGCAGAAGGATTCGTCTTAAAGTCTTTATTCAAAACCGTACTCAGAACGGCCGAAGCTTCATCGCGCACCTGTACCCCATGGTCGAGTACCACTTCGCCATTGTAAAGAGCCGTTGCAACAGGCACCATCACAATGCTTTCGGTAGCAGAGGTCAAAGCCACTTTTCGGGTGTAGAATCCGGGAGTAGCCAGTTGGACATATGCCTCCTTGCTATCCGTTTTCAGGCTGAATTCACCATTAGCATCGGTAATAGCCGTAGCTTTATCGCCCTGCACCGACACGATAACACCTTCAATGGCGCTTCCATCGGTAGATTGCACACGGGCTTTATACGTTGTCTGTGCCTGCAAAGTCAAGCTCAGACACAACATCAGGATAAAGGGAAATATTCTCATCTTCATAACTTTCCTCCTAATAATTATTTTGAGTAGGACGCAAACACCAATGATACATCATCAGCTGATTCACATCGGATTTACTTCTGTCCTGACGACCATTCTTATACAAAGCTGCGTTATCGGCAGACGTAACCTTAATCTTGAAATTGCCCGGACGCTTCAAGTTGACAATAGCCACCTGATAACCATCGGTATCGTAGGCAGAAGCCTTCTGATATCTGGCAGGATCCTGGTCGTACCACCAACGCCAATCGAAATATTCGGGATAACCGATAGATTCCGAACCGAAGAAATCCAAACCTTCCATGGCACCACCACGGTCGAAGTGGAAGTTAGATCCGGTGGCAATGAGCGACATATCCTTCACCAAACAATTCTGCGGACCAAAATATTCGTCCTGACCACAGAAATAAATGCTTACCGAATAAGGCAGTGAGTGCTTGAAGCCCATGCGCAAATAATATTCGCCGGCAGGCAAGTTCACTTCTTTCAAGCCGAAAGCGCGTTCTGCATCGTTGTACAAAAGGCCATCGTATTCCACCGACACCAATGCCGAATCGGCCTGAGCCTTGGCCGAAGGAGCCGCGGTAAGCAAATAATAATACATGGTAGGCAAGGTAGATGACAATTCAAAAGAACTTTGGCCTTCTACCGAGTTGTCGGGTTTTTCCCAACCATCCCAACGGAAATATCCGCCTTCCGTCGCTTGAGAAGTGGCATCGTCCCAACCTCTCTGTTCGGCATTCAAAGCTGCCCAAATCTGATAAAAACGCGACTTCACACGCCAAATAACGATGTGATTAGGAATTTTGTAGGATGTAAGGAAATAAGCCGTACCATTCGACAATTCCACGGGTTCAGCAGTATTCACCGTCTGTACAGATGGTTTCCATTGAGCTGCCGTATAGGCCGTAAACATTTCCTTATCGGTAGCTTCGTTGATTTCGCGGATATGACCGCCCACACATTCAAACTGACCGGGAACGCTGGCAGCCACTTGTTCGGGAGCCAAACGCTTATCCACGAAGAAACTGCTCACCATCCATTTGGCAAACTTCAAAGTATCGGCAGCGGTAGCCGAGCGATTGAGCCATTCGGGAATATTCACGATAGCTTCGTTGAAAGCATTTTGAATCAGGTCGTTGCTTGGAATGAACAAGGTCGATTGATAAGCTTCGCTATGCATGTTCCAATAAGAAAGTCCGTCTTCGGTATAACGATCCATCAAAGTATTGCGGATAGCCATCACCGAGTCGGAATAAATGGTGTTGCCCATCAGGTCGGTTCCGCAAGGCGTAGAAGCAGCGGCATCGAAATACACTTCCTCGAAATGAGCAATCAATTGTTTGAACATGGAGTAATCCTTGCCCAGCGACTGAATGTATTCATAAATAGAGGGTTGTACAGGAAGAGCGCCTTTCACAAAATAAATGTAACCATTGCGCACTTTCACCATCTTGTCCACTTCTACCCTATTCAAATAAGTCTGACCCTCAGCGCCTTTGGTAACCCAAAGATTCTTTCCGCTCAAGGTATAGATACCGAAACCTTCCGTCAGGGAAGAAGGAGGCACCGGCATGGTAGAGAAAAGATTCTTGGCAAAATTTTCGTGGGATGTCAGTTCTTCGGCATCGGCCAGGTAAGCATCTTCACTCACGATAAGCGTACAGTAAGCGCCCTTGGCCATTTTGTCCAACAAGCCACTTTCCTGATACAAAGCTTTCATTGTCTGAAGACTGCCTTCAGATTGCAGGTATTCATCGGCATAGAGATTGCTCAATTCGATACCTTCGGCCGTAAGGACATCTTCTTGTCCGAAATGTTCTGTCCATTGCTCTTGACAAGAAGTCATACACAAAGCGAACACGGCAGATAATATAATGATAGTCTTTTTCATACGCACTCAATTATTTGATAGGTTCAAACAAAAGATAATCCCACATCTGGTGGTAAACACTATTCGTTTTTGCATTGATATCCAACATAATAGCCTTGAACAAATGTCTATTGGAGCTATCAAATTCAATTTCTTCGAACAAAACCAGATCGGCACTGCAATACATTACCGATTTGGTGGGCAAACCCTTGTATACCTGGGCATTCTTGGTCCATTCACTCTTGCCCAGCTCCGGATCGAACTGAAACTTGGTAAGCGAACCGGCCGAGTGGAAATCCTTCATGGTAACGTCCGAAGCATAATGCAAAGTCACTTTATACTTACCCTTAATAATAGTGGGCGTCTTGAATTGAATCCAACCGGCATAACCCAAGTTGAGATTGAGCAAATTGTTCATGTAAGCGCCATAAGTATTATTATTCTTATCGCTCGACTTCAGATATTTACACTTGGTAAAACCTACGGCACGATAGTTGGAGTAACTAGCCTTGGCGGCATTGGCCTGATAAGTAAAACTGCTCACGGGGCCGAAATCACCATCTCGATGCATGTCCGAAAGATCCACCTTTTCTTCCTTGTTGGTAAGAGCCGAGCTAAACAAATTACCCAAACTTCTGGAAGCGCCATAAGCATTGACAATGGCAATGATATCGGAAGAGTTGCAGAAGTCCCATTTGATGGTTACAGGTTCGGGTTCGAACACAGGCAGATAATAGTCCATCTTGTGAATATAACCATTGCGGGCTTCGATGTTGGAACGAACAAACGTAGCCTTATCGTTGAGCATGGGCACTGAATAATCGATCGTATCGTTGCGGCAGATAATCACCTGACCATCCAACTGCGTATCGTAAATGAGTGTTTCGTCCACACTGTTGAACTTGCAGAATTGTTCCTTGGTGTAAGCTTGGTCGAAGAAATGATACTTCACATACTGATAAAGAGCCGAATCGCCGGCTTGCGGCAAGTCTTCGCGACAACGGGCTTTCAAATCGTCCAAAGAATGAATGTTGGCAGCAGCCATGGCTTCGTCGCTGGGCGCAAAACAAGTGAAACGATAATCCTGAATGGTGTAACCACCACCCTGAATGCGGATGGTATCGCGCACTTTTTCCACCACTTTGTCGTAACCCGATTCACGGCAGGCAGCCGCAAAAATGCTGTATTCACCTTGTTCTTCCAATTTATCCACCATGGTTTCGGCCAAAGGACGGATAACGTCGTCCATGTAGTAGATGATGGCATTGGAGGCTTCCGTAAAGCGTACACCACCGCTGTCGCGAGGTTGCACGGCTGCCTGGTTGTTGATGAACAAGGTTTCTTCATCGATGATTTCGTCTGTGCGGTCGGCATCGTCCACCTCGGTGATGGTGCGGCCGAAAGTAGGCTTCAGGTAAGCATTGAACAAACTCTGCACCTGCAAAGGTTCGGCATCCACCGCAAAGTTGATGAAGGTTTCACTATTGATTTTGGCACCGTTCAAAATATGATTCTGCACCACATAACGGGCGTAAGTCAAATCGAGGTCTTGCACTTTTTCCACCCCTTGCCATTGCAAAAATTCCCGCATAGCCTCGTTGGTGGGCGCAAACAAAGTAATGGATGCAGTCACGTCTTTCAAACCATTGTAATAGTCGGCATAACGCAACAGTTCAATCCAAGTAGAGAAATCCTCGCTACGATGTTCCAGCAAAGTAGTACAGGTCATCTCGTTTTCAATTTCTGTCGGTGTGATGAAAGGCTGGCCGGCAAAAGGGTCGGTACAAGCCACCAAACAGAGTATCAAGGTAAAAATAACTAACTTTTTCATCGCGGCTTATTTGTAATAAGGATTCTGAATCAATTTGTCGTTGCGTTCCAATTCCGTACTCATGATGGGCAGGAAAAGCGCATTGTCGGAAGTAAGCACCGATTTCAACCAAGAGATGCTGGCGCATGAGTTGTAGTTGAGCACCTGTTCCACCAACAAAGAGTTCTTATACTGATTGTTGTTGGCGCGGCCCATACGCAGCATATCGTACCAGATTTTGCCTTCGCCCAAAAATTCGAGCTTACGCTGATCCAGCACTTGGTTGAGCAATTCTTCTTGTGAAAACATTTCCACCATGGTCAGATCTTCGTCGCAGAAATCGCTGATGGCAGCACGACGACGAATCTGGTTGATCAACTTCACGGCTTCCAATTTATGTTGGGCAGTAGGTTCGCCGCCATCCATCAAAAGACAAGCCTCGGCCTTCATCAGAATGACATCGGCCACACGATAGATGATGAAGTTAGGATCGTAATAGTTGGTGGTACGCTTTTTATCTTCGGTGGTTGAACCGATATATTTCCACACATAACCTCTTGACATACCGCGAGAAATTCCCTCACCTTCCTTGGGCGAGAACGAAGCACGATAGGTTCTGGGCGATTCTTTGGTTGCAGGCATGCCTTCTTCAAATTCGTCACCCAAAATTTCGATGTATTCGTTCACAAAATCGGCGCAAGCAGCTTCGGACACCACATAGGTGGCATCGGGCGTAGCGTCGGGATCGTTATCGAAAAGGATGGGCAGGTTGTTGCTCTGGTTTTCTTCCTGGTTCCATTGCAGTTCGAAGATAGATTCGTTGCTGTTGCCGGGATTGAACATCGACATGAACACCGAGCGGCTGGGCGTCGACATGAAGCGGGGCGCGTTCACACTGTTGGCATTCAAGATAAAATCGCAATAAGTGATGGCATCGGCATAATCGCCTTTCCACAGACAAACATCGGCCATGAGCGCATACAAGGCCCAACGGGTAGCACGACCTTTGGTTTCCCAAGTAGTAGCGAAGTTTTCCTTGGCAGCACCGGTTTCCAAAGCCGCCTTAATATCGGCCTTAATTTGAGCCATGATGGTATCTTCCGAAGTTTTCGGTACATTAATCACCACATTATCATCTTGATAAGCTTCAAGCAAAAGAGGCACATCGCGGAAGTTTCTCACCAGATAGAAATAACTGAGAGCGCGCAAGAAATAAGCCTCGCTATAGTGACTGTTGCGTGCAGATTCGGTATAGGTCTCGTCATTCTGACAAGCTTCGTCGGCACGAGCCAACACCGTGTTGGCCACGTTGATAATCTTGTAGAAAGTAGACCAATCGCAGAGCGAAGTATTGGAAGCTTGCATCTGCCAGGTCTGCAAACGAGTGTTCGACTTGGCATTGTACACCAATCCCGCACGACATTCGCCCCAAGGGATAAGGTAATCGACCACGGTAGAGCGCAGGTAATAATAACCACCTATCAACACATTTTCAACGTCTTGCTGTGTGCGCCAATAATCGTCGGCCACTTGCGAGTTTTCGGGCGTCACGTTCAGGAATTCCGAACAAGAAGCCACCAGCAAGACAAGGCTCAATAACATTACATATATCTTTTTCATCTCAAAGGGCATTAAAATTTAACTGTCAAACCCACTGCATAACGATGGCTTCGGGGCGTAGAAGAATTATCCTTGGCCAAAGCCGTCACAGAAGTAGGCAATGTCACTTCCGGGTCTTGTCCCTTGTAATTGGTCAGCGTGAACAAGTCGTAGCAAGTGAGGAACATGCTGGCCGAGCTTGCCTTGATTTTTTCGGCAAAAGATTTCGGCAGATTGTAGTTGAAAGACACCGTCTGCAAACGAACATACGAACAGTCTTCCACAAAACGGTCGCTACCCAGGTAGTTCAAACCATAATTGTACAAAGCGCGTGGAATATCCGTCTGGTCGCCTTCGCTACGCCAACGACGCAATACCGATTTAGACTGATTGTCGGAATTGTACATCGCTTCGTTGTTCATACGGGCCTGGTTGATGATTTTTTGTCCCAAACGATAGTGGAAACGCATGGTCATCGACATCTTTTTGTAACGGGCAGTAAGGCCTGCACCACCGGTCACCACAGGATTGCAGTTACCGATATACACGATGTCGTTTTCGTCGATGGTACCATCGTAGTTGATATCCTCGTACATGGCATCGCCGGGATAGCAAGTGTAGGTACCGTTTTTCATTACCACAGGATTACCCAGCAAATCGCGCATCACGCGGCCTTCGTCGTCCTTGGCATACGTATCTTCCAGATTTTGGTAAACACCCAAGTAACGATAACCGAAGAAAGAACCTACGGGCGTGCCGGCCAGAATCTTCTGCGCATATTGACCATTCTTGAAGGAATAGGTTTCCATGGCAATATTGTCGGGCACTTCCAAAATGGTGTTCACGTTGCGGTTGATGTTGAAGTCCATGTTCCAGCGCCAATCCTTACTTTCGTGGATACGCCAGTCGATGCGGTATTCCCAACCTTCGTTTCTCAAAGATCCCGAGTTGGTGTACGCAATGCTTGAGAAAGCCGAAGTACTGGCCACTTTCACGCTCTTCTGCAAGAGGTCGGTGGTGGTTTTACGATAATAATCGAAAGTCATTTTAATGCGGTCTTGCCACAAGCCCAAGTCTAAACCATAGTTCCATTCTTCGGAAGTTTCCCATTTCAACTTGTTGAGCTGCATATTGTTGGGCACCACCGGTGTCATGGTTCCGTACTTGTCGGTGAGGGCCGTGTAAGTACCCACATAAGGAGATGTGCCCGAAGGCGCCTTACCCGACTGACCCCAGCTGACACGCAATTTAGCCTGCGACAGCCATTCCGAAGTCCAAAGCTGAATAGGTTCAAAATCTTGCAAGTTCAAAGCACCACCATACGACTGGAAGAGCGCCCAACGATTGTCTTGGCTCAAGGCAGAGTTACCTTCGTAGTTCCAGGTACCATTCAGCGTAATCCAACGGAACATGGTGTAGTTCATGTTGGCAATACCCGACAAGGTACGCGCATCGCTGGTGCCGGAGTTCAAAGAGCCCGACGTGATGGTACCGCCGGTCACAGGGTCGCCCATGCCATTAGCCGCCACACCATAAACATTAGTTGCATAGGTAGAACCTTGGCTCTGCGTGGTACGCCAGATAGCCGCACCCACCAACTGATGCTGATCGTCGGCAAAGCTCTGGTTGTAGAGCAACTTGGTTTCCGACTGCAAAGAGAAGTTGTTGGTGTAACCATCGTAGCTGTAGTTGGAGTTCTCGTTTTCGATATTCACACCGGTAGCTTCCTGAGGCAGAAACTTACGCGATTTCACCGTCTTAAACTTCATAGACACATAACCCTGGTAACGCAAAATAGGTTGTTGGTTTTCGTTCCAAAGGATGGTATAAGTAGGACTGATGGTGATTTTTTCTTCCTTGGTGTTGGTATTGTTGAAACTTTCGTCCACCATGGCGATGGGATGGAAGTTCTTGCTACCATTGAAA
The DNA here is from genome assembly GCA_017380635.1 of Bacteroidales bacterium. Lineage (GTDB taxonomy): Bacteria > Bacteroidota > Bacteroidia > Bacteroidales > UBA1402 > UBA1757. The sequence goes on along the minus strand of JAFODP010000003.1, from coordinate 63,717 downwards.
GCACCCTGAAATTCATTTTCGTCCTGATAGGTGAAATAAATATCGGTAGGTTCTTTGGTTTCGTCGTTGATATAATAGGGCGACTTGTTGGGCATCTTGCGTTGCGCTTCCGAACGCAGGGCCGAGGTTGACAAATATGTCTGATCGTTGTTCGTATCCGAATAGGTAAATTCGGCGTTCACGTTCATACGATCGGAGAAGTTGTAACCAATGCGCAAGCTGGAGGTAAGACGCTGCATGTCGTTGTTGCGGGTGGTACCGTCTTCCATGGTCCAACCCAAAGAGAAACGATAAGTTGCACGGTCGCCACCACCACTCATAGAGAAGTTGTTGTCGGTAGAGTAAGCGTTCTTGCGGATGGCGCCCAACCAATCGGTGTTGGTGTTGTATTCGTCAAAATAGCTCCAGTCGGGCTGATAGCCGATGGCATACGATTTTTCGCTGAACAACATATTGAGCAAATCGCCCGAAGCATCCAAACCACGGGCATTGGCCGTGTTCCAAATAGCGTCCTGCATAAAGGCCGTGTATTCGTCGCCCGTCAACATCGGAATGGATTCCGGCTCCATCTTCAAAGTAGATTTATGGCTGAACACGAATTGAGGTTTACCCTTGGCACCGCGCTTGGTGGTAATGAGCAACACACCGTTGGCACCTTTGGTACCGTAAATAGCCGTAGAAGCAGCATCTTTTAATACTTCGATGTTTTCGATATCGTTGGGGTTCAAGGCCAACATATCGGCAAAGTCTTCGGTACTGGCCGTGGCAAAGTTGAAGTCGTCGTCGATATCGGTGTTGTAAGGCACACCGTTGATGATGATAAGCGGATCGGCATTGGAGTTGAGCGTAGCCGTACCACGAATACGGATAGAACCTTTGGCACCGGGGTCACCGCTAGTAAGAATATCCACACCGGCCAACTGACCCTGAAGAGCTTCTTCTACCGAGTTCACCGGCAAAGATTCCATCACTTCGTCCATAGAGATACGCTGGCTCGAACCGGTAAAGGCACGTTCCGACACACCCAATTCCGAGCGATGCGTACGTTCCTGAGCAATCACCACTTCGCCAAGCGCCTTGGCATCTTCCTTCATCACCACATCCTGGGTTTTCTGTCCGGTGTAAGCAATACGTTGCGGCACCAAACCGATGAACGAATAAAGCAAGGTGAAATTTTCGCCGGCCGGCATACGAATGGCATACTGACCGTTGATATCGGTGGTAACACCGGTCACCAAACGGTTTTGCGCATTCACCACTGCCACGTTCACACCCATACAAGGTTCTTGTCTGCCGTCGAATATTTCGTAAACCGTACCCGTCAGCACGCTTCCTTGCGCATAAGCTGCGATAGTCATTAACACCATCAACAGCATCATAGAAAGTTTCTTAGTCATTTTCATCTTTTTGCGTGTTTAAGTGTTATTGAATATCGTGAGGCCATTTATCTTCGAAAATTCCATCGAGGAAATGCACACAGCCATCATCGAAAACGAAAGGCAGATAATCGTAAGCGCCGTAGAAAGGCACTTCTTTGTCCATACCCTGCACCTTGGCTGTCAAACCATCATTTCCTTTATCGTAGATATTTACATAAACAAGAGCAGCCATTTCTCCGGAAATATCAGCGATGGAAGCATAACCACCATCGGCTTCGATATCGATGCCCCATTTGTAATAGGGATAATCCAAAGCGGGAGACATACTTTCGGGCAAGAAATAAGACAACATATAATGCTGCAAGCTGTCTTGTGCAGGCGTTTCGTCGGCGGGAGCCATCACCAAATCCCAGAAAGCGGGATCATCGGCCAAAGTACCTTGCGGAACGCTCAAGTGCGGAAACTCGCCAGCCACAATAGCCGATTTGATGGCATCGGTGGTAGGAATCAGCATCAAGCAGTTTTCGGTCATATAGTTCATGGTCATGGATTCTTCGTCGATAAGGTTGGCCAATCCGAGCACCTTGATAAAGCCTTGGAAGAGCGTTCCTTCGTCGTTACGATGCAACCACATGAAAGGCACAAAATTCTGAATCAAGCCGTTGGCATTAGAGCCCTGCAAAAGGAATGAACTGTTTTGCGTATCGTATTCATAACAATAGCCATTCACCCAAGATTCGTCGCGGAAAGTCAGTTCCTGAATATCGGTATAAATAGAATCCTTGGTAATGGTATTATGACCGGCATACTGAATCAACTCGTTGTACTTGAAACTGTTGGTAATCTTACCCTCTGCATTCATGTACCAATAAAGCTTGTAATCAGGAGAAAGCGTACGCATCACTTGGATATCGCCGTTGGAAGCCAAAGGACGTTTGTTTTCTACACTGATAATGTGCGCATTGACATATTTCGTCTGGTCGGCAGAGCCCAAGTTTGGCTGAGTCGCATCGCCCACCACACCATTTTTAATTTTGTCGCTGGCAGCATCGTACCAAATGAAGTTGGCAGCCAACTGATCGTTGTTGGGATAAAGCATGATGTAGCTCACCGCATCGGAAGTAAGCGTATTTTCCATACCCGAAGTGGTAAGCATCTTCAAGAAAGTGCTGTAGCGTTTGTATTGGTAAGCCGGACCCGTCACCGTACCGAACACGGCAGGAGGCGTAATTTTATTCAAGCCATACAAAGCGCCATTCACACACATCTTACGGTTTTCTTCGGGTACATCGTTCAAATCGAACATGATAGGCGTTTTGGTAAAAGCATTGATGATATCGCCTCGTTCAATTTCGTCGGGGAAAACCAAAGAACCTTCGTAGAAAGAGTTACTCAACAGATAAGCAATAGCATCGGCAGAAACCGAATCGTAGCTCACCTGCGATGGATAGCCCGTTCCGTCCACACCCCAATAAGAATCATAGAACTCGTTGAAAGCCGCATTGGTAGGCGCAAACAAAGTATTCGAAGTGTAAGACAAAGTAGACATCTGGCTATAATCGCTCACCGGCCATTCCTGGGCGATATTGGGCAAGGTAAATTTACCAGAAGCCTTTTCGTACAGACATTCCCAGTAAGAGGTAGTTCCGCCGCCATAAAGATTGGTCAGGTTTTCTTCTTGTGCGTAATAGGCATATTTATCGAAGAAGCTCAGATACATGCTATATTCTTCGTTGCTTTTCAGCTCTTTATGAATGGTTTCCAGAGGCTCGATAACGCGGTCTACGAAATAGATATAACCATTTTTGGCAATCACTTCCATTTCATCCACCACCGCATCGCACACATTGAAAACATTGCCACTGCGCCATTCGCTTTCGGGGAAGAAATACTCGTAGTTGCTCTTGGCATCGATAAGTTTTGTCTGGAACATCTGTGAAGAGAACACCGGAATAAAGCGTTCCAAATGATACACATCCACTTCCTTGGCAGTTGTATCGATTACTTCGCCATTCAGCCAACGATTTACCGTCAGTTTTTCGGGAGCATCCTGGCTACGCGTGCGGAATTTGTAGTACAATCCGGCATTCTTTTCCAGTTCTTCGGGCGTAGCACCATCACCTTCCTTGGGACGGAAATTGCTCAACTTGCTTTGGTCGAGAGCGTAATACAAAACATGGAAACCGATGAGCTTCTTCACCTCGTCGGCAGGCACCAACGACCAATCGGCACAACCGTAATGTTTCTGCAAATAAGCGGAAAGCGAAGAATCTGTAGGCGCCATCACCGTGAGAATACTGCGACCTTTCAGCAAAGCCGTATACTGACAGGTATCAACACCTTGCAAAAACAGATCGTACTCGCCCCTTTCCTGCAAAATTTCGTAGATACTGCCTTTAAGCCATTCCGGTTCTTCGTAATATTCTTTCATCTGATGTTGACAAGACGAAAAAACACCCGACAGAGAAAGGGCCAAGACACTAAGAATCAAATTCTTGAAATTCTTTAAGCGACTCATTTTATCTGTGAATTAGTTAATCTTTATTAAAAACCGACAAAGATAACTAAAAAACTGATATCTACGACAATCTCTCCTCCAATAAATACTATGTATTTAACTGAATTTTTCAAGATTCTCATTTCGGCTTATTTCGGCAAAACCGTTACAATGAATCGAGCATAGGAAGTCATGCGAGGCAAGGCCATATCGTAAGCTTCCAACAACACATGAATCGTTTGCGGACTATCCACTTCGGGAGCCACAAAATGCACCTGATCTTTTCCTTCGAATACCAAGTCGATGCTACCCGTATAGCTTCCGCCGGGCATCTGACACCAGTCGCTGCGATATTCCTCGATGCGTTTTTCCGGATTTTCTTCGAGCCAAGCCTTAGTACGGCCTTTCTGTTCCCACATGTGGCCACGCAGATGCCAAGCACCTTCTACATCGCGAGGATCTTTGTCGCTGATTTGCGCTTTGAGAGTTACCTTTTCGCCGCTGCGCACCACGATATCCAAACCTTCGGGAACAACAATTTCGGGGGCATGGTTGGCATCTTCGTACACGGGCGTCAAGCACCATTCCAAGCGAGCCTGAAAATCACGCAAAGCGGGTTCGATCCATTCGCGCAAAGCGCCCAAACTAACATCGCGATAGACATTTTCAAAACCATCCACACGATAGAAACGACCGCCCCAGCCTCCGTAAGTAGGATCTTCGCAAGCACGCAAACCATTGTCGATAAAATTCAGAAAAGCAGGCGTATCGCCCTCGCTGATATAAGGTTGCGTATAGAATTTACCCAAGGGATGTTGGCCATTTTGCATGTATTGACTCACAAAATTATCGCTGTTGCTCATCGCGCCATAATCCCAACTGCCACTGAAATGATGACTCAGCAGAATCGTGGCTCCTGGATGATATTTTTCGATATAACTACCGCCGGCATCCTGATACCAAATGCAATACAAAACGGCTTTGGCGATAGCTCTTTCATACTCATCGGGATACTCTGCCTGCAACTTTTGGAATGCCTTGGCGGCCGTATTCACCCCACCCCAACACTGGATATACACGGGACGAGGGTCGTCTTCCAAAAGAATTTCCACAATGCGATCCGAACCAGGTGTATCTTCCCATTCTGCCGGATTCACCAAAACATTGGCTCCGGGCAAAATCGTTTTATACGAAATACCTTGCGGCACATGCGAAGGATTTTCGTCGCCCACGTAAACCACTTTGCGAAGTTCGTCGGCCGTAGGATAATCGGCATCGTGCACTTTCAGATTGGGATACACCGCTTCGTAGGCAGCCAATTGTTCTTCTATCCAAGGTTCCGAGCTCCATCCATTACGTTGGAAACAGGAATTGCTCTGAATAATGGCATCCACCTGCATATCATTGGCATACAGGAGGAAATGCACCATAGAACAACGGTCGTCCACTTCGCCGTCGGTCATCACTACCACACGAGGTTTGCCTTCCCATGAGCGGGCGGTTTCAGTAAATTCTTGCTTTGCGCAAGCTTGACAGGCCAACAAAAGACACAGTCCGTACCATATATTTTTCATAACGCTTATTTATTTGCCTAACATAATGCAAGCCATAATGAAGGGACCTACGGCTTTGGGATCGTTATCGCGGATAGGTTCGCTCATGTAATAACGGAAACTACCGTCACGATAGGGATTGCCACCCAAACCGGCCACTTTGCAACAACCCGTGATATTGGGCGTTCCGTCGCTATCGACGCGGAAAAGATGTATCTGAATGGCATCGTAAATTTCTTGAGGCACATTGCCATAAACGGCAGCATCCAGATAGCCTTTCTGCAAAGCCTTGGTGTAACAATACAACATCATCGAAGTAACGGTGCCTTCTTTGTAATTGGGCGATTTCTGCGGCAGGTTCACCAACTGATACCAGCAACCATCCACGCGGAAAGACAACATGGTGGCAGCCATATCTTGCACAATAGCAATAAGTTCCTGGCGTTTCGGATGATTTTCGGGCACATAATCAAGGATATCGATCACCGCCATGTTCCACCAGCCGATGCTTCTTCCCCAGAAATGATGCGACAAACCCGTGGCGGGATCGCACCAAGCCTGTACCTTTCTTTCGTCCCAAGCATGATAATACAATCCGGTTTTCCCGTCTCGAAGGAAATCTCTGATAAGCAGACATTGATGAATAGCATCGTCGATGCATTCAGGATGATTGAAGGCTTGGCCATATTGCGCCAAAAAAGGATCGGCCATGTACACGCCGTCCAACCACATCTGCCAAGGATAATTTTCCTTATGCCAAAAACCGCCATACGAATTTCTAGGATGCTGACGCACCGCCGAATACAACAACTCTATAGCCTTCTTGTATTTTTCATCTCCGGTAAGTTTATAGGCATCGAAGAGATTCTTGCCACCATTGATCATATCCAGGTTGCGACGTCCGTTCACATAATCGTAGTTGAGAATGCTGCCATCTTCGCGCACCATCGTATCCATATAATCGAGCGCATATTTCAGATACTTTTCGTAGGAATCCATCTTGCCCTGACGTTTCATTTCGTCGGCCAGCATAAAGAAAGACTTCACTTCCAGACCCTGACAATAGCCGAAAACAGGACGGCTGGCGCTGTCGGTCTGCCAGGCTTCCGGGAAGCGACGCATTTCTGCGTCGGCAACCCTTTCGGCCATTCCTTTTTCACTAACTTTTATAATAACTCTCGCGTATCTGGTCAAACTGGGTTTTCCCTTGTCTTTCACCTCCAGAATGATATGAATGATGTCGCCTTCTTTGGCGCCTGCAGGCACCATCAGCTTCGTTTGGGGACGCTTGGCATCCGAAATTTCTGCCATCAAGGCACAAGTGCCGGCTTCCATATATTGCCACCAACGATAAGTCAATTTATCGCCATCGGGATCGTAGGTACCTTCGGCAGAAAGTTGCAGGCTTTCACCGGGAGCTGCCACCAGATTTTCGGCATTGCAAACCACCACGGGCTGATGATTGGCCTTATCGTAGGGCTGCACACACCAATCGGCACGAGCGGCAAAATCGTTCTGCAAAGCAGCGGTCCAGCGCCACATAGGCTTGAGGTATTCCACCAACATTTCATCGTTGGGAATTTCTTTTTTCAGACGGGTACGGCCCCAAGCATTCGAGGTATACCAACGACCTGCCGGATATTCATAAGCTTCTTCGTGCACCTGGTCGAGCCAAGTATTTTCGCGCACATTGACGAAACGGCCGCCCCAGCCGCCCCAGCCCGGATTTTCGTAGCTGCGCAAACCGGTGGGAATCACATGGAAATAAGCGGGAGAATCGCCTTCGGAACGGAAATCGCCATTTTCATGCGCCTTATACAAAGAACAAAGAGCGCCATGATCTTGCAAAATATGTTTGTTCATCCACTTTCCGCAAAGATATTTCTGTGAATCCTTGGGCAGGTATTTCTTCCAATGATAGAAAAAGGCGATGAATTGGTCGCTGATAATGGTAGGAATATTATACTTGCCCCAATGCGGACGAATATAAGTCTGATAGGTATTGTCTTGTTCCCAAATGAAATAGAAACGCAATTTCTTGGCCACATATTCCATTTCTTCGGGATGAGTTTCTTCGATGGTTTTCAGTGCGCGGGCAATGGTAGAAGTTCCGCCCCAAGCCTGAATCCACACCGGACGATGATCGCTCTTGTCGAGCAAGACTTCCACAATACGTTGCGAACCGGGCGTCACTTTTTCCATTTCGTCCATCGTTTCCACATTACCCATATAAAACAAGCCTTTCAGCTGTCCGGGCGTGGGATAACGTTTGTCGTGTTGCACCAAATTGGGATAAACTGCGGCATAAGCATCCATGTAAGGAAGATACCAATCGTCGCCGGCCCAATTGTGGTCGTGGGTATGATATTGCGAACCCGAGCTGATAATGCCTTCTACATCGAAATCGTTCATATAGAGCAAAAAGCGCACCAAAGAACATTCATCATCGATTTCGGCATCGGTGGTAACAATGACGCGTTGTCTTTCTTCGGCAGCCTGCACCAAAGACACAGACATTGCCACAAGTAATAAACAGATATACAGAATCTTTTTCATTGTATTTATTTGATTATTACTTTTTCTACTTTATTTCCGGCTTTCTTAACGATATTCAAACCTGGCGTCAAAGCCGTTTTGCGCTGACCTGTGATAGAATAGATTTCCAAGATTTCGCCATCTTCGGCAAGCGTATCTTCCAATCCGTCTTCGTCGAGCAGCACGCCACTGATACGCAAATCGCTGATACAGATAGTCTTGTTAGACATAGCACCGCGAGTCCAAGGAAAGACGCGCAGATAAAGTTTGTCGCCTTTATACAGAAGCTTGTTGGGCGTAGCCAACACTTCGTGCAAAACGCTGTTGGGCATAGCGCCTTTTTGGCCGAAATCGCCAATCATCGTCGGATTAGAGAAATCTTCTTCGGTAGAAATGAGCACGTTGCTTTGCATTCCATTGGTACCACAGCCGCAGACATACAGACAGATACTGTCGATAAGCATGGGTTTTTCGCTATTGCATTCCAATCCAAACTGAATATAACGATCTGGAACGTAAGCGCTTTCACCCGGCCAAGCACCATCGATGATGGCAATTCGCTGTGTTTTTCTCGTCGCATCCCAACCTGTATGAGCCGGCCATTGTGCCGCACTGTTGGGCGATGTGTAACGATCTATTCTCAAGCCACTTAAACTTTCTTCAATACCGATAATGGCATTTTCCACGCCGGAAAGAACAAAGTTTTCATTTTCGCCCAGACGCCAGTAAATAGCCACATCCTCACCCTGAGCGGGCTCAGGAAGCGCTTCGAATTCGCCTTCCACAAATTCTTCGCAAAGTTCGTTCAAATACACTTCCAAAGCGGTATAACCCGAACTATGCATACGGTTGCGGTCATTGGGATCTTTGGGATTCAATCCATTTTCCAATTCCCATGCGTCGGCCATACCATCTTTATCTTTGTCATCGGGAGCTTTTTCGCTTCGCAAAACAGGCCAGCCATCCACATCTTCCTGAGAGTCGATGATACCGCAAGGAGCCGTAGGATCCATCAAATTTTTGTCTTGCTTGTAATGTTCTCCTTCGTAGGTGGCATATCCGCCAATCACTTCGTCTGCAATACGCCAGTCGATGACATCGCGGCTGGGATAAGTAGCACCGGCATTTTCCACTACCAATTCGAAAGCTTCGCTAGCCGATTGTTCCTTGATGGGCATGGCAGGCCAAGGACTATACAGACGACAATTGGAATAAGCGTGTTCCATTTGCACGCCACCGGCCCAGTTGTTTTTGGTAACTTCGGCATTCTCACACATATAATTACCTTCGATATACCATTTACCATAGTCGTCCACGCTGTTGCGGTAGCTAGGATTCACAATACGATATCGAATTCTTCCGGCAGGCGTTGCAGGACCCGGCTTATAGTAATTGTTCACCATGTTGATGTAGGTGTAATCGGCATCCGAAGGATTGTAAGGATCGTGGAACTCACCGCCATAGCAGCTATTGTAACCCCAGTTGTAGATAACGTTGTTGCGATAATCGGTGTAACCCGCATTGGATGCAATACGAGGATTGCGGCTTGAATGATGCGCCAACAAATTGTGGTGATAAGTAGCATAATTCGAACCCCAAATACCGCCAAAACCATGCGAACCCTTTACGTGAAGAGAATGATACATACTTTCGGTAATCATACACCATTGCACCGTGATGCTGTCGCAAGCATAAATAGACATGGTTTCGTCCACACTCCAAGATGCCGACACGTGGTCGAGAATGATATGCTTGGTACCGCGGCTGCTCACTGCATCTGCTTCGATGGCATTCACGTCGCCAAAACGCACCCTGATATGACGGATAATCACATGATCGGCATCGATAGAGAGCGCACCACCCTTCAAGCAGATACCGTCACTGGGAGCCGTCTGGCCAGCAATGGTGATGTAGGGATTTTTAATGGAAACATTCGATTTCAGTTCGATATTTCCCGACACCTTGAACACGATGGTTCGCGGACCGCTTTCCGATACGGCAGCACGAAAACTACCCGTACCAGAGTCGTTGAGGTTAGTCACTTCGATAACACGTCCGCCACGACCACCCAGCGAATATTTTCCATAACCTTCGGCGGTGGGGAATGCAATCGTACGTTCTGTTTCAGCAGCCATCAGAGCGGCCACCGACAAGAAGAGCATCAAAAAAGCTGCCAACTTCTTGGTGAAATGAAATACAGACTTTCTCATTTGTTAAATATTTTTTCTTGGTTTTTAATAATTACTCCGTGATAATCTTCGTCAACCGGGATACCCCAAAGGTTGTACGAGGCTGCATTTTCATTGGTTTCGACCATGACATTTTCTATGCCGTCAATCACTTGTTTTATTTTGATATAAATGTAATCGGTACGACAACCTTCTCCTCCTTCAGGAGCCAATTCCAAACGTAATTGGTCGCCCTCTTTCAACTCGGTAGTCGCCAATACATAAGTAGCCAATTTGTCATTATTCTTGTTGGCCGTAGCCTTACCGATTTGCTTATTGTTGAGAAAAAGTTTGTAGGTGCCACTTCCATCGCTTTCGTCGAACATCTGAATGGAGATTTCAGCTTCCACGTGTTTGCCTCTCCACTCGGCGTTCAGTGTACCGGGGCCTGATTCTCCACCAATCACTTTCTTGCCAGAAGCAGTAAACCAAGATCCATCCTGAGGTTCAATATAGGCACGCAAACCACGCGTCCAGTTTTCGGCTTCATTTTTACCTTCGACAGCTTCCACGATACTTGCACTGAAAGTCCATTCTTCGGGTGTAGCCACCGCTTGTCCATCAATAAGGCTTTCCACACTCCATGTGTACGTTTTACCTCGAAGCAATTCGGGAGCTTGCCAAGAAGTGGTCTTTCCATCGAGTTCAACCACATGACTCATTTCAGAAAGTTCGTCACGCAAGGTCAAACGATAAGACTCAGCGCCGAAAGCGGGACTCCACGTAAGCGTCATGGGCTGCGTAGTGTTGGCATTCTTCTGAGCTTGCAGCTGGGCATTCTTTTCGCCATTGGCAGGATAAGGCTTGGCAGCCTGTTCGTCGGCCGTAGTAAAAGACCATACCGCACCTTTCAATAAAGTATCAGCCAGTTGAATATCCACACGCCAGAAATATTTGGTATTGGCCGTAAGCGATCCAACTTCTATGCTATTTTTTTGAGTTTCAACAACAAAACAAGTATCGAGCGCATCCAAAGAGGCTGCAAAATAAACGCGATACGAAAGCGCGTCGGGGGCCTTGCTCCATTTGAGCGTAGGCTCAGCCACGGGATAATCAATACGACCGCTATTGGGCAGAGGCACCAAATCGTATTCCAAGCCGCTCATCACACCGGCTGAAGCATTCACCAAGTTGGGTACATCAGATGCAGCATCAATATAGCGCGAGGCATCGTAAAAATATTCAGCATCGAAAGCCTCCCCGGTGCCTTTGGTATTGCCCGAACATCCATCAAAGATATTGCCTATACTTTCTGCCTTTCCATAATGCGCCGAAGTGGGATCATTGCTATAACTTTGGTTCAGAGGCTTGTTACATTTCTTGAAATAATTGTTCTCAACAATAACACGAGCGCCGGTAAAATAGCCCACGCAATAAGAACTCACATTTTCGTAATAATTGTTCCAAACATGACCTCTTCCGTATCCAATACGAGGATTGCGTTGCGTGGTATTGATAAACGAATTGTGGTGATAAGAAACATTCTGTTTGTCAACGTCGTCGTAATGCTGCGTGCCTGAATTGCAAATAGAAACTTTATCATGGTCGTGGAAGGCATTCCAAGAAGCCGTCATAAAGTCGGAGCCATTGGTAAAATCGAACAAACCATCATTACTTGACGAAAGGTCGCAGTGGTCTATCCACACATGAGTCGAATTGCGGAAAGCGATAGCATCAGCATGTGCATTACTGATACGGAAACCCCTGATAATAACGTTATTTACACCATTGGCTGTAAATCCGATACCCTCCAATTCGGCATTTCCATTCAATCCGATAATAGTTTTATTGGAAGTAACTTGAATGTCTTGTTCGGCAGTATTCGTAATAGCTCCTTCGAACAGAATGGTGTAAGCACCGCTAGCCTTACAATATTTTCGCAAATCGGATTCGTTATCAACTTTGACAATTTCACCCAACCCGCCACCGATGGTACCTTCGATACCGGCAGAAGGATAAGTGGCAAAACCCACAAGACCATGTTCCACACTTTGCGCATGCAACAAAACAGCAGACATCAAAAACGAAAGTAAAAACAGCGGTTTCATCGTCATAAATTTAGAAAACTATATTGATATTAAAATCTACCTTTTATGCTTTCGCCGCAAAGTTCGTTCAGATATACTTCCAAGGCCGTGTAGCCGGAAGAATGCATACGGTTGCGGTCGTCGGGATTTTGGGCATCCAAGCCATGTTTGCGTTCCCAGGCATCGGCCATGCCGTCTTTATCTTGGTCGGCAGGAGCCGCAGCGCTTTTCAGTTCGGGCCATCCGCCCACGTCTTCTTGTGTATCGATGATACCGCAAGGCAGTGAAGCATCTTTCAACTCATCACGCTGATGTTCTTTGTAAGCCTTACCTTCGTAAGTGGCAAATCCGCCCAGCACTTCTTTCTTGATACGATTGTCGATGGCATCGCGACGCGGATAAGTAGCACCGGCATTTTCCAAAACATGATGATAAGCATCGTGGGCAGAATGTTGCTTGATAGGCATGGCAGGCCAGGCTTCCGTCATGCGACAAGCCGACAAATCGTCTCCCATTTGCACGCCGCCATTCCAGTTGTCCTTCGACACAGCCTCATTACCATAAACATAGTTACCGTCGATAAACCATTTTCCGTAATCTTCCAAACCACCGTTCTTGGCGCGGGCCGAAGGCGAAGCAATACGATAAGAAACTTTTCCCTTGGGCGTAGCCGGACCCGGCTTGTAATAATTGTTCACCATATTGATGTAGGTGTAATCATTTTCCGAAGGACGATAAGGATCGTGGAATTCGCCACCATAGCAGCTGTTGTAGCCCCAGTTGTAGAGCACGTTGTTGCGATAATCGGTATAACCCGCCTTAGAGGCGAAACGAGGATTGCGACTTGAATGATGCGCAATCAGATTGTGATGGTAGGTAGCATAATTCGAGCCCCAGATACCACCAAATCCATGATGCCCTTTGGTATGATTCGATTGATACATACTTTCGGTAATCATGCACCATTGCACCGTGATGCTGTCGCATCCATACACAGACATGGTTTCGTCCACACTCCAAGAGGCCGACACATGGTCGAGGATGATGTTTTTGGTGCCGCGGCTGCCCACTGCATCAGATTCGCCACCATTGATATCACCGTATCTGACACGGATATGACGGATAATCACTTGGTCGGCTCCGATAGAGAGCGCAGCGCCTTTCAGACAGATACCATCGCCGGGAGCCGTCTGTCCGGCTATGGTGATATAAGGATGTTTGATGCTGACATCCGATTTCAGTTCGATATTTCCCGACACCTTGAATACGATGGTACGCGGACCTTTTTCCGACACGGCGGCACGGAAACTTCCGGGACCGGCATCGTTCAGATTGGTCACTTCGATCACGCGACCACCGCGGCCACCTACCGTATATTTACCATAACCTTCGGCAGTGGGAAAAGCCAGCTGTCTTTCTCCTGCCATCATCGAAAAATGGGCGCTCATCCAGAAAGCAGCCATCATCATCCAACACAAAAGCGTTTTTGTTTTCATAAGCATCATTTTAGTTCAACTGTGGGTATTTTCAAAATTCGCAGCGAAGATAAAATCTTTTCTGAAAGTTAAAAGTTCATTTATCTTGCAAAGCGCTTATTATTAATAATATGAACTTAAAATCCACCTTTTTGACAATATTTTTCACCCCAGAAAAAACACAAGATGATGCAGGCTTTTGAGCGAATTAGTATTTTTGTCAAAACATTTCCGCTTTACGCCAATGGTCACGACGATGAGAAAACGACATTACATACTATTCCTTGTTTTTCTGATGACAAAGTTCTTCCTGGCTGCGCAACCCGTTTGTCAGGTCAGTTCTTATTCGGAAACCTCCAACAACGAACCCATACATCACCTGATGGGTATTCTGCAAGACAAGAACGGAATGATCTGGATCTCCTCTTGGGGCGGTTTGTTCAGCTTTGACGGCGTGGAATTCTGCGCTCATAAAACCGGTCCGCGCGCCTTGCAACCCAGCCCCACCGGCGACAAATGGCAACATGTTGCCAAAATACCCGAACGCAGCTTTAGCGACGACTACGGCACCGAGTGGCATATCGACCGAGAAGGCCGATTGTTTTACAGCGATACGAAAGGAAATCTTGTTGCCTATAAAAATCTTCCCCTCTTTGAAGGATACAGAGGATGTTTCCTCGACAAACAAAACAACCTTTGGATACTTTGCACGCATTGTCTGCACAAAATTGTATTCTCTCAACGAAAACTGCAGGCATTTCCGCAAGCCGAAAATGCGCTTGTACGCTGTATGTACCGATTCAGCAACGGTGATTATTGGATTTGCCAACGCAACAGCAAGCGCATTCAAATGTTCGACCAAGAGGACAGACTTATAGGACATCTCGCACCGGACGGACATATCAGCCGGGAGGCCATTGCCTTCAAATCGGCCATTTACAGCATTTTCGAAAGTTCCGACGGCAGTATCTGGTTAGGGACGAGAAAAGACGGGCTCTACCGACTCCAACGCAAAACACCACAGGCATTCGAAGTGCAACAATGCATTGCACAGCCCGAACAAGTGAGCATTTTCGACATGGAACAAGACCGCCATGGTCGGCTGTGGATGGCTTCGCTCGAAAAGGGATTGCTCTGCCTGACCAAAGACCTTGTCCTCAACGAACTTCCTTCTTACGACCACAAAGCTTATTTCAAGGCGCACAATCTGTTCCTGCATCAGGACACCTTGCTCGTGGCCACTTCGCAAGGCTTGGTCGTTGCCGATATTTCCTGCCCCAATGTGGACGACATTGTGTTTCATTATCACACCAATCAACCCGAACGCAGCGAAAGCCTGCGCAGCAATCTCTGCGACTTTGTGTTGGTCGATGGCGACGGACGCCTGTTTGTCTGCACCGAAAACGCCGGTCTGAACCTTTGCACCTCGGCCAGCCTGCTTGAAAAAGAACTCTCGTTCACTCCCATAGACATCAGCGACGGACTTCCGGACATTTCCTTCAGCCTCAGCGAAAACGGCAAGGATCTTTGGATGACCAGCCTTTTCTCCATATCAAAACTGCAAGTGGATGCACAAGGCAAAGCCAAAGTTTCTTTCTTCGGATCGAAATACCTGGGCGAGAGAACACAATTCGTAGAAATTCCACCACTGAAACTCCGCGAAGACAAATGGCTTGTCGCCACCACCAAAGGGCTTAGGGTGATGAATCCGAAAACCATGATCTTGAGCGATTTTCATCCGCATATTACCCTTACCTCGCTCGATATTCCGGGAGAAGAAAAGTTGAATTATCATTATATTCCTTCCACCCTGGAAATCAATCCGCAACAACGTTCTTTCAAGGTAGAATTTGCGGCGCTCGATTACCGACATCCGCAGGACATTTATTATGCTTATCGTCTGAAAAACATCGACAGCAACTGGATTTCGCTCGGCAATCATCGTTCTATTTCTTTTACGAATATCGCGCCGGGCAAACATCTGCTAGAAATCAAGGCGAGCAACAGCGACGGCATATGGAGCGACAATATCTTCGCTTTGCCCATACATGTGAAGCCGAAATTTTCTGAAACCATCTGGGCCACCATCCTGCTCATTTTCTTTTGTCTTGCGCTGACGGGCAGCATCATCTACGTGATTCATTATATCAGAAGCATCCACAGAAAGCACAACGAAGTTTTGGCCGCGTTCCTGTCTATTATCGGTAAACAAGAAATCACGCAGAGCCTGTTGGAAAAATCTATCAAGATGGACGAAGAAAGCGAAGATTTCATCAAGAAACTCACCGAATACATCAACGAAAATCTGAGCAATCCGGAACTAAGCGTCGAAGACATTGCCCAGCACATGGCTGTGAGTTATTCGACGCTGATACGCTACACCAAATCGTCTATGGGTATCACACCGGGTGAATTTCTGTCGAAGGCGCGCATCCGAAAGGCCGGCATCATGCTTGTCAACCAGAAGTCTTTGTCGGTGTCTGAAATTGCCTATCGCTGCGGCTTCAACGACCCTCGCTATTTTGCACGCTGCTTCAAGTCGGAAACGGATATGTCGCCGAGTGAATACAGAAACAAGCATCGTGAAGATACGCCCCACGAAGAAGATTGAAAAGTAAACAGCTACATTATTCCTGACAAAGCGTGCTCAGCACCTCGGCCAGCTCGGCAAAAGCCATGCCCATGATGCTATTGTCTTGCGTGGCAATGGGCGCACCGGCATCACCACATTCGCAAACACTCTGTACCAAGGGAATTTGTCCCAACAGACGCGTGCCGGTTTCGATAGCCAATTGCTTGCCGCCATCCTTGCCGAAAATGTAGTAACGATTGTTGGGCAATTCGGCCGGTGTGAACCAAGACATATTTTCCACCAAACCCAAAATGGGCACATCCACTTTTTCGTTCTGGAACATATCTATACCCTTGCGAGCATCGGCCAAGGCCACTTGCTGCGGCGTGGTCACCACGATGGCACCGCTAAGTTCAAGACTCTGAATAAGAGTAAGATGAATATCGCTGGTGCCGGGAGGCAAGTCGATAAGGAAATAGTCCAATTCGCCCCAATTACCTTCGTTGATAAGTTGTTTCAGCGCATTGGAAGCCATGCTGCCGCGCCAAAGTATAGCCTGCTTGGGTTCTACAAAAAAGCCGATAGAAAGTATCTTCACGCCGAATTTTTCCTCCGGCGCAATCAAATCACGACCATCCACCGTTTCCAGCACCGGACGCGCCCCTTCGATACCGAACATTTTGGGAATAGATGGGCCGAAAATATCGGCATCCAACAAGCCCACCTTATATCCTTGCTTGGCCAAAGCCACCGCCAGATTGGACGACACGGTTGATTTTCCCACGCCCCCTTTGCCCGACGAAATGGCAATGATATGCTTCACCTTCGACAAAGGCTTTTCGCCTTCGGCAGGCTTGGGCAGTTCCTTCTTGAATTTCAAGGAGATATTACCTTTGATATCAACATCTTCGCCCACAAAAGTAAGGATAGCCGACTCGGCCGCCTTCACCACCGACTTGATGAAAGGATCGTTTTCTTTTTCAAAAATCAGCGAGAAAGTCACTTTGTTGCCATCGATGCGGATATTATCTTCTACCATTTCCGCCTCGATAAGATTCTTGCCACTGCCGGGATAACGCACCTTGGCCAGGGCATCGATAATCAATTGAGGATATAAGGTCATTGTTGTTAGATTTATGTTTATTGCACGTAGGCACGAGGTTTATTGCACACGGGCGCTGCGGCCGAAAGAACGATATTCGTCGGGTTCGATTTCCACCTCGGGTTCTTGCCAAGGCTGTTCATGTTCCAGACCGAAACGCACATACTTGATATCCAAACCGCGATCCAACCATTGTTTTTCGTAGAAAGTCTGGATATTAGGCACTTGGGCAGCCAACAAAACGCCCTCTTCGTACAAATTGAAAGTCTGATACTGCACCGGTAAGGCATTTTCTTCTATCATAGCCAAGGTATAACGGAACATAAACTGACTGTCGGTCTTGAGATGGATGCAACCGCCGGGACAAAGCATCGCTTCGTAATCTTGCATGAAACGAGTGGAAGTGAGACGCTTGCGCGTTTTCTTCATCTGCGGATCGGGGAAAGTGAGCCATATTTCGGCAATTTCGTTTTCGGCAAAGAAATGCGGCAGAAACTCGATATGCGTGCGCAGAAAAGCCACATTGGTCATGGATTTTTCCTGAGCGATACGGGCGCCGGTCCACATGCGCGAACCTTTGATATCGATACCGATAAAATTTTTGTCGGGATAGATTTCGGCCAAACCAACGCTGTATTCGCCTTTGCCACAACCCAATTCCAACACTATGGGACGATCGTTGCCAAACACTTTTCCACCCCAATGGCCTTTCAGTTCGTGATCGTTGTGGGCAAAATCGCTCTGCGCGAACTCATATACATGAGCCCACTGTTTCATATCTGCAAATTTCTGTAATTTATTCTTTCCCATCGAAATTGATTAAAGCACTGTTACCCAACCATATTTATCTTCGATATCGCCATATTGGATGCCACGCAAAGTTTTGTACAACTGTTCGCAAACCTTACCGGGCTGACCATCCTTGGAGAAAACATAGCTCTTGCCTGTGTCGATATCGTCCACTTTGCCTACCGGACTGATAACGGCGGCGGTACCACATTCGCCGGCTTCTTCGAAATGAGCCAATTCGTCCACTTCGATGCGACGACGAACCACTTCCATACCCATATCTTCGGCAATCTGCATCAGACTCTTGTTAGTGATAGAAGGCAAGATACTGTTGGAAGCAGGCGTCACATACTGATTTCCTTTGATAAGGAAGAAGTTGGCCGGACCGCATTCGTCCAGATATTTCTTTTCTTTAGAGTCGAGGAAAAGCACGGCCGTGTAACCTTTTTCGTGCGCGATGGCACCGGAACGCAAGGAAGCTGCATAATTACCGCCCACTTTCACATTGCCGGTTCCCTGCGGAGCCGCACGGTCGAATTCGCGCAAAATGCAAACATCCGTCGGTTTGAAACCAGTTTTGAAATAAGGACCTACGGGCGTCACGAACACCAGGAAGAGATATTCATCGGCAGGATTCACACCCACGCGAGCACCCGTTCCTACGAGCAAAGGACGAATATAGAGCGAAGCACCGCTTTCGTATGGCGGCACGAAACGTTCGTTCAGTTTAACAGCTTTGATGACGGCTTCTTTGAATTTTTCCACGGGAAGACGCTGCATGAGAATGCTGTCGCAAGAAGATTGCAAACGCTTGGCATTTTCGTCCAGACGGAAAATACGAATTTTACCATCCTTACCTTTGAAAGCCTTCAAACCTTCGAAAGCTTCCTGTCCGTAATGCAGACAAGTGGCAGCCATGTGCATAGGTATATATTCCGAAGACGACACTTCCAGTTCACCCCACTCACCGTTGCGCCAATAGCAACGGACATTATAATCTGTCGGTATATACGAGAACGACAAATCAGACCAATTGATAGTTTCCATAATCTATTATCGTTAGCTTGTTTTGATTGCTGTTTTTTCTCTAAAAAATTAGCTGCGAAGATACAACAGAAATGGCGATTATTCAAATAAAAATCTATTGGATTTTTACGCAGATTCTTATACTTTCGCGTGGCTAATTTTTCTTGAATCATGTCGAAACTGAATGTCTACAAAGCCTCTGCCGGCAGCGGAAAAACCTATCGTCTGGCATTGGAATACATCAAACTGTTGATACGTCGTCCGGATGCTTACCAGAACATCCTGGCCGTCACCTTTACCAACAAGGCGGCCGGCGAAATGAAAAACCGCGTGCTGAACGATCTGGCCATTCTTTGCGACAAGGAAAAAGCCCTGCATCATCCCGATAGTCTGCTTGGAAAAATCCAGGAAGAATTGCAAGTGTACGATGCCGACACCAAAAGCATGCGAAAGCTCAGCCAGGAAGAAATTATCCGCAATGCCTCGCAAGCGCTTCGGCTCATTCTGCACAACTACGCTCATTTTCAGATTGAAACCATCGACAGTTTTTTTCAGCGCATTTTGCGACATCTGGCGCGCGAACTGGGCATCGGCAGCAGTTTCAACATCGAACTCGACGCAAACAGCGTGGTGGAAGAAGCCGTCGATAATCTTTTCGAACATGCCAACGAAGATGAAAGCCTCCTGCAGTGGATAGAAGATTTCATGCACAGCCAGATGGAAGAAGGTCACAGCCATCGCGTGCAAGACGAGATGAAACGTTTCGGCCGAGCCATCTACGAAGAAAAATTCCAACAGCATCGTCATAAAATTTCGCAAGCGCTGAAAGACAAGGATTTCCTGAAGAATTACCATAGCTTGCTGAAAAACAAGAAACAGGAAATAGAAAAACAATTGTCGCAGTATGCGGATGAATTTTTCCATCTGTTGGAAAACAATGCCCTGAGTATCGACGACATAAAATACGGAAAAAGCGGCCTGGCGGGCTTCTTTATCGCGCTGCGCAAAGGCGAATTTTTCAAAGCCGCGGGCAAAAGAGCCCTGGATGGCGTGGACAATCTCGATATGTGGGGGAAAAACAGCCTCATCAGAGATTTGGCCGAAAGCCGCCTGCAAGCTTTGCTGGGACAAGCCATTGCCTTTCAAGAACAGCATCGCCGCGAATGGAACAGCATCTGCCTGAGCCTGAAACATTTGTTCAAAATCGGATTGCTCAACAGTATTTCCGAAAGCGCCAAGAGCATCAACCGAGAAGAAAACCGCTTCGTGTTGAGCGACACGTCTTATCTGCTGAAAGACATGGTGGGCGACAGCGATGCTTCCTTTATTTTCGAGAAAATCGGGGCGCATCTGAAGCATATCATGATAGACGAGTTTCAGGACACTTCGCATCTGCAATGGAACAATTTCCGTCATTTGCTCAAGGAATGCCTGGCCACGCAATGGCAAGACAGCCTCATTGTGGGCGACGTGAAACAATCCATCTACCGCTTCCGCAACGGCGACTGGAGCATTCTGAACAATATCGAGAACAGTTTCCACGAACAAGAAGTGGACATCATTCCCATGAAAGACAATTGGCGCAGCCGCAAGCACATCATCGACTTCAACAATCAGTTCTTTACACAAGCGCCCGAAAGCATCATCCATCATTGTGCCGATATGCTCGACGAAAACTTGGCCGGACAAATAAGCAAAGCCTATCAGGACGTGGAACAACATTGCCAAAAGAAAGACAAAGATGGTTACGTGGGCATCCGCCTTTTCGACAAGGACAACTACGACGAAGACATGATGGAAGCTTTGCTCGAGACATTGAAACAACTGCAAGATCCGCAAGCCGCCCAAGCCAAAGTGAAAGACATCTGCATCCTTACGCGCGACAATAAAGAAATTGCCAAAATTGCCACACGACTCCATGGCGAAGGTTTTCACGTTATTTCGGACGAAGCTTTCGAATTGGGATCATCGAATTTGCTGCGCATCATCATTGCCGGCATGAAACTGATACATTGTCCGCAAGACGATATTGCCGCCGAAGAAATCAGACACAGCCGTCCTGCTTTGTTCGAAGCCTTCAAGGCCGAATGCGAAAGCCTCTCGCAATTGCCGCTCACCGAAATGGTGTACGCCATTTACCGACACTTGGCCCTTGATGCCGACAATGCCGGACAAAATTTCCGCGACGAAAGCGAATATCTCTTCGCCTTCATGGATTACCTGAACGATTATCTCAACAAAAGCCATCCTTATCTGGGTGATTTTCTGCAATATTGGGACGAAACGCTCTCGCAGGCCGCGCTGCCATCCAAACAGCAAAGTTGCGGTATCCGCATGATGACCATCCACAAAGCCAAAGGTCTGGCCGCGCACACCATTATCGTGCCATTCTGCCATTGGCCTTTGATTGAAAGCGGTGGCCATAAAACACCCAAAGTGTGGTGCGAACCGCAAGAAGAACCTTACGCTCAGATGCAATTGTTGCCCATCAACTATAGTCATCACATGGCCGACAGTTTGTTCGAAAAGGAATTCAAGCAAGAAAGCCAACAAATGCTGATGGACAGCCTGAACCTGTTGTACGTTGCCTTCACGCGTCCGCAGTACAACCTGATTGTTTATGCCAGAAAAATGAAGGAAGGCGGCGAGCTGAAAACAGTGGGCGATCTGCTGCAAACTTGTCTCGAATTCAAGGACGATGCTTTTTGCATGGGCGATGCGCCGGTTGACAGCAGCCGCGAAGAAGACAGTCAGGACAACTATATGGAAATGGCCTTTGTCAACGAAGAGGGACAAACGCAATTCCGTCAATCGAATCGTTCTAAAGACTTTATCCGCGACGAGGAAAACCAGGAAAGCAGCTACATCCAACGAGGCAAATTGCTGCATCATCTATTCGAACTGATTCATCACCAAGAAGATGTGGAAAGAGCCGTGCAAAGCCTCATCAACGACGGGCTGATTGCACGCGATGAAAAAGACAATTATCTGGATTTTACCCGAAAGGCCCTGGCGCAAGAAGAGGTAAAAGATTGGTATAGCGGCGATTATCAATTATACAACGAATGTTCCATTCTCTTCGAAGACGAAAGCGGACATTTGCAGGAACGTCGTCCCGACCGCGTGGTGATGAAAGAAGATCGCGTAGTGGTGATCGATTTTAAATTTGGAAAAGAACAGAAAAGCTACCGAAAACAGGTGCAGGAATACATTCACTTGCTCAAAAAAATGGGCTTCGACAAGGTGGAAGGTTACCTTTGGTATGTGGAACAAGGCGAAATTGTTAAATGTTGATTGCGTATGGAAAACAGTTTTTTATCTCTGGTTGCGAAAGATCTTTACCATAAAAAAGGCCATCATCTGCATCGGGTGACGATGGTTTTTCCCAACAAACGTGCGCGTCTGTTTTTCAACAAGGCGCTTTATCAGGTGGCAGGCAAACCTCTGTGGACGCCGCAATATGTGGGCATCAACGAGTTGTTTGCGCTGTGCAAAGCCCGCAACGCCGAAGGAAAAATCTGGAGCATCGGCGACCCTATCTATCTGAACGGATTGCTTTTTCAGGAATATCGCAAAATCTTCAAAGACAGCAGCGAAAGCTTCGACGATTTTTATGGCTGGGGAAAAATCCTGCTGCAAGATTTCGACAATATCGACAAAAACCTGGCCGATGCGCAACAGGTATTCCGCCTGATTTCGGAAACCGAAGCTTTCAAAGACGATTTCAGCCATCTGTCGGCCGAGCAAGTGGAAATGCTGCAGTCGTTCTTCAAACAATTCAAGAGCAACAGCGACGACAACAGCCCCATCAAGAACAATTTCGTGCATCTGTGGAACAAGATGTTTCAGTTGTATAACGCATTCAAACAGCGCCTTAGCAAAGAAGCTGTCGTGTACGAAGGTATGTATCTGCGCGAAATCGCGGAAAATTGGGAAATCTATAGTACGCACGCTTTTCCGGCCGAAAATTATGTCTTTGTGGGTTTCAACGCGCTGAACAAATGCGAAGAAAAACTCTTCCTTCATTTCAAGGAAAACGGCAAAGCGATGTTCTATTGGGATTACGACCATTATTACTGCGATGACGACGACAACATGCCGGAAGCTTTCGTGCACGAAGCCGGACGATTCATGCGCCGCAATCTCAAGCTTTTCCCCAACGAATTGCCAAATCATCCTTACGACGATTTTCTGCGTCGCGAAAAAAACATCCGCATCATTGCCTCTTCTTCGGAAAACGCGCAAGCGCATTATGCAGCCAGTCAATGGCTTAAACAATATTCGGGCAGCCAATCGGCCATCGTGCTGTGTAACGAATCGCTGCTTTTGCCTATGCTGCACAGTTTGCCGCAAGACATCGGCACATTCAACATCACCATGGGTTATCCCCTGACGCAAACGCCCGTTTTCAGCCTGATTCAGCAAATCGTACTGCTGCACTGCGACGCGGCGACAAGCAGTTCTTCTCACGCGAAATTCCGTAGCAAATACAGCCTGCCCTTGTTGCAAAACAGTTATATCCGCCGCATCAGCGAGCAAGCCAAAGCCTTGGCCGACGAATTGTCGGAACAGCATCTTTTTGCTTGTCCGGCCCCATTTTTTCACAAGGACGATGTGTTGACCCGACTTTTCTGTCCGGTGGAAAAGGTGGTCGATTTGGGGCAATTGCTGCTCGATATGATCCGCTTGCTGGCCGACGCCGCTGCCGACAAAAACAACAAGGAGGACGACGAAAACGAAAACATGATGCCACTCTATCAGGAAAGTCTTTTCCTTTGTCATCAGGCACTGAGGCCGTTGCAGGACATGATAAAGGAAGGCATCATCGAAGTGAATTTCAGCACCTATAAACGATTGCTCTCGCAAGTGTTGAATCTGTCCATTCCCTTTTCCGGCGAACCTTTGGGCGGCTTGCAGCTGATGGGGTTGTTGGAAACGCGCAACCTCGACTTCGACAACTTGCTCTTCCTTTCGGCCAACGAAGGCGATCTGCCGCAATCGTCGCAAGATCATTCGTTCATTCCCTATCATATCCGTCTGGCCTACGGACTGAGCATGCCGCAACATCAGGATGCCATATCGGCCTATTATTTCATGCGCATTTTGCAGAGAGCCAAGAATATAACGCTTTGTTACTGCAATGCCAACCGAGGAAACAAGAAAGCCGAGATGAGCCGTTTCCTGCGTCAGTTGTTGATGGAATCGGGCCTGGATATTCAGCAATCGTCTATCGGAGGCAGGATGAACAGCCAAAGTTTTGCCAGCGATATTTCCAGAGAAGGCGTCGTCATGCCGGAAAAGTTATCGCCCTCGGCGCTGAAAACCTTCATCACTTGCGAAACAAAATTCTACTACGAGCGCATCGCCAAGCTGAAAGCCGTGGAAGAACTGAGCGAGGAAATGGATGCTCTGATCAGCGGTAATATCTTTCACCAAAGCATGCAGCATCTCTACACCGAGTTGATGCTCAAGAAGAAAGGCCTTGCCCACGGAACGGAAGACGTGCTTCGCCTGATGGCCGAACACCAGGAAAATCTGAGCGTGTCGGTGGAAAAAGAAGATCTTCAGGCCTTGCTTAAAAACAAAAAGCATCTGCGCGAATTGCTCGAAGTGCATACGCAAATGTTGTATTATCAGCATATCGACCAGTACGGCAAGCCGCTGCGCAGCAGCGGCGAAATGCCCAAGCACAGCGGAAGCATCCTCTTGCATCTGAGCCTGTTGCAAACTTACATGGAAAGAATGCTGCAATCCGATTTGGCCTACGCGCCCTTCCGCATCATCGATATGGAAATGCCCATCAGCAACAGCAAGCCCATTCCCGTGGACGGAAAACATAGCTTCAGCACGCATGGCATCATCGACCGCATCGATTACAAAGAGGGCGTGTTGCGCATTCTCGACTATAAAACCGGCAGTAAACCAAGCTCTTACACTTTGAGTTGGGAAAAGATATTCAGCGACAAAGCTTCGTCTTTCCAGTTGAACGCGCTCCAGACTTACCTCTATGCCTTGTTGCTGCAAACATCGCCCAACGACATTCCGGCGGAAATCTCCAAGCTGCTCAACGACGACAAGACTGCTTTGCACACGGCTTTGTTCTACACACAGGCGGCCATCAACCCCGATTATTCGCCCGACTTTGCTTACAGCCTTGGCCGCTACGAATCGCAAACGAATTTCCGTCGTTTGCAGGACGATTTCCAAGCAGCGCTCGTCGACTTTTTAGACAAGCAATACTTCAACAGCCAAGCGAGCCATTTCAAGCGTCGCGACAAGGACAAAATCTGCGAAAACTGCGACTTCCGCAAACTCTGCGGCAGGTAAATGATTATCAATAATTCTATCAAATATATGTTATGAAAAAGTTTTTATCTCTTTTATTCGTTTGCTGTGCAGCAAATGTATTGGCCGCAAACATCGAACGTATCGAGTTGAGCAATGAACCGATGACGAAGGCAAGCGCCGCCCAAAGCGAGACATGGGGAGAATGGACCTCTCTAGGCACCGCCACCACCGACACCACCTACAAGCAACAGATTATCAAAAACATCAACAACTACACCGTTCGCGGATACGATGCCTGGAGCGATCCCGTTTCGGTAGATCAGCGCGTGAGTAGCAGCGATGCGAGCAAAGTGCAATACCGTCTGAACAACATATTCAACGGCAAGGACATCATTCTCGATTACGATGTCAAGAGCATGCAGCTCTCGGCTCAAAAACAATCTACCGGCTATGAAATCAATACCCAAGCCCTGGCCGGCTATGGCGAGCTCTACTCTGAGTTTATGTTTGGCACCAATAGCAGCTGCTATTATTTCCCCCACCAAGGAAAGTTTGCTCTCTATGGTTTTTTCTCCATCAACGAGAGATATGGGCTTTCTATCAATTTGGTCTTGCAATTGGACAATGTTAACACACCGAAGTTTTCATATTCACTGGAAAAGCCTTACGTGGGACGCAACGAAACGGAAGCAAGCATCAATCTGAATTTTGAAGCTCCGATAGTAAAATATCGCATGTTGATACTGACACCCAGCCAAAGCATCTCTCTGAAAGATGTGGAAGCGCTCTATCCGGCCAATCCTGTCAGCAGTTTTGCCTACGAAGAACTCGACAGCAAGCAATTGAAAATCACTTGTACCGAAATGGGAAGCTATCGCGTTGTGCTTATTCCTATTGACGAAAATGGCAAGGCCATACTGCCTTATTTTCTCCCCACCATCGCCTCGTATGTAGAACCCGCCTACGAATGGACTTACATCGGCGAATCGAAAGTGGATGAATATTTCGGTTCTGTCATGATTCCCAACGAAATTCAATATCAGCTTGTCGGCGACCAATACACCAATAAATATCCCTGGATGGCCAGCGTGGAAGGTGTAAAAACTTATCGTCGTGTAGACAATCCCAATATCATCGGCCTTTGCAATATGTACGACAGAAAACATCCTTATAGTTCTATGTTCCGATACGTTGACGAAAGCCAGGATTGGTGGATGTATATCGACACCAGCAATCCCGAAGATGTGAAGCTGATTACCACGCCTTCCGGCGTCAAGACCGATAGTTATGGATACGCAGCTTTCTTCACTCATTATAATAATGAGGGCATGCCCAAAGCCACCTACTCGGACAATGTCATTATTTTCCCGCCATACACCATTCTCATCGGAATGAACATGAACCAGGATTATATGAACGCAAGCTTCGACTTGCACGTCCAATTGCCCACCGAAAAGGCTCCCGATGCCATTCAATCTGTCGACAGCCAAGAGGCCGAAGCGGAATACTTCAACCTGCAAGGTTTGCGCATCAACGAGCCCGTGGCCGAAGGTTTCTACATTGAGCGCCGCGGTAACAAGGTAATCAAGCATTTCGTTAAATAAGTTCTCGTCGAACAAGGCGAATTCTGTAAAAAAGAGGAACCATGTCCAAAGAAAAGTGGGCATGGTTCTTTTTAAATCACCATTAAAGGGGATTGACGGCTGGGATTTTGTGGGATACTTTTGCGACGTAATTTTAAATAGCAGCATCAAGATGGAAAAATCACAAACAGAGGCCAAGAAAAATCTGGCACAAATGACTACCGGAAGTCGTTGTATGATTGCCAAAGTGCACGGACACGGCGGTTTTCGTCATCGTCTTCAAGAAATGGGATTCGTAAAAGGACAAGAAGTTAAAATCCTGAAAAACGCGCCCCTGCTCGACCCCATCGAATACGAAATTTTAGGTAGTCACGTAGCTTTGCGCCGCAAAGAAGCCGCCAACATCGAAGTGGTGTCGCTCAGCGCAGAAGCTCATCCCGACAATCTGTACCATGGCACCATCGAAGAACACGTCAAGAGCGAAATTGCCGAGCTCGACAAACAAATCACCGTGGCCTTGGTGGGCAATCCCAACTGCGGCAAAACTTCGTTTTTCAATCATGCCACCGGCCTGCACGAAAAAGTGGGCAATTACAGCGGCGTCACCGTCGATTCGAAAATCGGCACTTTCCATCACGAAGGCTACACCATCAACTTGGTAGATTTGCCCGGCACCTATTCATTGACCGAATTCAGCCCCGAAGAACTCTATGTGCGCCAATTTATCAGCGAAGAAAAGCCCGACGTGGTGCTCAATATCGTTGACGCCGGCAACCTGGAACGCAACCTTTTCCTCACCACACAGCTCATCGACATGAACCCGCGTATGGTGATGGCGCTGAACATGTACGACGAATTGCAAAAAAGCGGCGACCAACTCGATGTGGACAGTCTGTCGCAGATGCTGGGCTTCCCCATTGTTCCCACCATTTCCAAAACGGGACAAGGCATCGACGAGGTGTTGTCGGCTATTGTGAAGGTGTATTTGGACGAACAAAACAAAGTAACCAAGCATATCCACATCAATTACGGCGAAGAATGCGAACAGGCCATTGCCAAGGTAAAACAAACGGTGGCCAAAAACATTCTCAACAAGAGCGTGCATCACGGACGTTACATGGCACTCAAACTCATTGAAAACGACCGTAATATTCACAAGGAAGCGGAAGCTTTTGCCAATTATCCCGACATCAAGGCGGCTGCCGACCAAGCACGTAAAAAGTTGGAAAACAGCTATCACGACGATATCAGCAGCATTATTTCCGATTTGAAGTTCGGATTTATCCGCGGCGCCTTGAAAGAGACCTTGGAACATAGCAAGGATGACAAAAAGAAAATGATGTACGCCATGGATACCATCCTCACCAACAAATGGTTGGGCTTCCCCGTGCTGATTGTTTTCCTTTGGTTGATGTTTCAGACCACTTTCAGTTTGGGTGCTTATCCGCAAGACTGGCTGGAAACCGGTGTGGCAGCCTTGGGTGAATGGGTAGCCACGCTCATGCCCGCCGGCATGCTCAACGACCTTATCGTGGACGGCATCATCGCCGGAGTGGGCGGCGTGCTGGTATTCTTGCCTAACATCCTCATTCTCTTCCTCTTCATTTCCTTTTTGGAAGACAGCGGCTATATGGCGCGTGCCGCCTTTATCATGGACAAACTCATGCACAAAATTGGGCTTCACGGCAAATCTTTCATCCCTTATCTTATTGGCTTCGGCTGCAGCGTGCCCGCCATCATGGCCACGCGAAGTTTGGAAAACCGCAAAGACCGATTGCTCACCGTACTCACCGTTCCCTTCATTTCTTGCTCGGCGCGTATGCCGGTGTATCTCTTGCTGGTATCGGCATTCTTCCACAAAAACCAAGGATTGGTGTTGCTGAGCATTTACCTGATTGGCATATTGGTGGCCATCGGCACAGCCCTTTTGCTAAAACGTTTCGCCTTCAAAAACGAAAACGACCATTTTGTAATGGAACTGCCGCCCTATCGTATGCCAACATTGCGTAACACACTGATACACATGTGGGAAAAATCGGTGCAATACCTCAAGAAAATGGGTACCGTCATCCTGTTTGCCTCCATCATTATCTGGGCTTTAGGCTACTTCCCGCAGTCGCATCAGGAAGATCAGGTGGCACAAATGGAACAATCGTACATCGGTAAAATCGGTCATGCCATCGAACCGGTGGTGGCACCTTTGGGCTTCGACTGGAAGATGGGTGTGAGCTTGGTTACCGGCCTGGCAGCCAAGGAAGTAGTGGTTTCCACCATGGGCATACTCTACGAAGGCGACGCCGACTTGAACGAATCTTCGCCCAAGCTCATCGACAGCCTGCAACAACAAGTGGACGAATTTGGCAAGCCGCTGTTCACGCCATTGGTAGCTTACGCATTCATGCTCTTTATTCTGCTGTATTTCCCCTGCATCGCCACGGTGGTAGCCATTGGCAAGGAAATCGGTACTAAATGGGCTTGGTTCTCGGTGTTTTATCAAACCGGCATTGCTTGGTTGATAAGTTTCCTGGTGTTCCAAATCGGTAGTTTGTTCTAAACATCACGACGCTTATGTGGCAAGAAATCATCACATACCTCTTGGTAGGCGCCGCAGCGATTGCCCTGTTCTGGCGATTGTTCGGACGATTTTTCCAACAAAATGCCAGACAGATTTCAGACAAAAAAGATGCGCCCGGCTCTTGCCCGGGCGCATGTAGCGGATGCTCACTTTACAAGCATTGTTCCCATTCCAGTACGGTAACAGACCATCGCCTTAAAATCACCAAGTAGTGTATTTCAGCATGTTGCCTTCTTGCCAAATGCGATGTTTGGGACAATCGCTGCAAGGAACAAAGTCGCTGGAATTATCCTCATACACTATCCAATCGAGCGTTTCCACAAATTCGATGGAGAAGTTGGGATAAGGTGTGTAATCCAAAACTTTTGCGCGGCCGTCATAAACCAAGGTGGCGTTGTTTTTATTCACAACTACAATCATTAGTTCGTTAGGATCTTCCATGTATTGCAACCCGGTGAAAATCAATGCAAAAGTCTCTTCGTTTAATGGCACTTGTAAGAAATTTGCACTAGCATTTATATTGAACGAGTTTTTGATTTTTGTCAGAGTTCCATAGCCAATGCGTTTAAAGATAAAATTGCCAGAGTTATAGCTCTTAATCGCGATAAATTCATAGTCAGTCTCGGAGCTTTCTGTGGGCGAGAAATTTATACACTGCACTTGATAATCATATTCTTCGTTCTCGCTACAAATGTCTGCCGAACTAACGATATACTTTGGCATAGCCCAGCAAGTATCTAACCAGCCTTGCGTATTGAGGTCATTTCCAATCTTGATAAACTTCTCCTTGGCAAACACTTGACCATTCTGATAGGAAAAGATGTTTTCACCTTCTTGCGGCTTGCACGAAACAAGACAAACAAGACTCAAACATAAAACGAGCATGCTATTTTTCATCACGATAAAATTTATAAACGCTTGCAAGATAATTGTTTATTCTGTATTTACAAAAACAATTTCTATTACGATTAGTTGTTGCCGGTTTGAAAATCAGGTGCTTGATTATTGATAGCGCCATTGTAAACAAGGAAACTCAAAATATTATCATAAATAATTTTGAAAGGCGATACCAGCGCGTAGGTTGTAAAACTTAGGTTATCATTGTAAGTCCAATGTAATTCAACTACTTCCGGCTCGTTTTGCAAATATATAAATACCTGAGGTCTCCATGTGTCGGTGTCAATATTGTCGGGCTCGTTCGCAAGCATCTGATTCCAGGTTTCTAAGCTAAACACATCCACGCTGCCTCTGTAGGCCGGAAAATAAGTCTCGTCGCTAAAAATGGCATTGCGCAATTGAGCCACCTTTGCGGGCGTATCGTAAACACCTTTGTAAGTGTAATCGTTGAGTTTGAGTTTGGGAATTCGCAGACTATGTCCCCAGCAAAGGCCGAATGTGCCCGTTTGCTTAATCGATTCGAATTCCTGGTACCAGATGCTGATTTCCGGATTGTAATCGGGCTTGATTTCCTCTTCACCACCCTCATTGCCGCGACAAGAAAGCAACGTGATGCTTGCCAACAGCAAACTCATAAAATAGAGAATTGACGTTTTGGTTTTCATTGTAGTTTAGTTTATGTGATTAGTAAAATGTTATCGTATAGATGCACTCCTCAACTTTTTGTTACAAAAAATCACACTGACGGATCGACCGAGTATGTAAACTTCGTTGCCGAAGTCGGCATTCATGAGAATTATTAAGCTATCATTCATCGCAAAACTATGCTCCATATCATATCTTGTCAAATATTTGGGGTAAAAACCATCTTACAAAATGAATGCGTAACACATTAATAATCAATAAAATAAAGCACTTGTAAGATTTCAAAATCTTACAAGTGCTTTGGAACATCGCTAAGTTACTGAGAATCAGCAAAATACCCCCCCCCGAATTTATCATTCTTTGTAAGAGGTGGATATATATCACTGATTATCAATCTATTTCAAGAGATATTTAAGCAATTCTTCTTTGTTTATGTAGTCTGAATCGGCAATAATGGCTTTCAATCTCGATTTTCTGGTGTATATATTGGTCGTGGAATTTCCGGTGAAAACGCTGATGGCTTTGGCCGAGAATCCTGCAATGCTGTAGCAAATAAGACGGAAATCCATTTCGCTGAATTCGGGAAACTCTTCGCGAAAAACGGCCATCACATTGTTTTTATGCTGGTTCACAATGTTTTCCAATTCTTGCAGCGTTTCCTTGTTGCTGCTGAAACACTCTATTTCTTTTTTTACACGTTTATACACAGCCTCTTTTTCGTTGCGGGTTGCATGCATTTCATAACAAGTGACGCTAAGCTGGTTAATCAAACCATACTGCTTGGCAAAGAGTTGATTTACTTGTTCGGACATTTGGCTCTGATTTTGAGAAACCACATGCAGACGATGGTCTTTTGTAGACAAATCTTTTTCCAGATCTTTCACCTTTTCCACATAATAGTTGATTTCCTGCTCTTTAGCCTTCATTCTTTGGCGAATAAAAACAAACAATCCTGCTATCATCATTAACAAAACAATGAAAGCAAAAAGCTGTTTTTGCTTGTTGTGCTGCAACTTCAATTCGTTCAATTCCGACTGTGATTTGAAATAGTCTCGCTGAGCCGACAGCAAGGGTTGTTGCAGAGCATTCCTAACGATACGATCTTTTGCGGACAGAATCGCTTCAAGATTGCTCACTGCCTTTTGATAATTTCCAAAACTTTTATGTACATCTAATTCCTTATATCTTAAGTATGTTGTGTCAAGTGCATCGTCTGCAATACGCCAAGCTCTCTTCAAATATTGCTCTGCCTCAAGTTGTTTGTCGTTATAAAGGGATATTTCTACTGATGAGGTCAATAAAATAAACTCGTCTGTTATAGAATCTTTGTATTTATTGTAAAGAGAACTATATTTTTCAGATTCTTCTGTTTTGATGTATAGCAAAAACAGACAATCGATACAATCTTGCAATAAAACATGCTCGTCATTTTCATCTGCCCATTGCAGCGTCTCCAATAAATATGTTTCAGCCTGAGAATATTTCTTTAAATCCATGAGTAAAACACCGACATCTCTTTTCGCATACATTTTGTGTAATTCCTTGTCGGCTTTTTCGTAGTGGGTATATGCTTTTTGAAAACAATCCAAGCTTTTGGGCAGATCGTACACGGCTTTGTAAAGATTGCCCATCTGCGCATAGAGCAAACCGATGGCATAATCGTCTTGTATTTCCGCGACGAGTTCTTCGGCCTGGCCGTAGCTGAGCATGGCGCGGGTTAGGTTTCCGGCATTTTGTTGCACGCGGCCAAGGTAGTAGTAAGAAAGGAATAGTTTCTCCGGCTCTTTTTTGCGCGTCGAATAGTAATCTACCGCCACGCGGATAATGGAGTCGTTGCTGCGGTCGATGTAGTTTTTGTCGAGGGCTTGCGAGTAGAGCAGCGCGAAGTGGGCGCGGTTTTCGCGGCCACGGAGCGCGCCCTTGCTCAGGTCTTCGAGCAGCATCAGCGCCGAGTCGGGTGCTTGCGTCATCAGAGCCTCGGCGCGGGAAAGCGTTTCGCGCGGGCTCATGTTGCGCTGTTCTCGCGGCGTGCAGGCACATAAAACAGCCAGCAAAGCAACAATCAACAGATGTTTTTTCATTTTCAGATGGTAATACATTTCGCTGTGATTAGCGGGCATGGGCAGCCAAATCGTTCAGGATGCGTTGACGGCAATAATCGCTCAGCGATTGGGTGTCGTTGTTGAAAGATTCCGTTTCCACCACTTCGACAAAACGAATTTCTACAGTTTGCGGATACAGGAATTTACGGCGACTCAAACGATCGGCGCCATCGATAACGGCTATCAGCACCGGCACTTTAGCCTTGAGCGGCACGCGGAAACTACCGGCATGGAAAGGCAAGAGCACATCGTCGGTTTTGTTACGGTGTCCCTCGGGATAAATTCCGATGGAATAGCCTTGCTTGCTCATCAATTCAATAGCCCTCGACATGGTTATCAGCGCATTGCGATTATTTTCCCTATCGATGGCCAAGTAGCCGTTGCGATGCAGGACACGGCCAATAAAAGGAATCTTGAAATTTTCGGGCTTGGAAATAAAGATGAAACGCCATTTTTTCAAAATCATAGAGGTGAGCATCGGATCGAAAATAGATTGATGATTGCCCACCAAATAGAAAGGACGGTCTTTGGGAACGATTTCCAGACCTTTTACTTTCAACCTTACCAAACAGAGCATGCACAGCACCTCGAT
This sequence comes from Bacteroidales bacterium, assembly GCA_017380635.1. Lineage (GTDB taxonomy): Bacteria > Bacteroidota > Bacteroidia > Bacteroidales > UBA1402 > UBA1757. The sequence goes on along the minus strand of JAFODP010000003.1, from coordinate 29,852 downwards.
AATGCGCACTTGTATCCAATGATAAAAGGGATGGATGTCGTTGTAGCTCTTTTTTTTCGAAACAAAGAGCGTACTGACAAACATCATCAGAATGAAAAGAACGATATAAGCATAATAAAAGCCTATATAAATCACTGGCAACCAAAGATATTGACCAAGCGATTCCATAGAGAAAATGCCTATAAACAAACAAGAAACAAGTGCCAAAAAATTGAAAGTCAAGACTGAAATCATAGCTCGGAAGGTTTAATGAAGTGGATTGCTTTTTCTATTATATCTATTTCGAAATGGGTACCGGGATATAACTCGCCGTCCAGACAGATTTCCATACCTTTGGGCGCATGCAGTTCTACGTGCTTTACCTGTCGGTATTCCAAGAATTTTCTAAACTTTGGCACATCCAAATGCGTTCCCTTAACGTAATGCGGCAACACACTGATAAAGCGAAAGATGGAAATGGGATGCACCAAACAGAGTTCTATCAGGCCATCGTCGTTCAGGGCACGAGGTGCGCAGCAATATTCTCCGCCTACATAGCGGCAATTGGCCAGACTTCCCAACAGAATATCGGCGCGCTTGTTCAGTTTCTCGCCATCGGCCGTCACGCTGATGCGGCTACGCATGCCGTGCAGCACCGCCCAAATTATGCCTCGACGATATGGCCACCATGCACCCTTGGCCGATAGTTGATTGGCGCGGCTGCACACCAAAGATTCGAAGCCGAAATTGCAGACATTCAAGGAATATTTATCGCCTATCTTCAGAATATCTATCTGATGAATCGTGCCTTTGAGCAGCGCTTCCACCGAACGGAAATTTGCACCCCGATAATATTTCACAAAGTCGTTGCCGCTGCCGTAGGCCATCACCGCCAGGTATTTATGCTCAAAACCAACCAAACCATTGGCTACTTCGTTGATGGTGCCGTCGCCGCCGCAAGCCACAAAACAGACTTCGTCTGCGGGATGTGTACGGCAATATTCGCGAACAAAACGGGTGGCATCTTTCGGACAAGCGGTATGAAAGAGAAAATAATCCATGCCGGGCTGTGCATCCAATTGTCGTTGCAAAGCCTGATGAATGAATTCCTTGTCTTTTCGGGCATTGAGTATGAAACAATATTTCATAAGTTCGTGAGTTGGGCCAATAATCCGTCGCAAGATTCGTCTACCTGATCCCAGGTTATCTGGAAATCGCGGGTAAACCATGGGTCGGCAATTTCGCCGGGATGTGCCGAAAACGAACGCAGCAGATGCACTTTCCCTTGCGGATCGTCGCCCACAAATCGGCGCAAATGATTGAGGTTCATATTGTCCATCGCGATGATATAGTCGTAATAGTCGTAGTCGGCCTTGGTGATTTGTCGCGCCGTCTTGCCTTTGCAAGAGATGCCGTGGGCGCTAAGCAAATCGCGCACGGGCGGATACACCGGATTGCCTATTTCCTCGGTGCTCGTGGCGGCCGAAGCTATTTCGAAGGCATCTTCCAAGCCCGCTTGACGCACTTTATGTTTCATCACAAACTCCGCCATCGGACTGCGACAAATATTCCCGTAACAAATGAAAAGGATTTTGGTTATCGGCTTCATGCTTGCTGTTTTTTGAGGTCTTCGTAGAAATTGGCCTGAATGCTGTACATCCAGGGGCAAAGCCATAAAAGTGCGATACCAAGGGTAAAAATGGACAAAATGCCCAAACCGGCAAAAATCAGATTAATCAGAAAGAGACGCATTTTGTGGCCGCGCATCATGCGCATACTTTCGTTGATACACTCGCCCACCGACCAATCGGGATGATCGAGGGCAATGTAGTTGGTCATCGAATAAGACAAGGCCTTGATGATGCCGGGTACAAGCAGCAAAAGCGACCACAGCAGCGTGTAAAGGCTTACCATAAATCCCAAAGACAAACTGCGGGGATATTCGCGGAAGGTCTTCTGAAACATATTATCGATACAATCCTGACGCATGCCGCGCACATAAAGCAGGAAAGTTTGTGCAATGGCCACCGACATAGGGATGGTAATCAGGAATGATAACAAAGAGAAAGCACCGTCGAAGTCGTCATGAGGAAAAATATTGAGCGCACTCAAGCCCGAGGAGAAACCTCCACTGATGATGATATAAATGAGCGAAGCCAACATAGGGCTTTTCCAATTGCCTTTGAGGCCGGCCCACGAATCCGATAATAATTGTCCGATTGTTCTCATAATCTTTATGTTACTATTATTGTTTCATCAAGAACGATTTGAAAGCTTCGAAGTCTTTCGACATAGGAAGCGATTGTTTTTCGCCTTGCATAAAGGCTTGCAGCTTGGCAGGAATGGTCACTTGGTCGCTGATGATGTTTTCCACCGTCTGCTTGAATTTGGCCGGATGAGCCGTTTCGAGGAAAATACCACACTCGCCTTCTTGCAATTGTTCGCTCAACGCACGATAACCGCAAGCACCATGAGGATCGAGCAGATAGCCTTCGTTTTGATAAACTTCCTTGAGCGTGGCGGCAATTTCCTGGTCGTTGTAGCGGGCTGCGCTGATATTGCGGCAAATACTTTCGTGCGAATGCTGGTACAAATCGAGCACACGGGCAAAGTTGCTGGGATCGCCCACGTCCATGGCATTAGCAATGGTTGCCACCGAGGGACGTGCCTGATATTCACCGCTTTGCAAATACTGATAAAAGACATCGTTGCTGTTGTTGGCCGCAATAAATCGCTTGACGGGCAAGCCCATTCTCTGCGCAAAGAAACCGGCGGTGATGTTGCCGAAATTGCCGGAAGGCACACAGAATACCAATTCTTTATCTTGGTTCAAACCCAGGCGTTTCCATTGGGCATAAGCGTGAAAATAATAGAAAGCTTGCGGCAGAAAACGCGCCACGTTGATGGAATTGGCCGAACTCAGGTTCATGCGGGCATTCAGTTCTTGATCCATGAAGGCTGATTTCACCAATGCCTGACAATCGTCGAAAGTGCCATCCACTTCGAGGGCGGTAATATTCTGACCCAACGTGGTGAATTGTTTTTCTTGAATGTCGCTCACCAAACCCTTGGGATAGAGCACATACACGCGAATGCCGTCTACACCGAGAAAGCCATTGGCCACCGCGCTGCCGGTATCGCCCGAGGTAGCCACCAAAACGTTCACCTGGCTCTGACCTTGCTTGCGGATAAAATAGGCCAACAAACGTGCCATAAAACGCGCGCCCACATCCTTGAAAGCCAAAGTGGGACCATGAAACAATTCCAGGCTGTAGATATCTTCGCGCACTTTCACGATGGGCGTATCGAAACTCAACGTTTCATATACAATTTGCTTAAGCGTCTCTGTTTCAATATCTTCTCCGAAGAATGCCTTGGCCACTTCGAAAGCTATTTCCTGAAAACTGCGTTGTTCTATCGTGTCGAAAAATGCTTGGGGAAGCGCCTGGATACGCTCGGGCATATACAAACCTCTATCGGGCGCAAGTCCTTTTACCACAGCTTCTTGCAAAGAAGCCAAAGGCGCATTTTTATTGGTGCTGTAATATTTCATCTTAACTGAATTCTTTATTGGGTTTGGAATAATTTCTGCATGAATGCCTTGCCTTGCAAAATGCCATAAGAACCGGTCATGACGGCCAATTCGTCGAAAGACTGCACCTTGTCTGGCGTCGAGGCTTTGATTTGTTCGCGGGCCTCATCGTTGCGCCAAATAAGGAAAGGAACCGGCTGGGCCACATGGGTTTTCAGTCGACAGAAGGTGGGATGATCGGGCAAAACTGCTATGCTGACAGCTTCTTTCCAAGTGGAAATTTCTTTGAAAATAGGCTCGATAAGTCGATGATCGAGATCTTCTATCGTCTTGATTTTCAAATCGACATCGCCCTCGTGACTGGCTTCGTCGGCGGCTTCCACGTGCAGAAAAACGAAATCTTTCTCTTTCAAGGCTTGAATGGCCGCCCGGGCCTTGCCTTCGTAATTGGTGTTGTACAAACCGGTGGCGCCTTCCACGTCGATGCTTTCCAAGCCCGCATACACACCGATGCCCTTAATTAAGTCGACGGCCGAAATGACGGCGCCGCTAGCGATGGGATACTGCTGCATGAGCGTGGGCATCGCCGGGCGGTAGCCCGGCGACCAGGGCCAAATAGAGTTGGCCATATCTTTGCCGGCTGCCTTGCGGGCAATGTTCACCGGATGCAAGGGCAATAATTCCTGCGAACGAAGTATCAGGCGGTTTATTTCGTCGGCGGTGGATTGTGCTTCGGCTTGTATGGCGCGTACCATCACCTCGCTGCAAGCGCTGCCGGGTACATCGTGGGGCGGCGTACAGATAAGACGTTTGTCGGCATTCTTCATCAACAAGAGATGTCTGTACGACACGCCGGCGTGAAAACGCACATTTTCGTTAGCCAGTTCGCGGTTCAGATAATCGATAAGCTGAGCAGCTTCTTCGTTGCTGATATGTCCGGCCGAATGATTCTTGATGCAGCCATTCTCCACACAAATCAAATTGCAACGCGCCGCCATCCATCCCTGGGGAATCTCCACATTCATACTGGCCGCTTCCAGTGAGCCACGACCTTCGAACTGGCTGCGCACATCGTAACCGAGCAAAGTCATATTGGCAATTTCGCTACCAGGAGTAAAACCTTCGGGCACCGTTTCCAAACCGCCACATCTACCCTCGCGTGCCAGAAAATCCATCACGGGCGTATGAGCCGCCTGCATGGGCGTCAAGCCGTTAAGCGCTTCGATAGGCTCATCGGCCATGCCATCTCCCAAGACTATCAGATATTTCATGAGCGATTAGCGAATATTGGCAATAGAAATAATATCTCCGAACACACCGGCAGCCGTCACACTGGCACCGGCGCCATAACCTTTGATTACCATCGGGTCGTTGAAATAGCGTTCGGTCTGAATAAGAATGATGTTGTTGCTACCTTCCAAATCGTAACAAGGATGCATTTGATCTACTTCCTGCAAACCTACCGAGCATTGGCCACGATCCATCTTGGCCACGAAACGCCATTTCTTGTGTTCTTTTTCCAGCACCTGACGACGGGCTTCGAAATCGGCATCCAACTCGGGAATACGCTGCCAGAAATCTTCCAGACTGCCTTCAAAAAATTCGGCAGGCACGAAAAGATTCTTTTCCACATCTTCTTGTTCTACACGGTAACCGGCTTCGCGCGCCAAAATCACCAATTTACGGATAACGTCTTTTCCGCTCAGGTCGATACGTGGGTCGGGTTCCGAGAAGCGAGCTTCCTGCGCCATCTTAATAGTCTGACTCAGAGGAATATCCTTGCTGATAGTATTGAAGATAAAGTTGAGCGTTCCCGACAGCACGGCTTCCATTTTCAGAATACGGTCGCCACTGTAAATGAGGCTGTTCATCGTGTTGATGATGGGCAAACCGGCGCCCACATTGGTTTCGAAGAGATATTTAACGCCTTTTTTGCGGGCCAATTCTTTCAATCCGGCATAATTATCGTAAGAAGATGAAGCGGCAATCTTGTTGGCAGCCACCACCGAAATATTGTTGGCCAACATATCCTGATACAATTCTGCAATCTTCGGACTGGCGGTACAATCCACGAAAACCGAATTGAAAAGGTTCATTTTCAGGATTTCATCGCGCCAGATGGCCGGTGAATTGGGAATACCCTGCGTGAACAACATTTCGCGATAATTTTCCAAATCGATGCCATCGCGGTTGAAAAGGGCATGCTTCACATCGGCGATACCCACCACGTTTAGTTTCAAGGAGTTTTCGGCCATCAATTTAGGTTGCTGCTGCTTGATCTGGTCCAACAGGCTGCCTCCCACCGTGCCGATGCCAGTCAGAAAAATATTCAGAACCTGATATTCACTCAAGAAAAAAGAATCGTGGATAACATTCAGCGTCTTGCTGAGTTGTTCGCGTTTCACCACGAAAGAAATATTGGTTTCGGAAGCACCTTGCGCGCAAGCCACCACGTTGATACCATTGCGTCCCAAGGTAGAGAAAAGCTTACCGGCAATACCGGGCGTACGTTTCATGCCTTCGCCCACGATAGCCACCGTAGCCAAATCGTTTTCGGCAAAAATATCGTTGATTTCACCACAAGCAATTTCGTGCGCAAATTCTTCGCGAAGCACCTTCACCGTTTCTTCCGCATCCGACAGACGAACACCGATAGAAGTGGTATTTTCCGAAGAGGCCTGCGAAACCATAAACACGCTGATACCCGATTGAGCCAAAGCCCTGAAGATACGATAATTAACGCCAATCACGCCAACCATACCCATACCTTGCACGGTAATCAGGCTGGAATCGCTGATGGACGAAATACCCTTGATAGCCTTGCCTTCGCCCGAATAATGTTCGCGCGAAATGAAAGTGCCGGGCGCTTCGGGATTGAAAGTATTCTTGATACGAATGGGGATATTGTCGTGATATACAGGGAAAATCGTGGGAGGATAAAGCACTTTGGCACCGAAGTTGCAAAGCTCCATGGCTTCCACGAAACTGAGTTTTTCGATAACGTAAGCGTTGTTGATTACCTTGGGATCGGCGGTCATGAAGCCATCCACATCGGTCCAGATTTCCAGAACGGTGGCTTTCAGTTCCGCGGCCATAATGGCTGCCGTATAATCCGATCCGCCACGACCCAGATTGGTGGTTTCGCCGGTTTCGGCACTGCTGGAAATAAAACCGCCCATCACCGTCACTTGGGGCAAAGATTTGCATTGCGCATAAATTGCCTTGGCGGTCTGGTCGAAATTCACCACATTTTTGTTGTACTTGAAATCGGTCTTGATCAGTTCGCGTGCATCCAGATGCTTGGCTTTCAACATCTTCGACACCAAAATAGAAGAGATGCGTTCGCCATAGCTCAAAATCACCGCTTCCGACTTGGCCGACAAATCCTGAATAAGACATACACCTTGGAAAATATTGCTCAATTCGTCCAACAAAGCATTGGTTTGCTGCAACATAGCGGCCTGATCGTCTTCGGAAAAAATCTGCGCTATCAAGCGAGCATGTTTGTCGCGCATCTGCTGCACATTGTCCTGATAGCCCAAATCGCCGGACGCTGCCATTCTTGAGGTTTGTATCAATAAATCGGTCATTCCGCTGATGGCGGAAACAACCACTAACACTTGATCTTTTTCTGCTGAAACAATTTGCTTGATATTCAACAAGCCTTCTGCGGAACCTACGGATGTTCCTCCGAATTTAATTACTTTCATTTTTATATATTGATAATTTTACGCTAAACGATTTAATCGGCAAAAATAATGAAAGTTACTGAAATTTTTTATGCCGAACCTCATCTTATTTTCTAAAAAATAACGAAAGCTAAGCGAACTATAAACAAGCCCGTTTGATTTGTAACACGAAGCGCATCTCATTTTCTGTAAATGCAATGAAAATCTGACGAATACTCAAAAAAAATTCCGGTACAGAAATCGAAGAAATCGAGATCCATACCGGAACTTTAACGTTATCGTCTGCAGATAGTGGAATTATCTTTGAGCAGCGTGTTTTTGCATCTTTTTCAACACCGATTCTTTCACCTTGATGATGGTACCATGTTTGTGGCCAGAAGGCAAAGAGATTTCATCGTCGATGGGCTCGAAAGTCTGGAAATCGCGGGTGCGGACAGCGCCGAAACGATATTCACGATACACATCGAAATAAATCAACCAATCTTCGCCCACTTGCACGGCGCAAGCTCCTTCGGAATACACCGGCGCAAATTTCTGCGAAGGATTACTATAAGGACCTTCGGGATTTTCGGCAAACACACAGAACAAATCGCTGTAGCCAGGCTTGCGGTTATCCTTGATAACGAGCACATAATCCTTGTCGGCACGCTTCAGCACAAAACCATCGATAGAGTTGAAACCCGGATCGTAGAAAGGCTTGGTGGGCGCAAAAGTAACGAAATCTTTGGTGGTGGTGTAATACTGACGATGCGCACTATTCTGACCCAAGCGGTCGGCATCAGTATAATACTGGGGCAAAATACTTGACGACCAGGCAATCTGGAATTCGTCTTTTTCTTGGTTGTAGAAAATCTCGGGCGCCCAGACATTGTTCACCGCAGAATCGGCCATTACCGGAATAATGCGTTGTTCGCTCCAATGAATCAAGTCTTTAGAAGAAGCGTAGCCAAAACCTTTTTCGCCCGACCAGGCAATGGTCCAAACCAGATGGAACGTACCGTCGGGACCTTGGCAAACACTGGGATCGCGCATCATGGATGCAGGCGCATATTTAGCTTCTTCCATGCTGTTGCTGAGCACATTATAATATTCGGCATGTTTATTTCCCACTTCGGGCGTAAGCCAAGTGCCGGGCAAACTATCCCAATGATAAGCGTCGTAACTATACAAGAAATGCAAACCATCCAAAGCGGGTTCACGATGTCCACTAAACAAATAGACTTCCTTTTCACAGCAAGAAGCCAGCATAAAAAGCGCCAATGCTGTCGTTGTCAGAGATTTAATAAATTTCATACTTTATTGTTTAATACATTTGATTATTTCGCAAACTTGATGCTGCTTCCACACTTTCAGCAGGTATACACCATCGGAAAAAGCGCTCATATCCAGCTTATCGCAGTGCTGACGCGTAAGCAAAAGACGACCGTTCACATCAAAAAGTTGAAGTTGTTGCACCGCGTCGCCGCAAAGATACAGCACATTATCTTTCATCCAAACAGACAAGGCGGTCGAAGCCGGATTTATAGAAGTGAACACATCTTTCAGGAGAAACACATCGCTCAAAACCGTGGTACTAGAGCCTTGTGTCTGACCGAGCGTAGCGGCGCTGTAATCGGCTATCCATCTGATTCTGAACGATTCTTCGGCCAAGGCCAGCGCGGGAACTTCAGCACTCAAAGTAGTCCAAGTATCCAAGGCTGGCAGCTCAACACTGGAAAAAGGGACATAAGTATCGCCTCCATCGATGCTATATTCCAGATTATAACGCGAATAACCTTTGTCCGTCACTTTAATTTTCGACCAGAGATACACGCTTTTCTGCGGCCCCACGTAAATATCAAGATCGAAGAAAGCCTTCTGTCCGCTATTATCCACAATGGCATAATTGTCGTAATAACCACCTTCGTATCTATCCCAAGTAAGATAATCGTCGTTTTCGTTGATCAGGTTGATTTCGGCAACTACGTTAGCGGGATTCATATCGGGCTGATAATAATCGTATTGTCTTTGACCGAAGTTCCAGGCTGCCAAAAAATCGGTTTGCGAGAAAGTAGCTTGCAAGCTTTTGTCGGCATCCATCGTGATGCAGCGTTCCAAGCCTTGCGTGCCGTCTTCCCAGCCCTGAAAACGAAAAACAGAATGATCTTTCACCCTGATAGTCAGGACATGACCTTCTTCGTAGCCCGTTTCATCGCCAACCGTCTGAGGCTGAGCATCGGGCGTGATGATCTGCTTGGGCAAATATTTGGCGTAGCTTCCTTCCACTTGCTGATTCAGCGTCAGCTTATACAAAGGCAACTTTCTGAACACCGCCGTGATGGTAATGGCTCTTTCCATCTTATGTTGATAGGGATTTTCCGTCGACAGCACATTGCCCTGCTCGTCCTGCCATTGCAAAAAACGATAACCATAATTGCGTTCGGCACTGAGCGTCACCATGGCGTCCTTGTCGTATGAAGGCGTATTGGGAGTGATGATGATTTTTCCGGCCTTTTCGTCAGACATCTTCGTGGTGAGTTTCACTCGATAATCGGGACTGAGGATAGAATCAAGTTCCTGAGCCGTAGGCATCTTGGCACTTCCGTTGAAGCCGCTCATATTGCCGTATGCACCGATAGCTTTCACCTGATATTTCGGACTGCCTGCACTCTTAATGTCGCAATAGCTGTTCGTCGTGGTATAATCCAACAATCTTCCGTCGGCATAGATAGCATAGCATTCCGCTTCGGGAACAGCTGTCCAAGTGAGCATATTGCCGCTTTTCTTGAGGCCGCTCGGAGCCTGAGGAGCTGCCGCCATGGGAAGCGGATCGAATGCACTCGAAGCATTCACTTTGTTGTAGATATATTTCAGATTCATCAAGTAATAGCGATCGTCTTCGCTCACCTGGCCACTCCAACTCACGCGACGACTCACATCGGCCAAAGCCGTACCATCGGCCGTGAGGCTCTTATATTCCAGGAAGCTGCAGTCTTTCCAGGTTTCTTCGCCCATCTTGGTCCAACCGGCTGCATTGATATGTGCGCCCAAACGACAATTCATGAACACGCTTCCCGATTTTTCTCCCCAAGGACGTCCCAAATAGCAACTTCCTGCCGCCACGCCATCCTTGGCTGTCAAATCGCAATCGTTGAAGAAGAAGCCGTAATAAAGATTCTTGCCATTGCTCATTTTTTCGAAAGCGGGAACATCTTCGGGAGCCGTTACATAGCCGCCCCTGTTGCTCACGATGTTACACTGATAAAAATAGCAGGTTCCGCCGGCATAGATAAAATCGACGCCGCCTTCAATCTCGCAATTATAGTAGAAATATCTTCTGCCCTTTTTGGTGCGATGCGTATCCTGATTACCGAGTATCTTGCAGTTTTTCAGCACATGACGGTCGCCCTTCTGGCAAAGCGCGATAGCCTGAGCCTGCGTGCTGGGATTCTTCACCGTGATGTTTTCCATGTAAAAATCGGGCGCATTGATGGTGAACGTACCGCAAGTGCTGCCATCGGCCTTAATCTGATCGTCCTTGCCGGGATAATCAATCATCTTGCCCAAATAATCGTCCCAGGTGATAATCACTTTGTCCACATCTTCACCGATAAGGCTGATGATTTTATTGCTTGAGGTCCAACGCGTTCCAATGAAAAGTTTTTCTTCGTAGGTGCCGTTTTTCACCAAGATGCGCGTTCTCTGGCCGTTGTCGGGAGCCGCATCCAAGGCCGACTGAATAGTGGTAAAATCGCCGCTGCCATCTTGTGCCACCACCATATCGTAAGGCTTGGCAAATTCCACGGGAATATCTTCGCCGCAAAGACTGCACAAATAAGCTTCCAAGGCCGTATATCCACTCTTGAGAATGAGATTTCTATCGGCAGCATTGGCAGGATTCAAGCCGTTTTTCGTTTCCCAGGCATCGTCCATGCCGTCGTGGTCGTTGTCGGTAATTTGATTGTAAGTATTATAGGTGGGATAACCGCCGGCATCTTTAGGATTATCGATAATACCGGGAGCCACACCGGACACGCTTCCGCGACATGTGGCCGTACCCGTCTTCACTTCATTGATAATGCGCGCATCCACTGCATCGCGAGGAAAAGCACCGGCACCCGCAAGCACACTATTGTAAGCATCTTGAGCAGATTCGGCATTTACCGGATCGGAAATTTCAAAAGGCTTGCTGGCAATAAGTTTGTTTCTACTGATACCTTTCGCCGTGTAGTCGTTGGTATTCAGGCCACTGAAATTGTTGCGCGTGTAAGCGAGATTGCCCTCCATCACATTGCCGGACATCCACCAAACAGGAATCTGCGAAGTGCTCTGACCACCGTTGAAAGAGGCATGCACAAACGAAGAAGTTTGCGATGCCGGACGCGCCGGACCAGGCTTGTAATAATTGTTGATGAAATTCACGTAGTGTGTCTTACCTTCCACCATGTCGCCGCCGTAACAGGAATTATGGTTTCCCCAGTTGTAATTGACATTGTTGGTGTACTCGATAAGCACGTGTTTATCGTTACTGCGCGCGCCATTGAAACGAGGCGAACGACTCTTGTTGTGCGCTAAAAGATTGTGATGATAAGTAGCACGTTGCCCGCCCCATTGCGAAGCGTAACTTCTTTGACCTTTGCCGTGTCCTGCATCGTACAAACCTTCGTGCACCAAACACCATTGAATGGTGGTAAGATCGTTGTCGTAGATGGTCATGTTTTCTTCGCCCGACCAACCAAAGGTGCAGTGGTCTATAATCCAGTTGCTGGCATTTTCAATACCTATGGAACCGCCATCGATAAACTTCGGATTGCCATCTTCGTCCTCGCCCAAACCCATTCGCATGCGCATGTGGCGAATAATAACATTCTGACATCCTCCAAAATTCACCTTGTGTCCGCGAATGCAAATACCATCGCCGGGAGCGGTTTGTCCTGCAATGGTAAGCCCGGTGGTGCGGCTGCAACGCAATTGAGATTTAAGATGAATGACACCCGACACGCGAAACACCACAGTGAGCGGTTCGTTGGGATATTGAGTCAAAGCCCAGCGAAGACTGCCGGTGCCCGAATCGTCGAGATTGGTAACTTCCACTACTTGGCCACCGCGTCCACCGCTGGCCCATCGGCCGTAACCTTCGGCCGTAGGAAATGCAGGCACAGCCGCCAACACATCGGCGCAAATCAACATCATAAAGACGGACAGAAACAACAATTTTACTCTTTTCATATTTTAATAGATTTAACAAGTACTAATATATCTTTGCAAATATAGTGAAAGGCGAGCGCAGAAAAACAAGCTTGCTTGAGTTTTATGCCGAGCCGCATCCTATATTCTGCAAAGATAGCATCAATCGAGAGGATAAATGGTAGATTTTCTGTTAAAATATTGCTTTTATATTTCATTTTTTAGGCCTTTTTAAGAGTTTCTCTCTGGCTTAAAAATTAAATAGGAAGTACCTTTGCACACTTTTTGAAAAAATCAACTTACAATCATGACGAGAGTACAAAAAATCAGCACATTTGCTATTTTGCTGTTGGTGATTATCGCTATCATCATTTATCCGACAGCCAAGAAAATCATTATCGCCAAGAAGGCAAACAAAACCAGTCAGAAAGAATTGCAGGTGGCTGCCCCCAAGCACACCACGATGAACAGCCGCACCCTGGAAGTGAGTGCCGAAATCATCAAGACGCACGAAATGAGCGACCAAACCATCACCACCGGCAACATCATTCCCGCCGAAGAAGTGGATTTATCGTTCGAAACCTCCGGAAAAGTGGTGGCCATTTATTTCCAGGAAGGAGCCAAAGTACAGAAAGGTGAATTGTTGGCCAAGATCAACGACAAGCCGCTGCAAGCGCAACTCAAGAAATTGGAAACCCAAGTACCTTTGGCCAAAGACCGCGTATATCGTCAGAAGAAATTGCTCGAAAAAAATGCCGTCAGTCAGGAAGCTTACGAATCGGTGATGACCGAATACGACAAGCTGATGGCCGATATCGAATTGGTAAAATCCAACATCGCCCAAACCGAACTCTACGCACCTTTCGATGGCGTTATCGGTTTGCGTCAGGTGAGTGAAGGAGCTTATGCCACGCCTTCTACCATGATTGCCAAACTCTCGCATGTAGATGCACTGAAAATCGATTTTTCCATCCCCGAAGCTTATGCCAACGAAGTGAAAGAAGGCACCAAGATTGTGTTCCGTCTGGCCGACAACTTGGGTATCACCCGCGAATACAACGCCAAAGTGTATGCCGTGGAATCTGCCATCGACACCGACACCCGTACTTTGAGCGTGCGTGCCCTTTTCAACAACCAAGAGCACAGACTCATTCCGGGTCGTTATACTTCCGTTACCATCCAGCGTCGTGAAATTGCCGATGCCATTTCGGTGCCCAGCCAGGCCATCGTTCCTGAAATGGGTCGCAACATCGTTTACGTCTATCGCAATGGCAAAGCCCAACCGGTGGAAATCAATACCGGCATCCGTACCGAAGCGCGCGTTCAGGCCATCGAAGGTTTGCATGTGGGCGACACCCTGATTACTTCCGGCGTGATGCAACTTCGCACCGGTAGCTCCGTTTCCATTTCTCAACTGAACTAATCGGATACTTGCCATGAATATTTCAGAACTAAGTATCCGCCGTCCGGTACTGTCTACCGTAGTGATTCTGATCATCGTTATTTTCGGTGTCATCAGTTACGCTTCGTTGGGGGTACGCGAATTCCCCAGCGTCGACAACCCTATTATCTCTGTCAATGTAAGTTATCCCGGTGCCAATGCCGACGTTATCCAAAGCCAGATTACCGAACCTTTGGAACAAAACATCAATGGTATTCCCGGCATCCGTTCTTTGTCGTCAACCAGTAGCCAAGGATCTTGCCGCATCATCATCGAATTTGAATTGAGCGTCGATTTGGAAACGGCTGCCAACGACGTGCGCGACAAAGTATCGCGTGCCCAACGTTATCTTCCCCGCGACTGCGACCCGCCTACGGTTTCGAAAGCCGATGCCGATGCCACGCCTATCATCCAAATCAGTGTGCGCAGCGACAGCCGTTCCTTGATGGAAGTGAGTGAAATTGCCGACCTTACCATCAAAGAACGTTTGCAAACCATTCCCAACGTGAGCGGTGTGGACATTTGGGGTATCAAGAAATACTCTATGCGTCTGTGGCTCGATCCGGTAAAAATGGCCGGTTACGGCGTAACGCCCATCGACGTAAAGAATGCCATCGACAACGAAAACGTGGAATTACCCTCGGGAAGCATCGAAGGTAACACCATCGAGTTGTCTATCCGTACCATGGGTCTGATGCAGACGGCCGAAGAATTCAACAGCATCATCATCAAGAAAAGTGGCGACAAGATTGTACGTTTTCAGGATGTTGGTCATGCCGAACTGGCGCCCGAAGATATGCGAAGCGTGCTGCGCAAGAACAACATTCCGGCCGTGAATGTGGTGGTGATTCCTCAGCCCGGCGCCAACCATATCGATATTGCCGACGAAGTGTATGTCCGCATCAACCAGCTTCGCAAAGACTTGCCCGACGATGTGGAAATCGACGTCACCTACGACAATACGCGTTTTATCCGCGCCTCTATCAACGAAGTGAAGGAAACCATCGTGGTGGCATTTATTCTGGTGATTATCATCATCTTCCTTTTCTTGCGCGACTGGCGCGTTACCCTGATTCCTGTGATGGTGATTCCGGTATCGTTGGTGGGAGCTTTCTTCGTGATGTTCGTCGCGGGATTCTCAATCAACGTTCTAACCATGTTGGCCGTGGTGCTTTCGGTGGGTCTGGTGGTGGACGACGCCATCGTAATGACGGAAAATATCTACGTCCGCATCGAGAAAGGCATGCGACCCATTAAAGCCGGTATCGAAGGATCGAAGGAAATTTTCTTTGCCGTTATTTCTACCACTATCACGCTGGTGGCCGTGTTCATTCCCATCGTCTTTATGGATGGTATGACGGGACGTTTGTTCAAGGAATTCAGTATCGTTATTGCGGGTGCCGTGATTATTTCGTCGTTCGCTGCGCTCACCTTTACGCCCATGTTGGCCACCAAGATTCTGAAACGCCGCGACAAGAAAAGCTGGTTCTACAACAAGACCGAACCTTTCTTCGTTGGCCTTACCAATATTTATGAAAAAGGATTGAACGCTTTCTTGCGCCACAAATGGATGGGCATGGCGCTGGTAATAGTTTCTTTCGTGGGCGTTATCTATTTCTGGGGAAAAACGCCTACCGAATTGGCGCCACTCGAAGACCGTTCGAGCATCACCGTCAGAATTTTGGGACAAGAAGGTAGTACCTTTGAATACATCCGCGATTATACCGACGAAATCACCAACATCGTCGATTCAATGACGCCCGAAAAACAATCCATCGTATCGCGTGCATCCAGCGGAAACGGCTTCGTCAACCTTTTCCTGACAGACATTCAAGACCGCAACCGCAGTCAGATGGAAATTGCCGAAGCGCTGTCGAACGAAGTGAGAAAAGCCACCGCGGCCCGTAGTTTCGTGCAACAGCAATCCACTTTCGGCGGACGTCGTGGCGGTATGCCTGTCAACTATGTGTTGCAAGCGCCCAGTTTGGAAAAATTGCAGGAATTCATCCCCACATTCATGGAAGAAGTGAATGCCAGCCCCGTGTTCCGCATGGCCGACGTCGATTTGAAGTTTACCAAACCCGAAACCCGCATCATCATCGACCGCGACAAAGCCACGCTTTTGGGCGTCAGCACCAGAAACATCGCACAAACTTTGCAGTACGCGCTCAGCGGACAGCGTATGGGCTACTTCTACATGAACGGAAAACAATATCAGATTTTGGGCGAAATCAACCGTCAACAGCGTAATAAGCCGCTCGATTTGAAGGCGATTTACGTGCGCAACGACAATGGTCACATGATTTCTCTCGACAACCTGGTTACTTTCGAAGAAAACGTAGCGCCGCCCAAGTTGTATCGCTACAACCGCTTTATTTCGGCCACGGTTTCTTCTGGTTTGGCGCCTGGCTACACCATCGGTGACGGTATCAAGGAAATGGACCGCATTGCCGACAAAGTGTTGGACGACAGTTTCCGTACCGCTCTCAGCGGCGAATCGAAAGAGTTTAGCGAAAGCTCGTCGAGCTTGCTGTTTGCCTTTGCCTTGGCCATCGTATTGATTATTCTGGTTTTGGCGGCTCAGTTTGAAAGTTTCAAGGATCCTTTTATTGTGATGACAACCGTGCCTTTGGCTTTGGTGGGTGGACTTATTTTCATGCAGATTTTCGGTATCACCATGAACATTTACAGCGAAATCGGTTTGATTATGTTGATTGGTCTGGTAGCGAAAAACGGTATTCTTATCGTGGAATTTGCCAACCAACGTCAGAAAGAAGGCCTCAGCAAAAAAGAAGCCGTGCGCAGCGCCGCCGTACAACGTATGCGTCCTATTCTGATGACCAGTGTTTCTACCATTCTCGGTTTGCTTCCCTTGATGTTTGCAACGGGCGAAGGTGCGCAAGGCCGTATTGCCATGGGAACCGGCGTAGTGGGCGGTATGCTCATTTCCACCATTCTCTGTTTGTTTGTGGTGCCCGCCATTTACGAAATGTTCTCGACCAACCAGCGTCAGGAAGAAATTATTAACGACTAAACAGCACAACGATGAAACAACTATATTGTCTCTTTATTGTTTTGGCTTTGTTTGCCGGAAACCTGTTTGCGCAGCAGCCTGCACAGCAAAGTGCCGAAAACGCGCCGCTCAGCCTGGAAGATTGCCTCAACATCGGATTGGAACGCAATTTCGATTTGCGCATCGTGCGTAACGAAGAAATCATCGCCCGCAACAATGCCACGCGCGGCAACGCCGGACAATTACCCAGCATCGCACTGAACGGTGGTTACAGCGGCACGGCCTACAGCAATGACTACACTTGGGCCAACGACAGCCTTAGCCACTCGCCTGCCGCCTACAACGGAACGCTCAACGCTGCCATCACCGCCGAATGGACCTTGTTCAACGGATTCAGCATCCAAAGCAATTATGCGCGCTTGCAGGAACTCAAAGCCATGGGCGAACTCAATACGCGTATGGCCTTGGAAGATTTCGTAGCGAATCTTTCGGCCGAATATTACAATTATATCAAGGAACAGCTTAGTTTGGCCAACCTGAAAGCCAGTTTGGAATTCTCGCAAGATCGTCTGTATATTGTGGAAGCCAGTTATGGTATCGGTGCAGCTTCGGGTCTTGATTATCAGCAGGCTCAGGTCGATTACAATGCCGACCATTCGGCCTACATCACCCAATTGGAAGTGGTGGCCGCCTCGCGTTTCAAACTCAACCAACTGATGGCCCTCGACAGCATCGAAGCACCGCTTGCCTTGGCCGACACCAGCATTGCCATCGACACTTGCATCTTGCGCGACTCCATTTGGATAGCGGCACAAGAAAACAATGCCCAACTGCTGGTTGCTTACAAAAATCATCGTTTGTCGCAATTGGATCTGAAACAGGCCCAAAGCCGCAATTATCCTTACCTCAAACTGAACGGCAGCTATCAATGGCGCGACAACAGCTTCGAAAACAGCACTTATCTTCGTCAGACGCAAATGGGTCCGCAATTTGGCATCACCGCCGGCATCACGCTTTTCGATGGCATGAATCGTCGTCGCGAACAGCAGAACGCCCGCATTCAGATGGAAAACAAGCAGTTGCAAATAGAGCAATTCCAGTTAGCGCTGAAAACCGATATGGCCAACTTGTGGACGGCTTACACCAACAACATCAAGCTGTACAACATCGAGCGCGACAACCAGGTGGTGGCCCAAATCAACTTCGACATCGCCATGGAACGTTATCGTCTGCGCGAGCTTTCCGGCATCGAATTGCGCGAAGCCCAGCTCAGTTTGCTCGAATCGGAAAAGCGTCTTTTGCAAGCCGAATACAACATCAAGCTTTGCGAAATCTCGCTCCTCCACCTAAGCGGCCAAATTCTCGACATGCTCGGTGAGTAAAATAAAATCCCTGCCACCCAAGTCCAATAGGATTGAGATGGTAGGGATTTTTGTTGGAAGCATTAAAAGACTCCTTCAAACAGGTTTATTTCTCGTTTTGCAATGCCTAATCTGTTTGCTAATGTACGCCAGTCTTTAATTGCTGAAAGCACCTCGTTGATGATGCCTTTTGCAACCTCTGGCGTTAACATATACTCCTCACACGAATTGAGCAAAATAGACAAATCTGCTTTGTTGGTCTTGCTATTGATGAGCAAACTTTGATGGTCATTCTGCGTTGGGTTCATATCGTATGCCGGCGATAGTGTCCACCCTTTCGCGGTGAGCAAAAATCCGTGATTACGAAAATGATCATCGCTGTTGCCTATGCAGATATTGAATGCAACTCGGCGGAACAATTCTCGCAAGTTCGCATCAACATCGGTACAACCGCTTATGATAAAATCAACAATGTCAATATATCCGTGTCCCGTTGTTGCGTTGTCGCCATCATTTAACCCGAGCAATGTCATTGCAGATGCAAAATGAATTCGCTTGCCATCATCCGTTCTATCAAAGCGACGAGAAAGGAGTGTATGATGCTTGTCGTTAATTGCAAGCACCTTTGTTTCGGCAGCGTTAATGCCTGCATTTTTGGCTAATAGATGGCAGAAATGCTCCCACAATCCTGCATCATAATCATCTTTTAATGAGGGGAACTTTGCGACATATATACTACGGTCCGCATCTATAACATTCGCTTTAGGACGAGCACCACCGAGCGAAGAACCCGGCTGGACGAGTTGAGCAATCCATCGTTTTTCGGGAAGTGCATTAGCCTCCTCGCTTTTCTCAATCTCTTTACTCGCTGCAATGAGTTCGCGCAAGTCTGTCAATGGTGGAATACGCAAAGAGTTGTCAGCGTTTATAAACTCGCCATCAGGTACTTCCTTGAAACGGAAACCACCCATACGTGAAAAGTCATCAATTCCAGTTAAGAAGTCAAACGATGATAGTCGGCGAACTGATCTGCTCTCCTCTTGTGCCAATATCTGCTCACGACGGAGGAGAAGGGTTCTTCCCCATCTGTCGGGCAGAGCATCGGCAAAGCAACCGAAAATATCTTTATTCGGCTGAGTGTATTGTATCCCCGGATAGTTATTAAGATCTTCGCTGAGGGTAATGGCATTGTACTTCTTTATCCAACTATCGGCAAACTTAAAACTATAACTATCCGAGCCACGAAGCGATTCGTAGCCAAGTTCTCCAACCAACTCAATCTCCTTGAGCCAATCAAAATCGGCATATACATACAACTTCTTCATAGCCTACTACTCCTTTTTAGATGCCCTTTCACGCTGTGGCAAATTCATATCCTGCAATGCTCTGCCGAGTTCGTCATCCTTAGCTAATGAGAGAATATCATCATCAAGCTGCAAAGCATACAACACACGCAGATAGATGCCTATCGCTACTGTTGGCACCCCTTTCTCTATGCGTGAAACCGTAAGTGGTGAACAAGTCGCACGTTCCGCTACCTGTGCAACACTCAAATTACGACGCAAGCGAGCAAGCTTTATTTGCTCACCAACAATCTGCATTTTCTGCTCTAACTTTCGGGGCAATTTAGTCCCCATTGTACTCTTTGCCATACTCACAACCTATCATATAATATGCAAAAGTAATACTTTTTCTTCATTTTATGATAGGTTGAGTAAATGTTTGTGCATTTAATCTTTTGTGGACTAAAAACAAATGAACCCACAATATAGTCTTGTGAGTCCATTTATATTGCAACTATTCGGAATTTCCGAACAGTTCGGCTGTTATATAATATGTAAAATTCTTTTAGAACTTCATGATTGATTTTCTATGAACTTAAATGACAATAAAAATGCTGTAAATCAATTGTTAGTTTCGTTTTCATTAAAAATCATAGGTTTCTAATACTCATTAAGTGTCAAAAAAACCGCCCCTATTACCGCCCCTCTATTAAATTCAGTTTTTGCAATTAACGAGTTTACGGCAATATTTATAGCCTTTACAATGTCTATTTTCCTAATCTTTGGTACTTCCAGATGAATTCTTTGGCAAAAATTTTGTCTATTGGTGAAAAGCCAATAAATTAGTGTGTGAATTAAGGCAATTGTAAAATAAACTGTATGGACAAATTCTCGATAAATCCTTGTTTGCGTACTGACAAAAAGCAAAAAAGAAATGGTACATATCCAGTGTATCTAAGAATAAGAATCGAAGGGAAGGAATCCAAGATTCCTACAGGAATTGAAGTTTCTAAAGAAGATTGGAATGACAAGAAAAAGTCTCCTAAGAATAGCATATTGCAAGGGCAACTCCAAACAAAAATTCAAAAAATAATAACCTATATAAATCGCCTTGAACTTGACGAGCAAAAGATAACTTTGGAACTCGTTAAAGATTTTTGCTCTGGAAGAAAAAAAGAAAATCCCTCCCAAATGTCATTCTTTGACTATTATGATAAGTTCCTGGAAAGGAAGAGGAATATGGGAATAAAAGAATCTTCGATAGATGTGTATAAAAATACAAGGAATGTATTACGAAAATTCAGAGAAGGGAAAGAAATTCTTATATCAGATATTTCATTGTCTTTAATTGAGGATTTTGATGATTATCTATGTAGTGACGAATGTAAGAATATGCCTTCCTCAAGAGGTTCAAAACATAAAAATCTCAGAGCCGTAATATTGGATATTAAAAGACATAAAATAGATGTTGACAATCCGTATGATGGACGTTTTAGAATCCCCCAAGGAAATGAAAAAGAAATATTCCTTGACATTAACGAACTTAATGCAATGAGAGGACTTAGAGGTAAATTTTCTCATTCATCAAAGCAATATAAGGTATTGCAGATGTATCTATTTTCTTGTTATTGCGGATTAAGATATTCTGATATAATAGATTTAAAATGGAAACACGTTGATTTAGAAAAACAAGAAGGCTATGTAAAGGGTATTATAACAAAGATTCAAGTAAAGACCCAAGGGAGTGTTTGTACCCCATTATACACCTATTCTCGGAGTATTCTATTGGAACTATCAAAAGGAAAATCGTTACTAAAAACAGATGTTAATGTATTTGATAATATATCATCATCTACGGTAAATAACATCTTATCAAAACTGACAAAAATAGCGGGAATAAAAAAGCATATAACCTTTCATTCTGCACGCCATACATTTGCTACCTTAATGATTCAGGAACAGCAAATGGGCATATTTGAACTATCGAAATGTTTGGGGCACAAAACTCTTGAAATGACCAAACGTTATGTTAAGTATGACTTAGCAGCGACTATAAATTCAGCAAAAGAAGTGGATATCTTTGGCTAATCGTAACTTAAACGCATTCAAATTTCAGAAAGCGGAATTTCTTTATTACCTTTGCATCGTCAAATAGACAAAAGATAGTGCCTTGAACTCGTAGAATCGCCAATTCAAAAAGAAGTTAATACGAGGCACGGAGACAGCTCATATAACGTGGGCTGCTCATCCGTGCGTGTTGACGAGCGTTTGGCGATGCTCACGAGTTTGCAGGGGTGGCAGTCCACTTTCTTTATACCCCAATGTAAACATCCTTAATAGGCTGCATAAAGGAAACTCGTAATTCGCCAAAATGAAGAAAATTAGTTTATTGTTGACAATGCTAATCTTATTTTCTTGTCAATCAAAGACTGACAAAAAGCAGTATCAAATTTCAGAAGAGACAAAATCTGGGCAATTGTCAAAATCAGAACCTACCAGTTCTTTATCAAAAGATTTGAATAAAAAGATTGATGATTTTCTTTTTGCAACAATAGAAACTGGTTGGTTAAAAAGTACCCGCAGAGAGGGGGTGATGTATGTAAGCGCACGTTTGTTGGTAAAGAATATTTCTAAAAATGAGATAACAGATATACCTGTACTTCAAAACCAAATAACATTTAATGTAATCGAAAATGGGGTTATTGTCGATGATGGATTTGATACAATCCACTCTCGTGTACTACCACCTTGGGGGAGCAATGTTTCCAAATACAAAACTTTCACTTCTACAGGATTCCGTAATATAGCAGACAACTATACAGAAAAGGATATTGTTTTAGAGGTCTATTATCACGATAAACTATTGTGGAAGGGAAAAGTTGATAATAGGATTGTTGATTGGGAGGATTAAAAGGTTTTTGTAAATCATATCGAATTATGAAACGATTTATTATTTCTTATTTAGTGGGTGCTCTATTCGTTCTTGTGTTTTACTTTGTTTTTCCTTTGGTAATGGAAGGTGAAATGCTTGATTTAAGTAGCAAGAGAGTTTTAAACCAAATGATTCCCCAAATGATGATTGTTGGCGTTGCATTTGGAGTGGTCTTTACAATTATTAGAGCAATTTCTCAAAGGAATAAAAGCAAGCAAGATGCCGAAAAGGCTATGAAAGAATATTTTGAGTATCAACTCAAGAAAGAAAAAGAGAAAGAAAAATGATTATTTAAAATGGTAGATTTTATTAGCGGTAAATAGGACGTTCTATTTATCGCTTTTTTGTTGTACAAAATCATATCCTTGGGTAATATGTGTAAAACATTGCTATATAATGCTTTGATAACACTTTTTGCACTATATTATTTGTTCAATTAAATAAAAATGACTATATTTGACATATAAAATATTTAATAATTATATTATGAAAGATGTCAGTGAGATTCATAAGTTGCTAAGCAAGCAAAAGAAAATAATGAATTCAATCATAACTATGCAGAAGAGATTGTTTGAGGTTCAATCTCAGATAATAGAATGCTTGTCAGAACATAATATTCAAACCAATAAAGAAGAATCCAACCAAGATATTCTTACACTTGGGCAAGTTTGTGAACTCTTTAATGTTTCTAAATCAACCATTCATCGAATGAGGAAAAGTAATGCCTTACCTTCCCAGAAAGTTAAAGGAAGAAGAGGTGTGTATTTTAGCAAGAAGGAAATTGAAGAATATATGAAAAAACATAAACAATGATTGACTATATAAAAATCACCTTACAGACGGAACTGACTGAGAATAATTTTATAAATTGTACTAAAGCAATTCCTAAAAAGTATGGCTTTTATCGTTTTTTGAAGAATGAAAAGAAAAGCCACTCGTTGATGGTGGTGCAAAAAAAGAACTCTACAAAAGTAACGATAAGCGGAAGTCTGAGAAAATGGTATTTTGGTAAATCATCATTATTGGATTTTACGAAAGAATCATTCAGAAAGGCAATAAATAAATTGGCAAAATCTCTAAATATGGATTTAGATGATTTAAGCCAAGGAAAAATAACGCAGTGTGAAATAGGCTTGAATGTTAGAACAAGAATATCTTGTGAAAAAATCATTCCAAATATTGTTGAATATGGTAGGCTTATCAACCCGAATAATTATCGTAATCTTGATGAAACTACTTATCAGAAAGGATATGACAAGAAGTTTATAGCATACGATAAGTGCAAGGAGATATTGAATGGATGTCATAGTTTTAAGAAAAGAATACGGAAGAAAAATGCATTTGAAACTTTGGCAGATAAAGGATATCACTTTCTTAGAATTGAAATAAGACTATTTGATAAAAAGTCATTTGCCAATCACAAACTTGGGCATATTACCTGTCTTTCTGATTTATACAATAATTGGTATGATTTATATGAGTTTTTTACTTCTCAAATAAGCAAACTAACCATATATAGACCTATTGCCATATCTGAAAAAATGAGTAAAAAGGAGTTGCAGTTGGCTGAGTTTCTTAATGGGGAGGACTTCTCATCTGATTATAATGCAAAAATCACAGAACTATTAAGTCAGTGTAAAAGCCAAACCGCAAAAGGCTTGAGTTCAGCGAAGACCAGAATGCATAACAAGATAAAAAGAATGATATTTCAATATGGTAGAAAAGAGGAGTATTCAAGTATTCAATTAAGGGTAGATGTTGCATTGCACCTCATTCGTATATGCAAATACAAAGAGGAGAATCTTGCCCTTCCATATCTGATTCGTAATCTTTGGGGAGCAAACTAAATGGCATATCTATAATAAAAAGGGAAAATAACTATAAATAAATATACTACTATTACATAATACCTATTGATAATTACAGTAAATGTAATATTCATATTGTAAAAGATAATTATTAAGCATAATGTAAAAACTCCAAATCATTCATATTGCATTTCTTGTATAACCAATATTGTATAAACATAAAGATTGGTGCTGCTATATATTTGCAGCATGCTGCAAATAAGCAATCTATATACAATATTGTCACCTTCTGAAAAAAAATGCCGTAGCAAGCGTTTTCTTCTTGTCTTGGATAGGATATACATCTGAGATGAGAAAGTGCTTAAAACGGCTTGTAAACCGCATTGTATGACCTTGTTGGCAACGCTTACTCACTTCTTTTAGTTATAAGAAATAAAAGAGACTTATCCGAATAAGGAAAAGCCTCCAGTAAGGTTGTGGTAATATGTGCAAGAGAATGTTTATGAAAACAAAAGTCTTCATTGGGGAATTATCATCATTCCGCCCCTAAAACCGCCCCTTATAGATTATAGCATTTATATCATCTTGAATTCCAGGTGATTTGAGATTATATATGAAGTTCTTTTAGTTATGACCTTTCAAATGCTCTATCAACTCTAATCCCTTCGCAGTCAATTGATATTTCTGATTTCGACTGTTAGGCTTGTTTGGTATTGTCATTTGAATAATTTCGGCATCTAACAAAGGATAGATATATTTCTTACGGAATTTGGTTCTATCACTATAATTCATATACGATAACATTTCTGCTATAGTTCTTACCTCTTCGCAGAATATCAACAATTTATCAATATCTTCAATATCTAATACTGACTTAGTGCCATCTTGGTGCCGACTTAGTGCCGACTTAGTGCCTTCATGAGCACTTATAGGCAAAGTAATACGGATAAAGTTATCCGTAAACTTGAAGCAATCTTCACCATAAGCCTTTAAAATACGAGGAATGCCGGAGCCTAACGACTCTACCAACTCCACATCACGATAGATGCGCATCAATTCCTTATTGCGTGGGATAGATATACCATTGAAGAACTCCTCTTTGGTAAGAGATTCAGGCAAACGACCTGCCGAGGTGATTTCAAGTCTGTCGGGGAATATCTCAAACTTGGGTGGTACTTCAAACGAATAATCGTTATGCACAATAGCATTGATGACTGCCTCGCGCAAGGCAACCTTATTCCACAATGGAGTTTCAATGCGCTCCATCGGGGTTATGGTTGCAGCCACCTTGTTCTCGATATCCAACTTCGACAACACACTCTTGGTCGCTTTGATAAGAGAGCAATATCCATACTCGTTGTTCTCTATCAAATCGCAGCGATCGAGACTTGAATACTTCGCAACCTTGATTGAGTTGCCATTCTCATCAGCCAACAGATAGGCCACATAGTTGTACTTGCCATCATCTGTAAGCAACTCTAATGTGCGCTTAAAATTATCATTCAGTCTCTTACCTCGCTCATCATAATAGATACGCAATTGCTCAAAACTCAAATCCTGACGGTTAGAGACAATGCGACCTATTGAATTGCGTGTACGCATTGCAAACAGACGATCAATCTGCTCCTGCGGCATTGGCTCAGCAGATGTTCCAACACGCATATACGCACCTCGTGGAGTCATTCCATACTTCGTTTTGAAATATGGCTTCTCAATTCCACTCGCCACAGTAACCTTGATAATGCTACGTCCATCCTTTTGCTCCTCGGCAATATCAAACAATCCCATAGCAGAAGGTGAAATGTTGTGCTTGATGCGATCTTTCAGCCTCAGCATACAATCATCCACATCATTCACGCCCACAGTTGAACCATCCTTATCAATACCGATATATATGTATCCGCCTTCCTTGTAATTAAGGAACGCCACAACCTCCTTCTCAATATCAAGTTCAGGAGTCAATTCTCTTTTATATTCTATGCGGTTGGTTTCGGTCATAAATGATTATTCATTAAAATTTCAAATATTAACTTGTCGTAATGTTGACGAGGTTCGTTGAAAATCAATATCTTCGAAGTCTTTTGCGACCTTACTTTGTATATCAACATCTTTTATTTCCAATGAGTTAGAAAGATATTTTAACTTCCTTTTTTGTCTCTCAAGTAAATCCGACCATTTCATAACCCAGACTTCAACTTTGCCACTATTGCTGCGAAAATATAAATATGGATTATTTTCTTCCCCTTTAATTTCGTATTTTCCAGCATCACTAATATCGGAACTAATTAAAAGTACCTTAAAATTAACATGCTGTGGGGTTTGTCCACTTTGTTCTATTTCCCTTGCATATCTCTTAGCTTGAGCTAATTCTACTGGACTAATTTTGACTTTAGGAGCTTTTAGCTCGACAATTAACACCTCTCTTTTGTTACAATCAATAATCTTTTCACTATACATAAATAAGTCTGTAATTGATTTTGTTGACTTATCTACATTTGTATTAATATTGTCATCTTTCTTTGAGGCTTTATACTTCATTATATCCTCTCGTAGAGTTTTCAAATTATTCTCTAATCCTTTATCAGATAGCAACTTCGTAGAATCATTAAACTCTTCTCCAAATATCCATAACATTTTCTCTAGAAACTTATGAAGTTCTTTTCTTTCTTTTAGATGTTTAGAAATCTCTGAATAGGTTAATTTTTCAATGAACTCCAGCTCCTCCATTTTTAAAGATACTTTGTCAGAGAATGCAATAATATTTTCCAGTTCAGTTCTATTCAATAATTCATTGAATTTAGTTATAGTTTTCTTGTTGAGTTTTAATATACTATTTAAGATTTGATCAAGTTCACCATTAGATATAGTTCTGTCTATTAAGGGATATATGATTTCTCTTAATCTATTCTGTTCGTTAAGCAAGTTATACTTATCCTCTACTAGGAATGCTAATTTGTCAAATAATATAGTCTTTGATTTTGATGAAGACTTTTCTTTATAAGGATAATAACTATCCTTTTTTAACTTATCAATAAAGTTATCAAACTCGACATTCTTTTTCCTAAAGAATATGGTTAATTGTTCTTTTATAAATGATTTAAAATATTTAACCTCTTCATCTAGCTCGTCTAATCCTATATTACGATAAATATCTGCAGATAGTGAGTCAGAGGAGACATAGATAAACCAACCTCCAATTCTAGGGCTTAACCATTCGGCGTCATATTCAAAGCCTGAAGCAATTGTTTGTATACCAGCGTTATTTGTTGTTAGGAATACTTTTCGTTTTTCTAAACTCTTAACATTAAAAAAGCGAAATTGCACATAATGCTCTTGTCCCTTTCGATCTTGGTATAGTATGTTTTTTAATGATGGTGTTCCAATGACAAAGGTGCTTGGCTCTATTTTTTGTTTATTTATATAGAAATTTACCTCTTTATTGAAAATTTTTAATGGATATCTCTCAAAAATTGCATCTGCAATATTTTGACGCAACATTTTTTCTACAATCTTTTTCTTTGGCTCCTTATCAGTTACATCAATGTCGTATAAATCTTCAATTGTTACTTTGTAATATGTATTATGCTTCTGTCCCTCCAATATTTCTTCCTGAGTTTTGATTTTTACTTCAGAAACATTAATATTCTTTCCGAAAGAGTCAAAACTTAAAGGTAGAATTACTTTAGAATAATTCTTATTCTCTTGTGAATAACCTATAGTTTCAATTGTAATTGTTTTTCCCAATTGAAATGCCGCAAAACGACCAATTCCTTTACCGCCATCTTTATTATTAGTGCCAATATCCAGTATTTTATTTTCCAGATCGGTTACATAAACTCCATAGCCATCATCCTTAACGACGATTTTTTTTATTATTAATGGATTTATTTCTTCATCAGAGGTATAATCAATATCTAGCCAAATATTCTTAGCAGAAGCTTGAATAGAGTTATTTATCAACTCACACAAAGCTACGAATGTACTTACATAATTAGCAAATAATTCATTCACTAAACGAGAATTAGTTGTGAAAATTCTTTCCATATTGATATTAGGTTATATTACTCGAGACTAGTGTAAAATAAGTTGGTATGTGACACAACAAACATCTGACAAATCTTGTTGCTGATGAATGCATATTGAGTTCCCTTTGGATCTCCATCAATTAAGTATGTGGTTACTGTCTTGCCCATAATTTGAATGTTCCTTATTTATAGTTTTCCTCCTACTCCCTTAAACTTCTCTACAAAGGCTGCAATCAATTGGAATACCTTATGTTTCTTAGTTAAGTACAGAGGATTCAAAGGAGTCATTTTGGGTAAGATTTTGTTAAAATCAGTCCCATTTTCACTGACAAACTTACGCTTTAATGAAACCGCTATATATCGTTTAGCTTCTTCTTCATTTAAGTTCTCTGATGCGATTAACTCTAAAGCTTCCTTTTTTAACTTTGATTGTGCATACTGATAGAACGACTCAATAATAGAAGCTTTATCAGTAATAGTATCCAAATCAGTCTCGTTAATAAAATCAACGATAAGACTTTCCTTTGCTCTATTTCCAACACTTGCACGAATTACACCTCGTATCTCTTCAATCAATGCAGTTTTATCTTTGGTCTTATTATTCTTCTCGAAGATTAACCCCAGTATATAGTCCAAGTTTATCTCTTGAGATTTAAGCAGGTCAATCTCAAAGACAACGTCATCCCAATCAATCTTAGATTTTTCGGCAGCAGAGCCATCTTTCTCGCGTCTTAACCAATCTCTAATATCGTTATAAGTAGATTTGTAATCTTGAACGGCTCGTTCAGACAACATTTCTACCTGTTGCATATCCTTAATATCCTCATCTGTTACAAAATATGTATTTTTAAATTCCTCAACAGCATTAGGATTATCTAAGTCTATCGCTTGCAAAGCCTTAAGATGAGTATATTCATCATAGTTCTGCAAAATATTCTCGATTCGTAAGTATTCTCCAAAGAGTTTAGAAAAATCCTTTTTATCCTGCTCTGTCTCTATTTCATCAACATTAGGGAATCGCTTATTCAACTCTTTTACGACCTCAATATACCCTCGACGAGCTTCTCCAGTAACAATATCCTTAAATCCCTCCAGATACTCTTTGTAACTTCTTTCAAGTACTACATTTCTAGTATTACTATCTCCAAACAGAGTTATAGCATCAATTGTATGTTGTTCTAAATCTCTGAATGTAACAATATTTCCGAATGTCTTTGTCGCATCAAAAATTCGGTTTGTACGAGAGAATGCCTGAATTAGTCCGTGATAACGTAAATTCTTATCAACAAATAGAGTGTTTAGCGTGGGGGCATCAAAGCCGGTAAGGAACATACCTACAACGATAACAAGGTCTATTTCCTTATTCTTTACTCGCTTGGCAAGATCTCTATAATAATTTTGGAACTCTCTGCTGTCTACTCCAAAACTTGTCTTAAACATAGCATTATAATCATTGATGGCATTAGTCAAGAACTCTTTTGCGCTAATATCCATTGCCGTTGGCTCAAAATTCTCATCGATAATTTCGCCAATTGCCGATTGCTCTTCATTAGCAGCAAATGAAAAGATTGTTGCTATTTTCAGGGGCTTTTCAGAGCATTGCTGAAGATTGTTTAATTCCTC
>JAFODP010000024.1 GCA_017380635.1 Bacteroidales bacterium | reverse complement strand
TAGTCGGCTGCTTTCTTCACGGCGTAGAGGTAGTGGTTGTTCAACCATTGTCCGTAGTGGTGTTCGCCACGAGGAATCATGTCGCCCACATAACCGCTTTTCAACGAGTTGTAACCATTATCTACCATAAACTGATATGCCTTGTCCATGTGGCGTTCGTAATTGCGTACTGAAGAAGATGTTTCGTGGTGCATCATCAACTTCACACCCTTCGATGCGGCGTAGGCGTTCAGTTCCTTCACGTCGAAGTCAGGATAAGGAGTCACGAAGTCGAATACATAATCCTTGCTCTTGCCGAACCAGTCTTCCCAACCTTCGTTCCATCCTTCCACCAATACTTGGTCGAAACCATGTTCGGCTGCGAAGTCGATGTAACGCTTCACATTGGCAGTGTTGGCAGAGTGCTTGCCGTTCGGCTTGGTTTGGGTGTAGTCGATTTCGCCGAGCTTCACGCTGGGAACTTCGTCGGTATATGCCCATGAACCCTTGCCTGTAATCATGTCCCACCACACACCGACGTATTTCACTGGCTTAATCCAGGAAGTATCTTCAATCTTACAGGGTTCGTTCAAGTTCAGTGTCATGCGGGATGCCAACATGTTGCGGGCATCATCGGCCACGATGATGGTACGCCAGGGAGTGTGGCAAGGTGTCTGCATATAGCCCTTGTCGCCCTTTGCATCCGGGGTCAACCAGCTTTCGAACACCATGTTCTTATCGTCCAAGTTGAGGTGCATACAAGAATAGTCAATCAAGGCGGCTTCGTGCAAGTTGATGTAGAGACCGTTGTCGGTCTTCATCAAGAGTGAAGTCTGTACGCCTGTCGGTGAGAACGGGGTTTGTGAAGAGTTCGGTGTAATGGCCTTCTTCATCAAACCACGGATTTCCGACAAACGTGATTCTGTATAATCGTATTCTTGTGTGTCATAGTCGCCCGGAAGCCAGAATGCCTTGTGGTCGCCGGTCATGGCGAACTGGCTGCGTTCTTCCTTGATGACGAAATAGTTCAGATTCGGCTGCTGAGGAAATTCATAGCGGAATCCCAATCCGTCGTCGAACAGACGGAAACGGATGATGATATATCGGTTGTTTTTGGGTTGTTCCAATGTCACCGCCAATTCATTGTAATGATTGCGGATGGCGTTTTCTTCGCCCCATACCGGAGTCCATGTTTCATCGAAGGTCGATGTCTGGGCATCCTTCAGCACGAAACCGTTATATAAGTCTGCTTTCAAGTCCAAGTCTGCTTGATTGGGCTTTTCATCTGTCCATTCAAAATCGGTTTGCTTGTTGGCATCCTCCTTCTTCAATTCCAAACCGAGCTTACTGGGTTTGATGACGAGTTGGTTCTTATAAGTCAAGTCATAAACTGGTGCACCTTTTTCATCGAGTCTGAAGGTCATCTCGAAGTTGCCGTCAGGTGATGTCAGTTTTTGCTGGGCATTTGCTGTGAATATGCAAAGCAGCAATACTACAAAAGTTGAAATCTTTTTAATAATCATTGTATTTATGGTATTAAATTATTTTACGGAGACATGGAAAGTCCATAGCTCTTTTCGCTGTTACAAATTTAACGGCAGTTGGGATTGATGTTTTCCATAAGAATGAAAATATAAATCCCTATATGCCCGTTAAATCAGCTATGTAATTGACAATCAGTTCTATTTATTTCTTTTAAAAAAACTAAAATATAAATGGAATGAAAGGATTTCAAAATTCCAAAACCAAAATTTCGCGGTTGTCCAAAGTCAATTCCTTGCCTAAGGAAACTGTTTTTCCTGTCAGCATGTCCTTGGCTTGTGCTTTCGGAAGAACTTCAGCATACGGCGCCAAACCAATCGTTTGTTCTCTATTGTTACCATTCATAATAACCACAACGGATTTGCCGTTATGCTTGCGTTCGTACACATAAACACCTTGATTGATGGAGAAGTGCTTCAATGTACCCTTGCCGATGACATCGTTTCCCTTACGCCAGTTCAAGATCTTCTTGATGAATTCAAATGCTTCCTGTTCCTGGGCAGTACGTCCGGTTGCGGTAAAACAGTTACGGGCATCACCTTGCCATCCACCAGGGAAGTCCTTACGGAGCATACCATCGCCTTCGCCCTTGTCACCGGTCATCAGAATTTCTGTTCCATAATATATCTGAGGAATACCTCTTGTTGTGAGCAAGAAAGTGATGGCTTGCTTGAAGCGAGTGAGATTCTGCGCCTTTTCATCGTTGGTCGTGAAACGCGAAGTGTCATGATTGTCGAGGAAAGTCAACAGATTCATCGGATCGGCATACACTAAATCCTGCGTCAAGTAATCGTACAGACGATACAAACCGCCACCCCAATCGGTGGTTTCTTCATCGAACGCCTTGTTCATGTGGTCCATCAACGGGAAGTCCATCACGGTTTTCAAATTGGAGTTGCGAGGAGCGGCGAGTTTGCTGTCCTTCTGCCAGAAAGATACCAATACGTTGCTGTTCAGCCAAGTTTCGCCTACAATGTTGAAGTTTGGATATTCGTCG
>JAFODP010000031.1 GCA_017380635.1 Bacteroidales bacterium | reverse complement strand
GTTGATAATCGAAACCGAAGGACACGACGAAATCTGCATCGTCGTCAACGGGTGCTGTTACCAAGTCAGCGACCCCGAACAAATCATCAAAGACGAAAGGAGCGGCGAATGAAAAAATCGGATAAATACTTCATCATGTCGAATATCTTTACAGTTGGAACGTTTGCCGCCAAGACATTATTTGGCATGGGATTTTGCTGTATCTTTTGCGTGTTCTACGCCATCATGTACGCAATAGAGACAAAGGAGGAACGAGAATGAAACTACACGAATATCAACAACGCTCCGTCGAATTCATGGCGGCGCACCCGCGCTGCATCCTTTCGGTCGGGATGGGTCTTGGCAAGACCGCAGCCGTGCTACACTACATCGAACGCCTTCGTCCGCATTCGTGCCTCATCGTGGCACCGAAACGCGTCGCCGAAACGGTTTGGAAGCAAGAGGCGGAGAAATGGGGCTTGTGGACGGTAGCCGAAAGCATGGAAGTTGTCAAAGGAACACCAGCCCAACGCCGCAAGGCATGGGACGACACGATGCACCCTTATAAGGTCGTCGGGCGTGACAACTTGGGCGACTTGTTCGACAAGGCGCATCCGTCGCGACCGATACGTGATTTCGAGGTCGTCGTTTTGGACGAACTGACATCGTTCAAGGCTATCGGCTCGAAGCGAACGCAGCACGTTTTCCACCTTGCGAAATCGGCACAACGCGCCATCGGCTTGACGGGTACGTTCCTCGCTAACGGTGCGATTGACATCTTCGGGCAATGCGCCGCCGTCGGTCTTGCCGATGACTTGAAGGCATTTTATTCATGGCGGGCGCGATACTTCAAAGACGTTATGGCGGGCAGCGGCATGGCGTGGCACAAATGGCGGCTCGTCGTTCCGTTGGACGAGGTTTTGCACCAGGTCAAATCGGACATCTTCACGCTTGACAGCAAGGATTACCTTGACATCCCGCCCGTGTCCGTGGTGGCACATCCCATCGAACTTTACAAGGACGAACGCGAACGGTATGACAACCTCGAAGCGTTTCTCGGTTGTGACATCGACGGCGTGGGCGTGTCGGTCAAAGAGGATGCCAAATTCATGAAGTTGCAGACGATGTGCGACGGCTTCATCTATACGGGCGACACGTTCGAGGAAGACGGTTTCTACGACCACGTCGTCCGTGGCCCACACAGCGCGAAGTTGGAAGCGGTCGCCGATTTCTGCGAACGTTGTGTCAACGAGAACGAACACGTGTTGCTATTCTATGCTTTTTGCGCCGAACGTGAATGGTTGCATGAAATGTTCGAGGCACGTGGAATATTTTATATGGAAGTCGGCAAACCAGGAGCGATAGACCGCTGGAATGCTGGCGACTTCGACGGCGTGCTGATGGCACACCCAGCGAGCGCGGGTCACGGCTTGAACTTGCAGTCGGGCGGGCGTATCTTGGTATGGTCTACGCTGACGTACAATTATGAGTATTACGCGCAAGCCAACGCAAGACTGGCGAGACAAGGACAACAAAAGTCTGTGCAGATTCATATCTTCACGGCTGCAAAGACGGTCGAGGACGGCAAGCAGAAGGCATTGGAACGCAAAGACAAGGAGCAAGGACAATTCCTTGCGATGACCAAACAATGAATTATGCATAAAAAACGATTTTAAGGCGGTTTTAAGCCGTTTTTGGATTGAAGTTGTATAATTTATCATCTTTGAAAAGAAAACGGCTTAAAACGAAAATTTGACAAAAATAACTATCAAAAATAACTATCAAAATGGAAATAAAGTACATACACACGGCATGGGCGAAGAACTTCATCAAAAAAGAAGATGCCGAGGACATCATGGACACACTCGGTTGCTGTGACGAAGACAAAAAAACTGAGGATTTCGAGAAATTTGTCTTCGAGGGACTGGCGAAAAGGATATTTGCCAGCCTTAAAGATAAAATCGAATTTCGTAAAGAAGTAGAAGCAGACGGCGTGACTTATAAAGCTTGGCTTTGTTGGTTTGACGAAAGGAAATACCTCGAAGATGAGGCGTCAACGCCACGATATACAAAAACCGTTAAATTCAAATTGTAACGATATGACAACAAAACTTGAACAAGCCGAAGCCATCATCACGAAGGTGGAGCAGATGCGCAAGTGGCAGAAGGAATACTTTGCCACGCGCGACGGACTGGCACTCCGCAAGGCGAAAGACCTTGAGAAACAAATTGACACAATGATAACAGCCTACCGAGGCGGCAACATTAACAGCATCGGGGGCGACCCGAGGCAAACAACGTTGGAATTATGAAAATTTGCGAAAAATGAGCAGCAAAATTGAAGACAGTATTGCATTGATACGTAAGGGCGAGAAATTGGCTTTGGCATTGAATCCCGAAGACGGCTATTTTGTCGGCTTCTCGGGAGGAAAGGACAGCCAAGTGTTGCTCGACCTGGTGAAGCGTGCCGGTGTGAAATACAAGGCACACTACAATGTGACCACCATAGACCCGCCCGAGAATGTCCGCTTCATCCGGCAATACTATCCCGAGGTGCATTTCATCCACCCGCGCCAAACTTTCATCAAAATGATTGAAAAACGAGGTCTGCCGACTATCTTCCACCGCTTTTGCTGCGAGGAACTCAAAGAAAAGACCGGTGCCGGAAATGTGGTGCTGACAGGTGTCCGTGCAGATGAGTCGACCAAGCGGAGCCAATACA
This sequence comes from Bacteroidales bacterium, assembly GCA_017380635.1. GTDB lineage: Bacteria > Bacteroidota > Bacteroidia > Bacteroidales > UBA1402 > UBA1757. The sequence goes on along the minus strand of JAFODP010000031.1, from coordinate 1,554 downwards.
ATGAAGTTGCAATAAAAAGCAATCGTGTTGAGCATGCCGACCGCTTAAAGAAGCACACCATCGAAGAGATTGAGCAAAACGAGCACCGCTGCATCAAAGGCAAGGACGCCATCATGGTCTATCCGATTTTGAACTGGACAGAGACCGAAGTGTGGCAATACATCGCCGACAACAATCTGCCTCACAATCCGTGCTATAATATTGCAGGCCGTGTGGGATGTATGTTTTGTCCGTTTGCCAACAAAAGACAAATTGAGTTTTATGAGCAAAAATACCCGAAATATAAAGATGCCATCATGAAGCATTTACGCATCTATCTTGCCAACAACCCAAGGACAACCAACATGGGCGCTGACGAATATTACGATTGGTGGAAGTCGAAAAAGTCCTTAAAGAAATGGATAGGAGAAAAACAACAAATGAAACTATTTTGACCAATGAACCATCCTGAACAAGATTTCGAACAGCGTTGCGTGGCAGAGGCACGGCGGCAAGGCTGGACGTGCTGGAAAAACGAACACAACGGGCTGAAAGGCATCCCCGACTATTCCATGCTTCATCCCGACGGGCGTTTCTTGCTCGTTGAGTTCAAGCGACCCGACGGCAAGGGGAGGGCGTCACCCCTGCAACTGGTGTGGCTGGAACGCTTCCCGAACACGGTCAAGATAGTGGACGACTGGGACACTTTTTTGGCGGTTTTGGAAAAAAAATAAAAAATTAAAAGTTGACAACCAACGGAATAGGCGATGTTTCACTTATCCGTTGGTTTTTTATTATCGGATAAATGGTTTATTGTCAAAGAATAAGGCAGAATTTTTTTTTTTTTCTTAAAAAAGAGGGTGACCAAAAAGTATATAAAGAAAACTCTATTATACTTTATTTTTCTATAAAATAAAAAAAAAATAAAAAAATATATATATTATTGTTTTTCAGTCGGTTACAAAATGTCGTGCACGATATTTTTTTTTTTTTTATCCGACAAGAAAAACGTCAACGGATTTATCGTTGAAAATCAGCGGTTTGTATTTTGGGCATTTTCGGAGGTTTTGCGGCAACCGAAACCGATGCAGTAATTTTGCCGCAAAAATCGAACTACGATGAACGAAGGAAACTTGAAGCCCTGCGAGTACCAATTAAGCCAAGAGGAAGCCAAGAAAGGCGGCATCGCCAGCGGTGCAGCCCGCCGCCGCAAGCGCGACATGAGGGAATGGGCCGAGATACTGGGGCAAACGCTGATGACGATGAAGACACCCGACGGCAAGGAAGTTGCCGAGGGCGACATGGCTGCGGCTGTGGTCTTGAAGCAATACCAAAAGGCAATCAACAAGAGCGACACGGCGGCGGCTGCATTCTTGATGCGGCTGCGTGGCGAGGACGTGCAGAAGGTCGAACAAGTGGATGACGAGGTCAAGCGCAACGCCATCCGTGAACAACTGAAGCAATTATATGGCATCCAAGATTGACACATATATCCGTGACCGCTTGCAGGCTGGAAAGACGACCTTTGTCTTCCGTGGTGGTCGACGTAGCGGAAAGACATTCGGCATTTTGAAG
>JAFODP010000023.1 GCA_017380635.1 Bacteroidales bacterium | reverse complement strand
AGCGTCAGACTGAAAATCTGAGCGTCGCTGGTTCGATCCCAGTCGGTTCCACCATACGGGTCAGTCGCCTAGCGGCAATGGCAACGCGCTGTAAACGCGTCGGTTGATCCTTCGTTGGTTCGAGTCCAACCTGGCCCACCAGCTCCGTACATGATTGCAATTTCGTAATCATGTACGGAGTTTTATTTTGAAGTTACCGGATTGACAGCGATAGTCTTTCATGATATGCTGATTTAGAAAAGGAACATGTGCAAAGCTATGGTGTAATTGAATTTACTTGGGCTGTTCATGCAAGTGAAGGTTGCAAGTGGAGGGAATTACAAAATTTGTTTTGTTCATGCTCTGACCCAACCGTCAGAAAGCGCATCGTTACAGGTGGGCTTTTCTGTGCTGTTCGGGTCATTTTCCTTTCAATAAAACAAAGGAGATAAACATGAAAAAATCGAATGACTTTCCAAGTGCAGAACGAAACAAACTAAGGCAGATGATCGCCGAAAAAACCGGGTATTGGTTTGGAATTAACAGCCGTGTGCTAATTCAAGCATTTACCCGAAGCTCTTATACCGCGATGTGCGGCGGTGAAAACAATGAGGTGTTAGAGTTTATCGGCGATCAGGTAATGTCCTATTATCTGACCAAGCAAATTGCAGCTCGGTGCGGTGCGTTAAATCACGATCTGGAGTTTTCTTTCCGCATTCGGGAAAATCGCTTTACTACAATCAAACAAGAATTGGTCTGTAACGAAAATTTGGAGCAGATTATCGATCAGTGGGGCATTGCGGAATATCTGGTCGTAGGAAGCACCGAAGCCACTCTTTCCCCCAAAGCAAAAGCAGATTTATTCGAGTCTATTTTGGGCGCTATCGCACTGGAAAGCAATTGGAACCCAGAGGCATTGGAAACCGCTGTTGTAAAAATGCTGGATTTGGACAATCGACTTACGGAGATGATCTTATCTGATTCCCGGCCGGTAAAATTCGATTTAGACACTGCTGTGACCGTACTGAAAGAATTGGCGGAGCAGGGCAAATGTTCTGCTCCGATCTACGATTATTGCGGGCCGGATGTATTGGGGTACGATCAGGACGGCAACCCCAAATGGGGCGTTGGCTGCTGTATTGTTAATTCAGAAACCGGTATCACGCGATCAGTCCTGGCATCGTCCAAAAAAGATGCAAAAAAAGCGGCCGCTTACCTGGTGCTTTGTGCCCATTTTAAGGCACAGAATCAGTATGGGCCAAACCGCATTTGTCCTGTTTGGATTTATCGTAACGGAGAACTTGTGCCGGATATCCCGCCTTACAACGAACAATAACACATAAGAAATCCCGGAATTGGAAGCATCATCGCCAATTCCGGGATATTTTGTATTACTTATTCCAGTCTATAGAAGGCTTTCAGTCAGAGGGAATGTCGCACTCACAGCATTTTTAGATTCGCTTAGTAAAGCAAATAATACGGTTCGCTTCTTCGAAGCCCACATTCAGGTGAAAGCAAAGACTGT
>JAFODP010000002.1 GCA_017380635.1 Bacteroidales bacterium | reverse complement strand
TTGTAACCCACAAGTCTTTTTCAATGGCTTGTGCCGGTAATCCAATGCGTCCTTCTGCCGCTTGTAATACTTGCCTCTGTTCCTCTATCGTAAGTGAAAAGTAGTTATTCATACGCTTGTTTAATTATGTTCCTAATCCATACAGGCATTAATTTAAAGTCAGCCATAACAGACTCTTTTGGCTCGTTCAGCAATAGTTCCTTAATCCGATTTATCTGCCAATCTTCAACATTCTCTTTTTTCAATGATTTAAGAGCAAATGTTATGAGCATCGCTAACCTGCTTTGAAATGCTAGATTTTTGGGGGCTGTGTTCTTGAATGTGATACCTCTACCATTGGAAATTTCGACATGCCTCTTTGAACCATCTGTGAGATAAACATAGTTCATAGGTACTTGTGTTGAAAGTCCAAGTACATTTAATGCATAGGCACCTGTCGGAACGATTCGTGCGAAATCTCGTTTTGCCATCGCTTCCGCTATTTGCTCAAACGATGGCTGCAAAATACCTAATCCTAATTTTTCCTCAACTTCGGGATAACAATATATCCCTTGAGCAACCCTAATTATCAAACCTTCTTTGCAGAGCCTTGTCAGAGTTTGCCTGATAGCTTCAGGAGTGCCTAAGTCAACGAAATCATCAGGAAAGAAGATACTTCCTTTCTCCAACGACAAAATTTGTTGCTCAACTTTAGATGTTACACTATCCATAAAATCTAATTTTGTCACAAAAATATGGCAAATTTGTGACAAATAAAAATTGATAACTAATGAAAAAACCGGCCCGACGCAAAGTCGAACCGGTTTTAGCATTTATTCTTTCGAATTCATCTATGGATTATTCAAAAATCCAGTTAGGATCGGCCTTAGCAGCGTTGTAGTGTTCTTCTTCCCACTGCCACATTTCGTTGGTAGGACTGTACAATGAGCCGGAGCTAAATTGGTACCACAAGACTGAAATCAAGTAAACATTGCCTTGGTTGAGGAACTGGTTGTAAACACCCACATAGTTAGGATGCCAGTACCAGCCATAAGCATCTTCAACCATTTGAATACCGGCGGGAACCAAATCATTACCAGCGTTGTAATCCTTATCCAAGTAGAAGTAAGCATGCTTACCGGCTGCTGAACAATAGTCGGGAGCCACATGGTAATAAGGAGAGTTCAAACGCATGTAGTGGTTGCCGGCAGCGTCGCTATATTCCAAAGCTTGTTGAATTTCTACTTCGCCTTGTGCGCCTTCCCAGTTAGAAACGAAAAGAACAATACCCTTAGACACCCAAGTAAATTCTACTTCGAAATCAATCTGGGTTTGGGTTTCACCGGTCAAGTAAATAGTATCTTGAGCAGTGATAGAGGCAATCAGACCACCCAAAGCAGCAGCTGTTTTAGCATCTGAATTGGCAATGCAATCCAAAGAGTCTTTTCTGAACTTAGCCACCAAAGCAGCAGAGTCGAAATGACAATAAGTCATAGCAGGGCCATCGAGAGCAGCTACGATAGAGAAAGAAGAACCAGCGGGCATACCTTGAACGTTGATATCAAAGCTGGTAACATCCTGACCATCTTGGAAAGTAACCGATTCGGGCAATTCGAAGTATTGGGCGTCACCACCGAATTGAAGAGCAACAGTTTCTTCGCCTTCGGTGTAGTTACGGAACACCAATACAGAGTAAATAGAATCTTCGTAACCTACACCATAGGTTGCGCCTTGGCTAGAGGCAGCAAAGGTATAACCTTTCTGAGATTCATCGAATACAGGGTCGTAATCAGACTTAACGGGACTTGCATTGTCGCATGAAGCCATCAAAAGAACCACTGACATCAAAGCCATGAATGATTTAAATATCTTTTTCATATGCATTCAATTAATTTTAGTTTTGATCTGCTTCAGACAGATATGCATTATCCTGCATTTCCTGACGAGGAATCTGATATCTCCAAGTTGAAGCCAAAGCATTTACCTTCAATACGAAACCAGGCAAGTGGTTGTTGCCTTCGTAGGTTCTGTCGATACCCTTGTTCAAACGCTTCAAGTCGAAGTATGAGAAACCTTCACCCCACAACTCGATACGACGCTGATGATATACTTCTTCTGCAGTGATGGTAGCTGCATTCCAACCAGAAATACGAGCTTGCATCAAAGGCTTGATAGCAGTAGCGGCAGCAGCTTCTTCACCTTGGTGAGCCAAAGCTTCAGCTTCAATCAAATACATTTCAGCAACACGCATGTACATGTAGTCCATAGTCCACTTACCGTCGCTACCGAATTTAACGTTAGCATAAGGCAATTGAGCACCGGCAGAAGCTTGAGCAGCGTTACCTTCGGGACCGTTGAACCATTTCTTACGGCTGTCGTTAGCAGGAATAGATTCGTACAAACGCTTGTCGATAAGACGTGAAGAATAAGCCATACCGGCATAACCGGGAGCGATGTTAGAAATGTGTGAGAAGAATGAAGCATAAGTAGTCTGAGTTTCAGCATTGTGATCGAAACCCCACATCCATTCAGAAGATTCGATGTTGTAGAAACCGTCGTTCAAGCCAGCGATAAGTGCACCACCCTTTTGAGCTTCGTGAGCAGCAGTAGCGGCTTCAGCCCATTTTTGAGCCAACATGCAGTAACGAGCCTTGATACCGTAAGCAACATACAAGTCTACGTAGTTTTTGTTCTTTCTTTCATAACCATCCAACAATTCGATAGCCATGTTGATATCGTTTTCGATCTGAGCGTATACCAATTCTACGGTGTTACGACCCTTGCGAGCTTCAACTACTTCTTCGGTAAGCGTAGCATCCAAAGCCTTATCGATGTTAGCGTAATACATAGGAACACCGGCAGCTTCCAAGTTGGGAGTACCATCAGCCTTGGTAGGATGTTGATACAACTGAATCAAGTAATAGTAAGCAAATGCTCTCATAGCGTAAGCCTGAGCCAAAACGCCCTTAGCGTCGGTGGTTTCAGGAATTTCTACGAACATATCCAAGATTTCGTTAGACTTAGAAACGATGGTGTAGAGAGTCAACCAGTTTACCAAAGTACGACGATAGTTGAACAAACTGTTATCGTGCAGGTAGTCGTAGTTGAACCAGTGAGCATCGCTCAATGCGATATCTTCACCCATCATATCGGTTGAGTGCAGAATTGACATGAAGGCAAAGTCGTCATGTGCGTCAGCACCGGTAACGTTGAAAGATACCATCCAAGAGAAGATACCATCAACAAGATTGTACAAAGCAGAAGGATCGCTTTCAAACAAGCTGGTAGCTGTTTCGCCATCCAGATAAGCTGTCGTGTCAACTTTCGTAAAATCATCACCACAAGAAGACAGCATAACAGCTCCAAGCACTATGCTAAATATATATTTTAAAATTTTCATTGTCGTATAATTTTAGTTTAGAAAGTCAAGTTAACACCTACTGAATAAGTAGCCAATGCAGAATATACATAGCCGGTAGAACCAGAGAATGATTGACGAGGATCCAAACCCTTACGAGCAGACTTCAACCAAAGGTTGTCACCTGACATATAAACGCGAGCGTTCTGGATAGACAATTTCTTGGTAAGATTGCTAGGCAAGGTATAACCCAAGGTTACATTGCGCAATGAGAAGTAAGAAGCAGAGGTCAACCAACGATCACAGTTATCGTTAGCATCCTGATCTTGATAGCACAAACGAGGCACAGAAGTTTCAGTGTTAGAAGGATTCCAACGTTGATACATATCTTTGTGCATGTTTGAACCTACATCACCAGGATTCATCAAGTTCTGATAGAAGCTATCCCATACATAACCACCTACTTGGAAAGCGGTAGCAACGCTAAGATCGAAACCGAAAGCAGAGAAAGCAGAGTTCAAACCACCATAGAGGTCGGGAATTGCAGACTTGCCGGTTTCACGCAAAGTAGCTTCAGAAGTCTTGTTCACTTGAGTAACGATGTATTCACCGGTACCATTGCCATCAGCATCCATGATTTCGGTGTACTTGTTGTACATAGGCTTACCGTCAACAGGATCTACACCTGCCCATTCGTAAGTATAGAAATCGTACAAGCTGCCACCGAGTTTTCTCCAGTAGCTACCTGATTGGTAACCCTTAGGATCTTTGTCAGAAGGCAATTTGGTGAGTTCGTTCTTGTAGTGAGTAGCGTTGAAAGCAACATTCCAGTTGATGTTTCTGGTCTTGATCAGATCGAGAGCAACTTCCAATTCCACACCGGTGTTCTTCATATCGATGTCGTTAACCAACATAGAAGCAGGCTTACCCAAAGAAGGAGCCAAAGGACGTGAATACAACATATCCTTGGTTTCTTTTACGAAGTAGTCGGCGTTGATATCCAAGCGGTTGAACAAACCAATTTCGATACCGGCATTGAAGTTGTTAGATTTTTCCCAAGTCAAATCGGGGTTACCACGGAATACCTTGGTAAGAGCGGGTTCGCCATTTACACGGTCAACACGGTACAAGTCCATGTAAACAACATCGTAACCAACGTTATCGTTACCCTGAGTACCATAAGATGCTTTCAGTTTCAAGTTGTCGATAGAAGCAACATCTTTCAAGAAAGCTTCTTGGTTGATACGCCAAGATGCACCTACAGACCAGAAGTCACCCCAACGTACATCGGGAGCGAAACGAGAAGAAGCATCACGACGATAAGAAGCTGATACATAGTACTTGTCGTCGAAGTCGTATTCGAAACGAGTGAAGTAACCTTCCAATGCATATTCAGAAGTATTAGAAGTCAATTCCTGATACATGGTAGCATTGGCGAATTCTGAGTTGTAAGCGTTCAAGAAGTTGGTCATGTGGCCAAACATATACTGACTTTCGTCATGCTTGGTTTCGTGACCCAACAACCATACGATAGATGATTTACCGAATTCAGGGCTCCAAGTCAACAATTGGTTAGCGTTCAAAGCAGCATAGCGTTGGAATTCTTTGTAACCACGACCGCCTACGTTAGCAGCGTCACCACCGTTAGGAGTAGCATAGGTGTTGCTGTTTTGGTTGAATACGTCGTAAGCAATGTTGGTAGAGAACTTCAAGCTCTTAGCCAAGTTGATATCGATATAACCACGTGAAGAAACGTTGTCTGAAGTGAGGCTGTTGATGTTGTCCTTCAAAACAGCTAGAGGGTTTTGTTCCTGAGCATAAGGACGTTTATACTGAGTACCGAAGTCGAACAAAGGATTACCTTCAGCGTTCTTCATCAAATTACCATCATTATCATACAAATAGATAGGATAGATGGGAGCAATCTGTTGCGAGAACATGAAGATGTTTGAATAGTTGCCACCGGTATCACCGAAAGTACGTTGAGCCGTGTTAGAGTAAGACAAGTTGATACCAGCCTTAACAGCATCGCTCACGCGTTGGTCAACCTTAGCACGAGCAGCAATACGGGTGAAGCCTGAGTTTTCAACATAACCCTTATCGTCCAAGTAAGACAAAGAAGCGTAAGCACGGGTATTCTGCGTACCACCTGAGATGTTCAAGTTGTATTCCTGACGAGCACCGGGAGTGAAAGGATCGGTTGCCCAAGAGTCGTTCCACTTCTTAGAAGCGCTTCTTACATTGTCGTAAACCTTACCGGTAACGGGGTTAACGATGCGGTTGTCAGCGATACCTTCGTAGATGTTGTACTTCAAATAACCTGAAATCAAGTTTTCAGCAGCTTCACCGCGGGCATCCTGATAGCTGGCTTCAGCATAGAAAGGATCTGATTCATACAAGCTGTTAGCGATAGCTTCGAACATCATTTCGTAGTAGTCTGCATGGTCGCTGATAACGTCGTATGCAGGAACACCACGTTGGTTGTAACCATAACGGCCATCGAACGATACCTGAGCTTCGCCGGCAGCAGCCTGACGAGTGGTAACGATGATAACACCGTTAGAACCACGAGCACCATACATTGAGTTGGCAGCAGCATCCTTCAAAACGGTCAATGACTGAATATCCTGAGCAGGAATAGAGTTCAAAGAACCTTCGTAAGGTACACCATCCAACACAATCAGAGGAGACTGAGAAGCTGAGATAGAACCGATACCACGGATGATAATGCTGGCGTTAGAACCAGGAGTACCACTTGAGCTGGCAGTTTGCAAACCAGCGGTAGAACCTTCCAAAGCCTTAGAGATGCTTGATACTTGCATCTTCTGCAACTTTTCACCATCTACTGAAGCAGCAGCACCGGTGAATGAAGATTTCTTTTGGGTACCGTAGGCAACATGCACTACTTCTTCCAAATCCAAAGCAGAAGTTTCCAATTTTACAGTTACTACAGACTTGATAGCAACTTCTTGGGCTTCCATACCAAGATAAGACACCACAAGAGTTTTAGCAGTACTTGGCAAGTTGTTCAATTCGAACTTACCATTAACATCGGTAATAGCACCGATGGTGGGTACTTCTTTAACTCCTACGGATGCTCCGATAACAGGCTGTCCATCTTCAGCGCTGAGTACAGTACCCTTCACTGAGGACGTCTGAGCCATGGCTACACTTGCTGACAAAAACAAGCAAGCCAATAACATCATTAGTTTTTCTTTCATAAAAACAATCTTAAAAGTTAAAAAAATAAATATTTGTGTTGTCAAATAATATCCTCTACGGTTATCATAGTAGGCTCGCTACTATGATTTGACTTATAACATTAAATTCCTTTTATGTTTGATTTTTAAATAGTTAGTGAGATGGAAAAGATAAATTATGCCATAAGGTTTCACAAAAGAGGAATCAAATTGGAATCGGAACTATTCTTGGAAATGAGCCAGAATGGTTCGAGAAAAAGATTGGCTACGCGTCTGTTTGTCAGGCCGGAACAATGGGATAAGCACAAGCAACAAGTGGTTCGGCATCCCTTGTCGGAAGAGTACAATTATTATCTGATGCAATACAGGCTGCGCCTTGAACAAAGGGAAATGTATCTGTGGCGTTTGGGAAAAGAACCTAGTATAGAAGAGGTTATCCATGCTGACGAAATAGGTGGCGCGCTTCGTTCACAATCATTTCTACATTATGCACATAAATGTTTGAAAGAGGCGCTTTGGAAAGAAAGTACCAAGCAAAACCGTCGGGTGACACTTTCTTATTGGGAAGAGATCATGGCAGATAAAGCATTTTCCGACATAGAAGAAAGCGACGTTAAACTGTTTCTGCGTCATTTGAGCGAGGATAAACATTTGTCTAATAACACAATAGCCAAACATTTGCGGCATTTGAAAATATTTGCCAATATGGCTGTCCGCGACGATTTATGGCCACGAAAAGAGAATCCTTTCGAGCGGGTTCACATGAAAATCGAAAATTCGCCACGTCCGCATCTGGATGTGGCGGAGCTGTTTAAGTTGGAATCCTTGGCTTCGAAAGAGCGTTTGCCCTGGCTGGATGCCTTTTTGTTTTGTGTGTATAGTGGCTTGCGTTATTCCGACTTTATTTCGCTGAGCGATAGTAATTTACATTATGAAAATACCGGAGCTTGCTGGCTGTCGTTGCGCATGAAAAAGACGGCATATTTTCTGCGTTTGCCTTTGCATGCGCTTTTCGAGGGGAAGGCTTTGCGTATTTTGAAAAAATATGAAAACGATCTTGCAGGATTTTTTGCCATTCCCGACAATGCAACACTCAATCGTTATCTAAAGAAGATGGCAAAAAACGTTGGTATTCAAACAAATATATCTTTTCATACGGCCCGCCACAGTTTGCAACCCTTCTTTTGCAACAGGGCATCGAGGTGACGGTGATACAGAAACTGTTGGGACATTCCAACCTGCAAACCACCATGCATTATGCCGCAGTGACGGAAGAACAGATACTAGCCGCTTTATTGCATTAAGTGTCGAATTTCATGATATTCCGATTTATATTTTCTGCATAAATATGAAGTATTCGAGGCCCATAAAGGGCTGAAATTGTTAAAAATCCCTCTCAAAATCGCAAATTAATGCATAAACCTTGTGATATATATGCATAATGCAAGTGCAGATAGTCAGCGAATTATAGTATTCAGATTGCATTTTTGTATTGAAAAACATCCAAAAAAGCGCTTTTTATGCAATTTGTATTAACAAAAATTTGCAGGGTTATAGTGGAATGTGTATCTTTGTCGGTCAATTATACATAGAATCACTCCGTGAAAAATCCTTATTATATAAGGTGAGTTATATTGAGAGAGAGAATTTAATTTGTCATAGTAGCGAGCCTACTATGACAAGAGTAGAGGATATTATTTTGACAAACATAATTCTTATTTTTTTTTAACTTTTAAGATTGTTTTTATGAAAGAAAAACTAATGATGTTATTTGCCTGCTTGTTTTTGTCAGCAAGCGTGGCAATGGCACAATCATCATCGGTGAAGGGTACCGTGCTCAGCGCCGAAGATGGTGAGCCTGTTATCGGAGCCTCGGTAGCAGTAAAGGGTGAACCCACTTTGGGTACCATTACTGACGTCGATGGTAAGTTTACTTTGACCAACCTGCCAAGCACAGCCAAAACTTTGGTTATCATGTACTTGGGTATGGAAACTCAGGAAGTGGCTATCAAGCCCGTTGTAACTGTAAAGATGGAAGCTTCTTCTATCGATTTGGACGAAGTGGTTCAAGTAGCTTTCGGTACCGCTAAGAAATCGCAGTTCACCGGTTCTGCTGCCACTTTGAAAGCCGAAAAGATCGCACAACGTCAGGTATCCAGCCTCGCCAACGCTTTGAGCGGACAATTGGCCGGTGTACAGACACTTAGCAGCAACGGCGAACCTGGTGCTTCTGCCAGCGTAGTGATTCGTGGTATCGGTTCTATGGCTGCCAGCAACTCTCCTCTTTATGTAGTGGACGGTATGCCTTACGACGGTGTTATTTCAGCCATCAACCCTCAGGACATCGAATCGATGACCGTTTTGAAGGATGCTGCTTCTAACGCTTTGTATGGTGCTCGTGGTGCTAACGGTGTTATCTTGATTACCACCAAGAAAGGTCAAGCCGGCGCTAAGGCTAAGATCGATGCTGATGCCAAGTGGGGAACCAACCGTCGTGCTATTCCCAACTACGACGTACTGACCTCTACCAACGAATACTACGAAACCGTTTATAGCGCTATCGACAACGCTTCGGGCGGCTCAGATCCTGCTACTGTAGGTGCTTATGTAGAATCATTCTTGAAATACCCCATCTACACCGTTCCCGAAGGTGAAAACTTGTTTGTAGAAGGCGGTAAGATCAATCCCAATGCTTCTATTGGTGCTGTTTACGCAGAAGATTATTATTTGACTCCCGACAACTGGTACGACGAATTGTTCATGAACGACAACATGCGTCAGGAATACAACGTTCGCGTGAGCGGTGCTACTCCTCAATCGAGCTATTTCATGTCTGCCGGTTATTTGGACGATACGGGTATCATTCCCCAATCTGGTTTCAAGCGTTTCAACACTCGTTTGAATGCTGATTATCAGGTTAACAAGAAAGTAAAAGTAGGTGGTTCATTCAACTACACCAACACCAATTCTTTGTCACCCCGCGATCAGTCTGGTTCTTCATCAGGTAACTTGTTCTACATCGCAAACAGAATTGCTCCTATCTATCCTTTGTACGTTCGTGATGCAGAAGGTAATATCATGACCGACAGCCACGGTTTCACCATGTACGACTTCGGTGCTGGTGAATATCCTGGTTTGGGTCGTCCTTTCATGGGTAACTCTAACCCTGCTTCTATGATTGCTTTGGACAAGTATCAGACCATTTCTGATGCTATCAACGGCCGTGGTTTCCTCAATTGGGATATCTTCGGTGGTTTGAAAGCTTCTGCCAACTTTGGTGTTGACTTGACCAACCAACGTACTACCAACCTTTACAACTCATACTACGGACAATATTCTGATGTGGGTGGTATCATCTATGTAACTGCCGTTCGTCAGATGAGCGTAAACCAACAGTATCTGTTGTCTTATACCAAGGATTTCGGCGAACACAGCATCGATGCTTTGGCCGGTTACGAAGCTTACCAAAGAAACTATTCTTACTTGAATGGTAGCAAGGAAAACCTCTACAACCCCAACATCACCGAAATCGACAACGCTATCAGCCAGCCTAAGTCTTCTTCATATTCAGCAGTTTATACTTCGCTGGGTTACTTTGCTCGTTTGCAATACGACTATGCTGATAAGTATTTCTTGAGCGGTAGCTTCCGTCGCGATAGCTCTTCACGTTTCCATCCCGACAACCGTTGGGGTAACTTCTGGTCGGTAGGTGCCGGTTGGTTGATCAACAAGGAAGCTTTCTTGGCAAGCGCCAGCAACATCGATATGTTGAAATTCAAAGTTTCTTATGGTGTTCAGGGTAACGACAACTTGGGTTACAGCGGTTTGCACAACTACAACTACTACTCAGATCACTATTCTGTAGCCGACTCAAATGGCGATTTCGCTTTGTCATTGTCTTTCAAGGGTAACAAAGATCTTACTTGGGAAAGCTCACACAACTTCAACACCGGTTTCGATTTCGGTTTCTTCAAGAACCGTGTAAGAGGTACCGTTGAATACTTCTCTCGTAAAACTGTTGATATGTTGTACGAACGTCCCGTTGCTCCTTCATTGGGTTATAGCGCATTGCCTATGAACATCGGTTCTATGCAAAATAGTGGTTACGAATTGGAATTGGGTATCGACCTTATCCGTACCAAGAACATTGTTTGGTCTGTTAATGGCAACGCTACTACCGTTAAGAACAAAATCCTCGAACTTCACCCCGACCTCGAAGGCGAATGGATTAGCGGCAACTATATTTACACCGAAGGTGAATCTTACTACAACATGTACTTGCGCGAATACGCGGGTGTAGATGCTGAAACCGGTAAAGCTTTGTATTACATCGATACTCCTCAAGTGGACGAAGCCGGCCAGCCTATCCTGGATGCAGAAGGCAACCAACTCACCACCAAGGAAACTACCGACGTTTGGAGTAACGCTACCCGTTATGCTACCGGCGATATCTTGCCTAAGCTCTATGGTGGTTTCGGTACCAACTTGAACGTTTATGGTTTCGATTTCGGTATTTCATTCGCTTATCAATTGGGCGGTCGCATCTACGACAACACTTACGCTGCTTTGATGCACGAAGGTCGTTCAAGCAACATGGGTTCTAACTGGCACCGCGACATCTTGAATGCTTGGACTCCCGACAACACCGACACCGACGTTCCTATGCTTAACTACAGCGGTCAGGGTTATGCCAACTCTTTGTCAACCCGTTTCTTGACCAGCTCTGATTACTTGAGCATCAACAACATCACCTTCGGTTACACCTTGCCTAAATCTGTTGTAAAGGCCATGGGCATCCAGAACTTGCGTCTGTATGTAGCTGCCGACAATGTTGCAGTATTCGCAGCCCGTCAGGGTCTTGACCCCCGTCAAGGTTATTCTGCATCAGGTAACGACACCTACTCTCCCATGAAGACTGTTTCAGGTGGTATAACCATGACTTTCTAATAACCACATAACAATAGAATTCTATGAAAATTAATAAATATTTCGGCTTGGCCCTTGCATCTGTTCTGATGCTTTCGGCTTGTCAAGAAGTAGAGGACGCACTCCAGGGTGGCGTTGTTACTGCTGAACAAAAAAGCGAAGTAGCCCTTGACAATCCCGAAAAGATTTCAAGCGATATGAACGCTTTGAAAGATATTTTGATCCAATTCGCTACCATCAGCGACAGCTATCACGACGACTTCGGTTATCCCGCAGCTTGTTTGAAATACGATAATGCAGGTCAGGATATGGTTTCTGAAAACGTTGGTTACAACTGGTTCAGCTATCAGTTGATTTTCAACGACCGTATCAAAACCAGCTCTGACGCTCTTTTCTTCTGGAAACTTCACCACCAGCACATCAAAGCCGCTAACGACATTCTCAAGATGTTGGTTACCGACGAAGCACCCGAAGGTGAAATCGCCAACTACATCGGTCAGGCTTATGCTGCTCGTGCATTCGACTACTTGCAATTGGTTCAGACTTATCAATTCACTTACATTGGTCACGAAGATGAATATGCTTTGCCTATCATCACCGAAACCATGAGTGACGAAGAAGCCATGAACAATCCTTTGCAGACTGTTAGCGATGTATATACCCAGATCATGAACGACTTGAACACGGCTATTCCTTTGTTGGAAAACAATCCTATCACTTGCGACAAGGCTACCCTTACCGCCGGTGCTGCTTATGGTTTGCGTGCTCGTGCCAACCTCTTGATGGGCAACTGGGAAGCTGCTGCCAACGATGCTGCCAGCGCACTCGAAGTATCAGGTGCTACTCCCTACACTATTGCCGAAGTGTCTGTTCCTTCTTTCAACGAAGCCAGCGCTAACTCTTGGATTTGGGGTAACATCATCACCGCCAACAACGATGTGGTTATGACCGGTATCATCAACTGGCCTTCTCACCTTTGCTCTATGACCGGTAATGGTTATACCACCGGTATCGGTATCCCCGACTGTCACAAGCGTATCAACTCTAACTTGTGGGCCAAGATTCCTGCTACCGACGTTCGTAAAGGTTGGTGGATCGACGAAAACATGGCTTCTCCCCTCTTGGTAAATGCTTTTGGCGCCGGTATTGCCGCTCAGCTTCCTCCTGTTTGCTCTATGGCTCCTTATACCAACGTTAAGTTTGGTAACCAAGGTGACATCTTGGATGCTGAAAACTCAGAAGACTGGCCCATCATGCGTGCAGAAGAAATGTTGCTCATCCAAGCTGAAGCTCTCGGTCGCGTAAACTTGGCCGATGGTAAAGCTGCTTTGGAAAATTTCGTGAAGACTTATCGTGACCCTGCTTACACTTGCCAAGCTGGCGATCTGAATGCTTTCATCGACGAAATCTGGTTCCAACGTCGCGTGGAATTGTGGGGCGAAGGTTTCTCTTTGTTCGACGTGCTCCGTCTGAAGAAAGGTATCGACCGTACCAACTCAAACTTCTCTGCTAACGTTACTTACAACTTGCCCGCAGAATCACCCATTTTCATCTATTCTATTCCTGAAAAAGAACGTGAAGCTAACAAGGGTATCGACGTTAATTTGTTGAGAGAAGATCCCGTTTCTCCCACGCCTATCATGTAATATTGACAGATTACATATCTTACTCGAAATACCGTCCTCATCGCGAGGGCGGTATTTTTTTTAATCTGTTGGATTGAAGTTCACATTGAGTTATTAAGATGGACAGGATGTCAAATGATGAAACAAAAGATGGGCAAGGTCAAAATTGACCTTGCCCATCTCATATCGTGTAAGTAGTACTTACTTAGCTAAAGATTCTTGCCAACGCCAAGCCGACAAAAGCGTTTCTTCTACGCTTGCTTCGGCTTTCCAGCCCAACACCTGATTGGCTTTGGTAGGATCGGCCCAAACCTGTTCGATATCGCCTTCGCGACGGCCCACAATCTTGTAGTTGAGCTTCACGCCGGTCACCTTCTGGAAAGTTTCCACGATTTCCAACACAGACAAACCACGTCCGGTGCCCACGTTGAACACTTCTACATTTTCCAAAGACTTACCGCTGAGCATTCTTTCCACAGCCACCACGTGAGCTTTGGCCAAATCCACCACATTGATATAGTCGCGGATACAAGAACCATCGGGGGTGTTGTAATCGTCGCCGAAAACGCTCAATTGCTCGCGAATGCCGGCAGCCGTCTGTGTAACGAAAGGAATCAGGTTCTGAGGAACGCCCAAGGGCAATTCGCCAATTTTAGCAGAAGGATGCGCACCGATAGGATTGAAATAACGCAGCAAAATAGCCTTGTAAGGCGCATCGGCATGCACCGCATCGGTAATGATATCTTCGCAGATTTTCTTGGTGTTTCCGTAAGGAGAAGTAGCCGTCTGTCTAGGCGTATCTTCGGTAACAGGCAAAACCTCGGGCTGGCCATACACCGTACAAGACGAAGAGAATACAAAGCCTTCCACGCCAAATTCAGGCATCAATTCCAAGAGATTGATCAGAGTGTCGAGGTTGTTGCGATAATAGAGCAAAGGCTTTTGCACCGATTCCCCTACTGCCTTGCTGGCTGCAAAGTTGATAATAGCCTTGATACCGGGATATTTTTCGAAAACCGCCTTCAACGCGGGCTTATCCGTACAATCCACTTCTTCGAAAGCGGGACGAATGCCGGTGATAGCCTGGATGCCATCCAACACCTTGATATTGGAATTGGACAGATTATCCACAATAACCACTTCGTAACCGGCTTGCTGCAGCTCGACGGTGGTATGCGAGCCGATATAACCCGTTCCACCTGTTACAAGAATCTTCGTTGCCATAATTAATTACAATTTTACGATACCTGAGAAACCCATGAATGCCAATGCCAACAAACCTGCCGACAAAAGCGCGATAGGCATACCTTGCATACCCTTGGGCACGCGAAGCAAAGCCAATTGTTCGCGGATACCGGCAAAGAGTACCAAAGCCAAACCGAAACCGATAGCGGTAGAGATAGCATATACCACAGATTCCAACAAGTTATAGTCTTTCTGGATTACCAAGATGGCCACACCAAGAATACAGCAGTTGGTCGAAATCAAAGGCAGGAACACACCCAAAGACTGATACAAAGCAGGCGAGATTTTCTTCAACACGATTTCCACCAATTGCACAAGCGAGGCGATAATCAAGATGAATGAAATAGTCTGCAGATAACCCAAGTTGAAAGGTTCCAACAAGAAGGTATACACCAACCAGGTAATGATAGTGGACAGTGTCAACACGAAAGCCACTGCACCAGACATACCTACGGCCGTATTCACTTTTTTCGAAACACCCAAGAAGGGGCAAATACCCAAGAATTGGGACAGCACGATGTTGTTTACAAACACCGCTGCGATGAACATAAAAATATAGATCATGACTGTTTTCTTAGTTTATTCATAATAGCCAACAAGTATGCCAGCGTAATAAAAGCACCAGGTGCCAAAATGAATACCAATGCACCGTATTGTTCGGGGAAGATAGTCAGACCGAACAACTTACCGGAACCCAGCAATTCACGCACCATACCCAGAAGAGTCAAAGCGAAGGTAAAGCCCAAACCGATACCCAGACCGTCCAACAACGAATCGAAAGGATTGTTCTTGGAAGCGAAAGATTCGGCACGACCCAATACCACGCAGTTTACCACGATAAGCGGAATAAACAGACCCAAGCTTTCATACAGCGAAGGAACATAAGCCTTCATCAACATTTCGAGCAAGGTAACGAAGGTGGCAATAATCACGATAAACGAAGGAATGCGCACATTGTCGGGGATGAGACTCTTAAGCAAAGATACCACCAAGTTGGAACAGATAAGCACAAACATCGTTGCGGCACCCATACCCAAACCGTTCACCGCAGAAGTGGTGGTGGCCAAGGTAGGACACATACCCAACATCAAGACGAAGGTTGGGTTTTCGGTAATCAATCCGTTAAGGATAATTCCAAATTTATTCTTTTTCATATATTACCTCCTGTCATTAATTTTGAGCAGCAGGGGCTTGCAAAGAAGCCTGCGCTTGTTGATAATAGGTATATGCACGGTTCACAGCATCGAGGAAAGCACGTGAAGAAATGGTTGCAGCGGTGATAGCATCCACCTGACCACCATCCTTGCTCACTTTCAACTCGCCGTTCTGAAGGTTCTTGCCAAGAATGCTCTGGTTGGCCTTTTCTGTTTTGAACCAATCGACCATCTTAGTACCCAAACCGGGCGTTTCAGCTTGTTTCAATACAGAATAGTTCACAATATTACCATTCATATCGAAACCAACCATTACTTGAATATAACCGTTGAAACCGGCATTGGTGTAACTTTCTACGGCTATGCCCACACACTGACCATTGCTCAAAGCAGGATAACAGCTGATGCTTTGGCCGGCTTCGTCGGTAAAGGCAATCACCTGGCCAACAGCATCGAATGCGGGAGTCACTTCTTTGATGGCAGCTTGTTGCTTGGCCAGTTCTGCAGCCTTGATAGGTTCAGCAGTCAATTGATTCACCCAAGCCAAGAGAGTTGCTGCTACGATGGCAATGATGCCCAGCACCATAACCATATTTGTTAATGTTGACGGCAGTTTTTTCATTTTTTCAATCTCCCAAAACGTTTAGGTTTACAATATACATTAATCAGAGGAGTTACCGCATTCATAATCAGAATAGCGAAAGAAACGCCTTCGGGATAAGCACCGAATGTACGGATACAAATGGTAAGAATACCGATACCTGCACCATAGATAAGCTGACCCTTCTTGGACATCGGCGAAGTAACGTAGTCGGTAGCCATAAAGCAAGCACCCAACATCAAACCACCGGTGAGCAAGTGAGTAATAGGATCGACATAAGCTTCGGGATTAGCCAAATGCAAGATGCCGGCAAAGATGAATACGGTGGCAAAAATCGATACCGGAATATGCCAAGTGATGGTTTTGGTAACCAACAAGTAAATCAAACCGATAAGGATAGCCAAAGCACCAACTTCACCCATACTACCACCGACATTACCGATAAACATATCCCAGGTAGAAGGCAACCATTCCGTCATACCGGCTTGAATCAAGCCCAGAGGAGTTGCACCGGTAGTAGCATCAGCAGCAGCCGTAGCACCAGACAAAGCGTCGGCAGCCTGCGCCTTCAATTGGAACACGGTTTTGGGCCAGGTAGTCATCTGTTGCGGGAAAGAAACCAGCAAGAACACACGACCCACCAAAGCGGGGTTGAAAATATTGTTACCCAAGCCACCGAAGGACATTTTAGCCACACCGATAGCCACCAGAGCACCAATCACGATAATCCACCAATCGAGGTTAGAAGGCAAGTTGAAAGCCAACAACAAACCGGTGAGGATAGCAGAACCATCGCCAATGGTACAAGGACGTTTCATGATAAATTTGGTAATCAGCCATTCGAACAACACGCAAGATGCGATAGCCACAGCTGTCACCAACAAAGCGCTCCATCCGAAGAATATCAAAGAAACAGCCAATGCCGGAATAAGGGCAATCAGCACGTTGTACATATTCTTGGATACGCTGTCGCCACTATGGAAGTGCGGCGACATTGACACATATAATTTATTTGCCATAGTCATTATTGTTTACGTGAACGAATCAAAGCACCGACTTTTGCCTTACCGATACGCAAATAATCCAACAAAGGACGATTTGCGGGACAAGTAAAAGTACAGCAACCACATTCAATACAATCCATCATGTGTTGTTTTTCAGCGCCTTCCCAATCTTTGTGTTCGCTGAGCGCACCCAAAAGATAAGGTTCCAGGCCCATAGGACAAGCAGCCACACACTTGGCACAACGGATACAATCGCTAGCCTGACCACGTTTGCTGTCAGCTTCGTCCATCACCAGAACACCAGAAGTACCCTTGGCAACAGGAGCATCCAAACTAGCCAAAGCCTTACCCATCATCGGACCACCGGAAATCACCTTGCCTGCATTTTCGGGCAGACCACCGGCGAAATCGAGCAATTCCTTGATAGGCGTACCCATACGTACACGGAAGTTGCCGGCATTGCTCAAAGACTTACCGGTAACGGTAACGATACGTTCGAACAAAGGCTTGTTCTTTTGTACGGCTTCGTAAATAGCGAAAATAGTACCCACGTTTTGTACCACAGCACCCACTTCGATAGGCAGACAACCCGAAGGCACCTGACGACCGGTAGTAGCTTCAATCAATTGTTTTTCACCACCTTGAGGATAATGCATTTGCAAAGGCATCACTTCGATAGCGGGATAAGGTTTGGCAATATGCTGCAACAATTCGATAGCATCGGGCTTGTTGCATTCGATACCGATAACTGCTTTATCCACGTTCAAAGCCTTCATCAAAATGCGGATACCCACGATGATTTCGGGCGCTTTTTCCAACATCAGACGATGGTCGGCGGTGAGGTAAGGTTCACATTCTACACCATTTACCACCAAGATTTCGGCTTTCTTACCGGGAGGAGGCGTCAATTTAACATGAGCGGGGAAACATGCACCACCCATACCTACAATACCGGCTTCGTTGATTTTCTGTACGATAGCAGCAGGTTCGAGATCGCATTCGCTAATCAAATCTTCGCTACGATCGATACCTTCCATCCATTCGTCACCTTCCACATCGATGAAGATAGCGGGACGCGGATAACCGCTGGCATCAACCACTTCGGCAATCTTGTTTACTTTACCTGAAACAGGAGAGTGGATATTGGCCGATACGAAACCACCGGCTTTAGCCAACAATTGTCCTGTCTTGACCATAGCGCCTTTTTCTACCACAGCCTGGGTAGGCGCACCGATATGCTGACCGAGCAACACCACTGCCTGTTTGGGAAGTGGCATATCGACAATAGACTTGCCGGCAGTCAGTTTACATTCTGGGGGATGAATACCACCTATAGTAAAAGTTCTCATTATGGTAATGTTTTAATTATTCAGCTTTTGGAGTTTCAGTTTCGGCAGCCTTGGGAGCTTCGGCAGGAGCAGCTTCAGCTTTTACTACCTTGGGTGTCACAGGCTTGGCAGTAGCTTCGGCAGCGGGCTTTTCAGCCTTGGGCTTGCGAGGCGGGAAGTTCAAAGCATGGATGGCACCGGTGGGACAAGCTTCTTCGCACTTACGACACAAACGACACTTGTTGTAATCGATGTATGCCACGTTGTTGTCCATGGTGATAGCTTCGAATTCACACACTTTCTGACACTTAGAGCAACCGATACAAGCAGCGGCACAAGCCTTCTTGGCCACGGCACCCTTGTCGTGATTGCGACAAGCCACGTAAATTCTTCTCGACTTGGGACCCTTGTTGCGCAATTCAAGCAACATTTTGGGACAAGCTTTCACACAAGCACCACATGCGGTACATTTTTCTTCGTCGATTTCGGGCAATCCGGTTTCAGGATTGATAGCCAAAGCGCCGAATTGACAAACATCCACGCAGTCGCCCATTCCCAAGCAGCCGTAGCTACAAGCAGTTTCACCACCATACAGAGCAGCAGCCACCGCACAAGACGAAGCGCTGTCGTAGTGATTCACTTTAGGACGATTGGCACAAGAGCCGTTACAACGCAACACAGCCACCTTAGGAGCTGCAGCGACGGAAGCCATACCCAGGATTTCACCAATCTTGCTCATGGTTTCTGCTCCACCCACGGGGCAAAGCATAGAGTCCAAACTGCTGCTCTTGACGCAGGCTTCGGCAAAGCCCCTACAACCGGGATAACCGCAACCGCCACAATTGGCACCAGGCAAAACTTCTTGAACCTGATCGATGCGAGGATCTTCTTCCACATAAAAGGCCTTGGCTGCCAAAAACAAAACCAAGGCGAGAAGCAAACCGATGCTTCCCAACACAATCAGTGCAATTACAATCGCATTCATAATTATTAATAATTCAGTTAGTGTAATCTCTATCAAATAATTAAAGCCCTACTCCTGCCTCTCTTCGTGAGACAACAGAGAGCGGAGCTCGAAACGGAATTCACGCGTTAATTTATGACGCAAAGCGTAGATAATCAGAGCGTAAGGGATGAGCGTCGCGAGCGAAGCGAGCGCGGCCAGCAACTCATTGCCGGGAGCAATCCAAGCCAAACAAATCACCATTGCCAAAACCAGGAGAATCAACGGCAAGACGTAAGCCAGGAACACCGCCTTCATGCCCATCGAAGCGGAGCCTTCCACCATCACCTTGTCACCGACAGCCACCGATCCGACGGGCGCTTTCAGCTCGATAAACTTTTCCTTGGTATCGGCCGACGAACAAATCGATTTGGCATGACACAAGTCACAGGCTGATGCCTGCTGAATACGCACTTGCACCGCCTGTCCCTTGATTTCTTCTACAATTCCTATATGGCTGATTTTGTCCATTATTTACGTTTCTTAGCCTGCAATTTAGCTTGTTCACGCTGATATTTCTGCGCTTCTTCCAAACGTTGCTGGAAAGCCGATTTCTTCACAGGTTTGTTCTGATTGATCACCATCTGAGCCTTAATCTTGTCTTCGTTGATAAACAAACGGAAAAGATAAGTCTGCGCAATGGTAAGCAAAGACGAGAAGAAATAGTAGAAACTCAAACCGGCAGCATATTGGTTGAAAATGAACAAGAACATCACCGGCATCATATACATCATCATCTTCATGCCCGGCATACTGTTATCGGTACCGGCCGAAGAAATCTTGGTGCTGAGGATATTGGTTACCGTCATCAACAAACAGAAGAGCGAGATATGGTTGCCCAACAATCCGCTGATAAGGGGAATATGCGCTTTCCACGAAATAATGGCATCGTAGGTAGAGAGGTCTTGTGCCCAAAGGAAACTTTCCTGACGCAATTCGATAGAAGCCGGGAAGAACCAGAACATGGCGATAAGCACGGGGAACTGCAACAACATCGGCACACAACCACCCATAGGATTCACACCGGCCTTTTTATACAGATCCATGGTAGCTTGCGAACGTTCGGCCGCTTTGCTATCGCCAGGATATTTGGCATTGATGGCATCGATCTGCGGTTTAAGCAGACGCGTTTTGGTAGACGACATCAAAGATTTATAGGTAAGCGGGAAAATCAAAATCTTGATACATAGCGTCATCAACATAATGATGATACCGGCGTTGCCGATAAACTTACCGAAGAATTTAAACATGGGCAATACCAACCAAGTGCTCACCCAACGGATAATGTTACCACCCAGCGGCACCAAACGATCGAGTTCCAGACGAGCTTCCTTATCCACACCCTTATCGTAAGATTTCAGAATGTCGTATTTGCTGGGACCGAAATAGAATTGAAAATTAGCTTCGCGATCGCCACGCATATTGAACGCAGCCTGCGAACGCATCATATAGCTCTTGATGTAGGGAGATTGTTCGCTTTCCATCTGCGAACTGAGTTCGTTGGAAGAAAAACCATCCTTGTTGATAAACACAGCGGCAAAGAACTGATCCTTGAAAGCCACCCAAGACAATCGGCTGCTGATATCTTTGTGAGAATCTTTGGCTTCGCTCAGTTTTTCCACATCGTCGCCTTCGTATTTGTACTGCAACATAGCGTAACGATTGGCAAACTTACGGCCTCTTTCCTGAGCGCGCATTTTCACGTTCCAATCGATATCGATGCTGTTGGTGCCCATAGAAAGCATATTTTCCAAACCTTGACCTCTAACATCGAAGTTCATCATGTAGTTGTCGGGCTGCAAGGTGTACACGAAATCCAAATAGTTGTTGTCGGCCACATTCAGACGGAAGATAAATTCCATCGGATTAGCACTTTCCACTTTTTCGAAAAACAAATCGGAGGTTCTTACCACACGGCTTTCGTGGGTAATCAGCGTCATGGCAAATTCAGAAGTTTCTTCGTCGAAAAGAATCAAAGGAAGCGAATCGCCGGTAACATAATCTTTCAGACGAACCGAAGCAATACGACCTCCTTTGGAAGCCATCGTCAATTCCATCAAATCGTTTTCGAAAGTGTAATGCTGGTTTTCGCCTTTCACCAAGGCAGCGTAAGCGCCAAACTGCTTGTTGAGTTGAATGTCCAGATTTTCTTGTTGTTGCGCATCGAGTTGATGCAAGTTTTGTTGTTCCATGGCTTCGCGCACCAATGCTTCCTGACGCGCCAATTCTGCTTGAATCATGGCGATGGAATCTTGTCTGCGAGCTTCTTCCAACTGGGCCGCCGTAGGCTTGTTGAAGAAATACGATCCCATCAAAATAAGGAAAATGAGAATAAATCCTATGACTGTTTGTCTATCCATATTTATGTAATTTTTGTTAAAATCTTTTTAAGCCGCAAAGTTAGTAATTTTTTCCATGGAAAAGCATTATCTTTGCACAAATTTTGAGGCCAAGTTATGCGAAAAACAAAAGTCTTGATAGTAAGTTTTTTAGCGATTCTTTTCTGTATGGAAAGTTTCGCTCAACACAGTGCATCCGAGTTGTTCAGAGCCTATACGCAATCCATGTCGTCTCCCGATCCTTCTGATGCATCCAAAGAAACTCCCAAAGAAAATTTAGAGGATGTTAACACGGCTGTTTCCAAGGAGGAAGACAAAGCGGCCACCATCGCTGAAAGCCTGCCCACAACCACCACGCTTCCCGTGAATTCAGCCCACATCGACAGCATTGCCCGCATTGACAGTGTGGCGATACTCGATAGTTTGATGCGCGAAGAAAACCGTTATCATCTTCCGGAAAGTCAGTTGCAATTCACCCAAGCACTCGAAAAACAGATTTTTCAGAACGATTCTATCTTGAACGTTCTGGCCTCACAGATATTGCCTTACAGCGGTTCGCGCGAACCGAGCGACATCATGCGTTACTATCGTCGTTACGATTTGATGAAGACGCGCGTTCGCCCTAGAGCCGCCCAACTTCCCGACAGCATCGATTACGAATATCCGGCCGCCAATCCTTTGTTTATGCCGCTGGTTTTCAACTCGTTCAAAGAGAAGATGGACATACCCGAATGCAAGATTGGCCGAATCGAAGACAAAGACCATTGGCACTTGCCGAAACATCGCCATAGCATTCCCAACGACGATTACACCAAAAAACTCCGCAGTCAGTTGATGCGTCAGTTGGAAAGAGAACATCTTTATCAGTTTGAATATTGCAGCAACGATATCCCTGAATACGAACGCATTGAAATCTTGCTCGAAGCCAAAAA
This sequence comes from Bacteroidales bacterium, assembly GCA_017380635.1. GTDB lineage: Bacteria > Bacteroidota > Bacteroidia > Bacteroidales > UBA1402 > UBA1757. The sequence continues at coordinate 175,720 of JAFODP010000002.1, read as the reverse complement.
GCCGATGCAGATTGAATCTATGCCAACGCTGAACATCAATCCGGTGCGTCAAACGGTGCATCAAATCCGTCCCGAATATACCTATTGGAAATTCCGTGGCCGCATGACCGCTCAGATGACGCAAACCTACATTTCGAAAAACTGGTCGAGCGGGGGCGAAAGCAATATGTCCGGCTTGGCATCTATTTATTGGAAAGCCAATTACGACGATAAAAAGAACATTCAGTTTGACAATTTCGTCGACTGGAAAGTGGGCGTCAATAGCAACGAAGCCGATACGCTGCGTGGTTACAACATCAGCACCGACCAATTGCAATTAAGTTCAAAACTGGGTATCAAGGCGGTAAAAAATTGGTACTATTCTGCTCAGGCTGAATTTATTACGCAGACGCTCACCAACTACCAGACCAACACTTACACGCCGAAAAGCGCCTTGCTCTCGCCGGCGAAGCTCTTCGTTTCTGTCGGTATGGACTTCAAGAAAAACAGTCAGAATGGCAAGCACAAACTGTCTGTGTTGATGACACCTCTCACCTATCGTATGAACTTCCTGATGGACACTATCAACTTCAGTCCGTCCAGCTATGGTATCGACCCGGGCAAGCGTATCGGTCATGAATTCGGTTTCAAGGTGACAGCCAACTACGACTGGAAATTGAGCGAGGACATTTCGGGTAACTCTTACTTGTACTACTATTCCGATTTCAGCTACATTGATACGGAATGGAAGAATACCATCAACTTCAAGGTAAACCAATATCTGAGCACGCAGCTCTTTATCCACACCAAACTCAACGACCGTGAGTTCAAGCGTGGCGAAGGAAAAAAACTCATTCAGTTGAAAGAATTCCTTAGCTTCGGTTTCACTTATTTCTGGTAAAAAAACTATTGCGCTGCTTGCCAATCCCTGCGCCTTCGCTCGCGTCTGTTGCGCTTTGCCGATTTTCCGCCAATCCCTCCGCCTTCGCTCGGGATTGGCTCTCGAGTTTGGTGGCAGTTGTTCAAAACAGCATTTCTGCTCAAGTACGTGACCGAGGATGAGCCGCAGCGGGCGCGGCAGATTGCGCGCTATACAGACTTGGAACCAAAATTGGAGAGTGCGTGAGATGTCGCGGCTACAAGGCGAAGACGATGGGAGCGTACTGAAGTACGTGACCGAGGATGAGCCGCAGCGGGCGCGGCAGATCGCGCGCTATACAATTTTGGAATTAGGGGCAGACTGCGCGAACCGTGCGACCGTAGTTGCGATAGTAGTTGTACAAGTACACATTGCCCGAATAGAAGTACAAGTAGTACGCGATGTCCGGAATGCTCTCGTTGAGTGAACTCGACCAATAGTTGCCGTACAAGCCGACATAGCTGACAGAAGTGCCATCGCGGTAGCCGGCCGCCGGCAGGAAAATGCTGTTTCCGTTGGTTTTGCTTGTCACTGTGTATCCATTTACTCCGTTTTGAGTAGTCCAAGTCCAAGTACAGTTGTTTATTAATTCTTCTTGTTCAGCTTGGGTTGGCATGCGCCAAGTACGTTTCCAATTGGCGCGAGCGGCATCGTCGGAAGCTTCGAGACTTACCAAACCATCGGTACTATTGTATTTGGTAGGAATACTATCGGCACCATACTTATACGTATTCCACGAGTATTCCGTTTTCGGAGTCGTTTCGCCCCAGGCGAAGTAATCGCCGTATTCGTAGGGAGAATCTGTACCCACGTTGTATGCGGCCCACTTAATGCCGCTGGGCAGACCAAGATCCACGTAATAATATGAACTCAACTTGCCACTGACGGGAATCCACTGCGCATAGAGCACCACATTGCGAAAGAGCGCCACTTCGCTACCGCCCGCATAATAAGTACCGGAACCATCGGGCTGAGTGTTCCATCCGGCAAAAGCATGGCCATCGCGTTGGAACAAAGGCGAAGCATCATTGGCATCAATATCTACCAAGGCTTTCATTTCTTCGGCCGCAAAGTCTTGCCAAAAAATATCGCCATTATAATCATCTACGCCGCCATTGGCAAAATAAGTAACGGTAAATTCGTCAACCACGGTTTCTTCTGCGCGATAAACGGCACGAATGGGACGAGCCTGAGCTCGGTTGTTGGTAAGTATGGATGTTTCTCCGGTTTCCTGATATCGCACCGTCATATAAACGGCTTCCGCTGCTCCATTATCGTAATATGCGAGAGATGTCCAATAATCGCCGGTGGTGCCGGCAAAATTATTTCTACCATCGATATAGCAGCCGGTGCAGGGAAAGAAAACGCTATTGCCATTGGGGCCTATAAACATCAGTCCATTCACCCCATTGATGCTGGTATATTGGCGTGTACAATTGTTGAGCAATTCCTCGATATCGTCAAGATCGGGCATACGCCAGTGGCCACGCATGGTCATATGGGCCGCATCGTCTCCGCTGGTAAGCTTCATCTTCTTGTCGATATTACCTCCCGATTCAGGTTGATACATCAAGTACTTGGTATATCTTCCATCTTTGTAATAGGGATAATTGTCCAAACCCGCCGTATAGGAACCGCCATTAACATCGACCGGGCGAGTATCGCCCCACATGTAGTAGTTGCCATAAGATTCTGGCGCAGAAGATCCCAAATTGCTAGTTGCCCACATGGTTCCGCTGGGCAAACCCAAATCGACATAATCGTAGCCATTGTAATTACCCGACACAGAAACAGTAACTTCGGGCGTAGCCCATTGCGCATAAAGAGTCATGTCCTGGTAAGGCTCTATGGTAGTGGTATTTGCATAAGAAATACCTTGGCCATCAGCCTGGGTGTTCCATTCCTTGAAAGTAACAGATGAATTGGCATGCGTAAAAGTACAAACCGGCAAAGATGCATAAAAACCTTGTTCTACCACCAGCGGTTCCATGCGTCCACTGCCGCCATTAGGATTAAACTGGATGGAATGAAACTCGGCAGGCGCTTTGTCCGATAAAACGGGACGCACCGAATATCCAAAATCACGAGAGCTGTAATAGAGCCCCACAGAAGAACCAAAATCGCAACAAATAGCACCATAATTGGGCGATTCATTAAGTGTACTAGTCCAATACGAGCCACCTACACCGGTGTGAATCGCACTTTGGCCATCTATCGCGCCGGCTGCCGGCAAGAAAATACTTCTGCCATTAGGACCTTTTACGCGATAGCCCTTTGCACCATCCAAGGTAGTTTCAATCCATGTACAATGTTGTTTCAATTCGTTCATTTCCTCTCTGGTAGGCATTCGCCAATTTCCGCCCCATGCGGCATGCGCGGCATCGTCGGAGGCACTCAATTGGGTTCTACCATCGTAATAACCATCAGCATCATAGTCGGGCGAAGTGGTATACTTGAACAAAGCGTTCTGCGTACCATGTTGATAAGTTTCCCAAGAATAATCGTTTTTGGGAGAGATTTCACCCCAAGCATAATAATTGCCATAATCGGCATTACTTGGATAAGGTTCTGCGGAACCCAGATTATAGGAAGCCCATTTTATACCGCTAGGCAAACCCAAATCTACATAAAGATGCCCGCTTTCAGAGCCCGTGTTAATATAATACCAATTCCATATGGCATAAAGCGTCATATCGCCCGTGGCTGTAATGTAGGCTTCGTCGGCATATGTAATTTCACCTCCATTGGGAGACAAGGCCCAACAAACGAAATCGTGATCCTGCATACTAAAACCAAGTTTGGGCAATTTGGTAGGAACACCTATTTCCACTTGCATCGACGACATACTGCCTTCGGCATCGTTGGCATTAAAGTAAATGGTAGCATAGGAGGCATCCGGATTTTGATTAGCATCATCCGAGAAAACGCCACGCACGCTTCGACCGTAAAAACGATCGCCAACAACCATCGTAACACCTTCGCCCACACCAAAATTCAAATGAAAGGCAACACGGTCTTCACTCAAAAAAGAGGTCCAATACAAGCCATGTGTATTATGAATGTAATGATTATCAGCATCATAATAACCGGCCGCCGGCAAGAACATGCTGTTACCATTCGGACCTGTCACATCGTAGCCGTTAAACGCTCCTTCGCGTTGAACCCAAGTCCAAGTACAGTATTCCAGCAGTTCGTTCATATCGTTGAGGGTGGGCATACGCCATTTTCCACCCATATGAACATTCGCCGCATCGTCGGAAAGGTCGAGCACGTTAAGCATATCGCTGGCATTGTATTTGCTGAAACCACTTGTCGGGTTTCCATATTTATAATTGTCCCAAGTGAAGCCCCCCTCGTCTATTTTTTCTTCGGTTTCGGCCCATGCAAAATAACAACCAGTAGCAGTAGGATCTGTACCGGCCCCAACATTGCACGTAGCCCATTTCAAACCGCTGGGCAAACCCAAGTCCACATAATTGAAACCATTTTCCGAACCGGACACGCTCAATTCGTACGAAGGAGTTTCAGGCGTATCGGGATCCGTTCCGGGCGTATCGGCATTTCCACCCTTTTTAATAGAGAAATCATATGCATAACCGAAATAGCCGGCATACACAATTCCATCAGGATCGTTATACCCCGTTACTGCCAAGGCATGATTCAGATGCATATCGCCATTTTCATCGAACGTAACGATCAAATCTTCGTTGGCAAAACTTTGCAAGTTGCCATCAACCACATTCATCGCTTCAATAAAGACCGCATACTTCGATGTACTGCCGATATATTGCTTGGTAGGAATACGATAATAATTGCCGGCGGCATCATAATAAGCCACAAGAGCGATATCACCTGCTCCAAGAATCTGATCGAAGGCACCCAAGTTTTTGAAGTAATAGCAATTAGCATCTGTGGCATCTTGCGTCACTTCCACGATCCAAGTAGCCGTAGCCGTACCATCATCCGTTGTATAAACTTGACCTTGAGCCGTATAGGTACCGCGGATATCTTTGGGATTGCCATCTTCCTTAGGACCTTCACCCACATACACCGCACGAACACTTTCGCCATAATAACGGTAGAAACGATCGGTCGTCACTTCGTAATGGCCGAATTTCAACATGTGAGCATTGGCCGGATTGCTTTCGTAAACACTTGATGTCCAATAATTACCCACACTTTGCGATTGATTGAACGAAGTTCCGTTATAATATCCGGCAGCCGGCAAGAAAATACTATTACCCGTGTGAGGACTCGTCACTTCGTAACCATAAACGCCGTTTCTGTCGGTCCAATACCAAGAACATTGATCGATAAGTTCACGCATTTCGTCGTAGGTAGGCGTACGCCAATTTTCGCCCATCACATGCGTAGCAGCATCGTCCTGAGCTTCCAATTGCATGATATTGTCTACGAAGCCGTTATAGCCATAATAGTCGTTGTTGCAATATTTGGTGAGGGCGTCGTAATTGTTACCATAGGTATAGAAAGACCAATCGTAACTATCTTTGGGATAGGTTTCTCCCCAAGAGTAATGCAAACCATATTGTTCGGGAACGCTGGCGCCCACATTACAGGTAGCCCACATCACCGACAAGCCCATATCCACATAAGAATAGCCATTGTCCGAACCGCTGCTTTCGCGTTTCCACTGGGCATAGAAAGTAATATCATCGGCAAAACCATACCATTCACCGGGTTGCAAAGATTCTCCACTGCCATCGGCCTGGGTATTCCATCCGATAAAGGTGTGATTTTCACGGGTGAAGAGATTTTCTTCCATTACATAGGTATCATTACCGGCATTGATTTGTTCCGGCATATAGCCCTCGCCTCCATTGGCATCGTAACTTACCACATAGGCCCCTTCGTTCTTGAATACCGGACGAATATTCAGACCCCGATAACCAGGCATGGCATAGAAACCCAAATTTCCCGAGTAATCGCGTCCGAATGCATAAGCAACAGGACCGTCTATGTCGTACACCTGATTTGCCCAATAATATGCGGCAGAACCGGCTTCATAAATGCCATCTTGTTCGTAAAAGCCGGGCGATTGAAGAAGAATACTCTTGCCAGACGGACCAGTCACTTGCCAAATCCCATCCGACAGATAATGCCATTCACACATATCCACCAATTCTGCCCATTCATCAGACTTAGGCATACGCCATCTGCCGCCCCATTGGTAACGGGCAGCGTCTTTCGACAAAGGCAAAAATTCACCTATCGTTTCAAGCGAATAATTTTCTTCGGAATAAACATCCTTAGGTGTCACTTCGCCCCAAGCAAAATAATCATTATCTCCCACATTTACCGTGGCCCACATCACCGACAAACCCAAGTCGACATAATCATGACCATTTTCGGCTGCCGCATTGGTAGAGAACGACTTAACCTGTCCAAAAGTATAATTCTTGCCGTTGGTGCACAACCAAACATTGTAGTAATAGGTCTTACCCGGCGACAAATTTTTCAAAGTTACCTTGAATTTCCCCGAAGAAAGCGACGTTCCCTTGACACGTTTTACCTTCTGATGCTGTTGCACATTCGATTTGACATCGGAATAAAACACACCATATTCCAACGATTCGTACTGCGAAGCATCCGTAATATGGATATTGCAAGTCAACACCACCGAGTTTTGCGTCATGGACGACACCGAACTATCGAAGCTCTGCATCACTTCTGTTTGCGGTTCGATACAAGCCGTAAACAAGGCTGCCACGAGCAGTAATATAGGAATTCTTTTGAGCATATTCATAATATATTGTAATGACGATATTAATACCATTCTTCAACTTCGGGATTGACATTCACGTATTTAGGCATACACATACCCACATCAGCGCCCATATAGGTGGGATCGCAGATATAATAGTTCTTACCTTTATAATTCAAACTGGTATGACGCTGCGGCGCTTCCGACAAAGCCACAGCCGTACATTCATGGCCGGGATAGCCTACCAGCAGCACATCCAGACCCAAAATTTCTTTCACCAAATAAGCAAAGAAAATAGATCGGTCTTCGCAATCGCAGAAGGGGAAATACAGCAATTCGTCGAAGAAGAAACATTTTTCCACGCCTTGTCCAAACTGCTGACCATCAGTTTTGTAAGCAAAACCTTCCTGCACAAAATGCAAAATAGCATTGGCCGCATCCATTTCCGATTTTCCTTCCAATTGACCTCGCAACTGCGTAAGGATGTTTTTGCGCAAGTCTTCGTCGGCAATGGAAGCCGCATAACAACTGATATCCATCGAGGGATATTCCTGCTGCAAATCGATAATATTACGGTTGATATTTCCTTCGATTGACAAATCCGCATGAGACACTTTGAAAGCCTGATCTTTCTTTGGCAACAGATACGCCGGATTGATCACCAGATTTATCGTCTGCCCACAGTCCACATCGGCCGGCACGCGACAAGTGTAGATAGAACTGTTGGCCGGCATGGAGTTGGGATACACATAATACTTGTTGTCGTCGATGCGGATAAAAGTATTGGCATACACTTGCTGCTGGAATGGCAACAATAGGTACACTTCGTTATTGGCCGATGCCATGCGCAAATCGTAACCCATACTCATCATCAGAAATTGCGTCATCACGCGGGCGGCATTAACATTGCCTTTAGCCCAGATTTCGGCATATTTTTCCACCGCTTTCAAGCTGCACCAGTCGCCCAAACGATAATTAACGGCTGCGTCCTTGAAACTCTTGACAATAGCCTTGGTGTCGCTTTCCTTGATTTCTTTCCAGAATGCCACCACTTCCTTTTGCGCACCGCTAGTCAGGTTGGGCGCAATGGCAGGCTTGGGCACCGACATTTGCAATCCGTACAAGCTGTAATTGATGGTATTGGCGGCTGGCTTCACCGGTGTTGCAGGAGCCACAGGAGCTGCCGGTTTTTCGGGAGCTGTCGGCACGGCAGGAGTCGCAGGGATTGGCGAAGATGCGGGTGATGCCGGCACAACAGGACTTGCCGGAGCAGCCGGTTTAGTCGGAGCTGGCGTCACAGGTTGAGTCGGTGTCGTGGGCACACTCGGCGAACTTGGAGCCGAAGGTGTTGATGGTGTTGCGGGCACCGAAGGCACACTCGGCTTGCTTGGAACCGAGGGCAGCGATGCAATAGGCGAACTCGGCGCGGCGGGTCTTGTCGGAACGCTTGGCACGGAAGGAACACTCGGCTTGCTTGGCACCGAAGGCACTGAAGCGATAGGCGAACTCGGAACTGAAGGCACACTCGGCGAACTCGGAACCGAAGGCACCGAAGGCACTTTCGGTAGTTTCACGGGCTTCAGTGTCGGCACTTGTGGCGGCGATGGCAGCGCTGGCAAATCGGAAGGTTTGAAAGTGGGAGGTGCCGTAGGCTTGGGATCTTCGCTACGCTTGTCGCCGGCAAAAGTTTCGAACCCGGCCCAAGCTTCATCCAAAAAATTCTCATACTGATCCAAGACACCCTGACGAAATGCATCATAATCGTTCAACAAACGTTGACGAAACGACTCAAAATCTTCCGATTGCGCTTGCACAGCAGAAACCGACAAAAGCAACAGACTCCAAACAAAGGCACGAAACTTCATAACGACACTTCCCTATCTATACCTTATTAAAAATGAGACAAATCAACCAAACCAAAGTTCGGGTCGCGCTCAGGCTGCCATGAACGAACTTTGATAATCGGTTTCTTGGGGTCGTTCAAATCGACCATCAAGAAGAGGTAACCGGTGTCACCGTAATTAGTTGAGTAGTAATCCTGTTTGATTTGGATACCATATACTTCACCACCCACACCAGCTTTTACGATATCGTTGTTGGCAAAACGGATGTTGATATATTCGTTACTATCGAAACAACGTTCCAGATTGCGCAAATATTGTTCTTTGTTCTGACGTGTGAACTGCACGTATTTGTTGTTCATCAGAGATACATTCGCATTGTCGGTACCGGTCATACGAGTTGTCACTTTACCGGTGATAATCACAGCGTTATCGTCGAAAATACTACGAATGTAATCCAAACGTTTCAAGGCATAAGCCGTTTTGTAATTTTCCAAGAATTCTGCTAAAACCGTACGCGCATATTCGCTCCACATATCGTGTTTGAGAATATCGTCGGTAGAATTCTTATCCAAACCGAAAGCCAGACAGTCGATTTTCTTATCGGCATTGAAAGTAAAAGTCACGTCTTCCACAAACTTACGATTGTTGTTGCGGAAAGAGAAAGACATAGCCACACTGCGACAAGTAACATCTTTTTGAGCACCCACCATATAAAAACTTAACTGGGGTTCGCTCATGATGCGCGCGTTACCATAACTGATAAGACGACGATACATATCCTTACCATCGGGCGAGAAAAGCGTATCTACGCTGTTGTAATTGCCGCTGCGGATAGCTGCAAGCACTGCATCGATGCTCTTGCGATAAGGTGCAGCTTCTTCGGCCGACAATTCGGTAATATCGTTCTTAGGCAAAGCCTCAACCTTGGCCACAACATCGGCAGATTCGGTGCTTTGCGCTTCCGTTTGAGCAGCAGCCAAGGCTTCGGGTTCGGCTTCAGGTTCGGCCTGAGGTTCTTCTTTTTTAGGTGCAGGTGCGGGGGCATCAGACAACATGATGTAAGCATCGCGGAACACTTTACCCTTCATTACATTCACCACGGTAGAAATTTCCTTGTCGATATGCGCTTCGCCGCTGTATTCGTATTCGCATTTGATACGCAAATTGTCGGTAGTCATACCGGGACGCAGTTCCACAAAACCACGACCATCCTTGGCGCCGTAAAGGTTACTCCAATCCATACCATCGAAATAAGTATAGTCCATCGAAGTAACAGGTTCGCCGTTGAACAGCACACGAATTTCAGCCACATTGTCCGCTTCGCTCACTTTGTGCGCTTCGATAAGACTGAAAATTTCGTTGATTTGTTCGGGAATCCAATGAGTGAGCACATGGCCTTGTTCATCCACCACGGCATTGGCGTTGGGAATACTCTGCAAAAGACAATAAGCCCAATAGTAATAACGCAAGGCATCGTCAATCTTGGATTTTTCTCTGGCGCGAGCCGCACTGGCAGCCATATCGAACACTTTCTGACGACGCGAATCGAAAATCTTGTCCACATCGCTACGCTTCACATAACGGAACACGTGAGCATCCGGTTCATGACTGATATAGATACATTCCGTATTTTGAATAGTGGCTTGCGAATACGTATTCACCACCGATTTACATGCAGAATGCGAATCGACAGATGTTCCATCGGTAACTTCCTCTTCGATATTCTCGAACTGAGATTCTACCGATACTGAAATCTTCGAAATCAAATCTTGCAAGGCTGCGTTGTTAGCCGCTTTATTCGATTCTCCCCATCCCTCGCCCGTCAGATATTCGGGATTTCCCTTGATTTCTTCTACGCTCATTTGCGCGCAGATAGGCATCGTCAGAGAAAACAGGATGAGGAGAGTGCAATATACCCTCCTCATTGGCACTGTGTATTGTATTAAAAATTATTGAGTTACAGGAAAACCAGCTCTTACGAAATCGGCCACTTTCTGTGCATGCTTCTGAGCAGCTTCGGTTTCACGCATAGCATTTTCGTAAGCACGGATACGAGCTTCGGTAGCAGCATCTTCGTCGATGATAAAGAAAGTCTGCATTTCGAAAGTACCGTCACCATTGTCACGGATAACGCTGTAAGATTCTCTCATTTCACCCTTGATTTCTTTTTCAACCAAGCGTTCGTAAGCAGCATAAAAATGTTCGAATTCCTTTTCAGCATCGATACCATCACCGGCCATATCGCTTACCACGCGACCTTTCACGTAGCTACCGGCTTGCTGAGAATAAGTGAGACAAGCACTGTTTACAGCCATCTGATGACCAACATTTTTCGATTTGAAACGAGTAGCAATACCTACCACTTCTCTCACATTTTCACCACCTTGGTTCAACTTTTCGTAGTGGTTGAGCAAAGCCATATCCAAGCTACGAGAACTGCCGAACAAAGTCCAACCTTCTTTCTTGTATTCTTTCATTTTAGCTTTATACTCTTTAGCACGAGCTTTTTCCATTGCCTTAGATTGAGCACTCAGCATAGGACAACTAAACAACATAGCTGCCATCAACAGGAAAGGAACTAATTTTTTCATAATAGTAAGTTTTAAGAATGAGTAATTATTGTTTGATTAATATTTTCTAGCATCCACGCCAAAATTCAGCACCAATGACGCACGTACACCGAAACCAGGAATATAGTCCGTATCCAAATTTTCCAGCGAAGCCTTGTCGTAGATATGGTATTCGGGTGTCACCGCAAGGGCAATATTTTTCGTCAGACACAACTGAACACGACAAGCCAAAGACAAAGCGCGAATATCTTTAGATTCTTTATGTTCAATCAGATAGAAATCGCCATGGCTGTCGGTATAAGAAACCCATTCACTGGTCTGAACATCGAAAAGATTGAGCAAGCCCACCTGAGGCGTTACCAACAGATAAGAACCCAATGGCATCGAGAAACCTGTTTTCAGCTGAAGTTGCGGAAGTCCTCCAAATTGAGTAGCCACATGGAGATTCAGTCCGCCCAGATAAACACCGGCACCGAAACCATAGTCGATTGTAGCATAAGTCGATACGGTATTACGCCAATATGTACCATTGCCTTCCAGATAGAAAGCAGCTTTGCGATAAGAACTTACCGGAGAAGGTTTCAACTTGGGCTGCTCTACCACGGGAGTTGTTTGCGGCTGAGCGACAGGCGTTTCCATTTGAGGTTCGGCAACATCTTGACTCGGCGTTTCCACGGGAACTTGTTCTTGAACAGTTTCTTGTACCGCTTCTTGCGCAGCTTGTGATTCCGCTTGTGCGGCAGAGTCGGCCTCGGCTGCCAAACGAGCTTCTTCGGCCAAGCGAGCTTCTTCGCGCTTCCTTACTACTTCCGATTCCAATCTGACAGAACCCTTGGTCATTCGCACATTCAGCGTAGTCGTTTCGTTTTCTTTCACTTCGATAGTTCTGAGCACATCGTTGTAGCCACGTTTACGGAAAATCAATTCGCGCGTACCCACCAAGACATCGTTCTGAATAAGAGGCGTTTCGCCCAATTCTTCGCCATCGATGAACACTTTCACCAACGAAGGCGACGAACTGATATCCAAACTACCACAGATAGGATCGGGCGCGGGCAATTGCACCGTTCTGGCTTCGTAATCGTTGATAGAAAGAATCTGCGAACGAGGACGATGCGATTCCTGCTTCACTTCCACCGTATAGTCGCCGGTTTCCAGCGGACCGGTCCAAGTGCCGCGAGCCTTCATCTGACCATCCACCCAAATTTCAGCATTTTCGGAAGTATTCAAAGTCACCACAGCAAAGTTAGGATCGAGCGTCACTTCCTGCTTGATGGTATCGTTGTCGGAAACCGTCAATTGACGCACATAAGGTTTGTACATCGGCTTGATGACACGCAGCTGATAATCACCGCTCTTCAAGGGTTGCGACATGAAAGGAATCTGTCCCACACGTTCGTTGTTCAAATACACATACGCGCCTTGTTGGTCTTCGGGAGCCGTCAACTGCATCCAACCGAAATTCGGCTTCAGTGCCACGTTCACCACCGCTTTACCCTTGGAAGTCACTTGAACCACACCGGCTTGCGTATGATAATTGGCACAAGAAACACGATAATTGTATTTGCCGTAGCCCACACTTTTCTGGGCATATCCATCTTCGCTGACACTCAAAATTTCATCGCCAAGTTCCACCACCGCATTGGCAGGCTCCACATTGAAGATGACATATTGCTTATTCACAGAATGTTGCACAATAGTCTGCACCTTTCCGGTAGAAAGAACCATTTCGTAAGTACGAGCCTTGGCAATGGGAATGGGGAAATAATAGTCGCGCAAAACGCCCAGCTGCGGATGCTTGATGGTGATACGCTTGATGCCGTGAGGCACATACACCCACACTTCGCCAACATCTTGTTTCACACGCACAATACCGGTCATACCACCGTCGAAGAGGAAACCGGTTTCGTTGGTCACGATTTTAATCAGGGCAGCGATTTCGCCGTTTTGGTCTTTTTCCATCGTGCCATAAGTATTGGCCGTCAAATCGTTTTCCAAAGCACGGAACGAAGCCACACTGACACTTTGCGCCAACATCCATTGGGCGCACACAAAAAATATGAAAAATAATATGTTTTTACGCATTGATTTTGAGCGATATAGATTCAAAATAAACCCCTAAATAAGAGTGAAGATAATAACACGCAAATATACAGCCAAAATGTTACAAAATCCAAAAGAATCTTTCAGATTATTAACATTCTCCGCATTTTTAACAATTTCGCCAAAAACCAAGAGATTTCCATCAGAAAATCAGCTTATTATTCACCTCAAAATTTCGATGATTCTTACCTTGGATTCTCGATGGTTTTCGACTTGGGTTTTCGATAATCTTCGCTTCAAAAAACGACAACATTTTCACCGTCCAAAACCCACAAGCAGCTTTAAATAAACCAAATGTTTATATTAATTTTTCATCAATTAAACATTGATTCTTACAAAATCAACCCTATATTTGCAAGGCTGAAAATTTCGAAAAATATTTTTTTACAAAACACAATTAGTATTAATTTTAATACCTATATTTGCAAACCTTTAACCTATATTTCTATGCCTGTATTATTTTATTATTTACATCTGAAATTCTATTTTTATTCAAATGAGCACGAACCAATTCACGTACATGTTTCAACAGGGCAAGCAGAAGCAAAATTCAACATCACTCCAACAACAAAGATGATTGAAAACCACGGGCTTAAAGCCAGAGATATCAGAATCGCCATTAAAGCAATTGAAGACAATCGCGATATTATCACAAGGCAATGGAAAGAATTCTTTAATCAATAATAACACTCACAATGCAAGATCCAAAGATTAGTTTTGAAAACGGATACATACATCTGACGACGAGAGACAAGCGCGAAGGAAAACTCCCTATTCGTTTGTATCCAAGACTTTACAATGCAAGCCACGAGCAATTGCAAGATTACTACTTCTCTCCCATGGGCATTCATTGGCCAAAATTGGACGAAGATCTGTCGTTCGAAGGATTTTTTCTAACCGAGAATCATCCCAAAAACAATTCCGCTTTATGCAAACTCTTTTTCGAATATCCCGAACTCAACCTCAGGCAAGTAGCCAAAAGCGCCGGCCTGAACACCACGCTTCTACAACAGTACGTTGATGGGCACAAAAAACCATCGGCCGAGCGACTGAAGCAAATCGAAGAATACATCCATCGCCTAGGCAAAGAACTAAGCGAGTACCGCCTCAGCACAATCGAGTAGCAAAAAAGCCACCGATAACGATGGCTATAACGTGAGGCTCAGAATCAAATACTTGACAAGAATTGTCATCCCTTCTACCATATCCTCAACGACTTGGCAAAGAGACGACAATTAATCGCCATTGCAACAGCCCGGACTAAATTTATTACTTTGAATCCAAGCGTAGGCTAAAGCCCAAAGCCTCAGCAATGCGGATAAACGACGACAACTGCATATCGGTTTCGCCTTTTTCTATGCGATTAATATATGTGCGCTCGCGACCAATATTCTCTGCCAGTTCTTTTTGCGTCATCCCCAACTCCTTACGACGGGCTCTCAATATTTCTCCAAAATACCAGGCATGCGCCTTAGCCTCAAAATCAGCACGCGCTGCAGTCCCCGGCGCTCCATTTTCCGCCGTCAAAAGATCCTCAGCATCAGCAAAACCCGGCACGCGCTTAAAATCGGTCTGCCTCAAGCGCTGCAACTCTTCTCGACTCAATTGATTTTCAGCTGTTTTCATAATACTCTTTTTAAGATTTTAACTGCCTTTCTTATTTCCTTTTCATAATCCTTAGTTGATTTTTTCACAAATCCATTAAGCATTACAATCTGACTTGCCATATTGATATTCTCCGAATCGACAGGAAACAAAACGACTCGCAATTCTTTATCCAAAACCGAAACCCTCAATTCATAAAAGACTGTATTTATCAACTTTTTAACAAACTTGGTCGATAAGGACTTCAAGGTTCCCAAAACAGTTACCGCATAAAACATCTTTTCTTGCTCATTCTCAGAAAGCGAGTCTACGAATTCCATATACTCCGTAGAATAAATCAACTCCCGCCTCATATCCATTGGCAAGCGCTGGCAAAAGTAACTAATTAGTTTCATCTATACAAAATTTTTCATGGTCATTTTTCAAGCGCAAATATATAAATTCTTTTACACTTTGTTACCTTATTGTTAATTTATTATTTAGATCACTTGTAACAAATTGAAATTTTAAAGGCGGTTTAACTAATCTTGTTTCCAGCTTCTCTGAACCAGTTTACACTCATCCATTGGTCCAAGTGTTTTACTTTACATATTCGTTAATCTAATCACATGTCGCAACGCGAATAAATAAAAGAAAGCATCCCGAAACACAAAGATTTCAGGATGCCTTTAAATTTGTCAAAGCGGGGCTTTCTAACGTATAAGTCGATACTTCTACACCAGCCCGCTCATCCGCTCAACCCCAAGTGGAAAGAAGCTTTGAGATGGCGCGTCCGCGAGGCGAGGACGACGGGAGCGTACTGAAGCACGTGACCGAGGACGAGCCGAAGCGGGCGCGGCAGATCGATGCTTATTTGCACTTGGAAGCTAAAGTACGTGACCGAGGACGATCCGAAGCGGGCGCGGCAGATCAATGCTTATTTACGCTTGGAAGCTTATTTACACTTAGCCTTAGCTTCGAGCTGCAAAGTCTTGGTAGGCTGATCGCACACTTCGGTGGGACCAAAGTATTGGATAGGACCGGGATAGATGTAGTCGGTACTGATAGCCCAGGCAGCACGCTTGGCTGCAAAACGACGGAAAGGAGCACCATCGAGCTGAACGAGCGCTTTTTGGATAACAGGCTTCATTTCACCGTTACGACGTTCCATGTTCATCATCATGGTGATGGGCACACCACCGGCAATCCAATCCTTGGCAGGAGCCGTGGTATTGCGCACAGACGACATATAACCGGTTTTACCGAAAGCAATCAGAGCAGCAGCGGTATAACCCAAAGAATAGCAATAGTCAGCATCGTAGTTAGAAGGAGCAGCACAACGACCTTCGTAACCGAAGAAGTGAGTCTGGGTAGCAAATTTACCTACAAACAAACCATCTTGCTTCCATTGAGCCAATTTTACGCCAACCATTTCGGCCAAAAGTTTTTCGGTTTCGATGGCAGACACTTGAACGTTGCCGTGAGGGTCACGATCCAAAGTAAGCTGCATGGCAACACCTTCGGGCAAAGATTTGAATACAGCCGCATTGTCTTCAGACAATTTTTCGATAATATAGTTGCGTTGTTCCGATTTACGAATCATCTTGTATTCGGGATGAGCAGCCAAGATTTCGTTCAATTCGGCAATCAAGTTGTTCATTTCGGGAATGAATTCAATCAAACCTTCAGGAATAAGAACGGTACCGAAGTTATGACCTTGGGCAGCACGATTGGCAACAGTATTGGCGATATCGGTAACGATGGTATCCAACGATTGGTTCTTAGCCTGAACTTCTTCCGAAATCAAGCAAACGTTGGGTTGTACCTGCAAAGCACATTCCAATGCGATATGCGAAGCCGAACGACCCATCAACTTGATGAAGTGCCAGTATTTACGAGCCGAATTACAGTCGCGCTGAATGTTACCGATTACTTCTGAATACACCTTACAAGCGGTATCGAAACCGAAAGAAGTTTCAATCATTTCGTTCTTCAAGTCGCCGTCGATGGTCTTGGGACAACCGATTACCTGAACACCGGCATCGATAGATTTGTAATATTCGGCCAATACGCAAGCGTTGGTATTTGAGTCGTCACCACCAATAATAACCAAAGCCTTGATATCGAGAGCTTTCAAAATAACCAAACCTTTGTCGAATTGTTCTTTCTTTTCCAATTTGGTACGACCAGAGCCGATGATGTCGAAACCACCGGTGTTGCGGTATTCGTTCACGATGTCGGCGGTGAGTTCGATGTAGTTATGATCTACCAAACCACCAGGGCCAAGAATAAAACCATACAGACGAGAATCGGGATGAATGTTCTTGATACCGTCAAACAAACCGGCAATCACATTGTGTCCACCGGGAGCCTGTCCACCAGACAAGATAACACCCACATTGATAGGTTCAAATTTTTCCTGCTTGTCGCTGGGTTCGAAGGTGATATAAGGCTGTCCGTAAGTATTGGGAAACAAAGCCTGGATATCTTCCTGGTCGGCTACCGATTGGGTAGCGGCACCTTCATTTACTTTCACTGCACCCAACAAAGCGGTTGGCATTTTGGGTTGATACGCGGCGCGCGCAATTTGTAAAGCACTCTTGTTCATAACTTTATCTTGATTAATAATTATTGAATATTCAAAATTATCCCGAATATACAGGAATTTGCAAAAGTCACAATATTTTCTTTTTTTTACAATAGTAATCTTCTTTTTTTTGGTAGAATAATCTGTTGGCAAATACAAAACAGTTTTCTATTTTTGCAGACAATTTAGCTATATCAATTTCGCATTACCAATTGCATTATAAATTTGATTAACATGGTTTACACTCACGAAGTGCAACAAATGTGTTGCGTACAGAAGGGTCCTAACCACGGTCCCGCTCCCATTCCTGAAGAAGGCAAATGGGTAAAATCTAAAGAAATCAAGGATATCTCCGGTTTGACCCACGGTATCGGTTGGTGTGCTCCTCAACAAGGTGCTTGCAAACTTACCTTGAACGTAAAAGAAGGTATCATCCAAGAAGCTTTGGTTGAAACCATCGGTTGTTCAGGTATGACTCACTCAGCCGCTATGGCTTCTGAAATTCTTCCCGGCAAGACCATCCTCGAAGCATTGAACACCGACCTCGTTTGCGACGCTATCAACACCGCCATGCGCGAATTGTTCTTGCAAATCGTTTACGGTCGTACTCAATCTGCTTTCTCTGAAGGCGGTCTGACCATCGGTGCCGGTTTGGAAGACTTGGGTAAGGGCTTGCGTAGCCAGGTTGGTACTTTGTATGGTACTTTGGCTAAAGGTCCTCGTTACTTGGAAATGGCAGAAGGTTACATCAAGAACATCTTCCTCGACAAGAACGACCAAATCTGCGGTTATGAATTCGTTCACATGGGCAAATTCATGGATGAAATCAAGAAAGGTACCGATGCTAACGAAGCTTTGAAGAAAGTGACCGGCACTTATGGCCGCGTTACCGAAGAAGCCGGTGCTGTTAAGAAAATCGACCCACGTCACGAATAATTAAGGAGGATACAACTATGATTAGAGAAGTAAAATTCGAAAGCCAAGACCGTCGTATCAAGCAAATCACTGCTGTATTGAACGCTAACGGTATCAAAGACATCGAAGAAGCCAACGCTATTTGCGACGCTGCCGGTATCGATCCTTATAAAACTTGTGAAGAAACCCAGCCCATCTGTTTCGAAAACGCTAAGTGGGCTTATGTAGTAGGTGCTGCCATCGCATTGAAGAAAGGTTGCAAGAATGCTGCTGACGCTGCCGAAGCTATCGGTGAAGGTTTGCAGGCTTTCTGTATCCCCGGTTCTGTAGCCGACGACCGTAAGGTTGGTTTGGGCCACGGTAACTTGGCTGCCCGTTTGTTGCGCGAAGAAACCAAATGTTTCGCTTTCTTGGCCGGTCACGAATCTTTCGCTGCTGCCGAAGGTGCTATCAAGATTGCTGCTAAAGCCGACAAAGTTCGTCAAGAACCTTTGCGCGTTATCTTGAACGGTTTGGGTAAAGACGCTGCACAAATCATCAGCCGTATCAATGGTTTCACCTATGTTCAGACCGAATTCGATTATTTCACCGGCGAATTGAAAGAAGTTCAACGTATCGCTTACAGCGAAGGTCCTCGTGCCAAGGTTAATTGCTATGGTGCCGACGATGTTCGCGAAGGCGTTGCCATCATGTGGAAAGAAGGCGTTGACGTTTCTATCACGGGTAACTCTACCAACCCCACTCGCTTCCAACATCCTGTTGCAGGTACTTACAAGAAGGAACGCGTGTTGGCCGGTAAGCCTTATTTCTCAGTAGCTTCAGGTGGTGGTACGGGTCGTACCTTGCATCCCGACAACATGGCCGCTGGCCCCGCCTCTTACGGCATGACGGACACGATGGGTCGTATGCACTCTGATGCTCAGTTTGCTGGTTCTTCATCAGTTCCCGCTCACGTTGAAATGATGGGCTTCCTCGGTATCGGTAACAACCCCATGGTAGGTTGCACCGTTGCTGTGGCTGTTGACGTTGCTACTGCTCTCAGCAAGTAATTTCAATCATCACTCAATAACAAAACTCCTGTAGTCCAAGCGATTACAGGAGTTTTTTTTGTTTGCAAAAGCAATGAAGAATCAATTGTTTTGCTTGAAGATTTCTATCAATTCTTCGCGTGTAAAGGGGCCAACAAGGATTCGTCCTTCATCGAAGTCTGTAATTTTATCGGAAGAAAGCTTTTGTAGAAAATCCTGATAATCCATTTGAGGAGCATTTCCTCCGGGGAACAAACCGGATGCTGCCACCAAAGCCTCTGCACAAGTATAACTTTCTCCGTTAGCAGAAAACTTCATGGCAGGTTCTTTAGGCAATATTATTGCGCCGCCAGGATATACCACATAAAATACAGCATAGGCGCCGTCAGATCCCGCATAAATAGCTGAAGACATAAAAGCGCCCATGCTTTGTTTTTCGTGCAAATAGACAGAAAACCGATCATAATCTGTCGAAAAATCCATTAGTTGTTCCAAAGAAAAATGCAAGGGATATATGGCACAAGGCAGTATCACACACTTGCTTTGATGAAAGGTTTCACGACTATTTTCAAGACACTTGATACATTCTTTTATATCCCAATCGATATTGGATTCAATTGCCGAGAGAGAGACGGTATCCTCTTCCACCATTATACTATCTGTCTTCCATAAGTTTGCCACTTGTCTAGCCACCTCATAAAGCATCACCACATCTTCTTTAGTGGCCGGCATAGACAAGGCCAAGTGAACTTCATGACGATTGCTGTCGACAATCTGTATACCCCGTCCAATCATATCGGAATCAAACAACATCAACTGAGCATCTTTATCTTTTTCTGAAAAGGTCATGCGGCCATGCTCGTCTGCATAACCATAATGCCAAGATTCTTTTTTGGCAAGTATCTCTTCAATCTTCAAAGCACGTTTCAGTAAACGCGTATTTTTAATATAAATCTCGCGTGCCATATAATTTATTATAAAAAAGCATATTAGTCTGTCAGCATCATGATAGCAAGCATGCTACCGCTAAAGTACTGATGGAGATAACAATCCAGAGAAGCATACCCAAGGCCAATGGACGCGCGCCTACTTTTTTGATGGAAGAAAGGGAAAGACCGCAGCCAATGAGAAACAGCGTCATGCAAAGAAGCTTTCTCGACAACATCACAATAAGGCCTGTCGCAGCACTCGGAATGGGCAAGAAAGTATTCAAGACCATGGCCAACACAAAAAGTAGAATGAACCAAGGTATACTAACTTTCTTTCCTTTGGCTCGGAATATCAGGGAGGAAACCAAAGCCAGAGGGATAATCCACAATGCACGGGTCAGTTTGACGGTGGTGGCAATCTGCAGAGCTTCCTCACCGTAGGCCGCCCCCGCCCCAACAACAGAGCTGGTATCGTGAATCGCTATGGCCGCCCACAGACCGAACTGTTCCTGAGACAGCCCTATCCATCGGCCGATAGGCGGAAATACAAACAAGGCTATCGCGTTTAATATGAATATGGTAGCCAGCGACATGGACATCTGGTCGTCGTCGGCATCTATAACCGGGCCCACTGCCGCGATGGCACTTCCGCCGCATATAGCGGTTCCGGTGGCTATCAGATAAGCACTTTTACGATTGACTTTCATCCACTTCCCTATCAGTACGCCTATACACATGACGCCAACGACAGAGACAATAGTGAAGAGCATTCCCTGCTTTCCGGCCGCAAGCGACTCAAAAAGATTCATACCGAATCCTAGTCCGACAACAGACACTTGCAAAGCCTTTTTCGAAGCCTTCTTGGAAAACAGCGGAAAGGGATTACCTAAAACCAGCGCCATGACAATACCCATCAACAGCGACAATGCCGGTGACAAAAAAGCCGAAAGGGCGAGCAAGGCGATAAAAACTATCTTAAGCATCATACTTTTCATTTTCTAGCTAACATGATTAGGGTCTCAGGCCGCTGCCACCTTGAAGGGTGATGGTTTCGCCCGTAACGTATTCTGCATCTTCGCTGGCGAGAAAAACGCAAACGCGACCGATATCGCCCTTAGGATCTGCAAAATGGCCCAAAGGAATGCCTTGAATGGTTTTTTCGTAGAGTTCGGGGAAATTTTCCTTCCATTGTTGCAAGCTCTCGGTCATGGCCAAAGGACAGATAACATTCACCCTGATACCATCGGGCCCCCACTCGGCGGCCGCCACGCGCGACAAACCTCTGATACCTTCTTTGGCAGCCGCATACGATGCCTGACCCAGTTTGCCGAACAAGCCGGCGCCCGAAGCAAAATTGATAACAGCGCCTTTGGTCTGTTTCAAATAAGGATGACATTCGCGCATATAGAAGAAAGCCGCGTACAAGCCGGAGTAAATAGCCAGATCGAAATCTTCTTTGGAATGTTCCACCAAGGGCATGCCCGACTTTGACACCTGAGCATTATTCACCAAAGTGTTGATTTTACCGAAAGTCTCTATCGTTTTCTGAACAACGCCGCGAATAGCTTCCTCGTCGGCACCGTCAGCCACGATGGGCAAGACTTTTATACCATACTTTTCTTCGAGTTTTTCTTTGGCGGCAACAAGTCTTGACTCCGTTCTTCCCGTCAATACCAAATTCGAGCCTTCTTCTGCAAAAGCCTCAGCCAGCCCATATCCAATACCTTTACCACCTCCCGTGATAAGGGTAACATGATCTTTAAGTCTTTTCATAGTTTTTACATTTAACGGCGCAAATGTAGCGTAAAAATCCTTCTCGTTAAAGAAAAGCTTCGCTATCATACATCACAAACAACTACGGCAGACACGCGACTGTTCCCTATTTTTTGTAACGCTGACGACGATAGTCTTTGGGCGAGAGGCCGCTGAGACGCTTAAAGTATTTGCCGAACACCGATTGCGAAGGAAAATTCAGTTCGTCGGAAATCTGCTGAATACTCATATTGCCCGAGAGAAGCAAGGACTTACATTCGGCCAACACATATTCGTCGATGATATCGGAAGCCGTCCGACCGGAATAAAGTTTCACCGCCTGCGACAAGTATTTGGGCGTGATGCACATTTTGTCGGCATAAAAGGCAATTTCGCGCTGTCGGGTATGATACTTCGACAACAAATCGATAAAGTGCACATAGAGTTGCTCCTGACGCGATGAGGCTTTCGACTGCGAATCCAAAAGTTCGTGTTTCTGGTTGGAATATCCGTAAAACATAGACAAGGTCAGATGGCGGGCCACATCGAGTTTGTAGTCAGGACGAGGCGAAGCCGCCACATTGAGCAAAAGCTGAAAAAATTGACCAAACACATTCTCCTCATTATCGATAGCGAGCACCGGCTGCCTCATCACCTGCGACTGTAAAGGCAAAACTTCGCCGGCATTGGTAAAAAGACTATCCGAAAACGACTTGGACATCAGGATAATGCGCGATTGCAAATCGTCGGAGTGGCCCAGCGGCTGGTAAATCTGGTCGAAAAGGACAATCAGCACGGCGGGCGCCTGCACATGATATTCTTTCATATTAATGCGCAAATCGGCTTGGCCTTTTTCGTAAATGATGGCCATGGTCATATCCAACTTGAAAGAATCGCTCTGCAAAGCCCATTCGGCACGGGTGGCATCGCCATCTTCGATAAGCAACACATCTGTTCCGATACGATGATCGGCGGGCGTAATTTCTTCCAAACGATTGCGCCACTTTAGGTATGAAATCTTGCCGCTCATCTTGTTTCCTCCCTATATTGCGTGGGCGTCATGCCACAAAGACGTTTGAAAAATTTGCCGAACACCGAGGGCGAAGGAAAATGCAATCGACGCGCAATCTGATTGACAGTCAAATCGGTAGAAAGCAATAAGGCCTGACATTCCGTCAAAAGCAACGCATCAATATAGTCGGCAGCAGTTTTGCCGCATTTTTCCTTGCATACTTCGGTAAGATATTTTCCGCTCACGCCCAGACGGGCCGCATAAAACAACAAATGATGCTGCGTGGGAAAGAACTTTCGCGCCTCTTCACAAAAGCGTTCATACACCAAATCTTTCTTTCGTTTAGCTGCATCCACACCTTCCAAACGACGCGCATAATGATACAACATGGAAAGCGTCAGATGCTTGGCCGATTCCAATCGCATGGGATTGTGCGTCACAGCCACGCTTTGTTGCAATATCTTGAAAAAAGTATGAAAAGAAACTTTGTCGCTGCTGACATCGATAATCGGATTCTCCTCTATCATGCGGTACAATTGATGCGACTGATGATACATGCCAAACAAAGCATCGGTGAAACGGCGCGACATGATAACAGCGCGAAAGCTCATATCGGCAGATACTTCCAGCAAATGATAAGTTTGGTTGGGCATCACCACCGCAATGCATGGCGCCTGCAAACGATATTCCTTGCCATCTATCAGCACACGACTCTCGCCCTTTTCTACTAATATAAAGGTTGAAACCTCCACTTTACGCGGATGGTTCATGGCATGGATAGAATCGTCCGAATCCAATATAATAAGATCGTCGCCAATGCGTCGGTTTTCAGCCACGCGGTGGTTCAAGGATTCTCTCCAATCGAAATATGGTATCTCCATTCTGTAATTTTTTCGCAAAAATACTCTTAAAATCGCAAAAACAAGCAGCAAAAAAGCAATCTTCGGAAATATATACCAATTCACGGGAAATATCGACAAATCTATCTGAGAATTCCACCATACTTTTGCAGCGTGAAAATTCATCACGATCATTTATTAACTTTTTAAATACGACAACAATGAACAAATTGATGAAAACCCTTGGCATCGCCACCATCGCGTTGGGATGCAGCCTTAATGTGAATGCGGAAGAAAAAGACGGATTTTTCAAAAGAGCTTTCCGCGACATGAAAGAAAGCGCCAAGTTGCAACATCAAATCGACAAGGCTAATTATCAGGCTACCAAATTGGAAACCAAGGCCTTCTTCGAAGAGCAAAAACGTCTTTCTAAACCTTCTGTGCGCACGGCCGCCGAAAAAGAACGTATGCAAAAGGAACTTGAAGCTGCCAACCAGCGTGTGGAAGAAGCCAAAGCCAAAGTAGAAGCCGCCAAAAAAATCGGAAAATGAGCAAGGAATACAAACTGAAAGGTGGCAAGATCGAAGAAAAAGTAGTGAACACCTATAAATCTATAGAAAATGCTGTGGTTGACGCTTATCAGTCTGTGGAAGACGCTGTGGTGGGTACGTACCAAAAAATCGAAGACATATTTGTAGATACTTTTCTCGAAGAGAAGAAGGACGCCACCGAAGAATAATCATCAGAAAACAACTAACATCAATGAAGAAAAATTTTATCCTTTTTGCCTGTATGGCTTGTTTGTTTGGCATGTCTTCTGTGAAGGCCGAAAACGCCAAGAGTGTCCATTATAAAGAAGGTTATCGCGCCGATGTGGAACTTTCTTGCAACATTCACGAAATCTGGCATTTCAGCACTTCGCACGGTTATGCTTTCGGCAATGGTCTCTATGTGGGTGGTGGCGCCGGTTTCTCGGCCGAATATGTGCCCAATCTCAAAAGCAATGCTACCATGATGACACCCGTGTTTGCCGATGTCAAGTTCAGCTTTCTCAACTGTCTGGCCAGCCCCGTGATTTCGCTCAGAGCCGGTTCGTATATCGACGTGACCAACATTGGTTTGCGTGCCTTTGTCAATCCGGCCATCGGTGTGAATATCGGACGCTTTACCATCAAGGGCGGTTACGAATACCAATTGGGCTTTTGGCGCTACAACGACGGTGTGAGCAAGCATCATGTTAAATGCGGACTTGCCTTCAACTTCTAAGAACATCTCTCTTTCATCACCATTAATTTATCACTATTTATGAGTTCGGTCGGGACAGCGCGAGGCTGTCCCGACCGAAGTATTTTTACACAATAGATTCTGTTGCCAAAATAATCTGCTATTTTTGCGGAAATCTTCCAAACGCATGAATAAAACTTCTTTTCTCCTGATTCTCTGGCTCTTTTCTCTGCCGCTGATGGCGCAGAAAGATTTTCGCAAAAGCCAACAGAAAATGTATCGCGAACTCATCAAAGAGCACATCTACAGCGATTTCGAAAACATGTACCGCGAGCCTTCGGGCATAGCCTTCAAATTTCCCTACATCGCGCCGGGCAGCAAGCAATACGCCGCCGTGCTTTGGGACTGGGATTCCTGGTGGGCCAATGTGGCGCTGCGTCAGATTTTGGCCGATGCCGGGGGCGTGGCCGAGCGAAGCGAGGCCGCCCGCTACGAACAAGGCTGCGTGCTCAACTACCTGCACTACACTTCTCCCGACGATGGCTACATGCCCATGGTGGTGGACGCCGAAACCGATCCCGACAAGATCAAGCCCGCCGACATTTACGCCACCAACATGCACAAACCTTGCATTGCACAACACGCCGCCTTCCTCATCGAGCAACAACAAAACGATGCCGAATGGTTGCGCAAGGATTTTCATCGCATGCAGGCTTTCATGGCCAATTACCACGAACATCATCGTCACCAGGCCAGTGGCCTCTACTATTGGCAAGACGACTTGGCCATCGGTGTCGACAACGATCCATCCAGCTTTTTCCGTCCGAAGAAAAGCTCGGCATCCATCTACCTGAATTGCATGATGTACAAAGAATTGCAAGCCATGAGCCATATTGCTTCGCTGCTACAATTGAAAGAAGATGCCCAGCTTTATCAAACTTGGGCCGAAGATTTGCTGCAAGCCATCCGCCAACATTGTTGGGACGAAAAAGACGGCATGTATTATTCAGTCGATTTAAACTTGCTTCCTTATACGGGCAAACCAGAAATTATTTTCGGGAAACCCTTTGTACTGCACCAGGGCGCGCCTCGCGATTATCCTTGTCTGATACAGCGTCTTGGCTCGTGGTCGGGATTCATGGCGCTTTGGGCCGGCGTGGCCACCGAAGAACAAGCCGAAAGAATGGTCCGCGAAAACCTACTCGACGAGGATGGTTTCTGGGCGCCCTACGGCATCCGCACTTTGGCCAAATGGGAGAAAATGTACAACTTGAAAGCCACACACAATCCGTCCAACTGGCAAGGGCCCATTTGGGGCATTTCCAATTATATGGTATTCAGCGGATTGGTAAAATATGGTTACGACAAACAAGCGCGTCAGCTGGCCGAAAAAACCATCGCTTTGTACGGCAAAGACTTGCAGCAAAACGGCCTGTTGCACGAATATTATCATCCCGAAAGCGGAGAAGGCATCATCAACCCGGGTTTTCAAAATTGGAATTATCTGGTCATCAACATGATTGCCTGGATAGAAAACAGAGAACGCGTGCTTGAATTCTAAAAGCAACTAATCAATTATCGGAAGACTTTTCTTACCTTTGTTTCCTCTTAACGCAAACATCAACAAAAGCTATGAAAATCGATAACAACTATAAATTGCGCGACATTGCCGGCGAATGCATCGTGGTAAACCAAGGCACCGAACAAGTGAGCATGACCAGAATCATCTCGCTCAACGAATCGGCACGTACCCTTTACGAAGCTTTGCAAGGCAAGGATTTCGAAACAGAAGATGTTGCCAAAGTTTTGGTAGACACCTACCAAATTAGCCAGGAACAAGCCCTGACAGACGCCGCCAAATGGATAAGCGGCCTGCAAAAATGTGGCATCATCGAATAAAGATTGTTCATGAAGATTTTTAGCCCGAACAAACAAGAGCAAATGCTGTTTGCATTGCTCAGCGCATCTTTGCACGAAAAAGAAGTAGCGACACTTCCTTTTGAAAACGGCAGCCAGGAAGATTGGCGAAATTGTTTTCAATTGGCTTGTAAACATGGTGTTATGGCCTTGGCTTGGGATGCGCTGCTCCACTTGCCCAAGAATCTGCAACCCGACAAAGCCATCAAACTCACTTGGGCCGCGCACGTTGAACGTTACGAACAGACTTATCTCCGTTACTGCCGTTGTATAGACAGCCTTACGCGTTTTTATGCACAGCATCACATCCAAACCATGGTGATGAAAGGTTTAGCCGTTTCTACGCTCTACCCTAATCCTTCGCATCGCGAAGGCGGCGACATCGACATTTTTACCTATTCGGCCAACACCGACATCATCTCGCACGAAGAAGCCAACGCCCTAGCCGACAGACTTATGCAAGAGCAAGGAATAGAGGTTGACATAGAATATTACAAGCACAGCCATTTCTTTTACCAAGGCGTTCCCATCGAGAATCATAAAACTTTTCTCAATGTCAAAAGCAGTCAAACGGCCAGTAGAATAAATGAGTTGCTGCGCAAGAATATGCAACCCGAACCCGTGGCGCTGGCCGAAGGAGAAATTCTCAGACCTTCGAATGCTTTCAACACCTTGTTCCTGTCGTTTCATGCCACGCAACATTATTGTGCCGGACTGAGCCTGCATCATCTTTGCGACTGGGCCATCTTGCTGCGCCGATATAGTTTGCAGCTACCCAAGGAAGTAAAAGACCAAAAACTCATCGACGGCATCGGCGCCTTCACGTATCTTTGCAACGAATACTTAGGCTGCCAAATCCCGATAGACAATCCAAAAGCGCAGGCCATTGCCCAGGAAATGATAGGCGAAATGCTTCATCCATTGTACGTCAACAACTGCCCGCACAAAAATAAAGTGGCCATATTCATCTACAAACTTCGTCGCCTGATTCATCGCAATCGTCTGCAGCACAAGATTATTTCGGTAAGTTTCTGGCATGAATTCTGGCAATCGTTCTTGATTCACCTCAAAAAACCGGAGAGCATTTTCAGATAAACGACTATGACGATGTTAGGCAGAATCTATCGACTTTTGCAGGAAAAAGAACGCAAACAATTGTTTAAGATGGCTTTGGGCGTGTTCTTTAATGCCTTGCTCAACTTTCTAAGTTTGGCGATGCTCTTGCCTGTGCTGTATTTTCTGCTCGAAGAAAACAGCCAAAAACAAGCGGCCCTGTTTTTCTGCCTATTGGCCTTTGGCGTGGTGTTGTTGAAATACCTGCTCGGCACCTACCTCTTGCGTTATCAGAACCAATGTCTGCTCTCGTTCTACCGCAGGCTTAGTTTTCACTTGTTTTCGTCTTATTATCAGCGAGGATTATTGTTTATCCGCGAACATGGCAGCAACAAGTTGGGACACGAAATCAACGCCATTTGCTACGCCTTCAGCCACAGTTTGTTGGCGCCTATCTGCCGCATGGCCGGAGATATTTTGCTCGTACTGCTTATCACTATCGCCTTGCTTTGCTGGAAAGGCAAACTAGTTTTGCTGCTCTTTTTGGCCTTCATTCCTTTTATGGGCCTTTATTTTTTGGTGGTAAGAAAACGCGTACAACAATACGGCAAAGACGATTTGAATGTCAAGCGAGAACAAGCGCGCATCGTGATGGACACTTTCAGAGGCTACATCGACATGGAAGTGAACGGCGCCTTCGCCTCGCGACAAGCGTCCTTTCTGGAAGGCATGGACAAAATTAGCCAGACGCGCATCAAACTGGACAACCTGATGCGACTTCCCATGTTTCTATCCGAACTGTCGGTGGTGCTTGGGCTGTGCTTGTTGCTATTGTTTGCCCAAGGCGATATCAGCATGATGGTGGGCGTTTTCGCCATCGCCGCTTTTCGTCTTTTGCCCGCGCTGAGAAACATTCTATCGTCTTGGACCCAGATTCAGAACGCTTCGCATTGCCTGGACACCATCGAAGATGGCTTGAAAAACTACAACGAAAACGAAGCGGAAGATTGGCACGAAATAAAGTTCGAAAAACTTATTCAGATACAAGATCTTTCTTATGCTTATCCGGATGGCAATCTGGTATTGAACCAATTCAATGCTTGCATTCGTCCGGGAGAATATGTGGGCATTTGCGGCGCCAGCGGTGCGGGTAAATCGACGCTGTTCAATATCTTGCTCGGTTTTCTGGAACCCTTGTCGGGAAAAATCCTAATAGACGATGTCGTATTAGACAGACAGCATCGCAGCTCGTGGATGAAAAGCATCGGTTACGTGCCGCAGGAAGTTTTCATTTTCAACGGAAACCTGGCCGAAAACATTGCCCTGGGATGCCAAAACATCGACGAAGAGCGCGTCAGAGAAATCGTCTTTCAGGTGGGCTTGGGTCAATGGCTGGAAAGCTTGCCGGAGGGCATTCACACGCGCATGAGCGAAGCGGGCGCCAAACTTTCGGGCGGACAAAAACAGCGCATCGGCATTGCACGCGCTTTGTACAAACAAGCCGCCGTACTCTTCCTCGACGAAGCCACCTCGGCCCTCGACAACCAAAGCGAACAAGACATCAATCTTTGCCTGTCGAACTTGAAAAAAGACTATCCCAAACTCTGTATATTATCTATTGCGCATCGCGACAGTTCTTTGTCTTATTGCGACCGCATCATTCATTTAGACTAAATTATGATTCAAAAATATTCGGTAGCAGGACACATCTTCGGCGTGGAAGGTGACAAAATTTGCCGCATGGTATCGCAGATTGCCGGCTTCAAACCTTTTCTTTTGGACAAAGACAACACATCGGAGCCGCTTTTCCGTTTCGTGGAAGGCCAGACAGCGCCACTCATGCAACAAGCCTTGTATCATTTCGATTACGAAGATGTGCATGGCATTTTTGGGCGTTACAACGAAGGCTATCTGCTTCATCTTCAACCTCAAGACAAAGAAGCCTTTTGCCTTTGGCATCGGGATGGCGACAAGGATGTACAGATGAATGGACTGTGGGAAGTGTACTTGTATCGTTTTGCCTTATGGCTTGGTTTTGGCCTGATGACCTTGCCCTACCACACGGTGACCATTCATAGCAGTTGCATTCTGTACCAAGGCAAAGCGGTGCTGTTTTTGGGCGAAAGCGGCACAGGCAAAAGCACACACACGCGTTTGTGGCGCGAACACATTGCCGGCGCCACGCTTCTCAACGACGACAGTCCCATCATCCGCATAGAAGAGGGAAAAGTTTGGGCCTACGGCAGCCCCTGGAGCGGAAAAACGCCATGCTACAAAGCCGAACGTCACGAACTGACTGCTTGCGTCAGACTATCGCAAGGCCCCGAAAACATCATCAAAAAGTTGTCGGTATTGCAGGCTTATGGTGCCATTCATCCCTCTTGTCCGCCGGAATTCGCCTACGACAATAAGCTCTACGACCACGTGGGAAGTTTTATCAACCATTTGCTCTCGAGCACGCGTTTTTACCATTTGTCTTGCTTGCCCAACGCCGAAGCCGCCCAACTTTCTTGCCAAAGCATTTTCCCCAACGAAGCATGAAAAATATTCCCAACGATATGTTCTTTGCCTGGGTGGAGAGTGAAATTGCCGCCGGCAGAAGCGTCCGTTTCCGCCTGAAAGGTGTTTCGATGTTTCCCCTGCTCCGCAACCAAAAAGACGAAGTGGTGCTGGCGCCTTGTCGTGCCGAAGAATTACGCGTGCGCGACGTGGTACTGTTTCGTTACAAAGGAAAACATCTTTTGCATCGTATCATCCACATAGACAATGACAAACTTTGCATACAGGGCGATGGTTCTTATATAGCCAAGGAGACTTGTTTGCGCGAGGAGGTGGTAGGAAAAATGCAGGCCCTCGTGCGCCCTTCGGGCAAAGTAATCGAGGTGACAAATTGTCGTTGGACATTGGCCAGCCGACTTTGGCCCAAAAGCGGACTGCTCAGATCTTTGCTGCTTCGCTTTTTGCACTTCTTTTTCGACAGACAAACAAAGGCATCCAAACAAGCATGATAGAAAAAACACACCCTACAACTTGCGGAGAAATTCACTATTGGACGAACAACTCCTGCGATAGCCTTCAGGCTTCGTCTTTGGCATTGATATTTTTGCCGGGCCTGACGGCCGATCATCGTTTGTTCGAACAACAGATTGCTTTTTTCGAGCAAGGCTATCGCGTGTTGGTGTGGGATGCACCGGCGCATGCCGCTTCCTGGCCTTTCGACTTCTCGTTCACGCTGAAAGACAAAGCCATCTGGCTGGACGAAATCTTGCAAAAAGAACATATCGAGGCGCCTGTCATTGTCGGTCAATCCATGGGCGGCTATGTGGGACAAATGTATGCGCAACTCTTTCCCGACAAACTGCGTGGCTTCATTTCCATCGACTCGGCGCCTTTGCAAAGAGCATATGTCACAGCTTTGGAAATTTGGCTGCTGAAAAAAATGGAGCCGGTGTATCGTTATTATCCCTGGAAATCGCTACTGAAACTTGGCAGTAATGGCGTGTCCACTTCGGCCTACGGCAGAGCATTGATGCGCGACATCATGATGCACTACGACGGCCAACAAGACAGATATGCCAAGATTTGCGGTCACGGTTATCGTATGCTGGCCGAAGCCATGGAGGCCGATCTGCCTTACGAAATAAAATGTCCGGCGCTGCTTATCTGCGGAGAAAAAGATCATGCGGGCTCTTGCATCGGCTACAACAAAAGATGGCACAAAATGAGCGGCATTCCACTGATATGGATAAAAAACGCGGGCCACAACGCCAATACCGACGCGCCCGCGTTAATTAACCAGTTGATACAGAAATTTCTTGAAAAACTACTATCCTTGTAGCACTTCCTCTTTGGCGGTTTTGGCCAGTTTGCGCCAGCGCAGGTAACCGACCACTGCCAGGATGCAATAGATGGTATACAAGCCGGCGGTGATGGGGATCTGTTTATAGAGGTAGAGGCCCACGCTGATCATGTCTACTACCAACCAAACCAACCATTGTTCCACCAAACGTCGCGACAGCATCCACATGGCCACCATGCTCAAAGCGGTAGACATGGCATCGAAGAAAGGTACGCGGCTGTCGGTAAATTCCGTCAGTAGGAAATAGAGCAAGAAGTGCAGCAGCGCATACACAACGAGCAAGACCGGCAGCCACTTAAGAGGCGTATGCACAATCTTTCCTTCGCTTTTGTTTTTCGGCCTGCGACGCCACACCATCAGGCCATAGATGCCGGCCAGGACGTAATAAAGTTGCATGGCCGCATCGGCATAGATACCGCTGCTCAGATACAAAAGTCCATGTACCATGGGCATGATGGCGCCCACTATCCACAGCCAGATATTCGCATGATATTCCAGCCACAGATACCAAAGCCCGAGGGCCGTTCCAACAATTTGAAGCAAAAGAGAAAGTGTCATACCTTATTATTTATTAGAAATTTACCGTCACATTAGCCAAAACATGTCTCGGCGCTTGCGGGAAATAAAAAGCCTCGTCGTAGCGTACGCCATCCCACATATAAGAATAGCCATAACCATTCGATTCATACTGGGCTGAGAAAACATTGTAGATACTCAAACCAAAACGTACGGTATTCGTTTTCTGATAATCGAAGGTGTAAGACAAATCTAGGTTGCTCACCGTGTAGGCATCCAGCGACAAAGCTTCAATCTCGTTATTGGTAAAATATTGTTTACCAACATATTGCGTATTCCATACCGCATTGAAGCCCTTTACATGGAAATCGGCAGAGAAATTAGCCATCGCCGAAGGCGAATAAGAAATGGTCATGTCACCCAGGTTCATGCCGTAGGTAGGACTATCGCGCAAGGCATCCACATAATCGCGGATTTTGTTTTGCGAGAAGGTGGCATTGGCCGACAAATCGAGCCATTTAGTGCTTTTCCAAGTTGCCATCAATTCCACGCCTCGACGGAAACTTTTGTCGACATTCACATTCAAAGCATCATCGCCATCGTTCACCATACCGGTGGCAACCAACTGATTGTGATAATCCATGTAATAGAGATTGATACCTAAGGCCAAAGAAGAGCTTTTGTAAGAATAGCCCAATTCGTAGTCGATGAGGCGTTCGGGTTCGGGATAAGTATCGTCGGCAGCAAACATATAACGATCGGTAAAATCGGAACGCGTGGGCTCGCGATGCGCCACGGCCACCGATGCAAATGCCTGATGCTTTTGATGTTGGTAATTCAAACCGAAACGAGGATTGAAGAAATGATATTGCTTATCCACGTTGATTTCCTGCATATACACGCCTTCGTCGCCCCAAACGGCATTGTCGTTGCAGCCCCAGGCTTTGTAATCGACATAACGATATTGCAAATCGCTGAAAAGATGAAGCGCCTGATGACGTGAAGCTTGCCAAACTGCCCAATCGGCTCGAGCAAACACATTGGCATCCTGCTTGTTGACATCATTATCGTACCAACGACCTTGCAAAGCATCAGCGTCCAAACCATCTACCCAGGTAAGTTCGCCCCAGTGCGGACAAGTATAATACGACCAAGAACCACCGAAACGCAAATCGAGCGACTCGTTCTGATAAGATGCCGAAGCATTCAAACCGCCCAAATGATTGAGCATAATCTTGTTGCGGATCAAATCGGCTTGTCCGTCTTGAATATTCAAAGGCAGATAAGAAGCCAAATAGGCATCGTCCTTGTATTGGTTGTAATAGCCGTAACCGTAGGTATAAAACAAGGTGCTATGATACTGCCAATGTTCGTCGATACGATGATTCAACACCAATTGATTGTTGATTTGCAGATAGTTGTCTGTTTCGTCGTCGTGATAATCCACATGGGTTCCGTCGGCCAGCACGTGCGGGCCTGCCGTTGTTTCGTATTGTCCTGAACTATGATAACGACGTCCGTAGAGTTCCATTTCTTCGCGCGACACACCATTATAAGTAAGGTAAGTCTTGGCTGTTCCGCCGAAAGAAAGCAATTTCAAACGTGTCTTGTCGCCATAATAACCTACTTGTGCCATATAGCTACTCAAATTGGTCGAAGCGCGGTCGATATAACCATCCGATCCGATATGCGACAAGCGGGCATCCAGCACCCAACGATCGCGCAAAAGGCCCGAAGACAGTTGCACGGCTTGCTTGTTGGTGTTGTACGAACCATAAGACATCGAAGCAGAACCTTGAAAATCGGGACTGAGCGCATCGGTACGCATAGAAACGGCGCCACCGAAAGCCCCGCTACCATTGGTTGAAACACCTGCACCGCGCTGTACCTGTATCGATCCTACCGACGAGATAAGGTCGGGCGTGTCGTACCAGTACATGGAGTGTGAATCGGGATTATTCAAGGAAACGTCGTTCAGGGTAACATTGATACGCGTGGCATCGCTACCTCTCAGACGGATAGAAGTGGCGCCAATGCCGATACCGCTTTCGTTGGTGGCAATCATCGAAGGAGTCAATGCCAAAGTGGAAGGCAAATCGTTGCCGTAACTGTTGCGAAGCATCGTCTCCGGACTGATGTTTTCGTGGGCCACGGGCGTGGTCTGTCGGGCTTGTGTGGTAACGATTTCTACCACATCGAGTTCGTAAATACGTGTTGTGTCGAGTTGGGAAGATGGCTGGGAGGCAAACAATGCGGCCATCGATGACGCTAGGGTCATAAAACAAAAAAACCTTTTCATACTTGTTATTGTTAAAGTTGAAAAGGGGCTCTATAAGATAAATCCGATCCCGGTGTCGGCATTACCCGTGTCCGGTACAATGGGTCTAATCTCAGCCTCGCTACACCTTCCAGATACATGCATGCTCTATATCTTTTCCGGCGCAACTCAGCACCCCTAAAAAAATCGGGGGCAAAATTAATTTGCATTTTCGATATGTGCAAGCCACGATTCTTTTTTCTAAAAAAATTCAAGGCTCAGTGGTTGGATTAACGAAGATAAAATACGACATTTGCCGATTCTAAAGTTTAAACTTCAATTGTAATGGAAACACTTGTCAACTTACCCTTGTGGACACTGATTCCCTTCGTATTGATGCTGATGACCATCGCCATCGCACCATTGATCGCTGAATCCTGGTGGGAAAAGAATTCAAACAAACTGATCGTATCGCTTATTTTGGGCGTTCCTACTGCTATTTACTTGATTGTTGCCGGATTGGGACACCAATTGGAACATCAGATGCTGTACGATTATGTACCTTTTATTATTTTGTTGGCCGCCTTGTTTGTGGTGACCGGAGGTATTCACATGCAGGGCAACCTGGTGGCGCGTCCTTCCACCAACACGGCTATTTTGGCTATCGGTTATGTATTGGCCTCGTTTACCGGAACCACCGGCGCCGCCATGCTGCTGATTCGTCCTTTGCTCGAAACCAACAAGGAACGTAAATACACCACGCACACTGTATTGTTTTTCATTGCAGCCGTAGCCAACTGCGGTGGTTTGCTCACCCCGCTGGGCGATCCCCCACTCTTTTTGCTCTATCTGCGCGGTGCCGAATTCACCTGGTTTTTGAAAATGTTCCCGGCTTGGTTGTTGGTGGGCATTCTCTTGCTTACCATTTACTACATTCTCGATTCTCATTGGTTCAAGCAAGAAAGCCTGAGTCGTCTGAAATCGGATGTAATGAATCGTCAGCCCATCCGCATCAAAGGTTGCATCAACTTTGTTTTCCTGTTAGGCATCATATTGTCGGTGGCATTCATCAACCCGAGTTATATTCCTGCCATGGGCGAAGAACATGCGCCTGCGCTCTTGAAATATCTGCGCGAAATTGCTTTGGTAGCTCTTATTGCTTTCTCCTTGATTTTCACCCATCGTAAGATTCGTGTCGATAACCATTTTACCTGGAATCCCATTATCGAAGTGGCGGTAGTTTTCTTGGGCATTTTCGTTACCATGACGCCTGCCATGTTGTATTTGAAAGCTCACGCAGCCGGTTTCGGCATTTCGCAACCTTGGCAATTTTTCTATGCTTCCGGTCTGTTGAGTTCGTTCCTGGACAATGCGCCTACAGCCTTGGCTTTCCATGGCGTTGCCAGTGGTTTGGTGGATAGCGGCGCAGCTGTGGCCGAAGTGGCCGGCATTCCCGAAATTTTGCTCGAAGCTATTTCTATGGGTGCGGTAATGTTCGGTGCTATGACTTATATCGGTAACGGCCCCAACTTTATGGTAAAAGCCATCGCCGAAGAAAATGGCTTCCGTATGCCCAGCTTCTTTGGATACATGTGGAAATTCTCTTTCAGAGTATTGATTCCCATCTACATTCTTGTTCAATTAGTATTTTTCTTTTTCTAACATATGAGTGACATTGCAAAACAAGGTTACCGTGTACAAGAGTATCACGGCCCGGTGAAAAGATATTGTCAAACCATGGATTTGAAAGACAATCCGGAATTGATTGAAGAATATATCAAGCGCCATAGCGAAGCTTATGCTTGGCCCGAAATTCGCGAAGGCATCCGCCAAGTGGGCATCCTTGAAATGGAGATTTATATTCTGGGCAATCGTCTGTTCATGATAGTGGAAACCCCCATCGACTTTGAATGGGAAAGCGCCATGGCCAAATTGGCCACCTTGCCTCGTCAGGCGGAATGGGAAGACTATATGGCCATTTTCCAAGACACCAAGCCGGGCTTGTCGTCGGCTGAGAAATGGCAGTTGATGGACAGAATGTTCTATTTGTACAAATGAGAAAATTCCTGATGGCAGTTGTGGTGCTGCTGGCGGCCTGCGCGCAGGCCGCCAGCAGCACTGCCTCATTGAGCGGCTCGGCCGAAATCTCAATGCTCACCTGTGCACCTGGACAAGCCATTTGGACGCATTACGGACACAGCGCCATCAGAATCCACGACCCCGAAAAAGGCATCGACCTTTGCTTCAACTACGGACTGTTCAATTTCAATGCGCCCAACTTTGCCGGACGTTTCATCAGCGGACAGACCGATTATCTGTTGGGTTATTGCCGCACAGCCACTTTCATCGAAGACTATCGCAGCGAAGGCCGTAGCATCCACCAACAAACACTCAACCTCAGTGCCAATGAAAAAGAAGCCTTATGGCAGGCTTTGCGTGAAAATGCCAAAAAAGAAAATCGTCAATATCGTTACAATTTCTTCTACGACAACTGCGCCACCCGCGCCAGAAAAATCGTCGAACGCAACATCGAAGGAAAAGTCTGCTACGACAGTTGCTTGCTTTATCCTTCGCTCCGAGCCTCGCTCAAACATTACACGGCCACACATCCCTGGGCCGATTTCGGCATTTCTTTCCTGATTGCCGCCGAAGCCGACCGTCCTGCCTCTTTCAGCGATTTGCTCTATGCTCCGGGCGAGATGCAGATTGCCTTGCAAACTGCCAGTATTTGCAGTGGCGACAGCCTGCGACCTTTGGTAAAAAGCAGTTGCGATTTACTCTCTTTTCCCGACTCGCAAACCGCCAGTTCGCTCGATAAAAATCATCCCAAGAATAAAATCATCGACAGCGTTTTTGCCAGCATGTGCCTACTGTTGGCGCTGAATCTGTTGCTGATGTTCTTCGAGATAAAAAACCGAAAAAAGTGCTTTCCGATAGATATTTTCCTTTACCTGATAGCCGGTGTATCCGGACTCTTGCTCTGTTATTTAGCTTTATATTCGCAACACCCCGCCGTGCATCATAACTGGCTGATATTATGGTTGCAACCGCTGCATCTATGCTATGCCATTGCATTGTGTTTCCCGGCTTTCCGCAAAAGCAAGATAGCGCCGGCTTATGCCCAAATCAACAGCTTGCTTTGTCTGCTGATGATTATCGCGGCTATCATCGTGCCGCAACATATCCATCCGGCCTGCTGGCCGCTCGTGGCCATTTTCGTGCTACGCAGTTTAGCCTACGTTCCACCAAAAAGTCATTAAGCCATGTTTCCCCGTAAATCGCATTGGTTATCTTTATTGATAGCGTTCTGTTACCTGAGTCAGCTTTCGGCCGCCGAAAAAAGCAAACTGCCTTATCCTAAATTGGTGGTGGGCATTCATGTCGATCAGTTGGAAAGCGATTATCTGCATTGGTTCATGGATGCCTTTTGCGAAGATGGATTCAAGAAGTTGCTCCACGAGGGAAAGGTGTATCCGCAAGTAGCTTATCAATTGGCCCGCAAGGACGATGCCAGCACGGTGGCCAGTATCGTTTGCGCTTGTCCGCCGCGTTATCACGGCATCATCAGTGAAAATTATTACGACCGTCGACAAAACAACTTGGTATCGATAATGTCGGATGCCAATTATTTGGGCAATTATACCACCGAACGATATTCGCCGAAATCCATCAAAACTTCCACCCTTGCAGACGAACTGAAGTTGGCCACCAATCACAAAGCAAAAGTCTATTCTTTGGGACTCGATGCCGAAGCCTGCGTCATTTCCGGCGGACAATATGCCGACGGCGTTTACTGGCGCGACAACCAAAGCGGCCTGTGGTGCAGCAGTACTTATTATCCTTCGATGCCTCGTTGGATAGAAAACGTGAACGACTTCCGACTGCGCAACAAGGATTTCGACAAAATGGTATGGCAGCCCAAGTATCCGATAGGCAAATACATACACATGCCGCATCAGAAACCTTCGCTGATTTTCCATTATTCCCTGGCCAATATTCCGCTGATGGCCGACAAGGTGAATCAATATAAGCGCAGCCCCATGGCCAACGAAGAACTTTGCCGCATGGCCATCGAACTCATTGGCATCGAACGAATGGGGCAAGACGATGTACCCGATTTGCTCAACCTG
Organism: Bacteroidales bacterium; assembly: GCA_017380635.1. GTDB lineage: Bacteria > Bacteroidota > Bacteroidia > Bacteroidales > UBA1402 > UBA1757. Next base: position 136,981 of record JAFODP010000002.1, on the reverse strand, counting down.
CATTTCCATTTAGCACATAGCCAAAGCGACAACCAAGCCCAAGCTTCTCTCGAAATCCAAGATCTCTACTTCCGTCTGGACGAAGACATCGCCCTGCTGTTGAAAGAGTTGGACAAGAAAATCGGCATGGAACATGTGCTGGTTTATTTAGTGGGCAGCGGCGAAACCCATTATCCGGCCAAGGAGGAAGCGCCCAGTTTCTATCCCGACCGTTGCGCCACTTTGCTGAACCTTTACTTGGGCGCCAAATACGGCAGCGATGCATGGATAGAAGGCTATAGCGACACCGAAATCTATCTCGATAAAAATCTGATAGAGAAAAAAGGATTGGATTACAATCAGTTGTGTCACGATGCAGCGCTCTTCCTTACCGAAGTGGAAGGCGTTGAGCAAGTATTCGTGGCGCAAGATTTCAATTTCAAAAACCATCCGCTGGATTATTTTCAGAACAGTCATTACAACAGTCGTTCGGGCGATTTGATTTTGCGTCTGCAACAGGGCCGTAACATAGAATGGGGTCAATATCCTCACTACAACAAGCAGTTGCGCTACAACAAAGAGCATAGTCTGCTGGTATTTTACGGCAATCATACGCCCGCACAAACCATACAGAGCGAAGTTTCTCTCTTCGATATTGCGCCCACGCTCTGCCACCGACTATACATTCGTCCGCCTACTGCGAATATCGGGCGTATTTTACCCGAATTTATGCTGCCATAACGGCTTTTTTTGCGTAAGTTTGCAGCTTCGCACGCGCGCGTAAAGTTGCGCGCGACTTTATCATCATCCGTCAAATAAAAATTTAAAGATAAAACTATGGGATTCAACGACTTCCTTACAAAATTATTTGGAAACAAATCACAAAGAGACCTTAAAGAAATCAATCCGTATGTTGAGAAAATCAAGGCGGCTTATCCGGCCATTAAAGCCTTGAGCAACGATGAATTGCGCGATTTGACCCAACAATTGCGTCAGCAAGTGCAGCAATGCGCCGGCAAGGAACAAGCCGAAATCGACAAACTGAAAGCCGGTATCGAAGCGCTCGACCTGATTGACAGAGAAAAAATCTATGCCGAAATCGACAAAATCGACAAACAGATTGCCGAAAAGATTGAAAAAGAATTGATGGTAGTACTGCCGCAAGTATTTGCCATCGTGAAAGATACCGCACGTCGTTTCGCCGAAAACGAGATTGTGGAAGTAACGGCCACGCCTTTCGACCGCGAATTGGCCACCAAGCACGACTTTGTCCGCATCGAAGGTGACAAGGCTTTGTATCAGAATCATTGGATTGCCGGTGGTAACGAAGTGAAATGGGACATGGTGCACTACGATGTTCAGTTGTTCGGTGGTGTGGTATTGCATCAGGGTAAGATTGCGGAAATGGCTACCGGTGAAGGTAAAACTTTGGTGGCTACCCTGCCCGTTTTCCTGAATGCGCTTTCCGGCCGCGGTGTACACGTGGTTACCGTCAACGACTATTTGTCTAAACGTGACTCGGAATGGATGGGTCCGCTCTATATGTTCCACGGCTTGTCGGTAGATTGCATCGACAAACATCGTCCCAATTCGGAAGAACGTCGTCAGGCTTATTTGGCCGATATTACTTTCGGTACCAACAACGAATTCGGTTTCGACTATCTGCGCGACAACATGGCCAGCAGCCCGCTCGATCTGGTACAACGCAAACACAACTACGCCATTGTCGACGAGGTTGACTCCGTGTTGATTGACGATGCCCGTACGCCTTTGATCATTTCAGGTCCGGTGCCCAAGGGCGAAGATCAATTGTTCGAAGAACTGCGTCCGAAGGTGGAACGTCTGGTAAACATCCAACGCGATATGGCCACCAAATTGTTGGCCGAAGCCAAAAAGAAAATGACCAGCGAAGATGCCAAAGTGCACGAAGAAGGTTCTTTGCTCTTGTATCGTACCCACAAGGCCATGCCCAAAAACAAGGCTTTGATCAAGTTCCTCAGCGAACAGGGCGTGAAAGCCAGCATGCAGAAAACCGAAGAATTCTACATGCAGAACAACAACCAGGAAATGCACGTGGTAACCGACCCGCTGTATTTCGTTATCGACGAAAAGAACAACACCATCGAACTGACCGACAAAGGTATCGACTGTCTCACCGGCGACACGGAAGATCCTCAATTCTTCGTACTGCCCGACATCGCTGCTCAACTTTCTGAATTGGAAAACGAAGTGCTGAGCGACGAAGAAAAGATTGCCAAGAAAGACGAACTCATCAACAACTACGCCATCAAATCGGAACGTATCCACACCATCACCCAGTTGCTGAAGGCTTACTGCCTCTTCGATCGCGACGACGAATATGTGGTGATTGACAACCAAGTGAAAATTGTGGACGAACAGACCGGCCGTATCATGGAAGGTCGTCGTTATTCCGATGGTTTGCATCAGGCTATCGAAGCCAAGGAAAGAGTGAAAGTGGAAGCTGCCACCCAAACCTTCGCCACCATCACCTTGCAGAATTATTTCCGTATGTACCACAAGTTGTCGGGTATGACCGGTACGGCCGAAACCGAAGCTGGCGAATTTTGGAACATCTACAAATTGGATGTGGTGGTAATTCCTACCAACCGTCCCATCGCCCGTATCGACATGGACGACCGTCTGTACAAGACCAAACGCGAAAAATACAAAGCCGTCATCGACGAAATCCAAAACCTTGTTGAACAAGGCCGTCCGGTATTGGTGGGTACCACTTCGGTAGAAATCTCTGAGTTGCTGAGTCGTATGCTCACCCAGCGCAAAATCAAACATAACGTCTTGAACGCCAAACTGCACCAACGCGAAGCCGAAATCGTGGCACGCGCCGGTGAAAAAGGCACCGTTACCATCGCCACCAACATGGCCGGTCGTGGTACCGACATCAAGCTAAGTCAGGAAGTGAAAGATGCCGGCGGTTTGGCCATCATCGGTACCGAACGCCACGAATCGCGTCGTGTAGACCGTCAGTTGCGTGGTCGTGCCGGACGTCAGGGCGACCCGGGTTCTTCTGTTTTCTACGTTTCATTGGAAGACGACCTGATGCGTTTGTTCGGTTCGGAAAGAATTACCGGCATCATGGACAAGATGGGCTTGCAAGAAGGCGAAATGATTGAAAATCCGATGATTTCCAAGGCCATCGAAAGAGCGCAGAAGAAAGTAGAAGAAAACAACTTCGGTATCCGTAAACGCCTTTTGGAATACGACGACGTAATGAACAACCAGCGTGAAGTAATTTACACCAAGCGTCGTCACGCCGTGATGGGCGAACGTATCGGTATGGAAATTGCCAACACCACTTACGACACCATCAAGGCTTTGGTGGAAGAAGCCGACAATACCAAAGATTTCGAAGGCTTGCGCCTGAACATGCTGAAATATTTCGCCATCGAAGTACCTTTCGACCAAACCGCCTTTGGCAAACAAAAACTGGACGAAAGCATCGATATCCTGACGGATGCCGCGTTGGAATACTACAGCCGTAAGGCCGAAAAGATGGCTCAGACGGCCAATCCCGTTATCCAACAAGTGTACGAACGTCAAGGTGCTCAGTACGAAAACATTGTGGTACCCGTAAGCGACGGCAAGCGCACTTATCAGATTCCTTGCAACCTGAAAGCCGCCGCCGAAAGCCAATCGAAAGAAGTGGTGAAGTCGTTCGAAAAGGCTATCATTCTTTACACCCTCGACGAAGCCTGGAAAGAAAACTTGCGCGAAATGGACGAACTGCGTCACTCGGTGCAGAACGCCAGCTACGAACAGAAAGACCCGCTGCTCATCTACAAACTGGAATCGTACAACCTTTTCAGCAAGATGGTAGAAAACATGAACAAAAAGAGCATCTCTATTCTGATGCGCGGACAAATCCCCATGCAGGAACCTTCGAACGTTCGTCAGGCACAGCAGACCCGCAGCGATTACAGCCGCATGCGTACCCAAAAGGACGAATACCGCAAAGCCTCAGCCGATGGCCAGCCTGCCCGCGAAGAAAAGCGTCTGGAACCTGTACGTGTGGAACAGAAAATCGGTCGTAACGATCCTTGTCCTTGCGGCAGCGGCAAGAAGTACAAAAACTGTCACGGAAAAGGTTTATAATCGACCTTGAACATGCATAAAAAGAGTGGCTAAAAAGTCTTTACGACCGATTAGCCACTTTTTTGTATCTCAACATTCGGAATCTGAATCGTGATGAGTGATGGAGTTATCAGTAAACCAACAATCCGACTATCGCCCCTAAACCGAGTATGGCAAAAGGCCCCACTTTCTTGAAATAGAGCGCCAGGAAGGCCACGAAACAGATGACAAAACTTTTCCAGTCGATAAAGTTTTCGGGCGTAGCCAAACCAAGCGCAGCAGTACCCACCAAACCCAACACGGCCGGTCGCAGACCTTTCAGCACTCCTTGAAATAAAAAGTGATGTCGCCATTTTTCATAGACCTTGCACAGCATCAACACAATAATGAAGGACGGCAACACCACGGCAAAGGTGGCCGTAAACGAACCCAAGATACACATACATTCCGAAGCCCCAGATTTGGACAGCACTTCATATCCAATATAGGTAGCGGAATTGATGCCGATAGGCCCGGGCGTCATTTGAGAGATGGCCACAATATCGGTAAAAGTAGTGTCTGTAATCCAGCCATGCACCGTCACCACTTCGTTCTGAATTAGCGAGAGCATGGCATAGCCACCACCGATGGTAAACATGCCTATCACAAAAAAGCTAAGAAACAGTTCTAAGTAAATCATGGCCTATCCTCCTTGGATTTTTGTTGATGATACCAACTGAAGAATAATGCCATTACCATGACACATATCAATATGTAGATGGGCGATACTTTCAGGAAACAAACCAGCGTCATGGTAGCTACCACCAACAAACACGACCACCATTTCATATCGGTGGATTTTATCATGTCAATCATTGGAATACCGATAAGCGCCACCACCACAGGTCTGATGCCCTTGAATGCCTTGATAACATATTCGTTATCTTTGAATGAGGTAAAAAACATGGCTACCAACAAGATAATCAGGAAAGGCGGCAAACAGCTTCCGATGGTAGCCACAACACTACCTTTGGTGCCTCTGAGTTTATAGCCGGTGAGGATGGAGATATTGACGGCAAAAAGCCCCGGCGCGGTTTGAGCCAAGGTAATGATATCGATAAAGTCTTCGTCTTTGAGCCATTGTCTTTCCACCAATTCGCTTTTGATGGCGGCAATCATAGGAATGCCTCCACCAATGGTGAAGGCTCCGATTTTGGCAAAGACCCTAAATATATTCCACAAACTGATCATATTCACAATTTATCGTAGAGTTGCAGGTATTCCATTTCCTGGATAACGCCATCTTTATAAGCTTGATAAGCCACTTGTCTTGCCTTGACGATATCGCCCAGACCATAAGCAATATTCACATCGGCATAGAGACGATAGCGCTCTTTCAAAGGAAAATCGTAGGCTTCCAAAGCGGCATAATAGGCCTTGACGCGAAAATCGTTGCAACGCGCTGCCTTATCTTTTTCGTAAATCATCAAACGCAGGGAAGCCGAAGCCATATTGAAATCCATCATCATATCCCACTCGTTGCCATACAAGCTTCGCAGATAATCTTTGTTCGAGGCCACGCGGGCAAAAAGTTCGGAATCCAAGCGCATATTGATCTGATTCAAGTCTTGCCAGTTTTCTTTCGAAAAGAAAGCGCTGTCGGAACTTTGACCATAAGCAGCGGCCAGGCGGGCAATGCGCAACATTTGCGAACGACAGGGCAAATTACCTTCGGCATCGTAACCCAAAGCTCCCAATTCCGAAATTTCGGCTATCACCTCGGCCTGCGGCGTGAGCAACAAAAGCGTCGGCGACTGATACACACCATAATTCTCGGCCAGATTGCACCAATTTTGCTGCGCCTTGGCATCGAGCGAAACATTCACGAAATGCGCATTGAAATAATCGGCAATAGCCTGATCCTTAAAAATTTGCTCCTGAAAAACCTTCACATAAGGATTCGCTTCGTCCTGGTAAACAAAGAGAAAAATGGCTTTGCCTTCGCTTTGAGCTTGCGCCTTGGCCGATGCCATTCCTATGGTTTGAAATTTCAGTGTCGGTTTATTCGATTCGCACGAGAGCAGCAATATCATGAGGGATATTGCCATTAGTATATGCTTCATATATAATAAGGTCTTGTGTTGTAATAGTGTGCAAAAGTTTCTGCAAAATTACAGAATCCTTCACAAGTTAAAAATGAAAATCAAAAAAATACAGCCTTATGAATGATTATACAAGTATATACATAATTATATCCACTGATTCACAACGATATACAAATTTTATTCAACAATATACATCGTTTTCTTGCAGAAGAAAAATGCTTTTTCTAATTTTGCGCCCGCAAATATGAATCTAATTATAATTGACGTATATGAAAACAAGTGAAGTATTGGCGAAATTGCAACGCAGATTTCCCAACGAGCCTGAATACATTCAGGCGGTAGAAGAAGTTTTGAACACCATCGAAGACGAATACAACAAACATCCCGAATTTGACAAGGTAAATTTGATTGAACGTTTGTGTATTCCCGATCGTATCTATAGTTTCCGTGTCACTTGGATGGACGATCAAGGTAATTGGCAAACCAACATGGGTTACCGTGTACAACATAACAATGCCATCGGTCCTTACAAGGGCGGTATCCGTTTCCACGCTTCTGTAAACTTGGGTATCCTCAAGTTCCTGGCTTTCGAACAAACTTTCAAGAATTCACTCACCACTTTGCCTATGGGTGGTGGTAAAGGTGGTTCCGATTTCAGCCCCAGAGGTAAATCCAATGCCGAAGTGATGCGTTTCTGCCAAGCTTTCATGCTCGAACTCAACAAACATATCGGTCCTGATACGGATGTTCCTGCCGGTGATATCGGTGTGGGCGCTCGCGAAGTGGGTTATATGTTTGGTATGTACAAGAAGTTGCGCAACGAATTCACCGGCACTTTCACGGGTAAAGGTCTTGAATTCGGCGGTTCTTTGGTGCGTCCCGAAGCTACCGGTTATGGTAACATCTATTTCTTGATGAACATGTTGAAACGCAAATATGGCTACACCGATTTGAAAGGTCAGGTTTGTGCCATCAGCGGTTCGGGTAATGTGGCTACTTACACAGCTCAGAAAGTATTGCAATTGGGTGGTAAAGTGGTAACCATGTCAGACTCTAACGGTTATATCTACGATCCCGATGGTATCGACGAAGAAAAGTTGGCTTATATCTTCGAACTGAAGAACGTTCAACGTGGTCGTATCCGCGAATATGCCGAAAAATATGGTTGCAAATATGTAGAAGGTGCTCGTCCTTGGGGTGAAAAATGTACCATCGCTTTGCCCAGCGCTACTCAGAACGAATTGAATGGTGACGATGCCAAAGCTTTGTTGGCCAATGGTGTGATTGCCGTTTCTGAAGGTGCCAACATGCCCTCTACTCCCGAAGCCGTGGAAGCATTCTTGGCTGCCAAGATTCTTTATGCTCCCGGTAAGGCTGCCAACGCCGGTGGTGTTTCTGTATCAGGTTTGGAAATGTCGCAAAACTCTATGCGTTACGGTTGGAGCCGCGAAGAAGTAGACGCCAAATTGCAAGGCATCATGAGCGACATCCACAACGCTTGCGTAAAATATGGTACCGAAGCCGACGGCTATGTCAACTACGTGAAGGGCGCCAATGTGGCCGGTTTCATGAAGGTGGCCAAAGCCATGATGGCTCAAGGTGTGATGTAATAGATTCTTGCTTTTATTATTAATCTAAATAAGCAAAGGGCGACTTCGAAAGAAGTCGCCCTTTTGTCTATAAAGAAAATCTTTTTACTCAATATTCACCATTCACCTTCTGGATCTTCTTCTGGATCACCATGACGGAAAGATGGGGAAGACATAGCAAAACCATTTTCAACTTCACATTCTACCACGAGTACTTCGGGAGTTTCGTATTCAATATAATTTTTCATATTTGATAATGATGCATTAACCGATGCATCTGCGGATATTGTTAGTTATTAAATTATTCTATAGTTGAAAGAAATTAATACAGCACTTTTTCACCATTAACAATGTAGAAGTTACCTTCAATCATCTGCTGTACAGGACGGCCCATCAAGTCGTAGATAACAGCGCCTTCGATTTGGTCGGGAGTAATGACTTCTTCAATACCGGTGACACCACCATCGATCACCACGCGCAGCATAGGAGCAGAAGCTGCCACCACTTGGTTACACTTGAAGTAAGCACGATAGGGCCACATGGTCAAGCTGTTCAATGCTTCAACAATGAGATCTTCACCGCTGGTGGGCTTATAAATATACAGATTGGCGTTCAATTCGGCAGGTTTGAAAATAGTTTTGGCAAATACGCCTGCGAATGACCAATTGCCCACAACATGTGCTCCGGCTTCGGTGTTTACTGTGGTTTCACCACCGGCGAAGGTATGTATAGTTGCTTCTCTATCTTTTGCTCTGTAGAGATAAGGCATATTAGCTTGAGGTTCGTCCACTTCTACAAAGGTAATGGATGTGCTGTTTGCCTTGCTCAAGGTATAGAAAGTATATTTTTCACAAGTTTCAGCATCGGGAGTGAAAGGCAGGCAGATGGTTCCATAGTTATAGGCAGGATCCACCGTACGGCTATAAGTAGCTTGGGCATAAGTACCTTCAGCCACCAAGTCTTCACGATCGACAACATCAAGCGTACGAGCCGGAAGCGTAAGCTTTACTGTACGCCAATATGAACCATCACCAATGACAATATTCACTTGTTCATCCGAACCTTCATAGGTATATGAGGGAGTTTTAGTGCCTTGATCGATAGTATCACCGGCGATAGTGGTAGTTGTTGTGGCACTATGAGATTCCATTTGGATGGTAGCGCCTTTACAAGCAGGAATACTCAGAATAGTTCCTTTATTGATTTGGGCCCAATCGTTCCAGTTGGCATTAGCCACTTTACCGGAAGCGGCATTCACACCCATTTTCACATCGATGGTTTCACCATTAACTTTCACTTGAGAAACCCATGCCATATTTGCATAAGAGCCTCCTTGCCATGCTACCGTGGGTGCACCATTTTTGCGTTGGAAGTCCCAGGTGATGGTCACAGCATCGTTTCTTGTTGCCAAAGACACGTTGTTTTGTGTAAAGACAGGCGTAAGAGCCACATTAGCAGTGACCGTCATTTTGTCGCCCAGTTTGTAAGTTTTTACTCCGTCAGTCCATCCGGTCAGGGTGTAGCCTTCTTTGTAAAGAGTATAGTTGGCAGGAATGGTGATAGACTTTCCAGACTTCAAACTTTCTGTAGCAGGAGCAGCACCTTCAGCACCAGTATCGCCAATGCTATAAGTAGCAGTATAAGTAGGAGTAACATCTCCGATACGGACAACATCCATTGCATAGGCATTCACACAATAACCACTACCTTCATTGTGACAAAGCATTTTAAAAGTATACAAACTACCAGGCTCTTCCAAGTCGAATTCCCAGGTATAGTCTGTTAGATTGTTATAGCCGCCTGTATTCGTAATATTTTTCTTTTCCTTTTCGATATAATTGCCTGCACCGTCTATATAACCAAGGGTTACTGCAATACCATCATTCTTGGTACCAATACCAGAAGTGAAGCTATATTTACCAGCTACTGAAGGAATAACATCGAACTTGATATAATGACCATCTTTAGAAGAATCTATTATCTGATTTTCGCCTTTTGTTTTACAGCCGGTAACATCATACACATGCTTCACCAACACCGTGGCAGGCGTTGCACTAATAGGCAAAGCGCGAAGTTCAAATACAGCCACGAAAGATGCATCAGCGCCAATTTCACATGTATAAGGATTATTTGTCGACAAAGTGTTGCCTTGGTCATCTTGCCATTCTTTGAATGCATAACCTTTATTGGGATTAGCTTCGAGTATTACTTCTTCTTTCCCTGCTTCTTGTGCAGGTGCCTGACTGATAACAGCGGCCAATCCGGCTTCATTGGGGCTGGCGCTCACTGATACCTCATAAAGTGATTCAACCGGAGGAAGTTCTACAATGATATAGCTAAAATAGGCATCATCGTTATACGATCCAATGTACAAAACCTCTTCTCCATCAAAACCTTTCGGCACCTCAAATTTGTAAACATAATTATTGGTTTTCGGATGACTTTCATCGGGAGCAGCATTCAAAGCCGGATCCAAATCGGCCTCGGTAGAGAAGCGAGGAATACGCGCACCAGCACCTGTCTTTCCACCACCTTCACCAAAAACGTAAATAACAGAACCGGCTAGCGGTTTCAAGGCAATGACATCTTGTGCATTTTTCAGGCGTAAAGATTTAAGTTGCGAGCCATAAGTGCTGTATTTGACAGACAAATAATCTACGTCAGCACCATTGATAGCGGAATATGTTTTACTATTAGAGATATCTATAGAACCCTTTCCAGTTGATACAGATCCGCCCGTTACATCTATGAAATAATTGTTTCCAAATAGGGTACCTTTAGCACGAGACCCCCCCCCATTTTGGGTGTAAGCATCAAACGCATACACATAGGTGCTTTTGATTGGCTTAAGATCAGCCACCGTCGCAGCTGTCATGCTCAGCATACCGGCACAAAGCAGCATTGCAGCCAGTAATAGCTTTCGTTTAAAGATTGTTGATAAATACATAGTTGTTTAGTTTAATTGATTAGGTTGTTTATCTCCATATGATGGCCACAAATATAGCTTCATATTCAGTTGTTAAAAAAATACTAATCAACAAAACATTCGCATTATTTATCAAAAAAACTCCACAATTCGTTACTGAATTATCTTTTCTAGGGTAAGAACGTTCAAAGAGAGCTTAGCTGCAAGCTTACACACAAAAAACTATCTTTCTTATGCACTGCATCGTTGAAAAAAAAGCTGTGCCAAATCAACTTTGACACAGCCTTTCGTTCGTATGATATTCGGAATTTATTCCATTACAAAACGTCGTCCAAATCGGTTACATCTGCTTTGCGGGTTGCTTCCATCATATCGTGTTCTTCCTGAGAACCAACAATCAACTTCGAGAACGAACGTTGACCGGTACCGGCAGGAATCAAGTTACCGGTGATTACATTTTCCTTCATACCTTCCAGGTAGTCAACCTTACCTTGGATAGCTGCTTCGTTGAGCACCTTGGTGGTTTCCTGGAATGATGCAGCAGACATGAAGCTAGAGGTCTGCAATGCAGCACGGGTAATACCTTGCAAAATCTGGTTTGAAGTAGCGGGAACAGCATCACGAACTTCCACCAAGCGCAAGTCACGACGTTTCAAGCTTGAGTTTTCGTCACGCAATTTGCGAGCGGTAACAATCATACCGGGCTTCATGGTTTGAGAATCGCCGGCATCAACTACTACCTTCTTGCCCCAGATGCGGTCGTTTTCTTCCATGAACTCGTGTCTATCCACTTCCTGTTGTTCGAGGAAACGGGTATCACCGGCGTCCACAATTTCAACCTTACGCATCATCTGACGTACAATAACTTCGAAGTGCTTGTCGTTGATTTTTACATCCTGCAAACGATATACGTTCTTAACTTCGTTTACAATGTATTCTTGTACAGCCGTCGGACCCTTGATAGCCAAAATATCAGAAGGAGTGATCACACCGTCAGACAGAGGCGTACCGGCACGAACTACGTCGTTCACCTGCACCAATACTTGCTTTGACAGGGGCACCAGATATTTCTTAATATCACCGGTCTTCGATTGGATAACGATTTCACGGTTACCACGCTTGATACGACCGAATTCAATAACGTCACCGTCGATTTCGGAAACAACAGCAGGATTAGATGGATTACGGGCCTCGAACAATTCAGTTACACGAGGCAAACCACCCGTGATGTCACCAGCCTTAGCCACGGCACGAGGAATCTTCACCAAAATCTGACCAGCTTCGATAGATTCACCATGTTCCTTGAGCAAGTGAGCACCTGCGGGCAAGTTGTAAGAGTGAATACGTTCGCCGGAAGCATCCAAGATATGGATAGCAGGCACTTTGGTACGGTCTTTCGATTCGATGATAATCTTATCTTTCACCTTGGTGGTATCGTCCACATAAGTCTGGAAGGTTACACCATCGATGATTGATTCAAATTCAAGCTTACCTGATTCTTCACAAATGATAACGGCGTTGTAGTTGTCCCATTCGCAGATAAGCGTTCCCATAGGAACAACATCACCGGGCTTCACATACAATTTAGAACCGTATGACAACTGATGTGTGGTTACAGAATTGCTCTTGGTATCGATCAACTTGATTTCACCATAACGGCCAACAACGATCTGAGCATTGGGATCTTCGTGAGAAGGCACTACATGCAGTTCTTCGATTTCTACACGACATTCGTAAGGGGCCTTCAAATCGGAAGCAATGGTATCGCTCTTGGCCACACCACCGGCGTGGAAAGTACGGAGCGTCAACTGAGTACCAGGTTCACCGATAGACTGAGCGGCGATAACACCCACAGCTTCACCCTTCTGAACCATACGTCCGGTAGCCAAGTTACGGCCATAACACTTAGCACAAACACCCTTCTTCGATTCACAAGTCAATACAGAGCGGATTTCTACGCGTTCGATACCAGACTTTTGGATTCTTTCGGCAATGCTTTCAGTAATTTCTTCACCGGCAGAAACAATGCGTTCATCAGTTTCAGGATCGTTGATATCGTGAACAGACACACGACCCAAAATGCGTTCGTACAAAGTACATACACCCTTGATACCTACAGCGGTAAGACCACGCAAAGTACCACAGTCTTCTTCGTTGATGATAACATCGTGCGATACGTCTACCAAACGACGAGTCAAGTAACCGGCGTCAGCCGTCTTCAAAGCGGTATCTGACAATGACTTACGAGCACCGTGGGTAGAGATAAAGTATTCCAATACCGACAAACCTTCCTTAAAGTTAGCCAAAATCGGGTTTTCGATAATCTGAGCACCTTCTGAACCGGCTTTCTGAGGTTTGTTCATCAAACCACGCATACCAGACAACTGACGAATCTGTTCTTTAGAACCACGAGCACCAGAGTCCATCATCATGTGAACAGAGTTGAAACCTTGGTTATCTTCTTCCAATTGCTTGATAAGGATTTCAGACAGTTTCTTGTTCACATCGGTCCAAACGTCGATCACCTTGTTGTAACGTTCGTTGTTGGTGATAAGACCCATGGTATATTCTTCAGAGATGGTTTCTACTGCATCGTAACCTTCTTGTACCAATTCTGCTTTTTCTTCGGGCACCAAAACGTCTGCCAAGTTAAATGACAAACCGCCCTTGAAAGCCATCTTGTAACCGAGGTTCTTGATATCGTCAAGGAACTGAGCGGTACGAGCCACACCACACTTAGCGATAACGTCAGAAATAATGTTACGCAACTCTTTCTTTGACAAGAGTTTATTTACGAAACCAACTTCTTCTGGAACGAATTCGTTAGCTACTACACGACCGATGGTTGTATCGATCAATTCACCGTTGATACGTACTTTTACCTTGGCGTGCATATCGGCACGACCTTCGTTCAAAGCAATCTTAGCTTCTTCGGGAGAGTAGAATACCAAGCCTTCACCCTTCACACCGGGACGTTCCTTGGTGATGTAGTAAAGACCCAATACCATGTCCTGAGAAGGAACGGTGATAGGCGAACCATTACTGGGGTTCAAAATATTGTGAGAAGCCAACATCAACAATTGGGCTTCAGCAATAGCTTCGTTGCCGAGGGGAAGGTGAACAGCCATCTGGTCACCGTCGAAGTCGGCGTTGAATGCGGTACATGCCAGCGGGTGCAACTGAATAGCCTTACCTTCTATCATCTTGGGCTGGAAAGCCTGGATACCCAAACGGTGCAAGGTTGGTGCACGGTTCAAGAGTACGGGATGACCCTTCATAACATGTTCCAGAATATCCCAAACTACGGGATCCTTGCGATCGACAATCTTCTTGGCCGATTTCACAGTTTTTACAATACCGCGTTCAATCAATTTACGGATGATAAACGGCTTGTACAATTCGGCAGCCATATCCTTGGGAAGACCACATTCGTGCATCTTCAATTCAGGACCTACAACAATTACCGAACGAGCTGAATAGTCGACACGCTTACCCAACAAGTTCTGACGGAAACGACCTTGTTTACCCTTCAACGAGTCTGACAAAGACTTCAAAGGACGATTAGAGTCGGTCTTGACAGCGCTGGCCTTGCGTGAGTTATCGAACAATGAATCGACAGCTTCCTGCAACATACGCTTTTCGTTACGCAAGATTACTTCGGGAGCCTTGATTTCGATCAATTTTTTCAGACGGTTGTTACGGATAATTACACGGCGGTACAAGTCGTTCACGTCGGTGGTAGCGAAACGGCCACCATCCAGAGGAACCAAAGGACGCAATTCGGGAGGAATCACGGGAATTACCGTCAGAATCATCCATTCGGGCTTGCTCAAATCCTTGGCAGCGCGGAAAGATTCCACCACTTGCAAACGCTTGAGTGCTTCGTTCTTACGTTGTACGGAAGTTTCTTTGTTGGCACGGTCGCGCAATTCGTATGACAATTCGTCCAAATTAACGCGCTGCAACATATCCAGAATAGCTTCAGCACCCATCTTGGCGATGAACTTGTTGGGATCGCTATCGTCCAGCAACTGGTTTTCGCGAGGCAACTTGTCCATGATGTCCAAGTATTCTTCTTCGAGCAGCAAATCGTTAGCTTTCAAAGGATTTTCACCTTCACCCAAAATACCGGGTTGAATAATGATGTATCTTTCGTAATAGATAACCGCATTCAGTTTTTTAGTAGGCAAACCGAGCAGATAACCCATCTTATTGGGCAACGAACGGAAATACCAAATATGTGCCACAGGAACAACCAATTGGATGTGTCCCATGCGTTCACGACGGACTTTCTTTTCGGTAATTTCAACACCACAACGGTCGCAGACAATACCTTTATAACGGATGCGTTTGTACTTTCCGCAATGACATTCGTAATCCTTCACCGGACCGAAAATACGTTCGCAGAACAAACCGTCACGTTCGGGTTTGTAAGTACGGTAGTTGATAGTTTCGGGTTTCAGAACTTCACCTTTCGACATTGATTTGATTTCTTCGGGAGAAGCCAAACCGATGGTGACTTTCTGGAAATTACCGTGTTGTTTAATATCTTTTTTAAAAGCCATATTGTATCTAAATAGTGTCGTTAATTAATCCCAATGAATACTCAATCCCAAACCTTTCAATTCGTGAACCAAAACGTTCAACGATTCAGGTACACCTGCCGGTGGCATAGGATCGCCCTTGACAATGGCTTCGAAGGCTTTGCTTCTACCAGTCACGTCGTCAGACTTGATGGTCAAAATTTCCTGGAGGATGTGGGCGGCACCGAAAGCTTCGAGTGCCCAAACTTCCATTTCACCGAAACGCTGACCACCGAACTGAGCTTTACCACCCAAAGGTTGTTGCGTAATCAATGAGTAAGGACCAATAGAACGAGCATGCATCTTGTCGTCAACCATGTGACCCAGTTTCAACATGTAAATCACACCTACGGTAGCAGGTTGGTCGAAACGTTCACCGGTACCACCATCGTAGAGATAAGTCTTACCATAACGAGGAATACCTGCCTTGTCGGCCCAATGATTCAAATCGTCCAAGCTGGCACCGTCGAAAATAGGCGTAGCAAATTTCACACCCAGTTCCTTACCTGCCCAACCCAAAACGGTTTCGAAAATCTGACCAAGGTTCATACGAGAAGGCACACCCAGAGGGTTCAATACGATATCTACGGGAGTACCATCGGCCAAGAAAGGCATATCTTCCTGACGAACGATACGAGATACGATACCCTTGTTACCGTGACGACCTGCCATCTTATCACCCACGCGGATCTTACGTTTCTTAGCCACGTAAATCTTAGCCATTTGGATAATACCTGAAGGCAATTCATCACCGATGGTGAGGTTGAACTTTTCACGTTTCAACTTGGCATCCAATTCTTTCACCTTCTTCAAGTAGTTGATAACCAATGAACGAACCATTTCGCTACGACGAGCGTCAGAAGTCCACTTGCTCAACTGTACGGTTTCATAATTAATTTCTGCCAAAGTCTTCTGGTTGAACTTCACTCCCTTAGGAATGATTTCTGTATCGAGATTATCCTTCACACCTTGAGAAGTCTTACCATTCAGCAAGGTCCAAAGTTTGCTCAACAATACTTCACGCAATTCGGCTACTTCTGCTTCGAACTTTTCGTCCAACTGAGGCAACAAAGCCTTGTCGGCAGCTTGGCTCTTGCGAGATTTCATAGCCTTTGAATACAACTTAGAGTCGATGATGACACCACGCAAAGAAGGACTAGCCTTCAATGAAGCATCTTTCACATCACCGGCCTTGTCACCGAAGATAGCACGCAACAATTTTTCTTCAGGAGAAGGATCAGATTCACCCTTAGGCGTAATCTTACCAATCAGGATATCACCGGGCACTACGTGAGCACCAACACGAATGATACCATTTTCGTCCAAATCCTTGGTAGCTTCTTCGCTAACATTAGGAATATCTGAAGTCAATTCTTCCAAACCACGCTTGGTTTCACGCACTTCCAAAGTGTATTCATCCACGTGTACAGAGGTGAAGATATCTTCGCGAACCATACGTTCGTTCAGTACGATAGCATCTTCGTAGTTGTAACCCTGCCAAGGCATGAATGCCACTTTCAAGTTGCGACCCAAAGCCAATTCTCCCTTTTCGGTAGCGAAACCTTCGGTAAGCAACTGACCTTCTACCACGCGATCGCCGGTGCGAACGATAGGACGCAAGTCGATGGTGGTACTTTGGTTGGTCTTCTGGAATTTGGTGATGCGATAAGTCTTTTCAGCGCTTTCGAAGCTAACGAATTCTTCGTCTTCGGTACGATCGTAGCGAACCTTGATGGTATCAGCGTCTACATAGATCACTTCACCACTACCCTCAGCGGTGATCTGGGTACGAGAATCGCGGATAATCTGGCCTTCTACACCGGTACCTACGATAGGAGCTTCGGGACGGAGCAAAGGTACAGCCTGGCGCATCATGTTTGAACCCATCAACGCACGGTTGGCGTCGTCGTGTTCCAAGAAAGGAATCAAAGAAGCGGCAATAGAAGCAATCTGCGAAGGAGAAACGTCCATCAAATCGACTTCGGTAGGTTCAACTACGGGGAAGTCGGCTTCCAAACGAGCTTTCACACGGTTGCGTACAAACGAACCATCTTCCTTCAAAGGAGCGTTACCTTGGGCAACTACCTTGTTTTCTTCTTCTTCAGCCGTCAGATATTCTACTTGATCGAGCACCACTTTACCGTTTTCAACTTTACGATAAGGTGTTTCGATAAAACCAAGTTCATTAATTTTTGCATACACACACAAAGACGAAATCAAACCGATGTTCGGACCTTCAGGGGTTTCAATCGGACAAAGACGACCATAGTGAGTGTAGTGTACGTCACGTACTTCGAAGCCGGCACGGTCACGAGACAAACCGCCAGGACCCAAAGCAGACAAACGACGTTTGTGCGTCATTTCAGCCAAGGGGTTGGTCTGGTCCATGAACTGTGACAAAGCGTTGGTTCCGAAGAATGAGTTGATCACAGACGAAATAGTCTTGGCGTTGATCAAATCTACGGGATAGAACACTTCGTTGTCGCGAACATTCATACGATCGCGGATAGTACGGGCCATACGAGCCAAACCGATACCGAATTGGGTATTCAGCTGTTCGCCTACGGTACGTACACGACGGTTGCTCAAGTGGTCGATATCATCCACATCGGCTTTGGAGTTAACCAATTCGATCAGATAAGTGATAATGTTGATGATATCTTCCTTGGTAAGCACCTTCACATCCATATCGATGTTCTGGCCCAATTTTCTGTTGATACGATAGCGACCTACTTCTCCCAAGTCGTAACGCTTTTCAGAGAAGAACAGATTTTGAATCACTTCGCGTGCAGTGGTATCATCAGAAGGATCTGCGTTACGCAACTGACGATAAATATAATTGATAGCCTCTTTTTCAGAGTTGCTGGGGTCTTTCTGCAAAGTATTGAAAATCACACTATAATCGGAACGACCTTCTTCTTCCTTGTGCAAGAGGATGGTTTGGGTTCCCGATTCGAGAATTTCATCAATGTGGCTGTTTTCCAATACGGTTTCACGTTCGATGATAACATCGTTACGTTCGATAGATACTACTTCGCCGGTATCTTCATCTACAAAGTCTTCTACCCAACTCTTCAGAACACGGGCAGCCAACTTACGGCCAACCATACGTTTAAGACCGGTCTTGGTTACCTTAACTTCTTCTGCGAGGTCGAAAATCTTGAGGATATGCTTATCTGTTTCAAAACCGATGGCACGCAACAATGTGGTTACGGGCAATTTCTTCTTACGGTCGATGTAAGCATACATCACATTGTTAATGTCGGTAGCAAATTCTATCCAAGATCCCTTGAAAGGAATGATACGTGCTGAATACAATTTTGTACCATTGGCATGCAGGCTCTGACCAAAGAACACACCGGGTGAACGGTGCAACTGCGATACAATGACACGTTCTGCACCATTGATAACGAAAGTACCCTTAGGCGTCATATAAGGGATAGCTCCCAAATATACGTCTTGTACTTTGGTTTCGAAATCTTCGTGGTCGGGGTCGGTGCAGTATAATTTCAACTTGGCCTTCAAAGGCACACAATAAGTCAATCCACGTTCGATGCATTCTTCGAGAGAATAGCGCGGTGGATCGATATAGTAATCTAAGAATTCGAGTACAAAATTATTGCGGGTATCGGTGATAGGAAAACTTTCAGCAAATACCTTGTACAATCCTTCGTTTTTTCTTTTTTCAGGAGGTGTATCTAACTGTAAGAAGTCTTGGAACGACTTCAATTGCACTTCAAGGAAGTCCGGGTAACTGATAGGACTCTGGATAGATGCAAAATTTACTCTTTGTTGTTGGGTAGTTGAAGACATTTATCGAGGGATTTGAAACATACTATAGAATATAGACACAAAAAGGCATAGAATCCCCACCATGGGGATTCTAAGCCAAGGCACCTGATTTACAGGTGAGTAACTTTTATTTAAGTTCGATTTCTGCGCCTGCTTCTTCCAAAGCTTTCTTCAAAGCTTCAGCTTCGTCTTTACCTACACCTTCTTTAACGGTAGAAGGAGCAGCGTCAACCAAGTCTTTAGCTTCCTTCAAGCCAAGACCACAAGATTCCTTAACAGCCTTAACAACTGCCAACTTAGCAGCACCAGCTGATTTCAAAATAACGTCGAAAGAAGTCTTTTCAGCAGCAGCTTCAGCAGCGCCAGCAGCGGGAGCAGCGGCAACAGCTACAGCAGCAGCAGCGGGTTCGATACCATATTCTTCTTTCAAAATTGTAGCAAGTTCGTTAACTTCCTTAACGGTCAAATTTACTAATTGTTCAGCAAAAGCTTTCAAATCTGCCATTGTCGTAATGTATTAAATAGTTTTTAAAAATTTTGTTGATTGATAAGTTTGTAGGTCTAAGCTACTTATTCTCTTTCGCCAAGGGTCTTCAAAACACCATGCAGTGTTTGACCTCCGCTCTGGAGTGCAGAAACCACGTTTTTGGCCGGTGATTGCAACAAGGCAACAACGTCTGCAATAAGATCGTTTTTGCTCTTGACATGCACCAAAGTCTCCAACTGGTCAGGACCAAGGTAGAAGCATTCTTCTACGCAAGCAGCTTTCAAAGCAGGAATACCGGTTTCTTTACCTTCTTCTTTGATCAACTTGGCAGGAACATTACCCGTGTTACAGAACATCAAGGCAGTGTTACCCTTCAAAGCGGGATACAAAGCAGAATAATCGGTTTCGAGGCTATCCAAAGCTTTGATAAGAAGAGTGTTCTTAACAACCATCAACTTGATGCCGTCTTTGTAACAACGTCTTCTCAATGCGCTTGTCTTTTCAGAATTCAATGCAGTAATATCGGTCACATAGAAGTGACTGTATTCCTGTACCAAAGATGCGATATTCGCAATAACAAGGCTTTTATCTTCCTTCTTCATAATTCTTAATTTTATTCATCAATGCTCTTTGGGTCAACTTTGATACCGCGGCTCATTGTAGTAGAAAGATAAATGCTCTTGATATATGTACCTTTAGCAACAGTAGGTTTCAACTTGATCAATGTCTGAATGAATTCCTTAGCGTTACCGAAGATTTGTTCAGGAGTGAAAGAAATCTTGCCGATAGAGGTATGAACAATACCAGTCTTATCAACCTTGAAGTCGATCTTACCTTGTTTTACTTCTTGTACAGCTTTACCAATTTCCATGGTAACGGTACCGCTCTTGGGGTTAGGCATCAAACCTCTGGGACCCAAGACACGTCCTAAAGCACCAATTTTACCCATGATGGAAGGCATAGTGATGATTACATCCACATCCGTCCAACCGCCTTTGATCTTTTCGATATATTCGTCAAGACCTACATAATCAGCTCCGGCTTCTTTAGCTTCAGCTTCTTTATCCGGAGTACATAATGCCAACACGCGAACTTGCTTGCCAGTACCGTTAGGTAATGAAACAACGCCACGTACCATTTGATTAGCCTTTCTGGGGTCAACACCAAGGCGAACATCTACGTCTACAGAGGCATCGAATTTGGTGAAAGTAATTTCTTTCAACAATTCTGAAGCTTCTTTCAGCGTATATGCTTTACCCACCTCAATCTTCTCCAAAGCCAATTTTTGATTTTTTGTCAATTTACTCATGTCAGTCGAAGTTTTTAATTGTTAGTGGGAAATTCACCTTGTACTGTAATACCCATACTTCTTGCGGTACCTGCTACCAATTTCATAGCAGCTTCCAACGTGAAGCAGTTGAGGTCAGCCATCTTGTCTTCAGCAATCGCTTTTACCTGTTCCCAAGTAACAGAGGCAACTTTTTTACGGTTAGGCTCTGCAGAACCGGTTTTTACCTTAGCAGCTTCCAACAATTGTACAGCTGCTGGAGGAGTCTTGATAACGAAATCGAAAGACTTGTCTGTGTAGTACGTAATAACTACAGGTAAAACCTTACCGGCTTTTTCCTGAGTTCTGGCATTGAATTGCTTGCAAAAGTCCATGATGTTTACACCCTTAGAACCCAATGCGGGACCTACTGGCGGAGCAGGGTTTGCAGCCCCACCCTTAATCTGCAATTTAATTTGTCCGGCAATTTCTTTAGCCATTTTCTTCTAATTTTAAAAATTTGTGGATTGTGTGTTGGAAAGATTCGCTACTCGTAACCGTAACTATTCTTTCTCTACTTGCATGAAACCCAATTCGAGCGGAGTCTTACGCCCGAAAATTTTCACCATAACTTTCAGTTTCTTCTTCTCTGCATTTACTTCTTCGATAACACCGCTGAAACCACTGAAAGGACCATAATTTACTTTTACGCTTTCGCCTACATAGTAAACAATGCTCATTTCTTCGGCAGCATCCTGAAGTTCGTCAACCTTACCCAGAATACGGTTCATTTCAGAAGCATGAACTACCTGAGGTGCATCCATACCGCCCAAGAATCCGAGGACATTGGGAACATTACGGAGCACATGAGGTACTTCACCCACCAATTCAGCTTCAACCAAAACATAACCAGGCAAATAAGGCTTTTCTTTAAGCACTTTCTTGCCATTACGTTGTTGGTAAACTTTTTCGGTAGGAATTAAAACTTGATAAACATGTTGTCCAAGAGGTGTATTAGCTACCGCTTGATCGATATACTCTTTCACCTTGGACTCCTTACCACTAATGGCACGCAGAACGTACCAATTCTTAGATGTTTCAGGCATTACAAATCAAATTTTAGAGAACCTTGTAAATGAAGGTCATCAGATTTTCGAAACCCAAATCTATCACAAATACAATCAGCGCAATCACCAAGGAAGCAGTTAAAACGACAACTGCGCTATTGGTCAACTCTGATGCAGTAGGCCATGAAACCTTATGCACGAGCTCGTTGTAAGACTCGGAGATAAAAGTTCCGATTTTATTAAAAAACTTCTTCATTATAGTGTGGTTTTATTAGCACGGGAAGAGAGGCTCGAACTCCCGACACCTGGTTTTGGAGACCAGTGCTCTACCAACTGAGCTATTCCCGTATATTAGAAGAGCCTCCTAAAAGAGACTCTTCTATTTGTATGGTTGATTGGGTGATTAGTCAATCAATTTGGTAATCTGACCTGAACCAACGGTACGTCCACCTTCGCGGATAGCGAAACGCAAACCTTCGCTGCAAGCTACAGGATAGATCAATTCTACCTTGATTTCCAAGTTGTCACCAGGCATTACCATTTCGGTACCTTCGGGCAAAGTGATTTCACCGGTAACGTCCAAAGTACGGATGTAGAATTGAGGACGATATTTGTTGTGGAAAGGAGTATGACGACCACCTTCTTTTTGAGTCAAGATATACACTGAAGCCTGGAATGAGGTGTGAGGAGTAACCTGACCGGGGTGAGTGATAACCATACCACGCTTGATCTGATCTTTATCGATACCACGGAGCAACAAACCTACGTTATCACCAGCTTCACCTTGATCCAAAATCTTACGGAACATTTCAACACCAGTAACAACTGATTTCAGCTTTTCAGCACCCAAACCGATGATTTGAACTTCGTCACCAGTTTTGATGATACCAGTTTCAACACGACCGGTAGCAACAGTACCACGACCAGTGATTGAGAATACGTCTTCAACAGGCATCAAGAAGGGCTTGTCGGTAGCGCGAACGGGCAGGTCGATCCATTCGTCAACAGCAGCCATAAGTTCCATTACCTTTTCTTCCCACTTAGCTTCGCCGTTCAAAGCACCAAGAGCAGAACCACGGATGAAAGGAGTATTGTCAGCGTCGAAGTTGTAAGAATCCAACAAGTCACGCATTTCCATTTCTACCAAGTCCAACATTTCAGCGTCGTCAACCATGTCGCACTTGTTCAAGAAAACAACCAACTTAGGAACGTTTACCTGACGAGCCAAAAGGATGTGTTCGCGAGTCTGAGGCATAGGACCATCAGTAGCAGCACAAACGATGATAGCACCGTCCATCTGAGCAGCACCAGTAACCATGTTCTTAACGTAGTCAGCGTGACCAGGGCAGTCAACGTGAGCATAGTGACGGTTAGCGGTTTCGTATTCTACGTGAGCGGTGTTAATGGTGATACCACGTTCTTTTTCTTCGGGAGCATTGTCGATAGAATCAAATGAACGCAATTCAGAAAGACCAGCCTTAGCCAATACAGTAGTGATGGCGGCGGTCAAAGTGGTTTTACCGTGGTCAACGTGACCAATGGTACCAATGTTAACGTGAGGTTTCGTTCTCACAAATTGTTCTTTTGCCATAATCGAAATCTTTATAAAAGTTATTCACTAAAAAAAAGAGCCGGTGCCGAGAGTTGAACTCGGGACCTCTTCCTTACCAAGGAAGCGCTCTACCACTGAGCTACACAGGCAAAAAAAAGAGCGGGAAACGGGACTCAAACCCGCGACCCTCAGCTTGGAAGGCTAATGCTCTATCAACTGAGCTATTCCCGCAATTTACGTCACGAATCTAATTCGGAGATCGTAGACATTCCGAGAAATCTCAATTAGATTCTACAATACTCTTTTCGTGGGCAGTGATGGATTCGAACCACCGAAGGTAAAAACCAGCAGATTTACAGTCTGCCCCATTTGGCCACTCTGGTAACTGCCCATAAATTAATAATTTACTGCGAACACTATCGCAGCCGTAACGTCGATTTTGTAACCTCGGCGAAACGGCTGCAAAGATAGATACTTTTTTTAAACTACAAAAACTTTTTTATAAAAATTTTATTTAGCACGTATTTTTTCTTTGAACTTGATCAATTGCTTCTGCAAAGCTTCCACATTACCATCGATAGCTTCTTCGAAGGTATCGCTTGTCTTTGAGGCAAATAGGTCTTGTCCGGCTACCACCAAACGAATCTGAGCTTCCTTATTGGCAGCAGTTTCGGGTTTGACCACTTTTAGGGTGACTTCTGCAGCAATAATACCATCATAATACTGTTCCAACTTAGAAACTTTCTTCTGAATAAAGCTTTTTAACGCTTCCGTTGCATCGAAATGCACGTCCTGAATTCTGATTTCCATAGTAATTTTCAATAATCTGCTCGGGGATGAGCTTGTTTATACACTTGTTTTAACTCTTCGAAAGTGGTATGGGTATACACTTCCGTCGCCGATAAATTGGCATGGCCCAACAATTCCTTCACCGCATTCAACTCTGCACCATTATTTAATAAGGTGGTGGCAAAACTATGACGAAGCACATGCGGACTCTTTTTTGCCAAACTACTGCATTGTGACAATTTATCGTGCACCAGACGATAGACCAGCTGCGGATACAAAGGCTTTCCGTTTTCGCGAACAAACAGACAATCGGAAAAATCGTACAAATCTTCACATTGTGCCTGCCATTGTGCGCGACTATCCAGATAATCTTGTATCATCGACTGTAACATCGGGCCGAAAGGAATCAGACGCTGCTTATCGCGTTTCCCCTTTACGCGAAGCAAACATGACGACATATCCACGTCCGACAGAGCCAAACCCATTAACTCTGAGCGTCTCATTCCCGTCTGCAACAACATTTCAATCATCAGCCGATTTCTTTTCGCAACAAATTCCGATATATCCTCGTTTTCGCAAGCGTCATCGAGCAAGCTTTCCATCTCTTCTTTTTTCAAAAACGAAGGCAAAGATTTATGCACCTTGGGAGATAATAATTTGCGACAAGGATTTTCCTTTGCCAAACCTTTAGCCAAAAGATAGCGCCAGAACGATTTCAAAGATGACAATTTACGATTGACAGAGCGGGCGCTCAAGCCTTCTTCCATCAGACGCAATAGCCAAAAACGTATCATATCGGCATCCGCACGAAAAAGATCGTCTACACCATATTCATCGGTCAGAAAAAGGGAGAATTGTTCCAGATCTTTTCTATAAGCAAGAACGGTATGAGAAGAATAATTCCTCTCATACCGTAGATACTGTATAAATTGCTCCACCATATTTCCTCCCGATTAATTATCGGCAACGAATATAACAAAGCTATTTTTTTCAAACAAATTTATAAGGAATAAAAATCCTTAATTTTTATAAACTACACCTCCTGTAGATTCAGGGTTAAACAAATAGATTGAATTTTACTCTTCGCGAGTAATTTAGGCCTGGCAGAATCTTATTCTTCAGACTGTTGGAGCTGCTGTACATAAACAGCTTTCATCTTCTGCTGACGCTTGATAACAGAGGGCTTGATGAATGCTTGTCTGCTTCTCAATTCTTTTACAGTGCCAGTCTTTTCAAATTTGCGTTTGAATTTCTTCAAAGCTCTTTCGATGTTTTCTCCTTCTTTAATGGGTACAACAATCATAATAGTTTAATAATAGGTTGATTAAATAAATAGTTTACAAATTCGGGCTGCAAAAATAGACAAAGCATTCGACTCCACAAAACTATTGAACGAAAATTTATACAGATTTTTTAAAAAGAATACTACCTTTGAGGCGCAAAAGAAATCATCACTATGAATCAGATACAGGAAAGATTGTCGCGCCTGCGACTCTACATGAAAACCTTCAACATCGATCTGTGCATTGTGCCTACAGCAGATTATCACCAAAGCGAATACGTGGCCGAACATTTCAAGCATCGTGCTTATCTGTCGGGATTCAGCGGCAGCGCCGGTACCTTGGCAGTGAGCGCCGATCAGGCTAAACTCTGGACCGATTCGCGTTATTTTCTGCAAGCCGAACAACAACTGGCCGGCAGCGGCATCGAACTGATGAAGATGCGCACCGAAAATTATCCCAGCCTGCACGAATGGATAGCCTCGGAAAAATTCCAACATATTGGCATCGATGGCGAAGTATTTTCGGTACAAGAAGTTAAAGACCTGCAAGCCTGCTTGAAAGAGAATGCGCAGCTGAACGTTCATTTCAAAACTTATGACGCCGTATGGACCGATCGTCCCGCACTACCGGACGCAGCGGCTTATCTTTTGGATGAAAGCATTTGCGGAGAATCTTGCGCTCATAAGTTGCAAAGAATCCGCCAGGCCATGAAACAGCAGCATTGTCAGTATTATCTTTTGTGCGCACTCGATGAAATTGCCTGGACTTTCAATCTTCGCGGCAGCGATATCGCCTACAATCCTACGGCTCTTTGTTATGCCATGATTGGCGAAAATAGCTGTCGTCTGTATATCGACGAGAACAAATTATCGTCCGAAGACAAGCAGAAACTATCGGACTTGCATATCGAACTGCTACCCTATTTACAATTCAGCCAGGATATTTCTTCTATACCTTATAATAATAAGGTATGTTTCGACGCGAATAAAATCAATTATCTGGTTTACGCACAAATTCCGACATCTTGTCAAGCGATGCATCTTGCCTCTATCGTAGGAAGCATGAAAGCCATCAAGAACGAAACCGAACTGCAAGGAATCAGACGCGCCATGATTAAAGATGGTGTTTGCTTCGTGCGTTTTTGGAAACAATTGGAAGAACAATTGGCCGACAATCAATCGCCCGGCGAATATGAATTGGCCATGCAATTGGCAGAAGAGCGATTGAAACAGGAAGCTTGCGTGGGTGAAAGTTTCGATGCCATCGTGGCTTACGGAGCCAACGGCGCCATCGTGCATTATAGCGCGTCGGAAGAAACACAGGCAAAAGTAGCTTACGGCAACATCCTGCTGATAGACCAAGGCGGACAATATCGCCAGGATGGCACCACCGACATGACCCGAACTTTGGCCCTGTATAAATCGAAAGAAGAAATCCCGGAAGACTATTTGCAGGATTATGCGGCTGTTTTAAAAGGAAATATCGCCTTAGGATTGGCAACTTTTCCCGCCGGCACAAGAGGTTGTCAGCTGGATGTGTTGGCCCGACAATTCCTTTGGAAACAGTCATGTAATTATGGTCACGGAACAGGCCACGGCATCGGACATTTTCTGAATGTGCACGAAGGACCGCAAAGCATCCGCATGGAAGAGAATCCTGTCAAGTTGGAAGAAGGCATGATTATTTCCAACGAGCCCGGACTGTACAAAAGTGGTCGTTATGGTATTCGTCTTGAAACGATGGTGGCAGTAAAATGTTTGGGCGAAAGTGAATTCGGCAAATTCCTGGGCTTTGAAACCTTGACGCTTTGTCCCTGGGATATCCTCTCTATCGACAGCAAATATTATAGTCAGGATGAATTGGATTACATCAACCGATATCATCAGGAAGTGTATCAGGCTTTGTCACCTTATTTAAATGAGGAGGAGCAAGTTTGGTTGGCAAATAAAACAAAATCAATATAAATCATGGCACTTATTAAATCTGTACGCGGCTTCGATCCGCAAATTGGCGAAAATTGTTTCTTGGCAGAAAATGCCACCATCATCGGCGATGTGGTTTTGGGCGATGGCTGCACTGTTTGGTTCAACGCTGTGCTCCGCGGCGATGTCAATTCTATTCGCGTGGGCAAAAATGTGAATATTCAAGACGGTTCGGTGCTGCACACCTTGTATCAGAAATCGACCATCGAAATTGGCGACAACGTTTCCATCGGTCATAATGTTACCATTCATGGTGCAAAAATCGAAGACCTGGCTTTGATCGGCATGGGCTCGGTGGTGATGGACAACGCCGTTATCGGACAAGGCGCCATCGTGGCAGCCGGCTCGGTTGTTCTCAGCAATACCATCGTGGAACCTTATAGTATTTACGCCGGTGTTCCCGCAAAATTTGTAAAAAAAGTGGACCCGCAACAAACCGAAACCATCAACAAACGCATTTCCGAGAATTATCAATTTTACGCAAGTTGGTATCAGGATTGATTGCTATTTGGCAATTTATTACTACTTTTGCGCCGTTTTTTCAAAAAATTGACCCACTAGCAGTAGATTCATGCAGAAAAATTTAGTCATAGTAGAGTCCCCCGCCAAGGCAAAAACCATTGAAGCTTTTCTCGGTCAAGATTACAAGGTAATGTCGAGTTTCGGTCATATCCGCGACTTGCAGAAAAAAGGCTTAGGCATTGATATTGAAGATAGTTTCCAGCCTTTGTACGAAATCGCGCCCGACAAAACTAAGTTGGTGAACGATTTGAAAAAAGCCGCCCAATCGGCCGAAACCGTATGGTTGGCTTCCGATGAAGACCGCGAAGGAGAAGCTATCGCCTGGCATTTGTATCATGTCCTCGATTTGAAAGCAAGCAAAACCAAACGCATTGTTTTCCACGAGATTACCAAGAATGCCATTACCGAGGCCATCAAGACTCCACGCAAAATTGACGAAAATTTGGTAAACGCCCAGCAAGCCCGTCGTGTATTGGACCGCTTGGTAGGTTTTGAAGTGTCACCCATTCTGTGGAAACGCATCAAGCCTGCGCTTTCGGCCGGTCGCGTTCAGTCGGTAGCCGTGCGTCTTATCGTGGAAAGAGAGCGTGAAATCCTCAATTTCCAATCGGAAAGTTTCTACCGTCTGCAGCTGCATTTCATCTTGGATGCGGTTGATGGTCAAAGTATTGAACTGAAAGCCGATTATCCCGAAAAGATTGCCACGAAAGAAGAAGCCTTGGCTTTGATGGAAAAGCTGAAGAACGCCAAATTTAAAATTGCGTCTGTCAGCACCAAACCCGGAAAGAAATCGCCGGCTGCACCCTTCACTACTTCTACTTTGCAACAGGAAGCAGCCCGAAAATTGGGATTCTCCATCAGCCAGACCATGCGCGTGGCCCAGAGTCTTTACGAATCGGGAAAAATCACTTATATGCGTACCGACTCGGTGCATTTGTCGAAATTGGCTTTGGCTGCCAGCAAGGCTGTCATCAGCGAAATCCACGGCGACGAATACTGCAAAACCCGTCAATATCAGACCAAAAGCAAAGGTGCCCAAGAAGCTCACGAAGCCATTCGTCCTGCCTACATGAACTTGAGTCAGATTGAAGGCAGCACGGCTGAAAAGCGTTTGTACGAACTGATCTGGAAACGCACCATTGCTTCACAAATGGCTGATGCTCAAGTAGAAAAAACCGTTATCAATATCAGCTATTCCGGTGGCGAAGAAATTTTCACAGCCAATGGCGAAGTGCTCACTTTCGACGGTTTCTTGAAAGTGTACGAAAACCCCGATTTGGCCGAAGACGTCAACACCACCATACTTCCCAAAGTGAAAAAAGGTCAGGAACTGACGTTCCATAAAGCTGCGGCCACCGAAAGATTCACCCAAAAACCGGCTCGTTACAACGAAGCTTCTTTGGTGCACAAATTGGAAGAATTGGGCATTGGTCGTCCTTCTACTTATGCGCCTACCATTTCTACCATCCAACAGCGCGATTATATCGTTCGCGGAAACAGAGATGCAGAAAAGCGTGAATATCAGCTTCTTGAAATGAACAAAAAGTTCCAGCTGAGCGAAAAGACCAAGAGCGAAAGCTTCGGATTGGAAAAAGCCAAGCTCTTCCCCACTGATATCGGTATCGTGGTAAACGACTTCCTGACAGAACATTTCACCAACATCATGGATTACCATTTCACTGCTTCTATCGAAAAGCAATTCGACGAAGTGGCAGAAGGCAAAATGGAATGGCATAGCATGATGAACGATTTTTATCAGGCATTCCATCCTTGCGTAGACATGGCCAACACTTACTCTAAAGAAAAAGTGGGCGCCAGAATCTTGGGTACCGATCCTAAATCGGGTCGTCCGGTATCGGTTCGCATCGGTCGTTTCGGTCCGATTGCCCAGATTGGCACCGTTGAAGACGAAGAAAAGCCTTTGTTTGCATCGCTCAAGAAAAACCAATTGATGGAAACTTTGAGCCTGGAAGAAGCGCTCGACTTGTTCAAATTGCCTCGTCACTTGGGTGAATTCGAAGAAAAAGACATCGTTATCGGCACCGGCCGTTTTGGTCATTACATCCGTCACGACAACAAATTCGTTTCTTTGCCCAAAGACAAGGATCCTTTGGAAATTTCTTTGGAAGAAGCCATCGAACTGATTCAGGCCAAACGTCAGGCGGATGCACAGAAAGTGCTGAAGACTTTCACCGAAGATAGCGACTTGCAAGTATTGAATGGTCGTTTTGGTCCTTACATCTGCAAAGCCGGCACCAATTACAAAATTGTCAAAGGCACAGATGCCGCGGCACTGACTTACGAAGATTGCTTGCAAATCATTAACAATCAAGAACCTAGCAAAGGAAGCAAAAAGAAAGCCGCTGCTGAGAAAAAGACTACGGGCGAAAAGAAAGCCAAGACGGAAAAGAAAACTTCTACCAAGAAGACTTCTACCAAAAAGACCAGCACTAAAAAAGCCAGCACCAAAAAGACTTCTACCAAGTAAGTTTGCAAGCAAACATACGCAACAAAAAAAAGACTGTGCCAAGATAACACATCTGACACAGTCTTCTTTTTTATATGCTCCTGAGATTATCTCTTGGAAGTCACTTCTTTTTCGTAAGCATCGATGCAAGCGATGAAATCGTCAGCTACGGGAACATTGTTCTTCAAGCAGAACATATCGTAAACAGCAGCCCAAGGCAATGCCTTGCATTCTTCCAACAATGCCATTACTTGATAACCCTTGCCTTCCAATTCGTACTGACGGATGATAGCGGGTTCGAGCAATGCACGCAACATACACTTCTGAGCAGCGCGGCTACCGATAACGTAAGCACCCAAACGATTGATAGCGCCATCGAAGAAGTCGAGACCGTAGTGAACGCGGTCGAGTGCGCCGGCACGTACAATTTCGTAGAACAATTCCAAAGTAGGATCGTCCATCAAAGTTACGTGGTCGGAGTCCCAACGAACAGGACGGCTTACGTGCAACATCAATTCGGGAACGAATTGCAAAACAGCAGAAACCTTGTCGGCAGGACTTTCGGTGGGATGATAGTGACCGGTGTCGATGGTGAGCATCTTGTTGTTCTTGGCAGCATAAGCGGTATAGAAATCGTGAGAACCTACGGTGAAACTTTCCAAACCAATACCGAAAACTTTACCTTCGATACAGTCTTTCATGTTATCGTACTTGGTAGCGAAAATTTCGTCCAAAGAGTTCTTCAAGTGTTCACGATAAATATAATGATTTACAGAATTGTCTTTGCAACCATCGTGTACCCAAAGGTTCATGATACAAGGATCGTTCTGAGCCTTACCAATTTCTTCTGAAATAGCACGACAACGCTTGGTATGTTCAATCCAGAAATCGCGGATAGCCTTATCGGGATTAGACAAAGATAAACTACCGCTCTTGGGGTGAGCAAAAGAAGATGAGTTGAAGTCTAATTTTGTATCGTTTTCCTTAGCCCAATCGATCCAGCTTTGGAAATGTTTGAGTTCCACTTCATCACGATCTACCACCTGACCTTGGAAATCGCCATAGATTTCGTGCAGATTCAAACGATGGTTACCGGGAATCAAAGACTTGGCTTTCAGAATATCAGCACGCAATTCATCGATATTGCGAGCCTTGCCGGGATAATTACCGGTAGACTGAATACCACCTGACAAATCGCCGGCTTGTACTTCGAAACCATTCACATCGTCGGCTTGCCAACAATGCATAGAGAGATGAAAATTCTGCAATTGTTCCAATACCTTGTCGGTATCAACGCCATAAGCAGCGTAACGTTCCTTAGCAACTTCGTATGCTTTCAGAACCAAAGATTCGTTTACCATAAAAGTTAATGTTAAGTTTTTATTTTTGTTCAATGATTTGACAATAACGACGATAAGCCAATTCCCAAGCCGTCTGATCTTCGGGAAGATAGATATTGGTTTGGATAGACTTGGCAATCAACTGACGCATTTCGGGCAATGAATTCACTACGCCGACAGCCTTGGCCTGCATCATCACATTACCGATGGCAGTAGCTTCACCCGGACCGCAAACCACAGGAATACCCACCGCATTGGCCGTAAGTTGACTCATCAATTTATTCACAGCACCACCACCGATGATATGCAATTTTTCAATCTTGAAAGGAGCCACATTCTGCAGATTATTCAATACGCATTTGTACTTCAAGGCCAAACTGTCGTAAATACAACGAATGAATTGAGCATGATTCATAGGCACCGGCTGACCGGTTTTCTTGCAATAATCTTCGATAGCCTGGGTCATGCTGGGCGGATTGGCAAAGCAAGGATCGTCGGGATCTACCAAAGAGCGGAAGGCATCGGCCGAGGTTCCCAATTGTTCGATAACGGGATATGAATAAGACACATTCTGTTTTTTCTTCCATTCCTTGCGGCATTGTTCCAACAACCACATACCGGTGATATTCTTCAAGAAACGCGTGGTGCCTTCTACCCCACCTTCGTTGGTAAAGTTCATGCTGAAAGAATCTTCGGTGATAATAGGATCTTTCACTTCGATACCCATCAACGACCAGGTTCCCGAACTCAGATAGGCGAAACCTTCGCCTTCGGCCGGAACGGCAGCGACGGCCGAAGCGGTGTCGTGACCGGCCACTGCCACCACGGGCACTTTACCCAAACCGGTTTCTTCGGCCAAAGCATCGGTGAGCGTACCGATAACCGTACCGGGCACAATAATGTCGGGCAAGAGAGACGATTTAACACCGGCAGCATCCAGCAATTTCTGTTCAAACTGCTTGGTCTTGGGATTCAACATCTGAGAAGTAGAAGCAATGGTGTATTCGCAAACTTGTTTGCCGGTAAGCATATAAGACAAAGCGTCCGGCATGAAAAGGATTTTATCGGCGGCTTCCAAGGCAGAACTTCCTTCATTCTTAGCCGTAAAAAGTTGATACAAGCTATTGAAATTCATAATCTGAATACCGGTAGCATCGTATACTTCCTTACGGGGAACAATTTGGAAGAATTTTTCGGGAGCACCTTCGGTATAAGGATCGCGGTAAGCTCTGGGACAACCCAAGAAAGAGCCGTCTTTGCCCACATAGACAAAATCGACTCCCCAAGTATCAATACCGATAGAATCTATTTTAACGCCTTCTTTGGCAGCGGCAAACAAACCGGCGCGCAAGGCTTCGTACAAACCGTAAATATTCCAATAAAATTTTCCATCAAGTGGCAGAAGCACATTGGGAAAACGGGTAAGTTCCTTCATTTCCAACTTATCGCCACCTACGGTAGCCAAAATTGAACGACC
Source organism: Bacteroidales bacterium (assembly GCA_017380635.1). GTDB lineage: Bacteria > Bacteroidota > Bacteroidia > Bacteroidales > UBA1402 > UBA1757. The sequence goes on along the minus strand of JAFODP010000002.1, from coordinate 103,685 downwards.
ACTGGTCGCACCCAAGTCGAAGGCTAAAAAATGATGAAGTTTTTCCATTATAGCTATTATTTCAATGTTACAGTAATCACAGATTTGGCAGGCATAGTCAGGATCAAGGTGCCGTCTTTTTTCAGTTTAACCTGCTTGAAAGGCTTCAGCACGATGTTTTGGGGAGCTTCAAAAGTATTGCAGACATTCAAAGCATCGGCCGTCAGGATGTTGGCAGAGGCTTGATCCGCCTTCACGTCATCGAGACGACAAGAAATTTCCACCTCGTTATGAGGATCGATATTCACCAGAGAAATATGTGTCACACCATCCTTGTCGATAGAAGCACTTGCATTCACTGCGGGAACAGAACGCGTACCGCAAGTATATTGAGGCACCAGCAATTCCACCGGAATCATCTTGGCATCCTGATGCACTTTGTACATATTGTACACATGATAAGTGGGCGTCAGCACCATCTGATCGTCTTTGGTCAGGATAATCGCTTGCAACACATTCACCATCTGGGCAATATTGGCCATGCGCACGCGATCGCAATGATGATGGAAAATATTCAGGATAGAAGCACAAAGCAAAGCATCGCGCAAGGTATTCTGCTGATACAAGAAACCAGGATTCGTACCAGGCTCCACATCGTACCAAGCGCCCCATTCGTCCACGCAAAGCGCCACTTTTTTCTTGGGATCGTACATATCCATCACTTCGGTATGACGACGAATCAATTCGTCCATTTGCAGACTTTTCTGCATGGTAATCATATATTCTTCTTCGTCGAAATCGGTGGCAGAACCTTTACCGCCGGGACCCCAACCCTTGGGCACCGTGTAATAATGCATCGACAATCCCCACATGCGACCCGTACCAATGTTCTTCATCAAAGTTTCCGTCCAATTGACATCGCCGCCATTAGGTCCGCCGGCAATTTTCATCAGACGATTGTCGCCATAATTTCGACAATAGGTAGCATATCGACGGTATTGATCGCTGTAGAACTGAGCCGTCATATTGCCGCCGCAGCCCCAGTTTTCGTTACCTACGCCCCAGAATTTCACCGACCAAGGTTTTTCACGACCATTTTCCTTACGCAGATTAGCCATAGGCGATTCGCCATCGAAAGTGATGTATTCCACCCATTTAGACATTTCTTCCACGGTGCCGCTACCCAAATTGCCGCAGATGTAAGGTTCGGTTCCAAGCAATTCACAGAAATTGAGAAATTCGTGCGTACCAAAGGAATTGTCTTCCACCACGCCGCCCCAATGCGTATTTACCATTTTCGGACGACTTTCGCGCGGACCGATACCATCGCGCCAATGATATTCATCGGCAAAACAACCACCCGGCCAACGGAGATTTGGAATCTGAATTTCTTTCAAAGCAGCCACAATATCATTGCGATAGCCATCGGTATTGGGAATGGACGACTCGGGACCCACCCAAATGCCACCATAAATACAATGACCAAGATGTTCCGCGAAATGACCATAAATATGACGGGAAATTTCGTATTCTGCCAGATTTCCCTTCACTACCAACGTAGCTTTTTCGGCTGCCGAAAGCGACAAAGCCAAAGACATTGTTGCCAAAACACAAATCCAAAGCTTTTTCATAACCGTTTGATTTTACGCAATGAAACTTCTGCCCGCATCCTTGACGGACACGAGAGACAAAGATAAGAAAAGCCACTAAAAAAGCGAAGTTTTCTGCTAAAAATTCTAAAAAAATCAATCGAAGCGAATCGCCTTCACCGGCGCGATACGACTCACCAGCCCAGAGGGCAGCAACATCATCAGGAAAGAAGCGAAAGCTACCCCAAGATTGAGCAGAATAATGAGAAAGAAATTGAATTCCACAGGCACACTGGACACGTAATACACTGCCGCATCGAGCGGTATCAGATGGAAGAAATATTGCAAAGCGCACAGCCCCAAACCGATAACATTTCCCCAAAACATTCCGCGCAGCGTCAGCATAGTAGAAAGCCAAAGAAAGACCTTGCGCAAAGACAGATTGTTGGCTCCCATTGCTTTAAGCATGCCTATCAGATTGGTGCGTTCCAAAATAAGAATCAACAGACTGGAAATCATATTGAAACCCGACACAAAAATCATCAAGGCCAAAATGAGCCAAACATTCATATCCAGCAAATCGAGCCAACCGAAAATCTGCGGATTCAAATCGTAGACCGACTGCGTGTAATAAGCCAACTGCTGTTCCGAACCGAAAGCAAACAGACGATTGTACACCGCCACATCGGTATCGACAATATCGCGAATATCATCCACAAAGATTTCCAAACCGCCCGCCTGATGAGACTGCCAACCGTTCAATCGCGCCAACTGACGATTGTCGAGCAAAAGAAAATGTCGGTCGAACTCCGAAAAATGCGTATCGAAAACGGCAGCCACTTTCCATTTTCGCGCCAGAATCTGTTCATCTCTGGTAAAATAAGCATAAAAATCATCGCCGAGCGACAAACGGAGCAGATTGGCCGTATATTGCGAAATCAGCACCTCATTAGAAGGTGTTCCAGCTTGATAATCAGGGATTTCTCCGGCCACTATCTTGTCTTGCAAAAAACTCCAGTCGAAATCGTCGGCCACGCCTTTGAATATCATCGCCTGCACTTCGTCTTGGGTTTTCAGCATACCCGTTTTGGTGGTATATCGCTGAATATGACGAATATTGGGAATATCTTGCAAGAGCGATGGCAAAGTATCAGGGCGCTCGATGGGCACCATTTCGTAAGAATAATTGGAATGATAGTTCGTCACCTGAATATGAGAACTCAAGCCCATCACATTGGCTTCCACCTGATGTTTGAACCCGATGACGATACACACGGAAGCAATCATCACCGCCAAACCGACCGCCATACCAATCAGCGCGATACGCACTGCCGGACGCGACACTTGTTTGTCTTGTTGCGGCTCAAAGAACAAACGGCGAGCAATATGATATTCGAAAGATGCCATCCCTGATACAGAGACAATTACATAGTTCTACCGGGATAGATTTCCAAAGCACGACGCAAAAGATCCATCGCCACAGACAAATCTTCCAGATTCATCACATAAGCCATACGCACTTCGTTACGACCCATACTATTGGCAGAATAGAAACCGGACGCGGGCGCAATCATCAAAGTTTTTCCTTGATATTCAAACGATTCCAGCAACCAGGCGCAAAACTTATCGGCATCATCAATGGGCAAACGAGCCACCGTATAAAAAGCCCCCATTGGCATGGGCGAATAACAACCGGGGATCTCGTTGATGGCCTTGATCATATAATTGCGACGTTCCAAATATTCATCGTAAACCGACTGCATATATTCTTCGGAAACATCCATCGAGGCTTCGGCCACAATCTGCCCGATAAGCGGCGGACAAAGACGCGCCTGACAAAACTTCATCACATCCTTGCGCACTTGTTTGTTCTTGGTAATCAAAGCCCCGATACGGATACCGCATTCGCTATAACGTTTTGACACAGAGTCGATAAGTATCACATTATCTTCGATACCTTCCAATTGCATGGCCGAAATATGCGGCGTATCGGAATAACAGAACTCGCGATACACTTCGTCCGAAAACAGATACAGGTCGTATTTTTTCACCAACTGACGAATGTGCTCCATTTCTTCGGCCGTATAGATATGTCCCGTGGGATTGTTGGGATTACACAGCAGAATGGCACGCGTACGCTTGGTGATCATCTTTTCAAATTCATCGAAAGAAGGCAAGGCAAAATCATTGTCGACAGAACACAACAAAGGACGAATAATCGCACCTCCGGAAATAGCAAAAGCCGTATAGTTGGCGTAAGCAGGTTCCGGCACAATAATCTCATCGCCAGGATCGAGACAAGCCATAAAAGCAAACAACACCGCTTCCGAACCACCGGTGGTGACAATAATTTCCGAAGGATCTACCTCAATTCCGAAACGATTGTAATAGGCCGCCAACTTCTGACGCAAACTCAGCAAGCCTTCGCTCTGCGTATATTCCAGAATGCTGCGGTCGATATGTTTCAGCGCATCCAAGCCCACTTGCGGGGTTTTGATATCCGGCTGACCGATGTTCAAATGATATATTTTCAAGCCTCTGGCTTCTGCTTGACGAGCCAAAGGAACCAATTTACGAATAGGCGATTCGGGCATTATCCAGCCACGATGTGAAGGCATTGGCATAATTATCTGTATTTTTCAGTTAGCAAACGACAAAAGTAACTTATTTCACACGTTTCAACAAATCGAAAGCGCAACGCTCGGCATTTTCACGAATTTGGTCTTCGTTGGGCACACGTCCATGGCGCATCAGAAAACGACCATCACACAAAACACTATCAATCACCGAACTGTCGGCAGAATATACCCAGTTGGAAGTAAGATTGAACGAAGGCGTCATACGCTCGTGCTTCAGATTGACAATCACCGCATCGGCCAATTTTCCTTCGGCGATAACACCGGCATCTATTCCGAAAGCCGCAGCAGCATCGGCCGTAGCCCATTGCAAGACTTGCGTGGCAGGCAAAGCCTCGGCACCATAACGCAACTTGGCCATCAAAGCAGCAAATTTCATTTCTTCGCGCATATCCAAATTGTTGTTGGATGAAGATCCATCGGTACCCAAAATCACTCTCAAACCTTTGTCGCTCACCGCTTTAGACGGAAATATTCCCGAAGCCAGCTTCATATTGGAACATGGATTGTGCACCAAGACCGTCTGCGTTTCCTTCAAAATATCCATATCATTATCCGTCAGATAGATAGCATGCGCCACGATGGTTTTCGGACCTAAAACGCCCAATGAATGCAAATATTCCGTGGGAGTCATGCCGTATTTCGCCAGACTATCGTCCATTTCCTGCTGAGTTTCAGCCAAATGAATATGCAAGAATTGATCTGCTTCGCAGGCAGCCTCGGCACAACGGCGCAACATATCGCCACCCACCGTATACATAGCATGAGGCGCAATGGCAAAACGCAGCTTATCGGTATTCAAGGATTGCTGGGCTTTGAAACGCGCCAAAAAAGCATTGGCATACGCCTCATCTCCCCTATCGATAAAAGAATCGGCCACCAGCGCTCTCAAACCCATCTCTTCGACAGCCTCCGCACAACGCTCCCAGGCAAAATACATATCGTTGAAGAAAACCGTTCCGCTTTTTATCATTTCCAGAATGGAAAGCTTCACGCCATGATACATATCTTCGGCGGTCATCTTGGCTTCGGCCGGCCAAATATGCTCATTGAGCCAGGTTGCCAAAGGCATATCATCGGCGTACGCGCGCAAAAGACTCATCGCTGCATGCGTATGACCATTGTAAAATGCCGGCAAAATAGCTTTTCCGCTGGCATCCACCACCTGGATATCATCAGCCAAGTTCCATTCGGACAAGGCTTTGGTTTTCGTAATGGCAACGAAACGATTATTTTCTATCTGTATATCATAAGCGCCATCCTGATGCCAGATATTGTGCAAAAGTATCTTAGACATAATCACTGATTTTTAAAAACGATATATGATTGGATTCCCTCAGAAGGAATATCCATAAAATAAAAAAGCGTAAAGATAAGGCAAAAATTTGCCACTATCTTCACGTTTGGAAATATATTGAGAAAAATGTATTTCAATTAGATTTCATAAAGACAAGCAAGAACTAACACTTTACAATCTTTACCTAACAACTTAACTACTAACTTTTTAACAACTATCCTCGCTTGGATTAGAACCCTTATGAAATCGGCTGCAAAAGTACTACATTTATATCAATCTACAAACATTTTTGCAATTATTTTTAAATTTTTCTCAATTTGCTAAAAATCAATGCATTAGAAAGCCATAGAACCTGTACCCAAATTCTTTAGGTACAGGTTCTATGGCTTTATCGTGATCTTCGTCCGGCGCGCGCTTTGATTTCTTCGCTCACCATCGGACCATTGTTCTGCCAGGTATTACCGGGGCCATTGGCATTTTGCAAGAATTTTTCCGCAGGACACCAGTTGTCTTTCACCATCATAAAAGAAGAACCCTCGTCGGTATACAGATAAAACCAATGATGCGGATCGTGCACATACCAAGGACTATAAATACTATCTACCACATTTTCGGTAATCAGCGTTTTTGGCTGCGCCGACAAGGTATAAATACCGGCCACATCGTACATATGCTTGGCGTAATGATGGATATAATTGCCCTTCACCACATTTTCACGCATGCAGTTGAGCGCTTTCTGCCAACCCCAACCCAAGCTGATGCCCGAATAGGACACTTCGCTGATTTCGTTGTATTCAATGGTAGCATTGCGCACATAACCGGCGCAAATGGCCACGCAACCCCAATCTTCATTGGTAATATCGTGCAAGACATTATCACCTATATAAAGATAGGTACAGAGCTCGCGGATATCCTTGGTATCGTAAGGCAAATGGCTTTCCGTACCGATATCGGAGAAACGGCCGGCTTGAATGGCATTTCCACCAATATCTTCAAAATCGCAATACTTGATGCTATCGTAGGCGGTATTTTCCACATAATCGATGGCGCAAGAAGCCATATGCTGAAAACGACAATTTTCGAAAGCCGTATGATGCACCGATTGCAAACGAACAGCCGAAGCCGGACGACCCAACCATGCCTGATTTTCCAAACCACGATTAGGATTGCCGGGCACACCGTGAGGACGCAATTTATAGGCATCCAAGAGATACATACCGGCCTGCAAAGGCACATGGCCCTGCAAAGAAGGGCGCATCCAAGAAGTGTGACTGAAAGTGATATTTTCGAAACGGACATGCGACACAGGACGTTCCTTGGTGCCTTGTACATCGACCAAGGTTTCCAGGCTGGGAACTATCACCTCTGCCTTAGACAAGACCTCGCCTTGACGCGGCCAATAATAGAGCAAATGTTTGTCTTCATCCAGATACCATTCGCCGGGCATATCCAGAAATTCGATCGCATTGCACAGATAATAAGGAGATTCCAAGCCTTTGGTTGTCATGGGACAAGGCCAAGGATGCTCAGCCTGCACGCGACTTTCCGGCTGATGAAAACGCACTTGGGTGGAATCGCCGTTGCGCGTGAGCGAAGCCACGCGCAAGTTGGAAATGGCCCACATCTGATGCAAAACCAATTCCATACCGTCTAGCGTTTGGAAATGCTTCACTGCGGGCGTTGGAATGGTAAGCACTTGTTGATGTTTATCCCAAGCCAACATGCGTTTCATTTGGTCGAAATCGTTCACATCGCGGGCGCGCACAGCCTTTTGACCATTCACCCACAACTGACGAAAACTCAAATAACGACCGGCCACTTTAGGCTGCGGACAAACATAAACTTTCGACTGCGCCTTGGCGGGCAATCCGGACACTTTCGACACCTTTTTCCAAGCCTTGGCGGGCAATGCACAACCGCCGCTCAAAATGGTTTTTCCGTTGGCTGCACCACGGATAATGGTCGGGCTTTCGGCCGTTCCGGCATCTTCGGGACGAAGAAATAAAGGCTCGTCCAAGAAAAACTGACCTTCGGGCAATTCGATGACAACGCCCTTGCTCAAATCCACGCCTGTCGATTTACCGACGGCATCCAAACGACGCCATTCGCGAACCGTACGGAGCGCATGATGCACATCCATCTCATTATCTTTGACACTGAGCACCGTCTGAGCCCACAGATTCAGAGAAAACACGGCCGACAGAGCGATGATGATGATTCTTTTCATAGCTATCTCTAAAAAATATAATCTGTGCCAACATGGATATATTGACACAGATTACAAGCTTGTTTATTATTCAGGTTGGAAAACAGACTTCAGATAAGAACAGTTGGCTGTATAGTTGGCCTTTACGTCGCGAACCATAGAGGCGTCGCGAGAACGTTCCATCACCAGATAGCCACGATAACCGATTTCTTCCAAAGTTTTCTTGATGGCGGGCATATCAACCTGCGGGTCGTTCTGCAACCATTGTCCATCGGTATTGGTACAGTGAATCTGACAAATATTTTCAGCACCCAAAATGCGCAATTCCTGATGAATATCGCGGTTATACTTCCAAGCATTGGCAAAATTGTAGTAAATCTTGATGGCAGGAGAAGCAATTTCTTTCAGCAAAGCCACTTCGTTCTTGGCATCCAAATTGGTTTCGATACCGATCACCACACCGGCTTCTTCGGCCATTTTTGCCACTTCTCTCAGGCGAGAAACCACAGCAGGATACAATTCGGGATGAGCAGCCAAATCGCTGTTGACACCCAAAGGCAAGAAGGCAACTTTCGCACCGAGACCTTTCATTACTTCGATACAGTCGGCCACAGGCTGGATATAGCTTTCACGCGTAGCGAAAGATTGTGCATAGAAACCAGACATAGCCACAGAAGCAATCTTCACACCACTTTGGGCAGCCAAACGCTTGTACGACATCAAGGCTTCGGGATTATCTTTGAAACGACTTTGGAAAGTAGGATGATTGCTCAAAGAATTCATATCCACTTCGATACCGTTGCAACCGATAATACGAGCCAAAGGAATAGCCGATTCTTTCTGACGTTTCAAAATCATCCAGTCGCAAACAGCAATGGGGAAACGCGTATCGCCGGCACCTTCCACAGCCAGCGGCGTATCATGACCGGGCCAGCAGAGATTCTTAATTTTTACCATCTGCATTTTCTTGGGATCCACCTTCACATATTTCATGCGTTCACGACGCCAGGTGTACAAGAAATGCACATAACCATCAGCGGTTTGAATAACGGCCGGATAAGAATACTGACTGATGGGAGAATCTTCCAACACCAAAGAAGCATACCAGTTGATACCATCTTTCGACAAAGCCACATTCAGAGGCGTACGGGCACCCTTGGCCAATTCACCATCGGGCAAGACATGATTGTACACCAACAAATGACGACCGTCCTGCAAAGTAACCGCATCGGTACCTGAGTTATTTTGGGGCAATTCCAGACTATCAAGTTTGGTCCAGGTTTCACCGCCATCGTGCGACCAAGTAGTACCTACACGACGGTTACGAGTGCGGAACACCATCTGCAAATCGCCGTTTTTATGCTTGAGAATACTGGGCTGGATAGCCAACCAAGGAGCTCTTTCGTTGATAGGACCCACTTGACGCCAAGTTTTGCCATAATCGGGGGTGATATCCAAGAACAAACGCCAGCCATTACCTTCCTGACTTGAAGGACAGAAAAGTTCACCATTGATCATTTCGGGTTTATTCTTCACCGGACCGATAATACCGTCGGGCAAAGTATCGGGCTTAGACCAAGTATGACCATTATCCGACGAACGAATCAAGCGACCTTTCCATGTACTGGGATGAGGACCGACCTTGTAGAACAGCAACAAATCACCACCGGGAATCTGATAAAGCACAGGATTCCAACAAGGATAACGCTTCACGTCACCAGCGTTGGGCCAATGACCGGGATCTTCGCCAATGATACATTCGGCCACTTTTTCAGGAGCTTGCCAAACATCGCTACCATTGGGTTTGCGCGACACATAAATACTTACATCGGGAAAACGTTCCTTGGTTCCACCGAAATAGGTAGCAATCAAACCTTCGGGTGTTTCGGCCAAAGAGGCAGAATGACATTCGGCAAAATCAGCCTTTTCGTACAAAAACTGACTTTCTACAACACCTTTTTTCCAATTGTACTCATTGTTGTTGATGAAAAACATCACAACGGCCAGCGCCAAAAAGAACAAGCCGATAACGAGACAACAACATGAGCATCTTTTCATACAATTCTTTTTTTCCATATCTTATTGTTTTTTGTTGGCAGCTTCTTTCGCGGCTTTTTCTGCTTTTCTTCTTTCAGCCCAAGCTTTGTAATAAGTTTTCCAATCACGACCGGAATTGGTAAAATATTGTTCGTTCTTGGTCTTATAGATTTCAAAAACCTGGTTGATCAGATTCATATTCTTGTAATCCATCGCTTTCAGACGAGCTTCTTTCAGATTGGCCAACACCACTTTTTCGTCTTCGGGCGTAAATTCATCGAGGAACATATCCTTGTAACCCTGCAAAGTAAATGCAACTTTACCAACAGTGTGTTTATCAAGCACTTGTTCCACTTGTTCGGGCGTCAATTCGGCGCTCAAACCATCAATCAGATTTTGCGTAACAGATGCAGGAATAGAAGAAATGGCAATCATCTGGCGATAAACATCATTCAAAGGCTTGCCGGTGGCCGGATCGATAGCGCCTTTAGGAATATCGTTTACGTGTGCATTATGCCAATCGCGGATAGCCTTCTGATGCGTAGCGATGATAGCAGCCACGCGGGCTTCTTTTTCAGGATTGTTCAAATTGAGCGAAGCGGTCCATTCGGCAGCTTTCTTGTCCAACTGCGCATCGGAACGAGCATTGTTTTCTGCCTGGATGCGGGCTTGGTCTTCGGCGGAAATTTCTACATACTTCTTGTCGGCATCGAATACCACCAAGACTTTATCTTTACCGGCACCATAACCACCTTCGGGCATAAAACTCTGACGGCCACGCTTTCTGCCTACATATTTATATTCACCCGTTTCAGGAATGAACCAAAATACCTGCTTATTTCTTCCGGCAATTTTATCCAAGTCGATGCTGATGGCACGATTGGTATAGGTATACACCAAAGCATAATCTTCGCCGCGAGTAGCCACCAAACGATCGTACTTTTCGCCTACTTCGTTCAGAATCAAGCTCTGATCGGGACGACCTTGGGTGAAGGGGAAACGCGTCATCAAAGCTTTCAAATGTTGCATTTGGGCAGCACCGGGTTCTTGTATAGCTTCGTACCAAGGCAACTTAGGAGCAAAAGAACCAATAATGCTGGGCACATAAAACTGCATCACCGCATTGTCACCATAAGTATGACCGAAAGCACCGGCAAACACCGACCAATAAGCATATCGACGAATTTCAGGAGCGGTCCAATAAGGTTCATCACCACTGTGCAAACCATGAGGAATGCCTTCGTAACTGGGTTCGCCATCAATAACCGGCTTGGCAGGCGTCAAAGCATAAGCCTTTTCCACATAACGCCAGTTGTCTTCTTCGGTATCCTGTTCAATGGGATAACCTTCAATTTGTCCGCCATTTTGTCCATAACGACGATGTCCCGACTGGAACATATGGAAATCGAGCCACTGTGCATCGTGGAACCAATTAGCCGAAGAAGTTCTGCCCACGGGATGATAAGTCATCAGGTGATTCTTGTCGTATTTCTTGATGGTTTCAGCCATGGCATGCCAAACATCCATATTAGCTTCGGGATTAACGTCGCCACCAATCATCCAGATAATATTGGGTCGGTCGGCATAACGTTTGGCCAAAAACTCGGCATACTTTTTAGCTTCTTCCACATTCATATGACCGTTCTTCACGGTTTCAGAACCCCAGGTGCACACGATGGCCACATACATACCACGCTTGGCTGCGGCATCAATCACATAATCCACGTGATTCCAATAACCATAATAACCCGGACGATCTATTTTTTTGAAATCGTAACCAAAAGGCGTTGCACATTCTCCGTACACATTATACTGAGGATAACTATGGAAAATGGATACTTGAATAACGTTATATCCTTTTTTATCACGATCTCTCAGATAGAAATCCACTTCTTCGCGCAACAGACGCGAGGTCAACAACCAGGCCGTTTCTCCCAACCAGAAGAAAGGCTCACCATCTTCGTGTACCAAGTAGCGACCATTTTCACTCACTTGCAATTTTCCGTGATCCCATGGCTTGGCTCTCTCTGCCGAAAAAGCCGTCAGGGCAATGAGCGACGCAAGCGCTCCTAATAAAATCTTTTTCATTTAAGTTAGTATTTATTGTCCGTAAGTATGAAACAATCTGTATAGGTTCTCGATGCCTTTCAAGGCATTTTCGGGCAGATCTTCACCATTCTCGCCCCAAACTTTCAGCAACTTAGCATCCTCTTCCACGCAAGAAGATTCGTCGAAAAGACCTTCTGCAGTTTTCAGATGAGCACATTTCAGCTGCCAATGTTTAGCCATAAAAGCATAAGCCGCCTGACGCTTGGATGGGCCATAATCGTGACCTTCCTTGGGGAAATGCGCATTTTCCACCTGATCGTTCGCGCCATAAAAAGCATAGGTTCTTTGAATGAAAGGGAACTCCAGCCAAGGCACATCTTTGGTCCAGTCTTTACCATCGGAAACAATCAACATAGGACGAGGCGCGCACATGGCTGCAATTTCAGCATTGTTGGTGCCATTGGCACTCAAGTGAATAGGATTACCGCTTTCGCAAGGACACCCCCCCACAAAATACGAAGATGTCATCACCACCGGAATACTGAGCGTAATGCGATCGTCGATGGCGGTAATGAACATGGTCTGACTGCCGCCTCCGCTGCCACCGGTAATACCCACACGCGTGGTATCGGCTTCACGCAGCGAACAAAGATAATCCAAGAGACGAATGGCGTTCAAACTCTGAATAGTATGTGCCATAGCCGTACGATGTGCACGCGGTTCGAATTGCAACAATTGTTCATCCCAAGAGAAAAGATCGTAACTAACTGCGATACAACCCATTTTGGCCTGCATAGCACAACGCACCTGATGATCGTAACGATAACGTCCTTTGCCAAAATGTCCATTGGGATTCAACACGATAGGACAAGATGCCTTTTTATATTTCAGCGGATGATACATGCTGCCCGTGCAATAAACGCCCGGCAAGATTTCCAAGGCGAAATTCTGCACATAATAATCGCCATAGATACGCTTTTTGCTGAAGATGGGCTTGCTTGCCGGCTGCGCCGGCAAGCCGTTCAGTCCGGCATTTTCACGTAATTCCTTCTGCAAAACAGCGCGACGAGCCTCCCAAGAAGCCTTGTCGGCATAAACAGTTTGCAAATAATTCAGAATATCCTCACCATCTTCCGGCAAACGACGCGCATATTCAAAAGGCTTGATTTCGTACACAGCTTCTTTTTGCTTGACAAATTTCAAATCGAGCGGTTTGAGTACGTTGTCCAAAGTTTCTTCCACGCTCCAAGGACGATAACGATATTCCGCATATTTCAGCATCACGCCGTTCACGTCGTTTTTGGAATAGCGCAACTTCACAGAAAACTGCTCTTCGATATACTTCAACACCTCCACCAAAGGCTTGGCGAACTTCGTGTCGCTGGTAGGACGCTGCAGCTGCAAGTCGCGCTTGGCCAGCGTGTCGGAATGCCATAATTCCCACTCTGTTTTCTGCTGGGCGTTCACAGTAAGTGCACCCAGCAAGAAAAAGAGGGCAATATGATTGATATATTTTTTCATTTTACCAGTGCTTTTTTAGACACTTCGGGAGCCAATACGATAGCCTTATCCAAACGTTCCACATAATTGTTGCGAAGCACAACCTTTTCTGTTTCAGCACCTCTCAGTTCGAGGAAAGCAGCGCTTCCTGCCATGGGGAAACAATTGGTAATGAACACATTCTTAGCATTTTCCATACGGATAACAGGCACTTCGGCATTCACTTCCATGGTGCGAACATTGTCGAAATACAATTCTTCCGAGTTGCGTACATCCAATACCGGACCCTTATCTGAATTCACGATAAAGTCGCTGATGGTGATGTTCTTGGCTTCCTGAATAAAGAAACCGGTTTCAGCCTGAATGTTTACATTATTGATAGAGATATCGCTCACGGGCATTTCAGGAATACCGCGGATACCACCGGCAGCCTTCACTTCGGTACCTGTCATATTGGAAATGTGGATGTTGCGGAAAATGGGCGTACGTTCGCTCACTGGTTCCTGAGGCACATTCGAATAGAAAAGGTTGAAGATGATGGCTTCTTTCTGGATGTTCTTCATCACGATGTTATCCACGCGAATTTCTTCGACGATACCGCCACGACCACGGGTAGATTTCAGACGGATACCACGGTCGGTGCCATCAAATACGCAGTTGCTGATGGTAATTTTACGCACATCACCCGACATTTCGCTACCAATAACCACGCCACCATGACCGCTCAACATGGTACAATTGGTGATGGTGATATTTTCGCAAGGAACACCGTATTGACGACCCTGCAAATCGCGACCCGATTTAATGGTGATACAGTCGTCGCCTACGCTGATGTGACAATTGGAGATATGTACATTCTTGCATGAAGAAGGATTGATACCGTCGGTATTGGGCGATTCGGGATTGTAGATGGTCAAATCCTTGATATTCAAGTTTTCGCAGAATTCAGGATTCACCGTCCAGAAAGGAGAGTTCTGAATATGCAAACCTTCGATAAGAATGTTCTTACAACGATAGAACTGAATGAAAGGAGGACGGAAAAATTCGCGGGCCAAGGTTCTCTTCCAATCTGATTGTTCTTCGAGTTTCAAATCGGGATTGGCTTCTACCCAAGCTTGTTGATATTTATTGCGTTTCTTTTCGCCGGCCTTCACATTGCCTTCGTTGCGCCAAGCTTCGTTCCACCATTCACGGCCATTACCTTCGAGCGTACCACGACCCTTGATGGCAATGTTTTCGGCATCGTAAGCGGCAATAAGCGGATGGAAACTATTCATTACCACGCCTTCATAACGCATTTCCACATAAGGCATGTAGTGGTCGAAGTTATCTGAGAAACAAAGACTTGCACCAGCTTCAACTTCGATGGTGATATTACTTTTCAAGGTGATAGGGCCGGTTAGATAATCGCCGGCAGGAAAATACAAGGTACCACCGCCATTAGCTGCCAAGGTATCGATAGCCTGGGCGATAACGTCCGTATTAAGGAACACGCTGTCGTTCTTGGCACCAAAGTCCAACATGTTGATAAACTTGGCCTGGGCCACATTAAGGCTCAACGCGAGCAAGATCAAAGTGAAAAATTTCTTCATATTCGTTAGGTAAATGATTATTCAAATTTAGGCCAGGCATAGCTTCCCGGCTTGAGCGTAATATAACAATAAGGTTCTGTGTTCAAGCGCAATTGCACCACACCGGGCGTCCATTCACGAACAGGTGTAAAACTGTTCCAACCCAAACGTTGCAAAAGACTATAGGCCGTCGCGCCACCTTCGATGAGCAGATGCGAAGGATTGATTTTCTGCAAAAGCATGAACATAGATTCCGTCATGCGATAACGAAGATGCTCGGCGCAAGAATCGAACTTCACCGGCTTGGGACCGAAACGAACCAACAAGCGTTGCGAAATTTCCCAAGTGGTGGCACAAGCTTCCACAAAAGCCTGAATGTCGCTTTCGGTCACCTTATCTTCTTGCAACATCGAGGCAGGAAGATTCATCAAGGGCATACCTTCGGCAGCCAGTCGTTCAGAGCCTTGCATGCTGTTCAAGTGGGCACTGCCGCAAATCATCAGACAATCTTGCAAAGCAATGGTGGTTTGTTTCTGTTCGTCATTGGGGAAAGCTTTCACCACACCTTTTTCAATCTGTTCTTCCAGATACTCACGCCAGAAATCGGCACTACCACCGGCCAAAACATCTTCGCGACACATACGCACGCTGGCACGCAAATCATCGGTAGTGGCAGCATCGGGCACTTGGTAAGGAATGGGCGCAGAGGCAATCACATTGCGCGATTCGATGATACTATGCACCTGCGAACTTTTTACCGGAAACTCAGGATCGTTGGCAAAAGCCGTATCGGCCAACAATTTATCTTCCACATAATACAGGCCATCCTTGATGGAGCGACGAGTTGCGGTATTGGCCGGCTGAATCAATAACTCTTTCTTGTCGAAAACAGCCGCGATGGTGCGCATTTCCAAAAGCACCCAGCCGCGCAAAGCCGAGTCGATTTTCTTCACCACATGCGTCACGCCGGCAGCCTTCAGATTTTCAGCCAGAATACGCGAAATTTTCACCGCACCTTCGGCCGTGAACGAACGCGTATCTTCGGCAATCACCAAAACATCGGTATCGACTTCTTCTATGGTTTCGACATCGGGAATATCGGTAAGAAAGCTCACAGAAACACCTCTGCGCAAGCAAATACCGGCCACCTCGGCCGCACCTGTAAAATCGTCTGCAATAATGCTTATCATACTTATTTGTTTTGAGCCATTTTCAATGCATAATCGATAGAAATCAGCATAGCGTCTTCGCAAGCGATACCCTGACCGGCAATTTCGAATGCGGTACCATGATCTACCGAAGTACGGATAATAGGCAATCCAAGCGTAATATTCACGCCCTTCACGCTATCCATTTTCTGTTTTTCGTTGTTCCATTTGAAACCAACCAACTTGAAGGGAATATGACCTTGATCGTGATACATTGCCACGCAGCCATCAAATTTGCCTTGCACTGCTTTGGCGAAAATAGTATCCGGGGGCACGGGACCTTCCACATCATAACCTTGAGCCTTAGCTTCTTGAATAGCCGGAATAATTTCTTCGATTTCTTCCTGACCAAACAAACCATTTTCTCCACTATGAGGATTCAAACCGGCCACGGCCAAATGGGGCTTTTCAATACCAAACTGACGGCAAGCATTGTGCAGCAAAGTAATCACATTGAGCACGCGTTCTTTCTTGGCACGATCGCAAGCTTCACGCAAAGAAACGTGCGTACTGACATGAATCACGCGCAAAGCATCATCGGCCAAAAGCATGGCATAATTGTGCGTTCCGGTGAAATGAGCGTAAATTTCGGTATGACCCGAAAAGTTGAAACCGGCCATGTGGATAGCTTCCTTGTTGATGGGAGCCGTCACCGTAGCATCGATTTCGCCTTTCATCGCCAGGTCGATATTGCAACGCACGGCTTCGAAAGCAGCACGACCGCACATAGCCGACACCTGACCATATTGCAACTGGCTCATATCCACATTGTCCAAATCGTACACATCGATACAGCCCTGTTCAAATTTTGCTTCCGATACCGCTTTGATGGCACGTACCTGCATATCCAAACCCAGGAATTCAATGGCAGCGCGCATCACTTTGGCATCGCCCACCACCATGGGACGACATTTTTCGTAAACAGAAGCATACTGCAAAGCTTTGACGGTGATTTCAGGACCGATACCGGCGGGATCACCCATACTTATACTAACGATAGGTTTCATATCCATTAATAAATATTTTCGTAAATAGTGATAACATCTTCTCGGGTAATTTCTCGAGGATTATTGCAAAGCAAACGTGTCACATTCATCGCCATATCGGCCATTTCGGGAATATCTTCCTTCTTGATACCGATTTCGGACAAATGCTGCGGAATGCCACATTGGGCAGAAAGTTGCTGGATATACTCAATAACGGCATCCGCATTCTGCTGATTGTCATAGCGATAAGGCAAACCTATTTCCTTGGCCATCGCACCGAAGCGAGCCAGACAAGCCGGCTTGTTGAAACGCAAAACTTCGGGCAAAAGCAGCGCATTGGCCAAACCATGCGACATGTGGTATTTTCCGGCCAAACCATAAGAAAGCGCATGAACGCCGCAAGTGTTCACCGGGCCCAAACAAAGACCGCCCATCATGGAGGCCATGGCCAAAGCTTCGCGGGCCGGTTTATTGCGACCATCACGACAAGCTTTCAGCAAGTTCTTGCAAACCAATCCAATACCACGCAAGGCATAAGTATCCACAAAAGGATGAGCATTTTTGTTGATAAAAGCTTCCACGCAATGACAGAGAGCATCCATACCGGTTTCTGCGGTAATCTTGGCGGGCAAACTCAAAGTAAACATCGGATCGATCAAGGTGCAATCGGGCAAAAGATACGGACTGATGATACCTTTCTTTTCGCCATCGTTGGAATCGAGCAGAATGGCGTTGGGAGAAACTTCGCTACCGGTACCGGCCGTAGTGGGCGCACAATAGAGCGCAATGCTTCTCTTATCGAGCATTCCTTTACCGAAACATTTGGAAATGGGCGTCTTACGATCGCAAAGAGCCGCCAGCAATTTAGCCACATCCAACACACTGCCACCACCGACACCCAAGATAAGATCGGGACGGAAACTAGCGGCTTCCTTGCGAAGCACATCAAAATATTCCGTGGTAGGTTCACCGGGCAATGTATAATCTATTTTTTTCAATTTCAATCCTTTATCGGCAGCCAATTGCAAAGATGCTTCCAGCATGGGCCAAATAGGACCCACCGACAATACCACCACCTTTTTGATGGAAGATTGCAAAGCTTCGTCTACCCAAGACTGAAAACAATCACTACCGATCAACACCTTTTTCGGTGTCATTATTTCTACCTGATTCATTACTTCAATTCTTTAGTATTGTAATCGTAAATAGTCAAACCCTTGTCCAACTTGGGAGCCGGGAAGAACAAACTGGCCACATAACCAACCACCAACACGATAAGATGGCTATACACACCCAACATATAACGATGATGCGGGAAATTCCAGTTGCCCAAATCGAGGATCAGACGCTTGGCGCCATCCACTTCGATGCTGGTCGTGGTCAGAACGGCATAAGCGGTAAAGAGCACACAGACAATCAAACCGATGTACAAACCTTGCTTATTGGCACGCTTGCTGAACAATCCTAGGAGGAAAATACCCACGATACCGGCCGAGAAGATAGCATACAAATCGAAGATAACGCCCAATACGCCTTCGCCTTCCCAAGCATAGTACAACATTGCCACACCAACGGTTGCCAAACCGGATACAGCCACCATGGCACGACCCATCGTCAGACGTTGTTTATCGGTACAATTGGGTTTGAAACGTTGGTAATAATCTTCTACGATAATGGCAGACAAGCAGTTCATATCAGAGTCGAGACTGGAAATAGCGGCAGCCACCAAAGCAGCAATCACGATACCGGCAATACCTACAGGCAATTGGGTAACGATGAAGTGCGGGAACACTTGGTCGGAGTTCAAACCGGCAGGAAGTGTAGCTTCGCCCGAGTTGTAGAACACAAACAACAAAGAACCGATCAACATAAACATTGTCCAAATGGGCACACTCAGACCCACACCGATGTAAGCAGCTTTCTTAGCCTCCTTGTCTGATTTTGCGGTAAGATAACGTTGAACGATGGTCTGGTCGGTACCATATTTCTGCAAAGCATAGAAAGCACCATTGATAACCATTACCCAGAATGTCAATTCTGCAAAGCTGAAATTATACGGACCGAAATCGATCTTCTTCATGGCGATGGCGTCGTGGAAAATCTGAGCAGGACCGGCTTCGGGAGCCACCAAAAGCACAATAACACAGATGATACCACCCAAAATCAGCAAGAGACCTTGGATAACGTCCATCCAGATAACGCCTTCCATACCGCCCACATAAGTAACGGCCACGATAAGAATACCCAATACCACGATAATCCAAAGCGCATCGATACCGGTCATACTATACACCGCCAAAGCAATAAGATACAACACGGTACCCATCTTCGAGAAGTGCGTCAGGATGAAGGCCAAAGAAGAATAAACACGAGCTGCCAAACCGAAACGACGTTCGAAATATTCGTAAGTACTCAAACGAATCATTTTACGGAAGAGCGGCACAATAGCCCAAATAAGGAAAATCAGCACCACAGGCACCATTAAACCTTGTACCAAAAGTATCCAGTTGCCTTTGTATGCGGCTGAGGGATAAGACAAGAAAGTCACGCTACTGATAAGCGTGGCAAAAATAGACAGACCGATGGCCCAAGAAGGAATTTTGTTGCTACCGGAAAAATAAGCATCCGAACTATTGTTCTTGCGAGAGGCATAAATGCCGACACCCAATGTAAACACCAGGGTGAGAAGAACAATGATAATATCTACCCAATGGATGGAAGTCATAATGATAAAGCTTTAAATTGTTCTATAATACGTTGATTTTCTTCTGATGAGAGTTCGGTCAAAGGAGGCATCATGGTGCTTGAGCAAAGACCTGCATCCTGCATCAATACCTTCAGGGCTGCCAAAGATTCACCCAAGGTTCTACCCTTTTGATACACCACTGCCACCAAATCGGTAAGTGCCTGATAATAATCGGTCTTTTCGAAATCGCCGGCCAAATATGCCTGGTAAAGTTTGCCATACAACTCGGGAACAATATTACCCGTGCTGGGAACGATACCATCTGCACCCAACTTCAAACTGTTGGCACCTTGTGCGCCCCAACCACAGAAGAAAGAGAAATCTTCACGGTTCTGGAAAAGTTCGATGCTCTTTTTCATCTTTTCTTCGTCTCGTTCCGAATCTTTCAAACCTGCCATGTTTTCGTGATGACTCAAAGCTTCCACCACATCGAGCGGAATAGACATCTGCGTGGTTGCCTTGATGTTATACATAAACACCGGAGCTTTGGCTTCATCGGCCAAACGCAAATAGAATGCTTTCATCTGTTCGGGAGTCAAAATATAATACGCGGGCAAAGTAGCCACCACGGCGTCTACACCCATGGCTGCATATTCGTTGGCCAAGGAAATCAAAGCCTTCACATCGTTGCCTACCAAACCGGCGTAGACCATCTGTCCTTCAGACTTACTATCTACAGCGGCTTGCATAAAACGAAGGCTTTCCTTGGGACCTACCGAGGCAGATTCGCCGGTAGTACCCAACACCAATGGAGAAATCTGATTAGCTGCAAAAGATTGCATGATACGAGCAACTGCTTGCGTATCAATACTTAAATCGGAACAAAGCGGCGTTATCATAGGAACCACCACTCCTTGAAATTTCTTCTTCATATACTCTTCTGTGATTATTAATTATCTATTCTAACTGCGGACATCACTTCAATGTCACTTCAATTTTCTGCAAATGAGCGCTGGAAGCCACTTTCTTGCCATTGACAAAAATCTGCAAACCTTTGCCCTTCTTGAAATGCTTGCCATCTTTATCCCAAAGGATAGTCACATATTTGCCGTGATAAGGAATGCCGTCCATACAGAACCAATCCCATTGATTTTCAGGAACAAGAGGATTTACTTCCAACACATTGTCTTGACGAGGACGCAAACCCATCAAACCGGTTACCATCAAATCGGCAAAAGTTGAGTGATTGTAATAACGGCTGCGCAACTGGTCGCCCTTGAGCCAATAACCGGTCACTTCATCCAAATATTCACCAATGTAGGGACGTCCTCTGTGGTATTGCGATTCCACATAAAGATTCATGTGCATGAAGTAAATGCTATCGTTGATATAGCTCTGAGGATAATCGTTCAAGACGTTGGCCATAGCCGTCAAGGTCTGAGCCGAAGCAAAAGGCCAGATAGCACCATCCCATTCACACTTGCCAACTCCACGGGTTCTGAATTCCGGATGACGACGTTCGGCGGTAGTCAAGCCATAAGGAGCCAGAAAACCTTTAGTATCGCATACTTGCAACCAAGCCTTTTCATAATCTTTTCCGCTTTCGGGCAAATGGAAAATCCAAGGAATATAACCGATAGCTTCGCGAACCTGAGCCAATTCTCCATCCTTGATGCGACGGGTTTCGAAGAAGGCCTGATCTTCACTCCACAAACGAGTCTGAACCAAATGTCTCAAAGTATCAGCTTTAGCTTGGTACAAAGCAGCTTTTTCGGTATTTCCGGCCATTTTGAACATTTCCGACAAAGCCACCGCATTGCCATACATATAGCTGTTGATGGTAGGACGAGCATTCTTGATACGACGGCCACCGCTGATAGATTCTTCCATACCGTCCTGCACATCGCCTTGCCAATACAAACCTTCCGGCCAACGCTGAATGTCCCATGCTTGATAATGCGCTTCCAAATCGGGCAAAAGATCCATCAGATAATCTTTATCCTGATGCACCAGATAACGGTCGTACAAAGCAGCAGGAATCCACGAACTAAACTTCATCAGACGATTCATGGGCTTACCTTCGTTGCCACGCAACCAAATATGCAAATACTGATCGATGTAAGATTGATCCTGAATCCAGCGCAACTCGTTGATATGATGACCTACAGCACAAGCAATCATGTTATACTTGTCTGCATAGGAACGCTTTACCAAAAATTCATTTACCACATAGCCTTGAGGCGTCAATTGCAAACCTTTGCGCAAAGACCACCAACGGAAGTACCACATTTCCTCGAAATTATCCTGCGGACAAGTGAACAGAGGAATGTTTTTTTCCATCCAATTCCAAGCCTCAGCATTGGGAATAGCCTGCACAATAGGCTCATCCTCCATGCGATTAAAATACTCTACATAATGCTTATAATCAGAGGCTTTCAATACCTTAGACTTAGATTCGGCCTGCAGGCTCACTGCAGCCATCAACACAGAAATTACAAGAAACAATCTCTTCATATTAGTGATATTTATACTTTGCTACAAATATACTATCGATTTCTCAAATTCGCGCTTAAAAATACACAAAATATACAGCCCTAAAAGCAAAAAAGAAGCCGTGCCAAACACACTGGTTGACACGGACTTCGATATCAAATAAAAAGCTTTCGCAGAAAGGCTGCTACTTAGCCGAAGTTTCCAATGAATAGATTCTGAATACAGCTTCCTTGGCTTCTACAGAAGAAGCATTTTCCATATCGGTGAAACGATCGGCAGGCGTATCGGGCGTCGGATCGAAACGAACGGCACCGGTGCGGAACATCACGCGTTCCAAAGTGGCAGCAGGTGCATAGAAAATACGACGCACTTCTCTACCGCCATTCACACGCACGGTATAGGTACGGAATTCACAATCTACATTCAAATCGATGCGATATGTCTTGCCGGCTTCGTAAGCGCCCAGACTATTGTAACGAGCACCCGACTTTGAGTAAATACGACCGTCGGCATCGAAACTGATACGGATAGAAGGCTGACCTTTAGCATCTTGAATTTCTACCTGCAACTGGCCATGATCGTTCTGTTCGGGACAAACTTCGAAGCTGACAGAGAAAGCAGAAGAAGCGGGGAAAATCTTTTCAGCCTTGGCATAATCGAATGGATCTTTGTCGCCCATAGTCAGACACTTCACGCCCTGAGCATCTTTTTTCATCTTGACAGGCGCCCAAACTAGGTCGTAAGTATTCCAGTAATCGAGTTCCTTGCCATCTTCCATCTCATTGAAAACATCCTTCTGATGAGCAGCCGCTTTGCAAACAACGGGCACAGGCACAGAACTTACCCAGATATCTTCCTTGTTCATACTATACGTAAGCCACATTTTACCATCGGCAGGCTGACCGTTACCCTCCTGAATACCACGTACATACTGCGGACCACGACTCTTATACTGACCTCCATAACGCATGGGAGAGATTTCACCGTGAACCAACATCATATCCGTGTAATTCAAACCATCTTCCGAAGTAGAAACAGCCAAAGGCCAACGATATTCCGAAGGATTATACACCGTAGCAAATTTGCCGTCCGTGGTGCGTTGTCCCCAGATTTTTGCATTACTGTTTACAAAGCCATAAGCACGTTGTACAGGCTCATACCAGGTTTTTCCACCATCCTTGCTGATAGAAGTGAGTGCATGTTTCCAAAGGCCCACCACATCGCCATTATCCAAATGATAATAAGAGAAAGCCTTGTATTGTTTTTTCAAAGGAATCAGTTCGTCGTCGCGATCGGCTTCTTCCACCATCTGCATCATATACAGCGGATTGGCCAAAATTTCGTCGCAAGCAGCCACAAATTTCTTATCGCGTGATTTTTTGTAGAAAGGATAATCGGTATTCTTGGCATTGAAAGCATGGTTGTAACGCAAGAAATAAATGGGACCATACGTACCGTCTTTCTTAATTTCACGAACCACACGACCAATACCGTTACCATCGTTGGGATCGTCCTTGGCAAAAAGCGCGATACCATAGTAAGCGATGGCGATAAGCTTGTCGTATTTTTCTGATACATAGAAACCTACACGCTGATGCATCAAAGCAGAAGTTTTACCGTCGGCCTTGGGTCCATCGGGTGTTTTCTGCAAACCTTCGGGCATGATATAGGGCGGGAATATCACTTCGGGCTTCGACCAGTTTTGGCCGTCCTTGGAGTGAATCAACAAAGTCTGGCAAGGCGGAATATGTTCGCTCACCGAGTCGCTGAGGTATTCCACATAAAAAGTTTCGTTCCAATAAGCTATCATGGAAGCATGGTTGTAGGTCCAACCGAAACCGTCGCTTTCCTCGGGCATTTCTCTATTGGCACGCATAATCTGCTGATTGTGAACACCGATAGCCGGTTGCAACTGACCATGATGATAATCCACATTCGACATAGTGGTGCCCGTGTAATGCACCAAATCCTTCTTGATATCCAGCGTTTGCTGCGCTGTCATCGGCAATAAGGCAAGAGCCATCATCGCCAGTAAGGCATTCATTTTTTTCATATCCATTGTTTTATATTAAAATTCGCTGCGTAAAGATAGGCTTTATCGGTAAAGCCACAAAACATATTCTTTCGTATGACGGAATACTTCTCCCGCTTTGATACGGAATACTTTGCCGACAGGCGCTCCCGTTTTGACATCCAGATATTGCGCCTTGTATTCGCCACTTTTCAAGGAACGTAAATCTATCTCGGCTTTTTCCGATGGATAGAGTATATAACCTAGGTCTGGGTTAGACATCATATAAATACCATTCTGGCCGATAGGTGACATTTTCGTAGCATCTTGCAAGAATTTTTCGGGCAATCCGGCCGACAGATCACAGATGGAAGCACCCGCCATAAAAGCTGCCCAAGCCAATTCAGGATAACGGCTCGCCGAGTAAACAACCGCCTTGTCGGGATAAGCCGAACGATACTCGGAAACCATGTCATACACACTTTCCCAGGAAGCGGGTGCGGGCTTCATGATGCGTTCGAATTGTCGGGGCGAAAGATTCAAACCGCCATCGGGAGCGAAGGGCTTTCCATTGCCATCCATGTACCAATACTTGATATCGATAGCATCGATCACTTCGGCATAGCGAGGATTGTCCAAAATACTATCCTGCACATCTTTGGTACAACTTAAAGCCACTAAGACTTGCTTATTATTTTCCTTTTCCCAAGCAATGATTTCGTCCAACCAGAAAGCCACAAAATGATAAGGCCCGGTAAATTCTTCGCTGATAAAATGCATCACACTACCCTTGTCGGCAAAATTGTCCAGGCATTTACGGATATAATTGCGATGCAGTTCACGGCGCTGCGGATGATTGACATCGTAGAAATGTTCCGCCATAAAGACGCGCTTGTTGCCGGCATAAGGTGTCGGTTCGGGAAATCCGGTTTCGTTCACATTGTTGGCAGAACGCCAAGGAAAATCGGCCCAATGGCCACCGGCCTCCAAGATATTGTGCTGGAAATAATGCTGATAGAACAACATCAGGCCTTTTTCATCGGCCAAATCGGCGTAGGTAGCCAAACGATTCCAATACCAGTTGCTCCATTTAGTCAAATCGTACAGACTCAAACCGTCCCAGGCGCGACCTTGTCCGCTGCGGGCAAAAGGCAATTCATAGAATGGCGCACGCTGTTCACCATCGATGCGGGCCGTACGCTGATGATCGTCGCGACGGCGATCGAGCCAAAGGGCATAATGAAAATCGGTCACCAAGATATTTTTCTCTTTCATGAAATCGGTAACATCCTTCAAATCGTCCACCATGCCATATCCTTCGGGACCCAACGCATAACGTACCAGATGCGGATCGCTTTGTGCCGACATACGCGGATTGCCTCGCCACCAAGTACAACCACGACGTCCACCTGTCAAGATTTTTCCATCGCGTTGCAAAATGCCGTCTTTCAGCTCGATAGACGGATAATCCTTCGCTTCTTTGGGAGCCTTTACGAAAGATTGCCAAACCTGCGTCAAGGTTTTATCATCATAACTGACAACAAAAGGATCTGCCATCAACAGACTATCAATCCAAGTTGAAAGCATAGTTAAAGGACGACGCGCTTTGGCCGTCTGATAGGCCGCATCTTGAATGGACGAAGTGCCGCCTCTACCCAAACCGATCAACTTATCTGCTTCGGGAGAAGCCTTGCCCAAACGTCTTTCCAACTGCGTATAATACAAACTCCACGGATTCACATGACTATTAGGCGATTCCCAATGACCACGTCCGTTGAATTGTCCCCAAGCACCATAAGCATAATTGTTGCCTGCCACTTGAGGCTTCACGCAAGAAACCATCGAAGCTGTTGAATTCCAAAAAGTTGTGTTAGTAGTAGTCCAGCCGGCAAAAGCATCGGCAAAATTGGGAATATTGGTGCGCAAAGCATTGCCACTGACACTACAGATATCGAACAACACACCACTCGACCACGACTCGATACAGCCGCTGTAACTATATGGCATCAACGACCAACATTGCACAAATGCATTCGGACCATGACTCGCAGCCACGGCAAAATCGTGATACCCCTCTTCGGCCTGAATGCGCTGACAAAGCACCTGAGAACCTTTCACATAGAATGAATATCGACGTTGTGCACCAATTTCGGAAATCGGTTCCAGACTCTTACAATCTTGCACCGTAATACGTGAAGCTGTTTCTGCCACGAACACAGCCGATCCGGCCAAATGACGAAATTCCACCGCACGCACCCAAGCATCGCGCACATTTTCAAGGGCGATACCTATCCATGCATGATTTTCGTCCATGAGATTTGTTTCGTCATAAAGCGAATTGATGCGCAGATTTTCAATACCGACACCCTCGATGCGGCCGGGCCAAGACAGCAAGGACAGCATAGCGGGTTTATCGCTGGTCAATTCGTAGGTAATGGGCGCATCCAGATGAATGGTCTTTCCCTTCACATCGGTCACTTTGCGTTCCCAGGAAACATTCGGAAATTGCTGAATAATTACTCTATCGCCCTGACGGAAAACTTGCTCGGACAAGGACAAAGACATCGCACCCACTGGGGCCGTAGCCACTACCTGAGCCGATTTATCCTTATCGAAAGTACGATCGTCCTGACCTTTAACACGAATCATCGTCAAACGATCGCGACTGATGGAGAGCAATTCTGTGCCTTCGCTCGATATGCCACTACCGCGCAATACCACACCGGAAGCTTTTATCCACAGCGTTTGCGAAATTCGATAAGTACCTTTTTCCAAAAGAACGGCTCCACGGAAACCTTGTTCATCGAGCGGCAAAGAAGCCACATAGTCCAATGCCGCTTGAATACTTGCCGTAGCATCTTCGTCTGTAGCGGGCACTACTGCTTTGATAGGCAACATCGGAATAGCTGCTTCGCTAGCTTGATAACCGCAATAAGAATAATCGGGAAGGGGCAATTGTCTTCCTCTCTGTGCTGCAACAGACAGAGACAACAACAAACTCAATATCAATAAACTATATTTTTTCATCGTATTTCTCCATTATCTGTACAACCAAAGTATACCCTTATTTTCAAGCTCGACAGAAGAAGCTGCCTTAATGCTGAAAGTTTCGCCCACAGGCTTTCCGTTACGGGGATTGATCCAGCAAGCTTGGTATTTTTTCTTATCTCCATTCAGCTGAAGCGTCATGCTTTTGGCGCCGGGCGCATAACAAACATAGCCCACACCAACTTTTCCGATTTGCATGGCATCCTTATTTTCCATCGGACGCATCTTCACCACATCTTCTTTGAATGCTTGTGGCAAGCCCGAAGGCAATGAACAAAGCGAAGCTCCACCCATCAGCGCGGCCCAAGTATCGCCACCCACAGACAACAACACAGCTTTTTCCGGGAATCGCTGACGATAATCGGCCACCACTTCATACATACGTTCCGACATGCTGCGCGCTTTCACTTCGGCCTTCACATTGAAATTCTCGCTACGCAAACGTCCATACTGACGGGGGGCCAAATGAACGCCACCGGGAGGTGCGTTGAAACCGGTCATGGTAGGATTCCAATATTTGATATCGATGATATCCACCGTTTTAGCACGGTTCTCGTCGGCCAAAATGGCATCTTGAACATCCTTGGTACAACTCAAGGCTACCTTGGCATCCTTGCCGGTTTCTGCTTCCCATTCAGCAATTACATCCAACCAGAAAGCCACAAAATGCGCGGGTCCGGTATATTCTTCACTGATAAAATGAATCACACTGCCATTGTCGGCAAAAGTCTCGAGCGATTTACGGATATAATTGCGATACATCGCACGACGGCCTTCGTGACTCACATCGTAGAAATGTTCCGACATATACACACGCTTATCCACGGCATAAGGCACCGGTTCGGGGAAACCCATATCGTTGATATTGTTGGCACTACGCCAAGGAGAATCGGCCCAATGCGCACCGGCTTCAATAATATTGTGCTGGAAGAAATGCTGATGATACAACACCAAACCTTTCTCATCGGCCAAATCGGCATATTGTTTCAGACGATTCCAATACCAGACATTCCATTTGGTCAAGTCGTACTTGCTCAAACCATCGTAGGCAATGCCTTGTCCGCTGCGGGCAAAAGGTTGTTCGTAGAAAGGAGCCCACACATAGCCATCCATACGACGAATTCGTTCATGGTCGTCGCGACGACGATCGTACCAAAGTCCATAATGGTGATTGGTAATCAGATGGTCCGTTGCTTTCATCATATCGGTCATCTCATTCAAATCGTCGGTAAAACCTGTTCCGGTGAGACCGGGCGCCCAACGCGTGATATGCGGACGACTACTATTGGCCAAATATCTTGCTTTCAAACTACCATTCCACCAAACCACTCCTTGCGAACGACCACTGAGAATAGCATTATCTTTGGTCAGAACACCTTCATTCAAAGTCATCAAAGAAGTTTTTTTCTTCGACTGCTTGGTGCAATACTGCTTCATCCATTGGGTATTTTCCTTGCTTTGTGCAACCAACGCCAAGGGTTCTTTCACTTGCAGACTATCTATCCAATCTACCAATTTCATGGCCGGACGACGGGCCGCTGCCACAAAACGTTGCGCCTTGTCGATGGGTGGATTACTAGCCGATTGCGTATCGATAGGCATCAATTTACGAACATCATCCTTGGTGGCAGCGTTACGAGCAGCCAACTGCGCGTAGAACAAACTCTGCGGCTTGACGAAAGAATCGGCCGATTCGAAACGACCCTGCATCTGTCCCCAGGCACCATAAGCCCAGTTGTTGGCGGTGGGAGGCGTGGGATTGGCCAACATGGCAGCCGAACAATTCCACATCATAGAATTGGCAGCCGTCCATCCGGCGCCCATATTATCCTGACCACGATTACCAAAAGAAAGCAGCACGCCCTCGCCGTTGAAACCATCGAAAAGCAAACCGGTGGCCCAAGCATCGATAGCTCCGCTCATATGATGCGACCAATCGGCCTGACATTGCACAAAAGCATTCGGACCTGCGGCCAAACGACCCGTGCCGAAATCGTGAAAACCTTGCTCGGCATACAATCTTTGGAACAGACATTGTCCACCCAGGGTATGGAAAGTATAACGACGCGAACCGCCAATTTCTGACACCGGCGCAAACGACTGACAATCTTCCACCGTTACACGGCGCACATGATCGGTAACAAACACAGCCGAACCCGCAAAATGACGGAACTGCACACGACGTACCCATAAATCTTCGCCATTATCCAACACGATAGCCATCCAACGATGGTTTTCATCTTTCGGATTTTCTATATCGTAAGTTGAACTGAGTCGCATATTTTCCACTGCCGATTGCGCAATTCTGCCCGGCCAGGTCTGCACTTGAACAAAAGCCTCGTCGGTAGTCATGGCACAAGTGAGCGGCGCATCCAAAAACAGCGTATCTCCGGAAATAGCCAAAATCTGACGTTCCCAATGAACTTCCACATCGCTGGGGCGTTTTTCATCACCCACTTTCCAACCAATGTAGGAAGATTCTCCGCCGAAATCGTTCATATCCATCTGATCGATCCATTCTTTGGTAGCCCAACGAGAAATCATAATCGTCTGATCCACTTGGTATTTATTCGCATTAGGCACACAGATGAACATATCGCCTACTTTCACCGCTTTACTGGCGGCCTGCTTGGGTGTCCACATACGATCCAAACGACCGCCTATGCGAATCAAAGTGGTTCTGTCCTGGCCCGCGCCCAACAATTCCGTTCCATCTTCGCCGGAACCGCTACCGCGCAACACCACACCGGAAACCGCAATCTGCAAAGCTCCATCTATCTGAAATTGACCTCGATCCAATTGCACAGCACCACGAAAACCGGATGCATCCATCGGCAAGGAAGACACATAATCGATAGCCGCTTGAATATAAGCCGTTGCATCACCCTGGATATGAGGCACAAAAGCCTTCACATCCACCCATGGAATCTGCTCGTTCGAAGCCTTGTATCCACAATATGAATAATCGGGAATAAGATTGCCTCTCTTATCGCTTCGTGGAAAATCCTGCGCCGTCAGAGATAGCGCCACGAGCAAAGAAAAGCAGAGCGAAATAAATCTGTTCTTCATACTTTCAGGATAAATGTTTAAGGAGAAAAAAGCCGCCAATCTTCTCTGTCAAAAGAAAGACAAGCGGCTTTATAATCACAAAAAAAATTATTTATTTTTCTGAGCTTCAGCTTGCTTAATACGCTCATTCCATGCTTCGCGTTCTTTCTTCAAATCGTAGCCTCGCTTAGAAAGATAATTATTGATACGACCTTTGTATTTGCCAAACCAAGCATGCTTCACCTTAGAATCAGAACAATCCATAGCATATTCTCGAGCTTCCTTCAAAGCCGCCTTGATATAAGCGATTTCTTCGGGCTTCAAGCTGGGAATCATTTCCAGATGAGCTTGCAAAGTCTTGGGATACACGCCCATAGTCATGCCATCTTTCACTTTTTCCACCTGTTCGTAATTGAGGTTGGCATCCAATTGCGATACAAAATAATAATGCTTGGCTTGCAACTGATAACGCTGAAAATGGAAAGCCTTGTCGAGCAAAGCAGTCTTTTCTTCCTTAGAAATTTCCATTGCCTTGATTTCCTTTTCTTTGGCGGCATATTCATCGTTAATCTTACCCAACTCGATATATTGGGTGGCAATCAGTTCTTTGATAAAGTTCTGCATGTCAACAGATTCAATATTCAAAGTCTTCACAATTTTGTCGGCACGGCCGTACATCACCTGACGGTATTCATCCTGCGTTTGTTCTGCACGCAATGCGAACATCGCAACCGTCATCATCAAAATCATCATTAATCTTTTCATACTGCTATCATTAGTTAGTTTTACATTTATTTCTTCGACGTCGATGCGTTGTTTTTGAACAACCAAGTAAACAAGAATCCAATGACAAAAATCACCACGGTTCCGATGACAATGGTCAGGTTTCCATTCAAATGACACTGATAGGGTTCCCAAGCACCGGTGAAAAGATATTGGCTCAGGCTCATCCAGAAAATCACCAGCAAACCGGCAATAACACCCAAGACAGCCGCCATCTTATTGACTTTCTTGCAGATAAAGCCCAACAAGAAAAGACCCAACATACCACCGCTGAAGATAGAAGCCAATTTCCACCATGTGTCAAGCACACCGTCAACGCCCATCATCAACAAAGCAACAATAACACCCAAAACGCCCAATACCACAGTGGTTGTATACAGCACTACCATGCCTTCCTTTTCGCTCACATCCTTCTTAAAATGCTTGTAGAAGTCGGTCAGAACGATGGTAGAAGAACTATTCAAACTGGTTGAAACCGTACTCATACCGGCAGCCATGATAGAAGCAATCATCAAACCGGTGATACCGGTAGGCAATCCGTTCACAATGAAGTAAGGGAAGACACTGTCGCCGGCCACATCGGCAGGAAGCGTTCCGGAAGTTTTGTAATACACGAAAAGCGCCGTTCCGATATACACGAACAACAAAGACACCGGCACATAAAGCAAACCTCCGAACAAAGTAGAGTTCTTGGCACTCTTTTCGTCTTTGGCCGTCATGTATCGCTGGATGTAGTTTTGGTCGATACCGTAATTCTGCAAATTGGTAAACAAGCCATAAATGAGCAAGACCCAGAAAGTCTTTTCCGTGAGGCTGCTGCTAAGGCTTCCCATGCTGAACTTATGGTATTCGTTACCTACTTCAATCAGTTGTCCGAGACCTCCGGGAATCTTGGCCGTCAGGATGATAGCGCAAGCGATGGCTCCGAAAATAAGGATAATACCTTGAATGGCATCGGTCCAGATCACCGCCTTGATACCGCCCATTGCCGAGAAAATCAGCACGGCCACACCGGTGATGATGATAATGGTAGGAATACTCCATCCCAACATATAGTTAAGCGGCAAAGCCAAAAGGAAGAGGATGGATCCCATACGAGCCAACTGTGTAAGCAAGTAACATACAGATACATACACGCGAGCCCAGTAACCGAATTTCACTTCCAGATAATGATAAGCCGACACCGAATTCATGCTACGATAAAGCGGCACGAACAATTTGGCAGCCAGCCAAGCGGCAATAGGAATAGAAATACTGAATACAAAGGGATTCCAGTTGTTAGAGAAAGCCTCACCGGGATAACCCAAGAAGCTGATACTGCTGACGAAAGTAGCGAAAATAGACATCCCCACCACCCACGAAGGCAAACTTCCATTAGCCTTGGTAAACTGATCGGTAGCTTCTTTGTTCTTACGTCCTCGGAAATAGAAGGAACAGCCAAACAGCACGATACCTACCAAAAATCCGATAAAGACAATATAATCGACTACAGTGATATTGGTTACCATGATATTATGGATTAACTACTTCGATGTTCAATTGTTCCAGCACCTGACGCACTTTAGCTCTTTCGGGCTCGTTGAATTTCTGGAAAGGCAAAGCCATATAATCGCTACAGATACCCATCAAAGAGCAAGCACATTTCACGCCCTTCAAATAGCTAGAACCATAACGACCCACTTTGTAGATACTGTTACTGATGAACATGATCTTTTCCTGCAGCTCGTTCAATTTGGTAATATTCTTATCGACAGCCGCATTGTACATATCCACATACAATTGGGGGAACATATTGGCACCACCATTCACACCTCCTTGACCACCGAAAAGTACCGATTCGCCGGTAAGTTCTTCCGGACCCATCAACAAAGAGAAATCGGGACGATCTTTCATAATCTGAATCAACGAGTGGAAATAAACCAAATTGGCAGAACTATCTTTCAAACCAATCACATTGGGATGTTCAGCAATAGCTCTAACGGTAGCTGGTTCAATCATCACCTTCACGTGCGAAGGCATATTGTAGAGGAACATGGGAAGAGGCAAAACTTCGGCCAAACCATGATAAAAATCGATCAATTCCTGTTGAGCGGGTGCATAATAATATGGCGGAGCAGAAACCACGGCAGCAGCACCGCAATGGAAAGCCTTTTCGGCCAAATTAACACTTTCGGTAAGCGAAGTATCGGTGATACCTACCAATACAGGCACGCGTCCGGCCACCTGACTACAAGTTCTTTCAATCAACTCTTTACGAAGGTCGTAGCTGATGCTCTGCGCTTCACCGGTTGTACCCAAAATAAACAAGCCGTGTACACCACCGGCCAAAATATGTTCAATCAAGCGTTCCAAACCGGCCACATCCAAAGTGTTCATGTCGGCGAGCGGAGTAATCATAGGGGGAACGATGCCCTGAATTTTCAATGAATTCATCTTTCGTTGTTTTATGCATAAACTTTGCGAAGATAGTGGAAAAACTTTTGATAACAAACCTAAATATCCTTAAAAAAAAGATAAGCCAAGGCTTGCGCCTCGACTTATCCTTAAAGCAATATGTATCAACTTGTTATCCTAACATAGTCAACAGAATACCAGCGGCTACAGCCGAGCCGATCACACCGGCCACGTTGGGACCCATTGCATGCATCAACAAGAAGTTGCTGGGGTTTTCTTCCTGACCAACAGTTTGAGAAACACGAGCAGCCATAGGCACAGCCGATACACCGGCAGAACCGATAAGCGGATTGATTTTTTCCTTGCTGAACACGTTCATCAATTTAGCCAACAAGATACCACCTGCAGTACCGCAAGAGAAGGCAATGATACCCATTGCAAGAATCATCAAAGTTCTGATATTCAAGAACGAAGCAGCAGTAGCAGTAGCACCTACCGACAAACCGAGGAAGATTACCACGATGTTCATCAATTCGTTCTGGGCAGTCTTGCTCAAACGATCTACCACACCACATTCCTTCATCAGGTTACCCAACATCAAGCAACCAATCAGCGGAGCAGCATCGGGCAAAATCAAAGCCACCACAGCCGTGATTACAATGGGGAAAACAATCTTTTCGGTCTTGCTCACCGTACGCAACTGATTCATCTTGATGGCACGTTCATTCTTAGTGGTGAGCGCGCGCATGATAGGAGGTTGGATAACGGGAACCAAAGCCATGTAGCTATAAGCAGCAATAGCAATAGGGCCGAGCAAGTGCGGAGCCAACTTAGAAGTCAAGAAGATAGAGGTAGGACCGTCGGCACCACCGATGATACCGATAGAACCAGCTTCAGCTTCGTTGAAGCCCATAGCATTGGCAGCCAAGAAAGTCAGGAAAATACCCAACTGAGCGGCAGCACCCAGCAAAAGACTCTTAGGATTGGCGATGAGCGGACCGAAGTCGGTCATAGCACCTACACCGATAAAAATCAAACAAGGATATACACCAGCCTTCACACCGATATAGAGCACATCCAACAAACCGCCATCGCGCATGATAGCACCATAGCTATGATAATCGGGATGAGTAGCATCGAGGAAGTTGGTCCACAATTCGCTGTGGTACATACCTGCATTGGGCAGGTTGGTGAGCAACATACCAAAAGCAATAGGCAAGAGCAACAGAGGCTCGTATTGCTTTTTGATAGCCAAGTACAACAAGAAGAACGATACACAAAGCATCACACCTTGTTGCCATGACATATTCATGAAGCCCATCGTCTGGAAAAATTCTAAAACTTCAGCCATAATACTTCTTTTTCAGATTATCCAAGAACCACGAGCAAATCTTCCTGCATCACGGTCTGACCGGCACTAACCACTACTTTGGTAACGGTAGCATCGCATTCAGCCATGATGGCATTTTCCATTTTCATACTTTCAAGAGTGAGCAAAGTATCGCCTTTCTTCACAGCCTGACCTTCGCTAACCAACACCTTGATAACAGAACCGGGCAGCGGGCTGGTAACTTTCTTGCCACCGGCAGGAACTTCAGCCTTGGGAGCAGGAGCAGCCTTAGGAGCTTCAGCTTTGGGAGCAGCAGGTGCGGGAGCGGGAGCAGCCTTGGGAGCAGCAGGTGCAGCAGCCACAGCAATCGTTTCAATATCAACCAATTTGTCGTCCTGCATTACATTCTTGCCACTTTCTACATAGATAGCCTTAACAACGCCATCGGCTTCGGCCATTACGTTGTTTTCCATCTTCATAGATTCCATGGTGAGCAATACATCACCCTTCTTCACTTTCTGACCAACACTTACCATGATCTTCATGATAGAACCGGGCAGCGGAGATTTAACAGTTTGCAAACCACCGGCCACAGCGGGAGCAGCAGCGCTTTCAACAGCAGCCTGATGACGACGGGCAGCCACAACGGCAGGTTTTTGTTCTTCTTTTTCAATTACAACATTGAAGGTAGTACCGTTCACCACCACTTCGGCAACGTTGTCTTCTATTTCATTGACAGAGGTTGTGTATGTATGTCCGTCAATCGTAAATTTAAATTCTTTCATTGTCTTAACGATGTAAATTATTCATACCATAAAGCTTCGAATTCCAAGGAGAATAGCGACGCTCTACATTCTTGATGGTTACTTGGGTAGGCTCTTCGTCATGCACACCATTATAATAAAGGTGCAAAGACATAGCGATAGCTGCCATAGCATTGGCCGTCAGAGTCATGTCTTCTGTATTCTCATCTTTGGAAACAGCCACGGTTTCGCAAACGGCTTGTTTAGGCTTGGCAGATTTCACTCTAGGTTGCATGATAACACCGAAAATCTTCAAGAAGAAAATCAGCACCACCAAAAGCGATACCACCATCAAAAAGCCCACAATCGTTACCAACCAGACATGAGGCCAGTTAACTGATAAAAACAACATAAGCAATAATTTTTAGAGAGGAATATTACTATGTTTCTTCAAAGGATTCGTCAAGCGCTTGGTCTGCAAGTTTTCGAAAGCACGAACGATGCGAGCACGGGTATAACGAGGTTCGATAACATCGTCGATGTAACCACGGTTGGCAGCCTGATAGGGAGAAGCAAACTTTTCGGTGTATTCAGCTTCTTTTTCTGCGATGAATGCCTTTCTTGCTTCGGGATCTTCGATAGCCTTGATAGCCTTAGCCTGCAAAACGCCAACAGCACCGCTGGCACCCATAACTGCAATTTCAGCATTAGGCCAAGCATAGCACATATCACCGCGCAATTGCTTACAAGACATTACGATATGAGAACCACCATAAGACTTACGGATGGTAACGGTAACCTTGGGAACAGTAGCTTCACCGAAAGCAAACATCAATTTTGCACCATGATCGATGATACCGGCATATTCCTGACCGGTACCGCACAAGAAACCGGGAACGTCCACCAAAGTAAGGATCTGGATATTGAAAGCGTCGCAGAAACGAACGAAACGAGCAGCCTTGCGAGAAGCATCGCAGTCGAGCACACCGGCCAACCAACTAGGCTGGTTAGCGATGATACCGGTAGAACGGCCATTGAAACGAGCAAAACCGCAGATGATATTCTTGGCGTAGTCTTTCTGAACTTCCATGAAATCGCCATTATCCACAATGCTGTAGATAATATCCTTCATGTTGTAAGGCTTGTTAGGATCGGCGGGAACGATATCGTTCAAAGCATCTTCCAAACGAGCGGGATCGTCGGTGCAAGGCATCAGAGGAGCTTCTTCCATGTTGTTCTGAGGAATAAAGCTAACCAAACGACGAACTTCGGCCAAAGCTTCTTCTTCGGTAGCGGCAACAAAGTGAGTTACACCAGACTTGGTAGCATGCACCTTGGCACCACCCAATTCTTCTACGGTAACATCTTCGCCGGTAACACTCTTCACTACCTTAGGACCGGTGATGAACATATAAGAATTCTTTTCGGTCATCATGATGAAGTCGGTGAGCGCGGGGCTATATACAGCACCACCGGCACAAGGACCAAAGATAACAGAGATTTGGGGCACTACACCTGAAGCCAAGATGTTGCGTTCGAAAATTTCGGCATAACCGGCCAACGCGCAAGCACCTTCCTGAATACGAGCACCACCTGAATCGTTCAAACCGATGATAGGAGCACCCAACTTCATAGCCATATCCATTACCTTGCAGATCTTCTGAGCCATGGTTTCAGACAAAGAACCACCGATAACGGTAGCGTCCTGTGCGAAAACAAAAACCAAACGACCATCGATGGTACCTGAACCAACAGCTACACCGTCGCCAAGGAACACTTTCTTGTCCATACCGAAATCGGTACAGCGGTGAGTGAGGAACATATCAACTTCTTCGAAGGAACCTTCGTCGAGCAACATATTGATACGTTCACGGGCAGTATAAGAACCTTTGGCGTGGTGTTTTTCAACCGCTTTTTCGCCACCGCCCATCATTGCCAGCTGACGATTGTCAACCAACTTTTTAATTCTATCTTGATTTGTCATTTCTACTTATTTAGGTTGTTCACAAAGTTCGGTCAGAATACCACAAGTACTCTTGGGATGCAAGAAAGCAATCATCAAGTTTTCAGCACCTTTGCGAGGAGCCTTGTCGATGAGTTGCAAACCGGCAGCTTCGGCTTCCTTCAAAGCTTCTTCAACGCTTTCCACGTTGAAAGCCACGTGATGAATACCGGCACGGCCATTGTTCTTTTCAATAAATTTAGCGATAGTCGATTCGGGAGAAGTAGCTTCGAGCAATTCGATTTTCACTTCGCCTACTTTGAAGAAAGCGGTCTTTACTTTCTGATCGGCCACTTCTTCGATGTTGTAGCATTTGCTACCCGACAAAAATTCGAAAAATGGGATGGTAGATTCCAAAGAAGGAACTGCAATACCCAAATGTTCAATGTGAGTTGGTTTCATAAAAAATGTTTTTAAGATAATGTTATAATGTCTTTGATTGATTTTCCAAGATTTGGGAAACACTTAGAGCGAAGCCAATCGACTGCGCAATACCTGTTCACGGTCGGACGACCAATAGCCGCAATCCAATTCGATGAACACCGAAGTATAAGGAATCAGTGATTCGGTCTTGATAACGACAACATTGAAAAGTTTGGAAGCCGCATCCAGTTTGGCAAAAACCTCGTCGTGCAAAATCTGATGCACATCCCAACCTTGGGTAAGCTGCGCAAGTTCCGCTTTGAGCTGATCGCAACCGGGAGACAAAGTATCGTCCATGCAAGAGAGTTCCTTGTCGAGATACACGATAGGTTTCACATGAGAAGCTTCAGACAAAAGGCCAAGAACGCTTTTCAAAGCCGGAATCAAGTCTTCGCCCGAATTGATATACTGTATACCTTCCGACGATTGCAAGGGATAGGCTTTATCTACCACCAAAATCCAATTACGATGGCCCAAGAGGGGCAGAACCTCTGCTAATTCTTCTCGATAACTCATTGTTCTTCAATTTAATAGTCCTTATCAAAGCCCACTCTGAGACAAAAGCCTTGGAGCAGGCAAAATTTGCCGCGAATTTAATAATATTTTCACTCGTTTACACTATCTTTGCATGCGAAATTTTGAAAAAATATTCATGTCATGAAAAAGAACACGACAGTGTACATTTTGGCGGGCGCTCTGACGATTTTGGCCTGCCTCAGCATCCTTTTATTGGTATCGAACAGCAGAAAAAAAGTGATTATCGAAGATATCACCGCACAATTCGAACTGGACAAAGAAGAATTGCAGGACGATTATTCCCAACTTGCCTTACAATACGAAGATTACGGCATCCGCATCAACAACGACTCCTTGGCCGAATTGCTCGACGCCGAAAGAACCAAGAACCTTCGTTTATTGGACGAAATCAAAACTTTGAAAGTAAACAACGCCCGCCGTTTGTCGGAATTGCGCAAGGAACTGGAAACAGCGCGTTCGGTGATGCGTTCCTACATCGTGCAAATCGACTCGCTCAATACGCTCAACAACCAGCTGAGAGAAGAGAACACCGCCATGACACGTCAGTATGAAGAAGCAAAGCAGACCGTGAATGCCTTGTCGAAAGAGAAAGAAGCGCTCACCGAAAAAGTGATGCTCGCTTCCATGCTGGAAGCTCGCGACATCGAAATCCGTCCGCTCACCGACAAAGGCCGTCCCGCCAACAAGATTGCCAGAACCTCCATCATCGAATTTAAAATGGTGCTGAGCAAGAACATTTCGGCTCCGGTGGGCGAAAAGAAAATCTACCTGCGCATCACCCAACCCGATGGCAACCTCTTGCTCAAAAGCAACTACGAAAATTTCGAATTCGATGGTTATCTGATTCCTTGTTCAGCTTTCCGCAGCATCGAATGGGACGGCGAAGAACAAGCCTTGGCCATTTACTGGCAAGTGGAAGAATTCCTGCATCCGGGCGCCTATCGTGCCGATATTTTTGCCGATGGTTATTTGATTGGCAGCGAAGAATTTACCCTCAACAACTAAGCCTATGCAAAAGAGATTGATAGCGATTTTTCTCCTCTTGCTCTGCGCCACTTTGAACAGTGTTGCCCAGCAAAAGAATCTGAGTGAGCAAATACGTCATTATCAATCGTTTTCGCAACAATTTGCCCAGGAAAAAGTTTACCTCTACTTCGACAACGACAATTACCTTATTGGCGAAAACATCTGGTTCAAAGCCTATGTGCTGATGGCCGACAACCATCATTACAGCCAGATGAGCAAAACGCTCTACGTGGAATTGCTTGCTGCCGACGGCAACTTGGTGGATCAATTGAAACTTCGCATCGAAGACGGACAATGCCATGGTGCTTTTTATCTAAAACCCAATCTCAGCGCCGGTTTTTACGAAGTGAGAGCTTACACGCGCTGCATGCTCAATTTCGATCAGGCCATTATTTTCTCGCGGGTATTTCCGGTGATGGACGCGCCGCAATATCATCGTCGCAGCGGAGAACGCCTGACACCGAGCATGAACATCAAAAAGCCCGTATTGCCCAACAAACGTCCCAAACAAGAAGGCTCCGACAATAAAACAAGCGGCCTTTGGCAAGTGGACTTCTATCCCGAAGGCGGTCAGTTGGTTGCCGGACGACCCAATCAATTGGCATTCAAGGCTACACATAAAAACGATCCAAGCCAGGCTTTCAGCGCCAAAATTGTCGATTCCAAACAAGAAATCGTGGGCATCATGCAAAGCGAGCATCAGGGCATGGGCAGTGTGAGTTTTCAGCCGGAAAAAGGAGAACGCTATCGTTGCATCGTCGAAGGTGAACATGGCAAGACAAGCATCGAATTACCCAAGATAGCCGAGGACGCTTACAACCTGATTGTGAA
Source organism: Bacteroidales bacterium (assembly GCA_017380635.1). Taxonomy (GTDB): domain Bacteria; phylum Bacteroidota; class Bacteroidia; order Bacteroidales; family UBA1402; genus UBA1757. The sequence continues at coordinate 63,272 of JAFODP010000002.1, read as the reverse complement.
TAACATGCACCACGACATCCTGGACATCAAACTCTTCTGCGACCAAGCATCTCGCGGAGATACGATGGCCATGCTTATCACTTGCAGAGGAAAAATTTATCAGTTGCAAGCCTTTATCAATCAGGCAGAAGCCTTGCAATTCCAGTTGCCCAAAAGAGTGTTGCCCACCGGTGTCAACGAAATTTTGATCTTGAACAACCAAGGACAAGTGCAGTGTTCGCGCCTGTTTTTCGTTCGCAACGAAGCCGACAAGCCCGACCTGATTCGCATTGCACAAGAACAGGACAAAGAAATATACAATGCTTTCGAAGCCGCGCATGTCACTTTGGCTTTGCAGCAATATCGCGATTCTTCGTGGATTGCACTGCCCCATCAAAGTTTTGCCGTTTCCATCCGCGATGATGCGGAATATATGGCCAATCATGCCCATAACGATATTTTCAGTCAGTTGTTGTTGGCTTCCGATTTGAAAGGCTATATTCATCAACCTTCCTGGTATTTCGAAAAAGACGATCGCCGACATCGTCGGGCATTGGATTTATTGATGATGGTGCAAGGCTGGCGTCGTTACGATTGGCAAGCAATGTCGCATCCTGAAGACTTCAAACTGAAACATCCCATCGAAAAAGGCATACTTTTGGACGGCCAGGTTTTGTCCGTTTTCAGACGCATTCCATTGGAGGACATGAAAGTAAGCATGTGGATGACCAGCGACAGCAGCGCGCAGCACGGCTACTGCATGAGCGACGAAAACGGCGCTTTCAATTTCTTGTTCGATTTCGAAGGCAAACAGAATCTCAACTTGCAAGTGAGCGACGGCAAACGTCGTAGAAACGCTTTCATCACCATCAATCGTCAATTTCAACCCGAAGCAAGAGTGCTGGCCGACGAAGAATTGCAGGCACCGATACTTCGCAAAAAAGAAGTCGAGAAAAAGCGCCTTTCCAAAAACGAGGATGATGCTTACCGCGAACTGATCATCATGCCGGGCGATGTCTTGTTGGACGAAGTGGAAGTGAAAGGCAAAAAAAGTGGCGACTACAACGAATATGGCAAAGTGAGCGTCTCTTACGAAACGCAAGAAGAAATGGACGTTCTGGAAGACAATGCCATGTACACTTTCGAAGATATCGGCATTTTCCTGACGCAGATTAACGAGCATTTTCATTTTCGCGCAAAAGACAGCGGCGATGTCCTGTACTATAAACACGCGCCTGTACAATTTTTGGTGCGTCCGCCTACCAGCCTCTATCCCGATGATGGTTCTGAGGGTTGGCCCGACTGCAGCGAAATTGAAAGAATCGAAATCATGGAACCCAATAGCTTGGGACATATCGTAGACAAGAACTATATCGCCACCATAGACGATGTGGGAAAATTGGGCAAGGATATTGCTTACGTAATTCTGTATCTCTATCCGCATCATCAGCGCAAGGACGATGAAATGGGTATCAGACGAACCACTCTGCAAGGTTATAATACGGTGAAAGAATTTTATCATCCGCGTTACGACCGCGTGTTGGACACAGATGCCAGCGACCATCGTCGTACCTTGTACTGGAACCCGAATTTGCGCAGCGATGAACTTGGACAGGCGAAGATTCGTTTTTACCATAGCGCCAGTTCGAAAAGTTTTGAAGTTCATGCCGTTGTACTGAGCGAGCAAGGCAAAATGGGATGGAAATGATGTGGCGAAAAAGGATATTTCTGCGTGTAGGCTGCCTGTGTCTTTTCTTGACGCAGGCTTTGTTGCTATCGGCGCAAAAGGATTCGCTTCATCTGGAACTGCAAGACATCGAAATAACAGAAAAATTCAGCATCAGGGAAGTACGATCGGCTTCGCCTTCGCAAAGGCTCGACAGCAAACAATTGGAAAGCATGAGTGCCTTGCAACTATCGGATGCGCTCAAACATTTTGCCGGTCTCAGCATCAAGGATTACGGCGGTTTGGGTGGCATGAAAACGGTTTCCATCAGAAGTTTAGGCACGCAACATACCGGCATCAGTTACGACGGCATCAGTCTGAGCGATACGCAAAGCGGTCAGATTGACATCAGTCGTTTTTCGTTAGAGAACGTGGAAAGCCTGCAATTGGCCAATGGTCAGAGCATGAACATTTTTTGCACGGCGCGGCAGATGGCGGCGGCCGGCCTGCTGGAGATTCAGACCAAGCAGCCGAGTTTCGAGGCCGGCCGCCGGCATCGCGCCAAACTGCAGTTTGGCGCGGGATCCTTCGGCCTGCTGCGCCCCAGTTTCCGCTGGGAGCATCAGCTCAACGAGCACATTGCCTACAGCCTCGACGGCGAATATCTCTACAGCCATGGCCGTTATCCCTATCGGCTGGCCTACGGAGCCGCTGCCGGCGACAGCATCGCCCATAAAATCCGTCAAAACAACCACATCAGCACCGGACGCATCGAAGGCGACCTGTACATCCGTCCCGACCGGCAATCCTTATGGCGCAGCAAAATCTACTATTATCAATCCGAGCGAGGTCTGCCCAATGCCACCACTTTCTACAACGATTACCAGAATGCCTATCTATACGACCGTCAAGGCTTTATCCAATCGAACTATAGCAAGGACATCAATGAAAGCTGGGCCATCAAATCGGCGCTAAAATACCAAAACAGCTACCAACGCTACCAGGACGATGGCAGTCTGGCCACCCGCCCCAGCATCAACGAATATTGGCAGCAAGAATATTACGGCAGTTTTTCCACGCTCTATCGTTGCCTCGAAAATCTATCGTTCGCCTTCAACAACGACTTGGCCATCAATCACATGGAAGCCGAAGGCATCGCCCATTTCGCGGCGCCCACGCGCTACAGCCTGCAATCGGCTTTGGCCGGAAAATTCCAAAACGATTTTCTCAGCGCCAATGCCTCTGTACTGGGAAGTTTCATCCAGGAAAAAACGCGCCAGGGACAAGCCGCCCAACATCATATCCGATTCTCGCCCTACGCCGGATTATCTATCAAGCCTTTTCAGGAAGAGTGTTATCTGCGCGGATTTTTCAAACATAGTTTCCGTCTGCCAAGCTTTAACGACCTCTATTACGGCAAAGTGGGCAATGTCAATCTGAAACCCGAAAATGCTTGGCAATACAACCTCGGACTCACTTGGGCACGACACATAAGCCATTGGTTTCCGCGCTTTTACATCAGTGCCGATGCCTATTACAATCGTATCGAAGACAAAATCGTAGCACTTCCCACCAAAAATCTCTTCGTCTGGTCGATGACGAATCTCGGACGCGTCGACATCAAAGGTATCGATGTAAACTTGCACGGCAGTTTGCGACCGGCCAAAGATTATCAGATAGACTTCTCGGGCAGCTATAGTTTTCAACAAGCGCTCGACCACACTTCGCAAGAAGGCGCATCGGGCAAAGTGTACGGACATCAGATTGCCTACACGCCACGACATTCCGGCAGCGGACAAATCAGCCTTGACACGCCGTTCGGACAATTTTCCTACAACCTGACGCTCTGCGGAGAACGCTATATTTTAGGACAAAACATCGAAGAAAATCGTCTGGATGGCTATAGCGACCATTCACTGGCTTATCTCAAAAATTTCCAGTGGAAGCATTATCAAAGCCGTTTCAAATTTGAAATCCTCAATCTGCTGGACGAAAATTACGCCGTCATCAAATATTTCCCCATGCCCGGACGTTCTATCCGAGCCAGTTTAAGTTTCAGTCTATGAAAAATCTACAGAAATATATCTACCTGATTGTCTGCCTATTCTGTCTGACAGCTTGTCCCACGCCGCCGGAACCAGAGGACGAATTGCCACAAACCCAAGATCGTTTTTTCGTACTTTGCGAAGGTCTTTTCAATCTGAACAACGGCACCTTGGCTTATTGGAACCAAGATCGATGGATCAGCAAAAAATATTTTCTGCAACAAAATCAACGCGGCTTAGGCGACACGCCCAACGACATCCAAGTGTACGGCAACAAACTATATATGTTGGTGAATGTTTCTTCGCAAATAGAAGTGGTAGATTTGCATAGTGGACTGTCTATCAAGCAGATTCCTTTATTTTTGGAAGATGGTCGCGCGCGTCAGCCAAGACATATCGCTTTTCATCAGGACAAAGCTTATATCACTTGTTTCGACGGCAGCGTGGCTCGTTTGGACACCGCGCAACTGATTATCGATGGCAAAGTTCAAGTGGGTCGTCATCCGGAAGGCATCGCCGTTGCCCATGGAAAACTGTACGTGGCCAACTCCGGCGGACTGGACAATCCTCATTACGATAACACTGTGTCTGTCATCGACATAGCAAGTTTCCGGGAAATCAAAAAAATCCAAGTGGCCGACAATCCTTATAAGGTGTATAGCGACGCGCAAGGCGACATTTACGTCAATTCACGAGGCGATTACAACGAAATGGATTATTGTCTGCAAAAGATTGATAGTCAAAGTGATGAACTGATAAAAACCTTCAACGAGCTACAAGTGCTCAATTTTACCATACAAGGAAATATCGCCTATCTCTACGATTTCGATTTCGGCAGCAAGAGCTCTGAAATTTTTGTCATGGATACACAAAGCGACCAAGTTGTTCGCAAGCAATTCATCACCGACGGCACGATCATTGAAACACCTTACGGCTTGTCTGTCAATCCCAAAAATGGCGATGTCTTTATTTGCGAAGCTTACAATTACTTGACGCAAGGCGATGTGCTATGCTTTTCGTCCGATGGAAAACTGAAATACCGTCTGAGCGACGTGGGACTAAATCCCAACGCCGTCATCGTCTGGTAAATACACAAAAGTTTACTTGATAATTTGCATTTCCTTGAGCCAATCGATGGCCAAAGGCGACCAATATTGCGTGGTGCCGGGCTGCGTTTCGAGTGAAATGCTGTGTCCGCCCTGCGGGAAAATGTGCAGCGAAGCCGGACGATTGTTGGCCTTCATAGCCGAGTAAAAACGGATACTGTTCATGCACGATACCGCACGATCGTTGTCGGCATGAAACATAATGGCGGGCGGCGTGGTTTCGTCCACACGCATATCGTTGGAATAGGCTTTGAGCAAATCTTCGTCGGCATCCTTGCCCAAAAGATTGTCACGACTGCCTTTATGCGTGATGGAAGCGTCTTCCAATGAAATGACCGGCGAAACCATAATCATAAAATCGGGACGATAGGAAAAGTCGTCCAAGTCGTCGGTGAGCGAGGAAACATCTTCGTCGTGCGTACCCACGGTCGATACCAGATGCGCACCGGCCGAACTTCCCATGGCTCCCACTTTGGTGATGTCGATGTGCCATTCTTGGGCGCGCGAGCGGATTAAGCGAAGCGCGCGCTGCGCATCTTGCAATGGCGCCATTTCTCGTTGATACAAATCGGGCGATATGGGCAAACGGTGATACAAAACAAAGGCATGAATGCCGTTTTCGTTGAACCACTTGGCCAAATCGGTTCCGCTCACCACGTAAGCCAAACGCGCATATCCGCCACCGGGCACAATAACAACAGCCGCTCCCGTATTCTTATCGGCAGGCGCCGCAAAATATTCTATCCAAGGTCGCGCTACCTGATACACTCTTTCATTAGCGATGGAATCTTTCATTTCCAACAAACGAGAATTAGGCATTTTGCCTTCTTCCCAAAGATAAATTCTTTCTTGCGCTATCAAGCTTCCAGCCATCAGCACAGTGGCAACAAGCATCAAAAATTTCGTTTTCATGATGTTATAATTGACTATTAGTTTCTTTCGTTAGATCCTGAGGAACTTTGGTAAATTGCTTCATTTTCAAAACGATGACAATCAATGTGAGTACCGAAGCCAAAATATCGCCCGTAGGCAAAGCTGCCCAAACGCCTGAAAATCCAAAAATGCGCGGCAAAATAATCAAGGCCGGAATCAAAAAAATCAATTGTCGGCTCAGACTCAAAAAGATAGACCAAGCCGCCTTACCCACCGATTGAAAAAAGGTTGTGGTAACCATCTGAAAACCTACCACCGGGAAGCTAATCAATATCGTCCGTAAACAAGTGGTAGACAGACGAATCAAAGTTTCGTCGTTGGTAAAGAGTGAAACGATGCTTCGCGGAAACAATTCGCCAATAAGAAAACCGAAAGTGGTCACCGCCGTGGCTACCACAATGGTAAGTCGGTAGGCCTGCATCATTCGCTCGTTCAGTCGCGCACCGAAATTATATCCCACGATGGGTTGCATACCTTGGTTCAAACCAATCACCACCATCAGAAAAAGCATCACCACGCTGTTGCAGATGCCGTAAGCCGCAATGGCCATATCTCCTTCAGCGCCACCATAATGCACCAAACTACTGTTGAGAATAATCACCATGATACAAGTGCAGGCGTGCATCAGGAAATTGGACGAACCGATAGAAACAATGTCGGCAATCACCTTGCCTATCAAGCGGAAATATTTTTTCTCGAAATGCAAATCGTTCTTAGGATTGCAAAAATGCGTCATCACCCAGACAAATCCGCTGAATTGTGCGCAAGCCGTTGCCAAAGCCGCTCCGCGAATGCCCCAATCGAAAACGAAAATAAACAGCGGCGCCAAAAGCACGTTCACTATCACCGTCAGAAAAGTCGACATCATCGCTTTACGCGGATAACCCGTAGCACGCATCACCGCATTGAATCCCAAAAAGTTATGGTTGAACACATTGGCTATCAGTATCACCTGCATGAATTCCTTGGCATAGGGCAACACTTGCTCGCTGGCGCCGAAAAGTCGCAGTATCGGTTCCAACCAAATCAGGCCGAACACGCACACCAACAAGCCCACCATCATGTTCAAAAGAAAAGTCGTTCCCAGCACTTGTTTGGCCTCTTCGTGTCGTTTTTGTCCCAAACGAATGGAAATGAGCGAAGAAGAACCCACGCCCAGCATCGAGCCGAAAGCGGTGGTCAGATTCATGATAGGCATGGCGATGCTCAAACCGGCAATCGCGTAGGGCCCTACTCCATTTCCGATAAAAATTCTATCGACAATATTGTAGAGCGACGAAGCAATCATAGCCACGATGGCCGGCAAAGCATATTCCGCCAAGAGCGATGCCACCGGCTGCGTCCCCAATCGGGCACTGCGTTTCTGATCTGTCTTCGTTGCGATATTTGTTGCTGTTTGCGCCATTTTCCCTGTTTTCAACAAACCCACAAAGGTACAAATCCCCCGCCATTTAACAAAAGGAAAAAACTTCTGCGCAAAACAAAACCCCAAAAAGCATCTGACTTTTGGGGTTCGTATCGTTTTGTATCTTAATTCTTTTAAATCTTTGTAAAGTAGTATATAGCCTCATATCTTAATTTAATATTGTTATACGTCTCTTCGTCAACAAACTTGAGTATCATTGATTTATTATTAAGTTCAATAATCTCTGAAGGTTCATCAACTTCTCCAGAATCAAATGTAATAATCAAATCCTCACCCATTATAGTCCAAGACTTTATCTCTTCAACATAAACCTCAGCACCACCATCTTCATTTTCCACGATTGTACCTGTTCCATTATCTCGGAAATCCATAGCCAGATACCAAGAGATACATTTCTGAGACTCTTCGTAAACAAGCTTTCCGTTTTCATACTCTAAATAATCAACTTTTGTCGATTTCCATTTTCCAACAAGCAACTCTTCTTTCGTTGCACTATCGTCTCTACAAGAACTCATTCCACATAACATGAGCATACAAAGGCTCAACATAAAAAAAATACCTCGTTTCATAAAAAATGTTTTTATTGATTTATAAAAAGCGTCATCTACCCTCCCGGAATAGCATATACACAGAAAGCGTGAGCTGGCCATCCGTCATAAAGGTACTACCACATACCCGCGACACAGATAAGCACAACCCACGCTAAAGCGCAGGCGTTTCGTGCCTATTATTCCCGTGTCTTGTAATGAAAGTGGTAGTTTCTTATGACAAGAATAATAGCAAAACGCTATTCATTATGTAATGTCAAACCGATCATCGGATGACTTCGCAAATGTCGGAAATTATTTCTAGTTATCCAAACCTTAAGGCGCCACTCAAAAAGACTATCAAGTTTTAATTCTCCAATAACCACCTTTAGTGGGACCGACATGCTCAACGATTTGTTTCAGTTCCTCCATATCGCGATGAATGGTTCGTTCATTCACGTCTAGTTTTTCCGCCAATTCTTCTACTGTTATTTTTGAATTACTACGAATCAGTCCAACAATACCCTGTTGTCGTTTATTCTTTTTATATCTTTCCCTTTTATTTAATTCTGGTGCCAGCAATGGGACTTGCAAATCCTCTTCCGAAAATTCCATATCATTTTCTTGGGACATTTCCTCGTTTCTTAGGACATTTATCTCAATTTCTTGGGACATTTCCTCGTTTCTTAGGACATTTGTCTCGGTTTCTTGGGACATTTCATAGTTTTTGGTGACATTTTTCGATGTTTCTGGTGACATTTCGTAATTTCTGGTGACATTTTTCGATGTTTCTGGTGACATTGATTGCTTTTTTATGTACGTTTGTAATCATTTATTCCACAAGCTTATGAAGAGATTCTTTTTTATTTTAACTGCGATTATTTGCTTGACTAGCAGCATGCAAGCGCAGATTTTGGAAGCGAAAGGCTGGAAAGAAAGCGCTTACATTACTTGGCAAATGGACGAAGCCTACGACAATTATCATGTGTACTGCGCTGCCGAGGGACAAGATTTTATGCAGATAGATCAGGCTTTGTTGCGTCGTTATCAAGACTTTGCCAGAGCCGACGTGCCAGGTTTGAAAGCCGGAAATTATCGTCTGAAAATCGTACCCGTGAACGACGGACAAGAGCTTAGCGAACAGGCCATTGAAAGCGAAAGCCTCAGCGTTGTTGCCCACGACCGCAGCGGATACGCGCATTTCAAATACAACGAAGGCATTGGTGCTTACAACAACGATGGTAGCCTAAAAGCCAATGCACAAGTGTTTTACATCACGCCAGAAAATGCCAAAAACATCAGCGGGACCGTGGACGGCATCGCCTGCACGGGATTTCAAGCTTTGGTAAACGCACGTCAGAAAGGCAAAGGCAGCACGCCGCTTTGTTTCCGCATCATTGGTTGCATCGAGGCCGACGACATGGACGCATTCGGTAGCAGCAGCGAAGGATTGCAAATAAAGGGAAAGAAGGCGCATTACCCCATGAACATCACCATAGAAGGCATTGGTAACGACGCTTGTATCAACGGATTCGGCATGTTGCTGCGCAATTGCGCAAGCGTGGAAGTGCGCAACCTGGGCATTCTTAACTTCATGGACGACGGCATTTCCATCGACAGCGACAATAGCCATTGCTGGGTGCATCACATCGACTTTTTCTACGGACAAGCGGGCGGCGATTCCGACCAAGCCAAGGGCGACGGTTCGCTCGATTGCAAAGGCGATTCGCAATTCATGACTTTCTCGTACAATCATTTTTGGGATTCGGGCAAAATGGCGCTTTGCGGCATGACCAGCGAAAGCGGCGAAAACTTCATCTCTTATCATCACAACTGGTTCGACCACAGCGACAGCCGACATCCGCGCGTACGCACCATGACCGTGCACGTTTGGAACAATTATTTCGACGGTGTGGCCAAATATGGCGTGGGCGCTACCATGGGATCGAATGTTTTTGTGGAAGCCAATTATTACCGCAATGTCAACAAGCCCATGCTTATTTCCTTGCAAGGCAGCGATATAAGTGGCGGCAAAGGCACTTTCTCGGGAGAACAAGGCGGCATGATAAAAGCCTTCGGCAATGTGTTCGCAGAAAAATCGGGCAATTTCAAGTTTGTGCCTCATACACAGTCGGCTACACAGTTTGACGCTTACGATGCCACTTCGCGCAACGAGCAGGTTCCTGCCGAATACAAAACGATTTCGGGCGGACACAGCTACAACAATTTCGATACCGATCCGGAAAAAATCTATACCTACGAAGCCCTTGCGGCCGAAGAAGTTCCCGCTTATGTAACAGGCTTTTATGGCGCCGGACGCCTACAGCATGGCGATTTGCAATGGACTTTCGACAACGCCAAAGACGATGCCGCTTACGATGTCAATAGCGCACTGAAATCGGCTGTCAACAATTATCAATCGACTTTATTGGGTTTGATTGGCGAGGCCGATTTCTCTCCTGAATCGGGCGGCGGCTCAGACGATGGCAACAGCAACGAAGATGATGGCAACGGCGGCTCTGGCGATAACAACGGCTCCGACGGCGGATCTTCGGACGGTGGCGCACAGCAAGGCTACGAATGTCATTTCAGCAACAACAAAGTTTCCAACAGCTTCTACACCTTGAGCAATGGCAACTTCACCAACAGCAAAGGCAGCGTCACCGTAAACGGCGTCACTTACAGCAACGCACTGAAAATGGAATCAAGCACGGTATTGAGTTTCAACATCAACAGCCCGATGAGCCTGAAAATGATTTTCACCAGCACGCATAGCACGCCCAAAGTAAAAGTGGATGGAAAGGACTACGACATCGTGAATGGCGAAGTCAACCTCGAATTGAGCGCCGGCGAACACAAAATCACCAAGAACACCAGCAACACCTTTTTGTTTTACGTCAATCTTTATAGCAACACAACGGCTCTCTCTCTACTCGAGAGCGACCTCGGCTCACTTCCATACTACGACCTTCAAGGCCGCAGCATTTCCCTACCGAAATCCGGCCAAATCTACCTTCAAAACGGCAAGAAAGTATTGCTGAAATAATGAAAGATCGCGAAACGTCTTAAACAAACATAACGAGAGGCTGCACCATTAATCGGATACAGCCTCTCTTTTTATATGCACAGTATACGCCTGTGACAATCATTTACTTCAACTCGAAGCGGAGCGTTTGCAAGGCTTCGTCGGCAGAGCTGCCGCCATAGTAGAGCGTGTACTTGCCGGGCAAAGTTTCCAACTGACCAGACACTTCGTTGAAAGTGCGCCAATCGGGTTCGGCCAATTCAATATCGTACACCATACTTTCGCCGGCCTTGATATGCTGACGGGCGAAACCGCGCAAAGTCTTCACAGGACCATCCACATCGTCATCGCGACGCAAATACACTTGCAACACTTCGTCGCCATCCATCTTGCCAGTGTTTTTCACTTTCACTTGCAGATGCAAAGGATTTTCTTCCAAAGCATTAATACTCATCGATTTGAGTTTTTTACCTTGGCTGTACAATTTGGCCTTACCATATTTATAAGTAGTATAGCTCAAACCATGACCGAAGGGGAACAAAACTTCATTCTTGAAGTAACGATAGGTATGACCCTTCATGTTATAGTCTTCGAAATCGGGCAGATTTTCCATGTTGCGATAGAAAGTAACCGGCAGACGACCAGCAGGATTGTAATGACCGAAAAGCACATCGGCAATAGCCTGACCGGCTTGCTGACCTCCGTACCATGCTTGCAAAATAGCGTCGCAAGTTTCAGTTTCGGGCGTCAATGCGATGGCAGAACCCGACATATTCACCATAATCACTTTCTTACCGGCTTCGTGCAAAGCCTTCAAGGTTTCGCGCTGAATTTTAGGCAGTTCTATTTCGGTACGGTCGCCACCCTTGAATCCTTCGAAAGGCACTTTCATTTCTTCGCCCTCCAATTGAGGTGAAATACCGCCCACATAAATCACCACGTCGGCATCTTTTACATTAGCCAAAAGATTTTCGATGGTGCTGGCTTCCACCACACCCAGGTCGAGATTGAATTGGGCATCGTCGTTGCGATAAGCGAAATCTACCTGAATATCGTAGTCTTGTCCGGCTTGCACCTTAATATTTCTCTTCACGCGGCGCGATCCATGATTCTGATGGAAAGTATTGATGGTATCGCCATTCACGATGATACGACCTTCGCCATTCACATACAAATCGAGCAACAAAGTTTCGTTCTTATCGGCTTGATAGGTAGTGCGATAACGAGCACTGAAATGACGCAAATTCACACCGGGAGCAAAAACGGTAGCACCAGAAGTACAACGCTGGAAAGGCGAAGGCAACACTTGATGCGCCACAGGCTCACCTTCCATATTGACATTATTATAATAGTCGGCCACAAAGCCTGTTCCTTCCTGCGTGCGGCAATTGCCATAACGACTGATGAACTTTTCGGGCAACACCCATTCGGAAGCCTTGTCATAAATAAGTTTATCCTGCGCACGCAACTTCGATTGAATACCCTGCAGCGCCGTGATGCTACGACGAGGAATACCATTGTAATTACCCAAAAGTGTCAAAGAATCGTTGGCATTCGGACCTACCACGGCGATAGTCATGGGCTTGTCGCCCAACACGATAGGCAAAGCATTGTTTTCGTTATGCAAAAGTGTCATACTTTCCTGAGCCATCTTCAGCGCCAAAGCATCGCTTTCGGCATTGGCCAGATATGATTCGGGAATCTGATACCAGGGCACTACACTTTCATCGTCGAAATCGCCCAAACGGAAACGAGCCACCAACAAACGACGAACAGACACATCCAAATCGGCTTCGGTAATGAGACCGGCTTCCACAGCCTTGGGCAGATTTTTGAACGAACCACCGCAGTTGATATCGGTACCCGACAAAACAGCCGCCGAAGAAGAATGCAAAACCGAAGGATGCGTACCATGGCCCTTAGGCTCGGGCGTATGCAAATCGCGGATAGCCGAACAGTCGGAAACCACCAAATGTTTGTACCCCCATTCGTTGCGCAAGATTTGCGTGAGCAAACGATTTGAACCACAGCAAGCTTCGCCTTCGTAACGATTGTAGGCACACATCACTTCTTTTACATCGGCTTCTTTCACGCAACGCTCGAAAGCATAGAGATAAGTTTCAGCCAAATCGCGCTTGGAAATATTTTTAGCATCGTAAGTGTGACGGTTCCATTCCGGACCACTATGCACGGCAAAATGTTTCACGCAAGCATGCAAACGATCGTAATACTGACCCGAAGCCGCACCCAAACCCTGCATGGGTTCACCTTGCAAACCAAAAATCACCGCTTTACCCAATTCGGCCGTCAGATAAGGATCTTCGCCATAGGTTTCCTGGCCACGACCCCAGCGCGGATCGCGGAAAATATTGATATTGGGCGTCCAAACCGTCAAACCTTCGTAACGATCGATTTTACCTTCGGCACGCGCCTGATGATATTTGATGCGCTGCTCGTTGGAAGCCACCGTGAAAACCTGTTCCAAAAGTGCGGGATCCCAAGCAGCCGCCATACCGATAGATTGGGGAAAAACGGTTGCCAAACCCGAACGCGCACATCCGTGCAGACATTCGTTCCACCATTGATAAGCGGGAACGCCCAAACGCGGAATAGCCGGACTGACATCCAACATCAACTGGGCCTTTTCTTCCAAAGTGAGACGCGACAACAAATCTTCGGCACGCACTTCGGGCGACAAAGCCGGATTCTGAAAAGGAAACAATGCCGTCATCATCTGGGCCTGCAAAGAAGTGGCAGCCAAGACCAAAGCAACGAGCATCATCATTTTCCTGAAACGATAACTAACTGTTTTCATACTCATTATATTGATTTCGTTAAAAATTTCGAAAGACAGGCAAATATACGACAAGCCGCTAAAAGAAAAAAAACAGATTTTCGGACAATTTGGGTAAATAATAGGATAAATATCCGAAAATGTTAAAATTCTTTAAATTGAAAAGAAATATTTGGAGATATAAATTTTCGCTATATCTTTGCATCGAAATCAGATTTGTAATTATTACAATTTAGTAATTAAAACAATGACAGCTATAGATCTTCTCACTCAACAGGGTATCAAGCCATCCTTGCAGCGCATTGCCATTTTGGATTGGCTGATGGAACATCCGATTCACCCGACGGTGGAAGAGATTTATGCAGCCTTGGCGCCCAGCATTCCGACCCTTTCGAAAACGACGGTCTATAACACATTGAAACTTTTTGCTAAAGAAGGCGTTGCCAGAAGTTTGAATCTGGACGAAAAACTGCACTTCGATGCCAATATGATGCCTCATGCTCATTTTATCTGCGAATGCTGCGGAAAAGTACAAGACATCATGATACTGCCGGAAGACTTTTACATCTTCCCCAGAGCAAAAGGCGAAAGCGGAAAAGATTATCTGAATATCAAACAAGTAGAAATCAATTACTTTGGTACTTGCGACCTCTGTAAACATCAATAGAAAATCAATTTATCAATAACAATTTAAATTTTACTACTATGGCTAAGAAATGGATTTGCAATGTATGCGGTTATGTACACGAAGGTGAAACAGCTCCCGAAAGATGCCCTCAATGTCGTGTTCCCAGCGATAAGTTCAGAGAATTGAAAGAAGACAAGTTGGAATTTGTTACCGAACACGTTATCGGTATCGCTGCCGACACCGACGAAGAAATGAAGAAAGACTTGAACGCACACTTCATGGGTGAAGCTACCGAAGTTGGTATGTACTTGGCTATGAGCCGTCAGGCCGACAGAGAAGGTTATCCTGAAATTGCTGAAGCTTTCAAACGCTACGCTTGGGAAGAAGCTGAACACTGCGCTAAGTTTGCTGAATTGCTGGGCGAAGTAGTTTGGGACACCAAGACCAACCTCGAAAAACGTATGAACGCCGAAAGTGGTGCTTGCGCCGACAAAATGCGCATCGCTGCCCGCGCTAAGGCTTTGAACCTGGATGCTATCCACGACACCGTTCACGAAATGGCTAAGGACGAAGCTCGTCACGGTAAAGGTTTCGAAGGTTTGTTCAAACGCTACTTCAAGAAATAATCAGGCTAATATAGATGATGGAGGCTGCGCCCGCAGGGCGCAGCCTCTTCTTTTTCCAGCACCCGACACGACAATTCGGGCAAATTCCTCTCCGAGCGGCGTCACGAACCAAGGCGGCAGCTACTCAGCGCCACAGCAGCTCGGCGGGAAGCCCATTCATTCGCCGTAATAATCCTGCAAGAAACGAAGATAAGCATCTTCGGAATATCGTTGCTGCAACAAGGGCAGATTGCTTTCCGAAATAGGCAAAATGCGCAAACCTGGATATTTCGTCGCGGGCAATTGTCCTTGGAAGTTGAGCCAAGCCACATAGCGCAACACATCTTCCACATTTTCAAAACTGCGTATCATCAGCACTTCCTGCGCGCCCAACATCTCGATGCTCAATTCATAATCGCGAATAAGGAAATTGGTAAAGTTGTAGAGTGCCACATCAAACAACAAATGATTGACATTGATGGAATCGCTGCTATAGGCCAAGGCCAAATAATGAGTTTCAGCAGCATTGTAACTATAAAGCGAAGCCAAAGAATCGAGTTCGAGCTGCGCCAAAGAATCTTCCCAAGTCTGACCATCGGCCAAATAGAAACCATCGAAACCGATGGGACGGCGACCCTCATCCCAATAAGTCTTCATGGCCGACGAAAGGGCTGATAAATCGGTATCGGGATATTTTTCGGCAATCTCGCCGATAAGACGAACAAAAGTATCGCCATCGCCTTGCTTCACCGCTTCTAAAGCTCTCATAAACATAAAGTTCGGACGCAAAGGGCTCATGGGATAATGCTCATCCACATAATCACAATTGGCCACAACGGCATCGCCGGCTCCTTCCACAAAATACTGATACGTAACTGCAAAAAGCGAATCCTGACTTTGGTACATGGCATCCAATTTGGCAAGGAAAGCCTCGTCACGCAAATAATCGGCTTGCTGGGTGTGCGGATAATCATTCAACAAAAATTGACGCTGCTGCTGGGCTTCCTCGGCACGATGATCTTGCATCAACATCAAGTAACTCAGGTAGTAAGACTCTGGCAAATGCAGACTATCATCGGGAAAACGCATCTGCAATTCCTGGAAAGTTTTCAGTGCCAAAGCTCGGTTTTCCATCTTTTCGCGATAAATAACGCCCGACTGAAACAAGGCTTCGCGAATCAGTTCATAACAAGCTTCTTTCTGTTCCTGATCGAAAGGAATATTCTGCAGATAATAACCCGGCTGCGTCGGATCTTCACTGGCTTCAAAATCGGGAACGTAAGCATTTTCAACTTCCGCGTCAGTCAGACCGGCGGTCAAAGTATCGCTCAAAATCGTTTCATTTTCACCGGCAAAAGCATCGGTCATTTCCTGGAAAAAATCGCCCTTGTTTTTCAAACGCCAGTTATCGGCCAAACTACGACGGCCCCACAATCGTTCAAATTCCTTCTTGCCTTTGGTTTTGGCCGCTTCGTTGTAGAAATACCAGGAATCATCGTTACCGAAAGACATTGTCATATCGGGCGTGGCGGACTGCGATTGTTCACTCAAACTTTCCTGCGTCAGTTCGGCATTGGCATCCAAAGCTTCCTGCTGATTTCTCAAACGCGCTTCTTCTCGGGCTTTTTTCTTAGCCTCCGACACCCAATCGTCCACCATTTTTTGCAATCTTTCTTCGGGCAAAGAGGCCAAGTACAACAAACTATCCTGATCGAAAATAGTCTGTAAATGAGGCGCCAATTCGGCAAGAATCTCTGCCCTTTCCTGCACCGATTGATAATCATCGGCTGTCTCGGCGAGGCTAGATTTCAAGTCTTGATAAAGCGGATCGGCCAAGAGGAAAGAATCCTGCTGATAATAAAAGTTGCCCAAAAAGCGCGTAGCTTCCTGCTTGAAAGCCGTGTTGCCTTCGGTTTCATCTATTGCCAGACGATAATGTTCCACCGCCTGAAGCGTATCGCCAGCCGTAAAATAGATATTGGCCATGGCATAATAAATCGCATCCAAGTAATTGACATTGTTCGGATTACGACTCATTCTCTTTAAACGGCGCAGCGAAGATTTCACATTGCCCTGCAAACTCAACTCGGTTTGGGCAATACGCGCATTCAAATCCATTTCGTAAGGAGGATTCATCCGCAGCACCGCCTTGTACAAATCGTCCGCTTTCTTTGCATTTCCCTGACGCTGATAGAGTTGCGCCAAAAGATAGGTATAACGTTGACGCTCTTTTTTAGACATCATCGGATGAAAAGCCATTTCCAGATAAGGAATAGCTTCGCTGTAGGATTCGCGCTTCATCAGAAAATCGGCATAGGCCAAAGCGTATTCGGCACTGAGCTCGGAAGAGAAACCTTCTTCGTTCATTTTCAGGAAAATATTCTCGGCTTCGTACATCCAATCAGATTCGTAATACGAACGCGCCATCAGAATACGAGCTCTGTCGCACAAATCTTTATCGTGAGAGAAATGTCGGATAATATAGGCGCAAGTGGAGTTGGCCGAAAGGAATTCTGCTTTATGGAATTGCGCCTGGGCCATCAACAGAAAAACGCTGCCCATCACAGGGTTAAACTCTTCCTGCTCATAAAAAAGGCGTTCTTTCAGCGGCGCCGAACGACTCGGTTTTTTCTCGGGCTTCACCCGAATGGAATGCTGTTTGATGGCCTTTTCGCATTTATCGATACAAATATCCATCGACGAAGTGGCCTTCAATCCCAACTGATGATTGCTGATGGGATAAATCATCAACGGTTTGGTAAAATCTTCTTTATGAGCTTGTTCTATCTGAAGCAGACCGCGTTTGTAAGCCTCTTCCCCATTAAAACGGATATTGTAGCGCGTGGTAAGTGCATGATACTGACGCGAACTCCAGGTATTCTTTTGGGTGGAGCAAGCAGACAACAAACAGAGCAAACTAAGCAATGCCTGTTTGAGCACGAAAGTGAGATATATTTTTCTATTAGAAGACAATTCCGCTTATTTAATTAAGGTAATAACGCAAACAGGCGGTTTTTATTGTGCATCGGCAGATTGATAACGATTTTCGCTGATGATGAGCAAGGCTTCGTCGCGAATAAAAAGCGGCGGCTCTATCTGACGCATTCTCAAACTATTGAGCCATCCCAAAACATCTTCCTCGCGCAAGGTGTAGAAAACTTCCGAAAAGGCTTCCATGGCAGCCTCATCATAGCTATCGGGCGACATGCGGATATAGGCGTCCAATTCTTCGTCGTTGTAGTAGACGATATCTTTGCGTGCCATGGTTTTCAGGTCTTTTTCACAAACTTCGTGCTGACCGCAGCATTCTTCCGTTTCTTCTTGTGGCTCATCTTGGAGCGAATCGGGATCGATGAAACGGGGTTTCTCAAACCACTTGAAATAACTGGCCAACCAACTGAAAACGCCCAACAACAATAGTGCAATGGCTATGATAAGAAAGAGTTTCCACATATCTGTTTTTCGCTAAATAATCGTTTTACCATCTAAAAATTGTGCAAAGAATTCGGGATAAGACTTGCTCACCACCGCAGGATGTTCGATGCGGATGGGATACTTGCCTTGCCATGTCAAAACCGCGGGAGCAAAAGCCATGGCCATACGATGGTCTTCGTAAGTGGCAATGCTGATCGGTTCCTGAGGCTCGCTGCGCTCGCCTCGCCAATACAAACTATCGCCCTCGCTCTGCAAAACATAGCCCAACTTTTTCAATTCGTTCACCAAAGCGGCCATACGATCGGTTTCCTTGATGCGCAGACTTTCTAATCCATGCAAGGCAAAAGGCCGATGCTGCAAGGCACAAGTCACCGCAAAAGTCTGGGCCAGATCGGGTTGCTGACTAAGGTCGGCTTCAAAAAGCGGCATTTCATGAGTTTGCGGCATTTCCGTTTGCGGCGTATCACTTTGCAAAGACGCACTACGCAGTAACAAACCATCGGGCAGGAATTCCGCGCAAACACCCAAGTCTTCGAACAAGTCCAAAACTCGCGCATCGCCCTGAATACTATTGGCTTGCACATCTTTTAGCAAGACTTGCGCGTCGTCCGACAAAGCCACCATCTCGAACCAATACGAAGCAGCCGACCAATCTTTCTCCACCACATAAGTTTTGGGCGAGCAATAGCGCTGCGCCGGCACTGTAATCGTGTTATCCTGCCAAAGCGTCTCCACACCGAAAGTTTTCATCATGGCTAAAGTCATCTCGATGTATGGTCTGGAATTGAGCTTTCCCTCGATGTGCATACGCAAGCCTTGCGCGCAAAGCGGCGCCACCATCAACAAAGCCGACAAATACTGACTGCTCACACTGCCATCGATATGAATCTCACCGCCTTGCAAATTTTTCCCCTGGATGCGCAAAGGTGGATATCCTTCTGCTTCGAGATAGTCGATCTGAGCGCCCATCTGACGCAAAGCATTCACCAACAAAGCAATAGGACGATGCTTCATTCGCTCGCTGCCCGTCAGAACGACGGCCTGCTGCGCAGGCCGCGCCGCATAATAAGCCGTCAAAAAACGCATGGCTGTTCCGGCTGCACCGATGTCCTTACAAGAAGATTCCGAGCAAAGCGCCGCCTGCATACTATGGGTATCGTCACAAATGGCAAGCCGTTGCAATTGACATTCATTTCCCGACAAAGCATTGAGCATCAGCGCTCTATTACTGATACTTTTGGAAGCCGGCAAATCGATGACGCGCTCACGCAAATCGGGCTCAGTCAAGGTGAGATAAGGCAAAGACTTTAATTCAGTGGCATTTATCGGGGTTCTTCTGCACATAATCTTTCCATGATTTACAAGCCGATACCGACATAATGGGCTTTGAGGTTTCCAGATAATGACAATAGGCCGCTGCCAAACCATCGGTGGCATCGAGTTGCGGCAACAAGTCGCTTTCGGGCACTTTGAGCAGACGACTAATCATGCCGGCCACCTGTTCTTTCGACGCACGACCATTACCGGTGATAGACATCTTGATTTTCAGGGGCGCATACTCGTGTATGGGAATATCGCGCGACAAAGCGGCGGCAATGGCGCAACCTTGCGCATGTCCCAACTTCAACATCGACTGCACATTCTTGCCAAAAAAAGGCGCTTCGATGGCCAGTTCGTCGGGCAAGAATTCATCTATCAGACCACGCGTGCGCTCAAATATCTTGCGCAGACGCAAGTAATGATCTCCGTACTTCGACAACTTCAAAACGCCCATACACAAATACTTAGGCTTCCCATTCAAGACATGGATAATACCATAACCCATCACATTGGTACCCGGGTCGATGCCCAAGATAATGCGATCTTTGCTTGGATTTCCCACTTGTATTTTAACGGATGCGTCTTTCATTTCCTTGCTATGACAAACTATATTCTATTGAACGCACAAAAGTAGTAATTTTTTTAGCACAGATTTTGCTATTCTCAAAAAAAGACTTACCTTTGCGCCATCTTTCCGACGGGGTATTAGCTCATCTGGCTAGAGCGCGACACTGGCAGTGTCGAGGTGAGCGGTTCGAGTCCGCTATACTCCACAAAAAAAACGACTCTTTCGGGAGTCGTTTTTTTATTTATCGTTCTATGTCGCCTTTCCAAGAAAGAATTCCTTCGTTCAGTTCGATAACTCGATATCCGGCCTTGGCCACTTTCTCGGCCGCAATCTTGCTTCGACGGCCACTGCGACAATACAGCGCCACCGTTTTATTTTTGTCCAAAGACTTTATCATTTCGTCAAAGTTCTCGGCATTCACATCCATATTGATAGCCGAAGGAATACGACCTTGCGCAAATTCTTCCGCCGTACGGACATCCAGCAACTGCACATTATCCTTAACAATTTCCAAGGCAAAAGTATCTGCATCCACCGAAACGAAAACGGGCTTTTTACTACAAGCGCTCACACTCAGACAAAGCAGCACACAAACAGCGACCACCAGTCCTAAAACAATTCTGATATTCATCTTGACAAGTGATTAATTTTCCACCAACATTTCCCTGCGACCATCGTCCAAAACAGAAATACGCACCACAATAGCATCTTCGGGCAAGAGCGCTTCCATTTTTTCGGGCCACTCTATCAAGCAGATACAACCGCTGTAGAAGTAATCTTCGCTACCGATGTCGTAAGCTTCCGACAAAGACTTGATACGGTAATAATCGAAGTGAAAAACCGAGCCATTGGGCGAAGGATAATCGTTGACAATGGCAAAAGTAGGACTGTTCACTTCGGCATTCACGCCCAATTGCGCGCACAAAGCTTTGATAAAGGTGGTTTTACCGGCCCCCATTTCTGCATAGAAAGCCACCACTTTAGAAGGACTTTCAGCCAAAATTTTCACAAAATCGGCGGCAACCCGATCTATTTCCTGCAAGGAATATTGCGTTTTCATTATTCTACGTCATTAATTTTCATTGTCTTTCGCTTATTTAGCTTCCAGACTAACCAAAGGAATCATCATTTCTTCGAGCGAAATCCCACCATGTTGGAAAGTATCCTTATAATAAGACACATAATAATTGTAATTGTTGGGATAGGCGAAGAAATCGTTGTTCATGGCAAAAATATAACTCGTACTCAAATTGGGCGACGGCAAATGAAAATCGGCAGGACGCTTCATTTCAAAAACTTGTTTCGGATTGTAATCCAAGCTCTTACCAAGCTTGTAACGCAAATTGGTATTGGTATTCTTGTCGCCCACCACTTTGATGGCATTATCCACGCGGATGGTTCCATGGTCGGTGGTAAGTATCACTTTACATTTCTGATTGGCCAAATAACGCATCAAATCTGACAAAGCGGAATGTTTGTACCAAGACTGCGTCAGCGAACGATAGGCAGCTTCGGTGGAAGCCAGCTCACGTATCATCTTCGATTCGGTACGTGCATGCGACAACATATCGATAAAGTTGAACACCACCACATTCAAGTCGTTTTCTTTGAGTCGGGGCAAAGCATCGATCAGTTTTTCACCAGCAGCTACATCGTTGATTTTGTGGTAACTAAACTTGTACGGCTTGCGATAACGATCCAATTGCGTTTGGATGAGCGGCGCTTCGTTCAGATTCTTACCCTGATCTTCGTCTTCGTCCACCCACAATTCGGGAAACATCTTCTGAATATCCAGCGGCATCAGACCTGAGAAAATAGCGTTACGCGAATATTGCGTTGCCGTTGGCAAGAGGCTCAAAAACAATTGTTCATCGATGTGAAAATCTTCCGACAACAAAGGCTTGATGCTACGCCACTGATCGAAACGGAAATTGTCAATCAGCACAAACCACAGTTTTTCACCTTTGTCCAAGGCCGGAAAAACCTGCGTTTTGAACACATCCGGACTCATCAACGGTCGCTGGTCGGGACGCGCCATCCAGTCGGCATAATGTCGTGCTACAAACTTGGCATACTGACGGTTGGCATCTTGTTTCTGCATCTGCAGCATTTCTTCCATGCCCGTATTGGCACCTTCCAATTCGAGTTCCCAATACACCAATTTGCGATAGACTTCTTTCCAATCGTCCAAAGAAGAAGCCATGCCCATCTGCATCGACAAATTCTGGAAAGCCTGGCGATAATCCTGGGTCAAAGCTTCATTAACGATGGTCTGCTGATGTAGATTTTTCTTGAGCGTCAGCAGAATTTGGCTAGGATTCACCGGTTTGATCAGATAATCGGCAATTTTGTTACCAATGGCCTGATCCATAATATTTTCCTCCTCGCTTTTGGTAATCATCACCACCGGCAAAGAAGGATACATTTCCTTGAGTTGATTCAACGTTTCCAAGCCGCTCAAACCGGGCATATTTTCATCCAGAAAAACCAGATGAAAGGCCTGCTCACGGCACAACGACAAAGCATCCTGCCCATTGGTGGCAGTATGAACTTCGTAACCTTTTTCTTGCAAAAAGAGAACGTAGGGCCTCAGCAATTCAATTTCGTCGTCGACCCAAAGCAAACGCTGTTGTTTCATCCCAAAGCCATCTTAAGAAAAATATCGGGCGAAAGTTGAAATATCGCCCGAAAAGTTCGCATTAGAGCAAAGCGTCGATTTTAGCAGCCAAAGCAGCTTTCTGAGCCGCACCTACCTGCTTATCAACCAATTGACCATTCTTGAAGAACAAAATAGTAGGAATGTTGCGGATACCGAACTGGCTGCATACTTCGTCGTTTTTATCAACGTCCATCTTGCCAATAAGTACGCGATCGCCATATTCTTCGGCCAATTCTTCGATGATGGGAGCCACCATGCGACAAGGACCACACCATTCTGCCCAAAAATCAATTACCAAAGGTTTTCCACTGTTAAGCAACTCGTTAAAGTTTGCATCGGTCATTTGAAGTGCCATAATTTCTTGTTTTTATCGTGATTAATTTACTTTAATACCAACCTCAGGAATCGTTTCAAAATACTCCATCAGTTCTTTCGTCAGATTGAGTTTATACTTCATGGAATACAGACGCGCCGACATCCTGGGACGAGAGCTGTCGTCGGTGATGAGCAGACGGAACTGCACGTCGCCGGGATGCGTTTCGATTTGTCGCATCAAAGACTCCACCAAATTTTCGTCAATCTGCTGCAAAGGTACACTAATTTGCAATTTTCCAATAGCCTGAGGCGCTTCTTGCGACAATAAATTTACTTGTTGGATGTTAAAAGACTTTGCCTCGGGTTTCCAATGGTTGCGTGCAGCATATTTTGCCTTCATTGCCAAGAAGTTACCTTTCTTCAAGAAACCGCCCCATTGCGCATATTCCTTGGCATAGAAACGATGCTCGTACGACGATTCATAATCTTCGAAGGTAACGATGGCCCACAAATCGCCTTTCTGGCTCACCATTTCCCTCACTTCGCGCACCATACAGGCCAAGGTATAATCTTTGTTTTCCTGCAAGTCCGACTTGGCAATCTGCTCGAGCGTCACATTGCAGGCATATTTCATGAAAACATAATATTCATCCAGCGGATGCGCCGACAAATACATGCCCACCAGGTTCTTTTCGCGATTCAATCGTTCCAGTTTCGACCAATCGAGCGGCATAGGCGGATAAGCCGGACGCATGATAGCCGACTGCATTTCATCGCCAAAGATGCTGGCAAACATATTGTTCTTATCTTCTTGAAACTTAACACCATAATTCATCAGCGTATCGAGGAAGACTTCGCCTTTTTCGTTGGGCATGCCAATCTGTTCACGAATCATATCGGGGAAAGAATCGAAAGCGCCGGCATAGGCCATGGTTTCGATGTTCTTCGAACCGCAAGCCGACAAGTTGATACGTTCCACCAAGTCGAACACCGAAGTAAACAGGCCATTTTTCTCGCGTTCATCGATGATGGTTTTCACCGCCGACTCGCCCATACCTTTAATGGCACCCAAACCAAAACGGATATTGCCGTCCTTGTTCACCATGAAATGATAACCCGATTCGTTGATATCCGGACCCAGAACCTCGATACCCAGAGCCTTACACTCGGTCATCATCTTGGTTACTTCCTTGATATCGTTGATGTTGCGCGTCATCACGGCAGCCATGTATTCGGCTGGATAATGCGCCTTGAGATAAGCCGTCTGATAAGCCACCAAAGAATAACAAGTGGCATGCGATTTATTGAAAGCGTATGAGGCAAACTTTTCCCAGTCGGCCCAGATTTTTTCCAACACCTTGGGATCGTGACCATTCGCCTGACCGCCGCTTACAAACTTGGGCTTCATTTCGTCCAGTTTGTCTTTCAACTTCTTACCCATCGCCTTACGCAAACTGTCGCTTTCACCACGCGTAAAATTGGCCAGCAAACGCGAAAGCAACATCACCTGTTCCTGATAAACGGTAATGCCGTAAGTATCTTTCAGGTATTTTTCCATAATCGGAATATCGTATTCGATGGGCTTGCGACCATGTTTTCTGTCGATAAAATCGGGAATATAATCCATCGGGCCCGGACGATAAAGCGCGTTCATCGCGATAAGGTCTTCAAACTGAGAAGGCTGCAACTCGCGCAAATATTTTTGCATACCCGGCGATTCAAACTGGAAAGTACCCGTGGTCAAACCCTTGCAATACAGTTGATAGGTGAGTTCATCTTCCAAAGAAATCTCGTCGATATCGATATCGATGCCGCGTGAGAGCTTGATATTTTTCAGCGCTTCGTTGATAACAGACAAGGTTTTCAATCCAAGGAAGTCCATCTTAATCAGACCGGTAGATTCAATCACCGAACCTTCGTATTGGGTCACCAGAAGTTTTTCGCCCGTCACTTTGTCGTCGGCGGTAGAAACAGGCACCCAGTCGGAAATATCGTCACGTCCAATGATTACCCCGCAAGCATGTACACCGGTATTGCGCACATTTCCTTCCAATTGCACGGCATACTTCATAGTTTCGCGCACCATCGGATTTTCCGATTCCAATTCGGCTTGCAGTTCGGGAATATGCTTCAAACAGTTGGAGAAATTGATTTTCAGTTGTTTGTCGGTGCCCGGCTCGATAAGACGATCGGGAATCAGCTTGGCCAAACGATTGGATTCTGCAATGGGCAAACCTTCCACGCGCGCCACATCCTTAATGGCCGACTTGGTTGCCATCGTACCATAAGTAATGATATGCGCCACTTTTTCCTTACCATATTTATTTTCCACCCAATGCAGCACATCGCCACGACCATCGTCGTCGAAGTCGATATCGATATCGGGCAAAGAGATACGGTCGGGATTGAGGAAACGCTCGAACAGCAAATCGTACTTGATAGGGTCTACCTTGGTGATACCCAAGCAATAAGCCACTGCCGAACCCGCCGCCGAACCACGTCCCGGACCTACCGACACGCCCAATTCTTCGCGCGCCGCCTTGATAAAGTCCTGCACAATCAAGAAGTAACCAGGGAAACCCATGGTCTTCATGATGTAGAGCTCGAAATTGATGCGTTCTATCACTTCGTCGCTCAGCGTTTCTTTCTTGCCATATTTTCTTTCTACGCCTTCCCAAGCCAATTTAGCCAGATAATCCGCTTCCAATTTGATACGGTACAATTTGTCGTATCCACCGAGCTTTTTCACTTTGTCCAATGCTTTTTCTTCGCTCAGCACCACGTTTCCGTTTTCGTCCTGCGTAAATTCATCGAACAAATCTTTTTCCGAATATTTCTGACGATAAGCCTCTTCCGTACCGAAATCTTCCGGAATCTGAAAGTTGGGCAAAATAGGATCGTGGTCGATGGAATAGATTTCCACTTTATCGGCAATTTCCACCGTATTGCTCAAGGATTCGGGCAAATCGGCAAAAACGCGGTTCATTTCTTCTTGGGTCTTGAACCATTCCTGCTTGGTATAGGCCATCTTGCTGGCATCGTTCACTTCTTGACGTGTGTTCACGCAAATAAGTCGATGATGAGCCTCGGCATCGTCTTCGTTGATAAAATGCACGTCGTTGCTGGCAATCAATTTCACCTGATGCTTGCGCGCAAATTCCACCAGCACTTCGTTCACCTTTTCCTGTTTGGGATAAGTATCTTGCGCCGCATTCGGCACCGTAGGTTTGTGACGTTGCAATTCCAGATAAAAATCATCCCCGAAAAGATTTTTGTACCAAAGCAAAGATTCTTCCGCCTTATCCAATTGATCTTTCAGAATATAGGATGGAATCTCGCCCCCCAGACAAGCCGAGCAGCAAATAATATCTTCGTGGTACTTTTCCAAATCGGCATGGTCGGTACGAGGCATGTAGTACAAACCGTCCACCCACGCACGCGACACAATTTTGATAAGGTTTTTGTAGCCATTCTTATTTTTAGCCAATAAGATAAGGTGCCATCCGCGCTGGTCTTCCTTTACTTCTTTGCGCTTGTTTTCCTTACCATTACGGGCTACATAAACTTCACATCCGATAATCGGTTTGATAGGCGCCAGACCGTCGGCCTTGAGCGACTTGTTCTTTTTTCCGATATAATCGACAAATTCTTTCACGCCAAACATATTGCCATGGTCGGTAATGGCAATGGCCGGCATATTATCCTTGACGGCTTTATCCACCAAACCTTTCACCGAGGCCTGGCCGTCGAGCACAGAAAACTGAGTATGAACGTGTAAGTGTACGAATGGCTCCATATTGTTTTTTCAAAAATCAGGAAGGCAAATATAGCACCAAAAAGAGCGCTTTGATACTCTCGTTTCAAAATTTAATATCGATGATTTCGAAAGCATTTACTGAGAGCGCAATGCACAAAAAATTAACATTCGTCTAACACACAATCTCGAAGATGACTTAACAAATGTTTTGCTTCAGAAAAATTTTCACTTCCTTTGCAGCCAAATTCCAGCCAAGCATGACACAAAGCGCAAACAGACAAGAACATCTGGATTTTCTGAAGGCCGTTTTCATCGTATTGATGGTGGCTTTTCACTTGGTTTATTTCAGCCAGGGCTATCCTTATATCAAACAAATTGTTTACACCTTCCACATGCCCGCGTTCTTGCTGATTTCGGGTTATCTGAGCAAAAGCAACAAAAGCCCGAAAGCCTTTGCCAAAAGCATTTTCTGGTTGACAATTCCTTATCTGGTCATGGAAAGCGGCTACGTGCTGATGGCCTCTATCCTACCCATCAACGATCATGTGGAGAAGCTGAATATGGCGCTTTTCTTGCGAAAAATTTTCATCGATCCGCTGGGGCCGTATTGGTTTCTGCACACACTGATTATCTGTAAAACAATCTGTTACGCGGTTTCAAAAATAGCACATCGAATTTCCTTGCTGAGCCGCAGCATTATTATCGGAATCATCTTTTACCTCATTTCGCGCAGCGGCCTGATGACACTGAGTTACGCCTTCTATTTCTTGGCCGGATTCGCGCTGTCGCAAAGCACTTTGCGTTTCGAAGATTTCTTCAAAGCCTCGCTTTGGTCGTTGCCGGCACTAGCCATCCTGCTGAGCCGAGAAACTTACTTGCATTGCCACAAATTGAGCGGCGTACTCATTGTATATATGGTGATAAGTCTTTGCTTGTTCGTCTTCCCTTACTTGAAGGGAAAATGCAAAGAAAGTTGCCTTTTCATCGGAAGAAATTCCCTAGCTATTTACCTATTCTCGCCCATATTCACCATTTGCTGCAAAGTTTTGGTACCCTTACTCGCCTTCGACCCTACGAGATTGATTTTCTTGATACTGTCGCTGACGATATGTATTTGCGGCAGCCTCGGCATCGCCAAACTATTGGATATATGCAAGTTGTCGCCATTCCTCTTTGGACGCGACCATATTTTGGGATGATTTTTTTACCGAAAATCAGAGCGACACTTCGCCGCAGAGCGAGCAATCCAAGTATTTTTTGACCGACGAAACAGGAAGGCCCATGCCAAAAAGATACATCAACTTGGTGATGGCCGCTTCGGAAGTCATGTCGTAGCCACTCACCACGCCCACTTGCGAAAGGCGATTGCCGGTTTGATAGAGATTGCTTTGCACGCCACCATTCACACATTGGGTAACATTCAACAGTAGTATACCTTGTTGCACGGCTTCGCGCAGCGCTTCCAACACTTGCGCATCGCCATTGGCATTGCCCGCGCCATAGGTTTTCAGTACCACAGCCTTGATGTTGGGCGTAGCTAAAATATGACGAATGGTAGAAGCTTGAATACCAGGGAACAAAGTCAGGAAAATAACATTGCAATCCATCTCGTAGCGCACTTTTAGCGGACGCTTGGTAGGCAGACGATACAGGGCTTTTTCGTTGAAATGGATACCCAAACCAATCTTGGCCAATTCGGGATAATTGTGGCTTTTGAAAGCATTGAAATTGTCGGCACTCGACTTAGTGCTACGGTTGCCGCGCCAAAGATAATTTTCGAAAAGAATGGCCACTTCCTGCACCATAGGTTCGCCCGAAAGCGTTTGTGCAGCAGCCACTTGCAAAGCCGTAATAAGATTTTCTTCGCCGTCGGTACGCACCTCGCCGATGGGCAATTGCGAACCGGTGATAATGACGGGTTTATGCAGATTTTCCAACATAAAACTCAAGGCCGAAGCCGTATAAGCCATGGTGTCGGTACCGTGCAGGATGACAAATCCGTCGTATTCATCGTAATTTTCCTCGATAGCACGCGCCATTTCCGCCCAATGCGCCGGATTCATATCGGAAGAATCGATGGGCGGATTGAACTGAATATGATCGATGCGATAATCGAGTTTCTTTACTTTAGGCACATTATCGATGAGATGATCGAAATCGAAAGGAATCAAAGACTTGCTTTCCTGGTCTTGTATCATACCGATAGTGCCACCGGTGTAGATGATGAGAATATTCGGACGCGTTGCCATAATTTTGTTTCTAAAAAAGCCACGCGCAAAGATATGAATTTTACAATATTTAATGTACTTTTGTGGGTTATTCATCCAAAACGAAATTCTTTTGAGAAAAACATTCGGATTACGCATACACAAGGAAGGACGCAAGATGCTGATTTCTTTCCTTTTAGCTTTGATTGTCATCAACACGGCCTGTTATTTTTGGATGGGCGCATATTTTGTGACAACCCTTGCTGCATCGTCGGTATTGATGATTTTTTTCACCAATTTCTTCCGTAATCCCAAAAGAATCTTCCAAACGGACAATCCTTACGACATTGTAGCACCGGCCGATGGCAAAATTGTGGTGATAGAACCGGTTTTCGAACACGAAATCCTGCATCGTGAGTGTCTGCAAGTGTCCATTTTTATGTCTGTGACCGACGTTCATGCCAATTGGTATCCTTTCGAAGGAAAAGTAACGCATTACCAACATCAGAACGGACGTTATCAGGCTGCCTTTTTACCCAAATCGAGCCAGGAGAATGAACGCAGCAGCATCGTGGTGAAAGCCGATGTGAATGGCCAGGAAGTTTTGCTCAGGCAGATTGCCGGCGCGCTTGCGCGCCGCATCGTCACTTACGCTTACAAAGGCAAGAAGTGTCACCTGAACGAGCACATGGGCTTCATCAAATTCGGATCGCGCGTCGACCTCTACTTCCCGGCCGACAGCGTGGAAATGTGCTGCAAAATAGGCGATCACGTCAAAGGCAACCAAAACATCATCGCACGATTCAAACAGCCTGAAGCATGAAAAAACATCTTGCCAACGCCATCACTTGTCTGAACGTCCTCGCGGGCAGTCTGTCCATCGTTTGTACTTTTCAAGGCAATTATACCTGGGCGGCGTATTGCATTGTCATCGCTGCCGTTTTCGACTTTCTGGACGGATTTGTAGCGCGTATGCTGCATGCTGTCTCGGCCATCGGTAAAGAATTGGATTCGCTCTGCGACATTGTCAGTTTTGGCGTCGCACCATCGATGATGGCTTTTCATTACATGCAGACTCAAGGCGGATATTGGTGTTACGCTGCCCTGCTCATGGTTGCATGCTCGGCTTTACGCCTGGCCATGTTCAACTTAGACGAAAGACAAACTTCTTCCTTCATCGGATTGCCCACACCGGCCAACGCCATTTTCTGGGCATTCGGCATTGCCGGCATGACGACGCTTGGACAGATAGAATCCTGGATTATCGCCTTGCTTTGCGTTGTTTTTTCTTGGCTTTTGGTATCGCCCATACCGATGTTTTCTTTGAAATTCAAAAACTTGCACTATAAGGACAATGCCCTGCGCTATATCTTTCTTGCCGGATGTATCATCTTGATAATCTGGATGAAAAGTTTTGGATTCGCCTTGAGCATCCTTTGGTATATACTACTTTGTTTGCTGCACCTTATCTTGAAAAAATCATGAGCAGAAAAAAGAAAAAACTGATTGCCAAGTACCAGCATTCGCGTAGAGACAAACGCATTGTTTTTCACCTGAATGAAGCAGAATTCGACGCCTTGAATGCTTATTGCAAACGATATCATATCAAAAATCGTTCGCAATTCATCCGCAAAACCGTGCTTGGAAAAGTTTCTCAGACTTTCTGCGAAGACTATCCTACCTTATTCTAATCTTTATCCTCTCCAGCCATGAACCACGAATATTACATGAAAATTGCTTTGCAAGAAGCCAAAGCGGCTTATCAAGAAGGAGAAATTCCCATTGGCGCCGTAGTGGTTTGCCACGACCATATCATTGCCAGAACGCATAATCTTTGCGAAAGACTGAAAGATGTCACCGCGCATGCCGAAATGCAAGCCATCACTGCTGCCGCCGAAAATCTTGGAGGCAAATACCTGACCGATTGCTGTTTATATGTCACAGTAGAACCTTGTAGCATGTGTGCCGGCGCTCTTGGCTGGGCGCAAATCAAAACGATAGTATATGGTGCCGCTGACGAAAAACGTGGCTATCGCAAATTGGCGCCCTTGGCCTTGCACCCCAAAACAGAAGTAATTTCCGGTGTGCTCGAAGAGGAATGCGCCACGTTGATGAAGTCTTTTTTTCAAGACAAACGATAAAGCCACGAGCCTATGGCAACACATAATCGAACGGGCCGATGGGGCGAAGACATCGCTTTGACCTATCTGGAAAAGAAGGCGTATCGAATTTTGGAAAGAAACTGGCACGCAGGCCACAAAGAATTGGATATCATCGCCTTGGATGGAAATACGCTGGTGATTGTCGAAGTAAAAACGCGTAGCGGTGACGACTACGAAGAGCCTTGGCAAGCGGTGACAAGCATCAAAATAAAACGCATTGTGCAAGCGGCCAACCTCTACATCCGACAAAAAGCCATCGATGCAGAAGTGCGTTTCGACATCGTTTCGGTGGTGATGCGCCCCGACGGTCAAGCCGAGATCGATCATATTGAAGATGCTTTCACGGCACCTTTATCTTAATAATTTTGATCATGCAACATTTACGATACGACATATTGCCATCTACCAACACTTTCCTGATGGAAAAGCTTCGCGATGAAAGCGACAAGTTTGCAGACGGAAGCATTGTCAGTGCCGGGTTTCAGGGCGCCGGCCGTGGTCAAGTGGGCAATAGCTGGGAGTCGGCGGCCGGCGCCAACGCTCTCTTCAGCCTCGCCCTGCGCAACTTGCAATTGCCTGCCGCTGAGCATTTCTGCATCACGCAAATAGTGGCATTGGCGCTTTGCGAGAGTCTCTGCCAACAACTGCCCTGTTTTCACTCGGACGACGTCGCCTCCAAACTGCGCATCAAGTGGCCCAACGATATTTATTTCGGCAACAAGAAACTGGCAGGCATCCTTATCGAAAGTCGCATTTTCGGTGGACAAATACAAGACTGCATCTGCGGCATCGGCCTGAACGTACATCAGGAAATCTTTTTAAGCGATGCGCCCAATCCCATATCGCTCAAGCAGATATGTCAACAGCATCCTGAAAGTTTGAAGATACTGTCTCAATTGGAGATGAGCACTTTTATCGAAAACATCGCAGAAAACATCCTCGGGCAAAAAGAGAAATTCCAGCAGTCACTGCTTTCGCGCGAAGACATTCAAAACAACTATATGAAAAGGCTGTATCGCCTAATGGAATGGCATCATTTTCAGGACGAAGAAGCCTCTTTCGAAGCCCGCATTGTGGATGTCTTGCCCGATGGTCGTTTGCAGCTGGAAAAAAAATGGTCTGGAGAATTAAAAAATTACGCCTTCAAAGAACTTAGGTTTGTGATTTAAATCAACAAACATTACATTTGTGAGTTCTTAAGAAATTATCATCATGACAAAGAAGTATAATCGTATTCTCCTGAAACTGAGCGGAGAATCTTTGATGGGCAAAGCCCAGTACGGTATCGACCCGGAACGTCTGGCCGAGTATGCACAACAAATCAAGGAAATGGCCGATTTGGGCATTCAGATTGCCATTGTTATTGGCGGTGGAAATATTTTCCGTGGATTGAGCGGCGCCACCAAAGGTTTTGAACGCGTAAAGGGCGACCAAATGGGTATGTTGGCCACCGTTATCAACAGTTTGGCTCTCTGTTCGGCTCTGGAAAGCATCGGCGCGAAAGCCCGCGTACTCACCGGTGTGCGCATGGAACCCATCGGCGAATATTTCAGCAAAACCCGCGCTTTGGAATGCTTGAACAATGGCGAAATCGTTATCTTCTCTTGCGGCACAGGTTGTCCTTATTTCACCACCGACACCGGTTCTTCTTTGCGCGGTATTGAAATCGAAGCCGACGTCATGTTGAAAGGCACCCGCGTGGACGGCATCTACACCGCCGACCCTGAAAAAGATCCTACTGCCGTTAAGTTTGACGATATCACTTACGATGAAATTTATGTGAAAGGCCTGAAAGTCATGGACTTGACCGCCACAACCATGTGCAAGGAAAACAACTTGCCCATCATCGTTTTCAACATGGACAAACCCGGCAACTTAAAAAAAGTGCTTACCGAAGGTGGCATCGGTACCTTGGTTCACAATTAATCGGAAACATCCTCTGTAATCAAAATCAATAAAAATATACAACTATGATTGAAGAAGCTAATCTTTTGATTTCCATGGCCGAAGAAAGCATGGATCAAACCATTCAGCATTTGGAAAAATCGCTTTCTCGCATTCGCGCAGGCAAAGCCAGTGTAAATCTTTTGGACGGCATCCGCGTTGATTATTACGGCACGATGAGCGCATTGTCGAGCGTTGCCAATTTGTCTACTCCCGATGCCAAGACCATCGCCATCCAACCTTGGGAAAAGAGCATGATCAAACCTATCGAAAAAGCCATCATGGCTTCAGAATTGGGCATCACTCCTGCCAACAATGGCGAAACCATCCACTTGACCATTCCCCCACTCACCGAAGAACGTCGTCGCAACTTGGCCAAGCAAGTGCGTCAGGAAGCCGAAGAAGGCAAAATCAGCATCCGCAACACGCGTCGCGACACCATCGATTCTGTCAAGAAATTGGTGAAGGAAGGTTTGTCGGAAGACATGGGTAAGGATTTCGAAGCTACCGTACAGAAAGCTCACGACAAGTACATCAAGCGTATCGACGAAATCGTTACTGAAAAGGAAAAGGAAATCATGACCGTTTAATCTTTTGGCAAGAAGAGATTGAAAGCATTAGTCATTAAAAATACGGGCAGTCAATTTGTGGTGCGCACTCTTCAGGGCGAAGACATTGCTTGCAAAATCAAGGGCAATTTCCGCATCAAAGGCTTGAAGAGCACCAATCCGGTTGCCATCGGCGATTGGGTAGAAATCACTGAGAATCAGGGCAACTACCTTATTTCCGACATCGAAGAAAGACGCAACTACATTGTTCGCAAACCGGCCAACCTTTCCAAACAGTTGCATATCATTGCAGCCAATATGGACGTTGCCTTGCTGGTAGTGAGCGTCAAATTGCCGGAGACCAACCTGGTATTCATCGACCGATTTTTAGCGACTTGCGAAGCCTATCGCGTTCCAGCTTGTCTGGTTTTCAACAAGATAGACTTATACAACGAAACCGATCTGGAGTATTTACAAGCTTTAATGCGTTTGTATACCCAGGTCGGTTATACTTGTTTTGCCCTTTCGGCCAAGGAGGGTCAGGGCATTGAAGAACTAAAAAATTTCATTCAAGGAAAAATCTGTCTGCTGTCGGGCAATTCGGGTGTAGGCAAATCATCGCTGCTGAATGCTTTATGCCCGTCTATCAAGGCCAAGACCGGCCATATTTCCGACTATCATCAAACCGGTAAGCACACCACCTCTTTTTCGGAAATGTACGATTTGGGCGAGCAGACCTATATCATTGATACTCCCGGCATTAAAGGCTTCAACACCTTCGATATGCAACAGGAGGAAGTGGGACATTATTTTCCGGAAATATTCAAAGCTTCGGCCAATTGTCGTTATGGCAACTGCACGCATCGTCATGAGCCGGGTTGCGCTGTGCAAGAAGCTTTGTCGCAGCATCTTATCAGCGAATCGCGCTACCATAGCTACTTGAGCATCATGGAAGACGCCCACAAAGGAAAATACCGCGATGCCGAATGATTCACCCGAATCATTTATCTTTCATTGCTTTAGCGTAGAGCTTGATATACTTTTCCACGATACTGCTCCAACGATATTTTTCAGCATCTTTTTTGTTTCTTTCAGACATTTGCTGACACAAATCGGGATGTTGCAGCAAGTTTTTGATATGCTTCACCATAGCTTTCACATCGCCGTGAGCGCATAAGAAACCATTATCGCCTTCCGACAGCAAGTGCTTGATACCGCCCACTTTAGTAGAAACTACGGGCAAACCGACGGCCATTGCTTCGGCCATCGCCACACATTGAGATTCTTCGCTGGCACAAAGCATAAACAAACGCGAACGCGAATATTGTTTGAGCAATTCTATGGCGTGCACATCGGGATGCAAGGACACGTGTCGGGCCAAATCCTTACGAACAATGCGGGTCTGAAGTTTTTTGTAGTAATCCAAATCGACCAATCCCCCGACGATGGATAGCTTGATATCGGGAATATCCTTGCGCAATTTATCCACCACATCAAGCATCATCAACTGATCTTTGCGCGGCGCGATAGTGCCCACGGCCAACAAGGTATTGTCTTGAGGATGATAATCTTGCTGATAGAAATCATCATGTATACCTTGATGGATTACATGAATATCCAACTTGTGACGGAAAGCGAATTTGCGCAAAGCTTGTTTTTCGTAATCGGTATCGGTCACCACCAGATGGGTGTTACGCACAAAGACAAATTCACGGAAACATTCGTACCACCAAGCGAACAACTTGGGAAGAGTTTTCTGTTTACGGAAAGCTTGCTTGGCTTCTTTACGGGGCAAGCCATGAATTTCCACCAGGTATTTGATTTTATGACGACGCAAAGCCGACACCACCTGTAAAGAATGATGTTGGGTTACATGCAGATGACAAATAGAAGGATCGCAAGACAACATCAAGGGAATCAAACGTTTGCGTATCACTTTCTTTTGCTGTTTGAGCGAATCTTCTGCACAGAAAAAACGATGCACTTCGATGCCGTCCACCGTTTCATGATAATCTTTATCGATGATGCTGCGCGGCATATCCAACACGATCACCTTGTGACCTTTTTCCACCAAGGTTTTGGCTTCGCCATACACAGAGCCCTCGGTTCCATCCTTGAACAATTTAGCGTCCAAAGGAAATTTTCCCACCATCAAAATCTTCATAATACCCTATCTTTATAGCTCCTCGAGGAGATTATCTTACTTTATAATTGTTTCAATTCCTGATAAATACGTTGTATCGGAAGGCCCATCACATTGAAATAGGATCCCTCGATATTTTCCACCGCCACATAGCCTATCCACTCTTGAATGCCATAAGCACCAGCCTTGTCGTAAGGCTGAAAAGTATCGACATAATAGGCAATTTCGTCTTGGCTGAGTGCGGCAAAACTAACTTTCGTATCGGTAGCAAAACTGCGTTGCCATTGCGTGGTGGCCAAACAAACACCCGTGTAGACATGATGCGTCTTTCCCGACAATTCCGCCAACATAGCACAAGCGTCTTCTCTGTTTTGCGGCTTGCCGTACACTTTGCCTTCATTATATACTATGGTATCGGCCGTGAGCACCAAATCGTTCTCCTGCAAAGTGGGCAAATAGGCTTGCGCTTTGGCTCGGGCGATGTATTCCGCAATATCACCGGCCTGCAAATGAGGCGGATAAGCCTCGTCCAAATCGGGCAAAACTTGCTGTTCGAAAGACACACCCAATGATGCCAACAACTGTTTGCGACGTGGCGAATTGGAAGCCAGAATCAGATGATATTTCGAGAGATTGTCCAGCATAATTACCAAATAAAAGTTTCCTGGTTCATCCATGTGCCCTGCGCTTTCATCACTTGTTCGATGAGGTCTCGAGCGCAGCCGACGCCGCCGGCGAAGGGAGAGACATAGCGCGCTATGGCTCGGATGTCGCCGGCGGCGTCGGCCGGGCAGCATCCCAATCCCACCATTTGCATCACTTCGTAATCGGGCATATCATCTCCCATATAAGCAATTTCCTCGGGACGATAAGCCGTTTTCTGCATCAGGTCTTCCAAGCAAGTTTTCTTGTACTGCGCATGAACATACACATGCTTCAAGCCCAAGCTTTCGAAAAGAGGACGCACATAAGCATCGCGGGCGCCACTGAGAACAGCAATTTCTAGGCCCGAACGCAGTGCATGTTGTATGGCATAAATATCTTTCATGTGGGTGGTTCGCTGCAAAGTGCCGTCCGTTTTGTAGGACACCGTCGAAGCAGACAAAACGCCATCCACATCGAACACGATCATTTTGATCTTGCTTAAATCGTAAGCTATCATGATGGTTGACTTCTTTCGTAAATAATTCGGCTCATTTCTTCGTACAAACGCGCTTTATCAGCCTGGCCGTGCGCTTGTAACCAAGCAATATGTTTATCTATCACATTACGATCCATTCTCACCGCCGGGCCTGTCTGCACATCCTTGGCATCATTGCCTCGCAACTTGGCTGCCGTTTCCTCTATAAGCGCTTGCAAAATATCCTTATCGATGTGGTCGTAAGCCAAAATTTCCTGCGCCATAGCATAGAGACTATTGGTAAAATTGCAAGCAAACACGGCCGCCACATGCAGATTCTGACGCTGTGTCGAAGACATTTCGCGCACATCCTCGCTCAATTGCGAAGCCAAGGTTTTCATCAAGACAAGATCTTCTTTCCTATTGGCCTCCAAGCAGAAAGGAATCCGCTCAAACGATATCGCCCGCTGACGACTAAAAGTCTGCAAAGGATAAAATACACCACAACGATGGGTATAAGGTTCGAAAACCGACAAAGGCATGGAACCGGATGTATGCAACCACAAAGCCGTTCCAAAATCGGGCACTTGCGCCAGCACTTCAGCCAACACGGCGTCTTTCAAAGCACAGATATAAATATCGGCATCGGGCTGTAAGCACTTTATATCGGTGGTGTAAGAAGCTTGCACCAAATCGGCCAAAGCCGCTGCCGAAGCCTGCGTACGCGAATAGACCTGCAAGATACGATGTCCCTGTCGAGACAAAGCCTGCGCCAAATGCGTAGCCACATTGCCGGCGCCCAAAAACACTATGTTAAAAACGGTCATAATGCAGCTTTTCCCATTTGATGCGCGCATCGTCGAAGCCGGGCTTTTCTTCTTGTTTTTCACCGATGGCAATCAGACAAAGCACCGCATACTGCGACGGAATCTGCAGCAATTCTCGAACATAATCTTCGCTGCTTTGCTCTTCCGAGCTCTGACGATTGCGAATCTGTACCCAGCAACTACCCAAGCCCATCGCTTCGGCCTGCAATTGCAGATAAGCCGCTGCAATGGAAGCATCTTCCACCCAAACATCGGTTTTTTCAGTATCGGCTGCAATCACCACTACCAGCGGAGCTTTGGCGGCAAAGGCGCTGTTGGCCGCACGGCAAGCAGCCAGTTTTTCGCGCAGTTCGGCATCCTGTACAGCGATAAATTCCCAACTCATACATCTTTTGGAAGTGGGCGCCATCAGCGGAGCCTTGAGCAATTCTTTTACCATTTCCTCGCTGAGAGGATTTTCCTGATATTTACGTATACTTCTGCGTTGATGCAGCAATGCTGAAAAATGTTCTTTCATATTCATTCCCTATTGAGCTTTTTGTTTGCGAGTGCAAAAATAGTACTATTTTTGCATTTTAATCCAAGGATGAACAACTTGAAACGAAAATCCATCATTTATCTCATCTGCCTCCTTTTGCAAGGATGTGGCAGCGGGTTGCTTTTTGCCCAATCCTATGTGCATGGCAATACGGTGACCCTCAGTGGTTTTGTGATGGACAGCCAAAAACGCGCCTTGGAATTGGTGAACGTCTACGAACAAAACAGCCATTACGGCATCAGCACCGACGAAAACGGATATTACGAAATTGAACTTCCCGCACTCGACACTTTAATACTGAGATTCAGTTGCTTATCCTATCAAACAGCCTACCGCATCGTGCCGGTAGAGATGAATCGGATTTCGCTCAATGTGGTGTTGCAAAACAGTTCGCAGAAATTGCAGGATGTCAGCGTCAGCGCCCAACGACGTCAACTGAATAGCCTGCAACACATCGATGCCGACGACATCCGACTACTGCCCGACCCTTCCGGCGGCAGCATTGAAGCCTTGCTGGTTACTTTCGCCGGTGTCAGTTCCAACAACGAAATGAGCACGCAATACAGCGTTCGCGGCGGTAATTACGACGAAAATCTGGTCTATGTGAACGGCATCGAAATTTATCGTCCCTTGCTGATTCGTAGCGGACAACAGGAAGGTCTGAGTTTTGTCAATCCGCAAATGACCTCGAGCGTGGTATTCTCGGCCGGTGGCTTCGGCGCCGAATATGGCGATAAAATGTCGTCCGTGCTGGACATCCAATACAAGCAACCCGAAAATTTTGAAGCTTCTTTCCATGCCAGTTTGCTGGGGGCCAATATTTTTGTCGGCGATGCCTCGAAAGATGGACGATTCAGCCAGATACACGGATTGCGTTACAAAACCAACACCTATTTATTAGGAAGCCTGCAAACCAAAGGCGAATATCAATCGAATTATTTCGATTATCAAACTTTTCTGAGCTATCGTCTGCACGATAAATGGGAACTGTCGTTTTTGGGCAACCTTTCGCAAAACAGCTATGCTTTTCAGCCCGAAAGCCGCGAAACAGAAATGGGAAGTTTCCAAAGCAAGTATTCTTTCAAGGTCTATTTTGACGGACAGGAGCAGGATGTTTTCCGTACCGCTTTCGGCGCACTCAGCCTGCATCATCAAGCGAATAAACATCTGAATCTGCGCTTGCAAGCCTCAGCTTTCCGCACCGACGAACAAGAAAACTACGACATCACCGGACAATATTGGCTCAGCCAAACGCCCATCAACGACAACAAAGCCGACACGGCCAATGCCAACTTGATTGGAGTAGGCACTTACCACGAACATGCTCGTAACCAACTCAATGCCAGCGTTATCAACCTGCAACATTCCGGACAATGGAACTTGCAGCCGCATCAATTGCAATGGGGATTGGCTTATCAGATAGAAAAAATTGACGACCGCCTGCGCGAATGGGAAATGCGCGATTCGTCGGGATACTCCTTGCCTTTCAGCGACAGCGAGATCAATTTTGTGGAAAATCTTCGTGCCGAAAGCCAAATGCTTTCCTATCGAGTAACCGCTTATCTGCAAGATACTTGGAAAACTCGAACCGATTGGGGTTTGCTTAGTCTGAGTGGCGGTTTGCGTGCCAATTACTGGAGTTACAACCGTGAATGGCTGTTCAGCCCGCGTTTCAATATCGGATTCATTCCGGCTTGGGAAAAGGATTTCAGCTTCCGTCTGGCCGGAGGCATTTATTATCAAGCTCCTTTCTACAAAGAATTACGCGACACGGTGGTGCATCAAGGGCTATCTACCGTCGTGCTGAATTCGCAAATTAAAGCACCAAAATCGACGCAGATTCTTTTGGGCATGGATTATCATTTCCTGCTGTGGGATCGCCCCTTCAAACTGACGGCCGAAGCTTATTACAAAGATTTGCGTAACATCATTCCTTATACGGTGGACAATGTCCGCATCCGTTACGAAGGCATCAACAATGGTTATGGTCATACGGCCGGCTGCGATGTCAAATTGTTCGGCGAATTTGTACCGGGCACCGATTCCTGGATTTCGCTTTCGCTGATGGACAGCAAGGAAACGATAGACGACTACAGCATTCCGCGACCCAACGAACAACGTTACAACATCTCGATGTTTTTCCGCGATTATTTGCCCAACAATCCCAAATACTCCATGACCTTGAAATTCGTCTGGGCGGATGGTCTTTGCTTCGGACCACCTTCGATGGACAAGAGCTACGCCGTGAACCGCATGAAAGCCTATCGCCGTGTGGATATCGGATTGTCGCGCAGATTGGTGGGTGGCGAAGACAAGATTCTGAAACTGCCGGTCTTCCAACATATTGAGAATGTTTGGCTCAGCCTGGATTGCTTCAACTTGCTCGGCATCAAGAATACCAACTCTTATTATTGGGTACGTGACATTTCCAATCGCGAATGGGCTGTACCCAACTACCTGACAGGCAGACAACTTAACTTATCCATATCTGTAGATTTCTAAACGATGAATACTCCCAAACCTTACACTTTCGACCGCGTGGTGCGGATGCTTATCAGCTTGGCTGTTATTGTTGGCATCGGCTTGTTGATCAATCGATTGAGCGCAGTTTTACTACCATTCTTCATTGCATGGCTGTTGGCTTACCTTATTTATCCTTTGGTGTGTTTTTTTCAATACAAACTCAAATTCAAATATCGTATCCTGGCCATAGTCAGTGCCTTAATCAGTGTGGTAGCTATCATAGCGGCGGCTATTCTTGCCTTACAAGCGCCCATGCGAGGAGAAAT
This sequence comes from Bacteroidales bacterium, assembly GCA_017380635.1. Classification (GTDB taxonomy): domain Bacteria; phylum Bacteroidota; class Bacteroidia; order Bacteroidales; family UBA1402; genus UBA1757. The sequence goes on along the minus strand of JAFODP010000002.1, from coordinate 22,206 downwards.
GCAACGACTCACGGTGGCATGTCAGGAATTTCTGAATCAGTCCAATGGGCTGTTTTTGCCCGAAAGTTGGATGAATGCCATCAAGGATTTCGTTGCCGGCATCAATATACAAAGCCTGCTCACCTTTGACACCATCGAGAAAGCGCTGTCCAAGTTGTTGCCCGGCGCCTGGAGCCTTATTTCGTCGTCATTCTCTTTTATTTGGGGATTGCTGGCTTCGGTATTTGTCTTGCTTTATTTGGTGTTCATCCTGCTCGATTACGAAAAACTTTCCGACGGATTCGTCAAAATCATTCCCTTGAAATACCGTCGTTTTGCCACCGAATTGAGCGACGACCTTAAAAACGGCATGAACGCATATTTCCGTGGACAAGCCATGGTAGCTCTCTGTGTGGGCATTCTTTTCGCCATCGGGTTCCGCTGTATCGGACTGCCCATGGGTATCGGTTTCGGACTGTTTGTGGGCGTGCTGAATCTGGTGCCCTATCTGCAAGCGGCATCCATTCCTTTTGCCGTCGTACTGGGTTTGATTAAAGTGGCCGAAAGCGGACAAAGTTTTTGGGTAGTAGCTTTGCTGATCACCTTGGTATATGTGGTGGTTCAATCGACACAAGACTTTTTTATCGTGCCTAAAATCATGGGCAATACCACCGGGCTGAAACCCGCCATCATTCTTTTGTCGCTTTCTATCTTCGGTTCGTTGTTCGGTCTGATTGGTATGATTATCGCCTTGCCGCTCACCACCTTGATTATTTCGTATTACCAACGTTTTGTCATTGCACAGGAAAGCATCGAAGACGAATTTTACGAAGAGGAAATATCCACAGAAACTACTGACAATTAAATATCTATCCTATGATGAGAAAGATTTTATGTTGTTTATTTGCCTTGGGCTTTATCTTCAACTTGGAAGCCCGTTTGAGCGAAGTTGAGATTTGGGATCGTTACGAATATGCACACAAAGCCAAAGTGACGGGCAATCCTTTCGATGTGAGTTTTTCAGCCACCTTCACTCACGCCGATACCAGTTTGACGGTGAAAGGTTTCTATGCCGGAGATAATGTTTTCAAACTTCGTTTCATGCCCATCAAAACGGGAAAATGGACTTTCGTCAGCCAAAGCAGCGAAGCCAAACTGAACGGATTGACAGGCAGTTTCGAATGTATCGAAGCCGGCGAAAACAACCACGGACCGGTGCAAGTGGCCAATACTTTCCATTTCAAATATGCCGACGGTACGCGTTATTATCCCATCGGCACCACCTCTTACGACTGGATGCACATCGAAGGTGATTATCCTGAGAAAACCGTCCGTGCGCTCGAAGCATCGGGCTTCAACAAAATCAGAATGTTGCTTTTTGTGCACAATTTCGACAAAGACTATCCGGAGCCGCTGCTCTTTCCTTTCGAGATTAAGAGCCAAAGCAAAAAGGCCGACGGCAGCATTGCTTATGAATGGGATTTCGAACGTTTCAATCCGGCTTATTTCGATATGATAGAAGCTCGCATCGATGCGCTGAAAGCTATTGGTGTTGAGGCCGATCTGATACTTTTCCATCCTTACGACGAAGGTCGTTGGGGTTTCGATCGTATGCCTTTGGAAGTGAGTCTGCGTTACTTGGAATATGCCTTGGCACGTCTGTCTTCGTTCCGCAATATCTGGTGGTCGCTGGCCAACGAATTCGATTATTTGCGTCTGCAAGCTCCCGAAAACTGGATGATTTTCACCCGTCAGGTAGTGGCCAACGACCCTTATCGACATCTTTGTTCTATTCATGGTTCAACGGCCAGATATTTCGATTATTGGCGCGATGAATTCACGCATGTCAGCGTGCAAGACCAAGCACCTGTGGAAGGTCACGGAAGAGCGGCTACAGTAAGGAACATCTATCAGAAGCCAGTCATTTTCGATGAAGTCTGCTACGAAGGCAACATGGACAATCGTTGGGGAAGCCTCAGCGGCGAAGAAATGCTCTATCGTATGTGGCAAGGTATCATTGCCGGCACTTATGTTTCTCATTCAGAATGTTATATGGACGCTCCCAACGATTATACCCACGACTTTCTGGCTCGCGGTGGCGATTTTCAGGGAGAATCGTGGAAACGTATCCGATTTATGCGTAACATCTTGGAAGACATGCCTAATCCTTTGCAATTGAGCGACAGTAGTTGGGATCCCTACGTATCCATTGCCGGCCCCAATTATCTGATGATTTACAGCGGCAAAGAAGTGGCCAAAGAATGGGTGTTCAATCTGCCGGCGCGCAATCCTTCTTATCCGCGCATCAAGGAAGGCACGCGCTTCAAAGTGGAAATCATCGACACCTGGAACATGACGATAGAAGAATGTCCCATCATTTTCGAAGCAAAAAACCAGCGTTACCGCGTTTGCGACAAGGAAAACCGCGCTGTTGCTTTGCCGGAACGTCCCTATCTGTTATTGAGAATTACCGAAGTGGCTTTGTAAGCATTCATTTTGTTGCAAACTTATTTCGTATAAATATTCAGCATTGGCTTTTGCAAGAAAGTCAATGCTTTGTTTTTCAAATATCATTATGTTAATTAAGTGTTAATTGCGTGAAAATATTTTGCATACGGCCATCGGTGGTTTTATCTTCGTGCCAGATACATCTCAGATGCGCATCAGATGAATTTTGGAGGATGCCGAAACGCCAACGCAAATGAGTAGGCTTATACTTAAACGTAATTATCATGAAAACTTTAGAAATGACCATGAAGGTTGTCGAAGATCGTTCTGCTCCTATGATGTTCACCGAAAAGAACCTGCCCGGTGCTTGCTGCTGCACTTGTTGCTGCTGCTTCACGTTCAATTCCGGATCGGGCACCACCACCGGAGCGTCTACCACACTTAGCAGTCCGCTTGAAAAACTGGCTCTTTAATGTGTATGAACACTGAGTTAGCTATGTAGTCGTATTGGTTTCTCTGTAGTCTCCTTCGGGAGACTACTTCTTCATCATCCATCATCAACACCATGAAACTCACATTAGAAAATATCGACATTTGGCAATGTCAGCAAGAGTTGTATTGCAAACGCTCCGACGGTCACCTGATAAAGATACAAAGTCCGCACACCGACAAGATTCTAAAGGTGCTACGCGGACTGCAGGAAGAGCGCGTGTGGCAAGATTTCGAGAACGAAGATCTGAGCCGAGAGGAAAGAAACGAAATCATCAGGTTTCTGTTGCAGAATCAAATCATTCGCCGTGAACACAAAAATCCAAAAGGACATATCCGACATAAACAGATTGGCGTTTTTGCGGCCCAGGACATCTTTGAGCAAGTGACAAAACGACTCTGTGTGAAGGATTTTCATTTTGACTTCAAGGCCGTAAACTCCTGTAAAGACCTGGATGGCATTCATTTTCTTTTGGTCTTGGCTCCCGTCTTCGACCATTACAAGCGATTGGAAGAGATTTCCAATGCCTGTTATCGTCGGCAAATACCGTTGCTCTATGCTGAATTTTCGCCTAGCTGTTTCAGTCTGGGGCCTCTGGTTGAACCTTCGATGGAAACTCCCTCCTTGGCCTGTTACATGAAACGCAAGAAAATGAACCTGAACAACTTGTCGCTGTACTCGACCTTTATCCGCTGCGAAGACAAAACTTTGGTGCAACATGCGCTTGCCAGTGAATATCCTTATTTTGCTATCGGTTTGGATTTAATTGCTTGCGAACTGGGCTATTACTGGCTTTACCAAGCACAACTTTCCACCAGATTGATGGGAAAAAGCATCGTCTTCGATTTCATACAATACCGCTGTGAACAAAGCCGCGTGCTGAAAGATCCCAGTTCGGAACTATTTCAAAAAACGCCCTACTCACCTTTCAATGCCTGATTATGCAAGACCTTATCCATAGCAGTGCCGGATTCCTGAACGAATCCTTACTGAAAATACCCAACCGAAGATTTGTGCCCGACTGCCTGATACAATCGGTGGTGGGTGGTGGCAATCTGTCGGAATGCGGTTGTCGGATCAACCATATACAGGGAAGCTCCATCGCCTTCGATGCGGAACAAAGCCAAAAAGCCGCCTTAGGAGAATTTGTGGAACGTTATGCTGCCGGCATCTACCATCGAGACGAGTTCATCGTGGGAAGTATGCGAAGCTTGCGCGAGCAGTATCGCTTTATCGAACTGAAGCATTTCCGCTATTACAACGACAAACAATACCATCAGCTGCAGAAATTCGGCATCACTCCCTTGAGCGAAGACGACGTGATAGAATGGACAGAAATGCGCGATTTCATCGGTGGCGAGAGGTATTTGATGCCTGCTTTTTGCGTGTATATGCCCTTCGAAAACGCCGTGAACACCAACAAAGAATTTATGGTGGGCGCCACTTCTACGGGCATCGCCGCGGGAGAAAATCTGGAAAGAGCGTTGTTTTCGGCTTTTTGCGAATGTGCCGAGCGTCATGCTTTTGCGCAATTCTGGTATCGACAAGATCGTATCGACTACAAACAATACAGCCGTGAACTGATTTTGACACACTACAAACAAGACGCTGCCATACAAAGATTATTTAAGAACCCCAGGGTATTGTTTAAAGTGTTTGATTTGTGCAACTTTGCTCCCATCGAAACGATGGTGGTTTTTCTGTATTTCGATTATAAAGGTCATCGTTATCAATCCCTGGGCTGTGCGGCCCGTTTGACGAAAAGGGAAGCCTTGCTGAAAGCCACCCTGGAAGCCTATCAAGGAGTGGAATATGCCATCAGCCTGATGGATAAGAAAATTTTGCCGGAGACGATGGATATCTCGCAAATCCATAACTTCGATGCACATTTTCATTTTTACAACCAATATCCTCAGTGCCGACAGGCATCCAAGATATTACGAGAGGCTCAGAACTTTCAGCAGGGCGATAACGAGATTTATCATCATCCCGAAAAAGAGGCACTCAAGTTCAGCCCGGAATGTTTGAAAAAACTTGGGCTCCCCTACCTTTTGTACAAAGATATTACGCCCATCGATGTGGCGTCCATCTCTTATTGTGTTGTCCGCGCCATTACGCCCTCGTGGGCATTACTGACCGGTCAGCATGCCTGGCCTTTTCTCGGACAAGTGTTTCAAGAGGACGAAAATTTATTTCTGGAATATCCTCATCCTTTTCCTTAAACTTTAAAAGTATTAGACCATGAAAAAAACGATTATCTGCTTTATCTGCTGTTGTTGTCTGCTATCTCCGCTGACAGCCAGAAATTACCAACAAGAAATTGATCTTGCCCTTCACGCCATCACCCAAAGCAAATCTATGGAAACACTCAACCGACTAGTCCAAGAGCTAGAAACTTCCGCTAAAGACCAAGACTTGCTTGTCTATTGGAAGGCTTATGCCAAATACAAACAGGCTTTAGCTTACCAAGCCTTGCACGAAAAAGAGAAAGATTGCCGCAAACAATGTGCCAAGATTTTGTCTGAAGGCATACGAGCCTTGGAAGAGAAAAAACACAAGTATTCAGAGGATTACGCCTTGCTGTCCATCATGAGAAACCTGAGTATCCGCTACAACGCGACGCTCAAAATTCCCATCATCAGCCAAGCGGCCAAAAGTGATGCGCAAGCTGCCATCAAAGCCGATAGTGAAAACCTTCGCGCTTATGTGGCAGCCGGGGTGCAGGATTACTTTACACCAGCGCTTTATGGTGGCGGCAGTGCCTATGAACAATATTTCTTACAGGCCTTGGCGCTTCCCGACCAAACACAGGAAAATCCTTATCAACCTTCCTGGGGAAGAGAGGACGCCTATTTCTACCTTATCATTCATTACTACAACCAAGGTTTATGCACCAAAGCCAAAGACTTGTTGATGGAAGCTTTAGCCATCTATCCTCAAGAAAGCCGCTTGCTCGACTTGGCCGATCAAATGAAAAAACATGGACGTTTATAATATTCTTTACGAACAGGCCTTGAGTCCTGCCGCCCTGGACTTTCTGGAAAGTTCGGCGATGACAAAATACAATACTATGGAAATCGGAGAACGCATCAGCAGCATCATGCAATCGCCATACTACAGTCGACAAGCCATACAGCATAGCCTTGAACTGGGTTGCGTGGATTATATCAAATTGAGCGAAAAGCTGACAGAGCAAAGCCGTCTGCTGAAAGACATCCAATTGGGCAGACGCAGCACGCGCGTATTCAAGGAATACATTTCCTTAGCTGAATTGTCGGCTTGTTTGAGTAGTGCCTACTTCATTACGGAACGTTTCGAGGAGCATAGTCATCATCTGGCCAGAAGAAGTATTGCTTCGGGTGGTGCACTCTACCCCATCGATCTGTATTACATCGCTTTGAACACCGAAGATCTGGACAGTGGCGTGTATGCCTACAATCCGCATTACGAAAGGCTTGAAAGCTGGCTGCATTTTGCATCCAAGGAGAAACTGCAGCGTGAAGTGATGAAGATTTTTCCGCCGGAAATTCTGGGCAGTTGGGACATGAAAATGGTTTCGGGCATCATGTTGTTTGTTGCCAGTCTGAACCGTGTAGCCTGCAAATATGGCGATCGTGGCCTGCGTTTCGCCTTGATGGACGTGGGCAGCATCTGTCAGAATCTTCATCTATCGGCTTGTTGCAATCATATTGCCTGCTGTGCCATCGGTGGTTATCTCGACCATGAAATAAATCGTTTCATGCAGTTTCAAGAACCCAACGAACAAGTTTTACTCACCATGTTCATCGGCAAATGATATGACAACGACCTGGGTATGGAACTCCGATTTCATGGTATTCAAGCGCAAGGGAGATCAACTGATGTTGAAGAACGACATCAATGGTGCATTGGTGTCGCTTTCCTTGCCCGAATACGAATTACTGTTGGCTTATAGCGAACATCAGTCTTTGCAACAGGTAAGGCTTTGTTTGAAACACCTTCAGATAGACGAGGATACGTTTTTCGCTGTTATCGAGAAGGCCAAGGATTTGCAATTGTTGAGAAATAGTCGCCTGCAAAGCCAAGCGCAACGACAGAAAGACTGGCAGATCAGACTTCATTATGTAGGCATGAAACTCAGCCAGGGATTAGAGCGTCTTTTCGGATGGAAAATCATCGCGGAATGCCGTGGCAACCTTCGTTTTTTCAAGTTTTTCTCCATCAATCTGGAAGGTAGCATCTGGCAAAAGTGGGCCGAATCTGCTTGCTGGCAAAAGTATTATTGGATAGGACTCGCACTTCTCTATCTCTTACTGATAGGCAACTTGCTGTTTCATCCCGATGCAACTTTCGCTTTCAGTGGTTTCGCCATCAAAGAGACGCCGGCCATGGCTTTGTTTCTATGTTTGGTCATCGCCATTTTTGGCTGCCTGTTCTGTCATGAGATGGGGCATTACTTTGTGTACAAGCGTTATCAGGGCGAAGGTGATGTGATTGGCTTGGGCTGCATGTTCGCGGTGTTTCCCGTGCTGTACATACAGATAGACGATAGTTGCTGGTGGCCAAGCCGACGCAAACGCATGTTGCTTTCTTTGGCCGGTATCATGATGGATGCCTTGATACTGCTCATACTGAGTAATCTGCTCTGTTTTTATCACCAAAGCAATTTCTTGGCCTTAATTCTCGCCTGCCTGTTCTATTACTACGTGGTTCAGATCTTTACCAATCTGAATCCTTTCTTTCCCGGCACGGATGGTTATTACCTGATGGAAGATGCTTTGGGCTTACAACGCTGTTATGGCTATTCTTTTGAATGTGCCAAAAAGGCATGGAGCGCCATACGGCAAGGTCTGTGGCCGAAACTTCGAAAAAATGAAGTATTTGCCGTGCTGTATTTCTGTTTGTCTGCCATTTGCATCAGTCTTTATTGGTTGTTGATTACGGGCTTATTAACATTTCCACTATGGTCAAATTTAATCTTACATACTTGATGATGGCCCTCTTGTTTTTGGGCAGTTCTGAGCTTTGGGCTAATGACATCAGACTGTTTGGAAAGATAACAGACAAGAACCATCAAGCTATTTTCGCGGCAAATATTTACCTATCAGCCCATCCCCATCTGTTAACGGCCAGCGACGAAGAAGGTTGCTTTCAGTTGAATATTCCAGAAAGATTTCTGAACGACAGTTTGGTGGTAAGTTTCATCGGCTACAAAAGTCACAGAAAAGCGCTGAAAGATTTGCCTATCAATGAGTTCTTGGAAATTGTCCTACAGGAAGACTGGACAAGGCTCGATGCGGTGGTGCTGGAGCAGAATCCGGAAGTATCGGAAGAATTCTCCCTAGAAAAACTGGACAAGCTGGAGATTTATTTGTCGCCGGTGGCCGCCGGTGATCCTTTGAATGCCTTGACTGTTCTTCCGGCGGCCACCAACACGGCCGAGAGTGCCAATCCGTCTTTTCGTGGAAGCGAAGCGCAGGCATCGCAAGTAGTGTTGAACGGCATCAATATCAGCAATCCTGTACGGAATACCCAGATGAGCGGCATGGGCAATTTCAGTCTGTTCAATACCGAGTTGATACAAAGCTTGAGGGTTCACGCCGGAAATCCGCCTTTGAGTTTTGGCAACAGCCTTGCCGGATTGGTTGACATCAAAAGCACAAAACAATTACAAGCAAGCCAAACACAGATAGCGCTTTCCATGGCGAATATCGGCGTGCTACGTTCTCAGAAAATCGGCGAAAAAGCCTTTGTTCAGTTGTATGGAAACTATCAGTTTTCAGGCCCGTATCTATACTTGAACGATTGTCAGGATATGCTGAGTGCCTTTTCCAGCAGAGATCTTGGTATCAATACTCATGCCACATGGAAAAAATCTTCTTTCAACTATTATGCCTACTTTATCAACGAAGATTACCAAGGCAAAGAGTTTTACCAACATCAACTACGGAATAGCGAGGCATGGAAAAGACGTCTCTTTGGTGTGTTCAACTGGCATTATGCCCATCAACGTTTATTTTTTGAGTTGAACGCCGGACACAACCATAGTTTTGGTCGTATGCAAGTGGCAAACATAGATGCATCTATGGCAGAAGCCAATTATCAGCTAAACACCAAGCTGAAATATTTTGTAAGCGATGCGCTTTACCTGCAAGCCGGTCTTTCGAACGAATTCATGGAAATAGACTATTGTCAAAAAGGAGAGTTCGTGGAAGAAAGCGATTCTTGCCTACATTACCAGCTGCCGGAAGCCTTTGCCTACCTTAGATGGAAGAAAGAGCGTGTAAGCCTTGGTTGTGGACTTCGAAGCATGTTGACCCGACAAGAAAAGTCTGAAGGACCGATGCTGGCCGGACAAACTCATCTCCGCTACCAAATAGATGGTGGTAGCAGCCTGCAAGCATCTGTCGGTCAATACTATGCTTATTGTTGTCATAGCAGTGGCGATGCGCACATCGATTTGCAGAAGTCTCGGCAATATGCGTTGGAATATGATGCTCGCTATGGAAATACGCATCTGTCGGCGGCTTGCTATTATAAAAAGGAAACCGGTGATGTCTATTTTGACGAGCAGGGAACATGGCAAACTTGTCAAAGACAGATGAGCGGCTTAGAACTTTCCTGGGAACAAGAATGGAATGGCCTGAAACTCGGCACGTCTTATAGTTTTCTACACAGCCACTTCCGATGGAATGGTCAAATGTATCCTGCTGCCAACGACCTGCCTTATTGGTTGAAATGGCTGATCAGTTATACCGACGAGCATTTATTCACCATTGCCTGCAGCGCACAATTGCGTGCCGGGCTCAGATACACGCCTGTCGTTGAAGGCATTTGGCAAGAGGCGACACAAACTTATCTTCCGATTTATGGAGCATGGAATTCATCCAGACTGGACGACTATCAACGCGTTGATTTAAGTTTGAACAAGGTATTCATGTTGAAAAAAAACAGTATGCTGGTAGCTTTTGCTTCGTTAAACAATATATTCAATCATCATAATCAAGCCGCAGTGCTTTATCGGCGGGACTTTTCCGAGCAGATCGCATCTGTACCCATGCAATTGTACAGCATCTATTTTGGCTTGCAATGGAGCTTCTGAGAAATAAAAAAGCAATTACTTTGTTCTCCGCGATGCATTCACTACCTTTGAACTTTCAAGAAAAAAAGACATGAAAGTTGTATCATATAATCTGAATGGCATCAGAGCTGCCATGAGCAAAGATTTGCTGTCTTATCTGCGTGAAGAAAATGCCGACGTAGTTTGTTTTCAGGAGACCAAGGCACAACCAGAACAAATAGATTCATCGATGTTTTGGGAATTGGGCTATCATCATTGCTATTATCATTCTGCACAGAAGAAGGGTTACAGTGGCGTGGCTATCTTATCGAAAGTGGCGCCAGACCGCATCGTGGTGGGCATGAACGACGAGCGCTACGACCAGGAAGGACGCATTATCAGAGCAGACTTCGGCGATTTCAGCGTGCTTTGTGCTTATGTACCATCTGGCAGTATGGGCGATGCTCGACAGGCTTTCAAAATGCAATTTTTGGAAGACTTTCTGCAATTCATCACGGAAGTAAGAAAAGAAAGAAGCCAATTGTTGGTTTGCGGAGACTTCAATATTTGCCACAAGGCCATCGACATCAGTCATCCGGAACGACATGGCAAAGACTCTGGCTTCCTGCCCGAAGAACGCGAATGGATGGACCGTTGGCAAGCCAGCGGCTTGATTGATACCTTTAGAGAGTTTCACCAAGAAGAGGCCGATCAGTACACCTGGTGGAGTTTTCGTGCCGGAGCAAGAGCCAAAAACCTCGGCTGGCGCATCGACTATCATTGGATCAGTGACAATTTGCGCGCTTATCTGAAAGATGCAGCCATCCGTGCTCAGGCCTATCAATCGGATCATTGTCCCATTGTGGTGGATATAAACCTATAAACTATGAGTAAACTATTTACGCCGCTGCGCTTGGTGTTTTATATCACCGCCGTGCTTATCATTCTCACTTCCACTTGGTTTTCCAACCGTTTAGCCAAGGAATTGTCGGAAGAAGAACAAGAAAAGATTGAATTATGGGCAGAAGCCATCCGCACTTTGGCACAGGACAACAAACAGGATATACAGATGGATTATGCCTTAAGTCTGAAAATCATTGAAGGCAATACCAACATTCCTGTCATACTCACGGATAAGAACCTCCAGATACTGAGTCATGCCAATTTGCAACTGCGTCCGAAACACAAAGAAGCCGATTTGGAAAAACGGAAAAACGCCTTGATCAACAAGAACCGTTGCATCGAAATTAAACTGGCTCGCAATCTGTCGCAGTATATATTTTACGACGACTCCAAGCATCTGAAACAGTTGCGATATTTTCCCTATGTGCAATTGGGGGTCATGTTCCTATTTTTGGCCATTACCATACTCACTTACGGCATTTCCAAGAAATCGGAACAAAATCGTATTTGGGTAGGTCTGTCCAAGGAAACTGCGCATCAGTTGGGCACCCCGATTTCTTCGCTGATGGCATGGGTAGAAATTCTGAAAATGAAAGACTTGGATAGCGAAACCATCGGAGAAATTGAAAAGGACACCCAACGACTGAAAACCATTGCCGACAGATTCTCCAAAATCGGGTCCAAGCCCAAAGCGGAAATTTGCGATTTGATTCCTCTCTTGGAAAACAGCGCTGCCTATATGCGCAAACGTTGTTCGCATAAAATTATCATCGAAACCCATTTTGAACAAAGCGATTGTCTGATTGCCATCAATCCTCCTCTTTTTGAATGGGTTATCGAAAACTTGTGCAAAAACGCCATCGATGCCATGAACGGAGAAGGCCGCATCGATCTTTTCCTCAAAGAAGAGAATTCACAAATCATACTCGATGTGCAGGACAGCGGAAAAGGCATCCTCAAAAAGCATCACAAAGAGATTTTCAAGCCTGGATTCACCACCAAAACCAGAGGTTGGGGACTGGGATTATCTTTGGCCAAACGCATCGTGGAAGAATACCACAAAGGCAAGATTTTCGTCAAGCAGTCGGAAATCGGGAAAGGCAGTATTTTCAGAATAATTTTACATAAATAATTTATTATGAGAGAGATAGAAAAAATCTTCGGTGTAGGTGTTCTCCTCTTGATCGCCTTTTTAGCTTTACGCATCTATTGTCCGATGATGTGGATCAACACCGACAAAATCAAGTCGATCGATCCGCTGGCGCCCTACTCTTGCGATGGCGAAGTCTTGAATTTCCAAGGCATGCATATCGAATTAGGCCCGCGCACCTTTTTCGTTGACGGCAATATCAGCCGCATGGCCGACAAGATTCTTCCATACGTGTACAAGGATTTGAAAGAAGCCTTGAGAGATTTGCCTTCGGGAACGGAAGAAGATCCTTCGATTGTTTACATCGCCCCGAACGTGTATTGGATTGACGATCCGGACGATCCCGCCATACGACGCCCCATTCAAGGCGGAACGCCATTCGGCATGATGCTCGACCAAAGTTGGATAAGTTTGTATGGTTTGACCGACCATCCCGAAAACGTTGTAATTGCCTGTAACCGAGGTCAAACCCAAGGTGCCGTGGGCAATTTCACCATGTTCCATTTCAGCGGCGACGGCATCCGTTGCGAAAACCTGACCATGGGTAATTACTGCAATGTCGATTTGGTGTATCCTTTGGACGAAAGCAAGAACCGCGCCAAAAGAATGACGGCCATCACGCAAGCGCAATTGGTTATCTGCCAGAGCGACAAAGTATTTGCCAAGAATTGTTCTTTCATCAGCCGATTGAATTCTTGTCCTTTCGTGGGAGCCAAGCGCGCTGTTTTTGTAGATTGTCATTTTGAATGTACCGACGATGCGCTCTGTGGACATGGCATTTACCTGGGTTGCGACCTAGATTTCTATAGTTCCAAACCTTTCTGGAGCACGCATGGCACCGGTGCCGCTTTCATGGATTGCGACTTCAACATCATCAGCCAGAAAGAGCAATTCCTGACCAAAGTTGGCAGTCCTGTAGCCCTAATCGATTGTCGCTTTACGCATCCTTCGGACGATCTGATTTTGGAATGGACCAAATATCCCAAGCCTTCTTTGCGTTGTTATCAATATAATTTAACGCTGAATGGCAAGCCTGTGCTTTTTCATGCCGGCAAGCCCGAACACACGGTGCAACTGGAAGGTAAAGATGCACTTAAGGCCTATCGTTTTGAATATGAAGGAAAAACGCATTACAATGTTTACGCACTAGCCAGACGCCATGACGATTGGGATCCGCTGAACCAAAAAGAATTGCTTGCTGCCGCCGAAAAAGCCTTGAACGAAAATCTTGACAATCAGGCCACCATGCTGCGTTTACGTTCTTCGGCCAACAGCATAGAAAGCGGTCGTGAAAAAGCCAAAATCGCTGTGGAAGCTTTCCGTTTCTACGACATTCCTGTGCAAGAGGAAGTTACTTGGAACATCGAGCCAAAATACCGTCATTTAGGTCGTTTGGTAAAAAATCAGGAAGGTGTTTTCGTGGAAGGCATTAACCAAGGCGAAAAGGCCGAGCCGTTCCTGCTGCAAGCTTCTACCAAGAGTGGACTGCAAGCGGCCGTTCAAATTGAAATCAAGCCCAAGACATTGCCCGCGCCCACTTTCAGCGCCACACCTTATATAAGTGTTGACAGCAAAGGCGTCTTCAAAGTAAATTACCAATTACATAATCTCGGACGTGCCGATCAGTCGGCCATTACCTGGTATCGTTGCTGCGATGAACAAGGCAACAACGCCATTCCTGTAGCCGTTTCCCGATTCGATCAACCGGAATACAGCTATACCGCCGGCAAGGACGATATCGGTTATTATCTGATGGCAGAAGTATCGCCTAAAAATATTCGAAGCGAGTATGGTGCAAGCCAAAAAGCCATCAGCAAAGCGGCAGTAACAGCCAATCAGATAAGCAAGCCTTATGCCATTTCAACAGATTTCCGCACCTTCCCATGCCAATATCAAGGAGAAATCAAGGAAGGCTTCTGGACGGTTGATACCTACAAACCGGCCGACACGCACGAATACAATTGGGCAACGCAGACTTCCAAGACTTGGTATTATGGTTCATCGCAAGATGGCGCAGTGGGTTATGGCTTGCTGCAAGACGGTAAAGGTGCGCGCTTGTTGTACACGCCCGTGGCTGGAACTTATCAGGATATGAGCATTGCACTTTGGGTGGATCCTTGCAAAACCGCCGGACAAGGTTTCGGTAGCGCCACCGGTCAGTACATGGATATTTTCATCAAATACGACACCAAAACTTTGAGCGGTTATGGTTTACGCATCATCCGTACCACCAAATATGCCAATGCCGTCGATTTTATTTTGATGCAATACGAAAATGGACAAAGCAAGGAAATTTCCGAAGCCATTTCGGCCACCTGTTACCGCACCAATTGTCACATCAACCTGAATGTCAAGGACAATCTATTGACTGCCGATGTCTATACCGAATCGCAGGTACCCGAGCATCCCGACGGCCTGCCCAAGGAGGTCCACCTACAAACGAGCATCGAGAAAAACGAGTTCGGAGGTTTGGGAATCCAACATACCGGATCGACAGGAAGTAGCGCCACTATGTTGCATCAGCTTGATGTTCAATGGAATTAATAATCACTACCCGACAAGAGAGATTTTGTCGGGTATTTTTTTTGTATAAATATGCCCCAGATGAGATTTTATCAAGAAATATTTATCTATATTTGGCCTGTTAAAAACTCATAATACAACCCAGAATCGAGAAATAAATTCACCCAATAACCAACTTAATTATTAATTCTTTGTTTATGAGAAAAATGTTTAATCTCCGCAAGAGCCTTATCGCTTTAGCATTTTGTTTGATAGGGGGGGGTGCATTCTCCGCTTATGCAGACATTATCAAGGGACAGATTAACGGCTCTGATGGTTCTCCTGTTATCGGTGCAACCGTCGTTCTTAAATCAGACCGTTCTATCGGTACTACTTCTGACATGGAAGGTCAGTTTTCTATTAATTTGGACGATCCACAGAATGCTGTGCTCGTCTTTTCTTATTTAGGATTCCAGACTCAGGAAGTGAGCGTGGGTAGCAAAAAGGCCCTCAACGTAACTCTTCAAGAATCTGGTATCGACTTGGACGACATGGTAGTTATCGGTTATGGTACGGTAAAACGTCGCGACTTGACCGGTGCTTTGTCTTCAATTTCTCCCAAGGAAATTACCATCGCTCCTACCAACAATGTAATGGAAGCATTGCAGGGCCGTATCTCAGGTTTGGATATTACCCAATCAAGCGGTCAGATTGGTGCCGGTACCAGTGTGTCTTTGCGTGGTGCTCGTTCTATCTATGGTAACAACTCTCCGCTTATCGTTATCGACGGTGTGATTCAACCTACCAACACTTTGGTAAACGAATTGCAAGTGAATACCGCCGACCATAGTGTGGAAATCACCGCCAACGACCAACTGGAACAGATCAACCCCGCGGATATCGAAAGCATCGACATTCTGAAGGACGCTGCTTCTACCGCTATTTACGGTTCTGCCGGTTCTAATGGTGTTATCTTGATTACCACCAAGAAAGGTAAAGATGGTGCTACCCGCGTCAATTTCGACAGCTACTATTCTGCTAAGGGTACGCCTATGTTCCGCCATGGTATGCAGGGTGAAGAATGGTTGGAATATTATAAGGAAGCTTATCGCAACAAGAATGGTGCTGAATTGATCGACGTTGCTACATTGTTCGGCGGCAACCAGTATTATCTGGATGCTTACAAGAACGGCCAATGGATCGACTGGGTGGACGCTTCTTTGGAAAATAGCCGCAACGCTGGTTCTCAGAAATACAACTTGTCTATTTCTTCAGGCAACGCCGCTTCTCAGGTGTATAGCTCTATTTCTTACACCAGAGACAATGGTTTGATGCCTATGGAAAGCGCTGATAAATTCGTATTCCGTCTGAATGCCGACCAAAAGATTTTCGATTGGGCCAAGGCTGGTTTCATCAGCAACACTTCTTTCAACATCAACAACACCGCCAACCCCGTTTACGAAAATGCTTCTCAGCGTCTTCCTTTGGGTCAGGTTTATGATGAATTCGGAAAGATCAATTTGTTCTATATTGGTACGGATGCCGGTAACGGTCAGATTTCTCCTTTGGCCGATTGGAGAGAAAATCAATATGCCAACAACCAAAAGTCTTTGTACTTGAACCCCACCGCTTATTTGGAATTGACTCCTATTAAAGGTTTGAGCTTCAAGACCCAGGCCAGTGGTGCTGTTTCAAGCGTTTACAGAGGTCGTTATTTCGGTAGCCAGTGTCAGACTCAATCGCCTCACTATGCCGGTTATGTAACGCCTTATGCTGAAATCTACACCCAAAACCAATGGTCTTATGGTTGGGATAACATCCTTACTTTCAATAAGACCTTCAACAAACACCACAACTTGACCGCCACCGCATTGACTTCTTGGAACTTTGTTTCATTGACCGACAACTACACCGGTTCTAAGGGTCAAGAATTGGATAGCTGGTTGTACTACAAGATTGGTGCCGGTAGCAGTTTCTATACCGATGGTAACTACAAGCAAACCCAACAAATGTCTTATGCAGGTCGTGTAAGCTACAGCTACAAAGGCAAATACTTGGCATCTGCTTCATTGCGTTACGACGGTGTTTCTTGGTTGTCACAAGGCCGCAAATGGGATTACTTCCCCTCAGTTGCTTTGGCATGGCGTATCAGCGACGAAGGTTTCATGGAAGACATCGACTGGATGGACAACTTGAAATTGCGTGCTAGCTATGGTATCACCGGTAACTCAGGTGGTATGTCAGCTTATGCAACTACTTCTATTTTCTACAAATATCCTGCCAACATTTCTGTTGATGGTCCTAACTCTCCTTTGGCCGGCGGTATTGCTCAATATTCAGGCACCTTCGGTAACGGCGGTATCGGTTGGGAAAAATCTAATTCTATCAACGTAGGTTTGGACTTCGGTTTGTTCAACGGCGTATTGGATGGTAGCATCGAATACTACGACACCAGAACCAACGACTTGTTGTATGCTCGTCAGTTGCCCGTTACCACCGGTCAGACCGGTTGGGGATGGACTTTGAGCAGCTGGGTTAACTCTGGTAAGTCTATGAACCAAGGTTTGGAAGTAACCTTGAATTCTCACAATATCCGTCGTCAAGATTTCACCTGGACCACTGGTTTGACTTTTGCATGGCAGAAGGATAAATTGGTTGAACTTCCCGGTGGAGACTTCAAGGATAACGAAAGAGGTTGGTTCTTCGAAGGCGAATCTATCAACTCTGTTTATGGTTACAAGTATGTAGGTATCTGGCAAGAAAGCGAAGCCGAAGAAGCTGCCAAGTATGGTTGCGAACCCGGTGCCGTTAAGATTGAAACCGTTCCTACCATCACTACCGATGCCGAAGGCAACGAAGTTAGCGACAATGGTGTTCACGCATACGGCGAAAGCGACAAGCAGGTTTTGGGTACCACTACTCCCAAATTCATGGCCGGTATGAACAACAGCTTCACCTACAAGAACTGGGATTTGAGCGTTTACATGATGGGCCGTTTCGGTCACTTGGTAGAATACAGCTTCTATAGCGGTACTGCCGATATCACCGGCAACCAGCCTTCAGGTATCGACTTCTACACTGCCGACAATACCGACGCTTACTACTATGCTCCTGGTTTGAATAACAACCCCGGTGCCGAAGCTTGTAATTTCTTGCGTGGTGATTTTGTGAAGATCAAAAACATCACCTTGGGTTATACTTTGCCTCGTGAATTGACCAAGAAAGCTAAGATTGAACGCGCCCGCATTTACGGTACCGCTTACAATCCTGCTGTTTGGACCGCTGCATATCAATTGAATAAGGTCGATCCCGAATCTTCTTCATCAAGATATCCTCTGTACAGACAGTACGTTATTGGTCTTAACTTGACTTTCTAATTAAAAGGAGACTATCGTTATGAAAAATATTTTTAAATCACTTGCTGCTATCGCACTGGCCGGATGCATGTGCGGTTCATTCACAGCTTGTTCTCTCGAAGAGAACGATCCCGGTGGTACCACTTACGAAAGCTATTGCGCCACCAAAGACGGATTCCAAGCCGTTGTTAACCAAATCTATTTCGGTATGGAAAGAAGTTTCTACGGAAATATGAACAAGGTTAACTTCATGGCCATCACCGAAGCTCAGACCGACCTTTGGACCACTCCTCAAAACAAGGACAACAACAACCAGCAATATTTCTGGTTCTACGGCACAACTTCGCCCAACACCACCTATATGCTGAACTTCTTGTACTCATTGTACGATGGTATCGGTTCTTGTAACAAGGTGTTCCAATACAAAGACCTGCCTCCTTACAACACCGAAGAAGAACGTAATGCCAAGGTGGCTGAAGCTGCTTTCATGCGTGCTTTGTATTACTATCATGGTGTAGAACAATTCGGCGCTATGGCTATCGCCAATCCTAATGCTGATGCGTCTTCTTTCTATCCTGAAAAATCGGAACCCATCGACATTTACAACAAAATCATCATCCCCGACTTGGAATACGCTATCCAATGGTTGCCCAAGGGTGATGACAATGTAATTACTCGTCCGAGCAAGAAATCTGCTTTGGGTCTGATGGCTCGCGTTCAATTGCAAGCTACCCGTTGGACTGCCGACAAGGCTCCTTACTACGAAGCCGCATTGAACTATGCCAAGGATTTGATTGCAGACTGCGAAGCCGGTGGTGCCAAATACAACACCTATATGTATCCTTCTTTCGATGAAGTTTTTGCTGAAGCCAACAACATGAACAACAAGGAAGCTTTGTGGAAACATGCTTATTTCTGCTCAAGCTCTTACAACGGTAGTAGCAATGGTGCTCACGTGTTGAACATGTGCCACGAATTGTTCCGCGCACAGATCACCAACTTCCCTGCTCGCGAAAACAATGCTGACACCTACATCACTTGGGAAGGTTCAAAGAATGGTTCTTTCATGCCTACCCAACACCTTATCAGCTTGTTCGTGAACGCTGACGGCAGCAGCATGGATCCACGTTTCGCCAAGATCTTCCAAAACAAGTGGAATGCCAACAAGGAATATACTTGGGACTTGGGTACCGCTCAAATGTTCGACAAGGATCCTTCTGTAGTAGGTCAAACCATCGCTGTTGGCGAATTGGCCATCGAATTCATCATGCCTCAGGATGCCGATTATGCTGCTAAGAAAGCTCAGAAGCATACCAGCAAGCACCTTATCGTGGATTATGCTGATGTGTACAACGATGCCAAGAAGAATATTGACATGTTCCACAACTATGTTAATACCACTGCAGACTACAAGGCTGACGGCACCAACGAAAACTTCTTCTCATACTTCTATCCCAGTATGACCAAGTACAACACCACCAACTTCTTCGAATCGAATAAGTCTAAGATCCGTTACGGTAACAACTCGGCTATGCAGCTGATTCGTATGCCCGAAATTTATTTGATTGCTGCTGAAGCTGATTTGGCTGTTAATGGTGGTGCAAATGCTGCCAAGTATGTGAACGCCGTAAGAAATCGTGCAGGCGCCGCTGCTATGGGCACTGTTACTTTGGACGATGTTTTGAACGAAAGAGGTCGTGAATTGTGCGGCGAATTCTTGCGCTACTACGACTTGGCCCGTACCGGCAAGCTGAGCACGGCTGCTTATTTGCAAGCCACTCACCCCGACTTGGCTAAGTACTGGAACGCAAACTTCGTATTGAGACCTTACGACACCAGCACCTTCTTGCCTTCTATCAACAATGGTGAAGGCTACCAGAATCCTGGTTATGCAAGCATCAACTAATAATAAGATGACTGCTTGATACAGCGCGAGCCGGCCCGCAGGGCCGGCTCGCTTTATTTTCGCCAATGTAAAAATTCTGGTATAATTGCAAAAAAAGCATTGTGAATAAACTAAGGTGGCGTATGAGGGAGTAGTCCGTCTTTGCCCCACCGAAGTTTAATACCAAAAAGTTCTTGGGATATTAGAGCGACATCAAAGCCAGATACTACTTTTTCATCGCTCCCCACTTTGGAGTGATACCTATAAATACCTCGAAGTTGATGCCCGGCATTGGGCGGGAGAGCACCGAGAGATACTCCTCGTTGAAGAGGTTGTTAACTGTACCTTTCAGCGAGAGATCGGCCCTCTTGAACGCCAGCACCTTTTCGAGCGAGATATTGCTCATATAGTATTTAGGCAGTTTGCCCGTAAGCGAAATATCGTTCGAGGACATTGTGAATCGCTCGGAGTAGTAGCACCATTTATACATAAATGTCCATCTACGCCACGCGAGGCGACCCGTCACCGATGACGAGTACTCGGGAACATAGGGCAACTGCTTGCCTACCGATTGGTCTGCTGGGGTACGAGGCTCGCCGCAGTTTATCGAGGGGGTCCACGAGAAGGTGCCATTCAGCCCCAACTGCCACTCTTTGGCAAGGACAACATCCAAATTTGCCTTCATCTCTACTCCGTAGGCGTGTACATCCTTTATGTTGTCGGGCGAGAAGAAGCCTTTTGTGGTAGGCAACCATATAATCCAATCCTTGATAAAGGACTCAAACCAGTTTGCCGAGCCGCTAAGCGAATATACTCCCTGCTTGCCCACAGCGAACGACAATCCTGCATCGTAGGTCCAGCCACTCTCTTTTCGCAGGTCGGGATTTCCACCCGGGAGGAAGTAGAGGTCGTTGAGTGTCGGGAAGCGATAGTTGCGTGAAACAGAGGCTTTGGCTGTTATATTGCCAACTTTCGAAAGCTCACCATCAACAAAAAATGCGGGTACAATCGGAGTCCACTCCTTGCCGAACATCTCCTCACGAACAACCACCGAGAGTCCCAATCTATCTATTGGTCGCCACTTTGCCGAGAGCGAGCCAGAGAGTTCGGGACGACCTTTGCGGTAGCCCACAATCGCCTTGTTTCCGTCTTGTCGTAAAATATTTTTATCCTCGCTCTCTACGACATGTTGATGCAGCGAGAGATTGCCCGTGAAGAGCCACTTTTTGCCTATATAATACTCGCCATCAACCAGACCGTAGAAAGTGTTGATGCGACTGCGTGAACGAGTCATATGTGCCATTACACCATTGCCCAAATCTCGCTTGTAGTCATATGCCATCCAGGTATAGATGTAGCCTGCTTTTGCACCGAGTTTCCAATTTTTGTCGAGATGATCCCACGAAAGGACTCCACGGAAGGTCTGCTCACGCTGACGGTTCTCGAAATCGGTTTCGTTACCGTGATCAACGGTCAGCATTGCCAATTCACGATTGGAGTTGATGTACCACGCATTTAGCCCCAGTCGGTCACCCTTGCCCGTATTGTAGTAGACCTCTTGCAGAAGATGGAAATCTTTATACGCACCGCTGCGGTTTCGCTCTACGGGGTAGTATTGGTCGATGATATTCATATACTCATCGTAAACATTCTCCTTCTTGTCGTGGTTGCGGTATTTATAGTCGTTTGGCGACGACGAGAAGACCGCACGAGTAGAGGTCTGCCAATGGTCGTTGCCATAGGTTAAACGGAGGAACTCGTCGAAGGTTTTGAACGAGCCTATGCCTTGAATATACTGCAAACCAAAGCCTTTAGACTCAGCAGGCTTGGTCGAGAGTTTAACCGAGCCACCCAAACCTCCGCCCGTTTCATTTACCGACGAGGTGCCGTGCAGTAGCGAGGCATCGTCGATAAAGTAGGATGGGATCATCGAGAAGTCGGTCATTCCGAGCATCGGATTGTTTATCTTCATACCGTTCCACGACACTTGTGTATGCGAGGGTGATGTGCCACGAAAGGCAACCGTTGAGAGCGTGGCACGACCATAGTTCTTGACAAAGATAGAGGAGTTGAAGGTGAGTACATCGGCCATTGAGAGGGCAATGTTCTCTTTGAGAGCCAGAGTGTCAAACTTCGTCTGCTGCGTGCCAATTTCTTTCATTGGTCGCTGCCCATAGACGGTAATCTCTTTGATATTGATTCCTTTGCGAACCCTATCGTGAGTGATGGACTCCTGTGCCGACAAAAGTGCAGGAGCAAATAGGCAGAGTATAAATATAAATCTCTTCATCGCAAATTGTCTTTATTTCCAACAAAATGCTCCCGGGATAATACCGACATAGAAACTATCCAGAAGTTTCTTATCCTTCGAGTAGCGATATACCATTCCCTGCTGCACATAGTCGATGGCATCGGCAATGTAGACATCGCCCGTATGCGGGCAGATGGTCAGAC
>JAFODP010000030.1 GCA_017380635.1 Bacteroidales bacterium | reverse complement strand
GTTCTTGTGCCCACGCCCCCGCGCCGAAATTGTATTCCACGGATAAGTTACCCGCCGTTTCGTTTGTCCAAATCATATCTTTGTCAATTCGTTATAATTACTTACTTTTTGCTGAAACTGCTTAAACTCGGTGTAGTCCATAACCGGAGCGGGCTGTGCCGCCATAGCCGCCGCTAGGGCTGCATAATCAAAGCCCATGTTCGTTTGCGCGTTTGCCATTTGGAAAAGATTCGCTTGTTGCTCACGCGTCAAAATCATTTCGCCGCTATTCACGCGCGCCGTCAATCGATCGCCGCTATAACTAGCTCCACCAATCACGCCGCCTTGCTCATACGCGCCTGCGTCCGCGCCCGAAAGCAGTTGTTTCGCCTGCATAAAACTGCTAGCCGTGGACGTAATCAGTCCCAAAATAGTCGCGGTCGTGCTAGCGATAGCCGCGAGGTTAGCGGGGAACGGCACCGATTGCGACTGAGCAATACCCGCGGAAATAGCCAAAGCTCCCTCGGCTATCGCTTGGGCTTGCGACGCCAAAATACCTGCGAGCGCAAAAGCCTTTGCAGCCGCCTGCGCTTTCTTATTTTCCGCGCCGTATTTGTTGAGCATGTTTGCCATGTTATTAAACGCACCTGCCATTGAGCCTGCTGCGTCCGCGAAACTCTTCGCGGCACGCTTAGCACTCCACTCACTCATAGCCGCAAAACGTTCCTGCGCGTCCATACCACTTTCTAGCAATTCGTTATAATACGCTATCGCTTCTTCATCAACTCCGAAACGCGCGCGCACGATTTCATCAACGCTCGGGATATTTTCCTCTTCCCCTGGTTCGATATACGATTCCGCTTCTTTGCGTAATTTCGCAAGTTCCTCTTCTTGTTGTTTCTTAATCTTTGCGCGTTCCTCTTCAACGTTCGCCAAACTTTCCAAACTATCCTGCAATAATTTGGCGCGCTTCATCTCTTCATCATACACGCGAAAAGCTTCCTCTAGTGCCGCCTGCTTACGCGCCGCACGTTCAGCAGCTACCTCTTTTTCCGCGGCGTTCAATTGCGACAAAAGCCTACGTGTGCCACTATAATATTGCTCCTCGGCTTGGTATAGTGCCGCCTTGGCTTGTGCAATCTTGTTTGACGTCTCATCGCTGGTGTCGCTTTCTTTTTTCGCCGTTTCCTCTAAGATACGCAAACGTTCTTCCGCGATTGTCTTTTGGTCTTCGAGATTCTTTTTCTCCAATTCCATCGCTTGCGTCAGTAACGCGATACGCTCCTCGGCACTATACTTTTCCGTTTGTGTGGCCTTTGCACGCAATTCGGATATCTCTTTGTTACGCGCGGCACTATTGACCGTATAATCGCGCTCGGCTTGCTCCAAATTATCCACGGCCACAACTAGATTTTGCGCAGCCTTTGCAGCTTCGTTATTGCTACCAATCCAATCGGCCAACCTTGCAGCTACCTTACCTATACCCGCCGCAAGTTTATCAAACAAACGAGATATCCCGTCAAGAATAGGCTCGAAACTAGCGAATAATTTCGCCATGTTTGTGCCTGCTTCGTCATTCTTCTTAAACGCTTCCTGCAATTTTCGAAAGCCCGCGGTCATCAATGCAACGGCTGCCACGATAGCAGCGATCACGGCACCAATAGGGGTAGCGATAAATTTCAAGCTCGCCTTTGTCGCTTGGCCCAATCCCGAAACTATGCCTTTCAAGGCCGAAACGCCGCCTTTGCCTAACGCCTGAAATATACCCGTTGCCTTGTCTATTCCGTCCGACAAATTACCGATAGCCGGAAAAGCACGCTTAATTGCGCCCTCATAGTCACCCACGTTTCGGCGCGCGTCACCGATTGATTGCTCAAGGCCTTTGACCGCCGCGTCTTGCTCGCCAATCGCTCTCAAAAACTCTTGGCCCTCTGCACTCTCACGCTGCGCCTTGGTCAATGTCGCGTACGCGCGCTGCATGTCATTAAGTTTGGCACGCATGCCGTCAAGGCTATCGGAATAGTCATCGTTTGTCTTTTCAGCCGCCTGCAACGCCGCCGTCAAATTCGTTTGTTGTCGGTTTAAGGTGCTTAACTGCACGCTCAATTCCTTGCTCTTTTTGATGTAGAACTCCTCATTGACGGCACCTGCTTTGTACTGGTCGTTCAGTTCGCGCTGCTTAATTTTCAAGTCAGCCATCTGCTTGCTGATAGCGTCAAGCCTTTGCGCCGTTTGCCCCTCGTCAAGGTTTACCGAAATGATTATTTGCTCGTCTGCCATAATATAAAATATTTTTGTATTTTTGCGATTTCACTCACTGGTGCGTGCGTGTGCGCACACGTAATTATTTTTTTATATTTTTATAATATATAGATATATTGTTGATTTTCAGCCGCTTACCTTTACAAAACATCTTACAAAAAGTTTATAAAATATAATATTTCACTAAAAATTTGCCCTGATACTAGCCGTAATCGACTGCAAAACATACTTTCTGACCTCTTGACCTATTGTTTCAGTCGCTTTCTTGATAGGCTCCGAATATACGTTTGTATTTGGCGAATTGTGGCGCGCGGTACCTTGTAGGGATATTTTACGGGCCACGAAATAGGCAAACGTGCCGCGCTCCGATTCACTACCGAAAG
>JAFODP010000022.1 GCA_017380635.1 Bacteroidales bacterium | reverse complement strand
GATTTGCGTTTCTATGATGTGCCTCGTCTTCTTCCTCAACAGTCGATGCTCGTCTACAACAACACTCGCGTTATCAATGCCCGTTTGCGCTTCCAGAAGCCAAATGCTGGTGCTATCATCGAGATTTTCTGCCTCGAACCTATCGCTCCTCGCGATTATGCTCAAGTGTTTCAAACCACAAGCCAATGCAGCTGGCTATGCTTCGTGGGCAACTCTAAACGATGGAAAGCAGGCAGCCTCACTCAAGTAGTCAATGTGAATGGTTGCGAAGTCGAACTCGCTGCAACTCGTGGCGAACAAAAAGGCAATGCTTTTGAAATTATTTTCTCTTGGAACAACGACAATATCACTTTCGCGTCTCTTCTCGAAGCTATTGGCGAAATTCCAATTCCTCCATACCTCAATCGCAACACCGAGGAATCCGACTCAGCCGACTACCAAACAGTCTACTCTCACATCGAGGGTAGTGTGGCTGCTCCAACGGCTGGATTACACTTCACCGATGAGGTGCTTGCCGAGTGCGACCGACAAGGCATTTCTCGACGCGAACTCACTCTGCATGTGGGCGCTGGCACTTTCCAACCAGTCAAATCGGAGTCAATCGGTGAGCACGACATGCACACCGAGTTCATTTCTGTCGAAAAAAGTCTGCTTGTTGACCTTATAAAGGCTAATGGAAATGTAATTGCTGTTGGCACTACTTCGGTGCGCACACTCGAAAGCCTCTACTACATTGGTATCACTCTTTTAAACAATCCCGATGCCAACGAAGAGGAATTGCGCGTGAAGCAATGGGCTCCATACCAACAAGATTACACCATCTCTACTGCCGACGCGCTACAAGCCATCATCGACCACCTCGATCGCAATGGTATCGACCGCTACATCGGTAGCACGCAGATTATGATTGCTCCGTCGTTCAAATTCCGTGTAATTCGTGGTATGATCACCAATTTCCATCAACCACAATCCACTCTATTGCTTCTTGTTTCGGCATTTGTCGACGGCAACTGGAAGGCTATCTACGACTACGCGTTGAGCCACGATTATCGCTTCTTGAGCTACGGCGATAGCTCACTCCTTTTGCGATAACACAATAAATCGCGGCACTCTTTCGTTTTTATAGGAAACTATGAAACAGATAAGCTACATACTATATATGCTGATAGGCGCTATGTGTCTATCATTGTCGAGCTGTGGCAGCGCCAAATTGAGTGTTGCCAACGAGCAAATGGAGCGCGGCGAATACAACGACGCAGCCAACACCTATCGCAAGGTCTACAACACTCTCGTGAAACGCGAAGAACGCCCCCTCAGAGGTGAAATAGCTTTCAAAATGGGCGAATGCTACCGCAAACTCAACATGAGCGCGCGTGCTTCGGCTGCCTACCAAAATGCGGCTCGCTACCAATACCCCGACAGCACACTATTCCTCTACTTGGCGCAATCGCTCCACGAAGAGGGTAAATATGCGGCTGCGCTGAAAAACTACGACACTTATCTTGCATTCAACCCTTCATCGAGCGAGGCGCGCGATGGCAAACGAGGCTGCAACCTTGCTTTGAAGTGGAAAAACAATCCTAAGCGCTACATCATCAAGAACGCCAAGCTGTTCAATTCGCGCCGTGCCGATTTCTCGCCTATGTTCTTGCCTGGTAGCAACTACGAACAACTCTATTTCACTTCTTCGAGCGAAAAGGCTACTGGCACTCACAAAAGTGAAATCACTGGCACCAAGAAAAGCGACATCTTTGTTGCCAAAAAGAACGAAAAAGGTGCTTGGCAACGCCCCGAACTTGCCGAAGGCGAACTAAATAGCGAATTCGACGAAGGTATCACAGCGTTTTCGCCCGACGGCTCTACAATGTACCTCGCTAAAGCGCGACGCGATGCCAACGCCAACACTTCGGTCGAAATCTACACCTCTCAACGCTCCGAAGCTCAATGGAGCGCACCGCAAAAACTCGAAATCACTGGCGACACCATCTCGGCCTATGGCGACCCTGCTATCAGCGCCGACGGTAATTGGCTATATTTCGTGAGCGATATG
>JAFODP010000029.1 GCA_017380635.1 Bacteroidales bacterium | reverse complement strand
TGAGTCCGTTAACACACAATTGGACGAACAACGTGCAAAACTCAAAGAGCTAAAAGACCTTTTGAATTTCTATGCAAAAGGCGAGGGTCTTAAAGCGGTAGACACTGCCGTCCATCCAAAAGAATACATTGAAGCCAAAGAACGAGAAGCCGAGGCAACAATGCGTCTTATCGAAAAACTTGAACAAGAGAAAAAAGAGCGAGAATCGCTTGCAAGGTTGCAACGCGAATTAGCGAAGCGACAAGGTGGAATTGATGCCAGCTACGAACCTCGACTCCTTGAATACACCCAAGGGTACAAGCATAGAATGCAAATGGAAAGCACCTATGCAAAATACTCAAGCAAGTTATACGAAGACACATACAACGAGCAGATTCGCAGCTATGAGCAATTGTGGGACAAGGTAGAGAAAGGCGAGAAGAGTAGGGACGAAAGAATCGCGAAGCAAAAGATAGCAGAATATAAGGCTACCATGTCCGAAATGATGGCCTTGGATAAAGCTATGTATTCTTCGCAAAAAGAAGGCAAGGCTAATACAGCGGAATATGACGCAATTGAAGCTCGATATAAAAAACTTGTCGACCGCAAGTTGGCTCTTGAATCCGAGTTGGATAAAAGGATTGCCGACTTGAAGGAAAAGGCCGATGTGCGAAATAAGGCAGAAGAACAGAAGAGGACTATCCAAAGCGGGAAAGAACAACAAAGAATAGCCGACAAGACAAATAAAGAGGCAATCGCCAAGGCACGACAAACGGAAAAAGAAAAACTTGCCCTGTACAAATCCACGCTTACGGAAATGAAGTCGCTTGATAAGAACATTTATCGAGTAGACACCAAGGGCACTGATGCTGAAAAGAACGCTATCGCAGAAACAAGGAATAGGTATAAAGAATTAGAAGCCCAAAAGACTGCGCTCGAAGCCGAATTGGGTAGAAAAACGACTGATATACGAAAAAAGTTTGAAGCGGAAGTTGAATCCGAAACCGCAAAGAGACTTATCAGGGAAAGAGAATTAAGGGAGGCAGAAAACAAACGTGCTTTACAAGAAGCAAAAGCGAACGCAAAGCAACAAGCCGCCGAAAACAAAAGAGCGGAAAACGAAAAGATTGCGACATATCGCGCCACACTTGCCGAACTTAAGTCACTCGACAAAGATAAGTATGCAATAGAATCAAAGGGCAAGCAGGTTCAAGAGGCTGATAAGTATCAAAAGATTCTCGACAGAGAAAGAGATTTGAACGCTAAAAAACTTGACCTCGAAAATCAACTTGGTTCAAAGGTAAACGAAATAAGAAGAAGATTTGATACCGAAAGGCTTGGTGAAATAGCAAAGAGACACATAAGGGAAATAGAATTAGAAGAAAAGGCGGCGGATAAAGCCGCAAAGGTAAGTAGCGAAGCGAGACGTAAAAGATACCAAGAATATATAACTTCTTACGAAGGAGCAATGCGTACATCGCAAAGGGCGTCCACAAAAGGCACTTTTGCAGATGAAGAACAAGCTATCAAGAACCTTGAAGCGGCGCGTGATAGGCTTAAAAAATCTGACGCGGACTACGCAACCAAACTCAATGCCCTTAACGAAGCGATTAAGCGACACGAAAAGAGTCTTAAGGACGCAACAAAGACGGACAAGGATAGGGCGGACGAAGCAGCTAAAAACGCGAAGAAAATTGCGGATGCACAAGCAAAGTACGACAGTATTTCCCGTCGCGAAAGATATACATCTTACACGACTTCTTACGAAGGTGCTATAAAGACTTCGGATAGGGCGAAGAC
>JAFODP010000028.1 GCA_017380635.1 Bacteroidales bacterium | reverse complement strand
GTGGCATATTAAGTCGTATTTAAGAGTATTCTGAAAGCGACGCAGTTGACCGATGGGTTGACTGCGCCGCTTTTTGATTTGGAGGGTTTTATGAAACGAGTGATCATTATTGGCTGCGGTGGAGCAGGGAAGTCTACGCTGGCCCGGCAACTGGGGGCGTTGACCGGTATCCCGGTGATCCATCTGGATAAGCTTTTTTGGAAGCCGGGGTGGGTGGAGCGTACTGCGGAAGAGTTCGATCCCATGATTCAAAAAGAAATGGACAAGGATACATGGATCATGGACGGCAATTTTAACCGCACCATGCCTCAAAGAGTGCAGCGCTGTGACACGGTGATCTACATGGATTTCAGCCGCATGGCCTGCCTGCTGGGCGTTTTGAAGCGTGTGCTGACGACCTACGGCACGGTTCGACCCGACATGGGCGAGGGGTGTCCGGAACGGATAGACCTTGATTTTCTGAAATGGGTCTGGAACTACAATCAAAATAAGCGGGAGTCAAATTACCGCCTTCTGAACGAAGCGACCCATGCGGAAACCATCGTACTGAAAAACCGCCGCAGCGTCCGCCGGTTTCTGCGGCAAGTGGAAGAAGAATTTACGATCTCAAAGCCTTAATTCCAATGTGTCTTTGTGCGAATCATAAAAGCCGATCTGCATGAGCAGGTCGGCTTTTGTAGTTGCGATTACCGTGTTTGCGGTTTTATTTGCCAATCAATCGCTTCAATTTGGTATTGACGATTATTTTGCTCATGATCCATAAAAGCGCCATCGTGATAACAAGATTGAAAACGGATGACAAATATACAGGCATATGCACCATCTGCGTGGCTTTTGCCACAACACTGATCACTACTTGGTTTAAACATACATAGACAATAGATTCTGTGCTGATGCTGACCAACCATTTTTCAACAATGCCATTGCGGATATATTGATGCAGCAACTTTGAAAAATTGACGCCTACGATCACGGCAAGAACCGCATTTACCCAAAACAAAGGGATTACGGCATAAATTTCTGCACGCATGTTGATATAACCATTCAGGAAAATGAGAATGGCGGTGATGATGCCCAGCAGAATTGTGGGGATCCATGGCAAATTGAAGACACGATGAACTACTTTGCTTTCGGCATATTTTCTGCAAAGATGGCCGATATAGTACAAACCCAAGCCAACAAGGGCAGGACCCAATGCAAAAGGCAAAGTAAACGAAAAGAAAATTTGATTTAAATTTCCGGCAAGGGACAGTAATGCGATTATGATCGCTTTCAGCGGCTCGCTGGCAACAGAACGGTCAAGGATGAAAAACAATATATCCGTGAAAAATAAAGCGGTTAAAAACCATAACGCTCCGCAAATCGGCAATCCTTCGGTGTTCACAGAAACCAGGTGTATCAATGGGGATATATCAATATCCTTATGGTTTATGCAGACATACAAAAGATAGTGAGCGATACCAAACACTGCATAGGGCAATAACAATGTTTTTGCTTTTTTGAAAACCAAAGCTCGAAAAGATAATTCGGATTTCGATTTATGCTTAAATAAGAAACCGGAGATCCAAAAAAACATCGGCATATGAAAAGCATGGATCCAGTAATCGAATGCCTTTCCAAACCCGATATGACCCATGATCATTATAATGATACCCAAGCTTCGAAAAATATCTATGTATTCAATGCGGTTGTCTTTTTTCATTATTGATGCCTCCAAAGTAATACCCATATCTATTCGCTGCATTCGGGGCTCACCTTACTCATTATATCACGCAGAAGTGGAAATTCAATCATCAAAAATAAAAGACCGACCAGTCGGATTCTGTCGTTGGACTTGAGGAGATTCGTTTGCGTTTTCATTTCCTTTGGAAATGAAAACAAAGGTTTCGCTGTCGTCCGGCCGACGGCGACCGACAGTCCACCGGACTGTCGGATTTGATCTTTCGAATCTCCTCGCACAAATACCATACCAAACAGAAGCACCACCCGTTGGGTGGTGCTTCTGTTTGGTGGACTTGAGGAGATTCGAACTCCCGACCCCCACAATGCGAATGTGGTGCGCTCCCAGCTGCGCTACAAGCCCTTGTTTTCGTAACAACAATTATATTCCCGGTGATGCGGTTTGTCAAGAAAAAACAACATCATCGCAATGACGGATCAATCCTTTTTTCGCTCCTTTTTAACCCGGTTCGATAAGAAGGCTTTGGAAACGGTGTAATTTTGGATATTTGGTTGCTTTTTTGCGAAATATATGCGATAATAAACAAAATATAAGAGAAAAAGTGTGTTTCAATGGAAAAATATGAAATTTTGCAGCGCTGCTATGGCTACACTGCGTTCCGCCCCGGTCAGGAGGAACTGATCGACGGTGTCCTGCAAGGACGGGATGTATTCGGTATCATGCCCACCGGTGGCGGCAAAAGCCTGTGCTATCAAATTCCGGGACTGCTGCTGCCGGGGATCACGCTGGTGATCTCGCCGCTGATCTCTTTGATGCGGGATCAGGTTTTGTCCCTGAAATCCGTGGGTGTGCCTGCGGCCTATATTAACAGCACCCTCACCGGCCCTCAGGTTCGGAC
>JAFODP010000001.1 GCA_017380635.1 Bacteroidales bacterium | reverse complement strand
GTTGTGATATGGCTTGCGGCATTCCTTACGCCAGGTATTTTCTGGATAACACACGGAACCACGGTAATCATCGAAAAGCCGTCTGTAACCGAAACGGTTGAAATCTGTGAGGTTGAAGCTGATTTGTGTTTGTGTGTGTGTCATAATTCTTCAAATTTTTTCTTTAGACTTACGATTTCAATATCCAATTCTGCGACTATCCGTTCCGCAAGACTTTTCATCTCGCCTTTTATTCGTGTGTAATCGAGATTATATAGCATAGAGCTAAATATACGCTCAGCGTCTGTACCATCATTCCTATTGTCATTCAACACTTCGACTATGTTTTTTCTTCCCTCTTGCAATTCGTGTATAGTACCCAATAGCCTATGTCCCTCAATTAATTGTTTTTCCGTCATTGTTTCGTAAGTTTTAAAAATTCGTTTTGTTGTTTGTGTTTGTTTTGCAGTCCGTGCCAAATAGCCGCCTCGCAGGTGTTTTCAGACGCAAAGTAGTGTATCTGCACGGGTCGCGTTTGTCCTTGACGCGCAAGGCGTGCGTTGGCTTGTGCCCACAACTCGTAATTGTACGTGAGCGAACTCCACACGATAACACGGCCGCCGTGTTGCAGGTTTAGCCCGTGCCCCGCGCTTGCAGGGTGTGCAAACAATACGTCAATCTCCCCAGCGTTCCAGCGGTCCAAAAAACCTGCTTTTTTTACGCTCTCAGCGATTATCTTGCGGCGGTCTAGCATTTCCTTGAGCCACACCGCTTCTTCGCGGAAAGCGTAAAAAAGCAGCACCTTTTCTCCCTCAGCCTTGCACCGATCGCAGAAATCTGCCACGGCGTCCAATTTGGCACTATCTTTGCCACGTATAGCCACACCGCTTTCGTCATAGATAAAACCATTACAAAGGGTCTGCAACTTTGCGAAAGCAGCACCCTCTGATACGGTCAGGTTGCAGCCATCCAACTCAAAGCCGAGAAACGCTTGCAGGTCATCATACGCGCGGCGCGTTTCGCTTGCTAGTTCTACCTTGTGCCACATGCTCGAAACGGGCGGGATGGTCAGATAATCAGCAGCGGTGAGCGTGAAAATTTGGGCACGTATAGGAGCCAGCAGTTTCTCAACGGTCACATCCTTGTTGAGCGTCCATTTTTGGAACTGCAAGCCCGACCCCTGCAACGCGTCATGAAAATTCATCGCGCGCCATGAAAAGAAATTCAGCCCCGCGCAAAACTTTTGCACCAACCCCACCGCGGCGACTTGACCATAAATATCGATCGCTCCGTTGGCAAGGAAAGTACCGGTAAGGCCTACGATTTTGTTGGCTACTATTTGCAGCACCTGCTTTGTTCTAGCCGCTTGTACATTCTTAAACGTGGTCAGTTCATCAATAACCAGCAAATCAAATCTATCGCTCCATGCCAAATCGCCCAAATTGTCGCGGCTGATAACCTTGTACGGCTTACTTTTATCGCGTAATGCTTTTTCGCGTTTCGCCTTTGTACCCGCCGCGATGGTCATTTTGTCGGCGCACTTGAATCCCCATTTTTGGGCTTCTTGCAGCCATGTTGTTTCGGCTACACGTTTTGGCGCAATTATCAAAACGCTTGCAGGTTGAGCACGTTCGATATACGCCAAAACGGCGGCCGTTTTACCAAGGCCCATATCCACCGACAATATGCAATTTGGGTGCCGTTCAATATGCGAAACTATTCGCTCTTGATAGTTATGCAGTTTCATGTTACTCACGCTCTTTTCTACATTTCACGCATTTATATTTCATTGACTTTCCCTCGAAATAGCAGCAGTCCATGCACTCGCCGCCGCCGATAAGAAAGCCCGTTGTTGCGCAGCGCGATATCAATAAGCCGCGCCCGTTGGTTGAATAAAATTTCTCTCCAGCCATATTGCAAAAAGTTTAAAAAGGTAATTTAACATCTTCATTCTCCACGCTCACCGTCTCCACATCATCCCCGTATATGATTGCGCGTTTTAATTCCGTTGCGCGTTTCTTCAGGTCCGAAAGCAGCCAATAGGTCTGCGTGGAATAGCGCGAGCCGTAAACGTTCAAAACCGCGTGCTCTATTTCCTCACGGCGTTTTTGTGCTTCAGCCGCGCCAATTTGTTGCGCGAAATAGTCCACAAAGAATTTCAGCGAAACGTGGTTATCGCTACTGCTTACGCGGTCAGACATGCACGTCTTACTGATAACCAAATCCAAAAACTCCGAACGCTTGAGCTCTATTTCGAACTCGTTCGAACGTTCAGTGCGTTCGCCTATTTCGTTCGCGTTACGTGCGATATCCTCTGCCCACGTTTTCCAATCAGTCAAAGGCTTGCAACCGCAAACAAACGTGCGCCAAAGGTCAAATATTTCCTCAAACGTTAGCGTGCGTGTTGGTGCGTTTTTGAATTCAACCGATAGATAGCGGCGGTCGTTCCAGTCCTTGATGAAACGTTGCAGCGGATCATTGCTAGTAGCCACATAATTTGGGTAACCGCTCCACGCGAATTCTTGACCAAAAGGCAAACGAGCCGTGCCACCGCTTGACGTTATGAATCGCTTAAAATCAGCGTACGTCTTACCCATATCCGCGTAAAAACACTCGTCCATAAGACACGCGTTGCACTCCGATATCTTAGGCACGGCAAAACTTTTGATTTGCATTTCGTATGCAAGCGCGGTGCTATACTTTGCGATATTATTCCAATTCTCGTCACCGTTGAGAATTGAAACAATCATTGTTGCAACGGTTGTTTTTCCCGTCATCTTTGCCGTTCCCCATACGTACAACATACGGCGCAAGGAATTCGGAAACTCTTCTCCTGCGCGGCACTGACAAACGAAAAAGCGAATTTTATTGATATCAATATCGGTCAATTGATACGTGATTTTGATACGTTCCACGGCTGCAAGCCATTGCTCGCTTGTTGGCGTGTGTGCCGCTTGCAAACGCTCAGCAGCTTGCTCTACACGTTTGCGGCTATATCCGCCGTGCCACAATTCACCGCTCAACGCTATCGGGTATTTGTCGAACTTATCCGGATTCGTGCAAATTGTTTGGAAACGCTTGTACAAACATTTCATGCGTACCACCATTTCCTGCGTGTACTTATCCGATACCCAGCGGTCACCGACAATTGCAAACGAAAGGTCGCGCACCGCTTTGCCTATTTCATCGCGGCTCTCGAACTCAAAACGCTGCAAAAACGTGGCCACCGTTCCACCTTGCTCTTCGTGCTCAATGTACATGCGCACAAGGTCACTAGGTTGCTCGCGTGTGCTATTAGTCGCACAAATTGTCTCTATCTTCATGTTTGAAAAATGCTTTTATAAAACCATAAAAACCAAATACCAAAATCAGGATCGGCGCGTAAATCAAAACGAAAAGCGCGAACATAATATCGTCAAAATTTAATCTTTTCATATTCTTGCATTGTTTTTTGTGTTTGTTCTACAATATCAAAAATGTCAGCACCCTCGAAAGGCGCGTCACGTTCCAGCCCGTCCCAAATCTCCCAGCCGTACAATTCCGCGGTGCGTTTCCACGCGTAATATTGTCCGTTGTCGGGAACTAGCAGGACCTTGCGACCGCTCAACGCTGCAAGGCGTTCGTTTGATTTTATGCCCTGCGAGCCACCAGTCGCGAGCCATACATATTCGGGAATAAATCGCGACATCATAACCGCTGTTTTTTCACTCTCGCAAAGTGCCACGGGCTTATCGGGATACGAACGGAGCAAGTGTTCACCGAATAGGCATTGCTGCAACTCCTCACCCTTAAAAAGGCTCTTCAGTTGTGGGTGTTTGTGCGCCCACGTGACGCCCCATTGGTCAGCCTTGTCGCGGTGACCGTCTGTACGGTACGACATAACCTTCCCAGTGCGCACCACGCCATTGCTGTCCATTTGCCACCAAATAACACGACCACCTATACAACCGACATTGTAATCGCTCCACGCCAAAACGGCATCGCTTATGCCCAAAAGGCTACAAGCCCACTCAAAAAGATTGCTATCCGTGGAAATATGCAAATTATCGCTTGCGTATTCTAGCCGTGGCCGTGGTTGTATCTTTTGCGGCGCTGCAACCGTGTAGCGTTCGCCGTCAGGATAGCGCTGGTAGCCGCAGCTTTGTTCGCGGTCACATCTGCCAAATTCAGCACCTGCAAGCGTTACGCCATCAGCGTTCAGTACGTATGGAACAAAACGCTTTTGCCCGCAATTTGGGCAAATCTCTTTTCTGCTACCTTTTCGTAATTGCCATTTATACGTCTTCATTTTACGACCCTTTCAAATTTAGCGTTAATATAACAAACATGGACCAAATCAACCAGCTGCGATTCAATTGCGGCGTTTATTGCTATGTTCACCTCTCGCGCAATCAGTTTAGGCTCGAGGTCGAACGTATCAACAAATAACTCGACCTTAAACCTGCGTTTGACCTTCCTCATAGTACGTTAATTTTTCGCCGTCTATATCATAATACACGCCGCCGCGCCTGCGTGCTATGTTATAACCAAGTGCGCGGGCCACCTTGATTGCGTGTTTCGCTTCCTCACTTCCAGCCGTGACCTTGCACGCGTGCATGTAGTTCGAAAGCGTTCCTCCGCAAAGATACAACTCAACCGCGCGGGTCAGTCGTACGATATATTTATAACCTTTTGTCAGCATATATTCAATTTATTTGCAAAAATTCGATTTACGGCGTTTTCTTTCGCGTTTAATACATTTATACCATTTCACAAAATAAACGCCGTAAATCGCATTTTTATCGGTTCTTAATTAAAATCCCAAATCTATCTCGTCATCATCAATTGCCATGTCGTTTACAGTCTCTACGGGGTCATCCGTTGGGTCGTTGAGGTCCGCGAACATATCGCCGTCATCCTCTTTGAAAAGAACGCCGTTCACCCAGTAGCCGCAAGCCTCTTGCTTATTTGGATCGCCGTTCAGTTCGCGATAGTCTAAGCAGCACTCAAAGCGTTTGCCGTCAAGGTCAGCGTTGGTAGGACGTTGCACGCATACCACGCGACCGTTGATTTGCTCGAACCACTTGCAGGTCTTGCTGATTTTCATTTTTACGATGAAACGTGTATTGCCGTCCTTTTCGTACGATTTGGCGTGCTTTGCCACTTGCGTGGGGAGTTCTGATCCATCAAATAGGACGTCAAAAGTAATTGTAGCGTCATCTGCTTTCATTGTACGCTCAGCGCGTGTTTTCTTTGCGTTGTACTCTCTAACGTCGAAGTACCCTTTGACTTTGTCTAGTCTCATAATCTTAAAAGTTTAAAAAGTTATTTTTATTGTTATTTATTCGGCGTCCAAATCATCATGCTCGTAATGATATAGGCGCTCAGCTTGTTTATTTGCTTCTTCAACGGATAGCGTTACGCCTTTCTCCGTGTAAATATCAATAACGCGTGCGATATATTCCTCGCGCGTCTTTTGGTCAGGTATCGGGGTCCACATAGCCGTCAATCTTCAATAGTTACACCTAAGAAAATAGCCACGGCTGCTGATATCGCAAATACACCAGCCATTGCCCATTGCGCGGGGTGATTGAATAGTGACAAACCAACTGTAAAAACTAAGCTGATAAAAGCCAAACCGCCTGCCACGGCTACGATTTTTATTTTCTTTTGCTTTTTCATAACTCTATACGCGTAATGGTCCAACCTAGCTCTAAGTGAGCGTTAACATCACTAATCGCGAACTTTGCAACCGTCTCATAATCAAAAGAATCGTCATAGTTAGTTCTAGTCAATTGCCTAATATTCTCGGTCATTCTTTGTTTCTCAATACGTCTGCCTTCGCAAATAATTAACTCATGCTCGGTCTCGTTTTTTAGATAAAATTTCACATTCATATTCGTATAATTTAAAACGTTAAACAATCAACGTCAACCGTATAGCAGTAATCGCTATCGCCGCCGTCAAGATAAATCGCAGTAACGCGAACGTAGATCTCGCCATCTTCCGCCGTGGTCATCACCGCCTGCGCGCTTTCGCCGTATTTGGCGTCTCGTTCGTCATCTTCACCGCGTAGCCACTCTTCGGCCTCCCGCAATCCAGCAACAACGCGGCCGTGATAAGTCTCAATATATTCGGTTACCGCGCTATAAACTTGCTCAATGTTTTGAGCGTCCTCAATTTGGATAAATCTTTTAATTTCTCTCATTTTGTTTTGGTGTATTAAATTGACGGTGCAAAATTACAAAAATATTTTGACCCTTGCAAATTTTACATATAAAAAACGTATTTTTACATACATTTTGTAAAATAGACTTTACAAAATAGGGGTATTTAGCCCCTATTTTATCCCCTCAGCTTTATTGCAGCCTGCAACGTTTTCATCGCGTCATCATCGAACGTGTAGCGCTCGCAAACAGTCTCCAAAGTCACGCTTTTGTCTGTCGTTACGCGCTTGACAATAGCCTGCAAAATCTTTGCTTCTTCTTTGAATCGAACAAACGTTTTGCCGTCAATAATCGCAGGCGCGGGCGCTGGTTGTTCGGCCTTTTGTTCCGCCTTTGGTTCAGCCTTTTGTTCGGCCTTTTGTTCGGCCTTTTGTTCCGCCTTTTGTTCGGCATTTTGTTCGGCTTTTGGTTGAGCCTTTGGCTTGCTCCACGATTGTTCCAACTCCTCAACGGCTGCACGGATAGCGTCCTGCAAGTTTTCGCCGTTAAGTTCCCACTCACCGCCTAAACGGATACTTTCATAGTTTCCCAAATTCTTCACGATTTGGACGTTGATTGTTTTTGCTTTCATTTTGTTTCCTTGATTTGTATTGTTAAACTTGATTTCGCCGTGGTAGTTTTCCACAAAGCCCCTTGCTCATTTAGTTCGGGATATTGAGCCAACACTTTCGTTGTATCTAGCGTTCGGCGGGTGCTACCTTTGCGGAACGTTACGACCGCCGCATTATCCTTATCAAATAGGCCGCTCATCTTTGATATGTTCCCGTTTTCCATAAACGCCTGCAACTCGTTTTTGATTGCTTCCATCTCAGCCGTCAATGCTTCAATCTTTCGCTTGCGCGTCATGTACTTACGCACGAGTATGCGTTGTTTCGTCTGCAAATCTACCTCGGCTGGTGCGCTACCTGCTTGCTCATTTTGGCAATACTCCACGATTAATTGCAAGCCCTTTTCTAGCGTCTCCACGGCTTGCTCATCGCGTGGAACGTCAAGGAACGTGTAGTCTATAACCTCGAACGGCTCAACGTTACCAACTCCGTGGCAAAGTGTTACGCACTCAGCACCGAGGTAATAATACCATTGCAGCTGCGCGTAATATCGGGCTAAAACATCTTGCGTTGTTTTTTGCACAAACTTGCACTCAATAACCTTTTGGCCCGTCATGAAATCTGCATGTGCGAACGTTTTAAACGCGCCGAAATCGGGGCCGATCATCTTTTCCTCACGCTTAACTTTCAGCGGATAAATAAGGTTCAGGCGGTCGCAAATGTAATCTTCGAAAGCGTGGCCTGCTTCCGTGGCCGCGTTACCGCCGAAATCGTTTGGCTCGTCTAATCCTAACATAACGCGTAAACGCTTAACGTCAGTCGTACAAAGCGACTGCAAGCCGTTACGGCCAATCTTCAGGACCATTGCTGCGTCACTACTGCCCAAACCGCCTACGCGGCTGGTTTTGATTTCTTCATCGTGCGATACTTTCGCACTCAATTTCTCAAATTCGTTCATTG
This sequence comes from Bacteroidales bacterium, assembly GCA_017380635.1. GTDB lineage: Bacteria > Bacteroidota > Bacteroidia > Bacteroidales > UBA1402 > UBA1757. The sequence goes on along the minus strand of JAFODP010000001.1, from coordinate 11 downwards.
TAATATTGATT
>JAFODP010000027.1 GCA_017380635.1 Bacteroidales bacterium | reverse complement strand
TTCAACAAGAAAAACAGAAGAAAGGATGTGATTTGAATGGCAGCATTTAAGAACAAAGAAAATGGCACGTGGTTTGTTCAGTTTCGCTATATAGATTGGAGAGGCGAAAAGAAACAAAAATTCAAACGAGGATTTGCTACTAAACACGAAGCTCTTGAATGGGAACGAGAGTTCTTGATGCAGAAGAAAGCCGATGTGACGATGAATTTTAAGGTTTTCGTAGAACTTTACGAAAAGGATGTGCGTCCAAGTTTGAAAGAAAATACTTGGCTCACAAAAGAGCATATCATCAAAGAAAAGATTTTGCCGTATTTTTCAAAGCGGCGCCTTTGCGATATTGCCGCCAAAGACATTATCGCTTGGCAGAACGAGATGCGCAAAGCAACGAGTAGTGGTGGAAAGAAATTGTCGCAGACATATCTGAAAACCATACACAATCAGCTCAGCGCACTATTTAATCACGCCGTAAGATTTTATGGGCTAAAGGTAAACCCTGCGGCAACTGTTGGCAACATGGGCAAGGCGGAATACAAGGAAATGTTGTTTTGGACCACCGAGGAATACACAAAATTCGCAAATGAAATGATGGATAAACCACTTTCCTATTACGCTTTTCAGATGCTTTATTGGTGTGGCATTCGTGTAGGTGAATTATTGGCTCTAACTCCCGCAGATTTTGATTTCAAATCCAGAACAGTTACTATCAGCAAATCGTATCAACGCTTACACGGAGAGGACATTATTACTTCGCCGAAAACACCAAAAAGTAACCGCACAATTAAAATGCCAAAGTTTTTGTGCGAAGAAATTCAAGAGTATATCGGTATGTTTTATGAGGCGGGTGAAAATGACCGCATATTTCCAATCACCAAAAGTTATCTGCACCACGAGATGAATAGGGGTTCGGATGCGGCAGGCGTTAAACGAATCCGCATTCACGATCTACGCCACTCTCACGTATCGCTTTTAATTGATAAAGGTTTTCAGCCTTTGGCAATCGCTGACCGTGTTGGACACGAAAGCGTAGATATAACCTATCGATATGCGCACCTGTTCCCCTCAAAACAGATCGAAATGGTAAATACACTTGATGAAATATGGAATGGAGATGATTCAAATGTCGGCTAAAAATTTAGACAGTCATAAAAGATTTCGCAACATCACAGTGGGGTTCCGAGTATCGCCCGAAGAAAACGAACTGATTAACAAGGCGGTGGCTCTTTCAGGGTTGCCGAAACAAGAATATTGTTACCGCCGTTGTTTAGAACAAGACGTGGTGGTTCAAGGAAATCCAAGAGTGTATAAAGCGCTCCGCAACGAACTCGCTAACGTCCTTTTCGAACTCAAAAGAATTGAAAACTTAAACGAAAGTCACGATGAACTGTTGCAGTTAATCAAGCTAATTACCATAACGCTCGGAGGTCTGAAAGGAGCGGATGCGAATGACCGATAAAAAAGAAAAAACTGCTCCGATTGTATCTGTTGGCGCAGATACGGAGCAGCAATTTTCTAAATATTCTAAAGATAT
>JAFODP010000054.1 GCA_017380635.1 Bacteroidales bacterium | reverse complement strand
ATTGTTGATTTTCAGCCGCTTACCTTTACAAAACATCTTACAAAAAGTTTATAAAATATAATATTTCACTAAAAATTTGCCCTGATACTAGCCGTAATCGACTGCAAAACATACTTTCTGACCTCTTGACCTATTGTTTCAGTCGCTTTCTTGATAGGCTCCGAATATACGTTTGTATTTGGCGAATTGTGGCGCGCGGTACCTTGTAGGGCTATTTTACGGGCCACGAAATAGGCAAACGTGCCGCGCTCCGATTCACTACCGAAAGCAAGGCCTTTGTCGCGGGTCCATTGTTTGATTATATCATAAAAGCCCGCTGGAACGCGACCGCCTGCACGTCCATATTGCAACGTTTGAAACGGCGCGTTGTTCCCTGCAACCTTAACCAATTGCACACGCGTTCCGTCCGTGCGCACCTGCAACGCGGCACTTGTGCGCCCGCTCGCGTTTATGCCTTGCGTGCGCATATTCGCGCGTATCTCATCGCGCGCCTGCAAAAGTATTTGGGCAATTGATTGCGCTAATTCATTTTGAGCCATTTTTCGTGCGTTTTAAGCCGTTTAAATTATTCGGATATACATTTATACTATTTTACGATTTCATGCCCTTAAATCGAATTTTTACTCCGAAAAGTCGCAAGGACCCGTACCTGCCAATTCCTCAATAGTCACATTGACCGCGTAACCGGTCAATATATCGGTTGTATTGTCGTACATGCGCTGCGTGTTATTGGTCTGCACCAATTTTAGATCGCTAGACAATAGCAAGCTAGAAAGCCACCTCATCGCCTTAACTTTCATGCGGTGAATGATACGTTCATTTTCTAGCGCATTGAAATCGAACTGCGTTTTGTCGGTAAAAACAACGGCAAAGGTCACGCGCTCATGGAATCGTCCGTTTACATCCTCAATCGTGCCACTATCTAGTAAAAAAGCAAAGGCCACGGGTAACGTTCCAGCGCGCGCTATCAGTTCGTTGATTTCGCCTGCTGCGTGGTACAAAAACGGCATACCCGTTGCCGTTTCGACTGATTGTTTGATTTTCTCAATTATTGTCATTTTTGTTTCAGTTTTTGCGTTTGTATCTTGTGTAAATTGCGCTCAAAAATAGCCGTGTTGTAGTCGTCTTTTTTCGCAATTAAAAAGTCGCCTATTGTTATCTTTTCCGCGTCTGCGAAATTATGCAGTCCGAAATACTTGCGCGCGAATACTAACATCCCCTCCTGCCAATCAACCGGTAAACAATTCTTTTGCGCTTGTTTTTGCTCAGCCGTTTGCGGCACGGATAAGCGTTTCAATACCGCGGCAAATTCCTCAATAAACGTGACAAAGTTTTCGACCCATAACACGTCCGCCGTGGTAGGCTGGTCCACATCTTTGACCACGCACGAAAAATCGCCTTTGACGCATGCGAAAAAATCTGCAAGCGTAAGCGTGTAAGGATTCCTTTGCTCAATTACTTTCGCGATTAATTCCTTGCGGCTCTCATCAGTCACGAAAGGTAGAATGTCCGCGTATCGGCTATATTTGGCGTTTATGTTTATTTCCATTTCGCAAAGTATTCAATTGGAAATCCCTCAGCGATCCATTTTGCCGCTAGTTCATCGGTAAGTGTTCGCTCGTTTACGCGCACGCCGTTCCATAGAACGTCAACGCCCTCGCGCAGCTGGTATTCACCAATAACCACGGGGTCGGGGTATTGCTCTTTGATAGCCTTGTAAACACGTACAGCCGTGTCAATCCAGCAAGAACTGCATTGCAGATTCTTTGGCAGGCTCACTCCGTATTGCTCAGCAAGTCCTTTGACGCGGATACGCGTTTGATTCGTAATTTCGCGTGGCTGCATAATCGCAACCTCACGTAAGAAACTGCAATCGCTTTCGCGTTGCTCCATTTCCATTGCTAACATCTCCTCAGCTAGCATTTCCTCGCTCACCTCATTGCAATCGGTGCAAGGCTCTGTTGTTTCTAATTCCTCAATCATGATAGTATATTTTTTTATTTCGCTTGCAAAGTTACTACTTTTCTTTGAAATACCCAAATTTTAGCGCACTTTTTCGATTTAAGACTATAAAAAGTGCGGAGCGGTAATTTCTACCACCCCGCGCTTTTTAACGTTTAAAACGCACATAAACGCGTAACCCAATATATAGCACCAAAAGGACCACTAGCAACCAAAAACCTCGCGCGGTGAATTTGTCGTAGCCGTTACGCTTGCGCACCTCTTCAAAGGTTAC
>JAFODP010000053.1 GCA_017380635.1 Bacteroidales bacterium | reverse complement strand
CGCCATGGCCAACGGCCAGCGTCTTTCAGGATGTCGGCCACCGAGTCGCCGATGGCGGGCGTAGGAGCCAATGAAAGGTCGATAATGCCAAAAGGAATGCCCAAACGACGCGATGCTTCCTGAGCCACCAACTGACCCACGCGCGTAATCTTGAAAGCTGTTTTCTTGATGGTTTCGCAAAGTGTTTCAAAATCGGCCTCGCGGATTTGTTCCAAGGCATATTTCACCACGCCGGGGCCGCTGACACCCACATTGATGATGGCATCGGCTTCGCTTACGCCATGAAATGCACCGGCCATGAAAGGATTGTCGTCGGGAGCGTTGCAAAGCACCACCAATTTGGCGCAGCCCAAAGAGTCTTTTTCCTTGGTGGCTTCGGCGGTTTCTTTGATAATTTCGCCCATCAGACGCACGGCATCCATATTGATGCCCGTTTTGGTAGAACCTACGTTAATCGAACTACAGATAAACTGCGTACTGGCCAAGGCTTTAGGAATAGAGCGAATCAACAACTCGTCGCTACGGCTCATGCCTTTGGAAACGATGGCCGAATAACCGCCTAAAAAATTGATGCCCACTTTGGCAGCGGCGGCATCTAAGGTTTTGGCAATCTGTACATAATCGTCGGGTGTTTGACAAGCGCTGCCGCCCACCAACGAAATGGGTGTGATGGAAATACGTTTATTCACGATGGGCACACCGTATTCGCGGGCGATATCGTCGCCGCTCTTCACCAAATCTTTAGCTAAGGTGGTGATTTTTCGGTAGATATTCTCGCAAAGCACGTCCAGACGACTGTCGGCGCAATCGAGCAGATTGATACCCATGGTAATGGTGCGCACGTCCAGATTTTCGTGCTCGATCATTTTGTTGGTCTCGATGACCTCAGAGATATGAATCATAGCCTCAAGGATTTAGATACGATGCATCTTGTTGAAAATATCTTCGCGTTGGCATTTTACCTGAACGCCCAAAGTCTGACCAATCTCGTTCAAATCGCCGGAGATTTCTTCGAAAGCTTGTTCGCAAGCCTGCATATCCACTATCATCATCATGTTGAAATAGTCTTGAACGATGGTTTGCGAGATGTCGAGAATGTTGATGTGCTTGCTTGCCAAATATTGACAAACGCTGGCGATAATACCGATGGTGTCTTTTCCTACAACGGTGATAATAGCTTTATTCATAGTGTTTTAATTAATGTTTCTGACTTTTGCTCCGCTTGGATTTCATCTGCGGAATATCCTCTTGCGGCAACGACGCAAAGATATAAGATTTTTTATCACAGGAGTTTGCTTTTTTAACATTATTCTTCGAAGGAAATGGGCTTTATTTGTGCGCTTCCTTTAGCGAAGTTTTGTGTAACCTTTTTAAATCTATTATCATGTCTGAACTTAAATTTTATGTGTGCAAACACTGTGGTAACATTATTGTTTACCTGAAACGAAGTGGTGTTAAAGTGATTTGCTGTGGCGAACCTATGACCAAATTAGTGCCCAATGTCCACGACGGCGCCAACGAAAAACATGTGCCTGTCATTCACAAGATTGGCCCCGTTGTTGCGGTGAAAGTGGGCAGCGAACCGCATCCTATGTTGGACGAACATTACATTCAATGGATAGTGCTCGAAACCGACAAAGGCTTCCATCTGAAATATCTTATGCCCGGCCAGCCGCCGCATGCCCGATTTGTGTTGGCCGACGATGAAAAAGTGGTGAATGCGGCCTATGAGCATTGCAACATCCACAGTTTGTGGTCGTCCAAGTGATGATGCGCCGATGAAAAAGGCGAGGCCGCGCACGGAGTGCGCGGCCTCGCTGCTTCTCAACAAGCCCTTCCATCAATCGATGGTCTTGTCAATATTGAATCGTGTGATTTTTCTTGAGGTGTTCTTTTGGAATTCGCAATCGCGAAGCTTCACATGCTTCACGGCTTTGTACGACGGCATCTTGGCATTCAAGAGTTTAACCTGCGTTTCGAAATATTCCTGCGCGTTGCTGATACCTTTGTCGGCCAGCAAATCGGCGTCGGGGAAAATTTCGGCCACGATGGTAATTTTGTCTTTCTGCAAACGACTTTCGCCCGCGTACACCACCACTTCGCTTACACCTTCCACTTTTTGCAAATCGGCTTCGATTTCTTCGGGATATACATTCTTTCCGTTGGAAAGGATAATCAGATTCTTCTTGCGACCGGTGATGTAGATCCAGCCTTCTTCGTCCAATTTTCCGTAGTCGCCGGTGTGGAAAAAGCCATCTTTGTCGAATACTTCGGCCGTGGCTTCGGGATTGTTGTAATAACCCAACATCACGTTCGGACCTTTGACGCAGATTTCGCCTTCGCCGTTTTCGTCCGGATTGTCAATCTTGACACGACAAGCCAAAATGGGCGTTCCAACGCTGCCGGCCTTGCGATATTTGTTGCGGTTGGCCGAGATCAGCGGCGCACATTCGGTGATGCCGTAGCCGTTCAAAATGGTGATGCCCAGCGAATCGAACGTACGGATAATGTCTTCGTCCAGTTTGGCGCCGCCGCTGATAATCAATTCGAGTTTGCCGCCAAAGGCACGGAGCACGCTACCAAACAATTTGCGTCTGACATCTATTCCCATTTTGCGAAGCAAGTCGCTCACTTTCATCATCACTTTCAACAATGTTTCCTTCTTGCCTTTGCGAGCGGTAGCCCAAATCTTACGATTCATCACTTCGAGGAAAGCCGGCACAAGTATCAAGTGCGTGGGTTGCTGTTCTTTAATTTCGTCGCTTACGTATTTCAAACCGCTGGAAATATACACTTCGCAGCCCTGTGCCAAATGGCCCACATAGTTCACCGTCGAGCCGAAAGTGTGATGCGGCGGCAATACGTGCAGTGTCTTTCTGGTGATGTCGAAATTGTACATCCCCAAGGTCATATCCAGACAGATATTCGCTTGCGACAACATCACGCCCTTGCCTTTTCCGGTGGTTCCCGAAGTAAACACGATGGACGCCAATTTGTTGACATCAATTTTGTAATCGTAATAACTATTGTCGCCTTGGGCGTAAAGTGCAGCACCTGCAGCCTCCACTTCGCTTATGCTTTTCAGCGATTTTTTGCCAAGCAAATCGGCTTCAATCTTGCTTTCGGGCGCAATCGAAATGAGCAATTCTACGCTTTTCAAGCCGCCATTGGCCAATATTTCCTTGATTTTGCTTTCGGAGGTCTTGCCGAAAAAGACGGCTTTACAACCCGTGGTGCTGATGATACCGTCGATGTCGTCCAAGGGCAGTTCCTTGTCAACCGGTACGGTTACCGAGCCGATGGCCATTGCACCGAAAAAGGCACAACACCAACCATATGAGTTTTCACCTACGATGGCAATTTTTTCTTCTCTAAGTCCATAAGAAACAAGCGCCGTGCCAAGAGCTCTGACATCATTGCGCCATTGCGAAAAAGATACC
>JAFODP010000052.1 GCA_017380635.1 Bacteroidales bacterium | reverse complement strand
AATTTTTCAAGATTCTCATTTCGGCTTATTTCGGCAAAACCGTTACAATGAATCGAGCATAGGAAGTCATGCGAGGCAAGGCCATATCGTAAGCTTCCAACAACACATGAATCGTTTGCGGACTATCCACTTCGGGAGCCACAAAATGCACCTGATCTTTTCCTTCGAATACCAAGTCGATGCTACCCGTATAGCTTCCGCCGGGCATCTGACACCAGTCGCTGCGATATTCCTCGATGCGTTTTTCCGGATTTTCTTCGAGCCAAGCCTTAGTACGGCCTTTCTGTTCCCACATGTGGCCACGCAGATGCCAAGCACCTTCTACATCGCGAGGATCTTTGTCGCTGATTTGCGCTTTGAGAGTTACCTTTTCGCCGCTGCGCACCACGATATCCAAACCTTCGGGAACAACAATTTCGGGGGCATGGTTGGCATCTTCGTACACGGGCGTCAAGCACCATTCCAAGCGAGCCTGAAAATCACGCAAAGCGGGTTCGATCCATTCGCGCAAAGCGCCCAAACTAACATCGCGATAGACATTTTCAAAACCATCCACACGATAGAAACGACCGCCCCAGCCTCCGTAAGTAGGATCTTCGCAAGCACGCAAACCATTGTCGATAAAATTCAGAAAAGCAGGCGTATCGCCCTCGCTGATATAAGGTTGCGTATAGAATTTACCCAAGGGATGTTGGCCATTTTGCATGTATTGACTCACAAAATTATCGCTGTTGCTCATCGCGCCATAATCCCAACTGCCACTGAAATGATGACTCAGCAGAATCGTGGCTCCTGGATGATATTTTTCGATATAACTACCGCCGGCATCCTGATACCAAATGCAATACAAAACGGCTTTGGCGATAGCTCTTTCATACTCATCGGGATACTCTGCCTGCAACTTTTGGAATGCCTTGGCGGCCGTATTCACCCCACCCCAACACTGGATATACACGGGACGAGGGTCGTCTTCCAAAAGAATTTCCACAATGCGATCCGAACCAGGTGTATCTTCCCATTCTGCCGGATTCACCAAAACATTGGCTCCGGGCAAAATCGTTTTATACGAAATACCTTGCGGCACATGCGAAGGATTTTCGTCGCCCACGTAAACCACTTTGCGAAGTTCGTCGGCCGTAGGATAATCGGCATCGTGCACTTTCAGATTGGGATACACCGCTTCGTAGGCAGCCAATTGTTCTTCTATCCAAGGTTCCGAGCTCCATCCATTACGTTGGAAACAGGAATTGCTCTGAATAATGGCATCCACCTGCATATCATTGGCATACAGGAGGAAATGCACCATAGAACAACGGTCGTCCACTTCGCCGTCGGTCATCACTACCACACGAGGTTTGCCTTCCCATGAGCGGGCGGTTTCAGTAAATTCTTGCTTTGCGCAAGCTTGACAGGCCAACAAAAGACACAGTCCGTACCATATATTTTTCATAACGCTTATTTATTTGCCTAACATAATGCAAGCCATAATGAAGGGACCTACGGCTTTGGGATCGTTATCGCGGATAGGTTCGCTCATGTAATAACGGAAACTACCGTCACGATAGGGATTGCCACCCAAACCGGCCACTTTGCAACAACCCGTGATATTGGGCGTTCCGTCGCTATCGACGCGGAAAAGATGTATCTGAATGGCATCGTAAATTTCTTGAGGCACATTGCCATAAACGGCAGCATCCAGATAGCCTTTCTGCAAAGCCTTGGTGTAACAATACAACATCATCGAAGTAACGGTGCCTTCTTTGTAATTGGGCGATTTCTGCGGCAGGTTCACCAACTGATACCAGCAACCATCCACGCGGAAAGACAACATGGTGGCAGCCATATCTTGCACAATAGCAATAAGTTCCTGGCGTTTCGGATGATTTTCGGGCACATAATCAAGGATATCGATCACCGCCATGTTCCACCAGCCGATGCTTCTTCCCCAGAAATGATGCGACAAACCCGTGGCGGGATCGCACCAAGCCTGTACCTTTCTTTCGTCCCAAGCATGATAATACAATCCGGTTTTCCCGTCTCGAAGGAAATCTCTGATAAGCAGACATTGATGAATAGCATCGTCGATGCATTCAGGATGATTGAAGGCTTGGCCATATTGCGCCAAAAAAGGATCGGCCATGTACACGCCGTCCAACCACATCTGCCAAGGATAATTTTCCTTATGCCAAAAACCGCCATACGAATTTCTAGGATGCTGACGCACCGCCGAATACAACAACTCTATAGCCTTCTTGTATTTTTCATCTCCGGTAAGTTTATAGGCATCGAAGAGATTCTTGCCACCATTGATCATATCCAGGTTGCGACGTCCGTTCACATAATCGTAGTTGAGAATGCTGCCATCTTCGCGCACCATCGTATCCATATAATCGAGCGCATATTTCAGATACTTTTCGTAGGAATCCATCTTGCCCTGACGTTTCATTTCGTCGGCCAGCATAAAGAAAGACTTCACTTCCAGACCCTGACAATAGCCGAAAACAGGACGGCTGGCGCTGTCGGTCTGCCAGGCTTCCGGGAAGCGACGCATTTCTGCGTCGGCAACCCTTTCGGCCATTCCTTTTTCACTAACTTTTATAATAACTCTCGCGTATCTGGTCAAACTGGGTTTTCCCTTGTCTTTCACCTCCAGAATGATATGAATGATGTCGCCTTCTTTGGCGCCTGCAGGCACCATCAGCTTCGTTTGGGGACGCTTGGCATCCGAAATTTCTGCCATCAAGGCACAAGTGCCGGCTTCCATATATTGCCACCAACGATAAGTCAATTTATCGCCATCGGGATCGTAGGTACCTTCGGCAGAAAGTTGCAGGCTTTCACCGGGAGCTGCCACCAGATTTTCGGCATTGCAAACCACCACGGGCTGATGATTGGCCTTATCGTAGGGCTGCACACACCAATCGGCACGAGCGGCAAAATCGTTCTGCAAAGCAGCGGTCCAGCGCCACATAGGCTTGAGGTATTCCACCAACATTTCATCGTTGGGAATTTCTTTTTTCAGACGGGTACGGCCCCAAGCATTCGAGGTATACCAACGACCTGCCGGATATTCATAAGCTTCTTCGTGCACCTGGTCGAGCCAAGTATTTTCGCGCACATTGACGAAACGGCCGCCCCAGCCGCCCCAGCCCGGATTTTCGTAGCTGCGCAAACCGGTGGGAATCACATGGAAATAAGCGGGAGAATCGCCTTCGGAACGGAAATCGCCATTTTCATGCGCCTTATACAAAGAACAAAGAGCGCCATGATCTTGCAAAATATGTTTGTTCATCCACTTTCCGCAAAGATATTTCTGTGAATCCTTGGGCAGGTATTTCTTCCAATGATAGAAAAAGGCGATGAATTGGTCGCTGATAATGGTAGGAATATTATACTTGCCCCAATGCGGACGAATATAAGTCTGATAGGTATTGTCTTGTTCCCAAATGAAATAGAAACGCAATTTCTTGGCCACATATTCCATTTCTTCGGGATGAGTTTCTTCGATGGTTTTCAGTGCGCGGGCAATGGTAGAAGTTCCGCCCCAAGCCTGAATCCACACCGGACGATGATCGCTCTTGTCGAGCAAGACTTCCACAATACGTTGCGAACCGGGCGTCACTTTTTCCATTTCGTCCATCGTTTCCACATTACCCATATAAAACAAGCCTTTCAGCTGTCCGGGCGTGGGATAACGTTTGTCGTGTTGCACCAAATTGGGATAAACTGCGGCATAAGCATCCATGTAAGGAAGATACCAATCGTTGCCGGCCCAATTGTGGTC
>JAFODP010000051.1 GCA_017380635.1 Bacteroidales bacterium | reverse complement strand
CGGAGATGCGATTCTCGTGGAGTGCGCCAAGAGTGACAGACATTGGGCTTGTGGTATCGGTCTGTACGACAAAGCTCGCTTCGACGCCAAGAACTGGACCGGCAAAAACCTTCTGGGATTTGCGTTAATGGAAGTGAGAAATCAACTAAAGTAAAGGAGGTGTTCCCATGACGGATCACCAGAAAATCGTGCAGGAGATCATACCTGCCAAGCTAAAGGAAATTGAAGCTCGTGAGAATATCCGGGTCATCCACTGCGTCGAGTCTGGCAGCCGTGCATGGGGCTTCGCATCTCCCGACAGTGACTACGATGTCCGCTTCATCTATGTTCGCCCCATTGAGTATTATCTGCGATTAGACAAGACCCGAGATGTCATCGAATGGCAGCTGGATGAAACCTTGGACAAATAAGCACGATAGTTTTGATACGAAGGTATCTGAAACTAATGGGGGCTATGGAATCACACTGTATGACGAGGTGCATGTACATGAGTAGGAAACTGGTTGCGTACTTCTCCGCGAGTGGTCATACTGCCAAAGTGGCTGAGCATCTTGCTGAAGCGATTGGCGCGGATCTGTTTGAAATAATCCCCAAGGTTCGATACACGAATGAATGCTTGATTCTCCTTTGACAGAGCCATCGGTATGTTGGTGTTCAATGAATATTGCCTAGGGGAATTCTGCTTTAAATCGATGCGCGAGAAATTGATGTGTGCTACTTTTATACACACGATGCGTTTCCGGAATTCAATCCATCCCGGCTTTTTATCATGCGCAAATTGCCGTCCTGATTTTACGTATCTCACTTGCAAAATTGCCAAAGCAGAGTATAATAATGGCTGAGTTTAGACTGGAGGTGGATAAAATGTTTCTTGAAAAAATGAATTATCTGGACGTCGAAAAATATCTGAAAACCCGCGATACGGTTGTAATCCCGGTTGGCAGCATCGAAAACCATGGAAAGCACATGCCCCTCGGCACGGATACGATGATACCACATCGCATTGCAGAGCTGTATTCAGCCATGTCCGACACAGTGATCGCGCCAACTGTGAACTATGGTGCGACAGCGGATATCGTCGGCTTCCCCGGAACGATTTCGCTGGGCGTGGAGGGACTTCGCGCCCTGCTGGAGCGCATTTGCGATCAGCTCTATGATTATGGTTTCCGTCATTTTATTATTCTGAACGGTCACGGTGGAAACAGCAAATCCATCACGGAGGTTGGCCATCATCTGTATGCAAAGGGCGCGATTCTTGCTAACCTGAACTGGTGGTTGATTGCCGGAGAGCTTCGTCCGGAATGGAAGGGCGGCCATGGCGGCGGCGAAGAGACCGCTGCAGTGATGGGTATTGACCCGGCATTGATCCATACGGAATACCTTGAAGAGGGCGAAGGCATCCGCAACGACGTTTCCAACGAACTCCCCAGCGCCAGCTGGATGGACGTCAACTTCAAGGGGGGTAGCGTTACGATTCCCAGGCCGATTCGCTCCATTACGGACAATGGCTGGCTGACGCATGGCATGTCTATCGATCCGCCAACGAAGGCAACGCAGGCATGGGGCGTGGAAATGCTCAATACGATGGCAGAATACATGCGCGATTTTACCGTTGCGTTTGATAAGGTTGCGCTTTCAAAGATCAAATGAGGAGATTCGCAATGCTTCAGGATAAAATGATGAACTGTATGACTGTGATTGTGGGCAAAGCTGTGTCCGCAAGCGGGCGCGTGCTCGTCGCACACAACGAGGATGATCCGGGTCATGTGATTGTCCGGCACGCAATCGTGCCCGCAGCGGATCATGCGTCGGGCGAACTGATACCGGCAGAGAAAGGGCTGGCACGCATTCCGCAGGTTCCGCATACGCTCGGCTATTACTGGGTGGAATATGTCGAGGATGAGGGCGGCGTTACCGCTGCGGATGCTTATCTGAACGAGTGTGGCGTTGTTATCACATCAAATTCGATGGGTTGGTCCAAGGAAGACGATGACGACCCGAACGTCGTTAAGGACGGCGGGATTGGCTATGTGCTGCGCCGTGCGCTGGCGGAACGCGCACATACGGCGCGCGAGGGTGCGCATGTGCTGATGGCGCTGATTGACGAATGGGGCTACGCTCCTTCCGGCCGCGCCTATACCATTGCCGATAAGAATGAGGCGTTCATGTTCCAGCTTGTCCGCGGGCGGCATTATGTCGGTGCGCGCGTACCGGATGATGCGGTGGTCGTCATGCCCAATCATTATACCTTCCATACGCTCAGCGATTGCCCGGAAATGTTCTATTCGAAGGATATTGTGCGCTATGCCGTCGAAAAGGGCTGGTATGTGCCCAAAACGACGGATTATTCCGACTTTGATTTTGCCGAGGCGTATCAGGGTGAAAAGACCTGGAGGCATGCGGGGAATTTGCTGCGCCAGAAGCATGGGCAGCGCATTGTGCTCGGTCGAGATTGGGATATTGAAAGGGAAGGCACGCCATTCTGCGTGTATCCGCATAAGCCGATAGATATCGAAACGCTTGCCCGGGTGATGAGTTGTCACTACGAGGGCACGCAGGATGACGTTGACCGCTTTGGTCCAGGACGTTCACCGCACAATTCTCCGACCGCGCGCCGCATTTGCACTGGAACGACGCTGGAAAGCGATCTTTGGGAATTTGCGGATGAACCGTGGCAGACCTGCGTATACACGGCGTTTGGCCGCCCGTGCCAGGTACCGTATCTGCCGATACATCCGTTGATGGGGCTGCCCGAGAGCATAAAGGCCGATGGGAGCGGCGCGGAGCTGATGGCGCATCATCTTGAGCGTCAGCCCGGCGCGACCTGTGCAAACGACAGCACCTTTGATCGCTTCCGCAGGCTGTGCGGCGCGGAAGAAATGCTGCACAGCGATGTGTTTGACGGCGTGCAGCCGCTGCTGCGCGAAATTTTCGCCGAGGCGCGCAGGGAGAGCGTCGAGGCGCTGAAGCTGAAGGATGCGGCGGTGCGGGACGAAGCCTTCTTGCAGGCGGCGCTTGCGAAGCTGGAAGCGTATGCGAAACGGAAATTCAATATGGTTGAAGTCGTAAGCGCTTCAGAAATGCGTCTGAGCACTGAAGCGGCGGCGATTTCGGTGGAATTTGCGATGGAGGGAATTCCACAGGAAGATACGCTGCGCTTTGGTGTGGAGTTTACGCATGTTATCGATGCGTTTGCACCGGCATGCGGCGGCTCGTTGCGCCGCGAGGGCAAAAACCACTGGGTTGCGGAATTTGAATTCGAGCCGATGAAGAAGGTTTTGCCCTGTCCAGGTCGCCACACATTCTTTCTTGGCGGCAGGCTTGAAGGCGGCCCCGCTTTTGCAGGACGCATCGTCGCCGAGGTGAAGGCATAACGCGAATTTGGACGCAACCTTTGTTGCAATGCCTGGTACATAGGTGGGGCACTTTCAGGGAGAGAAGTACTGAAAGTTCAGCAGTTCATATCCCTGTATGTGTGGAATACCGAAAATTTTTATAAAGGTAATAATTTAAAGCGCGAACTGCAGGCTTATTTATTTTTCGGTAAGTAGCACAGACAAGATGCTCTTTGCTTGTAGGCCAATCTTTCCCTCGTACTTGATACATTTTTGCGCCGCAATCAGCGCAGAATAGCATCCCAGAAAGCACAGGCATTGTTCCCAAGGGGGTTGGTCGTCGCCTACCATCGCGAATGCGCTGCACAATATCATAAGTATCCTGGTCGATAATGGCTTCGTGAGTATTCTCGAAAATTACCCATTCAGATGGGTTATTCTTTATTTTTTGCTTTGATTTATATGATTTTTTGTAGGTTTTGAAATTTACAGTATGACCCACATAGTCCATTCTTGATTTTTTATACTGTTACTATCGCCCTGTAATTCATCGTCTCTCGAAAGCCGACAATACAGAGCGGTGATTTTCTCAATTGCCATATTGATGCTCCTTTTCTGTATGGTATGTATTTATTATACTGTACCCTACATAAGGGAGATCGGCGAGACTGTCTACTTCTTTCAAAGATGCGAAAGAATTCTTATCCAGGTAAGGCCACTCATATCATTTTCGTGAGGTCACGAAAATGATCCTGTGCTGTTTTTACTTCCAAGGCTATGGTTTCGTTTTGCTGCATAGTTTCACTTGAATTTGAAACCTTATGAAACCATGTGAAACCGTATCACAATTATCAACTGTTGCCAGAAATGCCTTGAAGAAAGGCGAAGTCAAACAGATAGCCAATTAAAGGCTATCTGTTTTTTCTTTTATTTAACATTCGAAGTTGTTTTTTATTGTTGCAAATGGTATAATCTTTTTGAAGCGGAGGTGTTTGAATGAAGCTTATATTAGATGACAAACGACAATTTCCTGATAACAATAGCTATAATTGCGTACGCACATATGGTGATTGTGTTTTGCTTATGAGTGTTTTCAAAAAATTCACATTTGTTAGCCTTGATTATGATCTTGGCGAAGATAAAACCGGGTATGATGTTCTTGTTTATATGGCAGAAAACAATATTGAAGCCGAACATATTAATATCCATTCAGACCACGAAATTGGTGTTCCAAAAATGAAAGCCTATGTAAACGAACATTTCCCCAATATTAAAGTAACTACCAACTCATTGTGATTTTAAACATAACGGATAGCCATTGTGTGGCTATCCGCTTTCTTTTATATTTCCGCTAAAAATGGACATACTCACCCCGCAACACCTTTGTTTTGCGCGGAATTTTGCATCTGTGGCTTTGCCGTTGTTTTCCTTTGCAGAACTATAGAGACTTCTCTTGAGATTTTACATTTCCGCGCAGATTGGCGCGAGGTTGTTTCTTTTGGACAAAAATTTAGGCACCCGCCTTTTGGCGAGTGCCTTTTTTATGCGACATTAAATTCAAATTTTACAGTATCTTTTCCAACAACGATTTCTTTGATTGCCTTCATAAGATACGTTCTCACAGCCGGATCATCCGATTCAAGCAAGAGCTTAGCAAACTTCTTTGCAGAGTTGCGTATATCCTCTTTGGTTATATCATCCTTCTTGGAATTTTCCAAAACCAACGCTTCATCGATTGCTTTCCGGGATAATATCGTCAATAAGAAAGCCACGGCACGCGGTTTTGGAGGTGATGTCAAGGGATCAAAAACCGCATAGATATGCCGATTTTAAGAGAAAAAAGAGCATCAGTAACTGCAAGAAAACAGTTAT
>JAFODP010000050.1 GCA_017380635.1 Bacteroidales bacterium | reverse complement strand
GTCTTCGAGCTTGTCATCTTCCCAGATGTCCTCGTCTGCAACGCCTTGGATGATACCCGCGAACTTGGTCACGTTAACAATGTTTTGCGCGCCGACAAATTCCACAACGGGCTTAAGGTTGTGTTTGTTCACAGCTGCGAAAGTGGCGGAAAAATCGCCGAAAGAGCGTACTTTAACGGCTTGGCGGCTGGTTTCGCGTATGTTGAAGCCCTTGAGGATTCCTCTGATGGGGCGGACTGTAGGCACGTAGTCGGTTTCGGTTTCGGGAGTCCACGCGGAGAGGTCCACGTAGTTCTTTGCCACGCCCTTCTCCATTTTGGAGCGGAGCACGTTCATGCGCTTGCGCTCTTTTTTGGAGTTCTTGGCGTTCAATTGGTTCTGCATGGCGGCGAGACGGTTTTGTGTCGCGGTCTCGGCTTCCTGCAGCGCGTTGGCGAAGTTGGCAAAAACGGCATTGATTGCCGAAAGGACGGCCTCGTTGCTGGATTCTTCTTCCAGCGCGTCAATCTGGGCGATTTGGGCGTTCAAAGCGTCAACCAGTTCGTTGAGCTTGCGAACCTGCTCGTCAGTGAGTTTGTTCTCGGCCTTCTTTGCGAGTTTGGCCTCTGCTTTTTCTTTGCGTTTCGTAAAGTAATTACGGACGTCTTGTAATTTCTTTTTCATGATACTTTGGTTTTTGGGTTTATAAATAGGTTAAATGATGAAGTCAATTTCAAAGTCAATATCGTTGTCATTGTCGGCGGTCGGCTCTTCCTCCGCATGCTTGCGGGTGCATTTCTCCGCAATATTGTTGTAGCGGGTCTTGTTGGTCGGCACGCTGGGAGCCTCGTCAATGGTGATGTCCCAAAGCTGGGCGGCCTCTCCTGCCATCAGCAGGGTCTCGTCTTGCATGAGCTTCAAAAAGTCCGTGCCGGGGTTCTTTGCTTTGCCCTTGTAAATGGCGACAATGCGCTCGTCGTACCTTTTCAGCTCGGCGGCCTCTTTTTCCATACCTGCCGCGTCAGCGTAGACGTAGGAGTGGGCGCAATGGATGAAGATTTCGGCATTTTTCGCGATGTGGATTTCATCAGCTGCAAGAGCCAACCAGCTGGCACAGCTCGCAGCGGTTCCGTCAATGTAGGCGACAATCTTTCCCGTGTGCCGCTCCATCGCTGCCAGCATTGCGAGAGCAACCACACACTCGCCGCCGTAGCTGTTGATGTGCAGCTCTATTTCCTCGGCTGGGTCTTCATCAAAAAACTTGGCGAACTCTTCCGCATCGGCAACTTTATCACCGTCAAAATATGGCGTGGCAATATCGTTGTAAACGTAATATTTTTTCATTTCTATAAGGTTTTCAAAATTGCTTCGATTTTGTCTTCTACTGAATATCCCGCCGCTTTCAGCTCCAACAAAAATTTGATTTCTTCGCGTTTTGCCTCAACCCGTTTTTTTGAGGCTTCGTCCCACTCCCGGATGTTGTAGAACTCGATGGAAAAATCATTCATTGTTAAACCTGTAACGGTGGCGTTCAAAATCTGTTGCAAGATCTCGTAAAAATAGCCTGCGTAGTTATAACATAGCTGAAGGCGGCTCTCGCTCTTATTGTTGAAAGTCGTTGACGCAAAGAACAAGTCCTCAGGAAACATATAGAGTTTGCACAACTTCTGAAACTGAAACTTAATTTTTTCGTCAATCTTGTAGTCATAGCGGCCAATGGCGTGATGCTCCATCGGGATTTCAAGGAAGGCGGTTTTTTGCTGCCCTCTCTTTATCCCGAAAAGTTTGCGGAACTTGTCACTAACGGATTTTTCACGCGCCGAGCCATTCACCACCAACTCCTTCGGCGTGAAGATGTCGGATGCTTCTGCTTGGTTGATGAGGGTGTTTTGCGCATTTTCAAGGTCGTCAATAAAAGCCAAAATCTGAGCTGAACTCCCGTCGCGGGTGATGTTGTTGCGCTG
>JAFODP010000049.1 GCA_017380635.1 Bacteroidales bacterium | reverse complement strand
TTGCCCGCCCTGCTTTTTGATAACTAAATACTTTTGGTATATGGAAATAACATTTGACAAAAAGAATTACCGCAAACACAGTGAGCAAAACAAAAAGCGTATCCGCAAATCTTTGACGGAGTGCGGTGCTGGTCGTAGCGTTTTGGTGGATAAAGACGGCTGCCTTATCGCTGGCAATGGTGTATATGAGCAAGCGGAGAAAATGGGTATCAAAACGCGCGTTGTCGAAACGGACGGCACGGAGTTGGTAGTGGTTAAGCGTACGGATATCGGAACCGATGATTCAAAACGCAAAATGCTTGCGTTGGCGGATAACGCGACGTCCGACAATGTGGAGTGGGATATGCAGAATATTGTCACGGACTTTTCTTTGGAGGGTATTGCAGACGATTGGGGTATCACGTTTGACAATGAGGATTTGCGCAAGAGTTTTGAGGAGCGTATGGCGGCGGGCGAAGATTTAAGCGAGGACGAGGATTACGCGGCTTTTGTCGAAAAGTTTGAGCAAAAGAAAACGACTGACGATTGCTATACGCCTGACGTGGTTTATAACGCGGTGGCGGATTGGGTAGTGTCCGAGTATGGATTGAGCCGAAAAAACTTTGTGCGTCCTTTCTATCCAAACGGTGACTATCGGCGTGAAAAGTACAAGAGCACCGATATAGTTGTGGACAATCCGCCATTCTCTATTATGTCGGAGATTATTAAATTCTACGTGGAGAATGGTATCCGATTTTTCTTATTTGCTCCCCACCTTACTTTGTTTAATGGAGCAAGCAGCGAGATTTCGGCTTTGATTTGTGGCGTTTCGGTTACATACGAGAATGGTGCGCAAGTTAATACGAGTTTTCTCACGAATTTAGAACCTCACGAGGTACGTTTTAGGAGCGCGCCAGAATTATACAAGGCGGTAAGGATTGCAGATGATGAGTATCGCAAGATTATCAAAAAGCAACTGCCAAAATACGCGTACCCGAAACACGTGATTATGTCCACGACTATTGCCCCGTTTTCGCGATTGGGTATAGATTTTGTAGCGTTACGTAGTGAAACGGCTGTCATTCGCGAGCTGGATTGTCAAAAGGAAAGCGGAGCGGCTATATATGGTGCTGGCTATCTTATATCTGACCGTTTGGCTAACGAGCGCGAAAAGGCGGAGCGCGAAAAGGCGGAGCGCGAAAAGGCGGAGCGCGAAAAGGCGGAGCGCGAAAAGGCGTTTGTTTGGAAATTAAGCGAACGGGAGCTTGGTATTATTGCAAGCCTATCAGTTGAGCGAAACGATGACGAGCGAAAAGTGTAGGCGCACGATGTGTCCGTACTTTGACAAGTTTAGCGGAAAAGCGGTCTGTAAATTTGATCAGCTAACAACTGGCAATGCGCCGAAACGATTTATCAAACATTTGCAACAATGTCCAAAGGAGGGATAATATATGGCGAGAGCAAAGAATTACAAAAGCGAGCAGGCGCGACTGAATGAGCAAAAGCACCAATTCGGTCAGCCTTTGGCTAACAGACGCGGTGACCCCACGGCGGCGGGGCGTATGCGTGCGTTCTACGATTGGTGCGAGAATATTGCAACGGTTGAGGAATTGAAAGCGTATGCGCAAGACGATAGCAAGCCCGCAGCGCGTAGGCGTTTCGTGCAAGCTTTAATGAAATGTGAGCGCGTGCAGGACTTTTTCGACTTGACCAACCAAACGCACGGCGCGCCAAAACAAACAATCGAGGTGCAAGATTTGCCAACGATAAATTGCGCGGTCTTTGGCGATGAGTAAGCGCTACCTTTTGGAACAAGTCAATCCGAAATACGCGAAGTATCTATCGGAGCGTAGGCGTGCAGGTTGCACGTCTTTTGCGTTTCGTGGGGGGCGCCGTAGTGGCAAAACGTTTTTTATTTCGCAGTTCTTGACCACTCGCGCGTACAAAGGCGAAATAGTTAACGTGGCCGCGATGACCAACACGCAGGGCCGTTTGGGAGCGTATGCAGATTTTGAGAATATCATAACCGACCACCCTACTTTGTCAGCTACTTTTGAATGCCTAAAAAGCCCGCTCGAAATACGCAACCGCGCCAACGGCGGAAAAATCATTTTCAATTCATACCAAAATAGCGGCACGGCAAAGGGTGTGGCTTGCGATTGGTTGTTTATCAACGAGGCCAACTATTTCAGCAAGTTGCAGATATCTGACCTCCGCGCTAACGTGCGCAAGGGGTGGATAATTGACTACAACCCGAACGAGCAATTTTGGGAGAGTGATTATTTCGCTGAGGAT
>JAFODP010000048.1 GCA_017380635.1 Bacteroidales bacterium | reverse complement strand
TTGCCCGCCCTGCTTTTTGATAACTAAATACTTTTGGTATATGGAAATAACATTTGACAAAAAGAATTACCGCAAACACAGTGAGCAAAACAAAAAGCGTATCCGCAAATCTTTGACGGAGTGCGGTGCTGGTCGTAGCGTATTGGTGGACAAAAACGGCTGCCTTATCGCTGGCAATGGTGTATATGAGCAAGCCGAAAAAATGGGTATCAAAACGCGCGTTGTCGAAACTGACGGCACGGAGCTGGTAGTGGTTAAGCGTACCGATATAGGAACGAACGACCCAAAACGCAAGACGCTTGCTCTTGCGGATAACGCGACCAGTGACGGCGTGGAGTGGGATTTGGAAACGTTGCAAGCTGATTTCGAGGTCGAGGGTTTGAGTGATTGGGATTTACGACATAGCAGAGAGATATGCACACGCGGACAAGTTAGTGCAACAATTAATGGAGAATAGCGCGCTCGTTATTATTGATTTTGACAAGGCCATTGAAAATGGTTTTATCAAGATGACAAAACGTTTACAGGAAACAATTGGCGAATAATATGTACCCACAAGATTTTATAGCATTGATTTTAACGCACGGACGTGCTGACAATGTGGTAACGTACAAGGCGCTGCGCTCGCACGGATACACAGGCCCGATTGCGTTGGTAGTGGACGACGAGGATGACCAATACGAAAAGTATGTGCAAATATATGGGGATGAGGTTGTGCAATTCCACAAGGCAGGCGTGGAGTGCGATACGTATGATAATAGGCCGGAAAGGCGCGTGATTTTGTTTGCTCGAAATGTTTCCTTTGACGTGGCGAAAAAACTCGGTTATCGTTACTTTATCGAGCTTGATGATGACTACACGTCATTCACCACGAGATTTGACCGCGAGGGCAATTTTAAGGGAAAAAAACAAACGGATCTTGACGCGGTATTTTGTGCGATGGTTGATTTTTTGAAAGAGTGTAAGAACGTCAGTACAATTGCGATGGCACAGGGTGGTGATTATGTTGGCGGAGGCAACGCAAATAGGTCAAGCAAAATACAAATGTGGCGCAAGGCAATGAATTCGTTTATTTGCGATACTGAAAGATGTTTCGATTTCCGTGGCCGAATAAATGAGGATGTAAACACGTATACGTTGCTCGGCTCGCAAGGTGCTTTATTCTTTACGCACAATTTGGTTTGTCTGCATCAAGCCGAAACACAAAAGAACAAAGGCGGAATGACGGGTGCGTATGTAGATGGCGGCACGTATGTTAAATCGTTTTATTCGGTCATCGGTATGCCGAGTGCGGTAAAGGTCAGCGTTATGGGCAACAAGAATATGCGATTGCACCATCTTGTTGATTGGCGGCATTGTGTACCAATGATAATGCGAGAGGAATATAAGAAATGAGGTACGAGATAACATATGACAAAGGGTATTTAGTGAGCCAAATGCGTTTGTGCGATGATGGACATATTCGATATATACCCTTGCGCAAGTTTGAGCACCAAGGCCACGCAATTGCTTTCCGCGATTATGATTTGCCAAATATGGATGACGCGCGCGTTCGTATGTTTGCAAAGACGTACAAAGAAAATGAGTTATACATAAGATACAAACAAAATCAATATGGCAAGAGCAAAGAATTATAAAAGCGAGCAGGCGCGACTGAATGAGCAAAAGCACCAATTCGGTCAGCCTTTGGCTAACAGACGCGGTGACCCAACGGCGGCTGGTCGTATGCGAGCGTTCTACGATTGGTGCGAGAATATCGCAACGGTTGAGGAGTTGAAACAATATGCGCAAGACGAAAGCAAGCCCGCAGCGCGCAGGCGATTTGTGCAAGCGTTAATGAAATGTGAGCGCGTGCAGGACTTTTTCGACTTGACCAACCAAACGCACGGAGCGCCAAAGCAGACAATCGAGGTGCAAGATTTACCAACGATAAATTGCGCGGTCTTTGGCGATGAGTAAGCGCTACCTTTTGGAACAAGTCAATCCGAAATACGCGAAGTATCTATCGGAGCGTAGGCGTGCAGGTTGCACGTCTTTTGCGTTTCGTGGGGGTCGTCGTAGCGGTAAGACGTTTTTTATCGCTCAGTTCTTGACCACTCGCGCGTACAAAGGCGAAATAGTGAACGTGGCAGCGATGACTAACACGCAGGGTCGTTTGGGTGCGTATGCTGATTTCGAGAATATCATAAACGACCACCCTACTTTGTCGGCTGCTTTTGAGTGCCTAAAAAGCCCGCTCGAAATACGTAACCGCGCGAACGGTGGCAAAATCATTTTCAACTCATACCAAAACAGCGGCACGGCAAAAGGTGTGGCGTGCGATTGGTTGTTTATCAACGAGGCCAACTATTTCAGCAAGTTGCAGATATCTGACCTCCGCGCTAACGTGCGCAAGGGGTGGATAATTGACTACAACCCGAACGAGCAATTTTGGGAGAGTGATTATTTCGCTGAGGAT
>JAFODP010000047.1 GCA_017380635.1 Bacteroidales bacterium | reverse complement strand
CTATGGAGGCGGCTGTCGTCGGCGCTTTGACGATTTTGGTTTCGCAACGGGGGATGGTGACAAAGCCGAGCGCATCAACAGAATACCGCTTCATGTTTCCGTGTTCCTTTGCGTGGCAATCACGGCAAACCAATTCAAGGTTGTCCCAATTCAACGCGACATTTGGATCGAATATGTTGTCCGGTGTTATGTGTATCTTGTGGTGAACGATAACACCCGCCGTAACAATTCCGTCACGCAAACACCGTTCACACAACCCGCCCTTGCTTTTCGCGTAAGCCCTCGCGCAGTTCTGCCATGCCCGTGACTTATAGAACGATTCTGCCCACGCTTTCATCCGCGCCCCTCCTCGCATAACGATGAATCACCCGCCGCGCCGCCGCCGCATAACAAAAGAAAGACGGATTTCTCCGTCTTTCTAAAATTCCACGCTACCATTATATCACGGTTCGTGTTAAAAAGTGTATCAATCTGCGGTCAAAGTGTATCATCTTTTCGTTTCGGGTACGGTTGCGCCTGTGATTGCCATTTCTTCCGCAGTTTTCTGTTGAACACATAGATGTATTTCCGTTTCCCTTTCGACCGAAATTCCTGTGCGTTCGGGTCGAGGTTTTTCCGCACCCATTCGATGTTTTGCCGCCCCCCCGCAGAACATATGGTTCTTCGATGCACCTTTTTACCGTGAATGATAAATGCGCCAAGTGCGTTTTGTTCTTTCATGCCGAGGTAAATCCAGTTTGTTGCTTGGTAAATTGTGCCGTAATGGTTTTGATCTGCGTCAGCGTATGAAACAACAATCTTGATTTGTGGCGCATCTTCGTGTAACTGTTTTAACGCCGCCGCAACACATTCCGATGTGCATGGTTGCAATCCGTTTAGCGCAACCCGCACAAGTTCAATAACCTCGCTTTGTTCCATTCCAAACGGTTTCCCGATGTTTGGCGTTGCGCCTGTTCCAAACAGGATAACCCCGCACCATTCATACCGTTCGTTGAACACATTGTAACCGTAACTAACCGATGGAATACAATGTGCGTAGTGGTATGTTCTGCAAGCGAATTTGATTTCGTCATGCGTTGTTGGTGTTAGCATCACCATTGCCGTTTTTCTGCGCCTCCATCTTCGCCCTTTGATACGCCCATTCCCGATTGTCTACATTCCAATCGTTGATTGTCGGAATGTAGATTTCTTCACCGCATTCAAAGCACCTTGCAACCAGTTCAAAGCATTTCACATGAACGCCACGCACATGAAATTCTGCATCGTTACATTCAAGGTGGATTCCGTACCCGCCGCAGTATGGGCAATAACGGTATGGTTTTGGTTCTACAAAGGACTTTGGCAATCTGCGTAGCAGTTCGCAATGTTCCTCGCGCAGATCGTCATATAGTTTCTTGTATGTTTCATTTGCCATTTTTGTATTCATTCTCCTTTCCGTCAAACATTTGTCCGAAAATCGCAACCAGGATTTTTGATTTTCAATGCGGGTTTATTCCAATCGAACAGATTCATAGCAAATCACATATCGACCGGATGCCCTCGGTTTCGTACCGCCATGCGGTTGCTTTCCCGATGTGCATTTCGTCAGCAAGTTTCTGCATGGGCAACCTATCGTGGTAGTACCTCCGCAGTAGTCCCGCATTCTTGGCAACGGTCATTACCAGTTCAACCTTTTTGAGGTACATTTCGGCTTTACAGATTCTGCGGTCGATGTCCTCGGTGCGGTGTTCGTTCTCATGCATCAGTTCGATGATCCGCAACGCCTTGTCCTCGGTCGGGTGCGTCACTTGGTTGCCGTGTGGCTGTCCATCGGACGGAATAAGGGTCAGTTCATACAACGCCTGTATGGTTTCTTCAATCACTCGTTTTTCCGTTTTAAGACGGTTTAACGATGTTTCCGTCTGCCGCCATTTGCGGAGGTATCGCCTACATTCTTTGATTGTCATGCTCTCCGTCCTTTCGTTCGCCGTTCATCTTCGCTCCGCAGTTCGGGCAGTAGTTCGACCGCACATCTTGCACCTTGCCGCACAGATTGCATTTCGCGTATATCCATCTGCCGCGCTGTTCGTCAATCCACTCGCCCTCTTTCTGCATCTGCGCTTCCAGTTCCGCAATCCTCTTGTCTGCCGCTTTAAGAGCGGCGGCGGCATCAATCATCAATATCTGTTCGCAATCAGCACCGCACACCCATGTGTCTTCTCTTGGACAATCTTTTGCGATGTAGTAGTCGCATCCTTCGTGTTCCGCGCAATACCGCAACGCCTTAATCAGTTCTGCGTTTGTCATTGTCTTATTTCCTCCAACGCCGCCTGTATTGATTCATCGTTTATCTTGCCGCAGTAGGGGCAAGGCATATCGGGAATATCGTTGATGATGCCTTTTAAGGGGCACTCTTGACACCCAATGGGTCTGTCATCACAATGGTCGCAGAACGCTAACAATGCTTGTTCTTTCGTAATCATGCCATTGCCTCCATCAGTTGAAATGCTCGGTACATATACCGTTTCACCGTTGCGATTTCCATGTACATCGCATCGACAATATCTTCGGTTGTGTAGTTATAGTTGAACACCAAATCGGCAATTTCTTTGCAATCACCGCTTAATCTGTTGATGCGGTCTTGTAGGTCGGGGAGTTTGCTCAATCTCCATCTTGCCGATCCGCGAATAGGCTGTTGCTTCAACTGCTTCCTTTCCTTGACGATTGAATAATCGCGCAAGCCGTTCGTTTTGGTCTTGAACGAGTGTAGATCACTCTTGTACTGCGGACATTTCACAACCCGATAAGATGCAATGAAATCCGTTTTTGCAAACACCTTTGTTGGTACTGCTGTCCATCCGTCAACAGGCTTGAACGACCTTGACCACGAACAACCGCAACAGGCGTTTTCACAACTCCAACAAAGTGTTGGTTTATCTTGCGCCATTCTGTAAGTCCTCCTCCGTGAATTTGTATTCGTCCCTTGTAAGTTCGATTTTGTTCAACCGGAAACCGCATAGGTTGCAGCACCTCACGAATATTCCGAATAACCTCCTTGCGGTCTGCGTTGCCTTTTCTTCGCTCGTCATATTCCGAATTGCTTCGGTTTCTGTCGGAACAACGTACCCGCTTGCGTTCGTCCAATCTCTGCGGTCAGCGTCCATGTATTACCTCCATGAAATCGTCAAGCGTCAGGATGACAACGCTTTGCTTTCCGTTCTTCCGATGAATCACAATCGGGATTTCACCGTCAGCCGCATCGCGCTTCGATTGTTCTAACGCCCCGTATAGGTCAAAACGCTCGGTTCGCTTCGCTTCGATGTGATACCCTTTGATCCCGATAACATCCGGTGAATCCGCGCCGCCCTTGTATTGCTGTCCGCGCCGCGCTTCGGTGTACCCGTGTTCGCGGAGGTAACGGGCTATTTCCCGTTCAAAGGTCTTGCCTTTAAGGTTGCTGTTCATAGAAATAAATCCCTCATTTCATTTGCCGTTAAAAGTGCGCCAATTTTATTCACCAACGCGAATTCAGGATAACGAGTGCTTCTGCACTCTCCTCCGTTCAAATAGCAATGCGTTTTAGGGCATCGTTTATAGAGAGTCGGATTGCATTTGTATAATGTTCCTGGCGCAATATTTTTTAATAATCCAAACTCCGTACCGCAGTATTCGCATATCGAACCATGAATCGGCGCACCGCAATTAGGACAGTTTGTCATGCCGCGCCTCCTGATACAGTTTGTATGCGGTTCTGTATGCCGCCTTGTAATGCTTCATAAGGTCACGCATCCGTTCTATGGTCTTGTCCTTGCGCTCGATCTGCGTCAACAGCCCTTGAATTGTTCGGTCTTTGGCATCAATCGCGTCCGTGTCGATAACCGCCTTGATGTTCTGCACCGCCGCCACCGCCGCTTGTCCCTCGTTATGCAGTACGGCGTTGAGTGCGTCTTTTTTATAAATCAGTTCCATGTGTCCTCCTTTTCCGGTTTCTGCTTTCGTTTATTGCTTCGACAATATAAATAAAGAGTTCATAAACACCAATACATAAGAGCGTTCCAAGTAAAGCACCAACAGCACAACCTATAATCACCCACCCGCAATTAAGTTCCATCATGTTTCACCTCCTAAATCCACAACCAACGCATCAAAGTCCGATTTGCTGATTGCCTTTTGTTCGTAGTTCAACGCCGCGTTCCGTTTGCCTTTGGGCGGTTCTGCCTCCCACCGTCTGTTGTTCAACCAAGTGGCGGGGTAGGGGACGAATTTCGGATCGTCCCACGCCCGCTTCCATTTCCGCAACCCGTCCATGATGGCGTTGAAAAGGGATTCGTCAACTTTCAGTTTGTCCCATGCCGCCTTTGCCCGTTTCGGATCAATCTTCCGAGGGTATTCCTCATACCATTCTCCAAATCGCGCATTATTGGATTCGGATTCGGATTCTTTTTTGGATTGGATTGGATTGGATTCAAGCCGCGATTCGCCGCAACTCGCCGCAACTTGCCGCAAAGCGTCTTTTTCATCGGGTGACGGGAATTTCTGCACCGAATTCCTGATGCGCTGATGTGCGCCCCATGTCGGGAACGAATAGTAATGTTTCCCGTTCACCGAATACAGTTCCACGCACCCAAGAGCCGCAAGCCCGTTAAGGGCAGATTCAATATCCTTTTCCTTGACTTTCTTCCGCAAGGGGAAAATCTGCCCTTTCAGGATTTCGGGACGAGCGTCCCCGCGTCCGTAATCGTCAGCCGATACAATCAACCCAACCCAAAGCCGAAACTGAAAGTCCGTCATTTCCGCAACCGTGTCCGATGTGCGGATGCTTTCTTTTATGATTCGGTTCGGCATGGCGCACCTCAAAACGGCAAGTCACCGGAATAAGCGGTCAGTTCGTCCTCGGCGGTTTTGTTGTACCCGTCCGAATTCTCTTTCGCCTTTTTCTTCGGTTCTTCTGCGGGTGTCAGGAATTCCACTTCGTCCGCAACCACATCGAGGGAAAGCATCGTCTTTCCGTCTTTATTATCGTAGGTTCGTGCTTGCAGTTCGCCGACAACCGCAACCTTGCGTCCTTTGCCGAGGAAACGGGCGCACAGTTCGCCGAGTTTGCCCCATGCGTTGATGCG
This sequence comes from Bacteroidales bacterium, assembly GCA_017380635.1. Lineage (GTDB taxonomy): Bacteria > Bacteroidota > Bacteroidia > Bacteroidales > UBA1402 > UBA1757. The sequence continues at coordinate 15 of JAFODP010000047.1, read as the reverse complement.
GAAAAAATCGGTCTG
>JAFODP010000046.1 GCA_017380635.1 Bacteroidales bacterium | reverse complement strand
TACTACTATTATCCTTTCATTCTCTCAAAGAACTCTTTTATTTGTCGCTTTATCGACTTCGTCACTCGCGTGTGACTTCCTTGTCGAAAGCGGGTGCAAAAGTACTGCAGTTTTCCTTATCCTCCAAATATCTTTGCAACTTTTTTGAAAAAATTTTCATACCTCCGCAAGTCGCTCATTTTCAGATATCTTTCGCAGCTTTTCATTTCGCACGCCTCGCAGCCTCTCTCGGCCACCGGCTACCCCTCGTTTTTTCTCGAAAGGGCTGCAAAGATACGCTCTTTTATCTCTCCCTTCCAAATTTTTCTAAAACTATTTTTAAAGAAAATTTGGTCAATTTTATCAAACTTCTATTAATCAGATGTTTATCCAAAAATTAATTTTATATCAGACACACACAATACTCTAATATATCTAACAAACTCCGCTACATAGCGATTTAAATATAACAGAAAATTATAAAACAAAGCGAGACCATTACTGTGAATAGCCTCGCTTTATTACCTTATATATAGCTGTTATTTGATTTCTTCGTCGAAAACAACAGCCACCTTACCACATTTACCTTCGTTCATCAAAGCAAAAGCTTCGTCAGCATGATCCAAAGTAAAGCGATTAGTTACCAAATCTTCGGGATGAATGCCCCAACGAACGATACGTTCTACCAATTCTTCCATGCGCCAGATATTGGTTACCCAAGAACCATAGATAGTTTTTTGGTCGTGGATGATATCAGGACTAGGATTCATTTCAACCGTTCCACCTTCGCCGATGAAGACAATCTTACCCCATTTGCGAGTAGCACGGATAGCCAACTGACGACCATAAGTATTTCCCGAGCAGTCAACGGCACGTTCAACACCCATACCGGCGGTCAATTCCTTGATTTTATCCAAAGCAGAAGCATCAGACAAAATTACATGATCGGCCAAACCTTTTTCCTTAGCAATATCCAAACGTTCTTGAACCGTGTCAACACCGATCAACTTGTTTGCACCCATAGCTTTTGCCAACATCAGAGCAGCCAAACCCACGGGACCAAGACCTACCACCAATACAGCATCGTTACCGCAGATACCAATTTTTTCGAGACCTTCGTAAACCGTTCCGAAGCCACAAGCAATCTGTGCACCATCGGTATAGGTCAAAGAATCGGGAAGCAATACCAAGTCTTTTTCTTCAGCCAAAAGATATTCAGCCATACCTCCATCACGCTGCCAACCATAAGCACGACGATAAGGACTGGTACAACTAATCATATAACCACGACGACAGTCGTTACAAACACCACAACCAGAAATATGATAAACCACTACTCTATCGCCTTCTTTAAAACGACGCAGACCAGGACCACACTTTACAATCTGTCCACTGGGTTCGTGTCCACAAATCTTGTTCTGATAACCTTCGGGACCCTTTCCGGTATGTTCGCGATAGATGGCACGGATATCACTACCACAAATGGTAGAAGATTTCATCTTAATGAGCACTTCACCATGACCAGGTTCAGGAATCTCAACTTCTTTCAGCACAACCGTGCTATTTCCGGGCAAATATGCCGCTTGCATTGTTTTACTCATTTGAATATAATTTTAAAAATCTATACCTTATTATATATAGTAACATAATCATTGGCGAATGATACCATCTTCATCCCACAAATCTTGCCAAGTAGCACCAGGCCATGTAAACACCTGACCTTTGATAAAACGACAATTGCGATCGATTTTGCGGATAGCTTCCATTTCTTCGGCCGTGAGAGGATCTTCGACAGCGGCGCGCAAATTACTCATGAATTTGACAGGCTTCACAGAGAAAGGAATAGGAATTTGACCATTCTGAACAGCCCACTTTATACAAATCACCGCGGGATGAACACCATGATTCTTGGCAATTTCCAACATTACAGGATCTTCTATGGGCACTGTATCTTCGGGAGTCTTGTCGCGTTCGGGACGATTGGGCGAACCGATGGGACAGAAGCCGATAACAGCAATACCATTGTCTTCCATATACTTTTTCAATTCGGGCTGTTGGAAGTGAGGATGCATTTCCATTTCGTTGCAAGCGGGCTTAATTTTGCAATCGCGCAACAATAATTCCATTTTAGCCTTGGTCATATTGGAAGTACCGATATTGCGCACCTTGCCTGCTTCTTGCAAAGATTCCATAGCACGCCAAACCTTCATATAATTTTCGTGAATATAAGGCTTGGCATTGGGGTCGCGAGATTCCACACTCACCTTGGGCGCATGGAAATTCGGGAAAGGCCAGTGAACCAAATACAAATCCAGATAATCCAGACCCAATTTATCCAAAGACTGTTGACAAGCTTCTTCCACATGATCGTGCATATCGTTCCAAACCTTAGAAGTAATCCAAAGATCTTCGCGTTTCACCACACCTTCTTCGAAAAGTTCTTTCAGCGCTTGGCCGATTTCCTTTTCATTGCCATAAACAGCTGCACAGTCGATATGACGATAACCCGCCTTAACGGCCAACTTCACAGCCTCAGCAATCACATCGGCCGTATAATTATCTGAACCAAAAGTACCCAAACCGACAGCAGGAATCTGATCACCGCTGGCCAAAGTCACCTTAGGCACACTGTTGGGATTAATCGCTTGAATATTTTCCATTTGACAAAAACATTAAAATTATCTGGCCAAATCGCGGTTGCGATGACCATAAATTGCAATCACAATAAAACAAATCAAAGGCAGGATGAAAGAAAATCTAACACCCGACAAACCCAAAATAGCATCCTGATCGATCATCAAAGCTTGCAGAGGTGGCATCACAGAACCACCGAGAATAGCCATAATCAGACCGGCAGCACCAAATTCGGCATCTTTTCCGATACCATCCAACGCGATACCATAAATAGTGGGGAACATCAGCGACATACAAGCAGAAATACCCACCAAGCAATACAAACCAATCATACCTTTCAGGAAAATCGTACCCAACACCAGCACAATGCCACCAAATGCCAAGCTTTTAAGCAAGACACCCGGACGCACATATTTAAGCAGATAGGTACAAATGAAACGGCTGAGACAGAAGATAGACATAGCCACAATATTATACAACTGTGCTGTATCGTTGGGAATACCCAATTCTATTTCAGCATAATGAATAATGAAAGTCCAGCACATGATCTGCACGCCCACATAGAAGAACTGCGCAATCACACCTTCGTAATAACGCTTATTTTTGAGCAAACGAGAGAAAGTATCCTTTACGCTGAAATTATCATCCTTGCTCTGAGCCTTAGGCATCTTGGTCAACAAGAAAATCAAGAAGAATACAAAAACCACCGCACCGATAATCACGTAAGGATTGCGAATGACCGCCAAATCGGATTGACGAATCAACTCGAAAGCCTCAGGATCTACCGCACGCAAAGCTTCTCTTTCTTCATAACTTGCATTATTCAAACGAGCCAAGATAAAATTCTGAGCCGTAAACATTCCCAACAGAGAGCCCATCGGATTGAAAGCCTGCGCCAAATTCAAACGACGCGTAGCCGTAGCTTCATCGCCCAAAGAGAGAATATAAGGATTGGCACTGGTTTCCAAAAACGACAGACCGCAAGTCAGGATAAAATAAGACACCAAAAATGGCCAGAAAGCATGTCCCAAGCTAGACGGATAGAACATAAACGCACCGGTGGCATACAAAGCCAAACCCAAAAGGATACCGGTTTTATACGAGAACTTCTTGATGAAATAAGCCGCCACGAAAGCCATCGCAAAATAGCCACCGTAAAAAGCAAATTGCACCAAAGAACCTTCAAAATTACTCATCAAGAGAACTTTGGAGAATGCTCGCACCATCGGATTGGTGATATCGTTAGCAAATCCCCAAAGTGAGAAAAGGGAGGTTACCAGAATAAATGGAATCAACATTTGTCTGGCAACCACCGGAATAGTATTGTTAGATTTGGTCATAACAAACGATTATTTGTAAATCGGACCAAAGTTCTGACAAGCACGATAATCGGCACCTTCCTTATCCATACCGAAAGCATTCCAAGCAGAAGGACGGAAAATCTTTTCATCTTCTACGTTGTGCATGCAAACAGGAATACGGAGAATAGAAGCCAAAGTAATCAAATCGGCACCGATATGACCATAAGCGATAGCGCCGTGGTTGGCACCCCAGTTGTTCATCACGCTGTAAACATCCTTGAACTGATCCTTGTTGCACAAGCGAGGAGCAAACCAAGTGGTAGGCCAAGTCTTATCGGTACGTTTGTTGATAACTTCGAAAGTTTCAGGATGAACATCTACCGTCCAACCTTCAGCAATTTGGAGTACAGGGCCAAGACCTTTTACGAGATTCAGACGGAACATGGTCACTTCCATACCACCCTTACTCAAGAATTGAGAAGAGAAACCACCACCGCGGAAATAGCCACAGTCGGCAGGATACCAAGTAGTTGCCTTCAAGCAGCCTTCGATATCGGCATCGGTCATTTCCCAATAAGGTTTCATCACGGGCTGACCATTTTCGGCAGCTTGGCCGGTAGCATCCAAAGCCGTAGCACCAGAGTTGATCAAGTGAATGATACCATTAGCAGCCTTGCCTTCCAATTTATGACCGCTCACGCGTTCTACCGATTCAGGGCTCCAGTAAGTACGAACGTCAGAGAACATCACGGCACGGTTGGTGAGCAATTTACCGAACAACATAGATACACCATTCAAAGCATCGTTTTCGGTAGCCAAAATCTTGGGTTCGCGGGCGCCATTCCAGTCGAAAGTAGTATTGAGCAAAGCTTCGGGGAAGTCGCAGTTGGGCATGTAGTCGGTCCATTGACGTTGACCTTGGAAACCGGCCACGATAGCATTATGACCCAAAGATTCTTCGTTGAAACCTTTTTCCTTCAAAGCAGGATTGCCTTCCATCAAGTCGCGGATGATGAGATACATCTTCACTACAAATTCCCAATCTGAATCTTTTTCTTCGCGGGTATGTTGCCACAAAGTATTGTAGTCGTGACCTTCGTTCACCTTGCAGTGCTTCAAAGTCCATTCGTAAGCCTTCTTGTATTCTTCTTCGTCGTAAATTTTATTGTCGATGCGACGCAACACTTCTACCATATCGATGTATTCGTTACGCATTCCCAAATAATCTTGGAAGAAATCGGGATCGATGATAGAACCGGCAATACCCATACAAGCACCACCGATAGACAGATAAGATTTACCACGCATTTCAGCCACAGCCAAACCTGCTTTGGTGAAACGGATCAATTTTTCTTTAACATCTTCGGGAATTTCAGTATCGCCGGCATCCTGAACATGCTGACCATAAATACCGAAAGTAGGCAAACCTTTTTGGTTGTGACCGGCCAAAGCAGCAGCCAAATAAACAGCACCGGGACGTTCAGTACCATTGAAACCCCAGATAGCCTTGGGATAATAAGGATTCATATCGATGGTTTCCGTACCATAGCACCAGCAAGGCGTTACACTGATGGTAAGACCAACACCTTCGCGTTCAAACTTTTCGGCACAAGCAGCAGCTTCAGCCACGCGACCAATGGTACCATCGGCGATAACACATTGCACAGGCGTACCATCGCTGTACTTCAAAGTAGAAGTAATCAGGTTTTCCACATTTTTCGCCATATTCATGGTTTGAACTTCGAGGCTTTCACGAACACCTCTTTCGCGGCCGTCAATAATAGGACGGATACCCACTTTAGGATGATTTGCTTTCATAAATTATTGGTAATTAAAGTTGTTATAATTGCTGTTTGTATGTTGCCTTATACATGGCAATAAACTTGGCAAAAATAATAAATTCCCCGTCTTGAACAAGCGTTCGAGGGGAATTTTTCACTCATGAAAATAGACGCGTTTGACGCGCTGGGAAACAGAGGTAAGGATTTCGTAAGGAATGGTGTCGAGACGTTCGGCCACTTGGGAAATACTGAGCGAATCGCCAAACAAAACGACGGCATCGCCTTCTTTTACATCGGGAATATCGGTGACATCTACCATGCAAGCATCCATGCAAATATTACCCAGCAAGCGAGCCCGATGGCCGTTCACAAGCACTTCTCCACCCTTATTGCGGCGCAGGAAGCCATCGGCATAGCCCACCGGAATGGTAGCCACCACAGAATCTCGCTCCAAGTAAGCCCTACGACTGTAACCGATGCTTTCACCCTTGGCATAATGATGCAATTGCAGAATCTGGGTCTTGAACGAAGCCACTTGCATAAGCGCTTGCTGATTGACCGGAGAAATACCGTATAAACCTATACCCAAACGTACACGCTCGCATTGCCACTGGGTGAATCGTTCTATACCGGCCGAATTCAAAATATGCCTGTCGATGGCATAGGGAAAAGCCGCGCGGATTTGCGAGGACATTGCATCGAAAGCCTGCCATTGCAAAGTGGTATAATCGTCGAAACAAGCTTCGTCGCTACCGGCCAAATGGGTGAACACACTGCTCAGCATCAAAGTTTTCTGCGATTGCAAAAGCGCCAACAACGCGGGAATATCCGCCTGGGTAAAACCCAAACGATGCATACCCGTATCCAATTTCAAGTGGATGGGATATTGTCTGATACCCAAGCGCTGACCACATTCCAAGAAAGCTCGCAAAAGCGCGAAGCTATATATTTCGGGTTCAAGATGATATTCGTAGCATAATGGCAAAACCGAAATATCAGGATTCATCACCAAGATAGGAATACTGATGCCCGCCTGACGCAGACGAATGCCTTCATCTACCACGGCAACCGCCACGGCGTCACAGCCTTGCGACTGCAAAGTACGGCTTATTTCCACCGCACCCAAACCATAAGCTTCGGCCTTTACCATGGCAATCATTTTGGTGGAAGCTTTCAGCAAGGATCTGAAATAGCGATAATTATGCACGATAGCATCCAAGTTCACTTCCAGACGCGTCTGATGCGTTTTCAGCGCCAAAGCCTCGGTAATGCGTTCAAAACCAAAACGACGCGAACCCTTAATCAAAACCAATTCTTGCGAAAAGGATTCCGTGATATCGGAGGCCAGAAAATCTTCGGTACTTAGGAAAAAGCGTGAGCCGGCGGGGAAAGCATCCGCATATTGACAAAGCGCTGGGCCTATACCCACGAAACGACTTATCTTATAATGACTTATCATTTCGGCCAGCTCGCCATACAACTGAGCGGCATCTTTTCCGCTTTGGTAAATATCCGAGAGAATGAGGCTTCGCGAAAGATGCTTGGCAGCGTCGCGACCTGCCTGGAAATCGAGCGCCAAAGCAAGTGCCTGAACATCTGCGTTGTAAGTATCGTTTATAAGCACACAAGCGTTTTTTCCTTCTTTCAGTTCCAAGCGCATGGGCGCCGGCTCTATGCGTGCCAATTTTTCTATGAGCGCCTCTTCGGAAAGTTGCGGCATAAAAAATCGACAAAAAGCCAAGGCGTGACCTACATTCTGCAAAGAAGCCTCGTCGTCGAAGGGAAAAGCCGCAAGCAGCGCGGGCGAAAAATCTTTAGAAGACCAAGCCAGAAGACGTTCGGCCGGAAACAGACGCTTCATTTCGGCATCAACTTCCACTTGGTCGGCACAATAGATGATGGTTTCGCAAGCTTCGAACAGGCGACATTTTTCCTGCATTTTTTCTTGCCAAGAGGCGAAATTTTCCTGATGCGGCGAGCCGATGTTCGTGAGCAAACCGATGTTAGGATGAATGATACGCGCAAGTTTTTCCATCTCGCCTTTTCGAGAAATACCAGCCTCGATGATAGCCAATTGCGTTTCGTCGTCCAATTCCAACAATGAAAGCGGCACGCCGATTTGCGAATTGAAACTGCCGGGCGAACGCGTTATCTGCACTTCCTGACGCAACAATTGCCAGATCCATTCCTTGACGATGGTTTTTCCGTTACTACCCGCAATGACCAGCAGCGGCGCTTGACAAGCCTTTCTCACACAAGCAGATAAAGCCTGCAGAGCTTGCAAAGTATCTTCCACCACCAAAAAATCGGCCTGGTCGAAAGATGCCCAAGTGGCAGGGTTTTCCATCACCACAAAAGCTCGTACGCCTCGTTGATAAAGTTCCGACACAAATTTATGGCCATCGTTGCTGGCAGTGCGCAGCGCAAAAAAGAGCGTATCTTGCGGACTGTGCAGTTTTCGACTGTCGATCAGACAATGCGAAATGCGTCGCGAAGCATCGTGCAGCGTCCATGTATTTTCCTGCGACGAAAGCGGCGACTTCAGCAAAGAAGCTTCCTGCAAACAAGTGGCTATATATCTTAGTGTCAAATCCTTCATTCCAGTATCCGCTTAAAGAAATCTTGTTCTTCGGTAAGATCGAGTTCGGGATGCGCCAGCTGCAACATGGCAATAGCGGCCAGATTTTTCTGCGCAAAACGCACATAAGCCTCATCGCCGGGACGCAAAGGTTTGTGCTGCATAGCTTTATGAATCTGTTGCAACTGATGTATCAAATCCTTGGTATTTTTATCGAAAGCAAATTGAGAAAAAGCCTCCCAGATGTAACGCAATGCCTGCGAATTGGGATGCAACATATCTTCGTCGTAGAAACGATAATCGCGCAAATCATCGCAAAGTAGTTCGTAAGCAGGAAAATAGACAACTTGCGGGAAACGCAAACAAAGTTCTTCTATGGCCAAATGCAACACCGCTTTGCTCAAGGTATTTTCGTGGGCGCCATCCTTGAAATGGCGTATCGGACTCACCGTCATCAAAATTTTCAAATCGGGCTTTTCGCGGAAAACAACTTCCAGAAATTCACTGTAATATTCCACAATTTCAGCCACATCCAAACGACGACGAACAAAATAATAATCGGGTAATTTATGACAATTAGCCACTATTTTTCCCGTTTCGGCCAAAGCATACACCCAAGAAGTACCGAACGTAATCATCAGACAATCTGCCTGATGCAATGCCTGCGAAGCTTGTGCCGTACGCATGCGGATGCGCTTCAAAACTTCGTCTTTATCCCGGCCGGAAAAAGAAGTATGATGCATAAAACTGGCATAGCAACCCTGATACTCGAAAACGTCTTCGTCACGAAAAGGAATATTGTACCAAAGTGTTTCCAGCGCCTTCACCACCGACATAGGATTGTATAGCACTCCGAAGGGATTATGTTCAACACGAAAACCGCTCTGCATCAACACATCAGACATTCTGTCGGCAAAGCAAGACCCCATCGTGAGGATGCGGTCGGCATGGGTCAGATCCCAGGTTTTCTTAATGGGAATAATGGTTCTAAACGTCTCCATAACGAGGGCAAATGTACACATTATTTTCGTTTTTACGGAAATTACTTTATTTTTGTGCCAAAGTCTACATAGACATGACAGAGAATCAAAATCATTTATACTCAATATATTCACCGGAAGACCTTAAAAAACTTTCGGTGAGCGAACTTCCCGAACTTTGCCAGGAACTGCGAGATTTCATCGTAAAATCCTTGTCAGAGAACCCCGGACACTTAGCTGCAAGCCTCGGCACCGTCGAATTGACGGTAGCTTTGCATTATAGTTTGAACACGCCCTACGACCGCATCGTGTGGGACGTCGGACACCAAGCCTACAGCCACAAGATCCTGACCGGCAGACGCGAACAGTTTCACACCAATCGTAAGCAAGGTGGTTTGAGCGGCTTTCCCCATCCGGACGAAAGCCCGTACGACAGTTTTGTGGCCGGCCACGCTTCCAATTCCATCTCGGCAGCTTTGGGCATGGCCATTGCCGCTAAAAGAAAAGACGAGAAACGCGTTGTCACTGCCGTTATCGGCGATGGCGCCATGAGTGGCGGTTTGGCTTACGAAGGCCTCAACAACACCGTGGAATACGACAACGATTTGCTGATCATCATCAACGACAACAACTTGGCTATCGACAAGAACGTGGGCGGATTCCATCGTTCCATGGCTCGAATCACCACTTCGCGACACTACAACAACCTGCGCTGGTATGTGTATCGACAGCTCAAGAAAATGGGCTTGATGAACGATGCCCGCAAAAACCGCATCCTGCGTTTCGGTAAGAGTTTGAAAAAATTGTTCAGCCGCAGCACAACCATTTTCGACGGTCTGGATATCCGTTACTTCGGTCCGGTGGACGGCCACGATGTCAAGAACTTAGTACGTGTGCTCAATACCATCAAGAACATGCGCGGCCCGAAAGCCTTGCATATCTGCACCACTAAGGGTAAAGGCTACGAACCCGCCGAGAAGAATGCCACCGATTTTCACGCTCCCGGCAAGTTCAACATTGCCACCGGCGAACGTCAGCACGACATCAACGACGGTAGTCAACCCATCAAATTCCAGGATGTTTTCGGACACACTTTGGTAGAGTTGGCAGCCAAGAACGACAAGATAGTGGCCATTACGCCGGCCATGCCCAGCGGTTGCGGATTGAACATCATGAAAGAACAATTCCCCGACAGGGTTTACGACGTAGGCATTGCCGAAGGTCACGCGGTAACATTCTCGGCCGGTTTAGCCAAAGAAGGTCTGATTCCTTTCTGCAACATTTATTCTTCCTTTGCACAACGCGCTTACGACAATATCATCCACGACATTGCCATTGCCCGTTTACCGGTGGTACTTTGCTTAGACAGAGCCGGCTTGGTGGGCGAAGATGGTGTTACTCACCAAGGCGCTTTCGATATTGCTGCCTTGCGCTGCATTCCCAACCTCACCATCGCGGCACCTATCGACGAAGTGGAATTGAGAGACATGATGTATACCGCACAACTGAAAGCCGATCGTCCTTTTGTGATTCGCTATCCCAGAGGAAAGGGCTATGTGGTAAACTGGAAAAAAGAAATGAAGGAAATTGCCATCGGCAAAGGTGTTAAACTGCACGAAGGCAAGGACATCGCCATCGCATCTATCGGTCCTATCACCAAAACTGCTCTGAGCATCGCTGAAGCCTTTGCCAAGGAAGAAGGCATGCCATCGGTAGCTGTGTACAATTTCCGCTTCGTCAAACCTTTAGACGAAGAACTGATAGAAGAAATCGGCAAGAACTTCAAAAAAATCATCACCATAGAAAATGCATGCGTCAAAGGCGGATTCGGAACAGCCGTCATGGAAGCGCTGCAAGAAAAGGGATATCATTTGCAATGGAAAGCCATGGGCTTGCCCGACCGTTTCATCGAACACGCCAACGTAGCCCAACAACATACGGACTGCGGCATCGATGAAGCGTCCATTCGTCAAAGCATTTTGGAATTCTAAACACAGCAACAATGAAAATTATCATAGCAGGTGCAGGAGAAGTGGGCATACATTTGGCAAAGATGTTGTCGAAAGAAAACCACAGCATTACCATTATCGGAGAAAAAGAAGAGGTAATGGCCAATCTCAATGCCAACTACGACTTGATGACCATCGTGGGTGACCCCTGCTCCATTTCCATACTGAAAGATGCCGGTTGCGCGTCGGCCGACTTGTTTATCGGCGTAACGCCCGAAGAAAGCCGCAACATCGTGGCCGGTTACATTGCCCACAACCTGGGCAGCAAAAAAGTGGTGATTCGCGTGGAGAGTCCCGAATACATGAAAGAGGAACATCGTTCTTACTTCCAGCATTTAGGCATCGATTCACTCATTTGCCCCGAATTGCTGGCTGCCAAGGAAATTGTGGAAACGGTAGATCGTCCCTGGATACGACAATATCATAGCTTCGGCAATGGCGAGTTGGTGCTTATCTGCGTCAAAGTGCGCGAGGGCGCGCCCATCATCAACCAAGAACTGATGAACCTGTTCAAACAGGAAGAAGTTTGCCGTATCGCTGCCATCAAACGCGGACATCAGACCATCATTCCTTCGGGTCGCGACATCATCATGACCGACGATGTGGTGTATTTCATCACCACGCCCGAAGAACTTGAAACCGTAAGAAAATTGGCCGGAAAGCCTTTGGAAAAAGTTGAAAACGTGATGATTATGGGTGGTAGCCGCATTGCCATTCTGGCCGCCGAAAAACTCTCGAAAACACTGAACGTAAAAATCATCGAACAAAGCCGCAGCCGCTCGGAATACATCAAGGAACGCTTGGGTTCCAAGGTGATGGTGATTCAGGGCGACGGTCGCGATATGGACTTGCTCAACGACGAAAACATCGAAAGCATGGAAGCCTACATCGCACTCACCGGCAGCGACGAAACCAATATCTTCTCTTGTCTGGCCGCCAAACGTTTCGGCGTACCCCGTAGCATTGCCGAAGTGGAACAGCTCGACTATATTCCTTTGGCCGACAACCTGGATATCGGTATCGTCATCAACAAGAAACTGATTGCCGCCGGTCACATTTACCAGATGATGCTCGATGCCGACGTCACCAACATGAAATGTCTGACTTTTGCCAATGCCGATGTGGCCGAATTCATTGTCAAGGAAAATTCCAAGATCACCAAAAAGCAGGTGAAAGATCTGCATTTGCCCGAAAACCTGAGCCTTGGGGGTCTTATCCGCGACGGAAAAGGTATCATCATCTATGGTAACACGCAAATTCAAGCCGGCGACCGCGTGGTAATTTTCTGCCTGAGTTCGCAAATCCAGAAAGTTGAAAAATATTTCCATTAAGCCATGCCTAGAGCGCCCTTCAACATACGCATCATCTTTCGATTTTTGGGCTATCTGCTCTTTATCGAATCTTTGTTCATGCTGCTGACGGCAGGCGTGGCCTATCTTTATCACGAAAGCGACCTCCGCATTTTCCTTGTTTCGGCAGCCATCACTTTGGGCGGCGGATTGGCATTGAGTCTGGCCGGATGGAAAGCCTCGACCTTGGTGGGCAAACACGAGAGTTTCGTTATCGTCACCATGGTGTGGATATTGTTCTCTTTGTTCGGCTCGATACCTTACATCATCAGTCCTTATTTCCAGACTTTTACGGACGCTTACTTTGAAAGTATTTCGGGCTTCAGTTCGGCCGGCGCCACCATATTATACGATATAGAAGCGCTTTCGCACGCCATGCTGTTTTGGCGAAGCCTCAGCCAATGGCTGGGCGGTATGGGAATCATCCTCTTGTCTTTAGCTATTTTCCCCGTATTGAAACTGGGTAGTTTTCAGTTGTTTACTGCCGAAGTCACCGGACCGGTGTACGAAAAAATACGTCCCAAGCTCAGCGAAACGGCCAAAATCATGTGGTTCGTTTATTGTGGGCTCACACTGATAGAAGCTCTGCTGCTTTGGGCCGGCGATATGAATCTCTTCGACGCTGTTTGTCATGCCTTTACCACCATGGCCACCGGCGGATTTTCTACCAAAAACGCCAGCATCGGCCATTGGAATTCTGCCTACATCGACATCGTGGTGACGGTTTTCATGTTTTTGGCGGGAACCAGCGTCATCGTATTGTTCCGTCTGTTGAGCAAGGATTTTGACAAAGTAAAAAAGAACGAAGAATTCAGATGGTACATTTACGTATTTCTGGGAGCCGCCCTTATCCTGAGTCTGCTATTGATTATCTTCAACCATGTTAATGTTGGCATGGCACTGCGCAAAGGATTCTTCCAAGCCATTTCCATCATCACTACTTCCGGTTACAGCAACGACGATTTCACCGCATGGAGTCATATTGCCCAATTTTTCTTGCTGATACTCATGTGTATGGGCGCCATGTCGGGTTCAACTTCCGGAGGTATCAAAATTGGTCGACACATTATTTTCGTCAAATCGGCCTACAATGAATTGCAACGCGACGTACATCCCAATGCCGTTCTTCCGGTGATGTTCAACGGCAGAGCCTTGCCCGCGTCCACCATTACCAACCTTTTCGGATTTCTGATATTCTATATCGCTTTGGTGATGCTGAGCATCGGCGTTTTCTATACCATCGGACTGAATATGGAAGAAGCCTTGAGCGTTTCGCTTTCAGCCTTGGGCAACGTTGGTCCTGCTTTGGGCAATTTTTCCAGCCATTATGCTTTTATGCCTGTGGTAGGAAAATGGTGGATGTGTTTCCTCATGTTGGTAGGTCGTTTGGAAATCTACACCATATTATTATTGTTGTCGCGCTCGTTCTGGAGCAAGGCATAATTCTGACAGACAATTATCACATAAATCAATAAAAAACAACTTTTTATGAAAAAAATCCTGACACTGAGTTTGGTTGCCGGATTGCTGTTGAGCCTCAGCGCTTGCGGTCCGAAAAGCGACATGGAAAAAGCTTGGCAAGAAGCCGCCAAGATAGAAAAGAACATGACAAAAACCTCTTTCCCGAAGGTTGATTATTCTATTCTGGATTATGGTGCAAAAGCCGGCGATAGCCTCTTCCTCAACCACGATGCCATCAACCAGGCCATTTTGGATTGTAGCTTGAACGGCGGTGGTCGCGTGGTGATTCCTGCCGGAGAATTCTATACTGGTCCGCTCACCTTGCAAAGCAATGTAAACCTGCACTTGCAGGAAGGCGCCGTGCTGAAATTCTCGCCCGACACTTCTTTGTATCTGCCCCAAGTGCTTACCCGTTGGGAAGGCGTGGATTGCTACAACTATCATCCCTTTATCTACGCTTACGGCGAAACGAATATCGCGCTTACCGGTAAAGGTACCATCGATACCCAGGGTCAGAAAGTTTGGTGGAGCATGTGCGGTGCTCGTCATTATGGTTGGAGAGAAGGCAAACTGGGTCAGAACACCGGTGGTCGTAAGAAATTGCTCCGCAGCGCCGAAGACAAATTGCCCATGCAAAACCGTATCATGACGGTAACCGATGCCATGCGTCCGCAAACCGTTCACTTCTACAACTGTAAAACCATTCTTATCGAAGGTGTGACCATTCTGAATTCGCCCTTCTGGGTATTGCATCCGCTTATGTGCGAAGACCTCATTGTGGACGGCGTACATGTGTATAACAGAGGTCCCAACGGCGACGGCTGCGACCCCGAATCATGCAAAAATGTCATCATCCAAAACTGCCGCTTCGACACGGGCGACGACTGCATCGCCATCAAATCGGGCCGCAACAACGACGGTCGCAAATGGGGACGTCCTTCGGAAAACATCATTGTTCGCAACTGCCAAATGATTAACGGACACGGTGGTGTGGTAATCGGTAGTGAAATCTCCGGCGGCTATCGCAATCTCTTCGTGGAAAACTGCCAGATGGACTCACCCGAACTCGATCGCGTTATCCGTATCAAGACCAATACTTGCCGCGGCGGCCTTATCGAAGGTATTTATGTACGCAACGTGGAAGTGGGTCAATGCCGTGAAGCCGTGCTGAAAATCAACTTGCTCTACGAATCGAAAGAAGATTGTGCCCGCGATTTCCCGCCCACGGTTCGCAATGTCATCCTCGAAAACGTTACTTGCAACAAGAGTCGTTACGGCGTGCTTATCAGCGGTTTGGAAGGCGATGAAAACGTTTACAACATCCAGGTTCGCGACTGTTTCTTCAATGGCGTGGAACGTGGCAATCGCGTGAGCGGCGCCAAAGATGTGGTATTCGACAACCTGCATATCAACGGAGAGTTGGTACAACAATAAGTAATCAACTGGGAGTCAGCGATGATTCCCAGTTTTTTTATCTTTAAAGATATTTAACTATATTTGCAGCCGTTTTGCGGCGGGCATTCCCCTGCTGATGCAAACTTTATAGAGTGAAATTCCGACCTCTACCTTGCATAGGTTCCGGTCTATTATTGAGAAATTATGAACTTATTGAAAGAAAAGTTGGGACAATACACTTTACCCCAACAACTTAGTGAACAAGGAATTTATCCTTATTTCCGAGCCATTTCAAGTGAACAGGACTGCGAAGTTATCATCAACGGAAAATCGGTATTGATGTTCGGTTCCAACAGTTACTTAGGCTTGACCAATCATCCCAAAATCAAAGAAGCTGCCATCGAGGCCACCCGCAAATATGGTACAGGCTGCGCCGGTTCTCGTTTCTTAAATGGTACGCTCGATATCCACGAAAATTTAGAAAAACGCTTGGCCGCTTTTGTCGGTAAAGACGAAGCCTTGATTTTCTCTACCGGCTTCCAAGTAAACTTGGGCGTGGTATCTTGCCTTACCGGCCGCGAAGATTACATCATCCTGGACGAATCCGATCACGCATCTATCATTGAAGGTCGTCGTTTGTCGTTCTCCAAGACTTTGAAGTTCAAGCACAACGACATGGAATCTTTGGAAAAAGTCTTGAAAACCTGTCAGCCCGACAAAATCAAACTCATCGTAGTGGACGGCGTTTTCTCGATGGAAGGTGATGTAGCTCCCCTGCCCCAAATCGTAGAATTGGCCAAGAAGTACCATGCCAACATCATGGTGGACGAAGCTCACGGTATCGGGGTATTCGGCGAACATGGCGAAGGTGTTTGTACCGCACTCGGTGTTACCAAAGATGTAGACCTGATTATGGGAACTTTCAGCAAGTCTTTCGCCTCTTTGGGCGGCTTTATTGCCTGCGACAAAGAAACGGCCAACTTCTTGCGTCATCATGCACGTTCGTATATTTTCAGCGCCAGCGCCACACCGGCAGCTATCGGTGCCGCCAATGCCGCTTTGGACATCATGCTCAGCGAACCCGAACGCATCAAAGCTTTGTGGGATGTTACCGAATATGCCCTGAATGGTTTCCGTCAGATGGGTTGCGAAATCGGTCACACTTCCACCCCGATTATTCCTTTGTATATCCGCGACAACGAAAAGACTTTCGCCATCACTCGTTACTTGCTCGACAATGGCATTTTCGTCAATCCGGTGGTATCGCCTGCCGTTGCTCCCAGCGACACGCTGATTCGTTTTTCTCTGATGGCTACGCATACACGCGAACAGGTTGATAGAGCCTTGAACGCCATCGAAGAAGCATTCAAAAGATTTGAAGTATTATAAATAACCATTCATAGAGATTTATGTCAATCGTTATAAAAGAAGTAAAGAGCCGTTGCGACTTGCGCAAGTTTGTCAAATTCGGTATCGATTTGTACGAAGGTAATCCCTATTATTGTCCTCCCATTTTCATGGACGAAATGGATACTTTCAATGTGAAGAAAAATCCTGCTTTGGAAGTGAGCGACTTTATCATTTTCATGGCATATCGTGATAATAAAATCGTAGGTCGTATCGTCGGCATCGTCAATCATCGTGCCAACGAAGCCTGGAAAGTGAAGAAATGCCGTTTCGGCTGGTTCGATTTCATCGACGATTACGAAGTGTTCAAAGCTTTGATCGATGCCGTGGCCGCTTGGGGAAAAAGCAAAGGCATGGATTGCTTGAATGGTCCTGTAGGCTTTACCGATTTCGACAAGGAAGGTTTGCTTATCGAAGGTTTCGACTACAATGCACCCATGGCAAGTTTGTATACGCATCCCTACTATATCGCTCATTACGAAAGATATGGATTGGAAAAAGAAGCCGACTGGATTGAATTCCAGATTCAGGCTCCCAAGGATGCTCCCGAACGTATGAAGCGCATCGCCGAAATCGTATCGAAACGAAGCAAAGTTCACACCGTTAAAGTAAAGAATGCCAGAGAGTTGACCAAGCGTTACGGCTACACGTATTTTGATGTATTCGATGCCGCTTATCAAAAACTCTACAACTTCCAGCCGCTTACCCAACGCCAGAAAGAATATTATTGCAAAATGTTCTTCCCCTTGCTCAACTTCGATTTTGTTACCATCGTGGTGAACGAAGACGATCAGATTGTGGCTGTGGGTGTGGGTATGCCTTCGCTTTCGGATGCGCTGCGCAAATGTAAAGGTCGTTTGTTCCCCTTCGGTTGGTATCATATCTTGAAAGCACTGAAAGCCAAGAAAATGACCGACTTCGACTTGCTTTTGATTGCGGTTCGTCCCGACTATCAGGATAAGGGTGTCAATAGTTTGGTGTTTGCCGAAATGGGTCCGCACTTTGCCGATTACGAAATCCAACGCGTGGAAACCACATCCATTCTGGAAACCAACTCCAAGAATCAGGCCAACTTTGCCGATTTGGATCATATTCAGCATAAGAGACGCCGCGCTTATATCAAAGCTATCTAAGGCTTGTTTCGACAAGATTGTAACAACATGAATCAGGTAATATTATTGACAGGTGGCAGTAGTGGCATTGGTGCGGCTACTGCCATTTTGTTGGCACAAGAAGGCAATCATGTGTATGCTGGTTCTCGCAGCGGTCGTTTGCCCGAAGATTTGAAGCCGGAAAGTTTGGCTGCTTGTCGCGGTTTTGTTCGCGCCATGGCGTTGGACGTGAACGATGCTTCCAGTTTACAAAGCGCCGTCGAAAACATCTGCCGTGAAGAAGGTCGCCTGGATGTGCTGGTGTGCAACGCCGGCAATGGAATTGCCGGCGCCATCGAACAGACCAACGAAGAGGAAGCCAAATATCAATTCGAGACTTGTTTCTTCGGTGCCGTCAAGAGTATTCAGGCTTGCTTGCCCACCTTCCGTGCCCAGGGTCATGGAAAAATCATCACAGTCACTTCGGTGGCTGCTGTCATTCCCCTGCCATATCAGGCTTTCTACTCGGCCGTGAAAGCCGCGCTGCTCAGTCTGACGCAATCTTTGCAATTGGAGCTGAAACCTTTCCACATTCAATGTTGCAGCATTTTGCCCGGCGACACGAAAACCGGCTTCACCGCTGCCCGCAAATACACCAAGGCTGCTCAAGATTCGTCGTCGCCCTATTACAAAGCCATGATGGCTTCCGTTCAGAAAATGGAAAAAGACGAACAAAACGGCATGTCGGCCCAAGTGATTGCCCGCGCCATTGCCCGCCAAGTGCGTCGTCGCCGCATGAGCATCAGCGTCACGCCCCGCATCGACTATTGGGCCATCGGCCTGCTCGTACGCCTTCTCCCCCGCCGCCTGGTGCTTTGGATAGTGGGGCTGTTGTATTAAAAAAATCCGCAGAAGCAATTCTGCGGATTTTTATTTATGATTTATCAGTGCGACAAATGCTTTGTCAGAATGGCGGAGATGTCGCGGCGGCAAGTTCGAGCCCGAAGGGAGCGTACTGAAGTACGTGACCGAGGGCGAGAACGAAGTCGGCGCGGCAGACTTGCTCATGACTCGAAGTCTGCTCATTCATACAACAAATGCTTTGTCAGAATGAGGGCGCTATGAAGTGGCCGAGCTGAGAGCGAAGGGAGTTTACTTTCGTAAATAACCAAGCTCGCAAGCGATGGCCGCTTTGCTCACGACTCGAAATCTGCTCATTCATGCGACAAATGCTTTGTCAGAATGAGGGCGCTGTGAAGTGGCCGAGCTGAGAGCGAAGGGAGTTTACTTTCGTAAATGACCGAGCTCGCAAGCGATGGCCGCTTTGCTCACGCCTCGAAGTCTGCTCATTCATGCAACAAATGCTTTGTCAGAATGGGCGGGATGTCGTGGCGACAAGTTCGAGCCCGAAGGGAGTTTGCTTTCGCAAATGACCGAGGGCGAGAACGAAGTCGGCGCGGCAGACCGCCCATTATCACAAAGCATTATCACAAAGCATTTATTACATCATGCCCATACCACCCATGCCAGGATTCATAGCAGCACCCGCAGGCGCTTCTTCCTTCTTGTCGGCGATGACACATTCGGTGGTCAGGAACATACCGGCAATAGAAGCAGCATTTTCGAGAGCAACACGCGTTACCTTAGCGGGGTCGATAACACCGGTAGCATAGAAGTTTTCGTAAACGTCGTTGCGGGCATTGTAACCGAAGTCGTCAGAGCCTTCTTTCACGCGTTGAACGATAACGGCACCTTCTTTACCGGCATTGCGAGCAATCTGACGCATAGGTTCTTCGATGGCACGACGTACAATCTTGATACCCAGGGTTTCTTCTTCGTTATCGCCCTTTAAATCTTCGATGGCAGCCAAAGCACGGATGTAAGCCACACCACCACCGGGAACGGTACCTTCTTCGATAGCAGCACGAGTAGCACTGAGCGCGTCATCTACGCGGTCTTTCTTTTCCTTCATTTCCACTTCGGAAGGAGCACCCACGTAAAGAACAGCTACACCGCCGGCCAATTTAGCCAAACGTTCCTGCAATTTTTCACGATCGTAATCGGAAGTGGTAACGGCAATCTGAGCCTTGATTTGAGCCACACGTTCGGCGATAGCTTCTTTGCTACCCAAGCCGTTAACGATGGTGGTATTATCTTTGTTGACGGTAATCTTTTCGGCACGACCCAACATTTCTACGGTAGCCGATTCGAGTTGCAAACCTTGTTCTTCAGAAACAACTACACCACCGGTAAGGGTTGCGATATCCTGCAACATTTCTTTACGACGATCGCCGAAACCGGGAGCCTTCACAGCACAAATCTTCAAACCACCACGCAAACGGTTCACTACCAAGGTAGTCAAAGCTTCGCCATCGATGTCTTCGGCAATAATCAAGAGAGGACGACCAGACTGAGCGGCAGCTTCCAAGATAGGCAACATTTCTTTCAGGTTGGAAATCTTCTTGTCGTGGATAAGGATAAGAGGACTATCCATCTGCACTTCCATTTTTTCGGTATTGGTCACGAAATAAGGAGAAAGATAACCACGGTCGAACTGCATACCTTCAACCACGTCGATGCGGGTTTCGGTACCCTTGGCTTCTTCGATGGTGATAACGCCTTCTTTATGAACTTTCTTCATGGCTTCTGCAATCAGATGACCGATTTCGGCATCGTTGTTGGCAGAGATTTTAGCCACTTGTTCAATCTTGTCGAAGTCGTCGCCCACTTCCTTGGCCTGAGCCTTAATGTTGGCAACCACAGCAGCCACGGCTTTGTCGATACCACGTTTCAAATCCATAGGATTGGCACCGGCAGTAACGTTCTTCAAACCTTCGCCAACGATAGCTTGTGCCAAAACGGTAGCAGTGGTGGTACCATCACCTGCGTCGTCACCGGTTTTAGAAGCCACTTCTTTCACCAATTGCGCACCCATGTTTTCGAAAGTGTCCACCAATTCGATTTCCTTGGCAACGGTAACACCGTCCTTGGTGATATGAGGCGCACCGAACTTCTTGTCGATGATAACGTTACGACCTTTGGGGCCGAGAGTCACCTTTACTGCATTAGCCAGCTGATCTACACCGCTTTTGAGCAAGTCGCGGGCTTCGATATTGAATTTGATTTCTTTTGCCATAATTGTATATATTTTAATAAGGTTAATGATTAGAATTTAGCCAAAATATCAGATTGACGCATGATAAGGAATTTTTCGCCATCCAATTCGATTTCGGTACCGGCATATTTACCATAAAGTACCACATCGCCGGCAGCCACTTGCATAGCTTCGTCTTTGGTGCCGGGGCCAGCGGCAATCACTTCGCCTTTAAGGGGTTTTTCTTTAGCTGAATCGGGAATGATAATGCCACCGGCGGTTTTCTGTTCGGCAGCTACCGGTTTTACCAAAACGCGGTCTGAAAGAGGTTGTAAAGTCATTTTCTTCTGAATTTATAGTTATACATTGTTTTCATTCCTGTCCCGGAAAAATTCCTAAGGACGTCTTGCTTTATCCAAAATCGTGCCAAAAGTCATCTCTGCCAGAATAAACTGACAAAGGTGACAAAATGACAAGAAAAAAAACATTTTCAGATTTGAACGGCCTGCATGCGCTGGAACACAGCCTTTAGTTCGGGCAATTCGATAGGCAATGACCATTCGTCCAGAATTTCGCGAATCATCGCCAATGCCGGCGGAATACTTTCGGCAAAACCTTCCTTCTTTTCTACCAGTCCACGGAAACCGAAAGCGCCCAGTGCCTGCATCAGACGACAAAGCGTATATGCCTGATAATAAGCCTTGAATTCTTGTTCGTCGATGGAAATATTTTCTTGCAGCAAACGCAAATAATAGGCAGCCAATTCATCGCGCAAGGCTTTGGGCAAGCGCGTTTTCGCATCGTAAAGCAAGGAAGCCAAATCGTATTGCAAAGCGCCACGACGTCCGCCCTGGAAATCGATAAAAGCGATGTCTCCCTCGAATGTCACCATGATATTGGCCGACTGAAAATCTCTGTAAAGAAAATAATCGCAAGGCACTTGCAACAAAAAGGCAGAGAATCGACGGAAATCGTCTTCCAAAGCTTGTTCGTCGAAAGGCACACGACAGATTCTTAGGAACATATATTTGAAATAATTCAAATCCCAATGGATGGCATCGCGATGAAAAGACGGACAAGGCGTCGCTTTGGAATAATCGATGCAATCTTTACCGGCCATCTGCAGGCGCAACAATTCGCGCAACGATCTGTAATACAAGTCTTTCAAATATTCCGGAAATTCGGCATCCGCATCGGCTTCGAGCAAAGGCAACCAATCGCGCTGCACCAGGGCAAACAAATTGTCTTGTCCCAAATCTTCTTGGATATACATGTCGTTTTCTTCGTCAACGGCCAAAATGAGCGGCACCGGAAGTCCTTGTTGGTAAAAGCTTTGCGCAAAGGAAATAAAGGCTGCATTTTCTTTTTTGTCGGCGTTCCAAGTGCCCATCAGGGTGCTTCCGTCGGGCAAGAAGATGCGAACATAACGACGATAGGATCCGCAAGCGGGAATTTCATGCAAAGAAAAAGGAGTCACGCCCAAGGCCGACTCGCACAACTGTGTCATTTTTACTATCAAGTCTTTCGTTGCCATAGAAGATTAATTTTTGCATTGACCACTAACAAAGAAAAGATTACTTTTGCAAACTTGCAACAAATAAAAAATATTCTGATGAAAAAATTATCCTGCCTCCTGTTGATGTTGGTTTGTCTTTTTGCCATGCCTCTTGGCGCACAAACCACCAACCAAGTCATCAAATCGTGGAACCTTCTGACTTTCAGCGATGAAACTGTTAAAAACCTTGAAGCTGACACTGAACACTGGGAATACAACAGCAAAGGTCGTTACGCCAACACACAACCCAACGACGGTGAAGAACTGAAAGCCAATGGCGTCGTTATCAAAGAAACGGCAGGTCTTTTCATCGGTGCGGGCATGGAAGCCGGCACCCTTTTGCTGCGTCATGCCATGGGCGACAACAACGGTTTGCAGATGCAACGCAACCGTCCCATTCGCATAGACGGACTCTCGGCCGGACAGAGCGTTATCATCAAGATGATTTCGTCGTCGAAAGACAGTCATGGTATTTCCGAAGTGAGCAATTTGGAAGGCGAAGTGGGCGAAAGTACTTATAAGGCTCAGAATATCAACACTTACAGCTTGCGCGTTGTGGCCGATGGCAGCATCAGTTTCACCAACAGCGGTGGCGTGGTGTACAAAGAAATCTCCATCAACGAAGCGGTGGCCGACGAACGTCCGCAATTGCCCAAAGTGCGCATCAGCCAAGTGCAGGAAGTGGATACCGTCATCAACGGCATGGACAAGACTTTCAAGCGTATCAGTTTAGCTTGCGACGATCCGCAGGCCACGATTTATTTCACCACCACTTCTTTTGGCAACATCAAGGATTATCAGCAAGTGTATAAAGAAGCCTTTTTGGTGGAAAGAAACTGTTATTTACGCGCTTACGCCACGCGTGGCAGCCAATACCGCGATTCGGAAATGTTGCAGGAATACATCGAGGTGCCGCTCAGTTTTCCCAGCGAAGGCAAACCCTGGGTACTCGATCCCGAAAAACTCGACCGTGGCGCCATTGCTACCGAAATCTCCACCGATACTTATTTGATTAGTTGGCGATGGTTGGTGGACGATCCCATCGATGTTTGTTTCAATATTTACGTGGATGGCGAAAAACTCAACCCCAGCCCGCTGAGAAAAACCAATATTTCTTATCGTAAAGTGGGAATAGAAAAGATTGAAATTGAGGCCATTTCCGACGGACAAGCTTTCGAGCGAAGTGAAGCCATTTTCTTGAAAAACGCACATTTGGAAATTCCTTTGAATCGTCCGGCAAGCGGCAGCAACGAAAGCGGTGATTACGAATACATTCCCGGCGATTGCATGGCAGCCGACGTAGATGGGGACGGACAATACGAAATCGTGATGAAATGGGATCCTTCCAACCAACAAGACAATTCCATTGGTGGTTATACGGGCAATGTACTGATTGATGCTTACGAACTTGATGGCCAACATCTTTGGCGCATCGATTTGGGCAAGAATATTCGTGCGGGCGCTCATTACACACAATTGATGGTATACGATTTGGACGGCGACGGCAAAGCCGAAGTAGCTTGTAAAACCGCGCCCGGCACCATCGACGGCAAAGGCAATTACGTCTTGATGAATAACGACGATCCGCAAGCCGATTACCGCAAAACTTACAACAACAAAGACGGCATCATCATCACCGGACCGGAATATCTGACCGTATTCAGCGGACTCAGCGGCGAAGCTTTGGCCACCACCGCCTATCAACCCGCACGCAATTATATCTCCAATTGGGGCGACAGCTACGGCAACCGCAGCGAACGTTATTTGGCTTGTGTGGCTTATCTGAACGGACAAACGCCCAGTTTGGTGATGTGTCGCGGATATTATACTTCGTCTTTCCTTTGGGCTGTCGATTTCGATGGCAAAGAACTGAAAACAAGATGGCTACACGAATCGAAAAAGGCCGGTGTGGGTGCTTACGGCGAAGGTGCGCACGGCCTTTCTGTGGCCGATGTGGATGGCGATGGCTACGATGAAATTGTCTATGGTGCTTGCTGCATCGACCACGATGGCAGCCTGATTTACCGCACCGGTTTGGGTCATGGCGATGCCATGCATGTGGGCGATTTGCATCCCGACCGTCCCGGCCTGGAAGTGATGATGGTTCACGAAGAAACCGATGCTGCTTATGGTATTGAAATGCACGATGCGCTCACAGGCGAAGTGATAGCCGGAACTTTTGCCGGCACAGATGTGGGTCGCGGTGTTTGTGCCGACATCAACAAGGATTATCGTGGATGCGAGTTCTGGGGCTATGGAAACAGCGTATATTCAGCGCAAAACAGCATCATCGGAAGCAAAAAGCCTTCGGCGAATTTCCGTAGCTATTGGGATGGCGACATTCAGGAAGAAGTGACCGAGAAAGGCAAAATTGAAAAATGCGATGGCGTCAGCTCTAACAAAACTTTGGTAGATTTTACTTCTAAATATGGCGCGGGCACCAACCTGATCAAAGCCACGCCTTGCTTGCAAGCCGACCTTTTCGGCGACTGGCGCGAAGAACAGATCTACTACGACCAGGCCACCAAAAGCAAACTGTTGATTTTCTCCACCACCTCTTCTACTTTGTACAAAGTGCCTTGCCTGATGCAAGATCATCATTATCGCATGGCAACGGTTTGGCAGACTTCGGCCTACAATCAGCCGCCGCATTTGGGTTATTATCTGCCCGATTATATTGAATATCTGAAAGAGCAGGAAGCAGCGCTCGAACAGATCCATAGCGCAGCGCCCATCGTGGAAAAACGTTATTACGATTTGACGGGTCGTCGTATCGAAGCAGCCGAAAACGTCATTTTTATCCAGGAAAACGTCCATAGCGACGGACACATCAGTCGCCTTAAAGTAGCTTTGTAATGAACGAACTTTCCCCTATCGGTATTGAGGCCATTGCCCATTTGCGCAGCGATTTCCATAGTAAATTCGGTGTGCCGCGCCAAAGCGGATTAGTGGCTTCGCTGCAAGGACGTATTGTGTTTACGCCACCTTATCGTCAGGCTGAAGCCTTGGAAGGATTGGAAGATTTCAGTCATCTTTGGCTCATCTGGGGATTCTCGGCCAACAAAGCGCAGAACGCCAAGCACTGGCAAAGTAAAGTTCGTCCACCGCGTTTGGGCGGCAACAAAAGCATGGGTGTTTTTGCCACACGATCGCCTTTCCGTCCCAACGGGCTGGGTTTATCTTGCGTGAAAATAGAACGCATCGAATGGCAAAGCAACGAAGGGCCGATTATCCATGTGTTGGGAGCCGATTTGATGGATGGCACTCCCATTTACGACATCAAGCCTTATATTGCCTACACCGACCGCATCGACGATGCCATTTGTGGATTTGTGGATAAAATCGAGAAAAAACGTCTGGAAGTGCGCGATGACAACAAACTGCTGCAAGCCATGCATCCCGAGAAAGCCGCCGCTTTGATAGATGTACTGAAACAAGATCCGAGGCCCTCTTATCAAGAAGACCCCGGACGCGTGTATGGATTAGCCTTTGCCGGCTACGATGTCAAATTCAAAGTGATAGACGATTGCGCCTACCTGCAAGAGTTGATCAAGCTCTGATTAATTTTTCTTCACCAGATCGCTGTAAACCTTGCCGCCACGATAGGTAATGCGACGAATGCTGATGCCTTCCACAGGTTCTGCCAAAGGCTTGCCATCCAATGAATAATAGTCGATGGAGATAATTTCTTGCGGATTCATCACTTCTTCCAAGCGGTTTTGAACGCCATCAGCATTGACGTATTTGGGATAATATTCGTCCACCGCTTCGATGGCCGCTTCGTTACCGCCTTTTACGATATGTTCCACCAAGCTGTTCATATACACTTCCAAGTTGGTGTACCAGCCTTTTTCAGCATCGAGCGTTTTGGTTTTGCCATCGCTGGGCATCATAGGATCCAGACCATTCAAAGTTTCCCATTCGTCAGGCATACCATCTTTGTCGGTATCGAAACCATCAGGACGTGAAGTAGATTCAAATTCGGGGAAAGAAGGCAATGCGCTGTTCTGCGTGCCATCGGGATTGTTAATCTTGTCGATGATACCCGGACGATTGTAGTTGCCGGAAGTCTTGCCATCACCGGTTTTTTGTTCGGTACCTTTGTAAGTGGCGGTGCCTGTACGGGCTTCTTCCATAAAACGAGCATCCACGGCATCGCGATAAAGACTTGCTCCGGCATAAGCCAACACTTTTGCAAAAGCAGTTTCGGCATCTTGGGTGGTAACAGCACCTTCCATGGGAATGGCATCGCTCATCTTGACAGAAACAGTGGCTCCTGCGCCCAATCCGAACATATTGTTAGCATCGGTAAAAGTCTGATTCTGACCCTGTCCACCATCAGTTACCACACCTTTCCAGTCGTAATTGGCTGCTGATGCACCGGCTGCGGTCATGTAGTTACCCTGAATGAAATAACGCGAATACATACCAATAAGATAAGAAGGTGCGCCGCTGGAATTGCCCGATGCAGCTGCCGACATTTGGGTGAGACGGGTTTTATTCTTGGTGCCGGGACCTGCTTTGAAGTAATTGTTCACCATATTCACATAACCACCGCCAGGACCACCATAACATCCGCCGGTACCCCAGTTGTAAGCCACGCAGTTGCGGAAATCCACGCGTTCGGCATCTACCGTATTGGCATATTTCTTGGTATCGTAACCGCTCCAGTTGTAGCGGGCACCATTGAAACGAGGCACACGGTTGTCCAAATGAGCCAGGAAATTGTGATGGAAAGAGGCATTCTTACCGCCCCAAATACCGCCATAACCGTGAGCGCCCTTGCTATGACCTGCGTTAGACAATGATTCGGCGATGGTACACCATTGCATGGTAAAGTTGCGGTTGTCGTAGAAAGAAGCTACTTCGTCGGTACCCCACGACATAGAACAGTGGTCGAGGATGATGTTCTTTTTGTTACGTCCCCAAATAGCATCACCACCATCGCTGGTGCTCTTTACCTGGCTACGACGGAAGCGGATGAATCGGATAATAACATTGTCGGCAGAGCAATTGATGGTGTAATAGCGCAAAGTGATACCGGGCGCGGGAGCCGTCTGTCCGGCGATGGTAACATTGCCATTCTTGATTTGCAAATCCGATTTCAAATCGATATAACCGGCCACGTCGAACACGATGGTACGCGTGCCGCTTTTACCCAAGGCATCGCGCAAAGAGCCCGTACCGCTATCGGCCAAAGTGGTAACATGATACACCGTACCGCCTCTACCACCCGTAGTGGTATAACGTGCAGCGCCTTCGGCACCGGGAAAAGCGGGCGCAGAGTCTTGCGCAGACAAATTCATCAACATAGCTGAACACAGCAACATCAAAAGGTAAAGTTTCTTCATCTGATAAATGATTATAAATGTTCTACATAATTAAATTGCAAAAGAATGGGCAAAGATAATGGTTTACATTATTATTCAAGTCTGCGGTGGTGAAAATAAGCAAGAATAGTTTTCGATTATTACCTAAATCTATCTTGCAAAATTTGCATCCTCTCAATAATCTGATTGAAAGTCGGCTTATTAGAGCCATGTATCATATTCACCAACATTTCTGCATAATCCTTTTCCCATACGGATATAATATCTTCACGAGGTATCAGGACTATCCTTTTACGAATATCCGGTGTATAATCCATACCCTTTACAGAGGTAAATATCTCTCTGTGGTGCCGGATATTTTCCCACAATTCATCATCCTTGACCGCTGCGATAGCAAAATCCTTGTCCATCATCTGATAAAGGTCGTACAAGTGGCGAGATTTTCTATTCGCATTAGCACCATATCCAGCAACAGAGAATAATTCATGTAATAAGAATACCTTTTCCAAGAATGTTTTTCCAGCAACAGCAGTAGCAATCTCTGAATCTACGACGCTAGTTTGAATAGCAGGAAAGTTCTCTTCTACAAGACTCTTGACCTTATTCATTGCATATGGCTCAGACAGGGAGCGTGCTCCGATTTCCAACATGACCACAGGTTTCAAGTAGTCCAATTCACCTTGAATGACACTCTTGTATGATATCCATATCTTTCGTGGTTCAGGATAGGTGTTATCACCTTCACCATCTTGTTCTGGTTCTATTGTACATAAGGCATCCAAACCATATTGCTTGATAGCATCAGACAATGCCGAATAGAAATCTTCACGAACAAATACGGATGATTCTTTACGAAGTTTCTTAATCTGTTTCTTGGTCAGATCTCCCTCCAATCCAAATAAAGAACGGTCAACTGCAAGGTCTATATCTTCTGAAAATCTGCTGATGTATTTTCCGACTTTACTCAACGAAGTGCCACCTTTGAATATCAGTTTATTCGCAAAAGGCAGAGTAAAGACTATCTGCAAGATAGTTGTAACCCACAAGTCTTTTTCAATGGCTTGTGCCGGTAATCCAATGCGTCCTTCTGCCGCTTGTAATACTTGCCTCTGTTCCTCTATCGTAAGTGAAAAGTAGTTATTCATACGCTTGTTTAATTAT
>JAFODP010000045.1 GCA_017380635.1 Bacteroidales bacterium | reverse complement strand
TGCGATTGGTTGTTTATCAACGAGGCCAACTATTTCAGCAAGTTGCAGATATCTGACCTCCGCGCTAACGTGCGCAAGGGGTGGATAATTGACTACAACCCGAACGAGCAATTTTGGGAGAGTGATTATTTCGCTGAGGATGATATCTGCAAAAGCACATGGCGCGACAATCCTTTTTTGACCGCGGCGCAAATTGAGTGGTTTGCTCAGATTAAAAAGGCGGCCCTCAACACGAATGCAAGTGCGATGGATAGGTGGTTATATGAGGTGTATTATTTGGGCAATTATTCGGAGCTTGCGGGTGCGATATTCACAACCGACAATATCCGCACGGCCGAAACGTTACCGGCTAATTTGTATCACTTTGCTATCTTTTGCGACCCATCCGATTTGCGCGGTGCTGACCATTTCGCTTGCGTATTGGGAGCGATTGACGGCGAGCGGTTGTATATTGTGGACGCGTTGAGCCCTAACGAGGGAACGGATGATATCATGGTGCAGCACCTCAAACGCTGGTGCCGTGAGTATAACGTGGAACGTATAAACGTTGAGGTAAACGGCTCAATCGGCCGCAGGTTCTACGAGTACGCAAGGAATAGCGACCTTGACGTTACGCAATGGTGGTCCAAGGGTGATAAGTTCGAGCGTATCACGGCCAACTACCAAGACTTGACGAATAGGGTGCTTTTCGCTAACACGGAAAACGTGCAGGAGTTTTTAGGGCAAGTTTACACGTTCGACAAGAAATGTGCGCACGATGACAATATAGACGCGGTCAATAGTTTGTGGAATTATTACGCGTGGAGCCGTTTGCTTTGATTTTAAGCGCACGAAATAGCGCGGTGGTATAAATGTATTAAATCAACAAAATATGCGCGTAAAACGAAAAAGTTCGCGGAAATTTTGGGAACATGAAAAATAAGTTGTAACTTTGCAGCAAATTTTTAGGATATGAAGATTCTTGACAACATACGCAGCTGGTGGGCAAAGCGCCGCAATGATGTAGTGACCGACCTTTCTTTGACTGGTTTTGGTTCCCTATCTATGGCTGAGCGTATGAATTTTGCGAGCGTAATTTTTTACAATATCTGCGACCTGCTGACGGATATTTCCGCGGCGGTTGAGTTTCGATATAAGGGCGGCGATCTGCAATTGTTTGCAGGTTTCAAAACGTTTTTCGATTCATGGGGCAAATATGTGCTAAACGCGCTTTTCAAAAACGGCTTTGTTGTTATAGGCCGCCGCAAGGGCGACACGTGGTTTTGGGTATTGGACCCAAGCGAATACACGCAAAACACTACAAACGCGGGTCTTCTCAAAATATACCCAAATCGCGATGATGTGGAAATCTACGTTATGAGTTCGCAAACAATGAAGCTCGAGGGCAAAAGTGATCGCGAAATGTTGCAGCCTTTTTTGCGTTACCTTGATAATGTGCTGAACGGGTCGAACACGGTAAGCGAGCGCATGGGTACGCTGGTAGTGATGAGCCCTCAGCAAGCGTCAGGCGTTCCCGTTAGTACTATCTTGACGGAAAAGGATAAGGAGCGCATCGAAAAGGAGATAGGCGGAAATGATAGCAAATACGGATATTTGCGAAATCAAAAAAGCATGCTGCTTTTGCCTAACGCGATGAATATTCAAACAATCAACCTCGCGGGCATGGATAACCGCATGCAGGAGAAAGTGCGCACGGCTATTTTGGCGATTTGTGACCGTATCAAAGTGCCTGCAAATCAGGTGGCAATTATTGACGCAAATAGTTCCAAAACGCTTGCAAACGGCACGGAGTTACGCGAGGGTGACCTTTCAAAGTATCGCAATTTCCGCCGATTATTGAACGTTACGTTCTACCAAATGGCGATTGATTTGGGCCTTGATGTTGATTATATAATCGAAAACGAACCGATAGAAAAGGTATGAAAAAGGAATTTTTAAACATAGGTGGCAAAGATTGTCCCGTTATCCGCAACGCGGTGAAGATTGGAGACTGGGAAGAGGTTAAGGCTATCCCCGTTTCAACTATCACCAAGCGCGATAATGATACCGATTTGCTTGATGGCCTTATTATTAAGGGCTACGAAATGGAGTGGGACAAAACGAACGAAAACTACGAGCGATATGAGCGCACGGCTTTCGATAAGTTTTTGCAGGAATATTACACGGATCGCGGTTTTAACTTGCCCGTGGATCTTGAGCATGACGGATCCCCCGAGTGGCTTGCGGGTCGTATCATCTACGCGGAAATCAATAGCCGCGGCTTTTATTACGTGGCATACGTCCCACGCTCATACGCTCACTATGATATAGTGCTGAACCTCTTAAAAGAGGGTATTTTGCAAGGCTTTTCGAAAATGGGCTACGCTACCGATTGGGACTGGATATATGACCAAAAAACGGGAGAGTTTTTATACGAGATTATCCGAGAGTTTAAACTTTTGAGGATATCACTTGTTACCACGCCTGCAAACGGCATACCTTTTGAGCGTTTGCAAGAGACGAAACAAAATGCGCTGGTGTTTAAGAATACCACGCTCAAAGATATACAAAACGCAAACACGCCTGCGGACGAAATGGCGAAAATGTTTAACTAACTAAATCAAACAAAAATGAACAAAAAGTTTTTGAACGGATTGAAAGCAATCCAAAACACCCTGAGCGGTAACGCACGCGAGTTCGCCGATGAAGTTGTTAAGGCGTTCGAAGCGTTAGAAGCGGATACCGCAGAACACGATGTCACCGCGTTGAAAGACGAGATTGACAAAATCGCTGCTAAGTTTGCAGAGCAAGACCAAGCAGTAGCTGAAAAAATCGCGAAAGTTCGCGAGAGCATCATGGGCGAGATTCGCAAGAACACCGCTAACATGAAGGACAAATTCACCGCTGACGTGAAAAAGGA
>JAFODP010000026.1 GCA_017380635.1 Bacteroidales bacterium | reverse complement strand
CCCTCACGGATGCGAAGGGTTCTTCTGATTTCTTTGGGAATTACAATACGACCAAGGTCATCCACTCTTCTGACAATGCCAGTAGCCTTCATAATATATCTTTCTCCTTTACAGACATCTCGTAGGGGTCATTCATGAATGATCCGCGGGCGATTCATGAATCGCCCCTACAATAATTTTTCAAATTACGCTGTTAGTATCTGTAAACGAGGTAGAATTATACTGCAAGATTTACTTTTTCAATCTGTGGTGATATAATGAAAGAAATTTTTTCAGGTGGTTTTAAGTACATATGAAACACAATCGCTTTATTAAAAATAGTTTAATGTTTTTAAAATTATGCACATTCGGATTATTAACAGGAATTATTGGCGGATTTATCGGCGCGACGTTTGCAATTGTTCTGTCTTTTGTTATAAATTTAAGAGAAACATCGCCTTGGTTGATTCTTTTGTTGCCATTAGGCAGTATTGCCACCCTCCTGTTGTATCGCAAATTCAAGGTTGATAATCACCGCGGAACAAATGAAATTATACGAAACCTTAAAAATAAAGACAGAATCAACGCAATCATTGCTCCCCTTGTATTTGTTTCAACTGCAATAACACAGCTTTTCGGCGGTTCGGCAGGAAAGGAAGGGGCGGCGCTTCAATTGGGTGGCGCCGGAAGTTCGGCAATTTCAGATGCTTTAAAACTTAAAGGTGAGCAACGAACAATTTTCATTATGAGTGGAATGAGTGCAACCTTTGCAAGTGTTTTTGGAACGCCTCTTACAGCAGCATTCTTTGTTTTGGAATTTAAATCAAGTAAGAAAATATTTTCTTTAGCTTTGATACCTTGCTTTATTTCAGCAATGGTTGCAAAAAAGTGTGCTTCTCTTTTAAATGTTGCAGAAGAAGCAATACATTTAAACCGACTTATAACTTTTTCGATCTCTACGGTTTGGAAAATTTTTGTTTTGGCAATCGGACTCAGTTTATTAAGCACAGTGATGTGTTTTGCCTTTGAAAAAGTTCAGATTTGGATAAAAAAATTTATTCCAAATTCATTTATTAGAACTTTTATTTTTGCTCTTACAGTTGTTATTTTGACAGCTTGTATTGGAGACATGCGCTATAATGGTTCCGGGATGAACATGGCCATTAATGCTATCTCCGGCAGTGCAAAATGGTATGATTTTATTTTAAAACTTGTTTTCACCACTATTACTTTAGCCGCCGGGCTCAAGGGTGGAGAAATCGTTCCGACTTTTTGTATTGGCGCAACCTTCGGGTGTTTCTTTGGAGGCCTTTTGGGATTAGATTCGGGATTGGCAGCGGCACTTGGTATAATTGGACTGTTTTGCTGTGCTACAAATAGCTTTATAAGCGCTATTTTCCTTGGCATAGAACTTTTTGGCTTTTCTATACTTCCTTATATTGTGATAATTTGCATTATCCTTTGGCTTTTGTCCACTAACGACGGACTTTTCGAAAATCGCTTTTTTAAATCACCAATTCTCAAGAAACTAATAAAACACTAAAAGCAGCGAGGTGAAATTCACCTCGCTGTTACTCTTTGCGCAAGATTATGTATCGACCAGCAAAATCGGTCGATTGGTGTCAATGTTGCAACAAGGAATCTCCTTCACGGATGCGGAGAGTGCGGCGGATTTCTTTCGGAATAACAATACGGCCTAAATCATCTACTCGACGAACAATTCCAGTTGCTTTCATAGTATATCTTTCTCCTTTTCGCATTTGTAGGGGGCGGCGCCTTCGACGCCCCGCAAGGTCATCTTCCCGCAAACGCACAACGGGCTGTCGTGGGCGCCAGCCCCTACAATCATTTTACAAATTACGCTGTCAGGATCAGTATTTGTGGTGGTTGCCGCCGGTAATCTATTTTGTTTTAAAAAGCCGCCGCAATATATGCGGCGGCTTTGCTGTGTCACGCGCTCAGACGAATATGCTCCGTCATCCCACAACAGGTCCCTTAGGAGCGCTTGTTTCTGCTTCGATTTGCGCAGCGGCCTTTTCAGCGGTTGGGAGTACATTCCGGTTGCGTTCAACGGTGTTGAGCTGCTGCATGGAAAGCTTGGCCAATGTCAAACGGTTTGTAGGGTCTTCCAACACTGCCAGGAATTGCTCCGGAGATTTCGTCAGCAGGTTTCGCAGAGCCGGTGTCCGGCAGAGGGTGTTTTCAACAGTCAACCGCTGAGCGCACATGGCAGACAGGACAGTATCGTCCATAGACGGCTTCATTTCGTTTACCATGCTGTGCATCAAGACCTGAGCTGCCAAGCGGTCCGCATCAGGAAGCTGCTGTAAGATCGGCTGACTCGGATCGGCTAATTGGTTCTTCAAAGTGGCCAAAGCGGCTTCCGACTGCGCTTTGGCAAAAGCCTTCGGGTCCTCCTTTGCCAGATTGTTCAGATTGATCTGTGCTGCCTTGCCGGTATCATCCAGCTGGCTGAGCCGCTTTGCCTCTGCCTTCATCTGGGCATGGAAAGATTCCATTTCATCGGCGTCTGCTTCCCGATAGGATGCATTCAGTT
>JAFODP010000044.1 GCA_017380635.1 Bacteroidales bacterium | reverse complement strand
TACCGCTGAGTACGTTTTTAATTTATCCGCTTTGAAAATGGTCACTTCACCTTGGTTATTTTTCCTGTTGGAACTTTCGGCCCATCGAACACCCGTAACAGTAAACCGACCATCGCCGCCACTTTCCTTTAATTCCTGACAACAATACCTTACTAACCTCGTAGGAGGCATCATTTTTCTAGGAATCAAATTCCACATGGTTATCTGTTTTCCGTCTTTATCTCTCGGAACGTCTACAATCACATCGTCAAACGACTTCACAAACCGAACCATCTCCGGCGGGTCAACGCTTGTAAGTTGGTAATGTGCGTCATATTTCACCCCGGCCATATCCGCGAGGGCTTTTATAACCACGCTATCTTTTCCGCCGCTGAACGCCAAGAAATAACCTTCCGGCGGCTCAAACGTTCTGAACCGCTCAATGGCGACCTGAACTTTATCTTTACCGTAAATGTTCAGTTGTCCGATCATCTCCGGCACCCTCCAATCTTATCCAGGCAATCATTCCATCCGCTTTCGTACCCGCCGTCCCCGGCCCGCCAATCCATCTTGTACTCCGGCATCTCGCGCACCGGGCAGAATCCCGGCAGAAAAGCAATGTACTTTTTAAGCATGACTTCCTGGGACCGGGTGAATCCCTGACGGGCCGCCGCGCAATACATCTCCCCGGCATTGCCTGAAAAGCACGGGCAATCCCAACAGTTCTCCGGCATGTCAAACACAATTACGGCTTTCTTTTTCTCCTTTAGCATCTCTATCCCCTTTCTACGGCAATTTATGCACCGGAACAGCACGATCCATTTCGCGCCACTTCCGGGCCATTGCTGCCACCTGGATATATTCCGCCGCGGCATCAATCGCAACCTCTTCGACGTGCCTTAAAAGCACATTGTCAGCCTTAAAATTGGCTCTAATATCGTTATGCCAGATCCGGCTTATCTCTCCTTCAATCAGACTCCTTGCCCGGTTCGCATCGGTCAGACACTCCGCAAGCCGTTCCAGTTCTTCCCGGCCCTCCTCGACCTCCTCCCAGGTCACCGCTATTGCTTCATGCTGACTATTAAAACCGCTGCCGTTGTCCTTCCGCGCCCGTTCCAGTTCGTCCGCGACCAGTTGTTTGATTCCGTTACGTAATTGCTTAATCATTCCTCTAACCCCCAAACGCTTTCTATTGCCTCAAGAATATCCTTTCTTGTCTGCGCCTGTAATGTCTGTAACGCCAAGATCGCGCCGTAAATGTCTGACAGTTCAATTACAAGTTCTTGCTCCATGTGCTTAATTGCCTTTGTCATTTCCGCGATAGCCGGGGCCGTTTCGCTCACATCATCCGGCGGAAAACCGTTTTCTTCCGGTTCGTCGCGCACCGTGATTTCATCTAATGACACGCCTAAACGGTCTGCCATAAGTTCAGCCTTTGGTCTAATAATCGGCTTGCGGATCGCGCCGTGGATCCATGTGTCAGACATTCCGCACGCCGCGGACAGATCCGCCTTTAACATGCCTTGCTTTTCGGCCAGGTCGAACACCTTTTTCGCGTCCAGTAACACCCGTTCTGTTTTTCTCATCTCAACCCTTCCTTTCCATACGGCCCGCAAAGGCCGTTTTTAATCGATTTCAGCAACTTTTATCCATTTCTTGGGTAAATCCTTAACAGCCCGTTAAATCTCCTTTAAAACGGCATTTTTTAGTTCTTCA
This sequence comes from Bacteroidales bacterium, assembly GCA_017380635.1. Taxonomy (GTDB): domain Bacteria; phylum Bacteroidota; class Bacteroidia; order Bacteroidales; family UBA1402; genus UBA1757. The sequence continues at coordinate 4,858 of JAFODP010000044.1, read as the reverse complement.
ATACTTTTCGGCGCGTCCCGGCCTTTTTCGGCCCGCCATTTCTCTAACTCTTTCTGATATTCTTCCTCCAGTTTTGCTTCTCTTTCCGCTTGCTCCCTCCTCCCCTTTTCAACGGCGGCCTTTCTGCGCTGCTCTTCTTTCCAATTTTCGCCGTCCGCATCCGACCAATCACACAACTTTCTCTTCCAATTGGTTACGGGCTTTCCTGTGGACGTTTTCCATCCCCTGGATCCGTAATACTCAGCAAACCGTTCAACATTGACGTGTAGATCATGTTCAGAGCAAAAAGAGTGAAGTTCTGTTAAAGTAGGAGTGGTAGGAGTAGAACGCGGCGCGCTAGTGATAGCTTTTGTGTTAACGTTTATCGGACGGTTCGTGCCGCCGCGGGCTTGTCCCTCGCGCGCGCGCGCGTCTACTTCTTCTACTTCTTGTATATAACTTTCTTTATACTTCTTGTATGTGTCCGTTTTTGGGCTTTTTGTCGGGCCGTTTTTCTGTCCGTTTTCGGGCCGCCCAATCCCGGAAAGCCTTGAAATATCAACGCGGATAACTGTCCGTTTTTGGGCCGCTTTTTGGGCTTTTTGTTGGGCCGGTTTTTGGGCCGCTTTTTCGGTCCATTCGTGGCGCTCGATGAACCTGCGAACCTTGCCCCGGGACCATCCCCAACGTTCCGCAAGCTGCGCTTGCGACCGGACAACGTCACCCGGTTCAAGATGCACCGTTTCGCCGCGGATGGTAACGTCACGCGCCGTATATGTCGCCATCAATGCCAGGTCAACAAGCGCCTGGCCTTCCGAAAACGGTTTTTTAAGCCACGTTTCGTCGGTCAAGATATCCCTATTGAGTTTGATCCAACCGTTGTTTGCCATCGCTTAAAATCTCCAATACCCTTCGGCCCGTCTCGGACTTGCAGCAGAAATCGAACCGCACGTTATGCTTATGCTCCCAGGCGGACAAAACCCGAAAAACCGTCACACCGTCAACCGTTCCGTGTGGGTTTTTCCATCCCATTAGGTCGGCTATTTCCCTGACCGTTACGATCCGACCGGAAACGTCCTTATAACGGTTCTGTTCGACCAGTATGACCATTTCACCGCCTATATCGTCTAGCCGCATCAGTTCGCGTTTAAAACGGTCGTGTCCGCTCGTGGCGTTCTGTGCAAGTTCGCCAATGTTCTGTTTGCGGTCTATAATTAGTCTAGGATTTTCAAGCGTCCTATAATCGCCGACATACAGTTTTGTCGAAATGTGTTTGACCCCGACCGTGTCGAACGTTTCCAGAATGCTTTTAATTGCCCTTGGCTTTTCCCTTGTGTCTACCTCGATAACCATCAAAACGGCACATCCTCGTCAATTTCTTCCATGCTCTCCGGCACGTTTCCCCCTGTGGCGCTCTGTGCGCCGTTTTCAGAGCCTTTCTTCTCTGCAAAGTCCCAACTGTCAACCTTGATGCTCCAATACGTTTTATCATCCGTTTTTCGGCTCTGCATCTCCCCGGAAAGCACGATGCCGTCACCCTTATGAAAGCACGATGCGATTGTCTCCCCTGACTTGTTAAACGCCGAACAATCAAAGAAGTCAGTTTCTTCGCCGAACCGCCTGTTTACGGCCACCCCGAACCGCGCAACCTGGCCGGGTTCGCCTTTGTTCGTTGTGTAGCTTTTCAATTCCGGGTCGCGTGTAAGCCGCCCGTGAATCACGATATTATTCATTCTGCATGTCCTCCAAAATAACCGGCCCTTTAAGCCTTTTAGTGGCCCGGCAATACTCGCAATGTTCGCACCGTTTCGGATAGATCTCCCCGTCCTTGACCGCGGCGAACTCGTCAATGTAGTGTTCGACTATCTTTAACGCCGCGTCCAACTTGTACTGTGGAATTTCAAATATTGCTATGTCCGGCGTTTCCTGTTTAGTTGCACAAGCCAAGTAAAACGGCAGCTTCTCCGCGTCCGTTTCGCCCGCATCGATCCGGGCTTGCTGTTCAACGGCCTGATAGATCGCGCCTTGTAAGTCATAGCCGAACGCCTCGATAAAATTCAGCTTGCCTTTTCCGGGAACATATACCGGTTCAAAGTCCTTCATGACTTTAAGGTCAACAATCATCTTGCCTGGGTGGTAAGAATCGATACGAATCTTGAACGGATGTCCGAACAGTTCGGCAGCAATAATGACTTGCTTTTCCCCGCTCATGAATCTGCTAAACGTCCTATCGCGGCCGCATCGTTCTATTATCGCGTTTGCGTGCTTATATTCTGCCTTTAACGCGCCACTCCGGCTGTTCAGTATCTCCGGGTGTTCCGCTATGAACTCACTTAATCGGCCCTCAAAGTACGCGTCTACATATGAACCGACTAAAAGGGCCGTTGTAGTCCCGGGCGTGTATTCCCCGTTAAGCCTTGCCATTTCAGCGGCCTCACATTTGAGAAAAGATTTGAACTGCGTGGATCCGAAATATTCCCACTCGTTTTCGGGGTCGAAATAGTTACTCCGAGTCAGCATTTAACGCCTCCTTTGCGGCTTTCGCGCAATCCATGCAAAGCACCTGACCGAACTGGTTGTAACTGGATTTCGCAATGTTCTTCGCCTTGAATTTGCCAGAATCAACGATAACTGCGCCGCAATTCTCGCAAACGTATTCGTCCGGTTCGGGCTTATAATCGCGGATCCGTAAACCGTGTCCGTCCGACGAACGGGGAACGACCGCACTATATAGGGCAATTTTCTTTCCTTCCCATGTGTTCCGTTCCGTTCTGCGACCGTACAGGGCCGTGATAGAATCGTTGTTCGTTTTGTTGATAATCATTGGCTTATAATTCGGTTCTTTCCAGTACATCACGGGCTTTCTTTCTGTCCCGTGTTCGTTCTTTACGTCCTCTTCATAGACCTTATCAATGGTCAATACCAGATCGCCATTTTCCGGCACGTCCCAATGACCCAAGTACGGCTTCAAAACCTGTCGGAGATCTCCAACCAATTCTCTTTTGTTTCCCATTCTTCTGATTCCTCCCAATCGTAGATATATCTGTTTGTGTCCTGTTCTTTCTGCGCGTCCAGTGCTTTATAGAACTCGTAGCGGTCGAAATCCGCTGCCGGGTCACCGGACGGGATGAAATAGTCAACGCGTGCCATAACTAGCCCAAATAAGCATAAGTAGCCAACCAGTAAAAGCCGATATAGAACGCCCCGAACAGGGCCGTTCCGAGCATCAAATCAATAACCAGCTTCTTCATGTTTTACCCCCTTTCCCTTTCTGAAACAATCTCTCCAATAATAGCTTTTATACGCCTTTTCTGCTCCCGGCCGAGTTCGCGCTTCAGAAGTACGCTCACTTCCGGCTGACCCATTCCAAGCCGTTCTCCAAGTTCCGCCTGGGTCACCCGTTCCCGGAACATCAATACGCGTAAATCCATATTTGCAGCCGTCATTTATTCACCCCCTCTTAACTGCTCGATTTTTCCATAACAACCCGCCTTTGCTGTGCCGGTCTTGTACACCGCGCAATTCCAAAGCGTACACTTCCCCTTTTTCGTACTCATGCGCTCGGTTCCGTCCGCGTTCAGAATCAGACGGAAATAATCGCAATCAATACAGTGCAGTTCCGTTCCGTCAAGTTCGCGTTCTTCATCGACCGTTTCGGGTTCGTAGTATTCTTCCGTGTAGAATATCGCCCAAACGTTCGGCTCCAGTATTTCGCGGACCGGGCTTTTCCCGGACAGTTCCAACATGACCGTGTTGAAGCGCTTCTCCAGTTCGCCCCAGTTTGTGGCGGTTATAATCTTTGTCTGTTCACATATATGGAATTTCATCTTTGCGTTCTCCTTTAATCAAATAAAAAAGCCCTTACCGTTATGGTAGGGCTTGTGTCAATTATTCCTAGTCTTATGATTTTAGGAATAGTTGGGTTTTTTATTTCCGGCGCGAGTGAATTTCGCGCCGTTTGCCCTACTACATATTATATTATACGGTATTATATGCAATGTCAACCCCGTTTACATAATATTTTATTTTTCGTTGCAATAAAAAAGACCGGGACGGAACGCCCCGGTTGTTTCAATGATTAATATATCGACCGCCCCAATTAAAATCGCTTAAATCGAAAATTAGAGCCTCAAAGTTATGCGCCGCCCGGCGTGTGTGTGATTAAAACGAACTGTAACGAATTAGAACACCAGGCGGCGAACTATCAAAACGCGCCCAGGAGACAAACGGAAGGAACGGCGCGATCTGATCGATGTTATTTCGGCTGCTCCAGTTTTACCACTATATCCGCGCGCTTTCTATAGTAGAACGGCCGTCTTCTAATAAGCCGGTGCGCGGCAACGTCAGATTTTCCGGCCGTAACCCAATAGATCCGCTTGCCCTCAATATGATGCACCATTGCGGTATGGACCCCACCGGCCCATTTCCAACCGTAAATATCGCCCGGCTTCACTTTGCCCTCTTTCAGCAGCCGTTTAGGTGATTTCTTCGGGTGCGAAATGTCCGCGCGTTTCTTAAGCGTTGCGGCCCCGGACCCGTTGACCTTATCGGAAAGCCAGATACGGCGGTTATAAGGCAGAACCTTAATGGCCTGTAACACGTAGCTAATAAAGGTCGCGCAATTGATTTTTTTCGCGCCGTTTAAGGCCTTATTGTACGTGTTATAGGTTGCTGTGCCATCGTACTTCATGCGGTCTTTTACGGCCCGTTTAGCAAGTTTCTCGGCCTCCTCAATAGCCCGGCCCTGGATGGTCACAACCTCATATTCCGGGCAAACAAAACCGCGAATGAAACGGCCGTTGATAGCTATGATTCTTTCGCCGACCTGTTCCGTTATGCCCTTGTTACCCTCTATAACGTGTATGCTGTCCTTTGTCGT
>JAFODP010000043.1 GCA_017380635.1 Bacteroidales bacterium | reverse complement strand
TAGGGCACGCTATCGCGCACGCATATCGTATCACGCGTGTGTTTCTCGCGCCATTTCTCAATATAGATGCTATCATGCAGCCAAATAGTGTCGCCTTTTTCTTTGACCACGTGCCACCGGTCCACCCAAATACTATCGTATTTCGTTTCTACGTGTACGCGCGTGCTATCAGTACCCGAAAGCAAAGGCGGCTGCACTTTTGGACTGCAACCAAAAAACACCATGATTGCTGCCGCCGCGATAGCAGACAATATTGCTTGCAATATTATGTAACCTTTTTCGCTCATCACTCAAAAAACACAATTTTTTGTTTTCCGTTTGTAGGGTCAAACGTATCAATGTGCAGCCACGAAACGCCGCTCTCCATGCGCACGGGAACGGGTAGCAAAGCCTGCTTTTCGGCTATCATTTTACGCATTTGCGCGGCCGTGTATTCCTTGCATAGCAGGTCAAAAGCTTTGCCCTGCATATGCGCCGAAAGGTAGTGCTTTATCGCCGATTTCACTATCGCACAAAGGTTACAACGCAGGCCGCGTTGGTGACTTGTTTCCGTGTTGCATATAAGCGGTGCATTGATGATATCGCGGCGCACGATTAACAACGTGAGCAGCGTTTCAGTATCAAAGAATCGCCACGCCTTTTCGCCGTACTTTTGGAACGTGTGGTCGCAGACTAATTCCTCGATACTGAAAAACTTTTTGAGCTCTTTTATAACCTTTTCACGCGTCATCTTTGTTATCGGTATCGGTTATTTCAATTTCCGTGTTTCCGCGTTTAAGTTTGCCGACCTTGCCCTCTTCAATAACCGCATGAGCGGTCACCCATAGAGCCGCAAAAGCAAACAATATACCTGCCGCCGTCAGTACTGAGCCGTCAATTACACCCATAGGCGGCGTGAGAAAGCCGCCGATAAACAAACCAACGGATATGAGCGTCAAGAACAAAGTCACCGCTTGCGCTACCGGTATCTTAATTGTCTTTGCCATTATTGCACAAGGTCAGCAGGGTTCCACACTTTTAGTTCGCCGTTGGTGTTTTCGGCTGCAAATTGAGGATAATTCACAGATGGAATAAAATCGACAACTCCCTCAAAAAACGAGAGAATATTAAAATACCAAACATGAGATTTTACTGCCCATCCGCCAGCACTACATTCCCAATAACTATTATCACCTTCGCACATCCAATTGCCGCTATTTTCTGTAAACCATTTATCGCAACTATCTCCACAAGTCCACTTGCTTCCGTTGCTTCGCCATCCAGAACACCCGTTCATGCACGTCCAATTTGTACCGAATAGGCTCTCCCAATCTGAGCAACTTGATTCTCCAGACGTCATATCCTGCATACATACACAGTTTGGCAGACTACCCGCATGCGATATCTTGCAATTTTTTGGAATTCCCAAATAAAAGCCGACACTATCATCTTCGTCTAAATCATTCATCATGACATTAAATAGGTAAGCAAACCTAAAATCATCACTATCAACGGAATACGGGATATCAATACCTTTTGCACCATATTTCCCAACGAACGATGGAATATTGTCGCACCTTGTTATTTTATAACGCTTAAATTGAATACCTTTGAAATCGTAAGGCATATCATTATTATTCTCGTCTATCATACGATAAACAACACCTTTCCCGTCTTCTTGAATCTTATATGTAATATAATCGACATAGACTTGGGTGGGGTCTGTGGCTATTCCTACAAAGTAGCAGACAGTTGGTGTTGAGAAAGTTTTTTGCGGTGCAAGAATTGCGATCTCACTACCTTGATAGTTCACAGTAAACCGATATGGGAAACCGGAAATTGTAGTATCGCTATCGCTTTCAAGTTTCGCTGATCCTCCAGCACCGAAAGCCCTAACACTAAATTCATAAAACTCGCCGCCCTCTTGCGCCCACGCGAAACGGCTTGTATCATTATCCAAACAATACATCAACTGCCACGCCGCGAGGTTGCATTTCTCGAAATACGTGTCGCCTGCGTGCGCGATAGCGCGTGCGCTTTCGTTTAACGTGCGCTCGTTATCCGCGGTCACGATGATATCAAAAGGATGGTTTGCGCTACGGCTTTCGGGGTCGGTTGTTGTCGCAACATAATCGGTAATTCGGTACTGCTGACCTGCAACCAATTGGCCTGCGTCACGCATTGCTTTTAGTTGCTCGTGCGTCACCTCTACCATGCCACCGCCTGCGCTACCACCTGCACCGCCTGCGTCTAGCGCGGGGACTTCCACGATCGCGCTTGTAGTCTCAGCAGCAGCCGCGTCCACTTTCAGTTCGATATTAAACTCGAAAGGCACGCCACCCAAATTGCCGATAACCATAACGTTGCAGTCGTGCCACTCATAGTGTGCCGCGATAGTCATATCGCTACCGTCAAAAGTATGTGGCAAACGTACGATTCCCGAAACGTTAGGGATATTCGCGGTAACGCGTAAGTCTTCCACGTCTTCCCAACGCTTAGCCACGGCTGCGTTGCCGTTTTCCTTTGCGTTTAAGGTAAGCAAGATTTGACCGCGTTTTTGTACGCGTAACACCTCGCCATCTTGTGTCAAAAATATTTTGTTCATACCTTTTCAATTAATTAAAAAGGGCGGGCCAAACACCCGCCCCGATTGTTTAACTTTTTAATACGCTTTCGCTACTAGCGCGTCATACATCGCTTTCGCGCTTGCGTATGTCTTATCTTCACCAACCAAAGTGACCTCGGCAAAAGGCTCGGTAGCCACAAGTGACAAAGACCAATCGCCGCCGTTTGCGTTCTCATCACGGGTCAAGGTGCTTATATCACCTTTCATCGCTTGCAACAAGCCGACAACCTCAAACGCGCCGTCATCGTTTTTGTCTTTCTTTGGGAAAATACCGATAAAGCCCTCGGGAGAGTTGAACATAGGCTCGACAATATCCTTGCTGACCTGTGCGCCG
>JAFODP010000042.1 GCA_017380635.1 Bacteroidales bacterium | reverse complement strand
CTTTTTGTGTTTGTTTTCATTTAGATATATCCTCCTTGGATAGCAGATTCATTAGTTGTTGGGAACGAGCGGAAGGTCGATACCCTCGTTCTCGTCCTTGGGTGCGCCGTCAAGAGTGATCTGACAGTCGCCGTTGTCACAAATATAGTCGTGGTCTGTGTCGTTGTGGTCGGTAGCTCCGGCTACTGCGGTCTTGCCACATTCGGTGCATTTGATTTCGGTCATGCAGTTGCCGTCATCCTTGCCGGGGGTGTGGTCCTTTGCAGCTCTAACGGTGTATCCGCAAGAGCAAACATCTGCGGTAGTGCAATCGTTATCGTCGGTTGCGCTGTGAGCTGTAACAGCCGACTTATCACCGCAAGCACATTCAATCCAGTGGTTCTCGGTATCGTATTTGGGAATATTGTGGTTATGGGTGTGATCAAGCTCGGGAGTGATCACGTGCTCACAGACCGTACACTTTTCAGCCTTTTCCTCGGTTGCAGCACCGTCAGAGATGTGATCTGCTTTTGTGTCGGTCTTGGTACAGCCTTCATTTGCACATACGTGCCAATGTCCGCTTGCGTCCTTTTCCAAAGCTCCGCTGAAATCGTGGCTCTTTGCCGCCGTAATAACAGTAGAGCATTCGGTGCAGGTCACGGGAGTGGTGCAATCTCCGTCATCGGCGTGAGCGATATGCTGTGTCTTGCCGCTCGTCAATACCGCGCCGCAGGTCGAGCACTTGATGTCGGTGGTGCAGTTGCCATCGTCGGCTTCTGCGGTATGTCCGAGTGCTTCGCCATCGGTTGCTCCGCAAATCTTGCAGGTCTTAGGGGTATCGCAATCGGCTGCATTGTAATCGTGTGCGCCGACCTCTCTTGTTTCACCGCACTCGTTGCAGGTCGCATCGCAGGCGTTATCGTATGTATGCTCGCACTTGTTGCCACAAGCTGCAAGGGTGAATATCAAGAGCATTGAGAGTAGAATTAAAGATATTTTTTTCATGAGGGTTCTCCTTATATGGGGCATTTCTTAATAAACAATTTCATCTTCGGACGATCTGCCGCCGAGCGGCACCCATTCGCCGTCGAACTCACCAGTGCTTGTGGTGATGATGTCTGCGGTTTGGAACTTAACAATGTTCATTTCGGGAGCATCGTACTGTTTTCTGTTCATTTTGCTTTCCTCCGTGGTGATTTCAACCTTTATATTGTATTATAGTGTTTCGGGGGTCTTGCGTGCTTTGCAAGAGCAAATACCAAACCATTCCTCGCCTTGTTTGAAATGTTTACATTCGGCGCAGGTTGAGTCCGGCGTTCGTTTTGTGCTTCCTTTGTAATGACCGCAAGCATCCTGCATCATCGTGACGAACGGCTCTCCTGTTTCGGTGAACAGCGGCTCTCGGATAAAATCTGGATAGATGATCGCAGGCTCGCACAGCGGACTTTGCCGATCTCGTTCCTCGTAAAATCCGTACCGTAGTTCAAATGATTTTCCGAACGTTGTTACAACCTTATAGAGATCTCCTTCTTTGGGAGTGTTCTCGATTTTCGAAGCGTCAGTTTCGTATTTCATCGTTAATATAATCGCTCCTTTCGGCAGTTTTTTGAGAAAAGAAAAATCTGCCATACCTTTGATGATAAAAGTATAGCAGATTTTTTTCGTTTGCGGTACTACCTAAAACACACTTTTTAGATATATAAATTTGCGATTTTATATATCTTTTTTGGGGTGTTTGGGATATATAAAATTACAAAATTGCGGCAAAATCGGCTCTTGAAAGACCGGATTTTTCGCTGACGATTCGGATCGCTTGCTTGACGATCGGAACAGAAATTCCAAGCTTATCGGCAATCTCCT